>JAKOUW010000023.1 GCA_029782365.1 Chloroflexota bacterium
ACAACTCCTGATAGTGTTGCTGTAAAGATCGATGAAGCTCGAACCGACACTGATTTGGTAGATTCGGATAAAGCTGAAGGTATTGTTGGAGACGAAATACTTCCACTACAACCTTCAATTATAAATATCAAATAGAGATAAAGTAGAAATTTCATTTTCTTTTTCATTCCATCTCGTTATGGCAGCGTTACTAATGTCATATCTACTTTCAACTGATTAAAATGTATTTGTTGATTTACAGAAAAAACAAACCAGTTTGTGTTGTTGGCATATACTTGATTTTCAGCAGATCCGTACGGTTGGGAAAGTTTTCTTAATTCATCTTTTACCCCTTCATATCCTTTTACATTTCCCCAAACCGATGGGCCATTCCCCTGACTTAACATTACGACCGAATTTTGACTGCGCGCTTTCATTCCAAAATTGCCAATTAATTCCCCCGCTGATTTTCCAAGCCTTTGCTTCAATCCAGACATTAGATCATAATTACTTAATCCAGAAGGCCCGGCGCCTAATCCGGATTTAGGATCTTTCCATGATCCCATAAAATTTATATATGGCATTGTAACTTGCGCCAACCTTATCATTCCATCCGCCCACAAACAAGTTCTGGGCAATTGCTGTCACTACGAGATTGGCTTGTTTTATCCAGGTTATGGCATCTGAAGAGGTGGACTCAAATAATATCCACTTGCCCAAAAATTCGTTTACTCCAAATTTTCCAGAGCTACTCCACCAACCATCTGTTTCTAAAAATTGATGGAACAGATCTCGAATTTCCTTGCCTTTTTCAGTAAGCTTCGGAGTTGGGCTGCTGACCATTTTTCCATGATCATAACAAAATCCATCTTCATCACAAGCCTCGTGTCCCGATGGGTCGGTAAACCGCATGGGATTCGCCCGGGCATACAGATAGCGGTTCCAATCCAGGGGGAACAGCGGCTCGGGCACCAGCGTGTCCGCCTGGGTGAACAGGCTCAGCGCACTGTCGTACCAGCGGGCATTCAAGTTTACTGTCACCTATTTTTCGCTTGTCATCCAGCCAGCGGGAATGAGGCCTTTATAAAGAACGGCTGCGTATTCTTTATCAAGATCAATGACTACTGTATTCCAGGTCTTTCCATCGGGTTCGAGGCGACCGATCAACAACTGGTCACCATTGGGAGACCAGATTGGATCGAAAGGAAAATTCTCATATCCACCTAAATGGCAGTAATTAGTTACAAGCCCAGTTTTACTATCGTAAATAGCCAATTGAGCATGTTGGGGCGTTAGTTCTGTCAGATCATAAAAGTAGAAAGCGATTGATCGATTTTGCGGTGATATACTAAAATTGGCCAATCTGATCATTGAATAATAATTGGTTAAAAAAGTGAGGCGCTCCAATTCGCCGTCTCGACTGAGAGAAAATAATTCTGGATACTTATATGTTGTAAGAAGGGAAAATACTAGACTGGAGTAATCTGGCGACCATTTAGGTTGGCTGGAAAGATAATTTGAATTCGAAGGAAGATGTTGCAAAATTTTTCCCGAATCGACAATCATCAGAATTAAGGTTCTATCATCTTGAACATAAAATAAACGATGCAAATCTGCATCGGGCAAGGCGTTCGCTATCCATCCAGTTTCGGGATAATCCGCGAGCCCTCCGGGCGATTTAGGGAACCAATCATCCAGTGAAAATATTTGTTTTCCTGTATATGGGTTTACGACAACAGTTTGTGCATCGATTGTAAAGACGATGTGTTCATTATCCAACCAATAAAAGGCATCAAAAAAACGATCGTACGTTTTTGCAGATATTTTGGCCAAAGTTTGCAACCGATTATCTGCGACAACCAACCATCGCATGGTGATAACACTTTGATTGTCCATTTGATCTTCGAAATATGCTACTTTGCTGCCGTCAGGCGAAACCTGATACCCTAAATAATCTCTGCCATCGGGAACTTTAATGCGTATTGTCTCCCCGGTAGCTAAATCAAGCAAGCTGTCTTCTCCTGTTGATTCTTTAAACTTAATCCCAGCCGGTTTTTCTAAAACTACGCGACCATGGAAACGGAAATTTGTGTCTACTATTGGATGAATTTCCAAACACTTGATAACAAGGCGCGCAGAAAAAGGATTAGGTGTAGCAATAGCCTCATTGGTGGAAACAGCGAACTTCGTCGGCAGTATAAGTGTTGCTGTTACTTGTGGTGATTGAGATTCCAAAATAGACTGGGGCAAATATGCTGGGGTGAAGGTGATAAAAGGAATTGGAGTGATTGACAGTCTTGAACTGGTTGGAATCAAAGTGGCCCTGCTTGCCGATTGACATGATCCTAAAACAATCCCGAATAGAAATAGAAAAGTTAAAAAAGAGAGTTTACCCTTTTTCACATGTACATCCTATTTTTCATACCTAGGTATTATATAAAAATTAGGTGGGTAACTATAAACAGCGTCCGCCGGTATTACACCGTTGCCCCATGTCCAATAACCCGTTGTTGGATTGCTAATAGCAAAATATGTTATATCAACTAGCTCAGTATTGAAGTCTCTTTGAGCAATGGCTTTTCTCAAACGATCTCCAATCCCAAGGTTTATATACTGACTATCATCGGTCTTCGTATTTGAAGGTTTGTTGCGGATTTTTCCTTGAGAAGCATCCATTACTTTTTCAAAAGATTGTAACCTTCCAATCCAGTTGAATAAAGCATTCCTTAGTCCAAATGTAGATAATTTGTTAATATCATTTTTGTAATTATCACTGACCCATCCCCAAATCCAATGATTTGCAGCTTGCTTGACGAACTCTTTTCCATTCAGCCAATCAGTTCCAGTCCATAAAGGATATGTCTCTTTGCTCAAGATTATCGCTATGAATAAGGTAAAAGGATCTATTCCTAAAGAACTCCACCAGCTTGTCGTTCGAATCCAATAATAATATAGCTGCATAACCTCTTTACCTATGTCATCAAGAAGGATCTCAGGTGGCGTGGAATCCGGATTCGCTGAAGGATTTGCTCTCCCTGCTGATATTGAATGTTTGTCACTCCATTGAGCACATTGATAATCAATATAAATCACACATGTACTGTCATGTCCACTCGGATCAATAAACCGCATGGGATTCGCCCGGGCATACAGATAGCGGTTCCAATCCAGGGGGAACAGGGGCTCGGGCACCAGGGTGTCTGCCTGGGTGAACAGGCTCAGCGCACTGTCGTACCAGCGAGCGTTCAAGTACAGCAGTCCCGTGCTCGACATCCGCTGCCCGGTGTAGGTGAAGGTCGTCAGCGCCAGCGCCGTCCCCTTCAGCTCCCCCCACGGCTGGTAGCCGGTCGCCTCCTGCTGCGTGCCATCCTCCCTGATCACCTTGCGCGTGCTCCCCAGGTGGTCGCTCAGCAGGAAGAATAGCCCGTTGTTGAGCGCATACCCCGCCCGCCGCATGGCTATCCGCACTCCCCCGGCGTAATAATAGCGCGTGTTCCCCGCCGCCGTCCCGCTCGACCATTCATATCCCACACCGATGTAGATCGTCGTGGTCCCGTTTTCCACTCCCTTCACCCGCTGCCCATCTCCATCATACACATAACTGGCGCTGCTCCCCACCTGTCGCAGCCGGTTTTCGGCGTCATAGCTCAGCGCCTGCCCCTGCCGCTGGGTCATGCTGCCGTTGCAATCATACTGGTACGTCCACGCCCCGTACTGCGAGGCGGCGTGCAGGATGCCCGCCGCCGTCCCTGCGCTGCACGTCCCCTGCCGGGTCGCCTGGTAGGCATAGTTCACTCCCGGGCTGCTCTTCACGTCGATCCGCCCGGCTGAGTCGTAGTGGTAATTGTTCACGTAAACCTGGTCGGATATCCGCTTGTTGGGATCCCACGACCAGGTCAAACGGTTCATTTCGTCGTACGAGTAATCCAGCGTCTCGTTTGCCACGCTGTCCACCACCTGGCTGATGTTCCCTCCCTGGTCGTAGGTGTACGCCAGGTTCAGCAGGCTGCCCGGCGCAGCATACGTCCCCGCCATAAGCCGCCCCAGCTTGCCCCCCTGCACGCTGGCGCTCCAGGCGGTGTAGCTGTAGCCCTGCACCAGCACCGGCGTCTGCGCCTGGTACACCCCGCCCAGCCAGCGCTGCACCACCCGCCCCGCCGCATCGTACCCGCTCGCCAGCATGTACCAGTAGTCGTCGCCGCTCGTCCCCGGCGTGCCCATGTCGCTCAGCACATTCTTCATCTCCATCTGCGCATTATAGCTGTATCTCACGCTTTCGCCTACCTGGCTGTCGTTCCCGCCCGGGTAGCTCTGGCTCACCACCTGG
>JAKOUW010000024.1 GCA_029782365.1 Chloroflexota bacterium
ACAACTCCTGATAGTGTTGCTGTAAAGATCGATGAAGCTCGAACCGACACTGATTTGGTAGATTCGGATAAAGCTGAAGGTATTGTTGGAGACGAAATACTTCCACTACAACCTTCAATTATAAATATCAAATAGAGATAAAGTAGAAATTTCATTTTCTTTTTCATTCCATCTCGTTATGGCAGCGTTACTAATGTCATAGCGGGCTGGTCGGCGCGGTTGTAGCCGTACTCGGTCTTGAACAGCCCGCTGCCGGTGATGGTCTTGACTTCCCGCACCAGCCGCCCCTGGCTGTCATACCTCCAGCTCGTGCTGCTGGAGCCATCCACCATCCCCCGCCGCTGCCCAGGACAGGATTCATCACTCGAGGTTCCAAAACGAAATATTGTTTTTAATTTGAATTGCTGGACCTGATAATTTTTCCCGTAAAAGGATTAATAACGATCGTAAAGTTGGCAATATCCTTCTTCTCAGAAAAATATGTGACACTCCAATTCTTCTCAAATTGGATAAGAACGTCACAATCTTCTATAACTGCTTGACGAAAAGATTTTCCGCCGTTTTCATCCGCAATATGAAGAACATCATCGGCGGATTTTTTTATTTTTTCTAAATCAACTGTGTTGAAACCTAGTATTGGCCTTGGAAGGATGATTTGTCCACCCCATGATGCAGTTCCATCAATTTTTGATAATTGAATAGCTCGTACTTCGAATTCAAACTTTCCGCGTTGAAAAATAAGCTGACTAAAGACGATTGAAGCTTTGTTAAATCCAGCTGGATTTTCGCTACAATTGCTTTCGAAAATCATACGATGGATACTCCAATAATTATCAAGAGTTTCCTTCCATACAAACTCAAAAAAAGCGGATGCTATTTTTATATAATCTGATTGTGTCCATTCCGACTGCAAATTAGGTTTTGACTTTGGAATTATTGTTGTTTCAGGAAAGAATAATAAGGGTTGACGGTTATCAATGGACTCCAAAATGGAATTAGTATCAAATTTGAAGTTCCCTGATTTACTAAAATCCGAAGGTCGGATTGGGTCAAAATTGACCCCAACTTCAAACAAGCTCGCTGAGTTAACCACAATAGAAAGTGGAAAATATACACCCATGATGAGCAGAAGCATCAGAACCCCAATAATCAATTTATATTTAAAATCACTACGGTTCATTTTGCCAACCCATTTATATATTCCCAATCCACTTTAGGATCCCTTAATTGGGAATTAATTCCAGCTATAAATTGGGGAATAAGTTTATTCTTTATATAGGATTGGTTATATTCATTTTCGGTGCTTAAGTATTTTCCCCAATCGAACTTACCTTGGGAATTAAAAAAATTAGGATCCTTAAATGCCGTAGTAATTTGATCGGCGCTTATTTGTTCATTCGCTGCTAAAGCAGCGACGATTACTTCGTCTGTTGGGCTGCATCCTGAAGCCCTACATGCTTGAAGTCGAATAGCAATTCTTCTTTGCATTGCAAATTTTGAAACATCATAGTCATTTTGATCTGGTATATTTTCTCCAGGAGTACGCAATCCTAATCCATATCCCCGCGGATTTTTGGGATTACCAGATGCAGGAGCTCCATAATCTGCTTCCATTTGGTTATCAGAAACTTTTGCGAACCCAATGCCTGTATTACGACCTGGAAGCGAAAATAATAATCTAGGTCGCTCGTTACATACACATAGCCCTCCGCTTTGTTGCCAAATCCCTGCATTAACATATATTTCAAAATTAAAATCAGGATCGCTCCACCATGGATCATGCCCCGACGGATCAATAAACCGCATGGGATTCGCCCGGACATACAGATAGCGGTTCCAATCCAGGGGGAACAGCGGCTCGGGCACCAGGGTGTCTGCCTGGGTGAACAGGCTCAGCGCACTGTCGTACCAGCGGGCGTTCAAGTACAGCAGTCCCGTGCTCGACATCCGCTGCCCGGTGTAGGTGAAGGTCGTCAGCGCCAGCGCTGTCCCCTTCAGCTCCCCCCACGGCTGGTAGCCCGTCGCCTCCTGCTGTGTGCCATCCTCCCTGATCACCTTGCGCGTGCTCCCCAGGTGGTCGCTCAGCAGGAAGAATAGCCCGTTGTTGAGCGCATACCCCGCCCGCCGCATGGCTATCCGCACTCCCCCGGCGTAGTAGTAGCGCGTGCTCCCCGCCGCCGTCCCGCTCGACCATTCATATCCCACACCGATGTAGATCGTCGTGGTCCCGTTTTCCACGCCCTTCACCCGCTGACCATCTCCATCATACGCATAACTGGCGCTGATCCCCACCTGCCGCAGCCGGTTTTCGGCGTCATAGCTCAGCGCCTGCCCCTGCCGCTGGGTCAGGCTGCCGTTGCAATCATACTGGTACGTCCACGCCCCGTACTGCGAGGCGGCGTGCAGGATGCCCGCCGCCGTCCCCGCGCTGCACGTCCCCTGCCGGGTCGCCTGGTAGGCATAGTTCACTCCCGGGCTGCTCTTCACGTCGATCCGCCCGGCCGAGTCGTAATGGTAATTGTTCACATACCACTGGTCCGACAGCCGCTTGTTGGGGTCCCACGACCAGGTCAAACGGTTCATTTCGTCGTACGAGTAATCCAGCGTCTCGTTTGCCACGCTGTCCACCACCTGGCTGATGTTCCCTCCCGGGTCGTAGGTGTACGCCAGGTTCAGCAGGCTGCCCGGCGCAGCGTACGTCCCCGCCATAAGCCGCCCCAGCTTGCCCCCCTGCACGCTGGCGCTCCAGGCGGTGTAGCTGTAGCCCTGCACCAGCACCGGCGTTTGCGCCTGGTACACTCCGCCCAGCCAGCGCTGCACCACCCGCCCCGCCGCATCGTACCCGCTCGCCAGCATGTACCAGTAGTCGTCGCCGCTCGTCCCCGGCGTGCCCATGTCGCTCAGCACATTCTTCATCTCCATCTGCGCATTATAGCTGTATCTCACGCTTTCGCCTACCTGGCTGTCGTTCCCGCCCGGGTAGCTCTGGCTCACCACCTGG
>JAKOUW010000006.1 GCA_029782365.1 Chloroflexota bacterium
ATTCTCCAGTATCTGTTCGCTGTTGGCGGCCATGGCAGTTCAATCGTGACTGTGCGTTCACTGAGCTTCATGCGTTGCGAAATCTCCAGTACAGGAAATTGTCAACGGAACCTAGATGTGCGAACTGGGGATCAAAAAGCGTGCAGAGTCGCACGTCGCGATAGGAGCCCATCAGTTCGGCCATTTGATCATAGTGGCTCAGGTAAGGCAGGTCGTTTTTCACGATGTAGGCCCAGACGTCGAGCCACGTCCAGTTGGCGAGCGGCCAGGCCTCTCGCATCACGATAAATTCATGCCGCTTGATGCGCTGCTTCCTCTTGCATGATTCCTCGGCCCGCAGGCCGACAAACGAGCATGAGTATCCTCTGGATCGTAGCCGTGGAAGCACGCGTCCGATGTACTCACGTGCGAACACTGCGAAATCGGGGCGGTGGAATTCTTGGTATTTCTCAGAAGTGTGGATGCTGAGGTTCCTCGCCCCAATTGCTCTCGCGTTCGCAATGATCGCTTCCTCGATCTCGCGAGGCATGAAGCCCGGTCCGTAGTCCCAATGCACCACAAGGATATTCGGGCATTGCTCAAGCACTAAGTGCAGCATGGCCGTCGAGTCCTTGCCGCCAGAATAGCTGACGTAGCAGCGATCTTCCTCAAGTGCCTTGCGGATATTTTCCTTGGCATGGTTCACACGATCCTTGTGCGTTGGCGTCCCGGCATAATTCAGGAATGTTTCTCGCCATAGCTCATCCATCGCGTTTCAGCCTCACTTTCGCACCAGGTGGCACGCATGGTTCGATGTTCCTCGCCGACCAATACGGCGACCGCCAAGCAAGCGGATACGCTTCGCTGTATTCGCTGCAACAACGCGTAGGGATCGGGCGCATCGCGACACCATCACGCACAATCGAGTAATCGCGATCGATCTGCTCGATTCGCATGTCGCGAATCATGCCCCAACCGAGCCGCACGTTGTCTCCGAGGTGCGTGATATCGCCAAGCAATTCTTCAATCAGATCGCGACGGCCGTGGCAATAAAAGCTGATGCGGAGGCTCGGATTGTAAACAGCCAACATGCGCCAGGCACGAAAATAACCGGAGCCGACGTCGAGCTTGCCGCTGTGAAAGAATTCACTCTCCGTACGCTTCTGATAGTACGTCGAACGATACTCATCAACCTCGAACACGCCGACGCTTGCCGCAGGAATTCCGTCCTTAAGCGTGATCGCTCGCTTGAATCGACCTGGATCGACCTCGTACTCCTGCTTTGTCGGGGCCTCGTAATGATCTCCGTTCCTGGCCCATATGGCATGCCCTATGATGCCGTCGAAATGCAACCAGCGATGATTGAGCGAGATCGGAAACGATAAATCGAAGGTGATCTTGAGCGGTTTCGCTTTCATCCCAACTCCTCGATCAGCGACGCGATTGCATCCTTGTTCTTTACAAGGAACTCCATGTATGGGCCATCGTTAAGTTCATGCGCGTATTCGAGGTGCATCTCACCGAATCCTGACGAGCTCCTGCCTCCGATGTACGGCGAAGATTTCCAGAGTGAAATGGCCCTGGCCAATGTTGACTCGCATAGGACGTCGTCATCTTCGAGTTGGAAGTAATGAAAGAGCTCCACACCGGGCAAAAGCACTTCAAACTCAACCTTCATCTGCACGGCAGCTTCGTCTTCCTCGCGTTCACGCACTTCATCGCGTCGCGTGATGAACTCGCTTCCGGTGAGCTCGCGAATCGGAAGCAGCGGCGCATCGGTCGCAGGAACCATGGTACCTGCCGTCTCGCGTGCGATCGGTACCGCATGGCCGACGATCAGGCTGCCGGAGAGAATCTGATTACCGATCGAGCAACCTAGCAGCCTGGCGAGTGGAATCGTGTCGCGGACGCGATTGCGGATGTTCAGATCGATGGATCCCGACGATTTGCCGAGTTCGAGAACACCGCCGCTCACCAAGATGTGAATCGCCTTCTTCGGCACGGCCTTCGCGTCGATGCCGCATTGTTCGAGCAAATCATGATAAAGCAGCCGCCGCAAACGCCCGCGAATCGCATTGCCCGAGATATAGGGCACACGCACGCGAGTTCCATTGTGGATCACGTCGATCGCCCGGAGCATCGGCGTCGAACCTGTCTTCTCGTCTCCTCCATGATGCAATGCCGTCAGGAGTCTGAGCTTTCCGTTGATTCGCTTTTTCGCCACAGCTTCTTCCTTTCGCAAAAAGATAGGGTACCAACTTGAATATGTCGCGAACGAATGTAATCGAGCACTGCGTCGCGATCTTCGTCGAGGCGCTCGATCAAAGGCAAAGCGTCTTGTTGAATGCTTTGCAAGCCAAAGTAATTGCACAGCTTCGAGCAGAATTCGGCCATGTCGCGACATGAAGTCGCCGCACGAATGCGGTGATTCCACACGTCAATCAGATTTCGCGACCCGATTTTTTTCCAATCGACTCGCATTGCAATCATCGCCATCAGCGTGATCACGTCGCCAAAAAATGGAGGTCGCGAGTTGCCAGTCGATGCGCCCATGATATCGCTCCTCGATTCGGTCAAGAATGTCCATGTGTTCCGCAAGCCGTTTGTATGTCTTCGCTGAGAATGTGGCGTTTTGCGACTCCGTCTTCGGTGCACCTAATTCGATCAACATATCGACATCCTGTTGCATGGCATGCAACACGTCTCGCGACAGAAAAACCGGCTTATCGCAGATGTCAGTGTACACGAAGATGCCGTTGAGATCAGGCGTAGCGATCGCCCACGGCCATGCAAGCCAAGTGTGTTTCTGCCCTGAGAACGTGAGTTGTATCACTGTCGGCTCATCACGATGATCAATGGCCGCACGAACGAGGTCCATCCCGTTGGTTTCCGAGTTGATCCATGTGAGTGATGACGGCGTTGCTATCCATGACCGGTTCCTAAAAGGCTTGTGCTTCCAAACCGATCCGCATGGCACGCAGAACCCGGTCCCGTTTCGCAGTTGATATGCGACGACGAAGCTGCTCGGCGCCTCGGTAATTCCGAATCCTTCACGTCCGCAGATGCGGCATCGCACGAGAGAAGTCGGATCGACGGCATCACAGTGGTTGATCATGATGTCCGCGACTGTCATTTCATCGCATTCCTCTATCCATCGGGTGGAGATCGATGCTAATGCTTTGCTTGGTTGATTTCACAATCACGCCTTTCTCCCTCTTTTCCCGATGCGGTATCTCTTGTTCTTCGTGATGAGTTGCCACGGCACAATAGATTTCCCGCCACCTAACCAGACAGCGTGCCAATACTGCCTCCACCCTCGCTCGTAACACTCAGCGCACCACGGATCCTTGCAGGGCTGACCTGTTCCCGGGTTGCGGTAATACAGGTCGGAAGTGACGCGCCCGCAGTTGCAACAGCGGATTTTTGCATCAGTGCTCATTGTTGACCTCCAAGTTGGTTCACTCGGGGACTCGCATTGAGTTTGCGAGCTCGTTGACAAGTGAAAGCGCTTCAGGACTGGGTCTGGCCCTGCCGATCCGACGCACGGTTGTGGGTGCGTACTCGCATGGGATGAGGGCTGGCCGGTCTTCATCCCTGTCGCGGTATCCGAGCAGCGTGTTCTGCCGCTCGAATTCCCCAACAAGCGGCAGTGCCGCCTCGGGACTCACCCCGACCTTGGAGTAAGCCGCGTAGGTCCTGAGAAAGTCCTGCCGGAGCCACTTCTCCTCCTCGCCGCCACACCGCTCGCAAAACCGCTGCCAACCGCCCAGGCTGCGGATCGTCGCCGTGATGGCCGCATCCTCGAATTGCACGCTGTGGTACCAGCCGTAGGCCTCGACGGCCCGGACGGCGGCCTGCCAGGCCAGCACGGCCTGGTCTTCCGGCTTGAGGCCACCGGCCAGCTCACGGAGTTCCGCGGGCGTCGGCATGAACTTGCACGTCCGGAGGGCTCGCTTGGCTGCGGCCTCGATCTCCTCAATGGCCAGCCCCTCCAGGCCCATCTCGTAGGCGGTGAGGACCGCTGGGCTCACAG
>JAKOUW010000041.1 GCA_029782365.1 Chloroflexota bacterium
GGCCCAGTTGCTGTTCGGCCAAGGCTATGATTTCTTCACTGACGCCAATTACTTTGCTGTCCACCTGGTTTATCAGCTGGTAATACGCGTGCCTGTCTTTCTCATTGTAGGCGACAAAAGACTTCTCAATATCTTCATCCGGTATGCTGACTGCCTGACCTTCCCTTTTGCCAAAGCCGATTCCCTTACCGATGAGAATGAGTTCCCGGCTAGTTTGCCTGTCGGTAACCAGGATGACATTGTTATTCAGCGTCTTGACAACTGTATATTCCGGCATGCCGCTACCCCCAAGGGAAGGACTAAAAAAGGCATAAACTTGTATGTACAGGTTTATGCCTGATTTGCATCAGTAACACACCTTGCAAAAGGTTATTCTGTTCTCGCTTTGTAATAAAACTAACACAAAAAAGCGCAGGTGTCAACAGAAGCTGCTGCCGGCGCCGTCCGGACCCGGCCCGCTGCAACCGCGGCATTAGCTGAGACATTTTCGCACTATCTCCCTTAATACCGGCAGCACTTCGCTTGCAAACCAGGGGTTGCGCTTGAACCAGCCGACGTTGAGCGGCGAAGGATGAACCAGCGGCAAGTACCGGGGCAGGTAGTTTTTGAAGTTTCTCACCGTTGCCGTCAAGCTCTTCTCTCTGCTCCCGGCCAGGTAGTATCTCTGGGCGTGACTGCCGACGAGAATGAGCGTCTCTATGCCGGGCATCTCTTTCAGCAAGCGCGGGTGCCACTTTTCGGCGAATCCCCGGCGGGGCGGCAGGTCCCCCTGCCTGCCTTTGCCCGGGTAATAGAAGTCCATGGGCATGTGGGCGATGCGGTCGCTTGAGTAAAATTCCTGCCTCGACACCCCCATCCATTCCCGCAGGCGGTCGCCGCTTAAATCGTTCCAGACCGTGCGCGTCTCTTCCGCCCTGCGCCCCGGCGCCTGCCCCACGATGACAATCCGGGCATTTGGGGACGCCTTGAATAAAGGCGGAATGCCCCGCTGCGTATAGGCTGCATTCATGGGGTCGGCCATTATTACCAGTTTTATGTCCTCAAAAACCACATGACCTGCCTCCCACCGCAAGCGCCGTTGCATCAGTTAGTCAATGCCAAGGGCAGCTGCCCAGTCAGCTTCCTTAAAGCCAACCAGGACAAAATCATCGCCGACCAGAAGCGGACGCTTGACCAGCATGCCGTCAGATGCCAGCAGGCTTAACTGTTCATCTTCGCTCATGGTCGGGATCTTGTCCTTCAACCTCAGCTCCCTGTACTGCATCCCGCTGGTATTGAAAAACCTCTTCAGCGGCAGGCCGCTTTTTTTATGCCATGCCTTCAGTTCCTCAACAGAAGGATTGTCCTCCTTGATATGCCTTTCGGCAAAGGCTATCCCCTTTGCTTCCAGCCACTTCCTGGCCTTCTGGCAGGTGGTGCAGTTCGGATAGCATACAAAGAGCATAATATACCTCCCTCCATTCTCTTTTAGATTACGCCACCACAGCTTCTGCTTAACTTCCGGGCCAGCGCTTAAAAATTTTTGGGCCTCTATCTTATCCTCATTATAAAGCATAGAAGGGGCTGTAAATTATACAGCCCCTTGCGAGCAGAACTATTCAACCTGAGTGGTCAGGAATATGGGCAGGGTCATCTGCTCAATCTGATCCTTGAGTTCCTCAAGTTCATCCATATGCCTGTCTTCGTCATTGAGGATGTTTACAAGGATGTCCCGTGTTGCATGGTCGCCGACGTCACCTGCAAGCTTTATGGCGTCGTTGTATGCTTTGATTGCGCCTTCCTCGGCGGCAATGTCAAATTCCACCTGCTTGGGTACGTTCTCGCCAATATGAATCTTGCTCAGTTCAGTTACGATAGGCTTTCCGCCCAGGAACAAAATTCTTCCAATGAGTTGCTCGGCATGCTTC
>JAKOUW010000042.1 GCA_029782365.1 Chloroflexota bacterium
GAAATCGAGGGCGACTGGAAGAAGCCTTCCGTGATGGGCGGTAACGACACCAATAAGAACATCGCTTATGTCGGCGAAGGTAAACCAATCGACGCTATCTGGAAGCGGGACAACAGCATCGATGTCGGTGCCGAATACAGCTTCGCGTTCGATCCTGTGACCGGAAAACTGACAGCTTCGTACGATACCACCAACCCGAAAAAACGCGGCGACTTCGATGACGTTATCGCCGTAGGTTTGAATACAAAGGCCTATGACTTTACCCTGAACCAGGCAGTGAATGTATATCTGGCCGACGAAGACACCAAAGAAGGTGCACGGCAGGCCACACCGTACTATGAAACGGACAAACCGCGCATTGACTATGCACTGGACTTCTATACACCAAAATACAACCTGCCGGTTGATTTCGCCAGCGCTTTCATCCAAGGCAAGGTCAACTTCGACTATGATACAAACTTCGTTGAAGACAGCCGTTACCACTTGATCGGCGCTGTAGAAGTTGGAGTCACAGCTGATGTATGGCGCTTGCCGGGCGTCTACTTCGGCGGTATCTTCGCTTACGATATGCCGAGCGACAAGGAGAAAATCGAGGATCCGTTCAAGTATGCTTTGATCCTCAAGTACGACGCTCCGAACAACGTCAAGTTCAGGCTCGAGTACCTGAGCTCCAAAGACTATAAGAACACCACTGAGTTCGTGCGCAATGAAGCAATCAACGCTCGTTACGGCGACATCCGTTACTACGGCAACAGCAAGTTCCACGGCATTCGCCTGTCGATCAACTTCCCACTCCAGTAACAGTAAGACAACTCTTTAACGGAGCACAGCGGGATAATTAGTTCGCTAATTATCCCGCTTTTTTCATGCCTGCTACAGGAACATGGGCACCGGATGGGGAAGTATATTTGTAGTCGGTATTTTCAAGCAAAGGAGTAGATGCTGTTGGCCAAGTCGGCATGGATCAGCAAATATGCATCCATCTGGTATCTCGTGGTTAACTTCGCTTTTTCGTGGGCGTTGCTGCTGCCGTTTGTCAAAACGGAGAATGCACTGGATTCGCCTTTTTTTCTGCTTGCCAGGATTCTGGCCAGCTTTGGGCCGGCGCTGGCGGCGGTTGTAATGCTGTGGCTTGTTGAAGGCAAACAGG
>JAKOUW010000040.1 GCA_029782365.1 Chloroflexota bacterium
GCAGCAATCAATCAGCCACATTCAGGGTTGCATGCGAAGTTCTGGTTAGGTTAATAAAACCCGTGCTTAGGCGCCTGGATAATGAAGTATTCGAGAGTCGAGAATTTGACACCCTAAAAGGGCAGGTGTTAAAATACGTTTGTAAGATTCAAACAAGCAGATCGGGTAGTCGCGGGCGTATCCTTTACGCATTGTCGCAAAGGATGACGCTCGAGGAAAGTCCGAACTCCATAGGGCAGGGTGCTGGATAACGTCCAGTGGGGGCGACCCTAAGGAAAGTGCCACAGAAATTAAACCGCTCTTTTGGCTGATTCAGTGCTATAAAGCTTGGTTGGCCTGAGAGTAAGGGTGAAACGGTGCGGTAAGAGCGCACCGGCAGCCAGGTGACTGGCTGGCCAGGTAAACCCCACCCGGAGCAAGACCGAATAGGAGGGGCATGGAGTGGCCCGCTTCTCCCTCGGGTACGGTCGCTAGAGGCCTTGGGTGACCAAGGTCCCAGATAGATGACTACCCTCGACAGGATTCGGCTTACAGATCTGGTTGTTTGGCATCTACATGGTGGGCGCTTCGTAGCACGGAGCGCCCACCTGCTGTGTACGTTACGTTGCCAACTATGTACATCTTCGTTACCGCGTTACCGGTCATGTACACAATGTTACCGGCAACACAGATTGCGTTGTCGGTCATGTATATACCACGTTGCCGGTCACCTGGATTGCATTACCGGTCATGTATACCGAGCTACCGGTCACCTTGATTGCATTACAGGTCATGTATACCGAGCTACCAGTCACCTGAATTACATTGCCTGCCATTTATACCGCATTATCAGCCGCCTGGATTACGCTGCCTGCCATGTATACCGCGCTACCGGTCACCTGGATAACGTTGCAGGCTATGCCATCACATTAGCAGTCATGTGCAGCATGTTAACGGCTGATTATTGTCTGACCCGGCTATTATCTTGCATTCTCGCTTCAACTCTTCTTCAAATGAAGTATCTTACAGTGTTCAAGTTTCCTTCATTAAATCCTCCTGTGCCATTATCTGTCTTGACATGAAAATCAGAGGGAACATATAATAAATAACGCGAACATATGTTCTACTAAATATCAAAAGGTGAGCCCAATGCGTGGGATTATAGGCCATATTTGGTTGCCTGGGTTTTATTCTTCAGTGGAGATGAGAACAAATGAATCTGTTTCCAATGGTGC
>JAKOUW010000061.1 GCA_029782365.1 Chloroflexota bacterium
CAAGCATAAACCTGGTGCTTTGACAAAGTGACCCAGATGAACTTCCGCGCCATTGGCATCTCCCCTCTTTCCGACACCTCCAGTATATTCGGCTCTGAGCTTGCCATATGCTCCTAGCCCATTCCACACAGAACAATATCTAGATAAAATAGAGAAAGAATCTGCAAATTTTCGCAGGAGAACGGCTATGAATTTTTAAATAGAAACGAAGGGCAGTATTTATGAAAGCTTTGCATCGCAAGCTGACAGTTGAATGAAAGGGGGAACACAGTGACGGAACCAATCATCATCAAGAAGCCGAAGAAGCCAAAAAAACCAAGGAAGGCCAGAAACCTGGGGCTGTACATATTCACACTGGCAGTCATGGCAGCGATCGCTTTCGCAGCCTACCGGTATTTCGCTCCCGAAGAAGAGAGGTTTGTGCTCAATTTCTACACCTATGCGGAAGTGGGCACGATGGATTTCATCGATCGGATCACCACCGGAGGCACTGTTGTGCCGGAAACGACCATCGAAGTCAAAGCTCCGGCCACTGCGGCCGTCGTGGAGATTCTCGCCTTTGAAGGCGGCGATGTCAGCGCCGGCGCCCCCCTGCTCCGACTCTATTCACAAAAGCTGCACGATTCCCATGCCAAGGCCGCGGCCGATCTGAAGGCAGCCCAGGAGGCACTGGCGCAGCTCTTGGACGATCAAGCGTACGAGCTTACAACTGTTGAAGAAAAGATCGCCAAAGCGCAGCAAGACCTTGACGCGAAACAAGCCAATCACGAACTGCAGGCCACTTTGTACAGCTACGGTGTCATCGCCAAAGTGGATCTGGACAAGGCGGCCCAAGAAGTCGCCTTGGCCCGGCAGGCCCTCAGGGCTGCTGAGAGAGAGCGGGAAACAACGCTTAGAACTCAGGACAGCGCCCGGAAGCAAGCAGAAAAAAACGTCACCGACTGCAAGGCAGAACTCGACAGCTTGACTGAGAAAATCGCCGGCCTTGTGGTTACTGCTCCCATCAGCGGCAGGATTCTGAGCCTAAGTGCGAAACTCGATGGTGAAGTGCAGGAAGGTAGTGTCCTGTTGACCATAGCCGACTTGTCGACCCAGTTTGTCAAAACCCAGGTCGGTGTCGCTCAGGCCGAACGGTTCATGGTGGGCAGCCCGGCGGAAATTGTCATCGGCCAGAACCGCCATCCGGCGGTGGTCAGCTACATCTCGCCCCAAGCCCAGCAGACTCAGGAAGGGGCCATGGTCGATGTCTACCTGCAGCTGGAAACAGACCCTTCACTGTTTAGGCCGTACAGCGGTGTGACATCCAACATCCACGTTGGGATCTACCGGAACAGCCTCTTCCTGCCCAGGGGGCCCTACCTCACCAGCGGACAGCAGTTGTTTGTCTATGTGATCGATGGCGGCAAAGCCGTCCGCAGAGATGTTCGCTTCGGCCTGGCTGAAGGCAACAACATTCAGGTTCTCAGCGGACTTGCCCCAGGAGACAAAGTGATTACAAGTTCTTACGATCAGTTTCGTCATCTCGACGAGATTGAAATCATACCAGAAGGAGGCCGAGCGCAGTGATCACGCTGCAAGGTGTCAGCAAGCAGTATTACATGGGTGAAGTTGTGATAAACGCTTTGGACTATGTCAACCTGTCCATAGAGCGCGGCGAGTTCATTTCGATCATGGGCCCGTCGGGATCAGGCAAATCGACACTGTTGAATATCTTGGGCGTTCTAGATCTGCCTACTGAAGGCAGCTATTTTTTGGAAGGCGTGGACATCACTCATTTGGACGACCGGGAACTGGCGCGCATCCGCAACCGCCACTTCGGCTTCATTTTTCAAAGCTACAACCTGTTCCCTGAGCTGAACGCACTGGAAAACGTCATGGTGCCTTTGACTTACGCGGGCCGTCCTAAGTCTGAGCGGATCAAAAGAGCCAAGGAGCTCCTGGACATGGTCGCCATGTCCCACCGCCTCAAACATTTCCCGAATCAGCTCTCCGGCGGCGAACAGCAGCGGGTGGCGATCGCCAGGGCTTTGGCCAACAATCCGACACTGCTGTTAGCGGACGAACCGACGGGAAACCTAGCTTCAGATCAAAGTGATGAGATTATGGAGCTGCTTTGCGACTTAAACCACAAAGGAACCACCATTGTGATTGTCACCCACGATCCTCACATCAGCTCTTTTGGCAAGCGGCTTGTCCGCCTGCAGGACGGCAAAATTGTTTCTGACACGCCCGTTGAGGAACAGGTGGATGCTGAAAGGAGGTCCGGGGCATGAAGCGCTGCGCGGTGCTGATCTTTTCACTGTTGCTTGTAGTTGAAAGCTTAGGGATTGCCTCTGCCCAGGGCCAATCCGTCGAACTGAATTTTGAGCAGGCTGTTGCCGCTGCTCTTAAGCAAAATCTGGACTGCTCCCTGCTTTTGATTGATCTTGAGCAGGCTCAGGCGGAGCTTGATCGGGCTCTCTACGTCGATGACGCGGAACTGATCGAAAAGGCCCAGGCCGCGCTGGAGCAGGCTCAGAATAACTATTACACCGCCAAGCGTGATCTGGTTACCAAAGTCAGGTCCAAATACTATGAAGTGCTGCAGCAGGAGGCCTCTGTGAAGAATCAGGCGAAAGCCTTGGACAGAGCTAGAACTCAGCTGGAAATCGACCAGGCTAAGTTCGAAGCAGGTATGATCTCTTCACTGGATCTGCAGCGGACGAAAAACAGCCTCGCAAATGCCCAGCACTCCTACGAAAGTGCCCTGATCACCCTGGAAACCAAGTATCTGGAATTCTGCCAGCTTCTAGGCTTCGAGTTCGGCACCTCGATCGTCCTGACGGAAGAAATCAGCGTCGAGTTTGTCCCCTTCGAGCTGGATCTGGAACAGGCCTACATGTCTGCCCTGGATCACGACCAGTCGGTCGCCGCGGCAAAAGACACCTTGGCAAAGGCGATTGATGCCGTCAAGGCTGCCGACAATCCGTTCACTCCCCGTGTTGATCTGGAAAAAGCGCGAGTAGATCGGCAAAAGGCCGAGATTAAGCTCAGGCAGGCGGAGCAGAATCTCTATTTGCGCGTCCGCAGCGAGTTCTACCAAGTGAAAAATGCCGCCGCCAATGTCTTGGCCAAAGAGCGGGAACTCGAGCTCGAACGTCAGAACCTCAAAGCAGAAGAAGCTAAATACGCCGCAGGCGTGATCAGCAACCAGGCTGTCGTTGCCCAGCAAGAAAAGCTGGCGCAGGCTGAAGACGCCTACACCCAGGCTTTATGGAACTACAGCCAGCAGCGGACACAGTTTATGATCAGCATCGGCATGGAACAGGGACTGCCCGGAGGTGTCGTTGATGGGGACTAAACTTTTGTCCCGTTTGGCCCCTGTGGTCGTTCCGGTGATTGCCCTCTGCCTCGCAGCAGGCGCCGGCGCCGCCTCCGTCACACTACCGGAAGCAGTGAACCTTGCCTTTCAGCGCAACGCCCAGTACCAGCTGGATGTGTGGGAACACGAATTGACGCTGGAGGAGCAAAGACTGAAAGATCAGAAACTGACCCTCAGCTTCAGCAGCACACCTTTCCAGCTGAAAGACGGCGGTTTTCAGCCTGCCAAGGGCCGTGTCACATTGACGGCTCCCCTTGGCGATCACATGACCTTTACCGGCAATGTCGCCGTGCAGTCTCAGGAACCAGTATACACCGGGGCCCTGAACATTACTCTGAAGTACGATTTCTTCGCGGCCCCTGCCGCCGCACATACATCAAAAACTGAATCAATGCTGCCGGTGGACAATGCATTGGTCATGAATGTGACCACCACCATGGTCAATCTGGCCAAAGAACGGAACAAACTCGTCCTTGAGGAGCTGCGGCTGGCGTATCTCCAAGAAGCACATCAGGCGGCGGTTGTCACAGACAATCAGGCTCAAATCTCCCAGCTGAAACAGCAGGTGTACGAGTCGGAGAAACGGTTGGCCAGTTTGCAAACCACAGTCAGGCAGTATAATCAACAGCTTAACCGCCTGCTTAACACAGAAGCACAGATAGATTTTGAACCCAGCATCATTCTGAAAGTTTTCGCGCTGGAATACGAGGAAAGCCAGCTGATGGAATCGGCCATGAAAGCCAGCAGCCAACGCAGCCAGGCGGCGGCCGCGGTGGAACAGGCCGAAAAACAGCTTGAAGCCACCAAGAAATCTTCGGGATGGAGCATCAGTGCCGATGCCAGTTTTGACTGGAATTCAGCCGTTTCCCAGTCGCCGACCTGGTCAGTCAGTCTGACAGCCAGCAGGGCGCTTTATCCACCCTCGCTCCAGGCCGAAAAGGATGCGCTGAAGCTAGCCCGGGCCGAGCTCCAATTGGCAGAGGTCGAGCTCAGTATTCGCAGTCAGGTTTCGCAGTTGTGGGAAAAACTGACATCCTTGGAAGCTCAGCGCCAGGATCTGGAAGAGGATCTGCAGGCTGAGGAAGCAGAACTTGAGGCTAAACGCAGACTGTACGAAGCTGGGTTGACGACAGAATTGAAACTGAAAGAACACCAGTTGGAATTGGCCCGCCTTAAGAACAACCTCGTGGAAAACCAATATGACTATCTTGTGGCACTGCTTCAGCTGTTCGATCTGTGCGGCTTCGAGCTTTCAGCTTTAATCCCCGATCTTGTGGACTGAGGAGGAATCGCGATGGGCATTCTCGACAATCTTTCCTGGGCACTGCGCCACTGCCGCAAACGCTTGTTTGAATCAATCTTGATTATTTCTGCCATTGGCCTTGGGGTGGCTGTAATTGTGGCGATCCTGGCCATGATCTTCTTTGCCCGTGCAGAAACGCGGAAGTCTTTGGAGCAGGAGTGGATGCGCACATTCCATATATACAGCGCCGCGCACATCTCTTCCAGCAGCATGCAGGAAGCAATCTTGAGAGTTGTCCAAGAACGGCCGACGCAGCCGCTCCAGGTTTCCCTGGACGAATTGCGAGACTTGCAGGAATCTCTGCCTTCAGGCATGCACGTGTTCGCGGAACAGACCATGCGGTTCCCATCCCGGCTGCTGCCGAAGCCTGTAAATGAATCAGAGGAGTCGTTCGGCAGCCAATACGAGGTTCTGGGGCCGGCCAGGGTAGTCATCCAAGACACAGCTCCGCAGGCTTCCAGAATAGATACTGTAGTGATCACCCGAGACGCGGTGGGTGTCTTTGAGGTGTCCTCAACCGAGGTTGAAGCGGAAGAGGCCTTCGACACCGAAAGCCCAGCTCCAACCGTGTCCGGCCTTATGGTGATGGAAGTCCCGATACCGGAACAAAAAGTTGTTACCATACAAGAAATGCTGTCGTGGCGGGAACAGTATGATTATATTGATGTCGTAGGAACAACACTGAGTTACTTTGATTTCAAACAGTATCAGATCGCCAAAGGCACCTTGTTTGTTGAGAGCGATATAACCAACGGCAATCGGGTAATGATCCTGAGCGAGCAACTTGCCGTTCGGGTTTTTGGCGATTCCGACCCCATCGGCCAGACCATCCCGATACTGGCCACCAGCAGTCAGCAAGAGATATCCTTTACCGTGATTGGTGTCTTTGCTCCTTTTGAAGGCGAAGACAACTACGCCAGCGAACGCTATCGGGCCTTTGTCCCCTACACAGCCTTGCCTGGGCTGTGGAGCACCGCTCTCGGGCAGGATGTGATCCTGAACAACTTCACCATCGGGGTGGATAAAGGGATAGACCTGGCCAAAGCTTCAGAGATCATTCAGGCCGAAATCCGGCAGCGCTACGGTGAGCTGGGGACTGTGTCAAACAGCTATATCACAACATCTTCCGCTGCGCGCGACAACTACAGCATTTACATCATCATCGCTGTGTTCGCATCCCTGGGGTTGATTATCGCAGTGATCAACATCTTGAACCTGATGCTGGCCAGGGTGCTCCGGCGCACCAAAGCCATCGGTTTGTCGATAGCCTTGGGCTCCACCAAGGGCGCGGTTTTCCGCCAGTTTCTGCTGGAAGCTGTTCTGCTCGGGTTGACGGGAGCGTTTATCGGCATTCCACTCGGTTATGCCATGCTGAACGGAGTCATGTACGGGCTTTTGAGGACCTTCGTGCCTTTCGGTTGGGAAACCATCGCCGCCGGGTGTGGATTGGGGTTTTTGGTAAGCCTGATGTTCGGCGTTTATCCTGCTTACCAAGGCGCGTCCATCAATCCGGTCGATACTCTGCGCAACGAATGACAACATCCTCGGGGAGGTGTGAAAATGAACTCTTTCGTGTTTACAATCAGATTGATCAAGAAACGGCCTCTGCGTTCGCTGTTGACCATTCTTCAGATCGCCCTGGGGGTGTGGATTGTGGCTACAATCCTGACCATGAATCTCCAGGCTTTGGATCGCATTGACGCTGTGTTCAACCGTTTTGGTGAAAACCTGGTGCAGATCTCGCTGCAGCCGGAAATAGACCCGAGCGGCGTCGTTCGTTCGATCGGCGGCCTCGGATTGCAGCCGGAGGATCTGCTTCGCCTGCGGCAGGAAAGCACCAATATTGAATCAGTGTTCAGAATCCAACCCGCGTTCAATTCACGGATCAAAGCTCACGGCCTGACCTACGAGCTGTGGGGGCTCACTGAAATATCTCATGAGGCGATTTCAGCGCTGCAGCTGCGGATCGTGGAAGGGCATGGATTCACTGCCCAGGATGAAGAACAAAAGAACCCTGTCGCCCTTGTGTCCACGGATTTAGCCCAGCAGCTGTTCCCAGGCGAATCTGCCGTAGGCAAGGCTGTCGAAATGCAGGTCATGTTCACTGATCAATTCGTTCCGTTTGAGATCATCGGTGTCTATGAGCCGCTTGACCCGCTGCTGCAGGTCTTCTTCCAACAAATGACGATGCTGATTCCCCTTGACAGCCGTTCCGGCACTGGGCTGTTAGGCCCCACTGTCAGATCCCTTAACAGTTCCTTTTACATCAAAGCACGCCCTGGGAAAGCCCACGACGCAGTGGCCGACGCCAGGGAAATCCTCAAGCGAGAGAACACTACCGTTTCGGCTGAATACTTCAGCGAAATCGGCCGGATTTTCGCCCAAAGCGTCACCCGCATGTTCATGATTCTCGGCGCGTTTGCCTTTGTTGCCATAGTCATCAGTTCGCTGGGGATTCTCAGCATCATGTTGGTGAATGTAGTGGAAAGAACCAGGGAAATCGGCCTGCGAAAAGCCTTGGGGGCGACGAGGTCATCCATTGTCGTCCAGGTTCTGAATGAATCGATCATTTTCTCTCTTTTCGGCTCGGTGATTGGGATTGCCGCGGCGGCCTTCTCAACCCCTTACATTGTCGATGGGCTGCTTAAGAGTTTCTACCTCCAGAATATGACAGACCTGGGCAAGTTTCACCCATTGGCAGCCGTTTATTCGGTCGGTCTGGCACTGATTCTGGGAGCTTTCTTCGGTCTGTATCCGGCAGTCTCCGCTGCCAGATTGACAGCGGTGGAAGCTCTGCGGGAAGCGTAATACTTAATCAAATAAAAAGGCCCCTGCATGGATGTTCCACGCAGAGGGCCTTTTGCTTTTGCTACAGCTTTCTGAACACGGCGGTCAGGTGCAGATCCTCATCAGGCGTGATCTCTATGCTCGGTTCGCTGCTGTTTACGCTGCCTTCCCATCGGACAAAGGCATTGCCCGGTTTGGCGACAGCGGTTACCGTAATCGGGACATTCTTGAAGTAAATGCCCTGCCAGGATTCTGGATTGCTGATTCCCGGCGTTTCAGGAACAATATCCAAGGTATTGATCCTGACAAACCCTGCCTCCAAGTCACTGGCAAGGGTGACTGTGACAGTTCCCGGCAGCTGGAAGTAATCGGCAATCATACTCCATATGTATTTATGACGGTTTTCCGCCCAGATCCGCATTTTATCGACGTTTTGCTTCCATTCCTCCACTGTTCTCCCGGGGTTGCCCCATCTTTGCTGATGTCTTGCGATTTCCGGTTCCAAAACCGCCTCGAACTGGTCAATCAGAGTGATGATCCGCTCCAGCGTGAACGAGCTGTTGAGGTGATCCGCAAAGGTATTGATGAACTGTCGCCTGAATGTGCTGTTCCCTAATAGCCCCCTCAAAAGCGGCCCGCGGCTGCCGGTGGCATGCTCCAGTGAATTGAAGTCTCCGGCAGTCCCATGGGCATAACCAAAGCCAAAATCAGTGTCGAACATCATCCAGCGCCATCTTCCATCCTGCCCGTACGGGGCATCAGGCTCATACTGCGCTGTCTTGTAACGCCACACAGCAGTGTTTTTCCCAGGCCAATCGGTGTTGCTGTAGAAGATCTGCGCCACCTGGTAATCGATAAACTGCTCGATATCCATCTTTGTTGTGATATACCGGTAATTAGCCTCATTTTCCATGTTGTTCCGCTGGACGAAATTGACGATATCGTGAAGATCCTTTTCGTCACCTGGATTGCCGTAGTCCAACTCGTCGTAATGAGTGGTGTACACCACCTTGTCGGGATCAAGATTGTAGTTCGTGGCCAAGTAATACTGATCCAACCGCTCCCGGATGTTGTGAATTCCCCAGTACTCGCCGTTGAGGAAGACAATCGCCGGCCGATAGGCCATGACATCCACTTTGGTGTGGGAGATCAATTCATGCATCAGCGCGTCGGCGAAAAGATCGATCGACCAATGGTTGCCGCCGTTGCGGAGTAGAATCCGCTTGAACTCAGTGAGCGGTTCGCCTGTCCCATTGGCTGTGAGGCCGGGGAACAGCGGATATTGAATCACACCCGGGGGCTCGTACGACGAGCGGGCATGAAGCCTCAGCGTCTTTTGAGGCCACGCTCTGGTAATGCCGCCGTGAATCCGGGCGCCCATGTTTAACTTAAACCCAAAAACGCCGCCCGGCTCAAAGAACTCTACATGGACCGGCCTTTCCCACTCGATTCCCCGCTGAGTGTAGTTGCCCGGATTGTGCCACGGCCTGCCCGGCCTCCAGTCCCAGTAATGCACACCGGCCACATAGATGCCGGTTACATGGTCAAAAAAGCCTTTTGGATCCGTGGTTATGGAGATGATCGGCAGTGTGTAGCGTTCAAAAATATCCGGGCCGATAAAATATGTATGGGTCTGCACATCGCTGGCCAAGGCTCCGTCTTTGTAGGCCGCAGCCCGGACGACTATCGCCTGGTCCACGTCTTGGGGAGTCCAAGGCAAGAATGCCTGCTTTTGCTTGAGGCCTGTGTAGTCAGCCTCGATGCGGTTCAAGTTGAACGGGCCAAAAGTTTTGATGTAAGACAAAAGATCGCTTTTATAATTCTCAGGCCCAATCCGAATCGGGCCATCGTAAGCCAAGGCCTTTTGATCCGGCACCGACCCGTCCAGGGTGTAGTAAATGGTCACATCAGGATCGCTGCTGGTGAGCACCAAGTCAAACGGTTCCCGGTAGAAGCCCCGCACGTGGGAAAACTCCGGGGGATTAAGTTTTTCGGTGTAAACCTGTTCCGAGACATTGGCCGATCCCGGCGACGGTTTCGCGAAATAGACAAATTCACCATTCCCGTCTGGGCTGCGGCCAAAAGAAATGTCCCGCTGCTGTTTCTTGGGAGGCACATAATCCTGCAGAACCCCGTCGGGATCAGTCAGCAGCAGAGGCTCTCCTTCGCTTCCCAGACTGAAGTTGGTATGGATGTCGCCCAGGATCACTGCGTCTTTGCCGGAAGCGAAGACCAGCCGGTATCCTCCCGCAGGAATCCAGAACCCTTCAGGAAACCTCCACTTGAATGGATCCGACAAGTCATCGGACAGATAATAACCAGTGAGATCCACACCGTACGGCTGTGGATTGTGCAGCTCAATCCAGTCAGGATATTCACGAGAACGGTCAGCGAGGGCTGAGTTGTTCGCAGCCATGAACTCGTTGATCACCACCTGCTGTTTCGCCACAGCAGGCAGGATGACCGGCTGCCGGTCATGGATGTTGGTCCAGAATTGACGGATCGGGGCATAATCGTCAGCGCCGGCAGTGGAACGAAGCGGATTGTCCCTCAAGTCCAATTCAGCTCTGACACCGATATGGAGCTGGTTCTGCAGGGCTCCTTCCCGCATGAGGCCTGCCAGGGCCTCGGTACTGGTCAGACCGGTATTGCGCAGGTTAAGCCGCTTGAGGTTTGTCAAACCCGACAGGAAATCAGATTCCGTCCCGATGTGAACATTTCGCATAATCAAGGTTTCAAGATTGTGGAGCTTGCCTATGGGCTCCAACGATCCTGCCGGGACCGAATGGATGTTGAGGTAGCGCAAATTGATCAATTCCGCCAGGGGAGTCAGATCCGTCACCATAGTCTCCCGCAGGTTTAGGCTCTCCAGCTGCGTCAACGGACGCAGGGGTTCCAGATCCCTAATCGGGTTGAAGCTGAGGTCAAGGGTATGTAAGTTCGTCAGTAGTTCCATGCCCTCCAGGCTTGTAATCCCGCATCCTGAAAGCGATAGTTCCCTGATTTCGCTCAACGCGTCCGGTGTCAGCTCCAGGCCCTGCCTGGCCAACTCCACCGTGATCTGCTGCATGAGCTTTGCATCTGTGAAACCGAAATCAGCTGGGGTTGCCGCAGCCGAGCCACTCCCCGCTGTATACCAAAAAATACACACAGCGCACAGCAATAACACCATTGTCCGATTCATTGCTACCACTCCTTATTGATCAACGCAGCCAGATGAGCAATCTTGTCTTGATGGATATGGTTTTGGCTGGTTTTGGCTCCCCCCACCAGCCTGACAATGAGCTTGTCAAAAAAGTTCATTTGCTCAAAATCAAAGGCATATCCCAGATTCTCCTTGAACTGGGCGTGGGCCAGCAGTTCCCTGGGCAATGCAGCCTCCATTTGCTCCTCCGCACGCTCGATAAACCCGCAGCAGATGAACACAGCCAATCGTTTCTGCAAGAGTTGATCCCGGTGCCGCTGCCAAAACCGGCTGATCGGAGGCAGGATCTTTCCCATGTAGATTGGGCTCGCGATCACCACAGAGTCGAACTCATCAAGAGCAACACTGCTTGCCTCCGCCGCGTTGCACAGTGTCGCTTCCCTTTCCAGCCGCTCTTTGAGCAATACCGCGCACTGCTCGGTGCATCCGTACTTTGAACTGTAAACAATAAGTGTCTTCATCTTAACCTCCAATTAACTTTGCCATAACAACAGTATATACCTGCGAAAAATGGCTGTCAAACTTAACTGATAATGCCAGGATGGGACAGCGTTTCTGAACCGGACAG
>JAKOUW010000068.1 GCA_029782365.1 Chloroflexota bacterium
GTGCGCAGTTCGCCTATGAAGGCTGCTGCTACCCCGTCTACTTCACCGATTACGGCCTGTATGCCCACAACAGCCGCATCAGCATCGCCAACAGCCTGTTCAGCGATCTCGGCGACCGCCCCGACGATTTCGCCCTCTATGCCGCCGGCCCAGGCTCCCTCATCACCGTCACCACTTCTACCTTCCAAAACAACCAGGGCAGTGGGTTGGGCTTTATGGATGGAAGCACGGCCGCCGTGTCTGACAGCATAGTGCGTCGCAATGCTGCAGATGGGGTGCGTGTCCAAAACAGCCGGGTGCGTATCGAAAGCAGCAGCATTCTGGAAAATGGCACGTTCGGCATCGAAAACCTGTCGACAGCGCCGGTCGTTCAGGCGCGCTATTTATGGTGGGGACACGTCTCTGGCCCGGCCAACCCTGATACCAATCCCAACGGGCTGGCCAACGCGGTCAGCTTTGGCGTGGCTTTCATTCCCTGGCTGGTCAGCTCAGGGGTGCGTGAGCCGCAACCGCTGGCCCTCGGGCAGGTGATCAGCGGGACAGTGACGGCGCAGGGATACATGGACTATGTTTTCGACGCTCTTCCAGGTCAAAATTTGCTGGCCGAGCTCACCCCTAAGCCAGGCGCCGCCAGCCTGTGGCTGTTTGGACGGCTGGGCAGTCTGCCAGATTGGATCACCTACGACCAGCGCATCCAGGCGCCGGCGGCTTCCGGTAAATATTACCTGCCGCTGGTGCAAACGCAAGGCGGAAAGTTCTACCTCGCCATCTACGGGCATGCCGCCGCCAGCCAGGGTTACACGCTGGCGGTGCGCATCGTTGGTCAGACGCTGTCCGAAGTTTACCCGGTCTCGGCAGGCAATGCCGGTCAAGTCACGCTCGACCTGACCGGTTTGCCCTTCACAACCGGGATGCAGGTAGAGTTGCGGCGGGCCAGCCTGCCGCCAATCCGGGCGGATATGGTCGAGCTGGATTCCGCCACCCACCTGCGGGCGCGCTTTAGCCTGCAGGGGGCTCTGCCCGGACTGTACAGCGTCGCAGCCATATGGCCAGGCGGCGGTGAAGCTAGCCTGTCGCAGATTTTTACCATCACTGCAGGGATTGGTCCGCGCCTGGAAGCGCACCTGATCCTGCCTAACCCAGTGCGCGCAGGCGTGACATACAACCTGACCATCGAATACGCAAACACAGGCGATTCGGATATGCTGGCGCCGCTGTTCGTCTTGACCAGCCCATCCCAGGTGCGATTGAAACCCGTGGCTGCCAGCGAGTGGAGCACGGGCACGCTGGCGCTGCTGGGGGTGAGCGCAAACAGTCCGGCCGGAGTACTGCCTTTGGGCGGCCGCGGCTCGCTGATGGTCTCTTTCCAGGCTGTCGGTCAGGATATGAGCTTCACATTATCATCTTTCACCGGTTCCAATGACTCTATCAATTGGCCCGCGTATAAAAGTGGACTGAGGCCGGCGTCCATCTCACCGGCTGACTGGGATATTCTGTGGCCATCCCTGGTGAGCCGGCTTGGCGCAACCTGGAATGATTATCTTGGTGTTCTTGGAGCCGACGCCACCCGCCTGCGGCTGCGCAGTGACCCAGACCTGAGCCTCAGCCACCTGCTGGCGCTCGAAATCCACCAGTCCCAGGATCTGCCCGTAGCGGCGATCAGCGGTGAGCTGCGCCTGTCAGGAGCTGATGCGCCGCTGGCGAATACCATCATCACCGCGCGTGCCGCAGACGGCTCCCTGGTGCGTACAACCAACACCGGGCTGGGCAAAGGTCAGGACAGCGGTCATTTCATGCTGACCGACCTGCCCGACGGGCGTTATGAGTTGTTTGCCGAGGGTCATTATTTTTCGCCCACTGTCAGCGTACAAATCAGCGGCGGCCTGGATGCCAGCGGTCTGATCCTACAGGCAATTCTCATCCCGCCGCCGCCTGATCCTGTGCCGCCTCGCCAGATGGTCTCGGATCCGCAGCTCCTGGCAGCAGGCAGCCAGACTCACCTTGTGTATGTGCAAAATGGCCAGATCTACCACGCCGTGCACGATGGCTCTGCCTGGGGCGCATCCATCCCGGTGGCCGGAGCGCTGGGCAGCCAGCCGCGCCTGCTTTATTCGCCCACTTTGCTTGATGGAACCACGCCTGGCCTGGGCCTTTTCTGGCGCGCCGATACTGGCAATGGGGCTTTCATCCAGTATGCCGCTGCTCGCCAGGGTCCTGGTAAAACCTGGGAATGGTCGCAGGTGATGACCTACACCCAGCCCATCAGCAACGCATCCGCGCTTAACCCGGCGGCTGTTCTCGCCGCTAACGGCAGCCCGCTGCTGGTGTGGCAGATGCAGGATGTCAACGACCTCAACGCGGATGCCGACCTGTATTATGACAGCCAGCCGCTCGCCTCCAGCGGGCTGCAGTGGCCGCAGGTGGTGGGTGTGCTGGTGCTCGACCAACCGGCCTCCCTCCCCAACGGCGCAGCCCTGCCAGCCGGCGCAGCTCTGGCTTTGTCTGAAGATGGCCTGATCTACCGCCTGGCAACCCCACAGCCAGGCTCACCGGGCTGGAATATCAATTTCGATTATGATTTCAGTTTTGCCAAAAAGAGCAGTGTGCCGGCCTACATTCCGTACATCGGCGGACAGAACCGGGTGGAATGGAAGGCCAGCATTCACGGCCTGGCGAACGAAAGCGAGGCATCCGGCTCAGGTGAAATAAAAGGCAGCGTCAGCGGATTCGACGATCGCCTGACGGGCGAAGCGCAGGGCAGCATCTCGGCGCGCTGGGTGGTCGATCAGAAAACCTGCCGCTTCAATTTTGACCAGGCCGAGCTGGTCACCAGTCTGGGGCTAAGCGGCAAATTTCCCATTCCCGCCCTGACTTTCAAAGGCCCGTGGCTCAAAGTGGAAGTAGGCTTCC
This sequence comes from Chloroflexota bacterium, assembly GCA_029782365.1. Taxonomy (GTDB): domain Bacteria; phylum Chloroflexota; class Anaerolineae; order Anaerolineales; family UBA4823; genus CAWBUW01. The sequence continues at coordinate 2,911 of JAKOUW010000068.1, forward strand.
AGGGGTCAGGCACGCTCTCCGGCCATTTTACCTGGCGCGGTCAGGGCGGCGCCTGGCCCAGCGGATCGGTAGGCGGCGACATCCTGCTCGGTGTCTACGGCGAAATCAAATTCCTCGAAGATGTCGGCACAGCAAAGGTAGAAGGTTCGGGCAACCTCAACCTGCTCGTCGACCAGCTTGGTTTCCACGTCAAAGATGCTTATTTCTCTATTAAAGGCGAGGCCTGCCTGGGTGGGAAGAAGGTGAAGCTGTGCTGGAAACATGAAGAGCGCTGGCCCGCCGCCAAGGCCGCCGACAGCCAGGTGTATGCCGACTTCGACCAGGCCGTGCAAGCCGGACTGGCTTCTTCATCCCTGGTGACTGACACCCTCAGCCTGCAGCCGGCGAGCGGCACCACCAGCGTTTACCCGGGCAAAATGCTGCTCTCCGGTTCCGACCTGTTGGATGACGGCAGCCCTGTCCTGGCAACCGCCGCAAACGGCCTGACATACGCCCTGTGGGCCCGCCCTGCGGAAGGCGAGGCTGATCCCCTGTCCACCCAGTTGGTATTTGCCGCCTATTCCGCTGGCGCCTGGAGCGCGCCGCAGGCAGTCCCCGGCAGCAGCGGTTTTAACCGTTCCCTGGCGGTGCTGCCCGAAAGCGGCGGCCTGCTGTTGGTTTGGGGGCACGGCAGCGCGGCCGGTTTCGATCAGAACTCTGATCCGCAGGCCGTGTTCGAGGCCATGCAGCGCCTGGAGGTGTGGTACGCTCATTACCAGCCGGCCAGCGGCTGGACAACCCCGGCGCTGCTAGCCGCCAACCCGGACGCAGCCTTGAATGCGGTAATTCTGGGCGAGGGCGTCGAAGGTGCCTGGACGGCCTGGGCATTCGGAGGCGCTGGGTCGCAGACCCTGTCGGCTGCGCTGTGGAACGGCAGCGGCTGGGCGTCGCGCGGGGCGGTGGCCTATGGACCGCTGCTGAGCGCTCCCACCTTGCAGGCAGTGGGAGGCAAGACCAGCCTGGTATGGGCGCAGCGAGTGGAAGACGGCACCGGCGATCCCGCACAGAGCGGAGCGGCGCGGCTCTTTGCAGCCAGCTACCAGAACGGCGCCTGGAGTGCCGCTGCCGGGCTGGATTTCCCGGCTGCAGATGCCGTTCCAACCGCCTCTGCCGCGCCGGCTTTTCCGGCCGCTATGACCAGCGGCAGTGCGTTCAATTTCTACATTAACCCGCCTGCCGAGGTCTGCCAGCCGCTGCCTCCGCCCAACCCGCCCGAACCTCCGATTCCTCCCGATCCGCCCGGGCTGCATGGGCAGGATGGCGGCACGGTGCAGATTGTTCGCTCGCGCGACCCCAACGCCAAGACCAGTCCCCCCGGCTGGGGTTCCCTGCGCCTGGTGCGGGCAGGCAGTGAATTGACCTATGAGATTTACTTTGAAAATGTGATCAGCGCCACTGCGCCCGCCCAGGAGGTGGTGATTGACGACTACCTCAATCCTGACCTGGATTGGACCAGCCTGCGCCTGACCGACATCGCCTTTGGCGACCAGTCTTTTGCGATGGCGGGAAACGCCCCCTTCTTTACAGGCCGCCTGTCAGTCGCTGACTACCGCCCTGACCAGAACAAAACCTGGTGGGTAGAGGCCACCGCAGAAATCAACACCTTCGATGGCCATCTGCGCTGGCACCTGCGCACCCTCGACCCTGCCACTGGCGAACTGCCTCAAGACGCCCTGGCAGGCTTTTTGCCGCCCAACGATGCCAGCGGGCGCGGCGCCGGGCATGTGGCGTTCAGCATCCGGCCGAAACCTGGCGCTGTGCCTGGCACGCGCCTGTCCAATTCGGCCGAAATCACCTTCGACGCCAACCCTCCCATCGCCACCAACCAGGCCTGGAACACCATTGGCGCCTTCGCCGACCTGTACCTGCAGATGGCCGCTGGCCCCACGTCCATCTTCCTGGGACAGCCGCTGACCTGGTCGATCACGGTTACCAATCAAGGGCCAGACGCTGCCGCGGCGGTGGTCATCACCAACACCCTGCCCGCCGGTTTGGTTCTGCAGGTTGTCACCCCCAGCCAGGGGCAATGCAGCGACGAGCCGCCGCTCGTCTGTCGCCTGAGCCGGTTGGAACCTGGCGCCCGGGCGGTGATCCAACTGAAGGTGGCTGCGGTCAAGGTTGGCGTGCTCAACAGTCAGGTGCAGGCCAGTTCCGGGGAGGTAGATCTGTCCCCGCTTGACAATTTCTTACAACTGGCTGTCCAGGCACGGGCCGCCTTGTTCTTGCCGTGGATCAGCCGGAGGTGACCATGAGGACAACAGTGGTATAATTCCAACCAGTCATGAACACACCTTCCAGCATGCCCTATTATTACGCCATGACTCCCTGACCCCTGGCTGTGGAGAGCTGCGGCGCGTCCTCTCTGCAGAGGGCGCGCTTTTTGTTTAACACGCGCTAACTTCTCAAAGGAGGCCTTTATGAATCACACCCCGCTCACCTTAGACCAGCAGGTGGCTTACCTGATGCAGGGCACCGAATATGGCGATGATCAATTGAAACAGGCCATGGCAGGCGAGTTGCGCCAGCGCCTGCAGGAAGCGGCGACCGCCGGCCGTCCGCTGCGCTTATACTGCGGATTCGACCCGCGCACCAGCGACCTGCACCTGGGTCACACGGTGGTGATGCGCAAGCTGCGCCAGTTCCAGGAGCTGGGCCACGAGGTGACTTTCCTGATCGGCAATTACACCTCATTGATCGGCGACCCGTCCGACAAAGACCGCCTGCGCCCGCAGCTCACGCCCGCCCAGGTGCAGCAGAATGCTGAGACCTACGCCGAACAGGCTTACAAAATCCTGGACCGCCAGCTTACGCGCATCCACTACAACGCCGAATGGCTGTCGCAGCTCTCCTTTGCCGAGCTGATCCGCCTGGCCTCCAACTTCACCCTACAGCAGTTCGTGCACCAGCGCGAGAACTTCCGTCTGCGCTGGGAAAAAGGCGACCCGATCTACCTGCACGAAACTTTCTACGCTCTGATGCAGGGCTACGACGCCCTCAAGCTGCAGGCCGATGTGCAGGTCGGGGGCACCGACCAGTTGTTCAACATCGTGCACGCCGCGCGCCGGGTGATGAGCGCCATGGGCGCCCGGCCGAACATCGCGGTGATCATGGACATCCTGCCCGGCACCGATGGCGAAATCAAGATGAGCAAGTCACTGGGCAACCATATCCCACTGCTGGCTGCCCCCGAAGACATGTTCGGCAAGGTCATGAGCCTGCCCGACCGGGCCATGCCCAAGTTTTTCCGCCTGGCGACGCGCTGGAAGCCCGAGGAGATCGCCGAGCTGGAGCAGGCGCTGGCGGCCGGCGCTCTGCACCCGCGCGATGCCAAGATGAAGCTGGCGAGCGAAGTGGTGGAAATTTTCCACAGCCCGGCCGCCGCTGCCCAGGCCGAAGAGGCCTTCCGTCGAGTCTTCCAACAGGGCGCCGCGCCTGCCGAGATGCCGCACCTTTCGCTGCCCGCCGGCCTGACATTGGCTGAAGTGCTGCTGGCGGCTGGCCTGGCCGACAGCAAAGCCGAAGCGCGCCGCCTGGTGGAGCAAAAAGGCGTGCGCCTGGACGGCGAGACCCTTTTGGAGGCCACCCGCCCGCTGCCGCACGGTGGTGTGCTGCAGGCCGGCAAGCGGCGCTTCGCCAGGGTCGCCCTCCAATAAACGCCGAAATTCGCTGTAACTTTTCATCCGGTTTCAGCGTATACTACATATGACCAAACGATAGGAGCAATACGATGAGCGATTCGGAATCTCAAACATCCAACCAAACCAGCGGTGCGGCGCAGGGCGAAGTCCTCGATGAACTGCGCAGTCTGGGACGCAACCTGAGCAGTTTGCTGCAGTCGGCCTGGGAAAGCGAAGAGCGCAAGAAACTGCAGCAGGAGATCGAGAGCGGCCTGAACGAGATGGGCAAGAGCCTGAAGGGAGCCGCCGAGGGGCCGACGGGGCAGGCCATCAAAGCCGACCTGGAGGACCTGCACCAGCGCATGCGCACCGGCGAGGTGGAGCAGCGCCTGCGCAGCGAGCTGGTGGCCGCCCTGCACGCCGCTAACGAAGCGATTAAGAAAGCTTCTGAGAAGATGGGCCCGCCGCCTAGCGGCTCTGGCAGCTAACGGCGCTAACGATGTCTTTCCTACAAATTGAAACGCTGGCCGGCGAGCCGATCCAGTCCGCCTGGCGCCGGCTGACGCTGTTCAGCCAGGTGGTGCAGCTGCGCCTGCCCGGCCTGCATGGCGGGTTAATCTGGAACCGGCCGCATTCCCTGTTGGTGCAGGCGGCGGACGGCAGTGAGAGCGTGGTGCGCATCCCCGACCCTACCCGCCAGGCGCAGTTGACTTTCCTGGGCATCGCCGCCGGCGCGGCCCTCTTATTCGGGATCTATTCTGCTTTATCAGGCCGCCGCCTGAGGAGAGAAACGCATGAGTGATATGGTGGAACGCAAGCCAGATGGTGATTCCATGGCTCTGGCTGAGAACAGCATCAAAAGCAGCGAAGAAATAATGCACACCTTCTTGGAGACCGCACGCGTGGCGGCGGTGTACGGCGCGCCGGTGGAGCACGGCGATAAACTGGTGATCCCCTCAGCCGAGGTGGTTAGCGCTATGGGATACGGCAGTGGGGTGGGCGGCGGCGAGGGTGGCGCCGGCGGCGGCAGCGGTGGCGGCGGGCGCACATTCTCGCGCCCGGTAGCGGTGATCATCAGCGGCCCAGACGGCATAGAGGTGGAGCCGGTGGTGGACGTGACCAAGATCGCCCTGGCCCTCTTCACCTTGCTGGGCTTTGTGTTCAGCCTGGCCGGGCGCATGCGGCGCGGTAGAATTAAAGATTAGCCTTGCGCAGGGCGCGGCCGGCCGCGCTGGGGGCGATGAAATCGCAGTCGCCGGACAGCGGCTGGTCGCTGATGAGCAGGCCCAGGCGGATCAGCGCGCCGCAGGCCTGGTCGTATTCGCTTAAAGAGATGCGCAGTTCGCCGGTCACTGCCTGGCGGCTCTCAAACTGCGTCCCCGGCGGGCTGGAGGCCGGGATATGCCGGCAGACAAACACCAGAATGCGCTGTTGAATTTCGTCCAGATCGGCAAAAGTGGGCATGGCTTGATTCCTGAGAACAGTCAGCTAGGATTGCCTGCGTTTCACGGCGAACGGCAGCATGGAACGCATGGAGCGCGAACCGCTCCAGGGTGACTCGGGCGCCAAGGTCAGGTTGGCCAGGGCAAGCAGCGCCTGGTCATAATTGACGCGCCAGCCTCCGAAGTCCTGCCAGGCTTGGTCGCGGTCGGCTTTGAGCGGCACGCCGCTCTGCGCCAGGCGGGCGCAGGCTTCATCGAACTCCAGGCGGCTGACCGAGATGGGCTGCAGGGGGAAATGTGGGTCGGGATGGTAAGCAATGCCAAAAAAGTCGGAGATGCGGCGTAGGGCGATGTAGCCCGCCCGGATGCACAGCGCGGCCTGCGGCTCGGTCGGCAGATCCACAACCGACTGGCGCAGCGCCGCCGCATCCAGCACAGCGCCCGCCGCCGTCACCCACGAGCGGTCGGGCCAGGGCGAACGGAAAAAGACCAGCGCCGGCAGCGAGGTGTGGCTCTCTTCGATATCGGCAAACCAGGCTTCCCAGGCCTGGAACTGCGCCGAAAGCTGCGCCAGGCCGTGGATGCGTTGGAAGCGGCTGAGCATCTCCACGGCGGACGGCGGGCTGCCGGCGCGCACCTCCAGCATGGTGACCATGGCTTCGCGGCGTGAAAACGCGGCGTAAATGGTCGGCAGGTAGCCGATCACCAGCGCCACTAACGTCAAACCCAGAGCCGCTTCGCTGAGCTCCAGGGCAGTCATCAGCCAGCCATCCTGCGAGGCGATGCCCAGGGTAAGCAGAGAAGAGCCGCTCAGCCGGAAGGCCTGGTAGAACGTCAGGTCGCCGGCCGCCCACAGCATGCCCATGTAACCCAGCGTGACAACCACCAGCCAGCCTGGGACGAGTGAGATCAGTCCCAACGGCGCATAGAGCGCCATCAAGCCGTCCACCTGGCGGTAGCTGCGCGCTCGCTTCAAGCCGATGCCCAGCAGGCTGCGCACCAGCATGAACACCAGGCGGGTGAACTGGTCGGGCGCGGCGCGCGGCAGCACCAGCGTGCGCACCGCCGAGAGCAAGGCAGCGCCCACCAGCACCAGGCCCATCAGGAAAACTGCCAGGCGCAGCAGACCGTCAGGCATGCATCAGCCGTTCCAGGCTCACCCGCCAGGCCGGGTCAGCCCGGCTGGACCAGGCGGGCGGCGCGCGCCTGGCGCAGGATTTCGGCGATCTGGGCCAGGTGGGCGTCATCGTGTGCCAGCCCGCCTAAAAAGTGCGGCACAGCGCTGCGCGGCCGGGCGTTGGGGTATGAAGGGGTGTAAAAGGCGTCGCTGTGCGGTTGGTCTGGCCAGGCACTCAGATAGGCCTGGCGGATGCGCCGGCTTTCTTCCAGGCGCTGGCGCAGTTGGGTCACGCTGGACACCGTTTGCCAGGGTGTCTCATAGCGCGAGCGCTCGCTGACGGTCACACCGCGCGCCAGGGCAGCAGCGATGGCGGCAGCCTCCTCAGAAGAAGCAGTGACATGCACGATCACATGCCCCAGCGTCCAGGGCAGGTTGACATCCTCGGCGCTGGAGGCGAAATCATCTTTGGCGTCCGGATCCTGCGGTTGGAAGACCACATCTTCATCAACGGCCCCGGCAATCAGCGCCAGTTGGGCGTCGATCATTTCATCGGTCAGGCGGCGCAGGTCGCCCAGCTCCAGGCCTGCGGCCAGCTCGACCAGGGTTTTCTCTCGCCTGCGCAGCGGCGTAAAATCAATCATCAGAACACTCCCTCCCAGGTGAAAGCTCCACCCAGGGCAAAAGGCTTTGTTTCAGGCCGGTTAACCTTCCCCGGTGCCGGGCGCTTCATCCGGTTCGCTGGAGGCCGCGCCGCGTTTGCGCCGCTGTTCTACAGCCAGGTCATACGAGCGGCGCAGCAGGGTGATCGCCTGTTGAACATCGGCGGGCTGCTGCAGGTACAGGCTCACCCAGCCGCTGTCTGGCAGGATGTGGTGCGGCCGGGCCAGGCCGGCCGCCACCACTTCATCCCGCACGCGCCGCGGAAAGGGGATATCCACCAGGTGATTGCCGTGGACATGCCCGATCTCGCGCTGACCCAGGCGGTATTCAACGCCGCCAAAGCGGTGCGGCTGGGCTTCCACCCCTTTCCAGGCGGCCAGCGCCTGGGAGATCAATGCGGCGGCGCCGGGCACAACCATCGACGGCGGCTAGGCGCCTGCCAGGTGGGCAGACAGCACTATTTCCACGCTGGCCAGCGCCTTGGAAACCGGGCAGTTGGCTTTGGCGGCTGCGGCGTGTTCTTGAAAGGCGGCGTTATCCAGGCCTGGCACCTCGGCCTCGGTGTTTAGCTCGATTTTGGTGATGGTTGGGCCGGCCTCCAGGTGCACCCTGGCGGTGGTGCTGATCGATTTCGGGGTAAAGCCGGCCTTGGTTAACAGGGCGGCCAGGAACATGGAATAGCAGCCGGAATGCGCCGCGCCGATCAGCTCTTCGGGGTTGGTGCCAGGAGCGTCTTCAAAACGAGTAGCGTAGGTATAACGGCCTTCGAATGCACCGCTGCCGGCTTTGAATTGGCCGCTGCCCTCGCGCAGGGTGCCCTGCCAGACGGATGTTGCTGTACGGATCGTCATATAAACTCCTTTCGAAATTAATTGGGTTTGTTGAACGGTTTTAATTGAAAACGCATGAACAGGCGCGCCTGCATGGCCTGCTCCAACTTGGCGGAGGTAGCAGTCAGACGAGTGCCAAAATATATATGGAAATTGGAGCTTCGCTCGTGTTTGTATAGCTCGAACAGGCGCCTGCGCTCTTGCATGTCGGTGACCGGGTTGGCGTTGGCGCGGTATTTTTGTCCCTGTATCTCCAGCACGGCTTCCGGATTGACCAGCAAGTTGCGGTACCAATTGGAGCCGCCGCCGCGCCCATTCGTGACAGCCACCACGCTGTCGCTGTCACGCAGGAAACCGATTGGAGTGGAGAACAATTTACCGCTCACCCGTCCTGTTGTGGTGATCACCATAATTTCCTCGCCTAAGGTTCCCAGCAGGTTGCGGCGCAGCAAGAATACCTGCATGTGCATCGCGAACTTCGCCATGGCTGGGAGCTTACGAGCCTGGGGATGACTTAATGCCATATCCTTCTCCAAACCTGAAATGGGTATATTCAGTTAGTATACACCAAAGGACAGATTTTGTCGAGATATATTCGATATATTTTATACAATCCATAGACAGGCATCACGAAGCCCAAAGCAAGGATTAAGCAAATCCACGCTGATGGGAGCGGAGCTCTGCTCACCAGCGTGGATTTTATTTTCTGCTCAGTTCGCTTGGTTAGCGCTTAGCGCTTACGAGACGGCCTGTTGTTCAGGCTGCTTGACGATTTCGAGATCGATGCTGACGTTGATCTGGTCGCCGACCAGCCAGCCGCCCGTCTCCAGGGCCACGTTCCAGTTCAAATCCCATTCCTTGCGGCTGAGTTTGGTGGAGGCAGAAAAACCGGCGCTGGTGGTGCCCCAGGGACTCTTGGACATGCCGGCGTATTCGACATCCAAAACCACCGGCCGGGAGACGCCGCGGATGGTCAGGTCGCCGTAGATCTTGCCGTGGCTGTCGTCCAGCTTTTCGACGCGGCTGCTCTTGAAGAGCAGGGCGGGGAAGTCGGCGGCGTTCAAGAAATCGGGCGATTTGAGATGGCCGTCGCGTTGGGCGTCGCGGGTGTTGATGCTGTCGGCGGCGATTTCGACGCTGACGCTGGAAGCGGCGGGGTTCTGCTCGTTGAAGTCGACCAAGCCGGTGAAGCTTTCAAAGCGGCCGTGCACGTTCGAGATCATCATATGGCGCACCGAGAAGGTGATTTGAGAGTGAGAGGGATCGATTTTCCAGGACATAGTTTTGCTCCTTTTAGCTGAAATAGTTTGAGTTAATATTATTAATATATCAATCGTTTAAGATTGAACGATTACCTTAAAAAATTTAGCCGCCGTCCGGCTGGCGCACTTTGCCCAGCTTCTTACACAGTTCGCCCAGCGTCTCCTGCTCCTGCGGGCTGAGAGCGCCCATCTCCTGCACGATGACCTGCAGGTGATTGGGGAAGATGCGGGCGATCAGCTCTTCGCCGGCCCTGGTGAGCGAGATGATCGTCAAACGGCGGTCATCCGGGTCCACCTGGCGGCGCACCAGGCCGCGCTTTTCCAGGTTATCCACCACCAGGGTGATGTTGCCGCCGCTGCGCAGCAGCTTGCCGCCCAGCGTGGACTGGCACATCGGGCCGAGGTGATAAAGCGTCTCCAGGGCGCCGAACTGGCTGACCGTCAGGTCTTCCAGCGTGCCGTGGCGGCTGAGGCGCGTCATCAGGCTTTCCACGGAGCGGGTCAGCTTGATGAAGGTATTGAGAGCGAGGGTCTCTTCGGCGGTTCCTGAATAATGGGTTGGCATATTCTTACTACATTCAATCGTTTGATATTGAAATAATATCGCAAAACGAGGGCGTTGTCAAGGGCCGTTGGTTAAGAAAAACATGAGAATCTAAAAGCGGGCTGTCCAAAAACAGGACAAACAGATTTTCTGCAAGTAGGGGCTGTCCAAAAAGAACTGGGCAGCCCCTTTCGCGTTTAAAGAAAATGTGATTCAATACGGGGTATGAAACACAGAAAACCCGCCTACCCCGTCTTCAAACCGTATACGATGGCACAGCCGAGCCTGATTCCTCCGAGTTGGGATGAATTGGTTCCAGCCAATCACATTGTGAGAGTGGTCAACCGGGCGATAGAGA
>JAKOUW010000076.1 GCA_029782365.1 Chloroflexota bacterium
CGAAACCGTCAACCACCAGCTTTCGGAGATATTCCAAATTGAGATCAATCACGCTCATACTTTTTGGGGCCTGTGTACCAGGCTGTATTCCAAATTGACCGCACATACCTTGTGTATTTACATCAACCGCTTGTTGGGTAAGCCAGATTTCCTGCAGATCAAATCACTGGCTTTTCCCAATTAGCATAAGACCCGATTAGCTATGTTGTTCGCACCCAAGGAAAAGGGCCAGGGTATGGTGGAATATGCATTGATCATTGTTTTGGTTGCTGTTGTTTTGATTGTTGTTCTTGCTCTGGTAGGCAGCCAGGTTTCCACGGTATTCTCCCAAATTATCTCAGGCTTGAAGCGGTAAGCTTTGGCCGACTCGTCGTAATGAAAGGGCCCTGTCAAGAACAGGGCTCTTTCATTAACCAAAATAGAAAAATATGACATTGGCACACAATTTGCATTTTTTAGAACAAGTTCATGCGGTTTTGTCTTTGCTTGACTTTTAGGGTAAAAAGCGTATCATAACTATTAGGTAGCGTGAAGTCATAACCTGGAGGTGATAAATGCGTCGAAGTCGAATTTTCCTGTTGTTGGCATTAATTGTGATTTTGGGTCTGGCAGCGGTATATTTCTTTGCTCAGGGGCTATTCACGCCAGGAACGCCAAACGCACCTGTAGCAACCAATCCGCCAACACCAACAACAGTTCCTGTCAAAGTTGTCATCGTAATCCAAAAAGTGGGCCGAGGCGTCATTCTTACGCCCGAGGTTTTAGATCAGGTGGAAATATCCGAGGATTTGTTGGTGCCAGGAATGATCACCAACAAGGATGAGGCGTTGCAGCGCAGGGCGAAATTTGATTTGGATCCTGGCACGATTTTGATGGGGAATATGCTGACTGACAGCGTGGCAGGGTTATCTTCCTCCGGTTCTGACTGGGCGATGGAGATTGATAACGGAATGGTTGCCGTTTCGATCCCGATTTCTCGCCTCTCAAGTGTTTCGTATGCTCCTCGCCGTGGTGATCATGTGAATGTGATCGCTGCGCTGAATTTTGTAGATTTGGATACGGCTTTTCAATCGAAGCTCCCCAACAATGTCGCTTCTGTCATTGCTCAAGGCGTGCAAAATCCGCAAACTGGGCCAGATTATTTGACTGTTCAATTGCAAGGAACAAACCTGGAAGGCCGGTTGCAGGAAGACGCTACTCTAGGTGGAAAAATTTATGTGTTTCCATCAGAACCGCAGCGCGCCCGCATGGTTGCACAGACGTTGATTGAAAATGTGAAGGTTTTACAGGTTGGAGATTTCCCACTTCCTGAAGCAGAAAAAAATGCATCAGCAACGCCCACGCCCGGAGGTACTCCAGCTGCTCCAGTTGAACAGCAGAGCGGCGTTGCCTCTCCAACACCTACTCCTCCTGCTCTGCCAGATGTCATTACTCTGATTGTTTCACCACAAGATGCAGTGACGTTGAATTATTTGATCTACAGCGGCGCACAGCTAACCCTTGCGTTGCGCTCGACCAACGACACGACAACTGCAAAGACAGAAGCGGTGACTCTACAGTATTTATTGGAACGATATAACATACCCATCCCGGTTAAGTTGCCATTCGGATTTGAGCCGCGTGTTGATACGTTGAAGTCACCTGCCCTGCCTAATGATGTGACGCCGACACCATAATTCGTTTCATAAGCGGGCGTTTTATATGCGAAAAAAGTAAAACGCCCGCTGTATATTTCAAGAACAATCAGGTTTAATCGCTCTTTGAATTATTACTAGGATAACATGACAGGAAGTGCAAAAATTCGGGTGATCATTGTTGATGATATTGCCGAAACCCGGGAAAATATTCGCAAACTATTGCAGTTTGAGAATGACATCGAAGTGGTTGGCATTGGGCGAACAGGAAAAGAGGGAATTGACCTGGCCAAAGAAGTAAAGCCCGATGTTGTTCTGATGGATATAAATATGCCGGATATGGATGGCATAAAAGCAACTGAGCAAATTCGCAAAGTACTCTCATTTGTTCAAATAATCATCTTGTCTGTGCAAAACGATACCAATTATATGCGGGGGGCTATGCAGGCCGGAGCCTGTGACTTTTTGGCCAAACCTCCTACGGTAGATGAACTAACCTCGGCAATCCGCCGTGCCGGTAAAATGGCGTTCGATGAGCGTTCCAAATCTGCACAGTCTGCAAGCCAGGCGCCTGTTTCTGGCCCCAATGCCGGCAGTGGGTTTTTCCCTGGAAGAAATGGCAAGATCATCACCATTTACAGCCCAAAAGGAGGCGCTGGCACCACCACCCTGGTAACAAATTTAGCCATTACCCTGCACAGCGACGAGACGCCCACATGTATCGTCGATGGAAACCTGCAGTTCGGTGATGTAGCAATCTTTCTTAATGAACAAAGCAAATTTAGCGTGGTTGATCTTGCGCCAAGGGCTATGGAAGCAGATGCAGAAATGGTGGAGAATCTATTGATGAAGCATTCAGCATCTGGAATAAAGGTGCTGGCTGCACCTCACCGGCCAGAATATGCAGAAAATGTTAATGGCGAGCAATTTGGCAAGATGCTTGAAGTTTTGCGCCGGTTCTTCTCCTATGTTGTAGTGGATACATCCTCCTGGTTGACAGATATTACATTGAGCACGATGGATATCACCGATATCCTCGTATTGATAACCACGCAAGATATTCCTGCAATTAAAAGCGCCAGAATATTTTTGGATGTGGCGGATGCGATGGATATAAGCCGGCGCCGGATTATTTTCACAATGAATCGGTTCGACAAGCGAATCGGCATTATGCCCGAAAAAATTGGTGAGAGTTTCAAACAAGAGCTTTTGAGCGTTATACCGTTTGATGATCGGACAGTGATTTTTTCAGTTAACCGAGGAATTCCGTTCATGTTGGGCAATCGATCCACGCCAATTGGGCGAGCAATGTCGGATTTGGCAAACTTGATACAAAAAAGATTAGTTGAATTAGATGCACCCGAAGTGCCAGCCGCTGATGTTAAAGGTGCCAAAAAGAAAACAAATTAATGATTAGCAGCATTGGAGGATGAAAATGTCATTGCTCCGTCGGATAGAACAAGGTCAAAATCCAAACCAGGATGGACAGCCAACCCAAACGCCTTCCCAGGCTTCAGGGAATTCAGCAGATCAATCTCGTTTAGTAGGGCTTCAATCTCGTCGAATGGCCGCACCTGGAACGGCGGCTCAAAAAGATCCCTATAGTGATTTAAAAAATCGAGTCCAAAATCGACTATTGGGCAGCCTGGACCCATCGATGGATATCACGAAAACCAATGAGGTGCGCAACACCATCCTCGAATTATTCGAGCAGGTGCTTGCGGAAGAAGGCATTGTGCTGACGAGGCAAGAAAAACAGCGCCTTTTTGAATCGATTTCCGCCGATATTCTTGGGTTTGGCCCTTTGCAACCATTATTGGAAGAGGAAGCAATCACTGAAATCATGGTGAATGGTGCTAAGAATATTTATGTTGAGCGCAAGGGTAAGATTTTACGCGTGCCGATCACGTTTGAAAACGACGAGCATGTCATGCGGATTATCGATCGTATTGTGGCGCCTTTGGGCAGGCGCATCGATGAATCCAGCCCTTATGTTGACGCCCGTTTACCGGATGGCTCCCGCGTCAATGCAGTCATTCCACCGATTTCATTGGTAGGCCCGGTTCTGACTATTCGAAAATTTGCAAAGAACCCAATTACTGTGGATCAACTGGTCAATTATGGCTCAATCTCACCTGAGGCGATCCAATTCTTAAAGGCATGCGTCGAATCCCGGCTTAATGTTATCATCTCAGGAGGTACTGGTTCTGGTAAAACCACATTATTGAATATATTGTCTTCGTTTATTCCATCGGATGAACGGATTGTAACAATTGAAAACGCGGCAGAGCTTCAACTTCGGCAGGAGCACGTTGTGACGTTGGAATCCAGGCCTCCGAATATTGAGGGCCGCGGCGAAATAACGATTCGCGATCTGGTTATCAACAGCTTGCGCATGAGACCTGATCGTATTGTAGTGGGCGAAATTCGAGATGAGGCGGCTTTGGATATGCTTCAGGCTATGAACACCGGCCATGATGGCTCGATGACCACGTTGCACTCCAACAGTCCACGCGATACGCTGTCTCGTTTGGAGACAATGTGTTTAATGGCCGGTATGGATTTACCTGTCAGGGCAATTCGAGAACAAGTTTCAGCGGCGATTGACTTAGTGATCCATCAAGAGCGCATGAGGGATGGTACGCGCAAAATTGTTTACGTAACCGAGGTAACCGGGATGGAAGGTGATGTAATCACGATGACAGATTTGTTTGTCTTTGAACAAACCGGCCTGGAGAGTGGAAAAGTGGTCGGTCGCCTACGGCCAACCGGTTTAAGACCAAAATTTATGGATAAGATCGAAGCATCTGGCATCCACTTGCCTCCATCGATCTTTGGTTTAGGTGAACGGCGGAGATTCTAATCCGTCCACTCGTTTAGGAGTAGCCTGAAATGAACCCGACGACATTCTTGATAATTGGAGGAGGCATTGCACTGGTATTGCTCCTCATCGGTGTAGCTGTTTCATCCCGAGAAGAACGGGAATTGGTTGAGAATCGCCTGGGAAAATACATCGATGAAAATGGAAATCTAGCAGTACCGACACCTCCTAAAGTGGATCGTTCGGTGCGCCTGGCTGAATTATTAACAGATCTGGCAACACGGTTTTCCTGGGGGCAAACAATCGCGCGTGACCTGGCTCGTGCTGATCTTAAGCTTAAGGTTGGCGAGTACATTGCTGTATTGATCATAGCCATGGCTGGCGTCGGATTTATCGCCTGGTGGTTTGGTGGCAAATCGATTTATGTCGCAATTGCTGGAGCATTGGTTGGTTATTTCTTACCTGGCTTTTATGTAAACAACCAAAAGAAAGCACGCCTGGTGAAATTTGACCAACAGCTCGGCGACATGCTGAACTTGATGGTCAATGGTCTACGCGCTGGATATGCGACCATGCAGGCGCTTGAAGCTGTGAGTCGAGAGCTGCCGGCGCCAATTTCAGATGAATTTCGGCGGGTAGTACAGGAAATGCAGTTGGGAATCTCGATGGAAAAAGCCCTTGAGAACCTTTTCCGGCGTATTCCCAGCAATGATCTCGATCTAATTATTACCGCCATCAATGTGCAGCGTGAAGTTGGCGGTAATCTTTCTGAGATTCTTGAAACGATTTCCCATACCATTCGTGAACGCGTACGATTAAAAGGTGAAATCACGGTTCTCACGTCTCAAGTAATGCTATCCGGGCGTTTCCTGGCGGTGATGCCTATTTTACTGATCGGAGGCCTGTGGTTTCTGAACCGAGATTACATGATGAACTTCTTCAGACCTGAAGCAGGCATCATAGGTTATATTTTCTTGGGAGCGGGAGCTTTACTGATTATCATTGGCTATTTCACGATGACAAGAATTGCTAATATTGAGATTTAATCGTGGAGGCATAGTATGAATTTTGTGGGTATCATCATCATCGGCGGGTTCATCTTAATTGCAGCCATACTGGTTTTTATAGGCTTGCGCTCACCTCGCGGGGCTGACCCGCTAGAGAGCCGGCTGGCCGAGTTCGTCGCATCTGGCGAAACTAAATCGCTTGAAGAAATCGAGCTTTCACAACCATTTTATGAACGCGTTATATTCCCAATGGCCCGCCAGCTTGGAGAGCTCACATTGCGCTTTACACCGCAAAATGCAATCAACGATGTGAAAAGAAAACTGGACATGGCTGGTAATCCTGGGAATATCGATCCTACATTGTTCTTTGCCTTTCGTTTCTTAGGAGCGCCGTTAGGATTGTTATTCCTCCTCATCGGGAAGATCTTGCCCGATTCTTTATTTTCAAAACAACCTTTGATATTCGTCCTCGGCGGCATTGTTTTGGGTTTTTACCTGCCAGATCTCTTAATTAAAACCCGCATTGACAGGCGGCAAAATGATGTTCGAAAATCGATGCCTGATGCACTCGATTTGTTGACAATTTGCGTTGAAGCAGGATTGGGATTTGAAGCGGCAATGGCTAAAGTTGCGGAAAAGTGGGATAATGAAATTGCGCGCTCATTTTCGCGTGTGATCAGAGAAATCCAGCTTGGAAAATTAAGGCGAGAAGCCTTGCGTGATATGGCAGAAAGACTGGGCATTGCAGAAATGACAAGTTTTGTTGCTGCAGTAATCCAAAGTGAACAGCTCGGCGTGAGCATGGCGCAAGTTTTACGCATCCAGGCTGACCAAATGCGCGTGATTCGCCGGCAGCGTGCTGAGGCGAAAGCACATGAAGCGCCAATTAAAATGTTGGTTCCAATGGGTATCTTTATTTTCCCTTCCATTTGTATTGTGTTAATGGGTCCTGCAATTTTGATCCTGATGAGATCCAATATCGGATTCTAAAGAGAAATACATAAAGGTTTGGAGGTAAATTTTTAGGAGCGTGAGATTTTCTTGAGGTATTAAATGCCGATTCCGTCACTTCTGGCGTTGCACTTTTATCATGCTTTTTGGGCTGGATTTGACTGGCTTTACCCGCCGGTATGTGCTGGCTGCGGGGTGTCAGGTGACCGCTGGTGTAAAAAATGTGCGGCTTCGGTTCGGATGTGGGAGCCTCCAATTTGCCCCGTCTGTGGGCGCAGCCAAAACCACGCAGGCTTATGCCATAATTGCCAGGAGCACAGGCCGCACTTTTCAGCAATGCGAGCCTGGGGCGTGTTTGAAGGTCCTTTGCGCTTGGCGATTCACAAGTTAAAATATCATCGTGATATTACGTTGGGTGATGTTCTGGCGAAGCCATTAATTCCCATGGTTGCGGAATTAGGATGGCATGTGGATCTGGTAATGCCGGTGCCTCTCAGTAATGGCCGACAAAGAGAGCGTGGATATAACCAATCGGCGTTTCTTGCTCGCCCAATTGCAATCAGCCAGGGAATTCCAATCTTAACCCATTGCTTGAAGCGCATGCGTGAAACCCGTTCGCAAGTAGGCCTAGATGCCTTCGAACGAAAACAGAATGTAGACGGAGCATTTTGGGCTGATGCCAGGATAGTGACTGGTAAAAAAGTTTTAATTGTCGATGATGTGACTACAACAGGGGCAACACTTGACGCTTGCGCTGCTGCTCTTTGTGAAGCTGGCGCACAGAATGTCTACGGGCTGACCCTGGCCCGAGCTGCGTTGGATTAAACGATTTCACATTGATTGGAGGAACATTATGACCATGAAAGTCGAAATTCTAGGACGCAATATGGATGTGACTGACCGGATCCAAGATTATGTTTCTAAAAAAGTGTCCAGGTTAGATCGCTATCTGAGTGATGTTGAGGAAGCGCGTGTGGAGCTTTCATTTTTGAAGTCCGCGCGCAGCGCCGCCGACAGGCAGGTAGCCCAAATCACAGTGCGTGGAAAGGGTTTGATTTTACGGTCGGAAGAGCGGGCAGATGATTTATTTGCCGCATTTGACTCTGCAGTGGATAAAATGCAGCGTCAGATGGAGCGTTACAAAGGAAAGCGGCACCACGGACGCGGCGATGGAAAATCAGCGTCGGAGGTTGTTACGGAAGCCTCAGAGCCGGCTAATGATAACGATGGACGCCCAGTGATCGCTCGCCGCAAGCACTTTGTGCTCACGCCGATCACTGAGTTTGAAGCTTTAGATCAAATGCAACTACTCGGCCATGAGGAATTTTTTGTTTTCTTTAACGCAAACCGCAGTATGGTCAACGTGCTTTACCGTCGGAGGGATGGTACATACGGCCTGATAGAACCAGAGTTAGGCTAATTTATTGCCTTAGTGATTCAATTTCTGCGGGCGAATAGATTGCCCGCAGAAATTTTTCCAAAAAAACAAAATGGATAATCGAGAAAAAATTTTAAAAATTGCTGATGTACATCCCGATACAGCGGTTAATATCGAGACAGTCGAAAGTGCTATTTCCCAAATTCTAATCGCCATTGGGGAAAATCCCGACCGGCCTGGTCTCCAAGATACTCCAAATCGAGTGGCCCGTATGTACGAGGAGCTGCTTGCTGGATATCGCGAGGATCCTTACCAGATATTGAATGGTGCGATTTTTGAGGATACCTATGATGAAATGGTATTAGTTAGGGATATTGAGTTTTACAGCCTTTGCGAACACCATATGCTCCCTTTTATCGGAAGAGCCCATGTGGCATACTTTCCAAACGGGCGTGTAATTGGGCTTTCCAAGATTCCGAGGATCGTGGATTTATTTGCTCGCCGTTTGCAAATACAAGAAAGAATGACCCGCCAAATTGCAGACCTGCTGAATGCATTGCTTTCCCCACATGGAGTAGCGGTGGTAGTTGAAGGCTTGCATTTATGCTCTACGATGCGAGGCGTCCACAAACATGACGCTCGAATGACTACGTCAGCGATGTTAGGCGCATTTCGCAACAACATTGCCACGCGTGAGGAATTCCTGGATAATATTTCTCGAGGCGCTACTCCGCTGAGGTTTTAAGGGGTTTCGTTCGTTTGATTTCAACGCCGACACTGCGCGCCTCAGGCATCGCCTGGGGCTTTTCTATTCTCACATTCACGGAAAATACCCCTGGTTCAGAAAGGCATAAAGAGGCGATATCTGTGCACAAAGCTTCGACGGTGTACCTTTTTGCAGTGCGGATATGCTGGCTGATGCGCTGCGCCAAAGTGGCGTAGTTTATTGAATCGGCAAGGTTATCGCTTTGGCTGGCTTTCTGAAGATCGGTGGTGATGACAACATTCACTAAGACTTCTTGAGGAGTGATTCGTTCGCTTTCATATACTCCTAAAATGGCGTTTACTTTGAGATCTCGAATGAATATTTTATCCATTAGGTTGTCCATCCTCCTGCGCAGCAGTTTTCGTTTGTTTTTCTAAAAAGGCAATCATGAGGAAGCTAAGAGCTAAAATGCCCCATGCAACTACCTGGATTAAACGTAAATTCCCTGTGACCAAGACGCTATCTCCATGAAAATATTCGGTGAAAAGCCGGAACCCCGCAATCCATGCTGTAAGGGTGAAAAAATCGATTCCAGGTTTTCTGACCGGTTTTTTCCAAAACTGCCAACACCAGAGCAAAATCAATGAATCCCCAAGGAATTCATAAATTTGTGTAGGGTGTCGTATGGCGCCCAAGAGTGGAATCCCCCACGGAAGATTTGTCGGACTTCCATAACCGTTGCCTGAGGCGAGATTTGACAGGTCATAACCCAATGCCAGCACTGCCAGAATTGGAGCAATAGAGTCCAAGGCGGTAAATAAAGCGGCTTGTTTGTGCTGTGTATAAATAATAAAGGTTACCGCGATACCAGCTAAAATACCCCAAATATCGAACATTTTTGGATTAATTGCAACAACACTGATTGGATCAGCCCTAAAGAACTTGAAATAGGTCATCACATAAACCAGGCGGCCTCCGAGCATCCCTCCAAGCAAACTAAAGAAAAGAAGATTGTAAAATGTTGCGGCGGAAATTGCATTGCGAGAGCAAAAACGCTCAGCAATGACCGTACCCAGCCAAAAGGCAAAGATAAGAATTAATCCGGGCGCCGGGATCATAAGCCCGAATAGATTGAAATTTGGCAGCATACATCACTTTCCGACGAGCATGGATTCGATTTGAATTCGTAATTGAGCTTCCGATAATGGCCCGCCGATAACAATATCCACTATCCGTCCATCACGGCCAATAAAGAAGCTGGAAGGGAGGGCGGTGATATGATACAGGGCCCCGATTTCGCCGTTTTTGTCAAAATAGACAGGAAAATTAATCGAGTAAGCTTGCAAAAATGTTTGTACATCAACGAGAGAATCTTGATTTGACGCATTGACGCTTACCACAATTAGGCCTTCTTCCGTGTATTCATGATAAATTTTTTCAATGGCAGGCATTTCGGCCTGGCAAGGTGGACACCAGCTCGCCCAATAGTTAATGAATACCGGCTTTCCATAAAAGTCAGAAAGGTTTTTTGCTTTTCCCTCCACATCGACTAACTTAATTGCTGGCGCTTGAAAACCCTGGTGAGGAAACTTTAATCCGAGAGTATATTTATTTTGAGATGACGGAATGGATATCCAAATCCATACCAGACCAAGTGATAACATCACCAAGAAAACAGCCTCATTTGAGCCGTGATTATTCTTTCTCAAGTGCTTTTTCTCTCCTTTAGCTGGTTAACTTAGAAAGGCAGACAGGTTGGTTCGACCATTTTGCGTGTAAACAAATTACCTCCAGTGAGATTCGATTATAATTCTTGAAACGATCTTCTTCCGTCAAAGAAAATTTTGAATAATTATACAAAAGGACACATGAAGCGCAACCTTTCCATTATTTTAACATCTGTTTGCCTGGCGATTTTAGCCACAGCTTGCCAATCCAAACCTACTCTTTCACCAGGGCGTTATTCCTTATCCGATTCTTATGTCATCGTGCTTGATCTGCTCCCTGGAGGTGAATATTTTCTGAATGGGCATGAACATACTTATTTAACTTCTGGTAATTATCAAATCGATAATGATCAGATCACATTTACAAACAAAACGGGCGATTGCGCTAACATCCCAGGCGCGTACAATTTTTCTTTTCAAGACAGGTTTATAAAATTCAAAGAGATTAAAGACCCTTGTGCAAAGCGATTATTATTATTAATCCAGGAATCGTTTATCAAGCTCAGGCAACAAAACCCATATGCAAAAACTGTAAATGAAATCCCAATCGAAAATTTAAACTACTTCACGGTGGATAGCGATGGAAACATATTCATTACGGATGGAAAAGCCAGTGCCTCAAAGTTCGATTCTAATGGAAATTTGCTGCTTACGTGGGGAAATCTTGATCATCCGAATGGCATCATTGTGGATTCACAGGGCTTCATATTTATTGCGAATTTTGAAAATCTTCATATCAGTAAATTCTCGCCAGATGGAGAAGAACTGGTGAATTGGCAGGTGCTGACCAATTCACTAGGGCCAACCGATGTGGGCTTAGATAACCAGGGAAACATATTTATTTTGTTGAACCACGAACAAGATCACTATGTTGAGAAATTCACATCCGATGGCAAAAACATTGCTTCGTGGGCTGGAAATGGTCGAAAGGATGGACAAGTTTCAGGTATGTTCAATATTGGCCCGTTCCAGTTGGCAGTTGATACGGATGGGAACAATTACGTGACCGACCCTGATAACAATCGCGTGGTCAAGTTCGATCCAAACGGTGTTTTCCGTTATAACTTGAAGGGCGATGCGGATCGCCAATTGGCGCAGCCAGATTTTGCGGCAGTGGATTCGAGCGGCTTTTTATATGTATTGGACCGCAGCCAGACAATATGGAAATTCGATCCAGATGGAAAGGTTACCAGTAAATGGGCTTCGCCATACTGGGGACCAATCAAAATTGACAAAAATGGCTTTTTATATGTGGGCGATTGGAATCGGATAGCAAAGCTGGATCTACCAAAACCATGAGGATATTGAAGTGTTTTCTATTTTGCTTTAATTGGTTCGACTTGCAGGTTCCCAAAATTGACGCGCAGAATATCTCCTGGTTGCACAACATTACCCATGTTTGGAAACATAAATTCGTACATCATTGATGATGCTGTAGACCGTTCAGGCAGCAATGGCATTGCGTTCGGCTTGCTCAGCACCAATTGCGGCGGCTTCTTTGGATCGCCTATCAAAACTTTGGCTTTATTAAAATCTAGAATTTGAAGCTCTAAGTCAATGATTGCTTCTCCGCTACCCATCATCGGCGCGACGCCCAGGAAATTGATTCGTATGCCGTATTTTTTTTCCAATTCTTGTTGAGATATCACTGTCTTTCTGCCCATTGCTTCACCCAGGTTGTTGACGGTTTTATCAAAACTGCCTCCTATGGTGCTGGCGATCAAAATAATTACAACAATGAGCGCAGGTAGCAGGTAGATTGTTTTTAGATTATATTTTTCAAGAAACTGTGAAAGCCAATTGTTCATTCTATTTCCTTCGATAGGCGATGAAAAGATTTTATCATTATGAAACACCAGGTTCAAGATCTACTTCTACAAGATTTGTATTATTCTATTCTCACACCGCTTGACATAATTTCCACCTGGTATTATACTCGATATATACCCACCCCCCCTGGGGGGGGATGACGAGGACCCCTTGAATAATGATGACACGATCAAACGATTAAAAACCGTTGAAGGCCATATTCGCGGTATTCAACGCATGCTGGAAGAAGATGCGTATTGTATCGATGTAATCCGACAAATTCAAGCTGTTGAAGCAGCACTAAACAAAATCAGTGCGGGAATTTTGGAGGGGCACCTCAATTCATGCCTTATTACGGCTGTTCGTGGAGAAAACGCTGCAGAGAGGGAACGAGTCTTGCGAGAATTGGTTGATGTATTCGATGCAGCGAAGAAAACCTAATTCCTAAAGGAGAATACGTATGAAGACTGTAACTTATTCCATTCCCAACATTTCTTGTGGCCACTGTGTGCACACGATCCAGACTGAATTGAAAGATCTGGCTGGTGTCAAAGAAGTCAAAGCTGACCAGACCAACAAGACGACAACGGTTAGTTATGATTTGCCAGCCACCGAGGAAGCTATCAAGACCCTTTTGGCAGAGATTAATTATCCCGTTGCGGCTTAACGGTTAGATAGTCGGTGACGCGGCGGGAAGAGGGGTGTAACCCCGTTTCCGCCGCGTTCTATTATAGGAGTTCACAATGGCTGATACAAAGCAAATAACTCTACCTGTTACTGGTATGACTTGCGCCAACTGCGTGGCAACTGTTGAACGCAATCTTAAGAGGCTGAACGGTGTTTCCTCCGCGGTCGTTAACCTTTCTTCGGAGAGAGCGACGATTGAGTTTAACGGTGAATTGTTAGCCTTACCAGACATCATTGCCAGGGTAGAGCGAGCAGGATATGGCGTGGCGACCGGTGAAGCAGACCTGGTGATCAAACGTCTGGCGGACGATAA
Source organism: Chloroflexota bacterium (assembly GCA_029782365.1). GTDB lineage: Bacteria > Chloroflexota > Anaerolineae > Anaerolineales > UBA4823 > CAWBUW01. The sequence continues at coordinate 13,034 of JAKOUW010000076.1, forward strand.
CGATGCTCGTCGGCTTGAAAAAGCCCTGTTAAAATTGAATGGCGTTCTCGATGCCCAAGTCACGATTGCAACCGAAAAAGCGCGTGTAAAATATATTCCGACGATCATTTCTCAAACAGAGATCAGGCGGGCAATTTCAGCCGCTGGTTTTGAAGCGCTTGTTTTCGGAGGAGAGACTGAAGACGCTGAAGCGAAAGCGCGTGAAAACGAGATTCACGAACAGAAAATTTTATTGACCATCGGTTTGATCTTCACTATCCCGTTGTTTGTTTTTTCTATGGCGCGAGATTTCGGCTTATTAGGGTCTTGGGCTTTTGCAAATTGGACGCAGTATGCCATGCTCGATTTGGCGACTGTCGTTCAGTTTATTGTCGGCTGGCAATATTATGTAGGCGCATATAAATCATTGCGCAATCGCACGGCAAATATGGATGTTTTGATTGCGATGGGTTCATCGGTAGCCTATTTTTATTCCATGGCGGTTACTTTCCATATCATCCCTGGAATGGTATATTTTGAAACTTCGGCAGTAATCATCACCCTGATTCGGCTGGGCAAATTTTTGGAAGCCAAGGCTAAAGGACGCACCAGTGAAGCAATCAAAAAACTGATGGGTTTAAGAGCGAAAACAGCGCGAGTTCTAAGAGCCTCAGAAATTGGCTCTGGTTTGAAAGAACAAGAAATACCCGTGGATGATGTTCGAGTGGGAGATTTTGTTCTGGTTCGTCCTGGGGAGAAAATCCCGGTAGATGGAGTTGTTGTTGAGGGTCGTTCGGCTGTCGATGAGGCGATGATTACCGGTGAATCGCTGCCCGTTGAAAAAGGTCCCGGAGATACCCTGATCGGTGCAACCCTCAATAAGCTTGGATTATTGAAATTTGAAGCAACCAAAGTGGGCAAAGAAACAGCGTTGGCGCAGATCATCCGGCTCGTGGAAGATGCTCAAGGCAGCAAGGCGCCGATCCAAAAATTAGCTGATATGGTATCAAATTACTTCGTCCCGGCTGTTATCGGTATAGCTGCGCTTACGTTCATTGCCTGGTATTTCTTTGGACCAGTTTTGCCGGAAAGTGCTGTAAACGACGAATTTACCCGGGCTTTGATTAATATGGTGGCTGTTTTGGTGATCGCCTGCCCATGCGCAATGGGCCTGGCAACCCCCACTGCGGTGATGGTGGGTACCGGCAAGGGTGCCGAGATGGGGATTTTATTCCGCAACAGCGAAGCCTTGGAACAGGCTGGTAATACAACCGTTGTCGTTTTAGATAAGACCGGTACGGTCACGAAGGGACAGCCAGCCGTCACCGATATTGTGACTCTGGGTCACTATTCCAGCGAAGATATTTTGCGATTGGCAGCCAGTGTAGAGAAAGGCAGTGAGCACCCATTGGGTGAAGCTATCTGGGCTGAGGCAACCAATCATGGCATTAATTTGGTGGAACCAAATGGTTTTCAGGCTGAGGCAGGTCATGGGGTATTTGCGGAAGTGAGTGGACTCAAGGTTACTGTTGGCAACTTGCGGATGATGAAAGCGCATTCCTTTTCACTCGCCGGTGTCGAAGAAGTCATTGAAAAATTACAGTCCGAAGCCAAGACCACGATGCTGGTCGCCATTGAAGAACAGGTTGAAGGTGTAATCGCTGTCGCCGATACACTCAAAGAAGGTTCTAAGGCTGCAATTGCCGAATTACATAAGATGGGCCTCACAGTAGTGATGATTACAGGCGATAACCAGAAGACAGCCAACGCTATTGCTCGCCAGGTAGGCATTGACTCTGTGTTAGCCGAAGTGTTACCGGATGGCAAAGCAGCCGAAATCAAAAAATTGCAGGAGGCTGGGGCTGTGGTAGCTATGGTAGGCGATGGCGTCAACGATGCCCCGGCGCTGGCGCAGGCGGATGTGGGCCTGGCCATTGGAACTGGCGCTGATGTCGCAATGGCGGCAGCGCAAGTTACTCTAATCAGTGGTGAACTTCAAGGTGTAGCCCGGGCCATTCGTCTTTCGAAAAAAACCCTGAGCACGATCAAGCAAAACCTTTTTTGGGCATTCTTCTACAATGTAATTTTGATACCCGCTGCAGCATTAGGATATCTCATACCGATGCTGGCGGCAGGCGCAATGGCATTCAGCAGCGTCTTTGTTGTTTCGAACAGCCTTCGGCTGCGTAAGTATGCGTAGATGAGAGCCTGATTGCTTCAAAACAATCAGGCTCAAAAATTCACCAATATTAATCGATAACTACATTCAATCTATTGACCGGTCTATTTTTTACGGTTATGCTTAACACCTGTGAAAAAGCACTCAATTAATCGTCGGGAATTCTTACAATTAGCCGGTCTGGGGGCTGGCAGTTTTTTTCTCAAACCTGAGAGAATCTCTCTGGTAAGGGAGGCGGCCGAATTTCCGCCGTTTGAACGATTAGGCCGTGTGTGCGTTGGCAAGGTAAACCTGAAGCAAAGGCCGGATGAAGCCAGTACTACCGTCGGCGTACTATATGAAGATGCAATTGTACCCTGGCTGAGAGAAGCAGTTGGTCCAAAGCCATATTACATCAACCAACGTTGGGTAGAGACACCAGATGGTTATATCTATGCTCCTTATCTGCAGCCAGTACGTAATCTTCCCAACAAGCCTGTCAATCAACTGCAATCAACAAAACTCGGAGATGGCATGTGGGCAGAAGTTACTGTTCCTTATGCGGATGTCACTCTTCAGTCTGAGCCAAGTGCCAATTCCTGGATCAAGGCTATGATGGATATAAACTTTCCCATCCGAGTCTATTATCAGATGGTGTTTTGGATCGACCGCATCCGCACCTCTAACAGTGGCCAGGTGGAATATCGGATCAATCCCAATTACTATGGCGGGGTGGATATGCTGTGGGTGCCGGCAGAATCAATGCGTCCGATCACCGTTGATGAAATCACACCAATTCACCCGGATTCAACGAACAAACACATTTTGGTGGATGTAATCCGCCAATCTCTTTCGTGCTTCGAAGGCAAAGATGAAGTTTATTATTGCCGGGTTTCGACAGGCGCAAAATTTGACGCTTATGGAAATGCTGTGGAAAAATGGTCCACACCCGTAGGGCAGCACCGGGTTCAACGGAAATACCTGACATTACAGATGAGTGGAGGAACTACGGGGGCTGGCTATGATTTGCCTGGAATTGGTTGGACAACAATCTTTGCAACCGGGGGTGTCGCAATTCATTCAACGTTCTGGCATAACGATTATGGCGTTCCCCGCTCACACGGCTGCGTCAATGCTCTTCCGGAGGATGCAAAATGGATATTCCGGTGGACTGCGCCGCAGGTTCAATATGATATTGGGTTAAATGATGTGAGCATCACAGGAGAAGACAGCACCGGCGTCCAGGTCGTTGAAGGTTAATTCTCTCAAAACCAACAATTTAAAGGAGTTCTTAAACAAACATGACTGGTGAAAATATTTCTTTGGGGCTGGCCTTCCTGGCAGGACTGGCGTCTTTCCTTTCACCCTGCGTTTTTTCTCTTGTGCCAGCATACGTGAGTTACTTGAGCGGGCGTTCTATGGGAAAAGGCGACAATGTAAGCCCAAACCGTTGGTTGACATTTTCTCATGGGTTGGCGTTTGTGGTTGGTTTTTCGGTTGTCTTTATCCTCCTGGGCGTGACAACCTCGGCCATCGGCGGAATTTTGTACAATCTTCGGCCAATTTTGGCCAAAGTTGGTGGAGTGGTCGTGGTTTTATTTGGCCTGCACATGATCGGGATTATCCACATTCCATTCCTCGCGTACGATACTCGGCGGCAAGAGCTCCCAGATCCAAGCCTGGGTTACCTGTCTTCGGCACTGTTGGGCGTCTTCTTCTCAGCCGGATGGTCTCCGTGCGTCGGCCCTGTGTTAGGAGCCATTTTAACATTATCCTTTAACGGCGGAGATGTTGGGCATGGTACTGCCTTACTAACAGCCTATTCTGGAGGCCTGGCAATTCCATTCCTATTGGCCGCTCTGGCGATTGGTTGGGTGACGACTACTATTCGCCGTTATGGCAAAATTATGCGCTATGTGGAAATAACAATGGGCGTTATTTTGGTGATTGTAGGAATTATGTTATTCACTGGAACCTTCGAAACCCTGTCACGATTCGGACTCTGGGTGAATTTCGGATTATAACCTGTGACTGGTAAAAAATCGCTCATCTTCACGATAATCATCATTGGCTCTGGGTTATTCCTCGGAGCAATAATGGGCTTTGCATATACTTATATCCAGGATACTGGCGGCGGAATTCTTTCTGGTTTGTTCGAGATATTTCAGACCAATCCTGCACCGATTGTCAACCGGGCTGCCCCCGATTTTGTGCTGAACGATTTATCTGGCACGCCTGTACGCCTCAGCAGTTTAAAAGGTCGGCCTATCGTGATCAATTTTTGGGCAACCTGGTGCGGACCATGCCAAAGCGAGATGCCATTAATAGAGAAAACCGCAGAGAAGTATCCGAACCTGACGATTTTGGCTGTCAATGACGATGAAGCAGTTTCGGATGTGAATAGTTTTGTAAAACGATTCGGGCTTTCATTTCCAATCTTGATGGATCCGGGAGCGGCGGTTAATATTCAATACCAGGTTACGGGGTTGCCCACCAGTTTCTTTGTTGATGAAAATGGGATTATTCGTTCTCTACAAATTGGCGTCCTGTCAGAAGAACAGCTTAAGGATCACTTACACAAGATTGGATTACGTTAGTTATGGATGTAACGTTATATACCCGCCAGGACTGCCACCTGTGCCACCAGGCTGAACAAGATTTACAAGCTCTTCAAGATGTAATTCCACACTCAATAAAAGTGATTGATGTGGACAGTGATCCGAAGCTGGCGCATGAATACGGTTTCGAAGTTCCTGTTGTTGTGTGCGGACCATATACCTTACGCGCACCATTCGATAAACAGGCTTTAGAAATCACCTTACGATCGGCGAGCCAACGACAGCAGCAAATTGAGGATCTCGAAGCGGGTATTCGTAGTGGATCGATTGTAGTACCAATCCATTGGACAGCCTCCGATAAAATTAATTATTGGCTTTCCAGGCATTGGCTGACGATTTTCAATCTTTTCATTCTTCTTTATGGCGGATTGCCTTTCATGGCGCCAGTTTTGATGAAGGCTGGACTGGATTCCCCGGCAGGCTTAATTTATAAAGTTTACAGCGCTGCCTGCCACCAATTTGCGTTCAGATCCTTTTTTTTATTCGGAGAACAGCCCTATTATCCGCGCGCGGCGGCGAATATGACCGGCTTGCTAACTTATGGTCAAGCCAGCGGTTATGACGAAAGTGATTTATGGACGGCGCGTTCGTTTATTGGTAATACGCAAATGGGGTATAAAGTTGCCTTATGCGAGCGGGATGTAGCCATTTATGGAGGAATTCTATTGTTCGGCATCGTGTTTGGCGCATTCCGTAAAAATTTTCCTCGTTTACCATGGTATGCCTGGCTAATAATTGGCGTTGCTCCAATCGGTCTGGATGGGTTCAGCCAATTATTCAGCCAGCCGCCTTTCAACTTGATTCCATACCGTGAGAGCATACCGCTTTTACGAACGATGACCGGTTTTTTATTTGGTTTCACAACAGCCTGGTTTGGTTATTTACCAGCCGAGGATGGCATGCGCGAAACAAGGGAATACATGGAAACTAAGCTAGCGCGCCTGAAACAGCAGCAATCTATGCAGCAGATCAATTAATTTATATGTCGTTCCATCAACCCGACGAAGTTCGCTATTACTCGTTTGAATCATTTCATGGCCTGCCAGTTGTGCATGCTGTGTTTACTCGCCAGGGTGGAGTAAGCCCTCACCCCTGGAGCAGCCTGAACTTGGGCGGTACTGTTGGCGATGAGCCGGATCGTGTGCGCTCGAATAAAACCCGGGCACTCCAGGCATTTCATTTGACGCCAGAATCAATCTATGATGTCTGGCAGGTTCATAGCGCTGATTATGTCGTAGCGAATAATCCTCGGCTACCTGAAGCCGAACCTCGTAAAGCAGATATTATTTTGACCAACAAGGCTGAGCTGACGTTGATGATGCGGTTTGCAGACTGCGTGCCAGTTTTTCTATTTGATCCAGAACATCATGCCATCGCTCTGGTGCATGCCGGTTGGATGGGGACGGTGCGCCGCGCCGTTGGAGCTGCAGTTCTTGCAATGCAGACGCATTTCCAGACGAAACCTGACCGGTTGATGGCAGCCATTGGACCATCAATTGGGCCAGATCATTATCAAATTGGGCCAGATGTAATCACTCAAATTGAGAGTGTATTTAAAGGCGAGGCAGAACGGTTATTGCATCCAATGGATGATGGTATCTATTTGGATTTGTGGGCTGCCAACCGATTCCTGTTGGAACAAGCAGGAGTTCGACAAGTCGAAGTATCAGGCATCTGCACAGCATGCCACCTGGATGATTGGTTTTCTCATCGGGCAGAACACGGCAAAACCGGCCGATTTGGCGCGCTTTTTGCTTTGAAAGCGCAATGAATATGGATGAGGTTTTGCAGATCAAGATCATCCAAAATTATCAGCAAGTTTTGGAACAAATAGAAAAAGCGGCTAAACGGGCTGGCCGAAATCCAAGCGATATTCAGGTTGTCCTCGTTACCAAGAATCATTCTATCGATACAATACAAGCGGCATTGAAAACCGGTATTTTACATCTGGGAGAAAATTATACTGACGAAGCTATACCGAAAATCGAAACGCTGAAGCATTTTGCCGGCCTTCAATGGCATATGATTGGGCATGTACAAAGTCGAAAAGCAGAGGCAGTGGCTAATCATTTTGATTACATGCATTCGCTGGACAGTGTGAAGTTGGCGATGAGATTGGATCGTTCCGCTGTGGCAAACAATCGGAAACTTCCAGTCCTGGTGCAATGTAATACCAGCGGAGAAGCTAGTAAATCAGGTATGCCTGTCTGGGACCAAAGCCAATGGCCGGCTTTGTTAGATGAGCTGGCGCAGATTGCAGAATTAAAAAATATTGGTCTGCACGGGTTAATGACCATGGCTCCGTTTTCCGAATGTTCCGAAGATGCCCGGCCTTACTTTCGCAAACTGAGCAAACTGCGCAATTATTTACAGCCAAGATTACCCGGAGTACAATTAGCAGGGCTTTCGATGGGTATGAGCGGAGATTTTGAAATTGCAGTGGAAGAAGGGGCCACCTGGGTACGGATTGGCCAAAGAATATTAGGCCCTCGCCAGATTTGAATTACACGGAGGATTTGTGACTGGATATCTAGCCAGCCTGATTAATTTACTTACCAACGCGCTCACATTGTTGGTGATCGTTGATGTTTTGATTTCATATTTTTTACCCCCCTATCACGCGAGCCGCGAAATGCTCGATCGGCTGGTGGAGCCGTTCCTGAATCCAATTCGGCGGTTGGTGCCGCCTGCTGGGGGGATCGATTTTAGCCCAATGATCCTGTTGATAGCTATACAGGTTGTTGGCCAGGTGCTTATTCGGATTGTTCTTTCTTTATAACCCCGCCAATAATCCCTGGCTCCTGTGGTAGAATGAGCAAGTACGGCTGGAGGCGGCTTTGAAACCCCAAAGAAAATTCCAATTCCATGATGGCAAGACAGGATCATCATTAGCAGTGCGTGTCACGCCACGTGCCAGCAAAAATGAAATCGTGGAAATCCTAGATGATGGCACTGTCCGTGTTCGCCTAACAGTCCCAGCCTCCGACACAGAAATCAATAAAGCTCTGGTCGATTTTTTGAGCCAGATCCTCGGCGTGACCAATAACAAACTAGAAATTGTGGCTGGGATCGCTGGGCGTGATAAACTCATCGCCGTTCTGGATTTAGACACCGAGGCAACGCATCAAAGGATTATTCGCCAACTGGCCTGAACCAGTTTTAGCCTAAACCATATTTTTGCGGCGAGGGCAGTTCAACGCCAGAGGCCTGGATGTGCCAAATCGCATCGAAAGCGGTTGCACGCAATACGTCTGTGCTTCCATAGTAGACATTATAAATGGATCGAACCGCGTTTTGGTCTCCGTGCCAGCTCAGGAATCGCAGCGCTTCCATTTTTTCTTTCGTTTCTCCCCGCTCGACTGCGTTGATAACCAAATTCATGGCATCTTTCTCATTTACGATGCCTATCCCACTGTGGGCGGCAAATATCAACAGCCAGGGCAAGTCAGTTATGGTGGGAAGAGGTTTGTGGACAAAGGGATTCGGAAGGCGTTTTTGTTCAAGTGCCTGAACTGCCAGATTGCGCACAACCCACTGCCCATCAGACACTGCTGTTGTTTCCAACAATTTCCACACCTCGGGTTTATTCATCTTCGCCAAGCCAAAAATCGCAGACCGGCGCACTAACAAATCATCCATTGCAAGGGCTTCTTTTAAGATATCCAATCCTTCCAGTGGGTGGTTGGCGAGAGCTTCTGCGGCTGCCCTGCGCAGCTCTTCGCTGGCATTGAGAAGTAGGTTGATCACTGCGTCCACAGCCGGTTTGGATCCTATACGTGCCAGCGCCAGGCAAGCCGCACGGCCGACATTTACAGACCGATCATGAGTCAGGGCTGAAATATCGTTTACGCTCTTGGCGTCTCTCATCAATCCTAAGCCGAGAACTCCTATTTGCCGAACAGCCGGTGTATCGGATTTGATTAATTGACGGAAAAGACCAGACACTGTTGAATCTCCGGATAATGCCAGGCCTGCCATGGCGCGAAAACTCAATCCAGTTGTTGCGTTTTCTTTGTAGATCAGATTTGCCAGGCTGCGCATAACACTTGAACGCCAACCCGCCTTTTTCAATGAGAGTTTCAACCAGCGCGCCGATTGGAATAATGCACTTTGAGTTGGCAAGTCGCTTGAATCTTGTTGCAGTGAAACAACCTGAGGGGTTATATCCTCAAAACAACTATAAAAGCTGAGGCAAAGAGATTTTCCAACCCAGGGGGTTTGGCGGGTGATGCGGTCTGCTTTATTGTCCTTCACCAGAGCGCTGCCAGCAAGGAATCCGGCAAACATCGGGTGGGTAAACTGCACCTGGTTTTTATTATGCATGGTCAATAAGCCGCAATCAAGTAAATCTGATAACAAAGAAGAAACGCTCATACCAACCGGCCTGGCTGCCTTTTCAATTTTCGCTTGATTTGGCACAGAAGGCTGCTGGGCTTGAACAGCGGCGCGCTCCAGCTTGCCCCGCAACGCCGAATCTGCGTCTTTTTGGGCCAATAATAATTTTTGCTGGCTGACCATAAGAAGCGCTAGCGTCTCCAGACCAGGCACCACATTCGGCAGAATACCGGTCAACCGGGCGATGTGTGAGGCAATCAATTTCGGTAAGTCGGGTGAAGAAATTTCTCCTGACAACACCGACCAGGATTGAAGTGTCAGCTCCAGCGGATTAGCATCCGAATCTGGGCTTGCCAACCAATGAGAAATGATTTGCATCTGGGCTGAAACCTGCTCGGTGGCATTGGGATCGATTGGCTCTAATTTTGACCAGGCACTGCTCCATTGAGTCACAAACTGCTGCTTTTCCTGGTCATTCCAGGATGCAATTGCGGTCGGAATGAGCCCAATCTGATTTAAACTGCCATAATTTTCGAAGGAACCGGTAGCGACGATTTGAATTTTTGGAAATGCTTTTTGTAGAGTCTCGAGATAGGTCCTAACAGGCTGCAGCATTACCGGATCAAATTCGTCTGTTCCGTCCAAGAGGAGCAGGACATTCTGGTCGGAAAAAACAGTCCTGATCAGGTTGGGCAACCTGGGTTGAACGATAGGGGATGCATATGAAAAAGCGAGAGCGCCAATGATTGGATCGAGAACATCTTTGTCATTTGGAGAAGAAGATAAATCAGAGGCATGTATATAAATTGGAAATTTCTCAGAGAGACGACCAATCGAAACATCGCCGTTTGCAATTGATACAGCCAGACTGGCCAAAGCCACACTTTTTCCGCTCCCAGGGTGACCGAGTAGCAGAAGAGAGGCATCACCTTGCAGGGCATCGGCTAACAAGAGTGCAGGCGCATGGTAAGCGGCAGCTATTTCAGGCCAATCTGGTAAATAGGGGATAACTCGAGTGGAGACTTCATCGTGGGAAAAGTCGCCCGAGGTGTCCGTTGGATAGGCGTCAACCATCACTTTTGTCGGCACTAAAATATCCCTCAAAGGGAATAGCCCTGCAGCAATATGTTGGTGCTGGGCATAGGTATATAAATCCGCCATCAGCCGCTGCTGGATGCCGGTATTTAGACTCTGCCTTACAGTTTTGAATCCTTGCTGGCCTGCCTTGAAAAGCTTGACGATCTGCTCTCGAGATAGCAGGAAGAACACAACAAGCGAGGCACCAATAACAAAACCGATCCAGAATGAGAGCGGATCCATTCGAATGATTAAAGCCACATTGAAATTCCTGGAAATGAAAATACTAACCCGGATAAAGAACCCGGCTGCAGGATGTGCAGCGTACGAGCTGAGCTGGTGAGCTGGCTAATTGAAGAAGGGCAGGCGGCAGGCTGAAGCCGCAGGAAGCGCAAGTGCGATCGATAATTCTGGTGACTGCCACTCCGTTGCGCGTTTTACGCAGGTGATTGTACACCTCTAATTCGCTGGCGCTGTTGGCTTGCTCGGCCGCCTGCCTCTCAATTTGCAACCTTTCAATATTTTGAAGGTGCAGGGATCGTTCGCCGTTCAATTGAGCATTTTGTTCGATGATCTTACCTTCGATTTGGGTTTTCTCTAAAGACGCAGTCTGAAAAACTTTTTCCGCCTCCTCCACATTCATCATCGCCTCTAACTGGCGATCCTCCACAATAATCATGAATTTTTTTAATGAGGCGATTTCGTTTTGGATATCTTGAAGCTCTTTTGGGTTTTTAATTTTCCCGCTGTACAAATTGGACTCATCCAATTGAATTTTAATGCGCAAGTCTTTCGCTTGTGTTTCGATTGTAGTTAGAGCGCTGCGTCCTTGTGCCAGATTTTCAGCAGCTGTCGTAAACTTTTGTTCTGCGGCTTGTTCTGCAGAGTGGTCGTTGAGAATTGATTCGATTTGATTCAGACGGTTGCGTGTTTGGTCGATCTGGGTATCGATTTGTTGGAGACGAAACAAATTGGATGATATACTCATGGTTTGATTATAGACAGGGTTTGTTCTTATGGCAAGAGAAAGAGTGCGTGGATTAAACTAAACAGAGGAAACCTGTTTCCGATGCGAAAGCAGCGATAATATTTCAATCATGGATTATATATGTCAAGGTATTTATTATTTGGAATCATATTGATCTTTGGAATTGTCTTACTAGTTTATGGCTTGCAGCAATATTTCTGGCCAACAGTGGTTATTGAATGGAGCACAGCCAGTGAATTAGATACGGTCGGATTTAACGTGTTACGGTCGGAATCGCAAGAAGGCCCAACAATCCAGGTGAACTCTACATTGATCCCACCAGCTGAAGACCCTTTAACAGGTGGTACATATACCTTCGAAGATAAAACTGTAAAACCTGGAACAACTTATTATTATTTTTTAGAGGACATTGATGCTCAAGGCAACAAACAAAAAAACGGTCCGCAGAAAGTGGTCGCCAGTCAAGATAGCTTGCTCGAGAGCTTTGTCGCATTATTGTTGTGCCTGGTTTCTGCTTTCGGACTTTTTCGATCTTACCGCCAGGTGAAGAAAAATGGTTGAATCGTTGAATCTCTCGAAAAACGCCCCTTTACCTGGGGGTGATTCTCTTCTGCTTGCAATAGCTGGATTCGGATTAAGAATTCATAGCAATTCGCAAAACCTGGTTCGTAAGCTGGAAGAACATTATCGAGAGTTTAGCGCAGTTGTCGATGATGAAATAAACCTGCACATTGAGTGGTCAAAAAAAGCCAATATAGTTCAAACACTCATACCGGAAACGAAATTCCTGGACAACCAGATTCTCTTTTCTTCACCCGGCTGCGAAGGCGTTTATGAATTTGATCGCCAATATGCCAATTTGAAGATGGACACCCCGCGGCCATTTGAGATTATTGAATATTTTATGCGTCTGATTGTGGCTGTGAAAGTTTTTCAAATGGGCGGACTATTGTTTCACGGAGCGGGAATTTCGCATAAGGAATGTGGGGTTGTATTTTTTGGCCCTTCGGGCAGTGGCAAGACGACAGTTTCACGCCTGTCAACGTATGACTATGTATTAAATGACGATCTTGTTTTGTTGTTGCCTGGGGAAAATGGTTGGATGGTGAATTCAACGCCTTTCTGGAATCCAACTCAAATTAAACCCCAACCCAGGAGCCTGCCTTTGTTTGGACTCTTCCGCTTGGTTCAAGCTAAAAAAGTGTATTGCACGAAACCAGGTCGGGCGGCCGCGGTTGCAGAAATAGCCGCCAGCGTACCTGTGCTGAGCGCCGAGCCTGGGTATGGGGATGAATTGATCGCCAGGGCGGAAGTAGTGACGCAATCTGTGCCAGTTTTTCGATTGCATTTTCTACCGGACGATACTTTTTGGAGTGTGGTAGAACCCTTGATTGGGTTGAGCTAGGGAAAATGCCCGCGACAATCATTGTTGTAGAACCAGAGTGGTTGCTTGCCGGGACCATTTATCGAGGTATAATGCAAATGTCTGGCGGGCAATAAAGGCTCGCCTTTTTCTCACTTAAGGATGGCATTTATGTTTTCCAGGTTTATCCGGAGTGCAATCATTATTATTCTATCCATCACAACGCTGTTTCCGGGCAATCCTTGGGTCGCGGCCGCCGATTCGCCTCAAATCCAACCAGGTGATACGGGTTCTACGCTCCAGGGAACAAGTCAAGGGAAGCTGCTTGAGGCGGCAGACAATCGGCTCTTGATCAAATTTTCGGCCCCAGGCTTTCAGGTTGTCAACCAGATGGTCAACGGTATCGAGCGTGCCAGGATTAATGTACCAGGAGCAGTTCAAACCGACCAGCCCGGTTTACCCGCCGTGCCAGTTTACAGTATCTTGGTGGCGATCCCACCACAAAGTGACTATTCACTTCGTATCGTTTCAGCCACGGTAAAGGCGCAGGCATTATCCACACCGCTTGCTTTCGCCGAATCACCATCCGTACAAGATCCAGAAACTGGGGCTTCAATCCAAAGAATTACAACCGAACATGGCGCAGATTTCCAACCTGGACAATTGTATCCTGCCAATCCTGTCAGGGTCGCCAGCGAAGCCTGGCTGCGAGACCAGCGCATTCTCAGGTTGGAATATTACCCGGCCCAGGTGAACCAGGCAACTCTGCAATGGAACTGGACACCCGATGTTCAAGTTGAACTATTATTCAGCCCGCCATCCAGCCCTGTCAAGATGCAGTTCTTGCCTCCGGTATCGGCAATCGAACGCAACCACGATTCGTTTGAAAAAGTACTGCAAACCTCGCTTTTAAATTATGATCAGGGTGCCAATTGGCGTGCTGCGCCACAGGCAAGTATTCCCGGAGATTTTGGATTTACCCAAGCGCGAGATTTTTCACCTGCCGTGCAAATCGTTGTGGACCATGACGGGATTTACAAAGTGACATATGAACAACTGATGGCAGCCGGGGTAAATCTGGCAGAGGATCCGCACAATTTCCAATTGACATCGCAAGGACAACCAGTTGCTTTTCTTTTACAAGGGAACGGCGATAACCATTTTGACCCAGGCGAAGCTGTCATCTTCTACGGCCAAAAATTTTATGGCGACCATCTGGCAAGTGTGTATACCAGCAGCATGAGCCAATGGTCTCTTTTGTGTCCATTGACTTGCAAATTGTCTAAACAACTGGAAGATTACACCAACGATAACACTTATTGGTTGCGTATGGGAACTTCGCCTGGGTTACAAATCAACACCGTGGATGCAGCCCCGAAGGATACGGCAACCATACCGGCTTATTACACATCCACAGTACATGCTGAGGAAAATCACCGATGGTACGCCACCCACCTGGTCGACGAGGGTGTCTGGTATTGGGCTTCGACAAGCACAAGTGTGATCACATCGAGCTTTGCTACTAACCTGACGGCTGTTTCTCCAGATGTTCCAACCGCAATTATCAGCGGGTCTTTGATGGGTTTTTCCAACAATCCTGGATACAACGTTCAAATAAAACTCAATTCTTATTTGCCTGTGCTCACATCCAACAGTTGGGACTATATAAAACGCTATACATTTCGCGCATCTGCACCAGTTACAGCTATTGTGAACAATGGCGCGAACACCTTAAACGTTATCTCGGCGGCTCCGTCGTCGCATATAATGTTTTTCGATTGGTTTGAAGTCCGCTATGCTCGGTTGTTTCAGGCTCTAAACGACGTTTTGCAGTTCAATTATCCGATTTCAGGAACTGTTCAGTTTAAAGCCAAGGGTTTTACCAGCGGCAATGCAATGGTATTCGATATTAGCAACCCTCTTGTACCGATTCAAATGTCTAATCCGCGGATTACCCCAGACGGAGGAGCCGGCACAAACCAGGTTGAATTTCAAGACTCGCAGCCAGGTGAGCATGCTACGTACATCATTGCTGGCAGCGCACAAATCCAGACTCCGAAGAAAATTCAAAATTATCTTCCACCTGACTTGACGCCAGCCCAGGGCGGTGCAGATTACATTTTTATTACTCATAAAAATTTCTACACCTCCACTGTCACGTTGGCAAATTATCGCAAAAGCCAGGGATTAACTACGTTTGTGGTTAATATAGATGATGTTTATCAACAGTTCAATTATGGCATCTTTCACAGTGTCGCCATTCGCAATTACCTGGCGTATGCAATGAGCTCATGGACTGTAAAACCGCGCTATGTTCTCCTGGTAGGGGACGGCCATTTTAACTTTAAGAATTACACCAATCCTAATATTAAGAATATAGCCACCTCCGATACAATTTTTACGCCGCCCAACCTGGCATTTATCGATCCGTGGCAAGGGCAGACAGATGCAACAGCTCTGTTGGCGATGGTGGTGGGGAATGATCCCCTTCCGGACATTGCAATCGGCCGGCTCCCTGTGAACAACCAGGCTCAGGCAGATGCAATTGTGGCTAAAACCATTGCGTATGAACAGTCTTCTCGGCAAAACTGGCAGAAGAACACTGTTTACATCGCAGACAACCCAGATACCGCAGGCGATTTTAACGCATCGGTAAATGATTTGGCCAGCAGATTTACACCACTTGGCTGGAGCACCAAAAAAATATTTGTCTCGGATTACTTGAGTAATCTTCCAGGCCCAACTACTAGAAAAGTCATTTCTCAATCTGTCAACATCACAGGAACATTGTTTCTCACGTATGTCGGCCATGCTGGAATTCCTTTTTGGGCGAATGAGAGCATCATGACGACAAAGCTTGTTACCCAAACCATGCTTAATAAAAACAAACTGCCAATTTTGTTATCGTTGGACTGCCTGGATGGCTTCTGGCATTATCCGGATCCTACCAACAATTCGAGCCTTGCCGAGACAATGGTGCGCATTCCCAATGGAGGCGCGGTGGCTGCTTTTAGCCCGACAGGTTTAGGGCTGACCAATGGACATGACACATTGGCAAATGGTTTTTTTACCACTTTTTATAAGAATGACGTGTGGGAGCTGGCGCCGGCTGCTTTAAATGCCAAATTGGCAATTTTCACCTCAGGATCTCATATGGATTTGCTGTATACATATACAATCCTGGGTGATCCTGCACTTCGAATCCAGGGCTCTCTGGATAAATTAATATATTTACCACTGATCAGCCATTAGCGAAGCGAGCTTGTCGAAATAAAAATGATTGAAACCAAATGCCATCCGTAAAATAAGGTAAAAAGCTTGGCAAAATGGCGCTTCTACCTGCTTGAAACTTGCAAACAGCGAAGGTCTGAAAGTTGATCGGTCGGTAGCCCGCTGTGGTTGTGACAATCCTGCCCAAAGAATTGATGTCTGGTGTTATCATTGTGTGGGAGTGTAAAAATTCTCTGACCACTCCTCGGTAACGAGAGCCATTCCCCTTGGGGGGTCAGAAATATTTGATCATTGCGATCATGAATTTTAGTAGAATAAAGAGCATCGGAAAATAAATGGATACTTTGCATACATACCCCATCCCCGTCGATTCGGTCGCCGCGAAAGAAATAAACCGTGAGGCAGTTTTGGTTGTTCCTGAACGAGGAAAGGCAGAGGTTTTAAACGAAGTAGGGTCATTTATATGGTCATTGGTCGATGGCAAACGATCGATAGAAGAGATTGTCCAAGTGCTTTGCGCTAATTACGCTGTAGAAGAAGGCGTGGCGCGGAAGGATGCGATTCTTTTTCTTCAAAACCTGGCAGATAAAGGGGCAATTATTTTCAAGTTGGAGCCTAAATAATTCGTTTGGGTGGATTTAGATGAGCAGGTTAAACCGCCGAATTGCCTTTTTTGTTCTGCTTGCTTTAAGTATTGTTTGGCTTTTACCTGCTGCAAAGGTTGAAGCAGCGGTGACCCTCGTTTACCTAGATGCTTCGGCAGATATTTCAGTTCACGCAATTGTTATTTCCTGGCAAACCGGGAGCGAACTAAATAACGCTGGTTTTTATATCCAACGATCCGCACAGCAGAGCGGCTCATATAACCGCCTATCCAACACAATCATACCCAGCGTTGGCGATGCAGCCGGGTCTGAATATTCTTATAACGATGCAACCGCACAAGACTGTGTTATATATTATTATCGCCTCGAAGTAGTCGATAACAGCGGCCATTCCGTGGTCTACGAACGCGACCCCGGGACAAACCAGCTTATTTCAAGCATGTTAGATCCATCGGGCAACTGCGCCAACCTACCCACCCCCACCAGCACAAACACCTTTCCTCCCAATTTTACTCCGTCGGTGACACCCACTCCGACGCGAACCGCAACGCCGACAATTACAATGACTCCGACGAATACCCCAATCGGTTTTACGCCTCAGGCTACCGCAACACCAACGTTTACTCGCACTCCCACACGGACAACAGCGCCTACATTTACGCCCACCTTTCCCCCTACTTCTACCGCGCCTCCTACACCATCTGCAACGCAAACTCTGCCAACAGGAGCCGTCGGGCAAATCACTGCGACATTGATACCGACACCAACCGGAACTTTGGAACCCTTGCCGACCATGCAGTTGATTTTCCCAGCGCATCCCACCAGTGAACCAATTACTCCTGGAGTTACCGTGATTGTTGTGACGCCGACATTGACGATGGTCGAAAACCAGGGCACAATTTCTTCCAGGACCTATCTTTTGGTTGGCGCAGTCATTGTTCTTTGGTTGGGCTTAATGGCATTCCTGGTGGCGTTTTTGCGCAAAGCGAGTCAATGAAAGTTCCCTTATGATGCGAAAAATTTTATACTGCCAAGACCGCTTGCGGAATTTTTGCCATCTTTGGTTAATTTCACTCGTTTTGGGCGCTTGTTCTTCACCAATTCCTGTTTCGCCTGTCTCTGAAAATTCAGCAGATCAAAATGCTCAGTTGAAAATCATTGTGTCAAAACAGGGTATGGTTCAAATCACTTCCCAGGATCTGAAGAACCATCAAATTGACCCGAGCCACATCAATTTATCCAGAGTAAATATCTCTTTACGTGGAGAATCACAACCGGTTTGGGTATCAGGGTCTGGTGACTCTTTGAAACTTGTTTTTTACGGCGAACCAGCAAATAGTGTATATACGGATAACAATGTATATATATTATCCACTTCTTCACCCACTACGACCGCCATGGCTGAGCTCAACGCTGCCCCAGGCGGCGGACAGACAGCCTCTTATTTTACGTATACCATCCATTATGAAGAAAACAAAGTTTATTCCCCATTGGTTGAAGAGGGAGATCATTGGTTTATCTCGAGTTTACCTGCTGGTCAGTCTAAATCCTTCCCGATCAATCTTATGGATTTAGTGCAGGGACCTGCAAAGCTGCAATTTGAAGTCTGGTCAAGCACCACTGCGCAGGTAACTCCCAATCACCATCTCATCATCAAGCTGAATTCGCAAATCGTAGTGGAAGATAAATGGACTGGCATAGGGAACCGGTTGCTTCAAGGAGATATCCCCCCGGGTATCCTGAAGGAAGGCGAAAATATTGTCACAGTCGAAGCGCCGGGCGATACTGGGGCTATTGTCGATACCAATTACTTGGATTGGTTTGAAATCCACTATGCACGTTCGCCTGAAATAAAAGAGAATAGTTTTGGGTTCTACGCCGCAGGTGAAGAGCTGCAATTCAATGGCCTGACCAGTTCAGTGGATGTGTTCGATATCACAACGCCTGCCAAAGTCGCCCGATTGTCTGGGATCAATGCCCAAAATCAACAGGTCTCGTTTCACACGCAGCCGGGTAATCATTTTTGGGCGGTCAATCAGGCTGGTTACGCAAAGCCAGATGCGCTTGATCTTTTGACGGCGACGCCAGACATTCGCCACCCTGATAATAACCCGGAGGGGGCAGATTACATCGCTATTGGCCCGGCGGCGCTTTTAGAGCCTTTACAACCATTACTCGACTTGCGAAAAAGCGAAGGACTGCAAGTGATCTCTGTCCCATTACGGGCCATATACGATCAAATGAATGATGGATTTCCAGAACCGGAGGCGATTCAAAAATACCTGTCTTATGCCAGCCAAAGCTGGGTCCGAAAGCCCAAATTTGTTTTATTGGTAGGAGATGCCACATACGATCCTAAGGGTTACATAACCCAGCCTGCTGCCAATCAACTGCCGGTATTTTTTGTCAATACGGTTTACGGTGGTCAAACAGGAACGGATGTTTTTTATACGATCACCCAAAACGAACAAAAACCTTCCATAGCCTTAGGCCGGCTGCCAGCTCAAAACCAGGATCAAATTACTGCGTATATAAATAAAGTACTTCAATATGAACATGCTGCTGGGCAAGAAGCATGGTTGAAAGCGGTTTTGGCAGTCTCAGATGGACAAGATGTCGAATTCAAGGATGAAGCGACCACTTTTTTAAGCCAGCTGCCGGCAGAATATCAGAGTGAAGCCTATAACCCTCCTTCCGGAGAAACAGGAGCAGGAGCAGTGATCCAGGATAAATTAAACCAGGGAAAAGCGTTGATTGCTTATTTTGGGCATGGCAGCATCAATATGTGGGGTAAAGACAAATTGTTCACAGTGGATGAGGCCAAATCGCTAAAGAACACCCGACTGCCTGTTTTTGTCACGATGACATGCTTGAACGGATATTTCATCCATCCGAAGGTGGAATCTTTAGCTGAGGCTTTGTTATGGGTACCAGGAGGTGGTGCAGTAGCTGTCCTAGCTCCGACCAGCCTGACGGTGACTTCTGACCAGGCCCGGTTCAGGGAGCCGTTTATGCAAGCGTTATTCACTCAAAAAGTATCTTTGGGTGAGGCATTGCTAATTGCAGAGCAGAAGAATATCGAAAGCACCACTGAACTGACAGAAGTGCAGAAGACATTTCTGCTCTTTGGCGATCCAGCTCTTCATCTCAAATAATCCGATAAAAACCTAAGAGATGCCTTATATATGAGTCAATCATTTCCACCAGATGGTTATATTGCCACCATATCGAAAATCGAAGGGATTGAGGTTTACCAACCTGCACCTCAAAACGCGCCTTCACAAGAAGAGGTTGTTACATTCACTTGCCCCAAATGCGGCGCGACAACCAATTACAACGTTTCTGAATCTGTCTTGAAATGCTCCCACTGTGGATACAGTGAAAATGTGAAGGCCAAAAAGGTGGGAACCAGTGCCCAGGAAAATGAGTTTACAGTTCAGGTCATGGAAGATGCCGACCATGGTTGGGGAGAAGAGCGGAAGGAGCTAGCCTGTCAAAACTGTGGCGCTCTTACGACTATTCCTTCGAATTCATTAACTCTTACCTGCGCCTTCTGTGGTTCGAATAAGGTGATCCAACGCTCTGCTGTTCAGGACGCGCTTCGCCCCCGATTCCTGGCCCCATTTAAAATCAGCGATATAGAATGCCAGGGCATCGCCTCGACCTGGTTGGGCAGCAGTTGGATGACGCCCTCCAGCCTGGCAAAACTGGCCAATGTCCGGTCGTTTTCAGCGATTTATCTGCCTTATTGGACGTTTGATGCCAATTTGAGCGCCAGGTGGCGCGCGGAAGTCGGCCATACGGAAAGCGAACAGTATTATGACCCAGGTGATAAATCTTGGAAAACACGAACAAAAATTGTCTGGCGGTGGGAATCAGGCAATGCCAACCTGGACATTGATGACATGTTGGTATCCGGAACATCCAAACTCAGTCAATATCACTTGAGAGCGATTGCGAATTATGACTTGGGTCAGTTAGTGGTTTATGAGCCGCGCCTCCTGGCAGGTATGCAAGCCCAGGCGTATGATATTAAATTAGAACCGGCCTGGGAGGTTGCTCGCCAAGAAATGCGTGAGCGAGCCAGAGAGGCCTGTCGCAGCCAGGCCAGCACTTCGAATATCCGCAATTTCAGTATGAGCTTAGATTTTGCCGATGAAGCCTGGCGATATATCTTATTGCCAGTGTATTTGGCTGCTTATACCTATGAAAACAAGGTTTACCAGGTATTGTTGAATGGTTTAACCGGCAGCATTTCTGGCCAACGACCAGTCGATTGGGAAAAAGTGTGGTTGGTGATTCTCGCCTTACTTGCACCTGGGCTTTTGCTGAGCCTGGCAGGTTTGATCACCCTGCCTATTTTTGGAGCTGGGGTGGCGGTGGGTGGTATCGGATTTGTTCTGCTGCTCATCGGAATTGTAATTGCGATAATCATAGGTTTTCGGGCGAACAGCCTGTCACAGGCATAAGTAGGATTATGAATCAACCATTAAATCAAGTCAATGAGACGGGGGGTTGGGGACCGAGCCTCGAAAAGGCTGTATGCGAACATTGTGATCGACGTTTCCTGATTCAATCTGGTGATCAACCGGTCATTTGCCCTGTTTGTTACAGCCAGCCGCTTACCCGGTTGCCGGAACAATCCACACTGCCTCAACCGGAATTATTTTTACCATTTTCTGCGCATAAAATGACGATCAGTCAGAGTTTGGAGCGTTTTGCGAGTGGTTTATGGTTTCCACCAGGAGATTTATCTGTTGATAATCTCCAAAGCAGGTTGACCTTCGTGTATCTGCCGGTGTGGCTGGTGGACAGCGATGTTGAAGCAACCTGGCAGGCAGGAGCCGGGTTTAATTACCAGGTTGTCAGTCATCAAGAACGCTTCGATGATAATCGCGGAGGATGGTCTGAGCGCCAGGTGGAGGAGACGAAAATTCGCTGGGAGCCAAGGGTGGGCCGACTGAAGCGATCGTATCAAAATGTTACTGCGCCAGCATTGGAACAACATCAGGCAATTTTCAAGCAAATTGGTGATTTTAGCCTTACAAAGTCTTTAAAATATAACTACAACGAGGCGTTCGGCGGGTTTTTACAACAACGCTTTGCGGTTGGCCTTCCTGAGCGCGAAGCGCGCGAGGCCTGGCCTGAGGCGGCGCCTGGATTTCAATCTGCGGCAGCGCAAGAATGCCAGGCAGCCTGCACTGCAGATCATTTGCGTGAGTTTCAATGGACGCCTACCTTCACCCAACAAAATTGGACACTGCTTCTGCTGCCAGTGATAACGACTTATTACGTCGATGACGATCAGATTGCCCATGCTTTACTGATCCATGGACAAACAGGCCGGCTTTCAGGGGTGCGGAAAGCTTCCAACAAACGCGCCCGCAGGGCGTCATTATGGATGGCGGGGATTGCACTGGTGATCTTTCTTCTCAGCCTGGTTGGAAGCGCGTTATCATTTATCGCACCCGTAATTATCCCCCTGGCAGCGATTGGTTGGGTGGCAGCGATCGGTGTTGGCCTCGGCGCAGTTATCCCACTGTTTGTTGTTTGGTGGGTTAACCGCTCGCCGCAAAACTTCACTGGCTGAAATCAAAAATCTACAATTTGTCCCGCGTAGATATATTCATAAAGACGGTGGAATTCCTCGAAGGTGGGGACACGCCGGGCAGTTATCATGGAGCTGTCCTCTTGAGCTCGCAGGCACATTTCCTCCAGGTTAGAATCAAATACCTCTCGTGAAATGCCCGCTTTCTGAAGGCTGACGGGATTGTTGATTTGAGTTAACAGCGTACGGACAGCTTGCGCCAGGATAAAGCCTGCTTCGAATTCATCGGTCGCATTTAGATTTAATTGGCGGGACAGCCCCAAATACCGCCCAACATGGGCGTGAGCCGTGAATTCGATACTGTACGGCAGACAGAGGCCTGTGATTCTACCGTGCGGCATATGCAGAATAGTCCCGGCGCTGTGCCCAAGCGCATGAGCAAGGGCAATATGGCTGCTTCCCATGCCGATTGCACCGATGGTAGCGGCGTTGGCCATTTTGCGCCGCGCTTCGGCATCTCCTGCGCCCAATTTTACCGCTCTTGGCAAGTAGTTGAATACCAATTCCACGGCGCTCAGGCAAGCGCCATCTGAAAAATCATTTGACCATGTAGAACTATACCCTTCGATCGCATGCGTTAATACATCGATTCCGGTATCGGCAGTAAGTTTCGGCGGCATGTGCATTGTGAAAATCGGGTCGATGATCGCGGCGTATGGAATGAGTTCAAACGAGCCTAACTCCATTTTGGTTTGTGTGAGATGGTTGGTGATTACAGCTGCAGCCGTCACTTCAGCTCCTGACCCGGCAGTGGTAGGTATTGTGATCAGGCGCGCTTTTTTCCCTAAGCCAAATTCCTCAACTGGATTGATGGCATCCAATGGGACATCTGGCCGTTCATAAACAAACCAGGCCGCCTTGGCTGTATCCATCGAAGAGCCGCCGCCCAGGCCGATAATCCAATCTGGGTTGCTGGCACTCACCAGGGTGGCGCAGCGCTCGACCGTTTCAGTTGACGGGTCCGGCTCAACTTCAGTGAAAACATCACATTCAAGTGAAGCAGATGCCAATTGTTCTTTTACTTTATCAACGAAGCCCAATTGCACCATCACCTGGTCGGTGACAATAAACGCTCGCCGACCTTTTATCTGGCCTAACCACGATAAGGCATCTTCGCCGAAAATAATTTTGGGGAAATTAAAAAACCACATTGACACCTCTTTGACGAATCCAAAATAGATGGAAAAGAATTATTTGCTCACCTTTTCAAAAACGGTAAAAACACCAGATTTATTTCAAACGCGCCCATATCAAATTTTCCGTTTTGGGGACGGATTTGATTGCGAATATCTTTGGGCAGGCCAGACAGGCAGGCATTCAAAGCGGCTGAATTCGCGTTTAGCTGGTAGTTCTCACCTCCGCCTGGCGCAGTGAATTGTGGGTTTTTCGCTGGACCTGCCACGCCTGCCTGGTCAATACTGCAGGATGCAAAGAAGATCGTTGAAAAAGCTCCCGCTGAATTGCCCCAGATGATGGAGTTGGTTATGAATGATTTCACGTCGCTGCCCTGGGAAAATCCAGCGCCACCTGTGTTGTTTGCCAAAGTTCCCTGGGTGATTGTGATCACACCGCCAGCCAACCGAATTCCTGCCCCATATGAGACCGCAGAGGTGTTGCTGTAAACCAGAATGTTTGACAATTTAGCAGTACTGCCTGCTCCATCTTGATAAATTGCGCCGCCTCGCTGAGCATTGTTGCGGTGAAAATAGGTGTTGTTGACCACCAGTTTGCTGTTGTTGATAAATAAAGCGCCGCCAAAGCCGCCTGCTGCGCCTAACGCTGAATTTCGATTGAATGAACTGCATTGTTGGAGGAATGGATTACAGGCTGTTGCCGATACAGCTCTAATATCGTTGACGATTGGATATTCGTCCGGAATTGGGGGAAAATCAACATCGATGCTGAGCGTCGATGTATAAGCTGCTATCGCCCCGCCGTTGCCGGTAACTGACCGGTTGGCGCTGAAAGCACAATTACTCGCCAGCAATTGGCTGCCGCTGAGATAGAGAGCGCCTCCACTGCCAGCAGCCTGGTTTCCCAGATCGATACTACCAAAATCTGCTCCATCGCACTCTACGCGCAAGCTCTTCGAGGCATAGATAGCACCGCCCAGCGCGGCAGAATTCTGAGTCAGGCGCGGCCTGTACGTAAAATAATCATCCAGCCAAATCGTCGAGTTGATCAATGAGAAAACACCGCCATTTCGGTTCGCAGTGTTGGCAGAGGCCTGGACATTGCCGTAGACATCGAAAAAAGCACCGCTGTTCGCGTATGCGAAACCACCATCGTTGTTTGCGGCATTGGCAGTGATTATGAACGGGTTTGCGCTGACCGAATAAAGCTGAACGGGCCTATTGTTGTTGGTATTAATGGCACCGCCGTTACGTCCAGCCTGGTTTTGATTGAATCTACTCGCGCCAGTTGTAGCATTGAAAGAAGCTGAAGCTGTGCCTGCCAGCGCGACCGCCCCTCCGTCGAGCAGAGCATGGTTCATATCGAATGACCATGCTCCGACCAGGATGATGCTTCCGGCATCTGCATAGATTGCTCCTCCGCTTGCACTGGCGTAGTTGTTGGCAAATGAGCCGCTTCGACACTTGATTGCAGAACTACCTGTCAAAGCGATTGCGCCTCCGCTGCCGTTCAATGCCAGATTGTTCCTGAAGATTACACCAGGGCCAAGGTTCAATTTACTGGTGCCAAATATACGGATGCCGGCAGCGAAATTATGAGCTGTATTGCTCAAGACCTGGCTGTTGGTGAGGGTCACTGTTGCATCGTAGATATAGAACCCGGCCCCACGGCCATCGATTATTGAAGGCAGCGAATGAAATTTGACCTGTGAATTCGTCATAGTGACTACACTTCCACTGCGGACGTACAGGCCGCCGCCATAACCCGTGGCGGGATTCGTCAGCGTATTGCTGGCAATGACGGTGTTATCAATTAAGGCAGTTGATTTTTTTGCCAGATAAATACCACCGCCGTTCAAGCCTGTACTGTTAATCCGGTTTGGCTCATAATTTCCAGTTCCGCCAATCTTGGAGGATGTAATCATGAATTTGCTAGCCTCTGCGTAAATGCCGCCGCCGGAATTTTGTGCAATATTATTGATGATCGAGCCTTGAAAATTTACCGTGCTGGTTACAGCGAATAATCCGGCACCCAATACCGCATCATTTCCTGCACTTGCGGATAATGCATTGCCCAGGAAGCCGCCAGAAATATTCAATACACTGTTCTTGAACAGATATATCCCGCCGCCATTTTGAGATGCTGAATTATTGGTAATACTGCTGCTCTGTAAGCTGATCGTGGTGTTGCTGGCATAGATGCCACCTCCATTCGCAGCGCTTTGACAGCATAAGGAGACATTCCCAACCTGGGCTGATGAACTTATGTAGAGGTCGCTATTGATGGCGTAAATACCTCCTCCTTGGTTGGTGGCTGTATTCCCGACCACGGCAGATCCGATCAGTTCTATTCGTCCATTATTGATAGAAAATCCGCCCCCATTTACAGCGCTGTTGTAATAAATGCTTGAAGATGGGTCTAACCCAACCAACTTTCCGAAAACAGCCGCTCCACCTCCGTCGCTGGATGATTTATTGCTGTACACGTCCGAATTCAGCGATAATGTAACTGCGCTTGAGGAACTCACATAAATGCCCGCACCGGTCATGCCCGTGTTGTGATGGATTGCCGTGTTCACCAGGGTCGCTTTTGCCCCTGAAAGTAAATCAAGGCCACCGCCAAATGAAGATCCGCCTGTCAATTCAAAATTCCTTATCGTCAATACACTGGAATTCGCGTCAATTACGCTCCCGGCTCCGCTGGCGGTCAGTTTCGTTCTTTTACCAACCAATAAGATAGTGCAGGTTGAGTCATAGCCACCGACGATCGTGAGATTTTTTGCGTTGAGATCGATCGATTCTGTGAACACACCGGTGGCCACGCGTATGGTTGCGCCACTGGCGGCAGCAGCGATTGCAGCCTGAATTGTCGAAAAAGCACAAGTCCCGGTATTGATGCTGGCAATCTGCAAAGCGGAAGGGTTTCTGGACACAGGCTGGTCAGGCTGGGCATCCTGGATCGCCGCCTGCAATAATGGAAGGTCAGGATCGGGCTGACGGTCGACAAATTCAACCACAGCCTGCGGACCTGCATCTCGCATTTGATCTAAATCGAAGAGCAGTTCTGTATCAGAGGAGGGGGAAGCGTAAGGCGTGCTGTGCGTTTCAGAATCCGAGCGAGATAGTTCTTCCTGGTCAGGCGAGTTGGGTGAATGGATTCCCACGCCGGACGAAGCCTCGGTATACAGATGCCTGGCCTGAGTTTCTAGTGGAGTACTCGGCTGAGACAATTCTGACAGCGTCGCCTTTTGAGCGGAGACCATGATGAAGAATCCGCTAAGAAACAAAACAGCGAGCATTAGCCCAAAAAGCGCGCGTAGCAAAGATTTTCCTCCAATCTTAATCCTTGCATTGAACTGCTTTTCCCAATTGCGCTTTTAATCAGTTTCGAGTAAAGTTTAAGCAGTTCTGCACTAACTGATCGTTATGGAAATATCAAAAATGCAACGCTTGCTTGTCACAATCGTGTTGAAACCAAAGCACAGCGCCTAACTGTAATAGCTCGTTAATAAAATTTTATCATCGATCCATAATTTCATCTTCGAAATCGAGAGGATTATGCAATCAATTCGCGATTTTTCGCATACGATCATAGAAAATATTGAAAAAGTGATTGTTGGCAAGCGTTCCGTGATTGAATTAATCATGGTTTCTTTATTGTGCGAAGGGCACATCTTATTAGAAGATGTGCCCGGCACAGGAAAAACAATGCTGGCGCGTTCGCTGGCAGTCAGCCTTGGAGGTGCATTTAAACGGTTACAATGCACTCCAGACTTATTACCAAATGATGTCACCGGGGTTTCTGTTTTTAATCAACAGAGCGGGCAATTTGAGTTCAGGCCAGGCCCAGTATTCGTCAATATTCTACTGGCGGATGAAATCAACCGGGCCACGCCGCGCACCCAGTCTGCCTTATTGGAAGCCATGCAAGAGCAGCAGGTCACGGTTGACGGCATCACCCGTGAGCTGCCCAGGCCATTCCTGGTCATTGCAACACAAAACCCGGTGGAATATGAAGGTACATTTGTTTTGCCTGAAGCCCAGCTTGACCGGTTTATCATGCGCCTTTCATTGGGTTATCCAGAAGGCCAGGAAGAAAGAACCATTTTGACTAATTTGCAGCGCGAACACCCAATAACCCACCTGGGCCCGATCAATTTAGCAAATCCGATAAACAGTTTGTTGGAATTTCAACACCAGGTTTGGGAAATTCATGTTGATGAGACTCTTAAGGATTATATTGTGCGGCTGGTTGTGGCTACTCGTCAACACCCCGATCTTGTACTTGGGGGGAGTCCGCGAGCCAGTTTAGCTCTTTATAAAACAGGCCAGGCCTATGCAGCCCTTCAAGGCAGGGATCATGTACTTCCAGATGATATAAAATACTTGCTGCCATTCGTGCTCAGCCACAGATTAATTATCCGACCTGAGTCAGAACTGCGCGGCCGGACTATTCAATCGGTGCTGGTAGAAATCTTGAAATCAGTTCCCTTGGATGTGGGCAGTTTCCAATAAAGTTGAATGGCAAGCCTGGTCATTTTTTTGCTCGCATTATTCGTGTTCGCTGCTTTTTTGCGCGATGAAGCTGTATTTACTATTTTGTATATTTTCATCGGTTTATACCTGGTTGGGCGTTGGTGGGGAGGACAGTCGCTCAATTCAATTCTCATCGAACGGATTTATACCAGGCGTGCATTCTTAGGAGATGAAATCACTGTTCGCCTGCAAATTCGCAATAAAGGTATCCTACCCGTTGTCTGGTTGCGCGTTCAGGATGCACTCCCGGTCGAATTATCCGTCGCAGGTTCATTCAAAAGAGTGCTGACTTTAGGACCTTTTGGGAGTTCGTTTTTTGAATATACAATTCAAACGCGCAAACGCGGCTTTTACCAGGTTGGGCCATTTCGAGCCTGGTCAGGTGATTTGTTTGGCCTGGCAGCCGAACAAAGTGCGGGAGGAATACCGGAATCGCTGACGGTCTACCCACGTATTTATCAACTACCAGGCTTTTCCTTGACTTCGCGTTCACCGATGGGCACGTTACGCACTATGCAACCAATCTTTGAAGATCCAACTCGGATCCGTTCGAAACGCGATTATGTATCTGGAGACTCGCTGCGCCGTGTTGATTGGAAAGCCTCAGCGAACCTCAGGCGCTTAGTGGTAAAACAATACGAACCAGCTATCTCACTGCAAACGATGATCCTGCTGAACCTGGGCCAGGAAGATTATGATATGCACACCTTCTATGACTCTTTCGAGCTGGGAATCGTCATGGCGGCTTCGGTCGCTAATTGGGTAATGACCAATAAGCAGTCGGTAGGTTTGGCGACGAATGGCGTTGATCCGATGTCTTTGCAAGATGATGTCGCTCAGCGATTTCATACATTGCCAGCGCGCAAAGGACAGGTCCACTTAATACGTTTATTGGATATCCTGGCCCGAGTCATTGCTCCAGCCAAACCTGCTCTGCCTTTTCTTGATTTACTGCGCAGAGAAATTGTTCATCTGCCCTGGGGTTCTACGCTGGTGGTCATTACTCCGCGTGTGGATGAAGGTTTATTTGACTGCCTTTTCCAGGCGCGGCGGGCTGGCCTATTACCTAAGTTAGTGTTGGTGGGAAAATCGGCTCAAAGCCAGGAAGCGCGGCAAAAGGCGGAAATATTCCATTTTCCGTTCCAGCATGTTTTGAGTGAAGGTGATCTCGCCAAGGGTGAAGTGAAATGAAAAACCGGTTGAGACCACCAGCAGAACAAAAAACGAACAACCGGAATTCGTTGGATTTCTTTCAATCTCAAGATATTATCTTCCGCGTGGTCAGTTATGGCTTGATCGTTGGTATGCAGTGCTGCCTGGGGCTGGTGTTTGGGCGTTTTGTGTCCGCGCTTTCCCCCGATTGGCAAACAGGTTCGATGGTGCTCCTGTTCGGATTGGTATCAATCGAGAGTATTATCAGTGTTCAATGGCACACCCATCCAAGAAATTTGAAGACTTCTCAAATGTCCTATTTTCTGGCTGAATGGGTTGTAATTTTGATTTGCATCAGGGTGATCCTATTCGTTTGGCAAGACAATCTTCATTTGCAGCAGGATGTGCTGTCTATGCAGACCGATTTCATCACCGCTTTTTTTAGCCTGGAATTTTTTATGACGGGATTTCTGGTTTTTTTGGCCTGGTCAATCTGTTATATGTATGCGTCAGATCTAAAGCAACTGGAAAGCGATGAAGTGCTGCTGCAACGTGCAGATGAAACCATCGAGAGCAACCGGGCTGAAATTCGAAAGCAGGTTACAAACCGCATGCTCGTGGTTGGAATTGTCCTGGTTGTGGCGGCTGGGGTGGCAGACCTGAATTTACCTGGGCTGATTCCGAATGTTCACGAAACGTCAGGCGCGAGTGAAATAACAATTGTCGTTTATTTTATCCTCGGCTTATTATTGATGAGCCTGGTGCACTTTGCGGCATTACAGGCTTCCTGGGCATTCGAAAGAATACCAATCGATCCTCAAATTATACGGCGGTGGGTGCAATCCAGCCTGGTTTTCCTGGTCTTGATCGGTATTTTGGCTTTGTTACTCCCTAAGAATTACTCATTGGGCCTTTTGGATACGCTTGCGTATATTTTTTCCTGGTTGATCGGCGCGCTTTATGTATTGGTTTATCTGATTATGGTGCCTTTCATGGCAGCCATTGCCTTGGCAGCGGCAGCATTACGGACGAACGCACCGATCGCCACGATGCCACCAATGCCAACGATGCCGCCAACCCCTACACCAATCTCCGGTGTAGAGCAGACCCCAATCAGTTTGGGGCCGGTTCTTCAATCCATTTTATTTTGGTCGGTATTTTTGACGATCATTATTTATGCTTTCATCCTGTACATTCGCCAAAATAAATCCTTGATCACCGGTGTGAACCGCAAGCGAGGTTGGAGGCTCGTGGTCGGCGTATTGAACTGGTTGAAAGAACGCCTGATAGGAGTACAACGGGTGGCGGGCCAGGCCTGGCAAGCAGGATTAGGCAGATTGTCAAATTTTGCTCGGCAGTCAGTTATCCAGGATAACTGGAGTTACATCAATCCGCGCTCTTTGACCCCGAGACAGCGAATTAGGTTTTTCTACCTGGCTTTATTACGGCGCGGCGCTGAGAGCGGTTTTGC
Source organism: Chloroflexota bacterium (assembly GCA_029782365.1). Classification (GTDB taxonomy): domain Bacteria; phylum Chloroflexota; class Anaerolineae; order Anaerolineales; family UBA4823; genus CAWBUW01. The sequence continues at coordinate 43,288 of JAKOUW010000076.1, forward strand.
CCGTAAGGGATCAGAGACACCATATGAGTATGCCCAGAGTTTACAGGCAGGCTTGGTGGCAGCCCGCCAAAACAAGGATTGGAGCCAGCAGGATCATCAAAATGCTGCTAATAGTATACAAGAAGGGTTATCCGAAGAGATCTTAACGGAAAAAGAAATTACACGAGAATTAAACGCGCTTACGGATGCTTTTATCGAAGCGCGCTACTCGCGGCATGAAATTCCTCCTGAGAATTCAGACCTAGCGCGTAAATATTGGGACAACCTGCGTCGTATCTTAACCAAAGGCAGGCGTTCTGGAAAGCAACCGACCGAATCCAAAGGGTGACGGAATGAAAGATATCGTTTTCTTCTATCCAGAAGGGCATGCAGGCCATTTTCACCCCGGACATCCCGAACGGCCGGAACGCGTGGAGGCCATTCGGACAGCATTGCTAGAAGGAGGTATTTGGGATTCCTTTCCATTGGTAAACTCAGAAAAATTATCCCTGGAAGTTCTTCAAGAGGTCCACCAACCATCCTACCTGTCGCTTCTTGAACGCGCCTGTGCCCGGGGAGGATATTTAGATCAGGATACTTACGTCACCCAATCGAGCTGGGACCTGGCATTGAGCGCTGCCGGCGGTGCGGCTGCTGTAGCCGAGGCTGTCTGGAGGGGAGAAGCGCGCCGCGGTCTGGCACTCTGCCGGCCTCCGGGGCACCACGCTATGAAAGGTCAAGGTATGGGTTTTTGTTTGTTGAACAACATCGCCCTGGCAGCAGAGCACCTTCATCAGAGAGCGGGTGCTGCCCGCCTGGCGATTGTGGATATTGATTTGCATCATGGAAACGGCACTCAGGATATTTTTTGGAGGCGTGATGATGTGTTTTTCATTTCCACCCACCAGTCGCCTCTGTATCCTGGAACCGGAAGCCTGGAGGAAAGAGGCGCAGGGCCAGGAATCAACCACACTTTGAATATTCCTATGCCGCCCCGATCTGGTGACTCAGCCTTTCTGACAGCTTTTGATGAATTGATCTTGCCTGTACTAGCGCGTTTCGAACCGCAAATGGTGCTGGTCAGTTATGGTTTCGACGCTCATTGGTCAGATCCTCTGGGAAGCCTGCAGTTGTCAGCTTTCGGTTATTTCGAAATCATACAAAAGTTAACTGCCTTCGCTCACCTTTATTGCGATGAGCGTATTGCATTGTTCCTGGAGGGTGGTTACGATCTAGATGCGGCCCAGGCTTGCACAATGGGAGTAACATCTGCTTTACTAGATATACCGTTTACGGATCCCCTTGGAATTTCTCCTTACGCCGAGACTTCAGCCTGGAAACGGATCATAGCTGAAGGCAAGCATTTTTGGGGTGTTTAAATTACAAAATGCTCTCTTTCATCAGAGGCAGGATAACCGTAAATGTGGTACCTTTCCCGAGCTCGCTTTGTGCATAAACTTTTCCCCCGTGACTTTCGACGATCTCTTTGACCAGGGCTAATCCAAGCCCGGTGCCCCCATAGCGACGTTTCGTGCTGCCATCGACCTGATAAAATCGTTCAAATACCTTTTCTAGTTTGTCCGCTGGAATTCCGATCCCCTGATCAATCACTTCAAGAATGGCAGTCGGACCTTGGTTTTGTTGGCGGCACAAGCGCATTTTTATCCTTCCCCCGGGCGGAGTGAATTTAATCGCATTACCCAACAGATTATCATATACCCGGTTCAAATGACTGATCGTGCCTTTTACAATCAGGTTTTCTCTGGTGATATCTCCTTCGAGTGTGATTTTATTGTGTTGAGCTGTTGGAATGAAATCCGCCAGGGCGCGGGCTGCCAGGTCGGTCAAGTTCACTTCTTCGCGCTGTTCATCTAAGGATTCCGCCTCCAAGATAGTCACTAGATCGTCCACCAGGCGGATCAACATTTGCACTCGGCGGCTGAGAATACTGACGGCATCCATCTGCTGATTGTTGAGCTCGCCTAATTCCCCAGTTTCCAACAATTCTACGTAGCCTCGTGCGATTGCCAGGGGGGTGCGCAATTCATGTGAGACATTTTGGATAAATTCACTGCGCATGCGCACCAGTTCTTCGCGCTGCGCTAGGGCTTTCGTTAAGACATCTGCTCTCTCTTGAGCTTCACCATACAAACGTGCGTTGACGAGGGCTACCACAGCCTGGTCCGCCAGCAAACACATCACCCTTTGCTCATTGTCATCAAATTCATGCGGTTCGCCTGGAAAGGCGATTGTCATTACACCCCACACATACCCTGAATGGATAAGCGGAAGCCCAACGAAAGAACCATTTGCCTGTGTATCTTTAAAATATGGATCAAGGTGCGCATTGGGAATTATGAAAATATCCTGTTTTTCCGAAGTCCTGGCGATGAGTGAGGATAAATCCAGCGAAGTTTCTTCTTGTCCGGCCTGTGTTTTTGACATCGACATAGCAAATTGGATTTTTTCGCCATCATACAGATAGACCGCCGCCTCAACACCATTCATAAGCACGAGCGCATTTTGCAAGATTGCTTTTAGAACTTGGTTTAAATCGAGGGAATTGTTTAGCTGTAGGCTGGCTTCCCGCAGTGCAGCCAGTTCTGATACTCGCTGGCGTTGGGCCTCGTAAGAACGGATTTTTTGCATCGCGGTCGCCAATTGCCCGGCAACCGTTTCAAGGAGCCGGACATCGTCATCATCAAAACCGTCGATACTCTGGCTTTCGGTATTGATGACTCCGATCACTTGTTCCGCGATTTTGATAGGAACGCATAATTCCGAACGGGTAGTAGGATCTGCCTGTCGGTAGGCGGTTTCATTTCTCACATTTGAAACATTCCAGGTGAGACCTTGTTCAGCCGTTTTACCGATGATCCCTACACCAAAAGGGATCGGATCTCGTTCTAACGGCTGGGTTTCGTAATAAGATGGATGGTAAATCAGATGCTGCTTTTTTTCTTCAACCAATAACACACCAAAATTATTTGAAAACAACGTTTCGGCGAGCAAACTTGTGGTGCGCTCGATCAATTGATTTTCTGTTGGGGCCTCGGCAGCGACATTGGCTACATTGTGTAAGACAATCAATTCATCCAATTGGCGGCGGGCTGCATCGAATAACCTGGAATTATCGATAGCGATTGCCAATTGGTTTGCTAAAGTTTGTAGGATGGCCACATCTTCACTGTCAAACGCGTCAATTAACTTGCTTTGCACATCAAGCGCGCCAATCACCTGTTGGCCAGCGATCAAAGGAAGGGCTAGCTCGGAACGAGTATCTGGCAGCAAAGGATTTTTATAATGGGTATCATCGAGCTGAACATCGTCCGCTACACGACTGTTGCCGGTGGCGGTCACATAACCGACCATCCCTTCGGCCCCGACTCTCAATTTGTGACCTTTCCTGATTAGCTCCTGTCCAGTTTGGCCGGTGGCTGCTTTAAGTACGGCATAATCTTTCGACTCATCCATCAAGAAAATTGCTGTGTAATAAAATCCGAAGCGCTCGCTGACCAAATGGGCTGCCTGTTTGAGAAGTTGATCTGTGTCGCTCAATTTGGCTGCTTCATGTGCGATCTCGGAGGAAACCTGAAGCTGGACAACGCGCTTTTCCAGGTCGCGAGCATGTTTTTGCAAGTCAGTTTGTGCGCGAATCAACGCCTGGTTCGATTTCGCCAGGGCTGTTTCATTCCGGTAAGCATGTTGGACGATCTCGTTCTGGCTGCCACGAACTAAGTGCAGAAGGATGCCAATCCACAAAAAGAAAACCAGCTCGAAATACCATTGTGAATACTGGCTTAGATTGAGATCGTAGATTCCTGGTAAAGAAAAAACCTGTACTCCTACGGCCACAGCACTTGATATTAACGATGCTGCAAAGAAGCCTAAAGCCCAAAAGCCCCCAAGCAGTTGGCTGGCAATCAAAATAACAATAATATAACCGCTCATTGCAATTGGGAACAGGAGCAGTGTGCGGATGTGGACAAAAGCAAAAAATATCCAAAGAGGAAACAACAGCGCAATTTGTGCAGCTCTTGTTTTGTGGCGCCATACAAACAATAAAGATACTGCATGGATAAATGCAACCAAGCCAACGGCAGACAAGATTAACCAATCAAATGTGCCAAAGATGATAGGGTCTAATGCCGCCAATATGCAAATTCCGAATCCTGAAAACGTAAAGGTACGTGTGAGATAGTCCAGGCGCCGGATATCCGGATTGGAATGATTTTCTTTGGAGAAAGCTGGGTTGGCGAGCTTAGCCTTCATACCCTTATTCTACTTGATGTCAATCTTTTCGTTTGGAAGAATCAATGCGCTGTCTTTTGCTCTTCAACAATGAACTGACAGATGTCGAATCTGGCTTTATATTACCCTCTTCAGGTAGCGATGGGTGTATAGAAAGCGCTTGATCGAAAGATGTTTTTGCTGGGTATAGCTTGTGGTCTTCTGAGGGCTGGTTTGCATCACCATCGATTGGCGTTTCGAGAATTGGTAGTGAGGTCTGCTCCTGTTCTTGGTGCATATTTGTCGAGGAAATCTGCCTCGATTTTTCTGCGCTGATCGCTTTGGCCCGGAATAGGATTTCTATTTGTTCGGAGCGCGATGGAGCAGCTACCTGGGAACCTCGTGCCGACACAATCGATGAAACTGCTGAGCGCATTTTTTGCACACCAGTCTTGATATCACTGGGGGTAATCAGCAGGCGGCGAATGGCGATATCGATTGGCAGCAAAATGGCAGCGAATTCCAACAGCCAGGGCCAGGCAGGGTATGCCTCAGCCTTATTCGCCGATGAGTCGATGAACGCAAATGCTTCCTGGCTGGGAATAAATGGCGCGCCCACCAGGTTACCAGCAGCGATTAATAATAGTAATTGCTGACGGTCGTATTTCGTTTTAAGGTGGGCAAATTCCGGAGAGTAAGAAAGCACCCAACCGGTGGTCTCTCCAATGGCTTCACCGGTGGATGAAATGGCATCGGTCGATGGCGGTTGGCAAATGATGTGCAGTACATAAACTCCTTGTTCTGAGGGGAGAAAACTGCCTGCATAACGGCCAGGACTGATTTGCATGAGCCGAATCGTTTGTTCCTGGCCTTGGGGGTCAAGGATCGTCGCTTGCATGGTGTAGCCATTCAACAGGCTGCCCGTGCTGGCTGTGTCAATGTTCACCCGAGCGACTAATTTGTTCTGGTCAGTGGTTGTCTGCACCTGGATATCAAGGGGCTTATTTGCCGGGTTACCCATTACATAGCGCACCAGGCCTTGCCAAAATTGGACGTACTCTGCACGCAGCACCGGATTCGCCTGGTTGTTAAAAACCCAGGCAGAGGCCCAACGTGTGGAAGCATCCGATGTGAATGCAGCGGCTTTTCCCAATCCGTAATTCCAAACTGCCAGAATTGGATCTCGGTTTGGCGGTGGCGCCTGCAAGATAACCTGACTGCCATCCTTGGCGGAGGTGGCGACGTAACCAAGCAGAGGTGGGATACTGCGGATTCCCAGGGTATCTGCCAGCTCAGCGCTTACCAGTTGTGGAAAAAAAGAGCCTTCAACAATATAAGAGCGGGTTGCCAGGGCGGTTTCCTCGCTGAAGATGCGAGGAATTTGGGCTGGTGTGGCGGCAAAATGGTAGCGTCCACCGCCCAACCTGGCCAAATCGGGTAAGAACGAAGCCGCATCGCGGCCGACACCAATTGTGCTCAGCGTGATGCCATATTGGTCGAATAAACTTTTCACCAGATCTGGAATGCCAGTGGGATCAGCGCCGCCGTCTGTTAGCAAAATAACATGCTTGTTAACTGCTGGATCGCCTGGAAGAATCCTGGCCATTGCCTGAATGCCGGCAAGGATGTCCGTCCCACCTCCCGATTGAAGGGTGCCGACCAGATTCTTTACCTTGATCTTGTTATCCAATACGCTGATGGGCGAGACCCACATGGCCTGATCATCAAACGCCAATATGCCAACCCGGTCGCGCGGTGTGAGGAGATCAAGTGAGCGAATGACCGCTTCCTTGGCAATTTCGAGCTTCGTCTGTCCACCCGAAAGCTCAGACATACTGCCTGAGTGATCGATAATGAAAACAATACCCAGGGATGGTCGTCGTTGTTCATCTTTGATTTGCATCTCCACGGGTAATACCTGCTCCAGCGGTGTATCGAAATAACCACCGACGCCGTAACTGGTGGGTCCTCCGATTGCAACCAAACCGCCTCCCAAGCGGACATAACGCTGTAACCCTTCCATTTGCAATTCGGTCAACTGGCTGGCAGGAACATCTACCAGTAAAACCGCTGAGTACTTCACAAGGCGCTGGACTTCACCCGGCATCTGAAGGGGTGTAATCTTTTGTAACTGGTAGCCAGGTGAAACGGCGCTGTTGTTTGCCCCCATCCCCTTGAGCGCCATTTCCAACAGGGTGGTTTCGTCAGGCCGGCTTTCTCCACCAGGAAGTTCCTCGCCGGGAGGAGGCGCCACTAGAAGAACGAGCGGCGAACCAGAAACTTGCGTATAGGATGACATTTCGTTATTTTGGAAGAATGTATCCACCTGGTTGCCAGGCGAAATGAGCACCTGATATTGGGTGAAACCCGCTTGGCTGGCGATGAGAGGCAGACTGAATGGATAACGAAAGCCATTCAAGCCGGCTGTTTTCTGGACTGTCGATAAATCCAGGCTGCCTGTGTACACCGTTGTGCCGTTCGCAAGAACGGTAACCGGTACTGTAGAAGTGAGCGGTTGGTTGCTTTCCAGGGTTAAATTCAGATCAAACTGGTCACCCTGGCGCAGGTGTCCTGGTATATTGATATCTTTCAAAATCAATTCTTTGTTTGTATCCTGACCGCTTATTGGCAGGTCGGCAGCAACAACCTCAACCCCAACCTGGCTCGCCAGGCGGACAGCCTGGCGCGGATCACCGCCTGTATATTGTCCATCCGATAGAATAATCATGCGGCGCGCAAAATTGGGGGGGTAGAGTGAAAGAGCAAGCTCGATGGCGCTCTTTAAATTCGATCCATTGGGTCCAGGATTTGAAGCAAGAGGTGTAAATACCCGGTTGGTAGACATGGGTCGTTCAAGCAAGGCTTGTTCTCCGAAAACCACGATTGCCGCTTGATCACCCGGCCTCATCTGTTGTAAAGCCTCCCGCATATAATCATCCTGGGCAGAGCGTTCTGCGCTGGAAATTGATGCAGAAACATCGACTACAAATACTACAGCACGGGATGAGAAGGATGCGGGTTGAGGGAATTCTAAGTTTGCTAGAGCGAGCACCACACACACAATCAACAGACAGCGCAGCGCCAGGCTGATTGCCTCTCGTCGGCGGCCTGACCCATGGGCGGGCCAACCGATGACCATGATGAGTGGCAAAATCAACAGCATGAATAAGAATTCGGGATGACCGAAACGGATCATACATTACCTGGCCGTTTGCGCTTTATAAGGCGGGAGACCCGGTTGAAAACTGTTTTGATACTCTGCCAAGTATTTCCAGGTAAACTTCCGCGCCGGTGAAAAACAAACCATTCGAGCACCAACAGACCTAACGCCAGGGCAGTTAACCAGGGCCAAATTTCGCGCAAACTGATCTCGGCGGGTTGGGTAACGGCGATGTTTGCCTCGCCAATTTTAAGCGCTGGCTTAGGTTTGATATTCGATTCCTGGGAGTTAAACAAGTTGACCCCAAAATACTCAAAACGCGTCGGTTGTTGTCCTGTGCCTAACAAATTAATCGTGTACAACCCTAATTTGGATGTATCGGTGAAGTCGATGCGTGTATTCCAACTGCGGAAACGGAGAAATGATTGGTCTGGCTCACCGACGACAACCTCCGTCGTGCCAGGGGGAGGCAATATCTGTAGCGAGCCGCCAGGTTGTACGCTGCTGCCAGGAGTTTGAAAAATACTGGATGGCGCTAAGTCGTTGAGCAAAACGGACATCAGGATCGGATAAGCGATTTCCAAGGGCAAGTTGCTATCATGCAAATTGAAGGCAAGGATGGAAATTTTTTGTCCCCGATTTTCCCCGCGCAGCACCAGAGGAATATCACCTGCGGAAATCACGGTTTCAGACCAACCGTCGGTGTGAATCTGACGGGCGCGCGCTATATAAACAGGGTCCCAACGAATACCGGCAAGCAATTCATCGCCTGGATTGCGCAGGCTGAAAGTGCTGTCCAGGCTTATCCTTCCAGTGACGGTGACAGGCTCGCTCACAGAAAGCAGGCCTGCAATATTCGACGGCGGGTTTATTAATAGTAGGCTGCCGGTGGTTGGCAGCGCGGCTGGCAGTACGCCATCAAATACATACAGATTGAAGAGAGTATCCGTAGGTATAACCGTGGCAGAAATATTTGTTTGTGTGATGGGAGAGGTCACCGCTGGCGTCACCGGGGTAATCCCTAAGACACGTAATATTTCAAATAAGAATTTATTCTCATTCCCATTGGCGAGATAATCCTGGCTGAGAATAAAGGCACGGCGATCCTGGGCAGTCTGGTTCACAGAGAAGGCAGTATCATCCAGGTTTAATTCATCAAGCGGCTGGTTTGGATCATCTGGCTGGCTGAGTTGAGCTTTGAAAACACGGGCCGATTCGGGCAGATGATCCAAAAGGAAACTCGAGTCTTCGCCAGCTGGAATTGTCAAATGGCTGGCGGTCGCCAGCTTGCCATCCACTTCGATAGACAGCAAAGCCCGCCTGTTTTGTTCTCCAAAATTGTGCACATTGGCGAATAATTGTAAACCACCCTGACCGATCACCGCACGCGAGTCCAGGGCGGTGATCGCCAGGTTTTCGCTGGAAGTGCCAAAAGAAATATAACGTACTGTTCCGGGCAATGGAGGTAAACCATCCACAGGCATGCCGCCATCTGACAAGATAACGATTGTGTTTTCTTCTCCAGCTTGAAATGCAGAGGCGGCGCCAGCAGCCAGGGCAAATGCTTGCTGCCAATCGGCACTGCCGGAAGAGACTTGGACTTGCTGCAGCGTTCTGCGCAACTGCAGTTGGTTTGTCGAGCGGTTAGCCAGGATATAGGCTGGCTCTGCAGCCAGGATCACGGTCATCCTGGCGCCGGTTTGAAGATCGTCAACCAGGCGTTCTGCCTCGGCGCGCGCGGCTTCAAAACGGTTGGGCTGGATATCGTGAGCCGCCATCGAGGCTGAACCATCTAAGATCACCACGACAGACCCACTGGCGATCGTACGGACTGCGAGGGCCGGACGGACCAGGCTGGCAACCAGGGCAGCTAAAATGAGGAGTTGGAGGAACAACAATAGGTTACGTTTCAAGCGCTGCCAGGGGGTATTCGCCTGCCGGTCACGCAGCAAGGTGCTCCACAACATGGTAGACGACACCTGCACTTCCCTGCGGCGCAAACGCAGCATGTACATCGCCAAAATTGGAAGCGCAATTACTGCGAACAGCAAACCAGCTGGTGCAAGGATTTCCATTACTTTACCAACCCCGCCTGCCGCATATCGAACAGCACCATTTTGTCCCAGGTTTCGGCAGTATTCATCAGGAGATAATGAACACCCCGTTTTCGGCAGTTGGCTTGAATTTCGCCTCGCCAGGCTTCCAGCCTGTGCTGGTACAGTGCGCGCATTCCGGCATCTACTGAAAGCTCCTGCGCCTGTCCACTTTCGATATCCACCAGGCGCAAATCGCCTGCCAGCGGAGGATTGAGTTCATCTGGACAAAGAATTTGCAGAACGCTGACTTCATAATTCCTGCCAAGCAAAGCATTAATGCCCTGGTTGAAGCCCTTAGGATCGAACAAATCGGAAAGAATAAACACCAATCCGCTGCGCAGCGCCGCCCGGCTGAATTTCAACAGGGCCTGGTTTAATTCGGTGTAATCCTGCGTTATCTGGTTTGCTTCTACTTGTTCTAAGAATGTCACCAACCGCATTAACTGCTGTGGGCCTCTTAATGGCCCCAGTTGCTGACCACTATTCATCAAAATACAACAGACTCGATCACCTGCACCCAAACCAATCGCGCCCAAAGCCGCGGCAATATGGAGGGCGAATTTCAATTTGTTATTGTCATCAGAGCCCCAGTCCATGGATCGAGAAACATCCAAAAGCAGATACACAACCAGGTCTTCTTCTTCCTCCATCATTTTGATAAAAGGGCGTTCCAGGCGTGCAAAAACATTCCAATCCAGCCGACGCAAATCATCGCCTGGGGTGTAATTGCGATAATCCGCAAACTCGACACTGCTGCCGCGTTTCGTTGACCGTCGTTCCCCCTTAATGGAACCGGCACGCGCCTGCCTGGCCACCAGGCTGAGCTGGGTTAATTTGCGCAGAGCGGATTCATCAAACAACATGCTGGAGTAAATCGTCTGTGATCGAATCGCTGGTGATGCCATCTGCCAGTGCCTCGAAATTCAAGAGCAGGCGGTGTCGTAAAGCAGCAGGCGCTACCTGGCGAATGTCTTCTTGCGCCACGTTGTAGCGGCCCTTCAGCAAGGCAGTTACCTTGGCGCCTAAGATGAGGGCTTGAGCGCCGCGCGGCGAGGCCCCATAGCGAACGTACCGCTTTACCTGGGCAGGTGCATCGGGGGTGTTGGGATGGCTGGCTACAACAAGGTGAGCGGCATACTGGCTCAGGTGGCTGGCGATCGGCACCTGGCGCGCTAAAGCGCGCATCTGCAAGATATCAGCGCTTGAAGCAGCAGGGGCGAGGAGAGTATTGTTCGATCCGGTTGTTCTGTCCAATATCTCAACCAGTTCATCCGTCGATGGAAAAGGCACATTGACCTTGAAAAAGAAACGGTCGAGCTGCGCCTCAGGCAGAGGATAAGTACCTTCCATTTCCAGGGGGTTTTGAGTTGCCAGCACGAAGAAAGGCTCTTCTAGTTTATAGGTGCGTTCACCAACGGTCACCGAATGTTCTTGCATGGCTTCCAGCAGCGCCGATTGGGTTTTAGGTGTAGCCCGGTTGATTTCATCAGCCAGCACAAGATTGGCAAATACCGGGCCAGTCTTAAAGCGAAAATCACGCCGCCCATTTTCCTCGGCCAGCATTTCGGTACCCGTGATATCGGCAGGCATTAAGTCTGGTGTGAATTGAATCCGAGAGAATTTCAGGTCCAGGACATTTCCCAATGTGCGGATCAGCATTGTTTTTCCCAGACCAGGCACGCCTTCCAGCAGTACATGGCCGCCAGCCAGGATACTGATCAGGACATGACGCACAACCTCTTGCTGGCCGACAATCACCTGGGCGATCGACTTTTCAATCGCAGCAGCAGTGGCACGAAACTGGTCGGGGGAAATTGCAGAAATGGCCTGGTCGGCAGGTTCGTTTTTATTCATAAATCCTCTGTGGAGATGTCCTGGGCTGTTTGGCAACATCCTGCCCTGATTATTTCGAAAATGAAGAAAAATAGCTGGAAATTACAGGTTGCAGTTCTAAAGGTATCTCGCCGCTGTCAAAATATTTCCGATAGGTTTGAACCGGGTCGATATTCAAACTCCAATAAGGGATCCTGGCTGTGTTATTCTTGCCCGGATTAGCGCCAGTGACATCCGTCACCTGATCATTGACCTGAGAGGGGGGTAAGGTTACATCGGCTCCCCCCGTTCCGCCAATGTGCGATGAAGTATTGCCGGGGGTATAGGTTCCTTCGCCGCCATCGCCTGCGCCATTGTTTTGATCGATTGGGTTGCTGCCAGCTTCCGCGCTGCTGCCCTGTGAGCCATTCGAAATGCCTTTGCCGGCGCCTGCACCATTTTGGCTGCCCTGGCTGCTGCCTTGCGACTGTCCTCCTTGATTGCCCTGCCCCGACCCGGCGCTGCTGCTGTTGGCAGCTCCTTGCCCAGCAGCCTGCGCGTTTTGGCCGGCCTGAAGAAGGTGTTGATTGGCCTGGCTTACCTGGGCAGAGGCCTGGGCGGCAGCGGAGGCCTGAGAAATCCGCTCAGCCGAAGCATTCATCATATCGCTGGCTTGCTGCAGCGCCTGTCGAGCGCTTGCCAGGTCGCCCTTGCGAAGTGCGCTGGCAGCTTTTTGAAGCTGGTCCGCCAGGGCCGGGTTGGAAGATTTTAGAGTCTCAGCCAACTGGTCGAGCTGATCGGCTAACTGCTGGATTTGGCTGGGGGTAAAGCTGCTCAAGTCGAGTTGTTGTAATTTCTCGGAGGCTCGAGCTGGATCCCCGGAAGCCAGTGATTGGCCGATTGAATTGAGGGGTGAACTGCTGTTTTCAGCCTGGTTAACGAGCTGTTGTCCGGCCTGCTGCAGATCATTCGCCTCGGATTGAATTTGTGCGCTATTATTGGCGTTAAGGTCAGCCTGGGCTTGTTGGAGCGCGGCGACAGCCTGTTCAAGGGTTTGGGCTTTTTGTAAGGCTGCGATAGCATTCTCTAATTTTTGGCTCAATTCTAGCCGTTTTTCAGGAGTCAGCGCCTGGTTCTGATTAATTTTCTCTTGCTCAGTGCGCAGTAAATCTATTTGTTGTTGAATTGCCTGGCGGATTGCTTCCCGCTGTTGCGCCTGGACGAACAACGGCCTGCTAACAACTGCCAACCCCAGACTGGCAACAATGAGGGCCGCCGCCAGGAGCGACTGCCAGCGGGTGATTTGAATAAAAAAGGAGGTTCCAATACGCACGCCAGCGGCTGCTTGCAGGGCATCCGCCTGTTGGAGGGATATAAATACGTTATCTGAATCTTTTGAATTCGCAGATTGGGCTGCCAACTCGACTGCTGTGGCCAACCGATCGTATAAACTGAAGTGATGGTCGAAAAACCGGGCTGCCGTAAATGCATCAAGAGGACGAAAAAAACCAACCAATGCGAAACTGAGCATACACGCCAGGCTGATGGTAAACATCAGCCAACCGAACTGTCCGGCTTCAATCAAGGCTCTTCCGAGAACACTCACGAGAAAACCGATCGCGGCGCTTAGTCCAAACAGTAATCCGGGGAGAAGCAATCCAAAAGATCGGCGGAGGCGAAGATAAAATCCCCAACGGGAGATCAATTGCGTGAATGTATCAGGCGTATTCATTTTTCAGCCTGCCGGAGAAGGAGAATTGCCAGGCGAATCAGCAGTAAACTGGCAATAATGGCGGTCAGGGTAAAAATTATCCAGGGAGCGATCACCGGATATTTTACGCCGTAGGACAAATCCACTGTGGTGAAGTAGAGTTTTTGTTGTTCTGTCAGCATAATTTCACTGGCTATAGCGGCACTGATGGGGTTAATTGAGACGAAAAAATAGCCAAGCGTGAAGGCGATCACTTGAAGCATGATTTCTTGTGATTGATTTAGATTAGAAGTGATCCCCGGGGCATCGCTGACCAAAACCACCACCAAAAGCAACAACAGCGGCGCTCCAAATAACAAGGCAATTGTAATTATATAACTGACCACCGTTGCGGCTAAGGTTGTTTTCATCAGGCTTGATATGATGATTCCGATGACACTGAAGAAAACCGCACAAATGCCAAGCAAAAGGAAAGAAATAAGCACCTCTTCCAGGGCTACACCACCGAATAAATAAGCCATGCTTTGCAAGGGAAAACCGATTACCAGCATGACCAACAAAAACAGAATAGCTGAGCTCAGTTTGCCCATAACCAGGCTGCGGGCAGGCAAAAGTGTTGTACGCAGTAGATCGTAGGTCTGACGTTCGCGTTCCGCTGAAATTGCGCCTGAGCTGAGGGCAGGGGCTAACAGGCAGATCATGACCATCTCAAGGCCGACAACCAGGCCAAAAACCGCTTTACCTATGATTTGGCTTAATGTGGATGTAGCGGTCACATCATTTGAAGAAGCCAGCACGATATACACGATACCGATTAATCCGCCCATCACCATCAGGTAAATGGTGAGCATCAGGGTTAATCTGAAACCGCGCATGGCGCTGCGCATTTCTTTTAAAACGACTGGATTTTGCACATCTTTGGCAACCTGATTTTGCAATCTGCGCAGCTTGAACTCAAGCCTCCTCATCAAGCTTGGGGGGCGGCTTTGACTGGTGGTTTCCACTGGGGTCATGTCACCAATCCTTTCGTAGCCTGCATGAAGATTTCCTCGATATCCCGGCTGTCTTCATGAAATTGAATTAACGCCAGGTTGTATTGGCCGGCCTGTGATGCCAGTGTTTGTAGTAATCGGCTTACCGAAAAGTCATCACCCGTAAACCGTACAACCAGGCGGATGCGGGTATATGCAGGCAGACTGTCCGGCCTGGCTGCCCCTTCACTTTTTGCCTTGTCTGAGTTTGCTCCATTGTGCAATACTTCGATGTTCATCACACCTGGATATGCCTTCAGCCAGGCAGAAAAGCCTTCGATTGACCTGTCATAATGATTTTCTAGCGCGTCATCCTTATCGCTGGAAGACACAAACTCCAGGTGAATCTGACGATGCGGCAAGATCACTTGTTGTAATTGTTCCGGCGAGCCTGAGGCCACCAGCCTGCCGCCTTCGATGATGCCCACTTTGGTGCATATTTCGGCTACATCCGCCAGGATATGTGTGGAAAAGAAGATCGTTTTGCCCATGCGCGCCAGCTCCACCAGCAACTGGCGGATTTCCACACGTGCCCTGGGATCTAAACCGGAGGCAGGTTCATCGAGAACCAGGACCTGAGGATCATGGATCAGTGTGCGCGCCAGGCTGAGCCGCTGTTTCATACCCCGGCTCAGACTCTCAACTCGATCCTCTCGGCGGTGACTTAGATCAACCAGCTCAAGCAGATCATTGATCAGCCCTTTGCGATTAGCAGGCGGAATTTCATAACAGGCGCCGAAAAAGTCGAGATATTCCCAAACCAGCATGTCGTTGTAAACTCCGAAAAAATCGGGCATGTACCCAATGGCTTTACGCACTGCGATGGGTTCCCGATGGACTGAATGGCCAGCCACCAGGATATCACCATGTGTGGCCTCAAGCAAGGTACACATAATGCGGATCGTGCTTGTTTTGCCTGCACCATTCGGCCCAACAAAACCGAAGATATCTCCTTCTTGGACAATCAAATTCAAGCCATCAACCGCTTTAATTACCCGGCCCTGGAAATACTGCTTGGTTAATCCTTTTATCTCGATGATTGCAGTCACTTTGAGGGCTCCATCTATCTTTCTACCGTAAGGAAAAATTCACTGGAACCAATCAATGCGTAATTTTGAGGCGTGTTTCTAATATTCAAGCGGATTGTTCCATCAAGACTCACAAAACGGGCGGGGTCTGAAATCATGTTGGAGCCCCAAACCAGGCCGGTCTGTTCAACCCAGACGCCTTCTGTAAAGTCCCATAATCGAACGCCAATCTGTTGGACCGGTGTGTTGCTGCCATCGGTGTAATTGGGAGAACTCAAATGAAACTCCAGGTTCGTGACTTTTTTGATATCCAGGGAGGCGATCGTTTTATACTCGAGACTGTATTCTTCGCCGCCATATAAATACATCTGGTAAGCCATCGGTAAGCTGCCATTGGTCTCCAGCGCCTTCCAAGAAAACAAAGCTGGCGGTACCCGCAAGTTTCCCGAACCTACTTTGAGAGCTGGCTTTAATTGAATAATGTATAAAGTAGTGTCCAGGTCGGTGGTATGGCGATTCTGTAAATCAACCTGGATGACGGTTTGGTTGGTCCATCCAGTCAGGTAATAGCCAGTATTGTTATATCCTGTGTTCGGCTTATTGGTATTTTGCATGATCCCCATCAGCAAGGTGTATCTTTGGTAAGTGGAACGATCGGCATAATAATTGGAAGTGCCTAAAATGGCATCAATCTGGTTGGTTGGCGCGGAGGAAGGCATCAAGGGAGAGATAGCCTTGGGACTAACCGGTAAAGCCAATGGAGAAAGACTGCTGGTTGAGAGTGAAGAGGTGGGGGTGATTTGAACTCGTATCTCGCGGGTTTCCCCATTCGAGAAATTATTCAGGGCCACCGCACTCCCCGGCATGATCAGGGCAGAATTTTCAAGATCGAAACCGCTCAGATTTCGAACCGTCCCGGCAATCCAGGCGCCAGCGGCGTCCAGCTCCAGAGCCAGGTCGCTGGTAATTTGGGGAGCCGGCAGGCTGCCTTCCACGGCCAGGGGGGTAATCCCGCTGATATCCACCATCAGGTTGGGCAAACGATAACCTGTCTGGCTTTCGCTGATTTCGATGGGACCTCCGTTGATAGCGGTGCGGTTTGGAACAGGGTGGGGCAAAGCGCCCGGGCCAAAATTCACCTGGTAAATTGCCCGGTAGGGCGAATAAAGACCGACAATCCCATCCAGGCGAGCCTGGTTTGAATCATTTGGCCAGGCTTGTACAATTGCCAGGCGGTTAAGCACAGGATTTTGGCTGCGTGACAACCCGCCGCTCAGCAGGACGCCCAGGCTGAAAACAACAACCATACCGGGTATGGTGATCCAGGCGAGTTCACGACGTTTCAATCGTCTCAAGATGATGAAATTAACCGGACCCAGGGCAAGCATATACACAAACAAGAAACCACACACCAACGTTACAGAGGGAATCGTCACATTTGGCAGGGTCTGAGCGGCATTAGTTGCGTTGTACCAGTCATTAAACCCCATTGCCCAATTGGGAATTTCCTTCTGGCTGCCAAACCAGGCGCGATAAACCGATTCTATTCCGCTCCAATTATTAAATGGTGGCTTTTGAGGATCGAAGGTCAAAAATACCACTTCACCGCTGCCCATTCGCTGTCGAACAGCCAGCGGCAGACTTCCAGAGGCGGCCAGTGTTTCGGATGAAGCAAGAACCGATGAATTACTGCTTGCAAGAAAGGGACTTTGGATAGAAACAATCTTACCAGTAGCAATTAATGCTGTCCCTTGCAGTTGCTGAGCAACCTGATTCGGGGATTCTCCAAGGTTGGCAGTCGTTAGTTCATTCAATGCGGACCAATCATGGTTTTCCTGTAAACCACTAGGTTGAAAAGGCAACAGCGACTGTAATCCGGCGCTGGTTTTCTGCCAGCCTGCCCCTCCACATACAACAAGGCGACCTCCGTTGAACACCCATTTTGACAAAGCATCCATCTGGCGTTGGCTGAGAAGACTAGTATCAACATCAGCAAAGATCAACATATTCAAAGACGCCAGGGCGAAACTTTCATCAGGGATCTCAGAAATATTTAGATTAGTGACCAATGTGTCACCGCCAACTGGTTTGAGCAAGCTCAAAGGATTCAACGCGGAAGGTGTACTGGCTATGATGCCAAAGATGTAATCAGATGGATTGCGGCTGTTTACGTTCACGAGGTGGACAGCTTTGCGTTCATTTGTTCCATTCGAGCCCGAACCAAAGAAAGCAACTTCGATTTGATAGCCGTAAGATGGCGAATACACAAGAAGCGTGACATCTTTACGAGCGCCTGTCGGCAGGTCGAGGGGCATGGTGTAGGCTTCGATATCGCTTATATCTGTAAATCTTGCCTGTACAAATCCGCCCTGGACGGCTGGGCCACTGTTCTCGAGATGGATCCGCACTGGCAGCCAGGTATACGGGCGAAAGTTGCCGCCAAAGCCAGCTGAAGCGCTGAGGGTAACGCCGCTGGCAATCGTCTGGGCGTGGACAAGGCTAGAGCCATAAAATAAAGCGGGTTGGATCCCAATGACAGCCAGCAGAATACGGGCTAGCATCCCGATTTTGCATATGCACTGGACTTGCAGCATGCGACTCACGGTGTATTATCCGAGTTTGTTTTGTTTATGCAGCAAGCGCTGCTGGCGATGCACCAGGGCTTCCAACCACTCTGCCCGGTCAACGGCTGAACCTTGTGGGCCCTGAATTAACGAAAGGGCGGCTTCTGTCCAATGCAAAGCTTTTTGTTCATCGTTCAAATCGTGTTCATACACCTTGGCCAGCTCCACATGAGCATACACCTGGCCATGGACTGCTGCCTGTTCCCATAACTGTATTGCGCGCGCCTGTTCACCTTGGATTCCCTTGGCGGCGCGGCGCTTGTGCAAGAAGGACAGCCGCTCAAGTGTGTTCCAATATAAAGCATCCGGCAAATTGCTTTGCAAGCTGTGATAATAGAGCTGGAGCGCCAGATCGTCATCTGCCAAATCTTCGAACAAACGTGCCAGGGCCGCGTGATCTGCTGCGCCATGGTCAGGAGCGCCGAGTGGATCTTCCAACAGATTGCCCAGATGGCTGAACAATGCCGCCAAAGACAGCACATCCAAGGCGTTGTGGTAGAAAACACTCGCTATCGGCCGCGCATCTCCACTGCGCAGGTATTCAAAATATATTTGGGGGATCAAGTACCCTGGAACTTCCTGCTCACCGCGATGTACTTGTAGCAATTCCTGTTCCAGGTTGCCTAGTGTGCGGCTGGCCAGGCGTTCTCGGTAGACGCGTCGCGCCAGATGGAGTAAGTCAACATGTCCAAGAGAAAGCAGCGGTGAGCGCCAGCCCTGCAGTGTGAAGCGCGTGTTCAGCAAGGGGGCATCGAATGACTTCCCATTAAAAGTGACCAGCGCCTGGCAAGGCGCCAGAAAGGATTCCAGGGCGAGCAGCATAGCTTCTTCTTCGCTGGGATCGCGCATAAAAAATTGAGCTAGGTGATAAGTACTTCCTTCCAAACGCCCGACACCTACCATGAAGCAATACGTCCCTGTGCCCCCTGCCAGGCCAGAAGTCTCAGTATCGAGAAAGGCAAATGCCTGCGGAGGCACCCCGGCGATCGAGGAATTTCCTGCCCAACGCGCCAGGTTTCTATATGAATTTGTTGGAACAATTGATTGCCTGCCATGATGGTAATCGGCCGGGTGAAACTGCTCGACTACATACACCTCACCGTGAGCATTGGATTCAACCCGGCCTGGCATAATGTTTTCGATATTATATTGGTTAGATTTGGGACGCGGCGACTCTATCTCATTGGCGCCCAATTTTACGCCAAGACTGCGAAATTTTTCATAGATCGAAGAAGCAGGCGACATATACACCAAAACTACCCCTATTGTACCTTATCAGGAAGGGCAGGTGCTTCATTTCAGGGATTGGCCGTACAATCGGTTAGAATAAAGGTAATTGACATGGCGCAATCTATGTATCCCAACCGTGTAGTTATCACAGGTTTCGGCACGATTTCTCCCTTGGGGACAAATTCGGCCACACTCTGGAAAAATCTCTTGGCTGGAGTTTCCGGAATCGGCCCGATTCGATTGTTTGACGCATCCAAGATGGATGTGCAAATCGCCGGCGAAGTGCCAGATTTCGACCCGGTGCGCTTTATGGCAGCTAAAGAGGCCCGCCGCACAGATCGCTTCGTTCAATTTGCATTGGCGGCGGTGGAGGAAGCACTAGAGCAGTCCAACCTGAAGTGCGAACGGCATGATCCCTACAGGATTGGCGCACTGCTTGGCTCTGGTATGGGAGGCATCAACACATATTCTCAAGAGTTGGATGTGCTGCGTGAACGAGGACCGCGCAAGGTCAGCCCGTTTCTCATTCCATCGATTACCGTCGATGTTCCTGCTGTGCGCATTGCGCTGCGCACAGGGGCGCGCGGCCCTAATTTGGGGGTGGCCTCCGCCTGCGCCACCAGCGCGGATGCCATTGGACGAGCTTTCGACACTATTCAACTCGGCTACGCTGATGCCATGTTCGCGGGAGGAAGTGAAGCCGCCATTCACCCGGTTGGTATCGCGGCCTTTGATCAAATGCGCGCTCTTTCCCACCGCAACGCTGAACCCCGCACAAGCAGCCGGCCTTTTGATGCAAACCGCGATGGATTTGTGCTTGCCGAAGGGGGCGCAGTTTTGGTTTTGGAAGAATTGCAGTTTGCGCTGCGCCGAGGCGCCGAACCTCTGGCAGAATTGATTGGATATGCAGCCACCTCAGACGCGATCCACATCGCCTCGCCAGAAAAAGAGGGGATTGGAGCTGGACAATGCATGAGCCTGGCTTTGCAAAGGGCAGGCCTGAACCCCGAGGATATAACCTATATCAATGCCCATGCCACCAGCACTCCGGCTGGAGATGCTGCCGAAACACGCGCCATCCACCAGGCCTTTGGGGAGCGAGCAAGACAGGTGCCGGTCAGCTCGACAAAATCCATGACAGGCCATTTGCTGGGCGGCGCTGGAGCGCTGGAAGCTGTGATTGGTGTGCTGGCGCTGCGCACCGGATGGATTCCACCAACCATTAACCTGACCAACCCTGACCCGGACTGCGACCTGGACTTTGTCCCAAACCTGGCGCGCAAGGCTGAATTAGAAACTGTGCTGTCTAACTCGCTTGGATTTGGCGGGCACAACGTGACGTTGGTTTTACGAAAAATCTGACCAGACCTTGCCGCCCAGGTTTCATCAGGATGACGCGACCAGGTTGATGATCCTGGGGGTGATTCCGCTCAAATCGTGCAGTCCCTGGCTGAAAGCTCTGCGAGCTGGCGTTGCACCGATCAATAAGCCTGGCACCGGGTTGGCTGTGTGGCGGCGGGTTGATAGGTCTTCCAGGTTGCCATGATCAGAGGTGATTAATATCAGTCCGCTGTCATCGTGCCAAGCATCGAAAAGTCCCCCTAGGGTTTGATCAAAATTTTCCAATAACTGCACAGCCTGGGGCATATTTTGCTCGTGGCCGGCATAATCCGTCAGCCAATATTCAAAAAAAGCAAAATCATACGCCTGCCCCAGTTTCGCCAGCTGTTGTCCAGCCTCACGATGGCTGAGAATAGGTATCTGTGGGAAACCGGGTTGGGCGCTCCATCCCTCGCCAGTCAAGTCGGCGGGAAGCGCTCTACCGGCGCGAATATCTTCGCTTGTCATCAATTGCAGGCCAGCGCTGGTCGCCGCCAAAGGAACAGCAGAGTACATTCTGCGCCGAGATTCGATCGCCTGGAAATAGCGCGGTGGATAACCGCTCAGCAAAGCACAGCGTTTGCCAAGCTCGCTCAACTGGTGAAACAAGTTTCCATTTGTCACGAAACGCGCGACTGCCTCGTTGGGTTTCGGTCCATAGTGGTAGCCAATTTCAGCCGGCACATTGATACCTGTCAGCAACACGGCTTGCCCGGTAGCTGACTGCGGCAGTCCTGAAATATTGAGACAAGCGTCCAGGCGCAGCAGGGTAGCGCGTTCGTTTTCCAGCGGCAAAGATGGGCTTTCGATCAATTTATGCCCGTTGAGCAATGCCTGCAAATTGGGCATCTGAGCTGAGAAAAAGGGGTTCGTCTGAGGATCATCTGACCCCAGCCCTACACCATCCAGAAAGATAAACAGACAACGCATCAATAAATCTCAAGGCACTGAGGCACGAATTTTCGCCTCATCCAGAACGCCGATGCTGCGCAGTATCTCTTTTCCGCTGGCATCGAAGAATATAAAAGTAGGCGTTCCGAAAACGCTGTATTTGCGAGCGATAAATTGTCCTTGTGCATCCTGGACATTGACGCGAACCACGATTAATTTGCCTTTTAGATCAATTTCGAGCCTATCCACGATAGGTTTCGCAGCGATGCAGCCCGTTCAATATGGCGATTGCGCTTCAATAAGCACTGGCAAACCCTGGCCAATGGCTGCGTCAGGTGCACTACCAGCCGGCAAAGTTGTTTCTACTGGCTTGACAAGCCACCACAAGCCGATTATCAGCACAGTCAGTGCACCCAGCGCCAGCCAACCGTTGCGACGCCGGCCTGTCAGGAGAACGACTCCCAGGCCGATGGCCAGGACAAATCCGGATAACAGGACAAATGAGTAAATGTTGAAAATGGACATTTGATCTCTTCTTTGTTAGGTCTAGATGGTTATTTTACTCCAAACTCTCAAGCTGTCATACTCGAAATCAGGATAAAACACACTTTGACAAGCGGGGATTAATCACGTAAAATCTAAAACTGCGCATACTGCAAATTTTTTAAGAAGGGTCCTCTAGATGAAAGAATATACCTCTGAGTCCGTTCGTAACATTGCTTTGGCCTCCCACAGCAGCTCTGGCAAAACCATGCTGGTCGAGGCATTCTTGCACTTCACCGGTGCAACAACCCGCCTGGGGAAGATTGAAGATGGCACGACCGCATCGGATTTTGAAGATGAGGAGATCCGCCGTGGCATCTCGCTTTCGACAACCGTGATTCCCATCGAATACAAAAACACCAAAATAAACCTGCTGGACACACCGGGCTACACAGATTTTATAGGCGAGGTCATATCCTCACTGCGCGTGGCTGATGGTGCAATGATCCTGGTTGACTCTGTAGCCGGTGCGGAGGTGGGTACCGAAATTGCGATGAACTATTGTGATCGCTACAACCTGCCTCGTTTCTTGATCGTCAACAAAATGAACAGGGACAATGCTAATTTTCGCAAGGCGCTCGACTCTGTGAAGGAAATTTCATCAGCCAGTTTCATCCCTGTGCAACTGCCCCTGGGAGAAAAAGCTGAATTCAAGGGTGTGATCGACCTGCTAACGATGAAAGCATACCCGGGTGACGGAAAAACATCACAGCCGATCCCGGCGCAATTTGCTGACGAAGCCGAAGAGGCCCATACTGCTTTGGTGGAGGCTGCGGCTGAAGGGGAGGACGAGCTGCTGATGAAGTATCTGGATGGCGAAACCCTGTCTTCTGAAGAAGTGATGCGTGGCCTGCGTAAAGTAATCATGGCGGGAAATTATATTCCTGTCTTTGTCAGCGCAGGCTCCGCCGAAATAGGCATGGGACCCTTGCTTGACGCGATCGTGGCGTTGATGCCATCGCCTGCTGAGGCACCTGCTTTTAAAGCCATCGGCAAAGATGGCGAGGAGACTCTATCTTGCTCGGATAATGGCCCATTGGCCGCATATGTCTGGAAAACAACCGCCGATCCATTTGTGGGAAAAATTACTTACCTTAAGGTGTATTCAGGCACCTTACATGCCGACACCCGCGTTTGGAACCAAAATAAGTCAGCGGAAGAGCGTCTGGGGGGTTTGAACGTGATGCGTGGCAAAGAGCAAATCGGCGTCAAAACCGCACATGCCGGTGATCTGGTGGCAGTAGCCAAACTTGGCACAACCGCCACCGGCGACACTTTCTGTGACAAGACCCATCCATTGACCTTGCCGATGCCCGAATACCCGAATGCGTTGTTTAGTGTGGCGGTTTTCCCGAAATCTCAGGCAGACTCAGCGAAAATCAGCCCGACCCTCACCCGGTTGTGTGAAGAAGACCCGACGCTTACCTGGCGCCAGGAGCAAGCCACAGCACAGACAATTTTACAGGGCATGGGTGACCAGCATATTGATGTAGCCATTCGCAAAGCCGAATCAAAATTCCAAACCAACCTGACATTTGAACTGCCAAAGGTGCCTTACCAAGAAGCCATTACCAAGGAAGGCCAGGCGATGCACCGCCATAAGAAACAAACCGGCGGCGCCGGCCAGTTCGCTGAGGTTTGGATGCGTGTGTATCCTCATGCTGACAACGATTACGAATTATCCTGGGATGTGTTTGGTGGGTCGATTTCCTCCAGCTTTATGCCTGCCATTGACAAAGGCGTGCGCAATGTCTTGAAAGAAGGCGTCATTGCAGGCTATCCGGTGCACAATGTCAAGGTGTCCATCTACGATGGCAAGGAACACCCAGTGGACTCGAAACCAATTGCGTTTGAAACGGCTGGGCGTGAAGCTTTCAAAGCGGCCTTCAAGGAAGCTAATCCGGTGCTGCGCGAACCGATCATGAACGTGCGGATTATCGTCCCCGAATCAAACATGGGCGATATCTTAGGCGATTTAAACACTCGCAGAGCGCGAGTCCAGGGCATGGACACCGAAAAAGGGCGCTCGGTCGTCACAGCCACAGTGCCGTTGGCTGAAATGCAACGCTACACTACCGACCTGCGCTCTATGACCGGCGGCAGAGGCATATTTGCGATGGAATTTTCGCATTATGAAGTGGTTCCCTCACACATTGCGGCTGAAATCGTAGCCGCTCGCCAGAAGGAAATTCAACAAGCAAAAGAGGAATAATCCTCAACAATCTCTTTAATCAAAAAAACCAGCCGTTCTCGGGCTGGTTTTTTTGATTACATTTTCACCACACGAAAAACGAGCGGAGCGCCAGCAGTGACCCAGGCTCCAATAATTCCATACCGCAGGTAACGGAATACATATGATACCAGGTCCTCACTGCGCGGCTGGAGTGCGCCAAGCCCGACATATAAAATTAACAAGACAGCCATGCCCAACGCGAACCGGCCGAGTAAAACCGAACGATCCTTTGTTTGGGCAGTAAAGCCGCCATGATCGGCCAACCAGAGCGCTCCGGCAGACATTCCAAACAATGTCCCCATCACCGTAAAAACGCCTTCCAACGACAGCGGACTGATTAGAGGGATTGATCCAGAAGTGCGAATGATATTTTCCTGCCAGGCAAGCGGATAATTCCAATTCCCTGCCGCCATGACAACCAACCAATTTGCTATGAGTACTGCAAAGGTTACGCCGAAGGCCGCCAGGATTTGCTGCCAGGTCGGTTTGCTTTGCAGCCATTTCCAGGCTGGTTTTTCAAGTTTACTGAGCAGCCACAAGATGATAATTCCAATCACCCATCCAGCCAGGACATCCGTTGGAAAATGAGCGCCGAGTTGAATGCGAGACAGGCCAACCATAAAGCTAATCAGTCCAGCGGCCCAATAGGCCCAGGTTTTTCGAATTTCCCTTCCCAATGCCCCAAAAAAGGTGACCGAATTTTGGGCATGCCCGGAGGGCAACCCAAACGATGTTTCAGCCCAATAAGCCGACACCTGGGAGCTGTACCAATACGGCCGCGGCTGCAAAAAGGCAATCTTAATGAAATTGTTGATGCCACTGCTGAACATCAAATAAGCACCTGCTTTAAAGCCAGTCGGAGCATCGAAACACCAATACAATGCAGGAGCAATGAGCAGATAAAATTCTTGCTGGCCTAAAAAACTCAGCCCTTTCATCGGCCAGACCAACCAGGTTCCCAGGCTTTGCAGGGCAATGATCATCTTGATGCCAAAATCCCAGATAGCTTCCATTTCTCCTCCTGTCATTCAGCCAGCTTCGGAGAGCTGGCGTTTGTCCGATCCGTCCCTGATTTGGGTAACCAAAGCCAACCCGCCAGCGTACTGATGGCGATCCCAATACCGCTGATTGGGAAAACAAGATCAGGCCGGATGGCATATAACGCTCCAGCCAAAGGCGGCGCTAAAACTGCGACGAGGGCCAGGGTAGTTTCGAGAGCACCATAAGCCAGGCCCATG
This sequence comes from Chloroflexota bacterium, assembly GCA_029782365.1. Taxonomy (GTDB): domain Bacteria; phylum Chloroflexota; class Anaerolineae; order Anaerolineales; family UBA4823; genus CAWBUW01. Next base: position 68,474 of record JAKOUW010000076.1, read on the forward strand.
TGCTCTGCGCCGACCAACCCTCGACCTTTGGCCATCAACATTAATCGTGCTGTTTGTGAACTGCCCAACATGGCATAACCCAATAGGTAGGCAGGCATATTGCTGCCGGTCCACATGAAGATTGAAAATAAGATCATGGCCGCTTGAGAAACCACCAGGCCCAGGCCGGCATCCAAAGAGCCGATCAATAAGTTGAGCAGAACCACGCCGAAACCGCGTGCCGAAAGTAGGAAACCAATATTTGCCAGGCTTACGCCGCGCTCGTTTTGCAAGTAATTTTGAGCCAAAGGCTGAGGTAAGTAAATCAAGAAAAATATCCCAAATACCAGGAAAATGAAACGCACGAAAGTAAAATTGAATACTTTCTCGAAACTGGCGGAAGGGTTTTTATTATGCCCGCTTTCCACCGGTTGGGGGCGGATCATCACAATGAGCGACGTGGAAACAATGAACATGATAAAAGCAAACCTGAAAGATGCACGTAAACCCAGGTGTTCTCCAATCCAACCACCCATCAGTGGTCCAATCACTGCCCCCACACTGAAGGAGGCGGAAATCAAGGTAAGCGCCCGGCTAACCGACCATTGGCCACGCTCTGCAGTAATATAACTATTCAAGGGACCGCTGACAAAAGCTGTAACGCCATACAGGGACATACCAAGGACAAAAAGAGGCAGGCTAGAAGCCACTGCCATCACGCCTGTGGCCAACAGTCCCCATACCCAGGCTGTGATGAGCAATGGACGGCGGCCAAAACGATCCGCCAGGTAGCCAGCAGGAAGATGGGCGATGCCCATTGCAACCCCAACAATCCCCAAGATGGCACCAATTTTTACCGGATCGGCGCCTAACTGTTGGAGATAAAGAGGTTGAAAAAAGTAAAACATACCTTCTCCAACACCCCAGGTGGACAAGGCTAATGCAATCAGCACCAGGTTTTTATTCATGGTAAATAGATTTCCCTGGTTTGTAGGGTAATCGATCTGTAAACCGAGAGACTCTAACCGAAAAATCCACGCAAAACCTTTCGGCAAGCTGTCATAAGGGTAAGGTTATCAACTCGCGCGGCAGATCTGTCAGGCTAAGGCTGCCATCTTGCGTGATGATCATGTCATCTTCAATGCGCGCCCCATTGCGACCGGTAAGGTAAATCCCAGGCTCAACGGTAAAGGCCATGCCAGTCTCCAGTATCTGGGTGTTGCCTGCTCGCATATAAGGCGCTTCGTGGCCTTCCAGGCCCAAACCATGCCCGGTGCGATGGGTGAAATAAACGCCAAAACCAGAGCTTTCAATCACTTTGCGAGCTGCATTATCAACATCCTGGCAGGCGGCGCCTGGCTTGCAAGCCATACGCCCAGCGGTGTTTGCCTGGTGAACAATATCGACAATTTTTCGTTCTTCTTCGCCAACTTTTCCGATGGCAAACGTGCGGGTGATATCGGAGAAATAGCCCTGGTAGGAGGCTCCCCAATCAATGACCAATAAGTCGCCTTCCCTAAGCCGACGTTCGGACGGATAAGCATGCGGATTGGCCGAGTTAGGCCCGGTTGAGACGATAGGCGTGAAGGGAATTTCCGAACCAGAGCCGTGGCGCAAAATCTGCAGCGTCAATTCTGAAGCAATTTCATGCTCTGTCATGCCCAATTGAATTTGAGGTAGAAGCGCTTTCAGCGCATCCTGAGCAATAAGAGCGGCCCGCTGCATGGATGCAATTTCGTCAGCATCTTTCTTAAGGCGCAATCCAGCAATAATCTCTTCCCCAGAGGTAAACGACGCCTGTGGCGCGGCAGATTCTAATAATCTCAACTCCAGCACCCGAAATTGACGCGGCTCTACTGCGGCGCTGCCGGATAGCAGCTCAGCCTTCTGCATACCCTGGCGGACAACCGCCTGCCAGGTTGCCGGGTCTTCGCCGTATGGAAAGGCCTGAACAGAATATCCCAGGTTTTCTAATTTTGCCAGCTCGAGCTGAGGCAAGATGATCACGGGCGGCTGGCCTGGCTGAAAAATGGCGATGACTGGTCGCTCAGAAAGATGAAAATGCAGACCGGTTAAATAAGTCAGGCTTGGCCCTGGGTTAAGGATCAAGGCAGGAATTCTAGATTTTTCCAGCGCTTCTGACAACCTTGTTTGGCGAGCGGCGAGAGCTTCAAATTGATTCATGTGTAAACTCCTGGGAGGAAGAAAAAGGGGTAAAAAGGCAAACCAACAGAGCAAAGCTTACTTTCCGTCTGCAGTTGATTATACCAAGCCTTTCTCATGGTCACGAATTGGGATCAGAGGGTGAATAGTGGGTATGAAAACACACAATTGTCGAAATTATTTATCACAAGTAAAATAGGTGTGCATGTACGAGCTGCCAATTTTCCCGCTTCACATGGTTCTATTTCCCGGTATGCCCCTGCAACTGCATATCTTCGAAGAGCGCTATAAAATCATGCTCCAGGATTGCCGCAAGGAAAATAAACCCTTTGGAGTGGTTCTTATCAAACATGGTAAAGAAGTGGGCGACCAACCTGTTGTGCCATACGAATTTGGCTGCTCTGCTCGTATATTGGAAATTGAGCCCCTGGAAGAAGGGCGTTTTAACCTTGAAGGAATCGGCGTGGAGCGGTTCCGCATTCAAAGGTTGAAATATGACCAACCATTCCTGGTAGGAATGGTGGATGATGTGCCTTTGGTGCCGGGCGACGAACAAAACTTGCCTGGTTTACAACATGCGCTGCGCCCCAGGCTGCAAAAATATATCCAATTAATTGCTCAAGGCAGAGATGTGAGTGACACGGTAGAGCGTATTCCCGACGATCCGGTAGTGATGGCTTACCTGGCGGCTATGGTACTACAGGTACCGCTGCACCAAAAACAGCATTTCCTGGAAATTGGAGACTGCGCTAATTTATTAACCTATTTAGATGAGTCATATCGTAGAGAAGTCAGTTTGATCAAACGCATTCTGGCCACGATGCCATCCGAGGGCGCGGGGCATTTTTCGCGCAATTAATTTGTTCCGTAAGGTGCAATCCTATCCTTGACAATCGCCTAGCCTTGTTGTAGAATTCCGCTACCCTAAATCAGGGCCTGTAGCGCAGTTGGGAGCGCGCTTCAATCGCACTGAAGAGGCCGAGGGTTCGACTCCCTCCAGGTCCACTCGACCGGGGATAAGAACGAAACCGGTCCGAAAATTGAATATTGGGCCCATAGCGCAGTTGGGAGCGCGTCTCAATGGCATTGAGAAGGCCGAGGGTTCGAATCCCTCTGGGTCCACACAATTAAATATAGACTGAACAGCCTTAACAGGAGTAGTAGGTTATCTGTCAGCGAATCGGGAGAGAGAGGTGAGAGCCCGGTAAGGTACCCACAGAGTACTTCCAGGCCCAGCCTGGTATAAGACCGAACTCGCCTGGGCCTACTTGGGCGGGCTTTGCCGGTGAAAGGATTTTTGTTAGCCGGGCATGGGTGCGCCCATTATAGCGGAACCAAAGCGGTCTGTTGAACCATTGAACAGGCAAGCAGGGTGGTACCACGGAGGTATTGTTTTCCTTCGCCCCTCATAGGCGAAGGATTTTTTGTTTTCTGGGTCAAATCTCTTTGGAAGGAGGCTAACATGTCCAGAAAAATCGCAACAGAAGAGTTCTACCAACCACAGACTTTTGAGAAGACTTGGCAAAAACATTGGCAGGAGGCTGGGCTGTTCCTTGCCTCCGAGTCTGGAGATAAACCGAAATATTACTGCCTGGATTTCTTCCCTTACCCATCCGGTGATGGGCTGCATGTTGGGCACTGCCGCAATTACATTCCGACCGATGTGCTGTCGCGCTTCAAACGCATGCAAGGATACAATGTACTGCACCCAATGGGGTGGGATGCCTTTGGCGAGCCAGCAGAACAGTATGCAGTATCGCACGGCGTTCATCCACGCCAGACAACTGATCGCAATACGGCCAACTTCCGCCGCCAATTCGACCTGATTGGGGCAAGTTATGATTGGAGCCGCGAGATTGATTCATCCGATCCGGCTTATTATCACTGGACGCAGGCCTTTTTCCTGCTTTTATATGAGCGCGGGTTGGCTTATCGCGATACCAACTGGCAGTGGTGGTGTCCGGGCTGCCAGACCACTCTTTCCAGCCATGAAGTGAAAGATGGGGTATGCTGGCGTGGACACAGCGGCGTCACCCGCCGTAATATCCCGGCCTGGTATTTCCGGATTACCGCTTATGCCGATCGCTTGCTGGAAGGCCTGGAGCGCATCGATTGGCCGGAGCATATCAAAGCGATGCAGCGCAACTGGATTGGGCGTTCGCATGGCGCCCTGGTTCAATTTCCAATCGCTGGTCAACAAAAGACCATCGAAGTATTCACCACGCGGCCAGATACATTGTTCGGAGTGACATTCCTGGTATTGGCGCCTGAACACACCCTGGTGGATTTGTTGATCGAGAACAATCCGAATAGTGTTGAGCGGGCTGTTATTGAAGCATATCGAGACCAGGCAGCCCGGCAAAGTGAAGTGGACAGGATGAATGAAGCCAGGAAAATTACCGGTGTTTTCTCCGGTTGTTTTGCCGTGCATCCTCTGACGGGTGAAACACTACCGGTATGGATTGCAGATTATGTTCTGCCCGGTTATGGGACGGGCGCGGTGATGGGTGTACCTGCCCATGACCAGCGAGACCAGGCATTTGCCCATCATTTTGGCCTAGGCGTGAAAATAGTGATTGCCTCGGCAGAGGGATCGATTGATCCCCAGCCGGCGCCTTATTTGGAGGAGGGCATCCTGGTCAATTCAGGAGCATTTGATGGAATGATCAATGAAAAGGCAGCCAGCGAGATTACCAAGGAGCTCGGATGCCGAGCGTTGGGGCGCCCGGCAGTGCAGTACCGCATGCGCGACTGGTTGATCTCACGCCAGCGCTATTGGGGCGCGCCGATACCGATTGTTCACTGCCCGGAATGCGGCGAGATGCCTGTACCGGCCGATCAGCTCCCGGTGCTGCTGCCGCCAATGGAAAATTTCCAACCGGATGGCAGTGGAACCTCTCCGCTGGCGCGGGCAGCAGAGTTCGTCAATACCACTTGCCCGCGCTGTGGAGGTCCTGCCCGACGTGAGACGGATACCATGGGTGGATTCGCTTGCTCTTCCTGGTATTTTTTGCGTTTCACCAGCCCGCATGAAGCCAACCTGCCATTTGACCCGGAGAAGATGAAGTATTGGATGCCTGTCGATTTGTACGTGGGAGGGGCGGAACATGCTGTGCTGCATCTGCTTTACGCTCGTTTTTGGATTAAGGTAATGTATGATGCTGGATTGGTGCCGTTTGATGAGCCGTTTCAGAAGCTGCTCAACCAGGGCCAGTTAATGGCGCCGGACGGGAAGCGCATGTCCAAGAGTCGTGGCAATGTGATCACACCTGACGCAGTGGTGCAGGATTATGGGGCTGATGCCCTTCGTTTGTACTGCATGTTCATGGCGCCGTTTGACCAGGAATTACGTTGGAGCACTGAAGGCATCAATGGCGCAAGGCGCTTCTTGAACCGGGTGTGGATGCTGTATGCTAACCTCGAAGATCAAACAGGGTTGCAACCTGACCAGGCTGATGCTGAATTGGAACGCCGTTTGCACCGTTTGACTCGCCAGGTGACCGAGCGGCTGGAGACACTGCGGTTTAACACAATGATCTCCGCGCTGATGGAATTCACCAACTGGATGACAGAGCGCCAGCGAGCTGGCCAGACAAAAACCGCAGCTTACAGGCAAGCGTTACGTCAGTTGTTGGTGTTAATGGCGCCTGCCGTGCCTTTTATCTGTGAAGAATTGTGGCAAAAGATCGAACCCGGCAGCAGTGTTTTGAACGAGGCCTGGCCCTCCTACGATCAGAGACTGGCAGAAGAGGATTTGGTGGAAATCCCCGTTCAGATCAACGGAAAGCTGAGAGTGGTGATCAAGTTGGCAGCGGATGCTTCCGAGGCTGAAGCAGTAGCCAAAGCGCTGCCGCTTTTGAAGGTTTACCTGGCAGGGAAGCAAATATTGCGCCAGGTGTACGCTCCTGGCCGAGCGTTGAGCCTGGTGGTGCGAGAAGCGTCTGCAGAGCAAGAACAGGCCTGACTGGTCTGATATAATTCATCCGTTAATTTTCAGGATTGGAGAATGCATTATTATGGAAACACCCACCTATACTCCTACACAAATCGAACCTAAATGGCAAGCCCGTTGGGAAGCTGATGGCTTATACCATTCCGATATTGACTCCAGCCGTCCCAAGCACTATGCCTTGACGATGCTCCCATATCCTTCAGGCGATTTGCACATCGGCCACTGGTATGCGATGACCCCTTCGGATGCGCGCGCCCGCTTTATGCGCATGCGCGGCTTCAATGTGCTTTTTCCGATGGGCTTTGATGCATTTGGTTTGCCGGCTGAGAATGCGGCGATCAAGAACCGCATCCACCCAAAGAAATGGACGTTTGCAAATATCGATAAGATGCGCAAGCAGCTGCGCAGCATGGGTGCTATGTTTGATTGGCGGCGAGAAGCGATTTCGGCTGACCCGGAATTTTACCGTTGGACACAGTGGTTTTTCACCCAACTGCATAAAAACGGTTTAGCATACCACAAAATGTCCCCTGTCGATTGGTGCCCGAACTGCAATACTACCCTGGCGCGCGAACAGGTATGGGGCGATGACCGTCATTGTGAACGCTGCGGCACACCGGTCATCAAGCGCGACCTGGATCAGTGGTTTTTCCGCACGACCCACTATGCAGATGAACTGCTGAGCTTTGCCACTATCGATTGGCCCGAGCGAGTGCGCACATTGCAGGAAAATTGGATCGGCCGTTCAGAAGGCGCTCATGTGATCTTTACTACACAAGGCGGGGATGAAGTCGTCGTTTTTACTACCCGCCCAGATACGCTGTGGGGCGCTACATTCATGGTGTTAGCGCCTGAGCATCCGTTGGTCAGCAAGCTTACGTCGCAAGACCAATCTCCGGATGTCCAGGCGTACATTGAACTAACAAAACGTCAATCCGACATTCAGCGTGAAGCGGCTGATAAAGAAAAGACGGGCGTGTTTACCGGAGGGTATGCCATCAATCCGGTCACGGGAGAACGGATTCCCGTTTGGATTGCCGATTATGTCTTAATGACGTACGGTACAGGCGCGATCATGGCTGTGCCAGCCCATGACCAGCGCGATTTTGAATTTGCTCGCAAATTCGGCCTGGAAATTCGTGTTGTGGTTCAACCGGAAGATGCTGAGCCCTTGTCTGCAAATGCGATGACCGAAGCAATTCCTGCCCATGGAAAAATGGTGAATTCAGGTGTTTTGACCGGCACTCCTGGTGACCAGGCTTTTAAGGCGGCGGTGGCGTTCCTGGAAAAGAACGGTAAAGGTAAGCATGCTGTCAATTACCGCCTGCGCGATTGGCTGATATCTCGCCAGCGGTATTGGGGCGCGCCGATTCCAATCGTTTACTGCCCTCAACATGGGGCGCAAGACGTTCCGGATGATCAACTGCCAATCTTGCTGCCAGATGATGTGGAATGGCTGCCAACCGGAGAGAGTCCATTAAAGCTCCATCCAACATGGAAAAAAACCACCTGCCCGGTTTGCGGCGGACCTGCAGAGAGAGAGACTGACACGATGGATACTTTCATGTGTTCATCCTGGTATCACCTGCGCTATTTGTCTCCCCATTATGATCAAGGGCCGTTTGATCCACATCAATATCAATATTGGATGCCGGTTGACACATATACCGGGGGCATCGAACATGCCACGATGCACTTAATCTACACACGCTTTTTCCATAAAGCGTGCCGCGATATGGAGATCGTCAATGGGCCGGAACCGATGTTGCAGCTGCGCAACCAGGGCATGGTGTTGGGTGAAGATGGCGAAAAAATGTCCAAGAGTCGCGGCAACGTGGTGTCACCAGATGAGCTGGTGGGTCGGTATGGAGCGGATACCGTGCGCGCATACCTGATGTTTTTTGCACGTTGGGATATGGGTGCACCCTGGAATAGTTCGGGAATTGAAGGTGCGGCCCGATGGGTGCGCCGCACCTGGGCATTATTTACTGAACCAGCACAACCTGGAAACTCAGATGAGGACGCCGGCCGCACCTTGCGCCGCAGGGTACATCAGACTTTACGGCGCGTGACTCACGATTTCGAAAACTTTGAATTCAACACCATCGTTTCAAGCCTGATGGAGCTGCTCAATGCCTTGTACAAAGCGCGCGAAGCAGGTTTGAGCGGCACGGCTGAGTGGAATGAAGCGCTAGACTTGTATCTGCGCATGATGGCGCCCGTTGCACCTCATATCAGCGAGGAGTTGTGGTCTTACCTGGGAAAACCCTACTCAATTCACCAACAATCGTGGCCAACGGTGGACGAAGCTGCCGCGGCAGAGGAACAACTGACCATCGTTGTCCAGGTGAATGGAAAGGTGCGCGACCGTATTACAGTCCCAGTCGGAACGCCCGATGAGTCAATCAAAAAGGCTGCTTTGGCCAGCGCCTCGATCCAAAAGTTCTTAGGAAGCAGCGCGCCGAAGAAAGTGATCGTTGTCGGCGGAAAATTGGTGAATATCGTTGCATGATAAAATGCGGTAATAAAGAGGAGTATGTTGTGCAGTTTTCGACACAACATACCCCTTTTTATACCGAAAACTCATGACGCAGTGCGTAAAATCACCCGGATGGGTGATTTTTTTCTCTTGACAGGTGGATAAGTTTTGGTATGCTTAAACTACCGAACGTTCGGTAGGGAGCTGCGTTTGACTCGGGATGATATTCTCCAGGCTTCGGCTCGAATTTTTAGTGAAAAAGGCTTTCATGCCGCCTCGATGCAAGACATTGCAGAGGCCGTATGTTTGCAAAAAGCTTCACTTTACCACCACTTTGCCTCCAAGCAAGAAATATTACTTGCGATCCTTGACCATGCCTTGGATGTGATCACAAACAGGCTGGAAAATGTTGTCGTCCAACCACTGCCTCCTGAACAGAAGCTGCGTCAGGCTATGATCACCTATTTGCAAGCTCTGGCAGAATACCAAGACCTGGGAGTGGTTTTGCTTCTGGAATACCGGTCTTTAGACGATGTGCTACGCTCGAAACATATTCCGCGCAGAGATCGTTTCGAACGACTTTGGCGCGACCTGGTCCAGGAAGGTAAAGAGGCGGGTGTCTTTCACTGCGAGCAGCCCTCACTGGCTGGAAGGGCTCTATTGGGGGTGATGAACTGGATGGTGACCTGGTATCGCAAAGATGGCCCCCTGCCTGTTGAAATGATTGCCGACCAATTTACCCGCTTGTTTTTGCTCGGTCTGTTATCTCGCCCAGAACAATTCCGGGAGAATACAGGCTCATGAAAAACGTTCCAACCACTCCACGGCAAAAAATTGAATTATTCGTCACCGATGGCGGCGCTCAGATCGCCCAGATTCCGATGCTGGAATTCCCAGGCTTGTGGGGTTATGCTTATTTTATATTGGTGGACGATGTTGAGCTCGGTGAAATGCGAGTGCTGATCGATGCTGGTTCTGGGATTGGGGATTCAAACAAACATCTGGAAACAGGTCTGCTGACGGCTGGCGCTCTGCTTGGCAGGCAAATTGGCTTTGCAAACCTCACACATATCCTTATCACCCACGGCCATATCGACCATTTTGGCGGATTGAATTACGTGCGCGCTCGCAGCCAGGCATTGCTTGGGATCCACGAATTGGACCGCCGTGTATTGACAAATTACACCGAGCGGTTGTCCGTTATCGGACGCCGGCTGCATGAATACTTGATTGAAGCAGGTGTTCCGTCCGAACGCTTGGAGCGCATCATGGAAATGTACCGCTCCACCAAGAATCTTTTTCAACCTGAGCCAGTTGATTTTACTTACGAAAGCGCTGGCATGCGCTGTGGACCTTTCGAGATACTGCACGTGCCAGGTCACTGCGCCGGCCATGTGGTCCTAAGGCTTCACAATATGTTGTTCAGCGGCGATCATGTGTTGAGCGATACCACTCCCCACCAGGCGCCGGAGCAATTGACACTTTCGACGGGTCTTGATCATTATCTTCATTCATTAGAGGCTCTTCGTTCTTGGGCGAACCAGCCTCAGCTCACCTTTGGGGGTCATAAGAAGCCGATCGTCGATTTAAACGAACGCATCGATATTATCCGCGCCATGCATGATGAGCGCTTGCAAAAAGTTTTGAGTATTCTGAAGGAGCCTCGCACGATCAATGAGGTATCTCACATTTTATTTCCAGAAGTTCATGGTTACAACGTGCTCCTCGCCCTGGAGGAGGCCGGAGCGCACGTGGAATTTTTATACCAACGCGGTATGTTAGAAATCGCCAATCTGGCAGAACTTGAAGCCAGCCGGGGGCCTGTGCCATTAATCTATCGCTGCCTGGATTGTCGAATGTAAATTTTCAGTCTAAAGGAGGACCCATGTATTCATTCGAACCGTCTGAAGAACAAAAAATGTTGGTGGAAACGGTGAGTCGCTATGCTCAAGGAGTTCTGCGCCCAGCCGCACATGACGCGGACGAGGCCTCAGATCTGCCAAAGGGAGTGATCAAAAAAGGCTGGGAGTTGGGTGTGCTCCAGGCCTCAATTCCGGAGCAGTACGGTGGATTCGGCGAATATTCTGCTGTTACCGGCGTCCTGGCGGCTGAAGAACTGGCTTGGGGAGATCTGGCCGGGGCGATGGCGGTGATGACGCCAGGCTTGTTCGCGCTGCCGATACTCTTTGTAGGCAGCGAAGCCCAGAAAGAGGCATTTCTACCGCCCGTGGTGGAGGGAGACTGGCAGCCTTACACAGCCGCAATGATTGAACCGGGCATGCTGTTTGACCCGAATGACCTAAAAACCAGTGCAGTGCTCGAAGGCGAAAGTTATGTGTTGGATGGTAAAAAAGCGTATGTGCCGTTTGCAAAAGAAGCTAAAGGATACCTGGTTTATGCCAACCTGGGTGGTCAAACCCAAGGATTCATTGTGCCAGTTGGGACGCCCGGGCTGACGGTCGGAGAACGTCAGAAGTTATTAGGTATTCATGCATTACCTGTGTACACCCTAGGTCTCGAAAATGTCAGAGTTCCAGTGGAAAATCGCCTGGGAGGGCCAGGTGGGCATGCTGTTGCGCCCATCCTGACATCGAGCCGCCTGGCCGTCGCGGCGCTGGCGGTCGGCCTGTCGCGCGCTGCCCTGGAATATTCGAAAGATTATGCTAAAGACCGCGATGTTTTTGGCGTAAAAGTCGCTCAGAAACAGGCTATCGCATTCATGATCGCTGAAATGGCGACTGAGATCGAAGCTATTCGACTATTGACTTGGGAGGCTGCCTGGATGGCGGATAAAGGTCTGCCGGAGGCAGAAAAGCAGGCGTACCTGGCGTTCACCGGTGCAGCTGATATGGCAATGATGGTGTCTGACCGGGCTGTCCAGATCCTGGGCGGTCACGGTTACATACGCGAACATCCTGTAGAATTGTGGATGCGCAACGGACGAGGATTGGCAACTTTCACTGGGCTGGCGGCAGCCTAAAAGATTTAACACCAAAGGCAAGGAGATTCTTATGATCGAATTTGAAATGCCCAAGCCAATTTCAATGCAGAGCAATATGTTGAAAACGGTAGCCATCAATATGATGAGGCCGTATTCGCGTGAATTTGATGAGAATGAACACAGCGTACCATGGAACTATATCGAATTTATGCACACAGCCATGCGCGCAACCGGCGCGGGTTCGTTAGCCCCAACAGAAAGCAAGAAAACGGATGAGAGCGGCAAAGAACGTCCCCGCATTGGTTATCAATCCCTGGCATTTATGCTCGAAATGCTTTCCTGGGGTGATGTTGGCATGTACCTGGTCACGCCGGGCGGAGGATTAGGCGCGGCGGCGGTCGAAGCAACCGGCACCCCGGAGCAAAAGGCAAAATTCCTGGCCCGTTTTCGGGAAGAGAAGCCCACTTTTGCAGCCATGGCGATGACTGAACCACAGGCAGGCTCAGATACGGCCTCCATTCGCACATCCGCCGTGTTGGACAAAGCCACCAACGAGTGGATACTAAATGGCGAGAAAATTTTTGTCACAGGCGGTCACAAATCGCTTGAACTGAGCAATGGATTTGTTGTAATCTGGGCAACAATTGACCCATCGGCGGGTCGAGCCGGTATGCGCCCCTTCGTTGTCGAAGCAAGAACCCCCGGCATCAAGGTGACCAAGCTGGAACACAAAATGGGCATTCGCGTAAGCGATACAGCTTCGATTGTGTTGCAAGACTGCCGAATTCCGTTCGAGAACATCCTGGGCAGCCCTGAAGTAATTACAGAAAAAACCACCACAGGCTTTAAAGGCGCGATGGCTACTTTCGATGCCACTCGCCCTCTGGTGGCAGCAACTGCGGTGGGCGTGGCGCGAGCGACATTGGAACTGCTGAAAGAAGAATTGGAACGCCAGGGTATTACCATCCGGTATGGCCTGCCGCGCCAGAAGCTGACCTCGATCGAGCGCGATGTGGTTGACATGGAAGTGATGCTGCGCTCTGCCTGGCTGCTGGTAGTCAAAGCGGTGTGGATGTTGGATAACAAACGGCCGAATAATCTTGAATCTTCGATGGCGAAAGTGCGCGCCGGTGATATTGTCACCAAAATCACTCAAAAAGCTGTCGAGATTATGGGACCATTGGGTTACACTCGCGATACTTTATTGGAGAAATGGTTCCGTGACGCCAAGATCAGCGATATCTATGAGGGCACCGGTCAAATTAACCGCCTGATTGTCGCTCGCAATGTCCTGGATTACAGCGGTAAGGAACTGCGCTGAGCGCAGGCACATTGGAGGTATTATGAAATATCACATATTCCGTGCAGTGGTGGTTGGTGCGGGCACGATGGGCGCGGCAATCGCTGCGCATTTGGCCAATGCAGGTGTCAGCACGACGCTTCTCGATATTGTCCCGAACAAACTCCTGTCTGAGGAAGAACAAAAAGGACTGACTCTGCAGTCACCTGTGGTCCGCAATCGGATTGTGCAGCAAGGGCTGGACAGAGCAGTGAAATCGAGGCCGGCTTCCTTCTTCAGCGAAGCTCAAACTCCATTGGTAAAGATTGGCAACCTGGAAGATGATTTGAATGTTGTCACTCAAGCCGATTGGGTCATTGAAGTGATCGTCGAAAATCTTGACCTGAAGCGCAAATTGATGGAACGCATCGATGCTTTGCGCGGGGAGCATACGATTGTCAGCACGAACACTTCGGGAATTCCTGTATCATCCATCGCCGAAGGTCGTTCGGATAGTTTCCGCCAACATTTCCTGGGAACCCATTTCTTCAACCCACCGCGCTATCTTAAGTTGCTGGAAATTATCCCGACGCCCGAGACTTCGGCGGAAGTTGTCGATTTTATTTGCCATTTTGGCGAGTACCGCCTTGGCAAGGGCATTGTCATGTGCAAAGATACGCCCAACTTCATCGGCAACCGCCTGGCTTTTGGCAGCGGAGCGTTCGGCCTGGATTATATCCTGGCGAATGGATACAGCGTTGATGAGGTGGATGCGGTGACCGGCCCAGCGATTGGCCGACCGAAGACGGCTACCTTCAGGCTGATTGACCTGGTGGGTGTGGATGTGTGGGAGCATGTCGGTCGTAACCTGGCCCCGTTAATTCCAAACGATGCGCTGGCCCAACCGTATCTCAATTCACAGCCTGTCAATTCTCTGATCCATACCATGGTTGAGCGCGGTTGGTTAGGTGGTAAAACCAAGGTTGGTTTTTATAAGGAAGTTCGCTCACCAGATGGCTCGAAAGATTTCTGGTCATTGAATTTGAAGACGCTCGAACATGAGGCGGCTCAAAAGGTACGATTTGAATCGATCGGCAAAGCACGCGATAAAGAAACCCTGGCGGAACAACTACAGACCATCCTGGCGGGAGATGATCGTGCGGCACAATTGGTGCGCGCGCTCACATTCCAGGGGCTGATGTACGCAGCCAGCCTGATCCCAGAAGTTGCTGATACCCCTAAACCGCTGGATGACGCCATGCGTTGGGGCTTTGGACACGAGGCCGGGCCCTTCGAAACCTGGGATATGCTTGGCGTGCCAGCAACGGCTGAAAAGATGCGGGCAGCAGGCTTTCCTCCGCCTGCCTGGGTCGATCAGATGCTGGCCCAAGGCGTCACTTCTTTTTACCAGTATGAAGGCAGTCGCAAAGCTGGAGTCTATAACCATGCAACCAGGTCTTACCAGTCCCTGGCGAGATCTGCCGATGTAATCATCTTGAAAGAAAAACGCCAGGAGAGCAAGGTGATTGCTGCCAACCCCGGCGCAAGCCTGATTGACCTGGGTGATGGCGTCGCCTGCGTCGAATTCCATACAAAGATGAATGCACTGGATGATGATATCTTCAATATGCTTTCCACCGGCCTGGATAAGGCGGAACGCGAATTTGAAGGGCTGGTGGTCGGCAATGATGGCGAGAATTTCTCAGCCGGAGCAAACTTAATGATGGTCGTCATGGGGGCGAAAATGGGTATGTGGGACCAGCTCGAAGCAGCGGTCAAGAAAATGCAGTCCATCAACATGCGCATGCGCTACTTCGGTAAACCTGTGGTTGTAGCGCCAGCCGGCCTGGCCCTGGGCGGCGGGGCAGAGGTGACCATGTACGGAAGCCGGGTAGTCGCCGCCAGTGAGCTGTACAGCGGCCTGGTGGAGATGGGGGTGGGTGTGATACCGGCAGGCGGCGGCACGAAAGAGATGCTGAGACGTGTTCTGAACCCTGCCATGCGCACGCAAAACGCCGAGGCTCTGCCATTCTTACAAAGGATCTTCGAGCAGATTGGGCTCGCCAAGGTATCTACCAGCGCCGAAGAAGCACGCGGTCTGGGCATTTTGGGTTCATCCGACCGCGTGGTATTCCACCGTGACCATTTACTGGCAGAGGCCAAGCGCGAAGTGCTGCACATGGCGGCTGCTGGTTACCAACCGCCAGTTCCGGAGAAAATTTATGCTGTTGGCCGCGATTATCTCGGCGCGCTGAATGTCGCCATCTACATGATGAAAGAAGGCAGGTATATTTCCGAGTATGATGCTGTGGTTGCCGGCAAGCTGGCCAATGTGATGACCGGCGGTGCCATCACCCGCCCGGCATGGGTAGACGAATGGTATATCCTTGATTTGGAGCGTGAGGCATTCCTTTCGCTGTGCGGGCAGGAAAAGACCCAACTGCGCATGATGCACACGCTTCAAACCGGTAAACCGCTGCGCAATTAGTGGAAACGAGAGGTGCATATGTCTAATTTAGATCCTTCACGTGAACCTGTAATTGTCGCTGCTGCTCGGACGCCGGTTGGCAAAGCCAAACGCGGCAGTCTGGCAGCGGTGCGCTCTGATGAGCTGATGGTGCTGGTGATCAAAGATCTCCTGCGACGGGCGCCTGGACTGGATCCAGCGGAGATCGAAGATTTTGTGCTTGGCTGCGCCTTCCCTGAAGGCGAGCAGGGAATGAATATGGCTCGCATGGTGGCGCTGCGCGCCGGCTTGCCCAACAGCGTGGCCGGTGAGACAATCAACCGCTTCTGCTCCTCGGGTCTGCAGAGCATCGCACATGCCGCCTTTGCGATTATGGCGGGCCAACTGCAAATCGCTATTGCCGGTGGAGCGGAATCAATGAGCATGGTGCCAATGACAGGCTTTAAGTTTTCCCCTCTTCCGAGCCTGGCGTTTGAAGCTCCCGAATCATTCACCAATATGGGGCTAACGGCGGAAAACGTTGCCGAAAAATTCGGCGTCAGCCGGGCAGATCAGGATGCTTTTTCGGTGACCAGCCACCAACGCGCCACAGCGGCTGTTTCTTCTGGTCGATTTGATCCTGAATTGATCCCCGTGGAAGTGAATATCGTTGAACCACATGACAGTAAGACGCGCACTCGCTCGTTCGTTTTCAGCCGAGATGAAGGACCGCGCGGCGACACCACTCTCGAGGGCCTGGCTAAACTTAAACCTGCCTTTAAAGAGAATGGAACAGTGACAGCAGGCAATGCCTCACAGATGTCGGATGGAGCGGCAGGTGTTCTTATCATGTCGCGCGCTCGAGCTGAAGCGCTGGGATTAAAACCCATGGCGCGATTCGTGTCTTTTGCTGTGGGTGGAGTGCCACCAGAACTAATGGGGATTGGCCCAATAGCGGCAATTCCCAAGGCACTCAAGCTGGCCGGATTGGATTTGAATGAAATCGGCCTGATCGAGCTGAACGAGGCTTTTGCTGCCCAAGGCCTGGCTGTAATGCGCCAGGTCGGCTTAAACCCAGAAATTACCAACGTGAATGGCGGGGCGATTGCCTTGGGGCACCCTCTTGGCTGCACCGGGGCAAAGCTGACCACCCAATTGGTTTATGAAATGAAACGGCGCGCTGTGCAATTTGGTATGGTGACCATGTGCATCGGCGGAGGCATGGGCGCGGCTGGCATTTTCGAAAATCTCAATTAAAAATAGGAAAGGAAAAGAAAATGACTGATTACACTGTCGACCAATTGATTCGCAACCACGAGAAAGCTTTCCAACCGGATAAAGCCGCAGGCGTTGAAGCGATTATTCAATACCATTTAACAGGCGAAGAAGGCGGCGATTGGATAATCGATATCGCCAACGGAGCGTGTAAAGTGACCCCAGGTGTTGCGCCATCTCCCAAAATGACAATGACCGCGGATGCGCATGAGTTCGCTGATATTTTATTGGGACGCATGGATGGCATGATGGCTTTTATGCAAGGAAAGCTGCAGTTGGCGGGTGATTTGAACCTGGCAATGAAATTGACGAGTTTCTTCAAGATGAAGAGCTAGCAGAATGAGCATGTGACAAATGAGATCATGCAAAAAAGGCTGCAGGTGAAGCGCGGCGACCAAATTGGCCAGATCGGCTTGAAGGCCAGTGCAACGAGCAACTGGCACCTGCTTCGCCATTTGAACAGCGATATTTTCTTTACCTACCCTGGTCATAGGCTGGATAGAAGATTATGGAAAGCGCTTGACCTTGCAGGACAACAGGGCAAGAAATAATGGAACAACGGGCTGTTTAAGATCAAGCAGCAGATGATACAGAATTATTCTGCCCAGTAACATTTTATAAAAATCAACCATTAAAAACAAACCCTCGCCTAGAAAAAGCGAGGGTTTGTTTGTCCGGCAAGCTTGAAATATTATCGGGTAAGGCCTGAAATAATTTGCGAAAAAACAGTCGAAATTTGGCTGCCGACCAGAGCGAGAACAACGATCAAAACAACTGCCACCAAGACAATGATTAAGGCATATTCAACCATTCCCTGGCCTTTTTCTTTTGGCGCAAAAAACATACGATTTTCTTCCTTTCTATCGTGATGGGATTGGTACAATATTCATTAATCCCGTTTATTTATTGTATTTCACGAAAAGGAAAAATGCAATCAATTTTGCCACTTGATAAAAATTATTAATTTTATTGGCATTGATTAAATATATGAGCTTCGTTTAAACCCATTCTTGAAATTCCATTTTATTTTTGAGCGAGGTTTCTCAAAAGATCGATTTCTCTAGCAAGACGTTCAACCACCAAGCCAGCAGGAACGATTTCCCTGGCTTCGCTTGTGCGGTGCTTTAATTCGATGCCCCCTTGCTGAAGGCTGCGCTCCCCAACAGTAATGCGAAGCGGCAGGCCAATCAGGTCAGCGTCATTGAATTTAATCCCAGCGGATTCCATCCTATCATCATACAGCGGTTCGAGCCCGGCCGCGCATAAATTTGCATAAATTTCATCACCGGCCTGTTCAGCGGCTGTTTTTTCATTTTCAGCGCCAGGCTTGGGTTTGCCAGCCAGGAGGACAATGTGAATAGGAAAGGGAGCCACGCTAACCGGCCAGCACAGCCCTTTATCATCGTGATGGCTTTCTGCAACGCAAGCCAGAAGGCGGCCAACCCCGATACCATACGAACCCATGATGACCGGCTTTTCTTGCCCATCTTTATCCAAGAAAGTGCATCCCAGAGCCGAAGAGTAAAAGGTGCCCAGTTTGAAGATATTGCCGACCTCGACACCGCGCACAGATTTCAGGGGAGCGTTACAATCCGGGCAACCATCGCCCTCACGCGCCGCGCATATATCCTGCACGATATCAGCGGAGTAATCGCGCCCGTAGTTGGTGTGCACCAGGTGGTACCCTGGCTGATTAGCGCCTGCGACCAGGTTTGGCGAGAGAGGAATGAGGTCATCCACCACAATAATGCGGTTCAATGATCCCTGATTGTCACCCAACCCGACCGGAGAGGCGTAACCCGGCTCTGCTCCAATTGACCTGATTTCCTCTTCAGTCGCTGGGCGTAAACTGCTGGCGGATAAGGCATTGGCAAGCTTCGTTTCATTAACTTCCATATCGCCGCGCACCACGGCAAAAATAAATTTGTTGGATACTGTGCCGTCCGAATTGTTGATCGCAGCGATCATGAAAACAGCCTTAGCAGTTTGGGCCTGCGAGACGCCCAGAAAATTTGCCAGAGATTCGATAGTTTTGCAATCTGGGGTTTCAACCATATTCAATGTCAATGGCTCTTCGACTGGCAAAGCTTTCTTTTGGAAAGTGGCAATTTGCCGGTTGGCGGCATATCCACATACCTGGCAAACCATCAGCGTGTCCTCTCCAATCGGGTTCAGGAACATAAATTCATGCGCCTGAATGCCGCCCATCATGCCGGTGTCCGAACCGACTGCCACCACCGGCAGGCCGCAGCGGTGGAAGATGCGCAAATAAGCTTGATAATGCGCCTGGTACTGCTTGTCCAGGCCTTGCCAATCGACGTCCAGGCTGTATGAATCCTTCATGGTAAACTCGCGGGCGCGAATTAAACCGGCACGCGGCCGGGGATCATCACGCCACTTGGTTTGGATGTGATAGATCATTTTTGGCAGGTGACGATACGAACGCACCTCTTTGCGCACCAAGTCTGCGACCACTTCTTCATGAGTCATGGCCAACACCATATCCCGCCCGGCGCGGTCTTTGAACCGGCCCATTTCGGCATCAATTTTCTGCCAGCGACCGGTTTGCTTCCACAATTCAGCCGGATGAACGACCGGCATGCTGATTTCCTGGCCGCCAATGGCGTTCATTTCCTCCCGTAATATATTTTCGATCTTGTTGAGCGAACGCCGGGCAAGAGGTAAATAGCTGAACACACCGGCTGACAATTGGCGGATAAAACCGGCTCGCAGCAGCAGCTGGTGGCTGGCAACTTCAGCCTCGGCTGGCGTTTCTCGTAACGTTTGAGAAAAAAGTTGGCTCATGCGCATGGCGTTTACTCCTAGAAAGAAAAAGCCCTCCGAGCATTCCGGAGGGCGCTGATATTTTCCAATATCCGTCTGCAGGCGTCCCTTAACGACCGAAAGCCCAGGAAGGAGTCCGGTTCAAAGGCGCAGGCAGCGGAAAAACCTTGTGCATAAAGAAAATTCTATCATAATTTCGGAAGTTATGCGAAATTCTCAGTTACAATGGGTGGGCTTGGTGAAGTTTCCACCTGATATTCTTATGACATTGGAGAATTATGAATCCCACGCAAACAATCCTGTTGTTATTTGAAAAAATTTCCGCTGTTCCTCGCGGTTCCAAAAATGAGGCCGCAATTTCAGCCTGGATTCAGGGATGGGCCGAAGAACACCAATTCCGATCGCGCTCCGATGCAGTGGGCAACCTGGCGATTTATGTCCCGGCGAGCGAAGGATGTGAGGGGATTCCGCCTGTGATACTGCAAGGGCATATGGATATGGTTTGCCAGAAAACAGCACTCTCAAAGCATGATTTCTTAAAAGATCCAATTCGTCTCGTTGTTGATGGCGATTGGATTCGCACAGATGAAACCACGCTGGGCGCAGATAATGGCATCGGATTAGCCATCGCTATGGCAATTGCGACATCGGCCGAATTAAGCCACCCACCTTTGGAATTATTGTTTACTGTTGAAGAAGAGGTTGGATTGGCTGGCGCTGACAAGATTGACCCGGTTTTGCTGACTGGCAAAACTCTGGTAAACCTGGACTCGGAAACGGAAGGGAAATTTACGATCGGTTGCGCTGGCGGTCAGGTGGCGACATTGCTGCTCCCGGTGACCTGGCAAGAGATTCCCACGGGCCTGGACACTATTGAACTCAAAATAGGTGGTCTGAAAGGTGGCCATTCTGGCGAAGATATCCAAAAACACCGCGCTAACGCGAATAAGATACTCACTCGGGCGCTGGATGAATATTCCCATCACGAACCTGTGTTTATATCCCATTGGCAGGGTGGGACTGCCCGCAATGCGATACCGCGTGAGGCGGTCGCCCATTTAGCATGTTCTCCAGAGCAGATTCCTGTTTTGTATAATCATATGCAGGATTTGATGACAAGGTTACGAACCGAATTTGGCCAGACCGATCCTGGTTTGCAGATTTCAGTCCTTCCTTGCAATGAATCATCGAACCGTATGGTTTTGGGCAGTGACAGTTTGCAGATAGTGCGTTTGATGGCGGCGTTGCCAAACGGCGTTTATGAAACATCGGTAATGATCGATGGCTTTGTTGAGACTTCGAACAACCTGGGGGTAGTGGAATTGAAAGAAGACGGCCTGCACATTGTATCCAATCAGCGCAGTTCTCTGGTTTCACAGTTGGATGAATTAATCGGCCGGGTGGAGGCGGTTGCCCAACTGGCTGGTGCCCGGATCAGTATTTCCAAACGCATGGAGCCATGGAAACCGAACATGCAGTCGCCTCTTTTAACCCGCAGTCAACTGGTGTATGAGCGCACATTTGGTGTAGCCCCGCAATTAGTACTCACCCATGGGGGGTTGGAATGCGGCCTGCTCAGCCGGCGCTGTGGTGGCCTGGATGCGCTTTCGTTAGGCCCGACTCTGCAAAATTTACACTCCCCTGAAGAACGATTATTTGTTCCTTCAATCGAGCGCGTCTGGCTCTTTCTGAGGGCCCTGCTTGAATCTTATAAGGGAGATTAAAAATGCTGGCTGTATTTTTAGGCCTGGCGTCAGCTTTTTCATGGGGAGCTGCAGATTTCATTGGCGGCCTCATCAGTCGGAGAATTTCTGCGGCACGCGCAGCATTTTTATGTGAAATCGTTGGCCTTTTGCCGCTCTTAGCCATTGCCTTTGTTAGCCGCGAGAAGATCGATTGGAATACGATTGGATGGTGCGTGGCGGCTGGTTTTATTGGCTCATTAGGTTTGCTGATTCTATTTGTGTCTTTTGCTCGCGGTCAGATGTCCCTGGCGGCTCCAGCTTCGGCGTTGACGGCTGCCTGTTTGCCCGTGGTTGTTGGGATGGTTACGGATGGGTTTCAAAGTCCATCCGTACTAGGGGGATTTGGATTTGCTTTCCTGGCGATTTGGTTGATCTCCCATTTCGGAAAGACAGATCAGGCGACTATCCGGTGGCGAGACCTGGCCTTGCCATTGGTTTCTGGGATCGGTTTTGGCAGTTATTTTGTTTTTATGCATATTGGAAGCCAAAGCGCCCTGTATTGGCCGTTATGTGCAGCACGGCTCGGCGGCACAGTTGCTTTGTTCGGTGTAAATTTGGGAGTGCGCGAGCGAAAAATTCCTGATCGCTCCGTTTGGCCTCTGGTTATTCTCAACACTGTTTTGGATATTGGAGGCAGTTTATTTTATATAATTGCCGGGCAAATCGGGCGTATGGATATATCTGCAGTGCTCGCTTCGCTTTATTCGGGTGCAACGGTGTTATTTGCCTGGCTCATCTTAAAAGAAAAGATCAACCGCCAACAGGCTGTTGGAATCGGTTTTGCTCTGTTGGCGGTAATCCTGATGACAATCTGATCACTTGAGGAATTGAGATGCTGCTGCCTGCACCAGGATTTCCACCGGCGTGCCATCTGAGTACGTGCCGCTGAAGCGCCAGGCTGGCTGAATATACATTGGCACGCCGGAAGCCTCAATATTTTGGCCTACCCCGCGCAGATCTGGGGTATAGTAAACTAATTCGATATCCTTGATCACCAGTTGTAGACCCGGAGGCGGCGTGGTTTCGGTGATGATCTCCGGCTGCGCCGCCGCGATCTTATAGTGGTTCAATTCTTCATTGCTGGTGACAACACTTGAACCAGCCTCGGTAATCAATGGATAGCCAGCAAATGTGTCTCCTGGATATGCCAAACCTTCGACCAGGATTAAGTCTCCAGGGCGGCCAACCGCGACTGCCGCGCCATACTGGAGAGAGGATTTCAGCACATACACCTGGTTGTCCTGGGTAACAAAGCGCAGCACGGTCTGGTTGTCGAGATTGACAATTTCGTACTTTCCAACGAAGAGCTGATAATGAAGGCCGGGATATTCGGGTTCAAAGCGTTCTACAGATAAGCCGGGTTTTCCATTTTGTAGAAAGGTGATTTGTCCCCATACCTTAACCGGCAATTTTAAATAATTTTCGATGCCCGCCAATCCTGATCCAGAAGCCAGGGTCAGTACGTGACCCAGCTCAGGTTGGGAGTTTGAATAATCAAGGGCGATATTGTATTCAACAACGTGCGTGCCGTTTTGAAATTGATGGATAATCATTGTTGGGTAACCGATCAAACCATCAACACGTTCGCCCTCTTTAGGAAAAGGTACAATCGTGGGCGTTGGCAAAACCGCCCCAGTTAAGTTAAGTTCATGAAAACCACCTCCGCCTCCTCCTCCGCCGCTGCTGGTAGCGCCAGTTTGTACATACATCCAATCCAGCTCTGGAGGATTTCCATCGATGACAACACCCCGAACAGAGACGTGCAGGCCAGTGGGAACATCGCCCGGTAAATCGGCCAGCAATAAGCGTTTGGCGGCAGTGTTCAGATAGGCTTTGGTTCCATCCCGTTCGATCGTCCCTTCCTGGTTATCATCACTAAAAGCAGAGGTTTGCCAACCGTTCATACGAAAAGACAGCTTTCCAGTCGCATCGGAATCCATTGTGCCCAGGATTTGTAAGAATTGGCCGACCGGATTCACTTGGAGAAGGTTAGATGTGTCGCCTGTAAGGGGATAATTATTGAATGTTATTTCTGGGGGTACACCTGCTTCGGCAGCAGGAAGAACGGATAGGTACCCGAACATTTCGATTGGTTTTCCCAGGGGATATGTCCTTCCCCAGGTTTGAACATTGGAGGTGAAAACTCCACCGCGCGTGATCTCGACCGAATCGGGTCCATTATTGTTTAGCAGACTTGGACCATTTACGAGGTCATCCCAGGCTTGAGCTGCACTGCGAATTGGCAGTGGCCCAACTGCTTGTACAGGAACGCTGACAAACTCCACTCGCTTCACTTTTGCGTGCTCATCAATTGACACCCGGATGCTCACCGGTCGATTTTGGCCATAACGCATCGGAAATCCATCCAGGATTCTCTCGAACTGCACCAGACCGGGTTGGCCAGGGTCGGTGGTGACTTTGTAGGGAAAATCAAGCAAATTGCGCGCCTTCAACCAGGTTTCTGCAGTGGCTGTTTGAACATCGACCGCCGGCAGAGCGAGGGTGCCAGCCGCTGCCGTTATATAATTTGAGTCATAAAAGAATGTGTCCGCAGAACCCAAAAAGAGAATGCGCTGGAGGCCATCACTGACAACGAATACAGGGCCGTTGCCTTCACCGTTGGCCTTGTAGACGTGCCCATCCACGCCAAGCTGGTGGGCTTTGGCAAGAATGTTATCGATTGTCAATTTCGGGCCACTCACCAGTTGATACACGGTTGGATTGAGGGGCACTTCAGGAAAATTCGATTGGAGGACCAGAGTATCGCCAGGAAAAAATGGGCTGGATAACCCGGCTGGTGTGGAAGAAGCTGGGGTGGATTTCGGCAGTTCTGGGGATGTTGTAGGGGATGTGGCCCCTTGGGTCGGGGTGGGATACGACTGAACTGAGGTGGGGCCGATTGTAGATGGCACAGCCGCAGGTGCTGAGGCGACTGGTCGTAAATTCTGAATACTCCAGCCGAGGCCTAACATGAGCAACAGGATTGCCAGCCCCCAGCCAATGGTGCGCGCGGTTGATCCAAAAAATCGACCTGCACGGCTGGTTTGAACAGGTTGGGGCAGCGCTGCGCGGGTTTGATGCAGCTCTTCCTCTAACTGGGCAGCAAAGCGAGCGTCTGGCTGAACCTCTTGTACGGACTGGCGCAGTGCATTCATTAACTCACGGTCTTCCTCGGGTAAATCAGGAAACTCATCGTGGGTAGAATCATCTGAGGGTAGCGGGTTTTCCACAGGCGTTTTCATCAATCCTCCGATTGTTTCCACATAAGACGCTGCCGCAAATCGTTCAGGCCGCGTGAAACAGCCATTTTTATTGCTGCAGGAGTCTTGCCAAGTACAGCGCCGGCCTCGGCTGCGCTCAAATTCGCAAATATGACCAACAGTACAGCTTCAGCGCGTTGTGTTGATAATGAGCCTAAGGCGGCATACACTCGCTGAAGTAGAATATTGCGGTTGGTTATCTGTTCCAGGTTAGCGCCTGGATCGGCGTGCTCCTCAGCATCATCTAGGCTGGCATGATTTCTCCGGCTGCGGTGGTGTAAGGCAGTTTTGCGGCGAGCAATTCCAAACAACCAGGCCGCAAAGCTGCCATCGCCTCGAAAGCGGTGAATATTTTCAAGGGCTGCCAGGAAAGTCTGGGCGCATAAATCTTCTGCATCGGCCGGGTTGCCGCAGCGAGCCAGTTGGTAGCGGTAAATGCGGGTCAAATAACGTTTATAAATGGCAGCAAATGCCGAACGGTCCAGAATGGCATGTTGCGCCAATGTCTCGTCATCCATATAACCGAACTCTATGTGCGGTAGGCTGTGCATCGAATTGGGTATCGATTGACTGTTGATCATGATATTGTTATGTTGCAAAAGCGAGAAAATCGTAACAGGCAATTTTGAACGGGTTCATCTCGCCAAAGATTCATGCCGCAGGGATCCAATGATGTGTTCGAATATGATTTCTCCAAAGCTCAGGTTTGAAGAAATTTTTGCACCAAATTTTCAAGCATGATGGTTGCTTCAGGAAGTGCGCGTTGAACCTGTAAACTCAATCCTACACCGGGGGTGAACTCAGCAGCACAAACAGCGATCAATGTAATATCCAGCGAATCCTCCAATACACCCATCCTGCGGCCCAACGCAAGTGTTTCGGCTACACCCCAGCCGTGTGCGAAAGCGCTGCCAGAATTGAAACTGGCGAGATCTGATTCCTTCAACGTAAACAAAGTCCCCGAAGGTGCTGTGGTTTTCACGGCGTCCACTAAAATCGCATGATCGACACCCTCCAGCCAATTTAGTAAACCCAGGCCCGCCAGACCAGCATACTCCACACGGATGGAAGGCAATGCAGCACTGGAAGGGTACGCGCGCTGCCAGGCGCGCACTACTTCCAGGCCAGCACCGTCATCCCCGCGCAGCTCTTGACCGAGTGCAATAATTGCGATCATCCTGCGTATTATACAATGGTGAAGGCGTAAAAAAAAATGCGCCAGGGGGTTTTCTGCCTCCTGGCGCTAAATCCACTTAGTTCGTTATTCCCGGTCTACTTTTAAGGTTAAGAAATGTGTTGCGCAGGAAATGCAGGGATCATAGGTGCGGATCAAATGTTCACACGCCAAAGTCGCTTCTTCGTGCTTAAGATCCAATACTTGCGGCGCAAACTGCCACAAATCAGCTTCCATTTGGGCAAAATTCTGGGCTGTCGGGGGTGTGATTTTTGCATATTGGATCAACCCCTGTTCATTGACAACGTACCTGTGATACAGCAAACCGCGCGGCGCCTCTGAGACACCGCAGCCTTCGCCAGCCTTGACTTTAAAAGGTACTTGGCTGGGGCCTTTCGGGTGGTAATTTTTCACAAGCTCTAATGCCAGGTCGCACACTTCTACCAATTCAATTGAACGCGCCAGCATACCCTTAAAGGGATTTTTTAAAGGCAGGGTCACACCAGCCTGTTCAGCGGCCTCCCTGGCAGCGGGGCGAAGCTGGTTGAAATTCAGGTTCAGGCGAGCCAGTGGGCCGACAAAATAGGAAGTGCCAGCAGACGTGTGGCTGTGCAATGCATTGGAGTGCTTGACATGCATTTCGATGTAATTCTTTTCGAAAGCCGTTTCATTGATGGGCTCGGGGTTCTTCGATGAAATCACTGCGCCGTCATAGATGGCATATTCCTCGGGCTGAGTTATTGCCACAAATTCATAATCCATCTCAAAATCCGGATAAGATAACCCGGCAGCGAATTTCACGGTGTCTTTGGAAGCCTGGAGAGCCCATTCCAATTCGTCAATCAGGCCTTGGATGGCCTGCACCTCTGGCCAACGGTAAAAACCACCCACGCAGTTATTCACCGGATGGACAGAGCGGCCTCCGACTACCCGCAGTAAGCTGTTGCCAATTTTCTTCAAACGCAAAGCCTGTTTGACAACCTCGGGATGCTCACTTGCCAGTGTGAGAGCACTTTCATGGCCGAGCATATCAGGACCTTGCAGCATGTAAACATGCAGAGCGTGGCTTTCGATGTACTCGGCGCAGTATAACAAACGGCGCAGGGCGCGGATTTCATCGGTAATTTGGACGCTCATTGCTTTTTCCAATGCTTGCACGGAGCTCATTTGATAAGCGACCGGGCAGATTCCACAAATACGAGCGGTGATATCGGGCACTTCTTGGAAATAACGGTTTTGTAAAAAGCCCTCGAAAAAGCGCGGAGGCTCGTAAATATTGACTTCAACTTGAGCAATTTCGCCATTTTTCAGACGGATGTAGATGGCGCCCTCACCTTCCACACGCGCCAGGGCAGGAACTTCGATATTTTGTTTCATTTCTTTACCTCCGCTTTTTGCAAGGCGTCTGCCAATTCACGGAACTGGGGGGCGTACCCGGCAAAGTTGCGCGCCAACCGCACTGCTTCACCCGGTACGTGCTGCATTTGAGATAGTGTCATTGCCATATTCTTAATTTCTGCATTGGGTGAAGGACCGAAACAGCCATAACAGCCCCGCCCATTCGATGGGCACAGCGCGCCACAACCTGTGCGGGTAACAGGGCCCATGCACAAAACGCCCATGGCATTCATGACACACACAGTTCCCTGGCGTTTACAGTCCAGGCAAACAGGATGAGCCGGGAGCTGGGGTTTGCGTTTTTGGAGCAGAGCCATGATGGCTTCCAAAACCTGGTATTTATTGACCGGACAGCCCCATATTTCGAGATCGACTTTCACATGTTCCGAAATGGCAGTGGAAGTCTCTAATGTATGAAGATATTCTGGATGGGGATAGACGCTGATCGCCAGGTCCTCGACTTTACCAAAGTTGCGCAGCGCCTGAATACCTCCTGCAGTTGCGCAAGTGCCCAGAGAAATCAGAAAGCGACATTGGTTGCGAATCTCCTGGATGCGTTCCACCTCATGGGGAGTGGTAATCGAACCTTCTACGATGCCGATATCGTAGGGACCAGGCAAGGTCCGGCGACGGGCTTCGAGGAAGAAGGCGATTTCAACTGCTGCAGCGATATCCAGCAATTCGTCCTCCAGGTTGAGGATAGAAAGCTGGCAGCCGTCGCAGGAAGAGAATTTGTAAACAGCGACCGTGGGCTTGTTCATTTAGAGATCCTCCACGTTAAAGAAGGGTTCAAGCTGCGCATAGGTAAAGACAGGACCATCTTTACACACAAAATACGGTCCCATCTGGCAGTGACCACAAAAGCCCTGCCCACACTTCATGTTACGCTCCATGGACACGTAAATGCGATCAGGAGAGATGCGGCGAGCCAGCGCTTCGAAAATCACGAAGCGCAGCATAATCTCTGGGCCGCAAGAGAAAATGGTCGTCTTGCGAGGATCCATCCGCAAGCGGTAAAAGAGCAGAGGCACCACGCCAACCGGACCTTCCCATTTGTCATCAGCCCGATCCACGGTGACCACAACTTCAATACCGGCCTTTTCCCATTCTTTATACTCCCGGGTGAACTGCAGATCCTGGGGTGTGCGAGCGCCGTACAAGACAACAACCCGTCCATAATCGGCACGGTGGTTGATCACGTGGTAAATCACAGTGCGCAGAGGCGGTAAGCCAATTCCACCGGCAGCAATGACGATATCCTGGCCAACGTGCTGTTCTATCGGCCAGGCTGTTCCAAAAGGACCACGCACGCCCAATACATCGCCAACTTTCAAGCGGCTGATGGAATTGGTAACATTCCCAACGAAACGAATGGTATGGCCGATGCGCTGATTTTCTTCGGCGGAAGAACTAATGGAAATGGCTGATTCGCCAACGCCGGGCATCAAGAGCATGTTAAACTGTCCGGGTTTGAAGCGGAACCCGGTCTGTAAGCCTGCATCAAGAAAACGCAGCCAATAAGTTGACACACTGGGCGCTTCAACCTGAATCTCTTCAATCACAGCCCAAAACGGCTGCATGGGTTTGTTTGGCGTTACTGCTGAACTAAGTTCCTTTGTGCGGGCGCTCATGATTTCACCTCTTTACTCAGTTCTACCGCTTCAACTGCAAAGTCGATCGCAGCGGGGCACCAGGAAATGCACCGGCCGCAGCCTACGCAGCCTGACACGCCGTACTGTTTCCACCAGCTCGCCAGCTTGTGAGTGATCCACTGGCGATAGCGCGACCGTACCAGAGGGCGCGAGTTTCCTCCGAACACGTAGGAATACTCCATGTTGAAACAAGAGTCCCAAACACGTTCACGGCTGGCACGCTGTCCTGCCAGATCATTCACTTCACGCGTATCCCAACAGAAGCAGGTTGGGCAAACCTGCGTGCAGTTAGCACAACTCAGGCAGCGCTTGGCGATATGGTCATAGCGGGGATTTTCCATGTCGTTGAGTAAAATATCCGGCAGTTGGCGGTAATTGGGGATACTGCGGCCCATGGACTGCCGGGCGCGTTCCAGACCATTGCGAGCCTGGTTGAGCAAGAAAGCAGCCGCCGGGTGCCAATCCTGGTTGGCAAGCGCCATACGGCCGGCTTCCGAGCCAACCTTGACCAGGAAGTCATCATCCAATTCTGTCAGGCACAAATCATACCCAGATTCTGCTTCGGGACCTGTTTCCATCGATGTACAAAAACAGGTGCCGCAGGGATGCAGGCAGTTCACCGCGATGATGAATGCTCCCTGGCGCCGCGCACGGTAAAAGGGATCCTTCAAATCCTCGCGCAAGAATACTTTGTCCTGCACCTGGATGGCGGCCAGCTCACACGGCCTAACGCCCACCAGCGCAAAGAGCGGGTATTTTGTTTTTGGCTCGTCAATTACCCAACGCCTGGAATTTTCCGGATCTCGCTTGAAGGCAATCATCTCGGCCCGCGGTGGAAAAAAATACTGCTTCCAGGATTGAGCGCCCGGGGTGACATCAAAATAATTCGTATGCCCGGCATATACCAGGCGGTATTTCCCGGCATCTTGATCGCTGGTATAGCCTTTCGGCAGGTCAGCCAACCCTTGAATTGGCTCATAAACGATGGCCTCGTCCTTAACTTGAGGCCCGACCGTTTCATAGCCCAGGCCGCGCAAGCCTTCCAATAAGTTGTCAAATTCCGCTTTAGGCAATGCAACTGTCGCGCCAACAGAAAGAGAAATTTCAGGCATTGCTCACCTCGTTTCCGCCAGGATGCGCAAACATGTCCAGCATTTGCAGCCGGGTGGTTAAGAGCCGACTGGCGACAACGTTGGTCATGCGCTTCATCACAACATAGCCCAGGTCGTGATCCTCACTGCACATTTTGAGCAGTTTCAAGGCATCTATCTTCACCAGCATACTGGGCAAGACAGCCCTGGCAGAAGCTGTCCGCTGTCGGACTACGGGGGTCACGCTCGACCATCCGACAACATCCAGGGGCTCGGCTGTGTAAATACGCATGCGCCCTTTGCCCGGGACATACATTTCGATGGCTACCCGTCCTTCTAAGACGATGTACAAATGGGCTTCGCGGTCACCTTCGCGGAATAATTCCTGCCCGGCTTCATAAGATACCAGCCCAGAAATGCTGGCCAGCTTATCAAACAAATCTGGCGTGAGTTCTTGAAACCAGGGGATTGTTTGCAGCGCGCTGATCAGTTCCTGTTGTTCATTCATTGTCATCCTCCTTACGGAAAGTGAGAATTTGCAGAATCACATTGATTCAGTTTATTTGTACTATAATTCACAAAAATTGTAATGTGCATTTGATCATGATTCACCCGGCAAATCGTCACATTTCTATGACAATTCGACACCAAAATCGATCAATGCTTGATTTATTCATAGAAAGCCCGCTATAATGACTATATAAACTATCCGAATTTGGAAGGCTAGAATGTTCTCAAAGGCTGTATGGCGTTGTTTCCTGATCATCGCTTTATTGGTTTATCCAGCAATTGGTTATTCCGTGGATGGGTCGCGGCTCTCTGCCCTGGCAGCGCCTACTGACCCGATAATTCTGCCTGTGCCAGCGTTAACCCCACCCACCATCGATCTGTGCAATTCGTATTGGTATACGTTGGCCAATGCATATCAGACTTATCCGGCATACCTGACGCAAAATGCCGCCACGGTTACTCAGTCCAGCAACAGTGGAGAGTGGCGCCCCAATCTGGCAGCCAGCGCTTTCTATAAAGTAGAAGTGTACATCCCGGCGCATGCCCCAATCGTCTGGAACTGCACTTCCCAAAAGACGATCAACCAAGACACGAGCACGGCGCGCTACACCGTGCTCAGCAGCAGCCAACCGGTAACCATCACGGTCGATCAGGCAGCGAATGCTGGACTATGGGTAAATTTGGGCACGTATTATTTTACGGCGGGGACAAGCGGCGCAGTCCAGCTCACCGATCTGACCAGCGGCCCCGCCTTTGTCAAAACTGTCTCCTTCAGCGCGGCGCGTTTCACGCCTGCTCCCACCGCCTCCCGCCTGATCCTGCCGGTTCTGGCGAGCAACTTCTATGAAAGCTCGGGCATTTCGCTGACCTCTCTGCAACTTGCGGGGCGGGGGAACCAGATTCGCACCCGCTTCGACGCTTTTGAGCCGATTGTATATACATTAAATGGACACAATTCAAATTCAACGCCTGCCCAGGTCGATGTTTCCTGGTCGTTAGCTGGGCCGTGCGGGAGCGGCTCCCTTGGAAAATCCGCGGTGCAGTTGGGTTCTGGCAGTTGGACTCAGACCCTGACCACCACCATCCCAGCCTGCACAGGCGTGTACACCGTGACAGCCCAGGTCTTGGACAGAGGGGCGGTCAGCAGCACGCTGAATGCCAAAAGCCAAGTTTTCCAGGTGGATGCGGGAGGGAAGGTTCAAATTTTTGCCGATCATTTATTTGATATGTGCAATTTGCCCTCGATTGGCGACATGCAGCAGTGGTGGAAAAGCAGCCCGTATAAAGGCGTTGGTGTGTACATCGGAGGTTCGGCGTTTGCCAGGGGATGTAATTTCGTCAGTTCCATCACCCGCACCTGGGTGAAAGAGGTGCAAAAAGCCGGTTGGACATTCTTGCCAATTTGGGTTGGCCCGCAAGCTCCGTGCTTCACGAGGGATATACCAAAAATGAGCGCGGATCCTGCAACAGCCAATTTACAAGGCCGCCAGGAAGCGCAGGCAGCCTTCACCAAGCTCTTCAATTTAGGGTTGACAGAAGCGATCACGCTAACCAGTATCATTTATTATGATGTGGAAGCATTTCCATCTTCTGACCTAACTTGCTCCGCAACCGTGTCGAAATTTATCGATGGCTGGACCGAAGAACTTCACCTCTTGAAAATGAAAGCGGGAGCTTACTCAGTTCCTTCTACAGCCAACTATGGCAATTGGGCCACGCTAACCAATGCGCCAGATGCTGTATGGATGGCGACCTATATCCAGGCCAGCTTCACTCCAACGATCACTGTTTCCGACATTCCCATTTTGAGCGGATCCTTATGGACGAACCACCAGCGCGTATTTCAATATGCCGGCGGGCATAATGAGACCTGGGGCGGCGTAAAACTTAATATTGACTCGAATGTCGCGGATGCGCCGCTGCTGGTTTCCTTGTGGCCGACTGCTACGAAAGATATCCTGCCTGGCGCAGGACAATCCGAAACCCCGGTAATCAGCTACGGTCACATTTCCGAATTTCAGCAGGTTGACAGCCAGCAGGGTTGGGTGATGGTGGATGGAAGAATGATATGGACGGTCGATAATGGCCAAAGCTGGCAGGAGCGAGCTCTTCCGCCTGCTTTACGAGCCGGCCTGCAATTCGAGAAGGCTTTTTATCTCCCCAGCGGAGAAGGCTGGATTTTAGCCCGCAGCCAGACAGGCCTGGTTCTGTTACATACCAAAAATAATTTGGATTGGGAAATCACCACACTCCCAGACACTGATATTGCTTCACCCCAATTGCTCTCATTTGACCAGCAGGGAAATGGCCTGATCACTTTCCGGCAGGCAGGCCTGGTCAACCAGGCGCAAGAATTGGCGCTGTCAACCGGTAACCTGGGCGCAACCTGGCAAGAAAACCTGCAGGCTGCCCCCACTTTGCAAGCCAGCGGCGCGCGTGGCCCGGCCTGGTTGTTGGATTTTGGCGGCGGGCAAACCTGGGAGGCATTCCTGGGAATCCCGATCCCGGCAAACCTGGTGAACCCAAAAGTGATGAATCTGCCGGACGGTGCAGTCTCGGTATCCTTGATTTCACGCAGCCAGGCCTGGGCCAGCACCTTTCAAGGACAGTGTTTTGGCACCAAAGGGCAGACTGGCTTTTATTGCACGGTGCAAACCGCGTTGTGGGCTACCACAGATGGCGGCCAGACATGGCGCTTACTGGTTAAGTGATGAATTAAGAATAAACCTGTGGGTTAACACAATGCGGTAAGCGCTCGCCAGCCAGGCCGGCCAACAGGTTAGCGCAGGCCAGTTCAGCCATCCGTCGGCGTGTGCGGCGGGTAGCTGAGCCGATGTGCGGCACAATTAAGCAGTTCGGCAGGTTGTATAAAACATGGCCTGCTGGTAACGGCTCTGGGTCAGTGACATCCAGGGCAGCGCCGCGGATTCTTCCCTCTTGCAAGGCTTCGGCCAAAGCATTGGTGTCAACCACCGAACCGCGGGAGGTGTTAATCAGAATTGCGGATGGCTTCATCTGCCTCAGCGTCGCCTGGTTGATCAGGCCGCGCGTCTGCTGATCCAAGGGGACGTGCAGGCTGATAAAATCGCTCTTTGCCAACAATTCGGTCAGATCAACGCGCTGCCAACCTGGTATTTGGACCTCATTCAGGCTGGTATAAATGATTTGCATTCCAAAAACCGAGGCTCGCTGGGCGACAGCCTGGCCTATCTTTCCCATACCGATAATGCCCAGGGTTGCTCCGTGCAAATCTTCACCAAGCCATCCGGTAGGCGACCAGGTCTTCCACAGCCCGGCGCGTGCATCCTGGTTGGCCTGGGTCAAATTGCGGGCCGCTGAAAGCAGCAATGCCAGCGTCAGATCGGCGGTAGCTTCTGTCAACACGCCAGGGGTATTTCCCACCGGGATACCTCGCCGGGTGCAGGCGGGTACATCGATATTGTCGTATCCAACGGCCATATTGCTTACCACTCGCAAGCGCGGCGCACGCTGCAGGAGCTCTTCGGTTACCTTGACGGTGAGCAAACAATAAAGACCCTCTGCTTCTATCAATAAATCCGATAGGATTGGCGCCAAAAAAGTGGCGTCTTCAGGTCCACATACCAGGTGGATTTTTCCATTCAAGGACATGGTCCATTCGGCGGGCAGTGTATGGGTCATCAAAACCAGAGGAAGCGAGGGTTGGCTCATATTATGTTCCTTAAAAAGCGGTTAAGGTTAGTTCCGTTGGTTTGTTCCAGTACCTTTATCCCAACCCTCCGCACAAGCGGACAGCCTCTTCGGTTGGAGGGCGTGCGGTGTCTTCAAAAAGCTGGCGGGCATCCTCACGGAAATGGCTGCCGCGGCTGGTGCGATTGCGCTGAGCGAACATAGCGATTGCCAGGGCGCACTGCGCTGCATTGCGCAGGCCGAGCAAGCTGTCGCTCAAGCGAGTTTTTCGGTAGAAATCTTCGATATCCAGCCACAAGTGACGCAGCTCACGCACAGCCCGATTAAGGCGGTATTCGCTGCGCACCAAACCCACATAGTGCCACATCAAGTTGCGGATAGTTTCCAGATCCCCGGCGATCAGGGTAGGATCAGTTTCATAGACCAGACCATGGTCATCCCAGGCCGGCACATCTTGTTCGGTCAAGACTGCTTGACCTGGCAGGCTGCGAATATCCTGGGCGGCGCGTGCACCCCATACCAATCCTTCGAGAAGCGAGGTGCTCGCCAGGCGATTCGCGCCATGGACGCCGGTGCATGACACCTCGCCGGCAGCATATAATCCGGGCATATTGGTGCGGCCCCACAGGTCTACCAACACACCTCCGCAGAAGTAATGAGCCGCCGGCACAACCGGAATGGGCTGTTGGGTGATGTCGATATTATATTTCATGCAGGTGGAGTAGATTTGTGGAAAGCGCTCGCGCAAGTAGACTGCCGGGCGCCGGCTGGCTATATCCAATAACACAAATGGATAATTGTGTTCGAGCATTTCCCAGTAAATGGAACGAGCCACAATATCGCGCGGGGCAAGGTCTTTCCATTCTGGAGCATAGCGCTGCATGAAGGGCTCGCCGCCCGGAGTGAGCAGTACGCCTCCTTCGCCGCGCACAGCTTCGCTGATTAAAAATTTGGTCACTCCTGGGATGTTCAAAGCGGTAGGATGAAACTGTATATATTCCAGGTTGGCGACATGGGCGCCTGCCCGGTAGGCCATTGCCAACCCATCACCGCGCGCGCCATGTGGGTTGGTAGTGTTTAAAAAGATCTGGCCTAAACCACCGGTGGCAAGGATGGTTTGCTGCGCCAGGATCGGCTCCACCTGGCGTGTTTCCTGGTCGAAAACATAAGCGCCGTGGCAGCTCGGAGCCTGGTAAATGGCAAGGGGATCTTTAGAATGATGCGGAAAAGTAATCAGGTCAACTACCGTTTTGCCGGTCAGGAGGTGGATGTTGGGTAGTTCTGCAATTTTCATCAAGAGAGACTGCATGATCGCCCGCCCGGTTGCATCGCCAACGTGCAAAATGCGCCGGCGAGAATGAGCGGCTTCTAAACCGAAGACAGGCTGACCTTTTTCTGAATGGTCAAATTCCAATCCGCAATCATCAATAATCACTTCCTGGAGCAGGCGAGGACCTTCTTCAGCCAGGAGCCGGACGGCAGGCGGGTTCGAGAGGCCGGCACCAGCGGATATAATATCGTCAAAGAGTATTGCGGGGTTATCATCGCTGCCGCGCCCGACGATCCCTCCCTGTGCATAACTCGAGTTTGATTCAACAGGCGCATCACTGCGGGTTAGCAGGATCACCTGCCGTTGTCGATCGCTTGCCAACCGAAGGGCGGCTGTCGCGCCAGCGATGCCGCAACCAATAATCAGCGTGTCTGTTTGCATAGAATTATCCTATAGCGACCATTCGTTCAACCGACTGTGCCGCCCGTTGGATAATATCGTCTGGCAGATTGATTGCATAGCGGTTTAACTGCAAGGATTTAAGTGTATCTTCCAGTGTTATCTGGTTCATATGCGGGCAGCGCACACTGCACAGGCGCAGCATTTCTTTCGCTGGCAGAGCGGCGGCGATATTATCTCCCATTGAGCACTCGGTGAGCAATAAATATTGAGGCGCAGAACTCTTTTCGATAAATTTGATCATCTCAGAAGTGCTGCCAGACATATCCGATGCCATGGTGACTTCTGGGCTGCATTCAGGATGAGCCAGGATCAGCACATCCGGGAATTGGGAGCGTATATTTTGGATATCTTTCACGGTGAATTTTTCATGCACTTCACAGCGTCCACGCCACCCGACCATTTGGAAATCCAGCTCATCCGCTGCGGCCGGATTTGCCGGTCCGCTGATACTTGGGAAAATAATATGCTTTCCTGTCTCACGAGCCACATTGCGGGCCAGGTATTCATCTGGTAAGAAGATGACCGTCTGGCTGCCAAACGATTCGACAACCGCCACGGCATTGCCGGATGTGCAGCAGATATCAACTTCTGCCTTGACATCGGCATACGTATTGACGTAAGCGATAACAGGCACGCCCGGGTAGCGCTGTTTGAGCTGGCGGACGTCCTCCGCCGTAATGCTTTCAGCCAAAGAACAGCCTGCACGCATGGAAGGAATTAAAACTGTGCGGGAGGGATTGAGGATCTTGGCGGTTTCCGCCATGAATTTCACTCCGCAGAATACAATGATATCTTTGTCTGTTTTGGCAGCCATGCGGCTCAAATAAAGAGAATCCCCGGTGTAATCCGGGATGGTATGGTAAAGAGCCGGTTCCATGTAATTATGGCCAAGAATGACGGCATTCTTCTCGATTTTCAAACGGTTAATTTCCTCAACCAGTTCGGCTTTTATTCGCAGCTCGACATCTGGGACGACTTTTGCGAGTTTATTCTTCATCGCCTGGTAGGTTGTTTCAATTGACAAAAAGCACCTCCTTGAGGAGCTGAACACTTATTGTAATAATTACACTAATTATACCGCGGTTAACGAGAATTGTCAAGCTACTATGGAATTGAAACCGTAGGTTTCAATCTCTGCTCAGATTTTAGATTAAGCCAATTGATAGGTTAAAGGCAGACAGTTTCCGCGGCGAGCAGGTCTTAGAAGGCAACTTTACTCACACGATTCGGTCTGGAACGAAAAAGGGTTTTTGCACTTCAGGTGAACTGCTGCAAATCAGCCAGTGGGAGTTAAAATAAATCTGAACAGCAAATTTAAACTTTCCGAACATTTTTCCGGTATACTGTGGAGTATCAACACCAGAGAAATGAACCATGAAAATAGATCAAATCATTAGCGCTCAGAAGCGAAATTGGAGCGTTGTGCGGAAATTGGGGGAAGGGGATGCTGGGGAAGTGTATTGGATGACATCATTATTGGACAGCCATCCTGCAGTACTCAAACGACCACGCCATGGCGGATTGTTCAGCGATATTCAACGCCAGGCCAGGCAGATCCGCACAGAAGGCAATGTTTTACAGGGATTAGGTCGGGTGAATTTTCCGAATACCTGTGTGCATTTGCGCGTGCCAACCCTGCTGGATCAAAACCAAGGCGAGTCAATTTTAGGGGAGCAAACTTTTATCGTTCTCTCCCCAGCGGCAGGAATTGATTTACGAGCGCTATGGCAGCTGCTGAGGGCTGGTTCAGCGTATGAAGGCAACCTGCCAGGCGGGGCTGATTATGCCTTTTTTATTGACCAATGGGTAACGCTGGGAGAATTTCCAGAGCCACTTTTGGTGAGAATTTTATTAGGCGTCCTTGAGATGCTTGAAACAATCCACAACCCGGCGGCGAAAAACGAGCAAACCAGGCAATTAGGAATTATCTGGAACGATGTCAAAGCTGAACATTTATTCTGGAATCCATTGGATGCCAGCCTGACCGTGATTGATTGGGGCAACAGCCAGTATCTGAAAGAAGATGGAGCGACCAAAGATCGCCAATTCACCTTTGTCGATGATTTTAGCCAATTCCTGGATGAGATGGGGCGTTTTATCTCTGAAATAAGTCCTGAACTATTCAAACGCCTGAATTGGCCTGCTCCAAGAGCTGACGCAGAATGGGTTGTGCAGGAAATCAAACGCATCAAGGATGCGTTGACTGCTTCTTGGGAAACCCTGCAGACTGAGCTGCGCGCATTGAGGACCCAGGAGATCGATTTGACCGGAAACCCAAGCCCTGGTTTGGCTCAACTTGATGAAGTTGCCAATTTGTGGCCTAAACTGGCTTTGTATGGCGAACTGCCAGACCTGGCGGGCTTACAAATGATGTTTTCACGTATGGCTTTGCAAATGGCATCCATTAAGAATTTGCAAGATTTTCTTCAAGTTTGCCAGCGCGCAGCGGCGCTGCCAGAACCTGTAAACCAGCTAAGCGGAAGTGGAAAATGGCCGTTGCTGAGTATTATTGCCCGCATACCCACCGCTAATGACCAGGAAAGGGCCATTTTATCCAGCGCAGTTGCTTCAGGCGTAGCTGGCGACTGGCCTGGAATGACGTGGGAATTGTTTCGCTGGATTGGTTATGAACCTCTGCCTGAGTGGTGGGGGCGAATCAGCCACCAAATACGCAGTGTGGCTTTGGGATTGAGCCCTGAAGCGTTGCCACCTTACGGTATCATCAGCCGGAGCTTGGATGAACTGCTGGCGGCGATTGTTTTGCAGCCCATCACTCAACCTTTTGGGTCTGAAGCCGCCACCTCAACTTCGCCGATCAATTTGCTCAAAGCCAGCCGCGAAGAAATTCTCACGAAATGGATTGATGTAACTCCCGCTCCCCCTAACTCGGGGGTTGCCTATTCGGAATTTGACCGAATTGCGAATGATTTGCGCAGCCTGGCACCAGACGCCTGGGAAAGAATAGAAAGAGGTTTGGCGCAGCCCAAGGCTCAGGCTGAGATTGTCTTAAGCGCCTGGGAGCGCAAGGAATTTGAGGCAGCCCAGAAGGGTTTGCGTTCCTTGTTACTCTGGGATCCAGACAGGCGAAGACTGCTCAGCGCTGACCGTGCAATCGGTTCTGCGCGCCAGTGGCTGGACCGAGTGCATCGAGGCGCAGCCAGAAATGAACCATTTTATGATTTTCTGACAACCGTGGAGTTGGAGGGGCGCGTTCTGCGCAACCAGGTCGGTGCGGCCAGCTGGTTAGACACGATCTTAGAAGCACTGAAACGCCTGCGCAAGGGAGCCCGTTCAGTAGACTTAACCGTTGAGTTTCCTGACTTGCAAAATGAGCTGACCTGGCTGAATGAATACCGGTCCCGCGAAATCCTCAGCTTACCCCGCAGCCGGTCGTTAACGCTGGAGCGGGACCTTAGTACGCGCTTGCCATCCAGGCCGCTGTCTGGCCTGGTTGAAGGCCGTTTTGGACCAGGCGAAGACCTGGTTTTGGGGGAGCCTTTGGATAACTGGCGGCCAGAAGCTCAGGGCTCTTCGGCGCGCGTGTTTGCAGGTATGCTGCGCACTCCCAGAGCGCGCCAGGCAGGTCGGTACGCTGTCAAGTTGATGCGTCCTGACCGGTTAGAGTATGCATTACCTTTGTTCAAGGAAGAAACCCGGCTACTGGCGATGTTGCGAGACGTGCCGGGGATATCGCCGTTAGTGGAATGTGGATACTTAAAGATAGAAAATATTAGCGAATTTCCCACGGATCACAGCACGTTGCCCGCAACCGCCCTGTGCGGCCCGGCAGTCCGGTATGGTGCAGAAGAAGCCTTAAATTTCCTGGCAGCGATGGAGCGTTATACCTCCAGCGGCTGGCTACCATACCTGACACTGGTTGAACGTAATAATGAATATAACCTGATGCGCTTTTGTGACTCGGCTTATAACCACGGCTGGTTTTTGCCGTTGAAAGAAAGCTTATTGTGTACGATACAAATCTGTACTATCCTGCAGAATGCGCATGATCGCAACATCGTTTATCGAGACCACAAGATTTTGCATTATTATTGGGACCCAGAGGTGCACGGCGTGGAAATGATCGATTGGAATATCGCACGCCACCATGCAAATGGATTGACCGATGCGGAAAAACAAGCTGATTTGGTGCAATTTGGCGCCCGCGCCATGCATCACATCCTGACCGGACGTCCTGCGGCTGGCTCGCTTCCTCTAGGTCCTAACCGCGCCGAAGAAATCGAACAGGCCGCGCAGCGTTACAACACCAATTGGACATATGACGATGAAAGGTTGCCAAAGAGACTGAAAGAGATTGTCGAACAGACTCTTAACCAGGGGTATACTCAAGTCCGGGATTTACGCCAGGATTTGGCGGATATATATGAACGCATTTGACGAACTTCAAAACCAATACTCGCAAACCTTGAATAATGAACCAGCAAAGTTGGCGGATTTACGCCATCTGCTACTCGATATCGAAGAAATCATCAATTCAGATGGATATAACTTGCTCGATACGGAGCAGCATGAGTTCTTGCAGAATGCGCGCAAAGAACTAATGACGCGCATTCAAAAATCAGAAAACGCCGAAAAAATTGAAAACGCTCGGCCCGGCGTAGTTGAGCAAAAAACAGCCACCCAAGGATCAATCCAGGGAGAACTTGCCAGGCCAGAGCCAATCAGTGAACATAATCCAGAGGCCAGTTCCAAAATGGAGCTGGCAGAAAAACTGTTTTACAGCGGCCGATATGCGGAGGCGATCCAACTTTTTGACCGCGTTTTACAATTAGAACCAAACTGGGAGCGCGCTCGCCAACACCGCTCTGAAGCCGAAAATTACCTGAGGACAGGTTACATCCCCGTAGTCGCATTGCCTGCCGAAGTTGCTTCTTCTTATGGGAAAGCTCAATCTGCAGCGCGCGTCGGCCGGTACTTGGATGCGCTGGCTCTCATGGAAAAAGCGCAGGGCTTATTGCGTGAGATGGGCATCCAGCGCTGGCAGGAAGGCCAGGAATTTGCGCTGAAATTACAGGAAAACATTGACGCTGAGCGCGTATTCGAGGAAGGGTTAGTTTTTTTCAGAGAAGGGCAAATTGACCAGGCGATCGAGAAGGTTGAGGCGGCGGCAGGGGCCAGCGGGCTGCCGCGCTACACAGATCGCGCCCAGGCGCTTCGTCAGGTAAAAGATAGTCTGAAAGCAATCAATGAAGATCTCAACGATGCTGGCTTGGATCCACAAAAAGCATCGCAGTCCAAAGCCAGGCTTGATGCTCTGAAAACAGAGCACGGCGATAACCCGGCCTTCGAACGCCTCATAGAGAAGCTTAAAACGGTTGTGCCGCGCGTGGTGGAGCCTCTCAAAGAACAAACCAGGACTTTGAAAAACCAGGCGGAACGAGCCAGCACACTGGAAGAAGGTCTATACTTGACCAAACAAGCACGCCAGAACCTGATCCAGATACGAAACCTGGAAGGCGTCGATGAAAGCCTAGACCGTCTGCAAATAGAAATTGATCGGTTGCAAAAAACTTATCAAAAGTTCGATGATGATTTACAAACCGCACACCAGGCTTACGAAAATAATTCAAATTGGCCGGCTGAGGCCGCGCGGCGCGGCGCAGAAGTCAGCAAGCGCTTTCCCAATGATCCAAGCGTCCGCAACCTGCGCGATAAACTGCAGGGTTACCGCTGGAAACTGCTCGGAACACGTGCTGGTTTTGCACTGCTTGCTGTGATTATCCTGGGAGCAATCGGCTTGTTTGCAAGGAGCCGGGTGGAAGCGTATTACTTTTCATTGACGCCTACCATAACACCGACCGCGACATTTACATCCACACCGACATTAACCCCTACTCTCACGCCAACGATAACGTCGACCCCAACCACAACTCCTACTCCATCTATGACACCAACGCCTACAATCGCTTATGCGGCGCGCGATATTTTCGTTCGCAACGGATGTTATGAAGCCTTCACCGCGGTGGGCAGAGTAACTGCTGGAACTCAATTGAATTTTTTACCGGCTGAGCGGCGGTTTGGAGAATTCAACCGCGAGTGCGTTCTTGTGGAAGATAAAACCGCCCCAGGAGGAGGGTTGGTAGGCTGGGTGTTATTAATGGATCTCAGCCCGGCGCCAATCCTGCCATCTCAAACCCCCAAGCCATAAACCATTTCTGGCTGGATGGGATAAATTGCAAGATTTAGTATAATTTTCTATTATGCCAGTCAAGAACCTCAGCTTGAAAGATTTATTTCGGTTTGCTTTCTCTGAACCGGTGATCTGGCTGGCAGGAGAGAAACAGGCTCAAGCTGTTGTTGGTTGGGTTGCATCATCCATCG
Organism: Chloroflexota bacterium; assembly: GCA_029782365.1. Taxonomy (GTDB): domain Bacteria; phylum Chloroflexota; class Anaerolineae; order Anaerolineales; family UBA4823; genus CAWBUW01. The sequence continues at coordinate 110,342 of JAKOUW010000076.1, forward strand.
AAGAAGCTCAGGCTGGCGATTTACTTCTGTCGGAGAAGATTGATGTTGACCAGGCCTGGCTGGCCAAAGTTCAACACCAGGGTGTAGCGGCGGTTTTGTTTTTTGGATCCGGCAAGCTGCCCAAGGTGCAAGGCCAAACCGATCTGATGATTGCTGCCGCGCCTGAATTGCAGATGGACATTCGCCACCTTCACCAGTTGATGCTCTCTATTTTGATAAACCAGCGGGCGGCGTTGATCGAGCGCGGGGTCCGGATTCACGCCCAACTGCTGCAGATGGCGGCTGAAGGCGAAGGCCTGGGGGCGCTGGCGCGTGCCATGGCAGAATTATCCAGCCGGGGAGTAATTATCCAGGATAAACGAGGCCGCATCCTGGCGGAGTACCCTTCATCGACCCTTTTGACGATCTGGGGTGATGTGGTCTACCAATTAAATAGCCTGGAACCCCTGCCTGAATTAATGAAAGACCGAAAAAAAGCTGCTGCTCAGATAAAAATTGAGACGCAAGAAATCCCTGGCGGATTGGAACGCCTGGTCACGCCGATTGTGGTCGGGCAAATGGCGCGCGGCTACCTTTCTTTGGTTGGAATAAAGGGTGAATTGGATGACCTTGATTGGCTGGTCAGCGAGCAGGGGCGGTTCGTTTGCGCCATTGAAATGGCGCGTAAAAAGGCAGTGCGCGAAGCAGAGAAACGATTAAAAGGCGACTTGCTTTCCGCACTGCTGCAAGATACCTTATCGCCGCGCGATGCTCGCTTGTGGGTAGAACAAATGGGTCTGGATCTCAACCAGGCTCATGTGGCTCTGCGTTTTGCCTGGGACGCCAGCGGGTCACCGACAGCGCGGCGCTTAGAAACAATGATTAACGGTGAAATTGCCCGGTTAAACTTGCGAGTGATCAGCTCGAACATGGGCAATGAGGTGATTTGCTTTTGCCAGGTGCCAGCGGATATAAAAAAACCCGAACCCGCTCTAGCGCTTGCCAGTGCAGTGTACGCTCAATCTGGACAGGAATTTCCTGGTACACCACTGTATTGTGGGATTGGCACTATCGCCAAGTCGATTGATGATTGGCGGACAACCCTGCGGCGTTCTGGACAGGCTCTGGAGATGGCTCGCCGTCTGCAGGGGCGGTTGGGGGTATATAAACCTTTATATTATGCAGATTTATCGGTTTACCGTTTGCTGCTTCAATTGGAACACAGCCCGGAATTGGTCGCCTATGAGCAAGAAATGCTTGGCAAACTCCTTGCATCAGATAACTCGGCAGAATTGCTGCACACTCTTGAAACGTATTTTGAGCATAACGGCAACCTGGCACAGACGGCCGAGGCCTTGTTTGTCCATCGAAATACATTGATTTACCGCATGGATCGCATTGCATCGATCACCGGGCTTGAACTGGATCAGCCGGAACCTCGCCTGGCGCTGCAGTTAGCCTTGCGAATTTATCGCATGTCAGGCAGTAAAACAGCCTGATGCGGTTTGCCAAATTTTCTACATTATTCGTCAAAATACACAAAAAAGCGCCCTGGATTTTGTACGATTCATCCATAGACAAAGTTAGTGGAATTCCGTAAACTATACCTACGGTTTCGGATGGTCTTCATTGGAAACGAAGGTAATATGGACATTTCTTCCCTGATCCTTATTTCGGTTATTGTACTGGTCCTCATCCTTGGGATTGAGAGCCCGCGTAAGCTTGGAGCAGCCCCAGTACTGATTGACCGAAACAGGAAAAAGGCTACAAAAACTCGGAAATAAAACCGGGGCTGCTCCAAAAGCAGCCCCTTTTGTTTATTTTAATCGATAAATGGAGCAAAAAGCATGCGTTCAGATAAAGTAAAAAAAGGATATGAACGAGCACCTCACCGGGCCTTATTAAAGGCTACCGGCGTTAAAGATGAGGATTTTGAGAAGCCTTTTATTGCGATTGTGAATTCTTATGTGGATATCGTGCCCGGCCATGTCCATTTGCAATCCTTTGGTAAGATGATCAAAGAAGCGGTGCGGGCGGCTGGTGGAGTGCCGTTTGAATTCAATACGATTGGGGTGGATGACGGCATTGCCATGGGGCATCCCGGCATGAAATTCAGCCTGCCCTCACGTGAACTGATTGCCGACAGCGTGGAAACGATGATCCAGGCGCACCAGTTCGATGGCATGGTTTGTATTCCCAACTGCGACAAGATTGTCCCAGGAATGATCATGGGCGCACTGAGGGTGGATATTCCGACCATCTTTGTGTCTGGCGGACCAATGGCAGCAGGCAAAAGCCCAGAGGGTGAAACCCTGGATTTGATCTCGGTGTTCGAAGGAGTGGGAGCTTTTAAAGCTGGAAAAATCGATGAACGGCGTTTAAAAATGCTGGAAGATTTTGCCTGTCCGTCCTGCGGTTCGTGTTCGGGTTTGTTCACTGCCAACTCGATGAATTGCATTTTGGAAGTTTTAGGCCTGGCGCTGCCGTACAACGGCAGCGCTTTAGCGCTCAGCCCGGAACGTGAGAGCATTGCCAGGCAAGCCGCTGAACGTATTTTGGCATTGGTGAAGAGTGGACTGACACCCCGTCAGATGGTCACGGCAGAGGTGATTGATGATGTGTTCGCCCTGGATATGGCCATGGGAGGCAGCACGAACACTGTTTTGCACACGTTGGCTTTTGCCAGAGAAGCCGGGATTGATTATCCCCTCAGCCGGATCAATATGGTGGCCGACAAAGTTCCATATTTGAGCAAAGTCAGCCCTTCTGGTCCTTGGCACATGGAGGATGTTCACCGCGCGGGCGGTATTCCAGCTATTTTGAATGAGGTCTCCCGTGCGGGCGAAACTTTGCATCTTGACCGGCCCACCGTAGCTGGCGTCAGCTTGAGGGAATCAATTGCAGGCAAAACCGTGCGCGATTATGAAGTAATCCGCCCGATCGAAAATCCCCACCGGCCGGTGGGCGGACTCGCTATCTTGTTTGGAAACCTGGCGCCAGATGGTGCTGTAATCAAGACAGGCGGGGTGGCTGCGCATATCAACCGCCATGTTGGGCCTGCGGTGATCTATGAAACAGAAGAAGATGCCATGCAGGGCATCTTAAACCACGAGGTGAAAGCTGGGGATGTCGTCGTGATCAGGTACGAGGGTCCACGCGGCGGGCCTGGAATGCAGGAAATGCTCTCACCCACTTCCGCGATCATGGGACTCGGGTTGGGGGAACAGGTGGCTTTGATTACCGACGGGCGTTTTTCCGGCGGCACCCACGGTGTGTGCATCGGTCACATCAGTCCGGAAGCTGCTGCCCGCGGCCCAATCGCCGCCGTAAACGAAGGCGACATCATCGAAATTGATCTGCAGGCACGTACACTGAATGTGCGCTTAACGGAAGAAGAGATCCAGTCTCGGCTGGCAGCGCTGCCGCCGTTTGAGTCGCGTACGCAAAGTTCCTGGCTGCGTCGATATTCACGTATGGTGACCAGCGCAAGCCAGGGCGCTGTTCTTATTTAGCTTTTTCAGGATTGATAGGAGAGAAGAGATGAAAAAAGCAGGTGCTGAAATACTTTGGGAGTGCATGTTGCGAGAGGGTGTTGAAGTGGTGTTCGGTTATCCGGGCGGCGCTAACATGCCAATCTATGACGCCATGCTCAATTACCCGGTGCATCATGTGTTGGTGCGCCACGAGCAAGGCGCGGCACATATGGCGGATGGATATGCGCGCGCATCTGGAAAAGTTGGTGTAGCGATGGCTACTTCTGGCCCAGGGGCGACAAATCTGGTAACTGGGATCGCGACTGCCATGATGGATTCATCGCCAATTGTGTGCATTACTGGGCAGGTAGCCGCGCACCTGATCGGTGGGGATGCGTTTCAAGAGACTGATGTGACTGGCATTACTCTGCCGATCACGAAACATAATTATTTAATCACGCGTGCGGACGAAATTGCCGATGCGGTAAAAGAGGCCTTCTATATAGCCCGCAGTGGGCGGCCAGGACCGGTGTTAATCGATATTTGTAAAAATGCCCAGATCGAAAAGTGCGAATTCGAATACCCGGAAAAAATCAATTTGCTGGGTTACCGGCCGCCAGTGCACGCGCCAGAAATCGATTTGAAGAAAGCGGTTGAGTTAATTACCCAGGCACAAAGGCCTTTGATCCTGGCTGGACACGGCGTGCAAATATCTGGGGCAGCCCAGGAATTGGCGATGTTCGCCATCAAGACAAACACACCGGTAACCAGCACTCTGCTCGGGTTGGGCAGCTTCCTGCCGGGCCACAAGCTGGACCTGGGTATGATGGGTATGCACGGCGAAGCGTATGCCAATATGGCTATTCAAAACGCCGATTTGCTCCTGGCTTTCGGTATGCGCTTTGATGACCGGGTGACAGGCAATTTAAAAACCTACGCCCCTCATGCCAAGAAAATTCACATCGAAATTGATCCTTCGGAGGTCAATAAAAACGTCGCCGTCGATCTTTCTCTTGTGGGCGATTTAAGAGCCGTTCTTTCCGATTTGATCCCGATGGTTGACGAATGCGACCATGAATCCTGGATGGAACAGATCGAAGAGTGGAAAGGTGACACGCGCACGCGCGACATTCGTTATTGGGAAGGGGATGGCAAATTATATGTGCCGCATATTGTCAGCTCGTTATTCCAGGAAACCAAAGGCGAGGCAATCCTGACAACTGATGTTGGCCAACACCAGATGTGGACCGCGCAGTATTACCCCGTGCAGGAGCCACGGCAGTTAATCACCTCGGGCGGTTCGGGAACGATGGGCTTTGGTTTGCCATCGGCGATTGGGGCATGGTTCGCTCACCCTGATAAAGAAATCTGGACGGTGGTGGGGGATGGCGGTTTCCAAATGACGCAAGCTGAGCTTTCGACTGCTGTGCAAGAAGGAGCAAATGTCAAAATTGCGATCATGAATAACAATTTCCTCGGCATGGTTCGCCAATGGCAAGAATTTTTCTTCGAAAAACGTTACTCAGCCGTAGAAATGCATAGCCCGGATTTTATCAAAATCGCTGAGGCGCACGGTATCCCAGCCAGGCGCGTGACGGAGACGGATGAAGTGGGGCCGGCCATTCAATTTGCCCACGAAACGCCTGGGCCGGTGTTGATTGAATTCAAAGTTGAGAAAGAAGAAGCAGTGTACCCCATGGTGCCCAGCGGCGCTGACCTGGATAAGATGATCCGCCGACCGCTTCGCCAGTCGTAATGCTGTTGATCTGGGAGAAGGAGAGAATACATGTCGCATACTATCATCGCTTTGGTTGAAAATAAACCCGGCGTGCTGAATCGGGTGGCATCTTTGTTCCGTCGCCGGAATTTTAATATTGAGTCATTGGCTGTTGGCACCACAGAAAACCCCAAGGTGTCACGAATGACCATTGTGGTTGACAGCCAGGAAGTCGATGCACGTAAACTGGAAGCCAACTTGTATAAACTGGTGAACGTGATCGATGTGCAAGATGTATCTGATATGCCATCGGTGGTCCGTGACCTGGCGCTCATTAAAGTAAAGGCATCGCCTGAACGGCGAGCGGAGATTGCCAGCCTGGCGGATATTTTCCGAGCCCGCATCATCGATGTGGCGCCTGAATCAGTGATCGTCGAAATCACCGGAACGGAAGATAAAATCGAGAGCCTGCTTGAGCTGCTCAAGCCGCACGGCATCCTGGAAATGGTGCGCACCGGACAGGTAGCGATGACGCGTGGCGAGGCGCTCGGTGTGCGCCATACCCCTGGCGCGAATGGACACAAAGGAATGGAAAGGAATTAAAAAATGGCGATTATTTATTACAGCAAAGATGCTGATCCAGCGTTAATTCGCAGCAAGAAAGTGGCGATCGTCGGTTTTGGCTCGCAGGGACATGCGCATGCCTTAAACCTGAAAGACAGCGGAGTGCAGGTGAAAGTGGGCCTGCGCGCCGGCAGTAAATCATGGGAAAAGGCAAAAGCCGCTGGTTTAGAGGTTGACACAGTCGATAAGGTTTCCGAATGGGCAGATGTCATCATGATCCTGGCTCCGGATACGGAACAGGCGCGCATTTATTCGAATGATATCGCCCCTCACTTGACCAAAGGCAAGATGGTGATGTTCGCTCATGGGTTCAATATTCGCTTTGGAACCATAGAACCGCCTGAAGGTGTCGATGTCACTATGGTTGCTCCCAAAGCGCCAGGTCACCGTGTGCGCGAAGTTTTTGTCGAAGGAGGCGGAACACCTTCACTGCTCGCGGTTGCCCAGGACGCCACAGGAAATGCCAAAGCACTAGCGCTTTCATATGCGTACGCGTTAGGCGCCACCCGTGCTGGCGTTTTGGAAACCACATTTGCTGAGGAAACAGAAACCGACTTGTTTGGCGAACAATCCGTCCTGTGCGGGGGCGTCACAGCTCTTGTGCAAGCGGCATTCGAGACCCTGGTTGAAGCTGGGTACCAGCCGGAAATTGCTTATTTCGAATGTATGCATGAATTAAAACTGATTGTCGATTTGATGTATCGCGGTGGCATGAATTACATGCGTTATTCTGTCTCCGATACTGCTGAGCATGGCGATTACACCGCTGGGCCGAAGATCATCACGGAGGAAACGAAGCATACGATGTCTGAGATCTTAAATGACATTCAGACAGGTCATTATGCTGAGAATTGGATTGAAGAAAATAAAAAAGGCAGGCCGTGGTTCAACGAGCAGCGCCGTTTGCACCAAGATCATTTGATTGAAAAGGTTGGAGCGAATCTACGGGAGATGATGCCGTTTATTAACCCGGTAACAATTAAACCAGGAGAATAATAATGGAGCCCTATGTACGCATCTTCGACACGACCCTGCGCGATGGCGAACAATCACCAGGAGCCAGCCTGACATCAGCCGAGAAACTGGAGATCGCTCGCAGTCTGGCGCGCCTCGGCGTGGACGTGATCGAAGCTGGTTTTCCCTCTGCCTCGCCCGATGACCTGGAAGGAGTCAAACGGATTGCGTTGGAAGTGGGCAACCCCCCTGCCAATGACCCGCAGGCTCATGTGCCGGTCATCTGCGGCCTGGCTAGAGCAACACGCGGTGATATCGATGCTGCCTGGTCGGCGGTAAAATATGCGGCTCGCCCTCGCATCCATACCTTTCTGGCTACCTCACCGATCCATATGCAGTATAAGCTACGCATGGATCCAGAGGAGGTGGTGGAGCGGGTCAAAGAAATGGTCACCTATGCTTCGTCTTTATGCGGTGATGTGGAATTTTCTCCTGAGGACGCCGGGCGCAGCGATCCTGAATTCTTATATCTGGTATTGGGTGAGGCGATCAAGGCAGGTGCGACTACCCTTAATATCCCTGACACGGTTGGTTACACAACGCCGGATGAATTTGGAAAACTAATCGCCGGGATAATGAGTCATACGCCGGGAATAGAAAATGTCACTGTATCTGTCCACTGCCACGATGATTTAGGCCTGGCGACCGCCAATACATTGGCAGGAATCAACGCAGGTGCTCGTCAAGCAGAAGTGACGATTAATGGCATCGGCGAACGGGCTGGGAATACTTCGCTGGAAGAAGTGGTGATGACTCTGCACACACGCCGCGCGGTTTACGGTTTGGAGACCGGCATCGACACGACCCAGATTGCCAGGGTAAGCCGCATGGTCTCGAATTACACCGGCATCCCTGTTCAGCCCAACAAGGCGATCGTCGGGGCAAATGCCTTCGCTCACGAGGCGGGCATTCACCAGGATGGGATGTTGAAGAATCAGGGTACCTACGAAATAATGCTGCCGGAAACGGTTGGCGTCAGCCGCTCTCGCCTGGTATTGGGAAAACACTCAGGTAGGCACGCATTGAAAGCTCGTCTCGAAGAGCTGGGTTATGCTTTATCCCCGCAAGATATGGATAGAGCTTTTGAGCGGTACAAACAACTGGCAGACAAGAAGAAAGTCTTGACTGATGCAGATTTGGAAGCTCTGGTGGAAGACCAATCTTTCCAGGCCCAAGAATATTACCACCTTGAGGGTCTTCAGGTGGCTTGCGGCACGATGGGGCTGCCCACTGCCACGGTAAAGCTGCGCGCTCCCGGTGGCGGTGAGCTCGTCCATGCAGCCGTGGGCACCGGACCTGTGCATGCTACATTTCAGGCGATTGATGCTGTGGTGCAGGTGCCCAGCATTTTATTGGAATTCAATGTACATGCGGTCACCGAAGGAATTGACGCTTTGGGTGAAGTGACAGTGCGCTTACAGACAGAGGATGGCCTCACTTTGCAGCGGACTTCACCTCAAAACGAACAGGCCCGTACACGCACTTTTGGTGGTTACGGCGCGGATACAGATATCATTGTGGCGAGCGCCAAGGCTTACCTGTCGGCATTAAATAAAATCATTTTTGCGAAAGGCACCCCACGACCAGAGGAAGTCTCGCAGGTCGATAAGAAATAATCTTAATTCGTACCCATTGTGTTGTTTGAGGAGTTGAAGATGAACACAAACACTAATCATGATGAAAATGAGCAAATTAACCAGGCTATGTTTGGCTGGTTGATGGACCCTGAAGCCGATTCCCTCACCATGCCCTCTGGCTGGGATTTGTCCGAGGTATTGGCTGAACAAGAACAACAATCCAGGGAGCAAGAGGAACTCCGTTTAAAGAAACCAGACAATCGCCGGCATGTCCCTTTGAACCCTGTGCGAGAGGGGGATGAGCATTTCGGTTTTTTCTCGAATTACCACCGAGAAGCCCTTTCAGGGCCGAATACTTATCCCAGCCTTTGGCATCTTAGCTAGAATTCACATGTCAGAACCCAAAACACTTTTCGAGAAAATCTGGGACAGGCATGTTGTTTTCCAGGAAGACGGCGCGCCAGCGATCATGTACATCGACCTGCACCTGGTACACGAAGTGACTTCTCCACAAGCTTTCGATGGCTTGAGAAAGAAAAGCTTAAAAGTGCGCCGCCCAGAACGAACCGTCGCCACCATGGATCACTCTACGCCAACTCGGAGTCTGACATTGGAATTTGCGGACGGTATGGCTGTTCGACAACTGCGTCAGTTAGAAACGAACTGCACGGAATTTGGCCTGAGGTTGTATGATTTCACCAGCACCGAACGAGGCATCGTACATGTGATCGGTCCTGAATTGGGATTAACTCAGCCAGGTTCTACAATTGTATGCGGCGACAGCCACACTGCAACGCATGGAGCATTTGGCGCACTGGCTTTTGGGATCGGCACCAGCGAGGTTGAACATGTATTGGCGACGCAGTGCCTGCTGCAGTACCGCCCAAAAACCTGCCTGGTGAATTTCAGCGGTCGGCTGCTGAAGGGCGTTGGCGCCAAGGATATGATTTTGGCGCTGATTGCGGCGATTGGCGTTGGCGGTGGAACAGGTCATGTCTTCGAATATGCCGGCGAAGCCGTGCGCGCTTTGAGCATGGAAGAACGGATGACGTTGTGCAACATGTCGATAGAAGGAGGCGCTCGCGCTGGCCTGGTTGCTCCCGATGAAACCACTTTTACCTATCTGAAAGGCAGGCAGTTTGCCCCACAAGGCGCTAATTGGGAGGAGGCAGTTTCTTACTGGAAAACGCTGCCGTCCGACCCAGGCGCGGTCTATGATAAAACGATCACGATTGATGTGACGAACCTCGAGCCAATGATAACGTATGGTACGAACCCGGGCATGGGCGTACAGATTAACCAGCCAATACCCGACCCGGCATTAGAATCTGACCCAAACCGCAAATCAGCCCTGGAAAAGGCTTTGCGGTATATGGATTTGCCAGCCGGTAAACCATTGATCGGACATCCTGTCAGTACGGTGTTCCTGGGGTCGTGTACGAATTCGCGCCTTTCCGATCTGCGACAGGCAGCCGCTATGATGAAAGGCCGCCGGGTAGCCGAAGGTGTGCGCATGTTGGTGGTGCCAGGATCGGAGAGTGTGCGTCGCCAGGCAGAAGCAGAGGGTTTGGATCAAATCTTCAAAGATGCTGGCGCAGAATGGCGTTTTGCTGGGTGTTCGATGTGCATTGCCATGAACGGCGACATGCTGGAGCCCGGCCAATATGCAGTCAGCACCAGCAACCGGAATTTTGAAGGCCGTCAGGGTCCTGGAGGCAGAACTTTCTTAGCCAGCCCATTGACAGCCGCTGCCGCAGCGGTTGCTGGGTGTATTATTGATCCACGCACTTTACTATCAAATTGAAGCCTGGATAAACCAATATGCAATCATTTACGAAACTGACCTCAATCATGATTCCGCTGCCGATCAACGATGTGGACACGGACCAAATCATACCGGCGCGTTATCTAAAGGTAACTGATAAGTCCGGGCTGGCCGACGCCTTGTTTTTTGCCTGGCGCTATCTGCCAGATGGTAATCCGAACCCCGGTTTTCCTCTTAACAAACCTGATTTCCAGGGAGGGCAAATATTATTGGCCGGGGATAATTTTGGCTGTGGATCATCCCGCGAGCACGCTCCCTGGGCTTTGATGGGCTGGGGAATTCGGGCTGTCATCAGCACTTCATTTGCCGATATTTTTCAAAATAACGCCTTGAAAAACGGATTGCTGCCGGTGAAGGTAGATGAAGCCACACAGCGAAAACTGTTCGAAATGGCTGAGGAGATGCGCACAGTTGAACTGACCATTGACCTGGAAACCCAGCAAATCCGCCTGCCCGATGGCATGACGGTGGCTTTCCCGATCGACGGGTTTAATAAAGTGTGTTTGCTCCAGGGAGTTGATTCTCTGGGTTATTTACTTGGCCATGAGAATGAAATCAATGCTTTTGAAGCGGCTCGTTGAATTATCTGATCAAAAAACAAAGAAGGTTATCTTATGGTAGATGTTTATTTGTATGATACGACCTTGAGGGACGGCTCTCAGAGCGAAGGCATCTCATTTTCAGTAGAAGATAAATTAAAGATTGCCGCCCGTCTGGATGAATTTGGGATGCACTATATTGAGGGAGGTTGGCCAGGTTCAAATCCAAAGGATGTAGCCTTTTTTGAGCGGGCGAAGAAGATTCAGTTTAAGCGCGCCAAACTGGCTGCTTTTGGATCGACGATGAAAAAGGGCGGCAAGCCTGAAGATGACGCCAATTTGCAAGCTTTAGTTGACGCGGGCACTCCGGTGGTTACCCTGGTTGGGAAAAGTTGGGACCTACATGCGCTCAAAGTGTTAGAGACGACGCTCGAAGAAAACCTGGCGATGATTTCCAAGAGCGTTGCATATATGAAGGCGTGCGGAAAAGAAGTTGTTTATGATGCTGAGCATTTCTTCGATGGATATAAAGCCAACCCTGAATACGCTGTAAAAACACTGCGTGCGGCTGCTGACGCTGGGGCAGATGTCCTGGTTTTGTGCGAAACAAATGGCGGCGCCTTGCCATGGGAAGTGCAGGAAATTGTTGAAACGGTGAAAGAACAGTTTTCGACAGCGATTGGTATCCACACACATGATGATGCCGGCTGCGGCGTAGCGAACAGCCTGGCAGCGATCAGGGCCGGTGCGGTGCATGTCCAGGGCACTGTCAATGGAATTGGCGAGCGCGTCGGGAATGCCAACCTGTGCACCATCATCCCGGATTTGCAGTTGAAAATGAAAAAAGTTTGCATTTCTGCTGACAACCTGTTCAGCCTGACCGATCTTTCTTATTTTGTCTCCGAGATCGCCAATTTGCCTCACAACCGTCAACTGCCCTACGTCGGGTCGAGTGCTTTCGCTCATAAAGGTGGCATCCATGTTGCGGCTGTGCTCAAGGTTGAATCTTCTTACCAGCATGTAGATCCCGCTCTGGTTGGTAACAACCGCCGCACGGTGATTTCTGAACTTTCAGGACGCGGCAATATCCTGGATAAGTCGCGTGAATATGGATTGGACGTGTCGAGTGACCAGGCACGCGATGTATTAAACCAAATAAAGGAGCTCGAATCGCAAGGATTTACTTTCGAAGGGGCGGAAGCATCTGTGAGCATGTTGATCCAACGGATGTCACCGAACTACAGACCACCGTTTGAGTTGATTGACTTTATGGTGGTGATCGAAAACCGGCAGGGTCGTGGTCTGTTTTCCGAAGCCATGGTGAAAATGCGAATTGGCGATAAGATCCTGCATACAGCCGCAGAGGGAAACGGACCGGTCAGTGCTTTGGATGCGGCGCTGCGCAAGGCGCTTCTCGATGTTTACCCGTACCTTGCAGATGTGCGATTGGATGACTATAAAGTGCGCATTCTGAACAGCGAAAAGGGTTCGGATGCAACGGTGCGGGTGTTGATCGATACCAAGAATACAACCCATTCGTGGTCCACGGTTGGGGCCAGCACCAATATCATTGAAGCCAGCTGGCTGGCATTAATAGACAGCCTGGAATATGCACTCCTGCACGAGGCACGTAAACGCGCCGCAGAAAAGGAATTGGCAAAGGAAAATTGATGGAAGCAACGATCGTTTTATTACCCGGGGATGGCATTGGCCCTGAGGTTGTCGGCGCAGCCCGCGCTGTTCTCGAAATTGTCGCAGGTAGATTTGGTCATGTATTCCATATGAGCGAATACCCGCTTGGAGGATGTGCGATCGACCTTACGGGAACCGCTTTGCCTGCGGATACGCTGGCGGCATGCCAATCGGCTGATGCCGTTTTATTGGGCGCCGTTGGAGGTCCGAAATGGGATGATCCAACCGCACGGGTGCGCCCCGAACAGGGGTTGTTAGGACTGCGCAAGGCGTTGGATTTATTCGGCAATTTGCGGCCGGTTCAGCTCCATCCAGACCTGGTTGGCGCCTCCCCTTTGCGTCCGGAACGTCTGGTCGGGGTCGATCTCTTAGTAGTGAGAGAATTGACGAGCGATGTTTACTTCGGGGAACCACGCTTACGCCGCAATGTGCCCAAGGCAGATGGTCAGGGTGAAGAGCAGCAAGCGATTGACACGATGTCTTACACTGAAGGTGAAATAGCCCGGGCAGCGCACCTGGCATTTCAACTGGCGCGCGGCCGGAAACACAAAGTGACTTCGGTTGACAAGGCCAATGTGTTGGAATCCTCTCGCTTATGGCGGCAGGTTGTGACCCGCGTGGCAAAAGATTACCCTGATATCATGCTTGAGCATATCCTGGTGGATGCGGCCGCGATGTATTTAATGTCTCGGCCAGCAACCTTTGATGTGATGGTCACCGGCAATTTATTTGGAGATATTCTGACGGATGAGGCTTCGGTCTTGTCGGGCTCAATGGGCAATTTGCCATCTGCTTCTTTGGGAGCAGAAAAGAACAGCCTGGGAAAGCTGCGCGGCTTGTACGAACCGATTCATGGATCTGCACCTGATATCGCTGGGAAGGGTATCGCGAACCCGATTGGAACAATCCTTTCTTCAGCCATGATGCTGCGTTATTCATTTGGCCTGGAGGCAGAGGCGAGCCAGGTGGAAAAAGCCGTCTTCAATGCACTCAGCAGCGGCGCCAGGACAGCAGACCTGGGTGGGAACCTGACAACCATAGCAATGACAGAGAAAATCTACGCCAATCTTTGATCTTGTTTTGCGTCGCAGGTGACCTTCGGTTTACTGCTTGATTAATCATTGACAAAAGGAGAAATCGTAATGGGAATGGAATCGAAATATATTTGGATGAACGGCGAACTCGTCGAATACGAGAAAGCAACCATCCACTTCTTAACCCCCGCGTTGCATTATGGGTTGGGTGTTTTTGAAGGTATTCGCTGCTATGCCACCGACAAAGGACCGGCTGTTTTTCGCTTGAGGGAACATATCACCAGGCTGTTTAATTCTAGTAAGGTAGCCGGATTTCGCATCTTCCCATTTACCGTCCAGGAAATTATGGATGCTGTGCGCCAGACCGTCGCGGTGAATGGTTTTGATGAATGCTATATCCGGCCATTGGTGTATCTCACGGATGGCGGTTGGAATCTGACTGTGGATGCGGGCCGCATGGGGCTTGGCATCGCTGTTTGGGAATGGAACAATTACCTGGGAAAAGAAAGTTTGGAGAACGGCATTCGGGCTAATATTTCAACCTATACCCGTCACCATCCCAATGTCTCGATGACCAAAGCCAAAATTACTGGCAACTATGCCAACAGCATTCTGGCAAAAACGGAATCGGTTCGCCTGGGTTTTGAAGAAGCCATTATGCTTGATCCACAAGGTTATGTAGCGGAATGCACCGGTGAAAACCTGTTTGTCATACGCAATGGCGTTCTATATACGCCAATCACAGCGCCAGTCCTGGAAGGCATCACTCGCGATTCAATCGTGACACTGGCGCATGACCTGGGTTATGAAGTGCACGAGGCGCCAATCTCTCGTGATCAATTGTATATAGCCGACGAAGTGTTTGTATGCGGGACGGCTGCTGAATGTATTGCTCTGCGAGAAATTGACTTTCGCACAATTGGCAGTGGGAAGATGGGTCCGATTACTCGCGCTATTCAAGAAACTTTCCAGTCGGCAATCCATGGACGCCATCCACGCTCGGCGGAGTGGCTGGCGTACGTTCAGCCGTAATTACATTTACCTGCTTCTGGCTCTAAAAATAAATTTCGAACCTATACGGGGCTGCTAAATCGGCGGCCTCGTTTTGCATTAATCGAATACTCAGCTTGCTATATATTATGGTTTACCTATTTGGATATAATATATCTTGTTCATGTTTGAGGCAAAATAAATTATGAAAAGATTTGCTGGTTTGCTTGCAAGCGTAATTGTTGTGATGATCCTCTTCTGGGGGAGAAACAGAGCTCTGGCCGGTGCGGAGACTAACCAGAATAATGCATGTTTATCAGGGGCGCTGAACACCAATACAATATGGAAATCTGCCAATAATCCTTACATGGTTTGCAGCAGCGGTTTAACTGTCCAATCTGGCGCGAAACTGACGATCCAGCCCGGCGTTGTTGTGCAGTTCCAGGCAGGAGGAACTCTATATGTACAGGGGGGGCTAGATGCAACCGGCAGCATCACCCAAACAATTATTATGACAGGCCTCAATAGTGCGAAAGGTTACTGGGGGGGTGTTTATGTCAGCAGTAACACCGCCACGCCTGCGAATGCAAATTTTCAATATGTTAACTTAAATGGCGGCGGTATTCACGGAACCTATGGGGCTGAAATTTACGTTGAAAAAGGGAGCATCACCGTTTCTCATTCAGCCATCCGGAACAGCGCTGGGAACGGTGTGCTTGTCATGTTCAATGGACAGGCTTATATAGACACAACTGATTTCGCAGGAAACGGCCAAAATGCAATTCAATTGAACCAACCTACAACGGATTTGTTGAATCATGGACTTACTGCAGAAAATAACGGCGAAAATGCCATTCGTGTGGTTGGGGGGGCGATTGAGCGAGGACAAAAACGATGGGTCAATCCCGGCATTCCTTATCTTGTCGATGGAGCCATCAGCAACCAATTCGGCGACCAGTTGAGGATAGACCAGGGCAGCAATTTGATTTTCACCCCCACTGGTTCGGTTTATATTGGCGGCATTTTGACAGCTATTGGCAGCCCTTCTCAACCGATCACATTTACAGGACAGACAAAATTACCCGGATTCTGGAGAGGCCTAGTGGTTTATGGAGGAACCACGGATGCAGTAGCACAGTTGGATTATGTGACAATAGAATACGCAGGTAATGACATCCAGGGTGGAAATATTGAAGTTGGAAATGGCAGGGTGAATATACACCATTCCAAAATTCGTTTTAGCCAAAAAGATGGCATCAAATTTGACAGCGCCGCCGGCGGCTCCATTATATCGAGCAAGATTTACAGCAACACACTATATGGGATCAACAATAATTTCAGCCCTACCAACGTGATTTTAGCTTCTAATAACTGGTGGGGCGCATCAGACGGGCCCAAAGCCGACAACCCCGCATGTTGGGTTGGCAATGGGGACCGGGTTTCCGACGGCGTCATTTTCAAGCCAGTCATCACTTCCACCAACGGATCGGCGAATTTTCCACTGAGCGCGGCGCCTATTATTACCCTCAAACCAAGTCGTTGGTTTGCTCCTGCTGATGGGACAACACAAATTTATTTCAACATCACCGTGGTTGATGGCAATGGAGGTCCTTTGGTTGGAAGGAAAGTGCGCTTGAAATCCAACACTGCCACGGTTTTTGATGGCGGTTTCACGGATATTAATGGGCAAACGCTGGCTTATGTGACTTCCAAAATGGTAGGAGATGCTTCAATCCAGGCTGTATTAGACCCGCTCACTTGCGAGGATTCCCAATCTCCCGAATCGGTAGTCACCTTTACGAAACCGATCAATGTAACGGACCTCTTCCCAAATTCCCAGGCACCATATTTTAGCCAAGATCTAGCTGTAACGCCTTTACCTGTGATTGTGGGTGTCACATCTACAATTCATGCCGTTTTGACAAATCCGCTGACTTCGACGGTCAATGTGGATGTCTCTTTCGGATTTGTTCAATCCAGCATCGGACTGGTATTCGGTCCGATCAAAGAAGTAAAAGGGGTGAATATTCCTCCGAATGGCAGTGTGAATCTCGATGCGTCATGGATGCCGAAGGTCTCTGGGCATTACTGTGTCGAGGTCAATTACTCGATTAATTCAGTTGGGACCTCTACCTACAATATACCAAACGCGCCCAACGGTGGCGGATCCAGCCAGAGAAGGAATTTGCAACCTTACCAACCTAAAACCGACCCGCAATCATCCAAGGACTCTTTAGACAAAGCGGACAAAGCCTTTAAATTGGTCAGCAAGGCACCGGCTGGCCCAACCCAAATTCAGAAGGGTATGATATCAGCCTGGTGGGGAGCCGTTAAGAAGGCCGCCAGTGATATATCGCAAAGCCTGGGATTTGACCCACCCCGGCAGGATTTTGCCCAGGTAACTCTGCCGATTTGGCACTTCTTTCCCCGGACAGATCCGACCAATTATATTTCAGCGGACCGAGCCAACGCGTTGAATGCGTTGAATGATTCGTTGTCTGAAATTGAGGCGTATGGAACAGCCGCCTCTGTAGCCATGGACCGTTACGGCGGCGCGGTGGATGCTCAAGATTTAACTTGGGCTGCCCAACAAGCCAATGAAATGCAATATTACAAGGAAAAGCTTGGAAGTGCTCTATTAACTTACGCTGACAGGCTGGATAATTTTGTAATACTGCTTAAAGCAGCAGGAGAAACGCAAACTGTGATCGGCGTGACGGATGTAATCAGTTACCAGCAAAGGTTGGCTACTACAGGTTTCACCCAACAGGAAATTGCTGATGCCAAGTTAGCTGGATTGACCGACCTACAAATTGCGGATTTCAAATCTGAGATTATCGCCGCCAACCCTGCTGATGTTGCCGGAGATATCCTGGTGAAATATTCGGATGAGGCGGCTGCCAGTAGAGAATTAGGAAATGCACTACTGCACCCACAAACCTTTAATCCGGGCCTGACAGTTTCGGGTGGTGATCAAATGAAATCTCTTCAAACCAGCAGTAACAGCATGGTACAGGTATTTGATACGGAAGAAACCGTCACGGTCGGCAATCCTTATACTCAGACTCAAATCATCGATCTTAGAATACGACCGATTGATTTGCCAGCCAGTTGGACAGCGACTCTTAGCCCGGCCCAAGTCACTCTGGACGGCGGCAAGCAGACTATAATCAATGTGATTTTTTCAGCTGGGGCTCCTGTACCCCAGGGCAGCGTGATCCAGGTGGCTGTAGAGGGATATATCGCAGGCAACTTGCTCGGCGGCGTCACAGTAGAAATCGTTACGCCGGCTTATAGGCAGTTTAATGGCAAGATGCCGCTTTATTTACCAATGATCACTCGGTAACGGATAGAGGAAGTTTTCATAGCTGGAAATGAAAAGCCTCGACAACCTACTTGATCCGCATAGAAATATCGAACACCGGGGCAGAGTGTGTCAAAGCGCCGGATGAAATGTAATCCACACCGGTTTCTGCAATGGCCCGCACGGAGTCCAGGGTTACATTTCCGGAGGCTTCCAGCTTCGTGCGTTTGTTAGTGAGGATCACGGCCTGGCGCATTGTCACGAGGTCCATATTGTCTAGCATGATGCGGTCAACGTTTAGCTCCAACGCTTCACTCAGCTCCTCCAGGTTCTTCACCTCAACTTCAATAGCATATCGGTTTCCATATATGGCTCGCACGGCCTCCACTGCCTGGCGAATACCCCCTGCGCCGTCAATGTGATTGTCTTTGATCATCACCATGTCAAACAAGCCGATACGATGATTTTGTGCGCCGCCCAACTTGACCGCATATTTATCGAGATAACGCAGCCCGGGGGCGGTTTTCCGCGTATCCAGGATAATAGCCCCGGTTCCCGAAACCTGCTCAACAAAACGATGAGCCAGTGTGGCAGTTCCGGACATGCGTCCTAAAAAGTTCAACGCACTGCGTTCCGCGCTGAGTAGACTTCTCCCGCTGCCACAAATTTCTGCCAGCAGTGTACCCTTTGCAACGCTCTGCCCATCTTGGACGACAGGAGTGAACTTGACTTGATCATCGACCAGGCAAAAGACAGCCTGGGCTACCGGCAGCCCGGCGACAATGCCCTGGCCTTTTGAGACGATTTTTGCAGATAAACTGTGCTCAGGCGGTATAGTAGCCATGCTGGAAATATCGCCCTGCCTGGGATCGGGCCATAAGCGATTAAAATCAGCCTGGCTCTCCAGGTCTTCTGCCAGGCTGGTTTGAATAGCTAAATAGACAGCCGGATGCTGCAGATCAAGTGGCAAAATCTGGCGTATTGAATCCAATCGCATTGTAATTGTATGTTCCATTCTTCGAATCATACCATATGGATAACCTGCCTTTTCAGGGCAATTTTCGCTTATAATCAGTTCTCACTGGTTTTTGAGTTCGATGAATGCATCTCTCAAAACAACATGATTGGAGGATTTTTTGAGCAGAGTTATCAATCCCGAATCGGCTGGCAAAGACCGGTCCAGGCTGGTGAAAGGTGTGGCGTTGGCATTACGCCAGCTTGTTCAACAACAAGACACAGGCGCCAAAACTTATGATCTGGCTGCTTTTATAGCAATCGCGTTAGAAAATATTGCCGAAACAGTTGAATTGTCCGTTATTCCCTGGGAGAAGAGGGATTATTGGGTTAAGGCAGATAAGTTTCGCATGGAATGGGCATGGGCTGGACGATTGGGAAAATCAATGCGTCAGGCAGTCCTGGCTGAAGATTGGCCGAGCGTGGCGCGCCTGTCCAGCGAAATTTTTAGCAAACTGGGTACAGTGAAAATTAGTGAACGCAATCGATTGGGCGAACCCTGGGCTGGGGCGTACCGGCGTTTGAAAGAAACGAACAATTGATGGGTAGGATTAACCGGGTAAACTGTTGACCAAATTGCGCAGGAAGGTGAGGATGAACTGAGTACCCAGAGAACCGAGGGATGCGAATAGAAAGCCTCCAAGGCCTCCCAACAACGGGCGAATTTTCTCCCATCCGTTGTCAGGTCTTTTTCGACTACCTAACGCCGCTGTGAGGAGACCGAAAAAGCTGGCAGAAGCAAGCATGCCAGGCAAATTGCCTGATATCAACCACACAGGCAGCCAAAACAGCGTACCGAAGATAACCCCGCCGGGGGCACTGATGGCTGCTAACCAATAAGGTTTATTGGCGAAACCAACCACGATGCCCAGAATTGTACCGGCCAATACACCCAACCACCAGCGTTCAATTCCGCCAGCAATGATTCCGAGCAAAAGGGTAGAGACGGCAATAGAGAAAGCCTCTGCTACCGTACGCCATAAAATTGCATACAAGTACCTGCCTTGCTGGACCACTTCTTCTATTTTCTCGACGTTTTCTTGTGCCTGGGATAATTTTACAGGATCGACAGAAGGTGAGGTGGGCTGGACAGGAGGTGGAGTTGAGCGTTGAGGGGTATTTGTCACGAGCGAAGCAAGCGGCGCGCCACAAGCCTCGCATTTCTGGCTGCCTGGTGGATTGTTCGTGTGACAGTAATCGCAAACCCGGGAATTCGTCACAAAGATCTCCCTCCCCAGCCGCCGCCGCCCGGAGTATGGATGCTCAGAATTTGACCGGCGTGCAATTCAAATGTGCCTTTGCCGGGCAAATGAGTTTCAGCGGATTCATCCAGAAGAATGTTTTCGCCGCATTTCCCGGGCTCTCCTCCATTCAAGCCATAAGGATGGATAATTCGACGGTCTGTTAGCAAAGTAACCTGTGCATCCGATAGCAATTCAATAGAGCGGATGATACCATTTCCGCCAGAGTGTAATCCTGCTCCGCCCGAGCCTGGTCGCAGGCTGTATTGGTGGATGCGAAGCGGATATGCGTATTCCAGGGCTTCGATAGGTGTGTTGAGAGTATTGGTCATGTGGCTGTGAACGCCAGACGGACCGGTCGAGATCAATGGATCCACTCCAGGGCGAGCGCCCATCCCGCCTGCAATTGTCTCATAATAGGCGAAGGGGCGTTTCCGGGCTTGATCCCAACCACCGATCGTGATATTGTTCATTGTGCCCTGGCTGGCTGCGGGGATTCGATCCGGGCAAGCCTGGGCGAGAGCACCCAATAATGTGTCGACAATGCGCTGGGATGTTTCGACATTTCCACCTGCGACCGGCGCGGGTTTCTGGGCATTGACAATACTGCCTTCGGGAGTGATAACATCAATTGGCGCCAGGCAGCCGGCGTTATTTGGCACGTCCGCGCCAATCAAACAGCGAAACACATAATATACTGCCGAAAGGGTGATCGCCCGGACCGCATTCACGCTGCCTTTTTGTTGTGGAGCGGAACCGGTAAAATCTACCAGGGCGTGGTCTCCCGCAATGGATATTTTAACCCGTATTGGGATGGGCAGTAAGTTGATTCCGTCGTCATCCAGAAAGTCTTCAAACTGAAAATCCCCATCTGGCAGTGTGCTCAACAATCGACGGGTCATTCGTTCAGTGTAAGCCAGTAGAGATTCCATGATCCCCGACAAAGTTTCAAAACTATACCGTTCTATCATCGCCTGCAATCTTTGTGCGCCGCGCTGGTTGGCAGCTACCTGGGCTCGTATATCGCCCAGGCGTTCATCCGGTGTGCGAACATTGGCTAAAAGCAGGTCCAGAACAGGTTGGTTAACCGAGCCATTGGAAAACAGCTTCACAGGCGGAATGATCAAGCCTTCTTGATAGATTTCTCGCGCGACAGGCATTGAACCAGGCGACATGCCGCCAACATCGGCATGGTGCGCCCTGCTGGCCACGAAACCTGCCAGACGCTGAGCCCCTGCATCCTGGATGAATACAGGGGTAACGAGTGTGATATCTGGAAGGTGGGTGCCGCCTAAATAAGGATCATTTAATATCACCGCGTCTCCGGGGTGGAGATTATTTGATGGTGAGAATTTTGCCACGGCGGCTTCGACAGACAGCGGCATCGAGCCGAGGTGAACGGGAATATGCGCTGCCTGGGCCACCATGCGCCCCTGGGGATCGAATACTGCGCATGAGAAATCGCGCCGTTCCTTGATATTGGGTGAATAACTGGCTCTTCGCAGGGCAACTCCCATTTCTTCAGCCAGCGCTGAGAAAAGATGCTTGAAGATTTCCAGTTGGATTGGATTTTCGCCGTTCAAATGGTTTTCAAATGCCTCGAGTTAATACTTTCGACACCAACAAACGAATTGGGATCAATGTAATACCAATTTCGATGAAATGCTTTTGCCTTCGTGAATGTCAAATATGATCTCTGCCAGCATTGGAGCAATACTCAGCACTTCAATTTTCGGATGCTGCTTTTCTGGCGGCACAGGAATCGTATTGGTCACTACCAATTTTTCGATTCTGTCGTCATGATCCAGGATTTCCAAGGCGCTCGACAAAAGAACAGGATGTGTTATCGAAAAGCAGGCTTTGCCTACAGCACCTTCGTCATATAAAACATCCAATTGTTTAAGCACACTACCACCGGCAATGATATCGTCAATAATAATTGGACGGCGGCCTTCAATATCACCCACAACATGGGTTGTACGTGTCTCAGAGAAGCTGGTGCGCCGTTTGTGCATGACCACGAGAGGCAAGTTCAGTAAACCTGCGTACTTCCCGGCAACACTGGCGCGGCCTACGTCTGGGCTAACAATCGCCGAATTGGCATACTCGGGCTTGCGGAAATAATCAGCCAGCAAGGGAAGGGCTGTCAGCGGATCCACCGGAATATTGAAGAAACCCTGGGTCGCTGGATTATGGATATCGACGAAGATGACTCTCGATGCCCCTTGAGTCTCAAGGAGATTGGCTACAGCCCGCGAACTGATGGCTTCGCGTCCTCGCGCCATGCGGTCCTGGCGCGAATAAGGAAAATAGGGGATGACACAACTGATGGAATGGGCGCTGGCGCGCCGAAAGGCATCCAATAATAGGAGCAGCTCCATCAGATTATCGTTCACAGGCATGGAACAGGGTTGCACAAGGAAAATATCCTGGTCACGCACAACCTCGTCGATTGTTACATAGACCTCGCTGTCGTTGAGATGCAGTGTTGTTGACAGACCGAGTGGAACATTTAGAATATCAGCAATTTCCTGTGCCAGGCCTCGGTGAGCAGAGCCTGTGAAAATGCGCAGAGGATGATTGGACATAGTTTTTCCCTTCACAAAGGCAGCGTCAAGGGTATTGTACTCGTTTTCGGAGGGCTAAACAATCCAATCTTACCTTAAAAAATGCAGCTCGAAAACAATCGTTAACCTATTGTCACCAAGATATTCAAGAATTTGTCTACAACCCCGATGTCCCCTTTTTCAAGTAAAATCGTTGTATCCTTCCGTAGAATTAAGGCCGGCCCCGAGATTTTACTGCCAGGTTCAAAGACATCCCAATCGTAACAGGGGATCATGTGTGGTCTGGGCGTGTTATCCTGCGCCCGAAAGTACACTTCCCTTAACTGAAAGGGCGAAGGTGAGACATTACTCTCGACATCGGTAGATCGATCCGGGAGCAAAAGTCCGGGCTCGGGTCCACTGATGCGAATGCGCAAGTTGACAATTTCAACCTTCGTGGCAGAATTTGCATAACCATAGGAAGCCTGATGTTGTTGGTGAAAAGATGCCAGGAAATCATCGAGCAAGCCCAGCCAGGGGATTTCCAATTCATAGGATTGACCTGTATAGCGCATATCCAACGAATATTGGACATTTTGATCTGCAATCGAAATACCTTCTGCCAGCATCTCCTCTCGAGCGCGCGCCAACAAGGGCGAGAATACCCTTTTGATTTCTTCGTTTGTAGTTGAATCGGGTAGCATGACAGTTAAAGAAAAATCCTTGATAGTTTTGGCTGCCAGCATGCCGAGCGCTGATAGCACCGACGCATGAGGAGGAAAAAGCACTCGTGGAATCCCCAGGCCCCTGGCGAGGGCCGAGGCGTGTAAGCCACCTGCCCCTCCAAAAGAGAGCAGGGTAAAGTCTCGCGGGTCGTGGCCGCGCTCTACCGAAATTACACGCAGCGCTCGTTCCATATGGGCGTTGGCAATTTCTACAATTCCCAACGCGGTTTGATATATATCGAGGCCAAGCTCATTTCCCAATGATTGCACCGCTTGCTCTGCCCTCCGGCGGTGAAGCGGTAAACTGCCGCCAAGCAAAGCATCCGAGCCTAGACGCCCCAGGAGGTAGTTCGCATCGGTGACTGTGGCGTAGGCGGGCCTGGCTGGTTTTTCATCTGGCGATCTGTAACAGGCCGGTCCGGGATCTGCCCCTGCGCTTTCTGGTCCAACTTTCATCGCGCCACCAATATCCGCAGAGGCGATTGAACCGCCGCCTGCGCCAATGGTGTGAATATCCAGTATCGGGATTCGGATTGGTAAACCGCTGATGGTCGACTCACTTGTCAAGCTCAGAGATCCATCAACCAGGGCTACATCTGTGGATGTGCCACCCATATCGAAGGTGATCAGCTTCACACGAGTCGGCTCTGAGCCTAGCCCAAGATTTTCCGCAAGGCTTCCGATAAATCTAGCGCCCACCACACCGCCTGCCGGTCCGCTTAAGATACAGCGAATACCATTGCGGCGGGCTTCTTGAATTGTAATGACGCCCCCGTTCGACTGCATGACGCGAAGTTTTACGCCAGAATTACCAGCGTAAACCGTAAGAGATTCTTCCAGGCTTCCTAAGTATTGTTGCATTACCGGTGATACATATGCGTTAACCACGGTTGTGCTCAACCGCTCATATTCGCGGTATTCCGGTAAGATTTCATGTGAAACAGAGACAAACAACCCCATCTGACGCAAGGCAGTCGCAATGATCAGTTCGTGACCGGGATAAAGAAAAGAGAATAATAAGCAAACGGCTGCTGATTCTACTTTTGAATCAAGCACTTTTTTTACGAGCCTGGTCACATCCTCAGGGTGCAATGCCTGGATAACTTTCCCCTCCGCCGAAATGCGTTCATTTACTTCCAAGCGTAAATCCGCAGGTACGAGAGGTGGAGGGATGACAACCTGCAGGTTATACAACTCAGGCCTGTTCTGACGGCCAATTTGGATAATATCTTTAAAACCAGCGGTCGTCACCAAAGCCACCCGAGCCCCTTTGCGTTCGAGCAAGGCATTGGTGGCAACTGTGGAGCCATGCATAATTTCCAGGTATGTATCTTTTGGCGGTGGAAGCAAGCCAGCCTTCAAGAGCCCTTGGATGACTGCATCAGCGGGGTTTGTCGGAGTTGAGAGCAATTTGAATGTAGTGAGTAATTGGGTATCTGTATCATGAACAGTAAAATCGGTGAATGTCCCCCCGATGTCTATTCCAATGCGGATGGTTCTCATAAGTGTATTTTACCTGGCTTAAGGATTGTTTTTCAGAGCAAGACGGACTATGCCCGCATGTTTTTCCAGCCGCTGGCGCGCTTCCTGCGGCGAGATATCTGCCAAGCTGGAAACAATGGCAGTCTTCACTTCATTATCACAAGTTTTGAGAATCTGTTCTGCCTTTTGTTCCTCTACTTTCACTGCCTCAGCGATGATGCGCGCCGCTCGCCGGCGCAATTTGGTGTTCGTCATTTGCAAATCGACCATCAAATTGCTAAAGGTTTTGCCTAAACGGATCATCACGCCGGTAGACAGCATGTTTAAGACGAGTTTTTGCGCACTTCCAGCTTTCATCCTGGTGGAACCAGCAATAACTTCTGGTCCTACCAAAGGATGGATGTGAATATCGGCAAATTCCTCGATTTGAGAAGGGTGGACACAAGCCAGGCTGACCGTCAAAGCACCCAGTACACGTGCCCTGGCAAGCCCAGCCTGAACGTAAGGGGTAGCGCCGCTGGCAGCCATGCCAACAAGGCAATCCAGGTCACATAAACCAATGAATTTCAAATCACGAACTGCACCTTCCCGATCATCTTCAGCGCCTTCCACGCTTTGCATCAGGGCATTTTCTCCGCCAGCAATCAAGCCAACCACCATGCCTGGAGGCACGTTGAACGAGGGTGGGCATTCTGAGGCATCCAGAACGCCTAATCTTCCCGACGTGCCTGCGCCCATGTAAACTAACCTTCCACCGGCGCGCAGCCGATCCGCAATGGCATCGATAGCTTCTGCAATCGCTGGCAGTTCTTGTTGGACGGCAACAGCGATTAATTGATCCTCTTGATTGATAAGTTTGACCATTGTAAGGGTATCCAGAGTATCAATATCAACGGTGCGAGGGTTGCGAGCTTCTGTGATTGGAGCATCGGTGCGCAAGGCGTTGACAGGTAAGGCGGCATTTACCGAGAAAATCGGAAGGCAATCTTTCTCACCTGGGGTTAGATCTCCGAGGATGACACGCCGCCCAGCTCCAGTAGCGGCAGGCAAGTTACCCGGTCTGTTATGAAAACTTTCATAAGCTAATACTGCGAAGGCGGCGGCTTCTTTTGCGAAGGGAGGCAAGCCAACTTCATCGGAGAGGAGGATCTGGCATTTGTCGCCTATTCCACGGGTCAAATGTCCCATCAAAGTGGCATTGTATGCACCGCCACCGCTGATAATCACTTCATCAGGAAATGCGGGCAAGAAGTTGAGATAGGCTGCCAGGATTGACTGAGCGGTTAATGCGGTCAGCGTGGCGATAACATCTTCTGCCGAAAGAGCAAAGTCCGCACCAGCCTGCCAGATTTCGGAGGCGTGTTGAGCGCCAAACTTTTCGCGCCCGGTCGTTTTTGGGGGTGGAAGCTGGAAATATGGATTGCTTAGCAAATAGGCCAGAAGCTGTTGGTGGATCTTACCGGACGCGGCGAACTGCCCACAATCATCAAACGCCATGCGTCCCTGAGTGGCTCGCCGCACTGCATCATCAATTAGCATATTGCCTGGGCCGGTGTCAAAGGCAATCACACCATCCGTGACATCCTGGCTTGAATGGTGTAGGGCAGGTAAGTAGGTCAGGTTGGCAATCCCACCAATGTTTTGAGCGACGCGTGTTTTTTGTGGGTGGCGCAACAACACTGCGTCAACGTAGGCGGTGAGGGGCGCCCCCTGCCCGCCGGCCGCCATATCGCGGGCTCGGAAATTGCTGAACACCGGCAGGCCGGTGCGTTCAGCGATCACGGCTGGTTCACCGATTTGAAGCGTGGATAGGTTTTTCTTATCTGGATGATGCCAGATTGTTTGGCCATGACTGCCAATCAAATCGACCTGGTGAAGTTGGAAGCCGGCAGCCTCTATCGCGGTGATTCCAGCCTGGGCAAAAGCTTCGCCAAGTTCAAAGTTCAACTGACAAATCGTTTCAGAACTGCTGCTTGGCTGACGAGATGCAGCTAAAATTTTTTCCTGGAATTCGGAGGTGTAAGAAGTGTGCAGGTGGTTGAGCAATTCCCAATGTAGCGATGGCGGTGCGCCATCCAGACGCATAACCGCTGCATCGATGCCATCTGCTGATGTTCCGGACATGAGACCGACTACAATCATCTCTGCGCCTCGCTCAATTCAGACCGAATCGACTGTGCTGACTATCGCCGAATGAATTTTCACGCGCAGGCTGGCAATGTTGCGCGCCGTGCGGCCGTAATAAATATCATTGGTAAACAAGGTGACAACCAGCTCTCGTTCTGGATCCATCCACAAGGATGTCCCTGTGAAACCGGTGTGACCAAAAGCATTTTGGCTGAACGGATTGCCGCTGGCTTCCGGATCAGGGCTCCACAGTGAAAACCCCAATCCGCGGCGAGTACCATTGAATTCCGACTGCAATTTTCTCATTTCCTGAATCGTATCCATGCGTAATAAAGCCGGTCTGCCGAAAAAGGATTGCCCAAAAACGGCTGTATCATTTGCCGTGGAGAAAATACCTGCGTGCGCAGAAACACCTTCCAATCGCCAGGCGTTTTCATCGTGAACTTCTGCGAGCAGGCGTCGTTTTCGCCACTGGCAGTATTCTGTAGGTGCACACTGTGCAATGTCGGCACCAGTTCTCTGGTCCAATGGAATATATCCGGTGTTTTGTAGACTTAAGGGCTCAAGAACAAAGGTTCGAATCGATGTATCCAGGCTCTGGTGGGTGATCCTTTCAATCGCCATGCCTAATATGACCAGCCCGATATCGCTGTATAGAACCTGGGTGTGCGGCGCGTAGGAGAAGAATGTGGAAACGGCCATTTGCCTGGCAGACTGAGCCGTTGGTTGTAAATACAAAGGCCTCCAGGCGGGCAATCCTGAGCGGTGACACAACAAATCGCGAAAGGTTATACTGCTGGGATCCACTTGTGAAGGATTGTCTTTTGAAACGACAACCACAGCACCTGGCTTCAAAGGGTCTTCATACGGCAATATAGGCCTCCAACCGTTAAATTCAGGCAAAACTTGCGAGACGGGCTGGTCCAGGCTGGCGAGCCCCGATTCCACCATACGTAGAAAACAAGCGCTGGCGAAGAGCTTGGTAACAGAAGCGATATCAAAACGAGTGTTTGCCGTCACTGGCTGTGTTTTTTCTGATGGATCCAGCCAACCTGTTTCATAATGCCAGGCATAATACCCTTTGAAATAGACCGAGACTTGCACTGCCGGAGCAATTGCAGGTACTGCACTCTCCAGGATCGTTTCGGCAATCGAAAAATCGGGCTTCATAAGGATTTGAAAAAAGAAATATATTGGTTATAGAGGGTAAAGCCAAATTTGGCATAGAAACCAGTTTTGGTTGTCCAATCGATGATACAGCCTCTCACTCCATTGCCTTGGAGGATTTTTAAAGCCGCGTCAATCATAAATGTCCCATACCCTTTTCCCCGGCTGTTCTGTGCAATGCCTATCATTCCCAACTGCCCCCATGGACGGGGCAGACGTATGGGAAAATAGCGGTCAATTGGCCGGAGCGAATCTTCATAGGTGGTCGAACAAAATCCTATAATGCCTTCAGATGACCAAAGTGCAATCAAATCTGTGCTGGATCCCCCATCTCTTAGGAATTCCCGGATTTCAAAATCCCAGCGACCTGGAAATTCAAGCTCGGAGAATTCAAACAAGGCATCTATTTCAGAAGATTGCACCGGGTGGGCGTCCAAAAAAGAGTGTGGCGAAATTGCTTGTGGATAATCCTGCAAATCGCGCGCCATGTCCCACTCATACGGCTGTTTCGGATTAAACTGAAAACCAGCTTTTTCGAAAAAAGATCTCCCGGCCAATTCAGTGGGAAAACCGGGTGCGAACGGCCGCAGGCTTCCTCCCAAGCGGCAGAGCGTGCAGCCTTGCTCCTTTAGCCAGGAAATTGCCCATGATAGTAGTGCAGAGCCTACCCCTCTTCTTTGAAAAGCGGGCAGTACAGCAATGGCATCCAACCAACCGAGTTGGTGGGAATGATCGGGGATGACAGCGCTTGCCAACACAAACCCGGCCAAACTTCCATTGACCACTGCCCAACGTCCCTCCTGTGAGCAGCCTGTTGTGGGCTGAGTATTGTAAGCCAGGAAACGCGAGGAAACGGAAAAATTCTCGCCGCAGGCGGCGTTCCAGGCAAGGGCAGCCTGTTCCTGTTCATATGAATTATGAAGACGGAAGAATTGGAGGTTCACAGCAGGTTGTAAGTCATTCCTGATTTGATTGGAAACAAACCGGGTAATTCCACTGGAAGATGCCCAGAGGGTGCAACTTTTCCGATTAAGATGGCAGCAAGCGCCTGCATAACTGGTGGATGAGAGCCGTACGTCGCCAACATGGTAGCTGCGGAGGGAAAACGCATGAGATCATAAGGATCATGCACGGCGATCAGGATCAGGTGGGCTTTAGCCGCGAGTAAGCAATCCACGAGCCTACTTTGGATCGGATTGCTGGTCTGGTTGGCAATTCCGAGAATGACCGGCTGCCCATTTCCGGAAACCGCAGTAATCTCCGCGATTTCTGAATCAGACGGCTGATCGGTAATCACTAGCCGTGTTGCTCTGAGAATACCAGCCAAACCCTGGGTTAGGGGCGATTCGATAACGATTGGTTTATCGCTATCTGCCAGGGGTAATAAACCTGCCCGGTTACGAAGCAAGGTGATACTTTGTTGCGCAACCTGGAGCGCGATAGCCTGGTGTGGAGGACTAGCGCACAATTGCCTTGCCTGGTCGACGTTGACAGGATTTGGATGAATCAGGTTGAAATGTGCCTTAAGAGTCAAGATGCGGAGGACAGCTTCGTTCAGGCGGGCAATTTGCAGCAGTCCATCCCGCAAAGCGTTTCGTATTGACTGGAATGCAGTCTTATGAAGGTCATGGTCTCGATTTAATAAAAGAATATCCGCTCCAGCAGCCAAAGCAGCGGGTGCGGCACGCTCAACAGGCCACCCTGTGGAGGACATAGCGCCCATCTCCAGAGAGTCGGTGGCAATCGCGCCTTGGAATTTCATCTCCTGGCGAATTAATCCTGTCAGAATTGCTGGCGACACAGTGGCAGGTAAGACTGAATTCGGATCTAATGCAGGAAAAATGATATGCGCTGACATGATTCCTGCGACACCAGCTTGAATGGCGGCCTTGAAGGGAGCCAGTTCCACCTGCGCCAATCTCCGGCGATCATGTGCAATGACCGGCATGCCAAGATGCGTGTCGATGGTGGTATCTCCATGACCGGGGAAATGCTTGCCAAAGGCAGCGATGCCTTGGTTCTGTAAACCTTCCAGAAATGCAACTCCAAAGCGAGCAACAACCATTGGGTCAGAGCCAAACGACCGTGCGCCGATTATCGGATTGAACGGGTTATTATTGACATCCAAAACCGGTGCATAGTTAGCATTGATCCCGACCGCCCGCATTTCTTTTGCCATGATGGCAGCAACCAACCGGGCATTCTCTGGATCGCCGGTGGCGCTGATTGCCATTGCAGAAGGAAATTGAGTGAAACCCTTTTCAGTAGTCAAGCGGGCAACAGGTCCGCCTTCCTGGTCTACGGCGACCAGTAAACCTGGGTTTCCGGCAGCGCTGCTCACTCGTTGGAGATGGTTCGTTAACTCAGTTATCTGGGCAGGAGAGACAACATTACGGGCGAAGATGGTTACTCCGCCTATATGGTAATTGGTAACCATTTCGAGAAAATCTGCATCCAGGCTTTTGCCATCGAAACCGATTACCAATACTTGACCAATTTTCTGTTCCAGAGTCATCCGCGACAGGATTTGATTGCAGACAAGATCAAAATTTGTTGTCATCGTCAAGCGAAACGGTAGAGGAAAAATTCCCTGGGAAACAGGCGATTTGTGTTCCCCAGGGAAGCAAAAGAATATTTATTTGACTAACGCATAACTATCAGCTACAACCGGAATATATTTGTTGTCAGCCCACATGTACCAAAACAATGGTGGATACATTAATGAGTAAGATGGTGTCCCTACATTTTGCTCCAGACTGTTGGCGCTGAAGTAATTCAGGTCATAATTGGGTGGTTGAAGATATGGCCAGATGGTATGAAACGACCCATCGCCGGAGGCGGATTTCTTCAATGTCCCATTCAGGAACTGGATGGCAATATAGTTATCTGCTCCCTGACCGTTTTGGTAAACAGGGTCGGATGGATCTAACCAACCATCAATACGCGTACCATAATTAATGGGATCGGTGGCAATGCGTTCAAACAGTGCCAGAACAGGAAGTTGTTCATTCACAATGCGGGCCAGCTTGGTGATATAAGGTTTTTGGCTTTGCGGATCGAGACCGCTGGCCGCTGCGGAAAGCAAGGTTGGAATATACACTGTTTCACCCGCCACCGTTTGGGTGAGCGGAAAACTCATTCCAACCAGGCCATCCGGAGAACCTGGTTTATTGCGCGGTGCAGACAGGTAGTAGTTGAAGGACGTTTGAGGGTGGGGAGGATTGTAGTAGATAGCCAGGTCCACAAGTATCTGATATTTTCCTTCCTTTTGCCTCGTAGGACGTTCGCTGGATGGATAACCACGGACTGTGGTTTTGATGCCAAAATTGTTTAATTGCTGGGCAGCATTTTCAGCCGCGCCAAGCCAGTCGGCAAAGTCTGCTGGTACGGAAAGCTCAAATGATAACTGCGTACCTTTATCATCCTCCCACATTGCATTTGCACCTCTTTTGAAACCAACCGAGGATAACAACTCTGCTGCTTTTTTCCAATCTTT
Organism: Chloroflexota bacterium; assembly: GCA_029782365.1. Lineage (GTDB taxonomy): Bacteria > Chloroflexota > Anaerolineae > Anaerolineales > UBA4823 > CAWBUW01. The sequence goes on from JAKOUW010000076.1 coordinate 141,908, forward strand.
GTTGTAGGGGACCAGGTTATTGATGGTGTCCTGGTCTAACCAGTTTTGCACACCAGTATCGGTGAAGCCGGCTTCATACTTGATCGCTGTTCCTGCTGGCCCCATGGCCACCTGGGCATTTTCAGTACGATCAATGATGTATGCGAATGCCATGCGGACTTCTTTTTTGTCTAGTGGAGCATACTTCTGGTTAAACCAAAGCCCAGGACCTGTGCCGGTCGGGCCGCCTATGACCTTCATATTTGGCATAGCCAGGATTTGTTCGACATCTGAAGGAGTATAGCCGTGGGTGGAGTAATCGATTTCATTACTTAATACCAGGGGCATCGAGTCGGCAGTTTCACCATAATAAACCAGCACGCGATTTAAACCGATTTTATCGGCATTATATCCCCCTGGATTTTTGGTTAGCACGAGCTGTGCTTCGGTGACCGAACTTGCATCGAGAACAAACGGTCCATACACAACCACGTTCTGGGGTTTGAACGCATAGAGGTCATCCAGCACTTTCTTCACCTCATCACTGCCCGGGTCTTTGCCATCTTTACGTAATTGAGCGAATTGATCCATCCACTTGCCATACACAGAGTAAGGGGCGAATTGATTTGACCGCAGAGCAAGGCGCAATGCACGCGGGGATGGATTGGTCAGCCAGAATTCAACTGTATAGTCATCCTTCGCTATGACATCTTTCACCAGGCTCCAAATGCTGGCCTGCTGTGCCCAATAAACCTGGTAAGAACCGACCAGGTCTTTTGAAGTAAGATCTGTGCCGTCGCTCCATTTTAGACCTTGCTTTAAGTGAACAACCAGAATTGTCCTCACCCCGGCTGGTAAGTTTGATTGGGTCGTTATCTCTGTGGCGACAGGCGTTTCGGTAACTTGGGATGGAGTAGGTTTCGGGGCCTCAGTATGCGTTGGCACTTGAACAGCCAGCGTTGTCGCAGATGGCAAAGGCGGTTCAGTTGGCTTAGGCGCTTCTGTGGTCGTTGCAGAAGAGCACGCAGCAAGTAGAAGGACGAAGGCAGTTAATAAACTTAGAACTTTCATAAATTTTTCTTTTTTCATTGTTGTTTTTTTCCTATTCATTTACTAAAATTTATCGATTTGAAAACCGGACAATTATCACAATAATCAGCAAGATAGTCAATCCTATTCCCAGAGAGAAAACACTGATGATGAATTCGGCAGAATCTCTGGTTTGAAAAGGCAGAAGAATCGCAGCAAGCATCGTGATCATAAAACCAATGCGAAACCAGAAACGAGAGAATTCAGGAGCCAATGGAACCCGCTTTGGCAAGCGAATGAGCCTGGGTTACTGGGTGGCAGGCGACGGCGGAAGTTTCAGAATAGTATGTGAGAATCGGAATTTTTCCCTGACATATCTCCCCAGCAAAAGCAGGGCAGCGGGGATGAAAGGGACAGCCTGGCGGAATGCTCAACAAACTGGGAATATCTGTGCTGCGCAGGGCGATGTGCTGTTTCTGGCGAGTTATCTTTGGATCTGCCTCTGGAAGTGCAGAGAGTAAAATCTTCGTGTAAGGATGTTGAGGTGCTTCAATTAACTGCCTAGCTGGTGATATTTCTACCAGCCTGCCCAAGTACATGACCCCGATCCGGCCTTCCCAGGCGAAATATTTTGCCAATGCAAGATCGTGGGTGATGAAAAGAACCGCCAGTCCCATTTTTTCCTTCAAACGAAGGAGGGTTTTCAATAAACTGATGCGAATTGAGACATCAACCATGGAAACTGCTTCATCGGCTACAATAAACGAAGGTGTCACAGTCAGCGAGCGCGCAATGGAGACCCGTTGTCGTTGACCACCACTCAACTGGTGGGGGTATTTATCCAAGAAATCCTGTGCAGGTGTGAGTTCGACAAGTTCAAGCAGTTCAAAAGCCCGGTCGCGCACCAGGCTGGCTTTACCGCTGGTGATGATGTGACGAGACAGCGGAGCCGCCAATTGTTGGAGAACAGTGCGTGCAGGATTCAACGAGGCGTACGGATCCTGGTGGATCATTTGCACACCCAGGCGGTATTGGTGGAAAACCTCTGATGACATTTTCGAAATATCCTGACCACGATAAAATACTTGTCCACTTGAAGGATTCAGCAGCCCCGAGATGATTTTGCCGGCGGTTGTTTTTCCGCAGCCTGATTCGCCAACGATGCAAACAATTTCGCCTTCATCAATCGATAATGAAAAATCATCGAGAGCATTTATCCTGACATTGCGATTCACCTGGAATGAACGGGATACATGGGAAAGCTCAATTAGCGAACTCATGAGATTCACTGGCTCCTATCCGTTCGATGATTTTGAGGATTTAGGGAAAGATTTCCAATGCCAACAGGCAACCAGGTGATTGGTTTGATCGGACTCTACGAGCTTTGGTTCTTGTTGGATACATTTTTCATCCGCAAATGGGCAGCGTGGATGATACTTACAACCTGTAGGCAGATCGATTAAATCGGGAGGGGAGCCAGGGATGGAATTGATGTCATCTTTGTGAGCAGATAGCGTGGGAACTGCCTGGAGCAAACCATTTGTATATGGATGGAGTGGATTCTGAAATGTCGAAAAAACATCACCAGATTCGACAATCTCCCCAGCATAGATTGTTGCCATGCGATCGGCTAATTCAGCAGCTAAAGATAAATCATGAGATATAAAGATGAGTGTGAAATTCAATTTCGCATGTAATTCTTTCAATACATCGATGATATTCCGTTGAGTCAAGATATCCAGAGCAGTGGTTGGTTCATCCAGTATGAGCAGTTGTGGTTCGAGTAAGAGACTTAAGGCGATCAAGACTCGCTGTCGCATTCCACCGGACAATTCATGGGGATAAGCTTTCCAAACCTGGTTGGGGTCCAGACGGACAAGGTTGAGCAAGTGAAATGCGCGCTCCTGAAGTGCTTTTCCGTGAAAATAACCATGAGCACGGCTGGTATCCGCGAACTGATCTGAGATGCGCAGGACTGGATTGAATGCGTTGAGGGCAGCCTGAAAAACCATTGCGCATTCCTTCCAGCGGAATTGGCGTAATTGGTTGTTGTTCAATTCCATCACATTCAATTCTTTTCCATCACGTCGGTAAAGGATTTTTCCGCTGTTGACTACTGCTGTATTTGGCAGTAGCCGCACCATGCTCAATCCCAAAGTGGTCTTTCCAGAGCCCGATTCTCCAATCAAAGCCAGGATTTCGCCAGGTCGGATATCCAAGTTAACGTGACGGACGGCCTTGACCAAGCCGCGAGGCGCTCGGTATGATACGGAGAGATCTCGCAGACGGATCGTGAAATCATGGTTGGTTTCGCCTGGCTCGAGCATCATCCAACTCCGCTACGCAGTCGAGGGTTGAAAATTTCTTCCAATGAACGAGAAAACATAACCAAACCCAATTGGAAGAGAATAATTCCGCTCATTGGTACAAGCAAACTGGCGCGGGCGTTCGGGCTATAGATAGCATTTTTTGCATAAGCCAGGCTGAACATGACTCCCCAATTATTACCAAAAGGCACCATTCCCAGAAAGACAAGGCCGGTTTGGGAATAAATTGCACCGGCCATGGCATTAATCAGAGCAATAAAAATGTATGACGCCATATTGGGCAGCATTTCGCGGAAGATGATGTGCGAAGCGCCCAAATCCAGCAGTTGCGCGGCTTCAATGTACTCTCTACTTCTTAGCGAAAGAACCTGAGCGCGAATCTGGCGCGCCAGACCAGGCCAACCGATCAATGCTAGAAACAGCGCCAGGTACCAGGTATTATTCAGTTCGACCATGGTGGCAATTACAACCAGGAGTAAAAACCTGGGCAGTGCTAACCAAATATCCGTGACCGTCATTAAAGTACTGTCTACCCAACCTCCAAAAAAGGCGGAAGCTGAACCGACTGTGATCGAAGTGATAACCGTAAGAATGCCGGCCAAAAAAGCCACAGATAATACTTCTCGACCGCCATGAACGAACATGATCCAATTCTCGCGGCCCATGAAATCAGTACCTAGCGGGTGTGTTAAGGAAGGAGGCTTGTTAATTGCCTCCGTGTGTGATTGGGTTTCTGGGGCAATAAAAACCGGCCCGAGAAAAGCAATTAAGGTCAGCGTGACGATGATCAGGAATCCAACAAATCCGGCTTTGTTTGCGGTGAGTAATTTGACAGCATTTGACAGGAGTTTTACCAGGCTCATTATCAGATCTCCTTGCCTGTTTGTATGTGGATGCGAGGATCTAACCAGCCATACACAAGATCTGCTAGGCCTGTAAAAAGAATTACAGTGACAGTACTGACGAGGAGTATCCCTTGCATAATGGGATAATCTCTTTTGGCGATAGCCTGGCTAAGAAGCAAGCCAATACCCTGATAAACAAAAATGCTTTCAATCAAAATAGATCCACCAACAGCGAAACCGAGAGCTATTGCCAGTGCGGTGACCAGGGGCAAACTGGCATTTCTTCCGACATAAGCTGTGATGATGCGGAGATCAGTCAGCCCGCGCGCTCTAGCGACAGTGACATAATCATCACCCAGAGTACTCATTGTACTGCTGCGCATAGCCAACATCCAGCCGCCAAGAGTGGTTAAAACATACACAGTTCCCGGAAGCATGTAGTGTTTGAGCACATCGCCAATGAAAACCAGGGAAAAGGCTGGTTTCACATTCGGTGAGAGAGAGCCCCGAAAGGCGTTCAAAGGCACCAGCCGCCATTCCACCACCACGAGAAGAATCAAGATAATTGCAATCAAGGTGTTCGGAGTCGAGTCAATGGCCGCGCTCAGATTGGTCAATATATGATCCAACCAGGAATTTCGCCGGTAAGCGGCGATCATGCCTAAGAAAATTCCGAGGCAAAAACTGATCAGTAACGAAGCGCCAACACTAAATAAGGTCCACGGTAGGCGCGCCATGACCAATTCCATCACTGACTTACCTTGGGCAACCACATAAGAATCACCCAGGTCGCCGTGCAGCAAATTACTCATAAAATTGAGGTATTGGATGGGAAGGGGAGCGTCGAGAGGAATCCGCAATAGCGCCGCTGCTCGCAGCCTGGCCTCATCCTCCGATAATCCTTGAGAATCCATTAAATTCATTATGAAGATATCAACCGGGTTGCCAGGTAAGGCACGGATTATCAAAAAGGAAATCGTGACGACCACCCAGATGATGAACAATTTCTTGAGCAAGGTTCGCAGCAAATAATTATTTAGAATTCGATTAAGGTATCTGGTAGAGTTTGCTGGCTCAGGCAAGATGGCGTGATCCTCTCTCATTAATAACCTCATACTCATGCATAAAGCAGATATGGCGCCCGTTTTTGGATATAGGTTGATGTAGATTTGTCCAGGCTTGCCTGTATTTCTGAAAGTGGTATCTCTTGGTCGATTGCTTGCCTGACCCAGGCTGCACCTGCCAATCGATCGAAGGAATCTTTCCAGGCAAATTGGTTGGCATAATTATATTTCACAGCCTGGATAATTGCTACACCGGTTAATACAGGGCGAAAATCGTGACGATCGGTCACATGGATTTGAATCCCATGGCAACCCACACCTGCATATTTCGATGCAGATGGAGTGAAATGTACAGGCCGAAAACGAGCGCCAGGCAAGTCCAATTTGTTTAATCCATCAGCCAGGGTATAGGCGTCAATCCATGGAGCGCCACAAATTTCAAAAGGCAAAGTTGTCCCACGTCCTTCAGAAATATTGGTGCCTTCGAGTAAGCACATGCCAGGGTAAACGATGGTGGTGGAGAGATGGGGCATGGCTGGTGAAGTGGGCGTCCATGGCAGGCCGGTATCCTCGAACCAGTCACTTCTTTTCCAACCCAGGAGAGCGATCACTTCCAAATCTGCACCAAAATGGCATTCTGAATTCATATACAGCCCTAATTCCCCGATAGTCATTGCGTGGCGAATTGGTAAACCAGGCATCACACCTACGAACGATTCACACCCTGGTTCCAGGGCAGGTCCTTCTATGGATAAGCCGCCCAATGGGTTTGGACGGTCCAATAGAATTACAGGTTTTCCGTACTCAGCCGCGCTCTTTAGCAGGTAATACAAGGTGCTTCCAAAAGTATAAAACCTGGCGCCAATATCTTGAAAATCGAATACAAGAATTTCAACTTGTGCGAGCATTTCCTCAGTGGGTTCTCTATGTTCCCCATAAAGACTAAAAACAGGAATCCCTGTTTGTCGATAAACATCATGTGTGATGTGTATGCCATCTGGGACAACACCATAAATACCATGTTCTCCGCTGAAAAGCGATTGAATTTGGATAGATCCAGCCAGAAGTGCATCAATTGAAGAGCGCAGATCTGATGTAACTGCCGCTTCATGAGTTACGAGCCCGACCCGTTTGTGACGGAGCAAATGTAACTGAGAACGAAGAAGGACGGCCAGGCCAGTTTCTACCATTGGTTCAATTGCCAAGACTGGTTTAGACCGGTTATAACAAAATATATCTATAAAGTCAAATTAAGGAGAAAACCTGCAGAAGAAATATTGGAGATGGATGATCTGTCAGATCAAACTCAATTGGTGGGCAGGTTTCTTGCCATTCAGCAAGATAAAAGGTGCGGCTTTTGATGAATTGATCCCCAGCCTTTTCAAATCTTCCAGCTCTTGAAGTTTATTTTGTTGACGGGCTGTGAGGATAGCAGCCGCGCCTTTTGCTCCAATACCTGGAACGCGCATCAATTCCTGGCGTGAAGCATGATTAAGTTCTACCGGTTTTTCGTTTAGATACATCTCGGCCCAGGCTAGTTTAGGATCCAAATTCAGCGGCAGATTACCGTGCGAATCAAAAGGTAATTCTTCCACGGAAAACCCATAATCGCGCAGCAGAAACGACGCTTCATACAAACGGTTCTGGCGGACTAATGGCGTCGCCGGTAAATTCTCAAGTGGTGTACCCTCAATCGGATGAAACGCTGAAAAATAGGCGCGCTGGAGGCGAAGCTGGCGGTAAGTTTTTTCGGTGGTTTCCAAAAGTTCCAGGTCGCTTTCACCAACGGCCCCAACAACAAACTGGGTAACTGAGGAAGGCCAGCGGCCGTTCCACCCCAGGTGTTGGGGTTGGGAACGGCGGATTTCTTCCACCCAACGCAAAGGCTGGATCAGTTCATCCAGAAATTGTTTGCGCGGGGCGAGTTTTTCGAGGCGAGATGTGTTTGGAGCCTCTAAATTGATTGACACCCTGTTGGCTAACTGCATAGCGCGTTCCACCTGGGCACGTTCTGCACCCGGCATGATTTTCAAATGGATGTACCCATTGAATCGATATTTGTGACGCAGGATCTCAGCCGTGTCGATCAGCTTATCTTGTGAGGATATACCGCCGCGAATGATTCCTGAGCTTAAGAAAACGCCTTCGGCTGCTCCAGCGCGGTTGATGGCAGTAAATGTTTCTGCCATTTCATCAGGTGTAAAAGTAGCCCGGCGGAAATCCCGACCTGCCCGAAAAGGGCAGTAATAGCAATTTCTTTCGCAGGCGGAGGTAAGTAAAGTTTTCAGTAACTTGATTTGCCTGCCGTTCGGCAATGCTGCGGTTCCCACCATTACATCATTTTTGTGCTTTGCCGGCATAGCCGGACAATCGGCATCTTCTGATGGTTCGAGATGCATTTGATCTGTCAGTGACTGCAGTTTCTCCAACGAACTCATACGTTTATTTTAGAACAAAAAATCTAAAATGTCAAATTGAATTTCTACAACCGGGAAAAAATACCCGTCGATTAGTAAAATTTTATCTAAAATATATTAAATATATAGTAAAATATTTTTTATTATTACCAGAAAGGACGAGCTATGGAGACGATAACAGAAAAAATTACACTCGGCGGCGGCTGTTTTTGGTGCCTTGACCCGATTTATAGTGATTTGCGCGGCGTCAAGCATGTTTCCGTGGGCTACTCTGGCGGTAGAGTCCCTAATCCGCCCTATCGTCTAGTGTGCACGGGTTTAACAGGGCATGCTGAGGTTGTGCAAGTTGAATTCGATCCACAGGAGATAAGCTTGGAAGATGTCTTGCGTGTATTTTTTTCTATCCATGACCCGACGACCCTCAACCGGCAAGGCGCAGACGTTGGCACCCAATACCGCTCAGTGATTTTCTATAATTCCACAGAGCAGAAAGAAACAGCCCAGCGAGTGCGTGACGAAATCGAGCTTTCCAAAATTTGGCCGACGCCGATCGTGACTGAGATTGTGCCGTTCGTAGAATTCTATCCGGCTGAAGATTACCATCAGAAGTATTTTGAGAAGAACCCTGATGCGGGTTACTGCCAGATTGTGATTGCTCCAAAGGTAGCTAAGTTCCGCAAAAGTCATCTCGAACGGTTGAAATTGTAACCGACCTAAGTAGGGCTAATTTGAGAAGAGGCGTCTAAACAGCCCTAGATTTATTCGCCAGGCCTCGAGACGAGCAGGGGCAATAGAGATTTGCGCGCTAGAATATCGGCATCAACGATGCCAACGACTGTGTTATCACTGACCACTGGCAGGGCGGAAATCTCGTGATACTCTAGCTTCCGCACAATTTCAAGAATCGAATCTTGGGGAGAAGCGGATATTACCTGGCGGGTCATGACCTTGGAGATAGTCTGGCTGGATTGAACACCGTCCGCGGTTGCGCGGGTGATATCCCAATCGGTGATCACGCCCGTCAACTCACCTGATTGCCCGGTGACAACCAGAGTAGGGCAGTGTGTTTCCATTGCTAGGGCAGCCGCACTCTGGATGGTGCTCGATTCGGGGATTGTCACCGCTCTTTCCATAATATCGGCGGCAGTGCGCTTGCGTTCACGAGCAGTGATGCGGCCTACGCTGATTTGTTCAGCCGCTTCTGATGGCAGTAAATCCGTATCGGCAATGAGTAAATCAACCAATTCACGCATGTTTCGAGTGATCACTTCAGAACGCGCCTTTTCGCCTGCTGCCCGCCGTTTTTCAGCCAGCGAAAGCAGTTCATCTTTGTGATTTGCCAACCACTGATCAACCAGTTTTGTGTCTCCGAGCATGTGGTCAGGAATACGCAAATGAGCAGGGGTTTTAATCAAATGTTCCTGTGAACCATAGATCACTGCACCTGAATTGACAAGGTAATCTGTGGCAATCATGATGCCTTTTTGGCGATAGACAGCCAGCTCCATTCGTTCACGACGAGCGCGTTCGGACGGTTCTGGTGAATAAGTATTGGCGCCTTCCAAAACGATCGACCAGTGGCCCATATGATCAATGGTCATCGCCGGGTGGCTTGAGCTATCTGTGTCGAGGTAGTTGATTACCGGGGAAGCGGGGATAAAGCAGAAGGCATCCTCACGCAGGAGATCATCAGAATGAGTACCGTATTTGGTTTGAGCGCGCTTGTGACCTGTTGGCGCGATTGATTCCTGGTAAAAAGGCAGGCAGACAATTTTCTCGGTTTGCCAATATCCATGCAGTTGGTCAACCGGTAAACCAAAACTATTGTAAACATAACCTGTCGTGTCGCTCACGCCTACCAGGCGGGCGCCAGGCATTTTTTGTAATAAAATCCGAGCGGTTTGCGCCCCGACTGCACCGAAACCCTGCAACATGACGCTTACCTGATCTGGATCGGGTACCTGAAGATTTGCAAACTGCGGTAGAACTCTCAGCCGTGGCAGCTCATGCAAGAGAGCCTGAAACGCGATGATCAACCCACCTCCGGCCGCGCCGGTTTCATCGCCGCGTGCGCCGCCCATTTCCGCCGGCTTGGATAACGCCGTATCCAGGCCGTTTACACTGGCAATCATTTTCATGTCATCTGCGCGCGTGCCAACATCTGGACCTGGCAAGAAAACGTCTGTATAGCGATTTAACAGGCCGGCAAAACGCCGTATGAGCTCTGATTTGTTTTTTGGGTTGATCTTTTTTTCATCGGCGATGATACCTACCTTGCCGCCCCCATAAGGCAAGTTCGCGGCCGCATTCTTAAGGGTCATACCCCGAGCCAGATGATGCACAACGGCTGGCGTCAGCTCTGTGGAAATCCGGATTCCACCCATCGAAGGCCGCCCCATGGCCAGATTATCCACCACCAGATATCCGCCAACCTCCAGCTCGCTCTCTTCATCCCAAATGCAAGCGACTAATTTCGGCCCAAGCTTGTCGGGGTGTATCCCTAACCGGTTGAGGCGGTCGACATCCATAGGGTAGAATTCCATAAAACATCGTCCATTTTCCCGCACCAGACGATTATGCCATGTACGCTCGGGCAAAACTTCCTTCAGGAAGCCTTCCATGATTTTTGGGATCATGATTTCTCCTTCGATTGATTTAGGTGGATAATCGCAATCCTGCGATAGTTCAAGTCAATGATCTAAACGAAGCATAGATACGATTATTTTAATCCACAGTCAAGGTTTTCGTCAGATTGCGAGGTGAATCCGGATCAGCGCCACGCAATAAAGCAAGCCTGAAAGCCAGGTATTGCAATGGAATAATACCCAGCAGAGGATTGAGCAAGGTGCCGGCCTCTGGTATTGTGATCATTTCGTTGGCGTTAGCGTGCAATTGAGCGTTTTCTTCACCAATTACAATTGCTCTACCACCCCGGCAGTTCACTTCGTTCAGCCCGCTGACAATGCGGTGATGATCCTCTGGCCCGGCGATAAAGATGACCGGGTAATCCTGGCTGACTGCTGAGAGTGGACCATGCTTGAATTCTGATGATGGCAGACCTTCACAATGTATATAAGAGAGCTGTTTTATCTTCAATGCGCCTTCAAGAGCGATAGGATATGTAAGGCCAAAGCCTAGGCAGTACATCTCAGGCCAAGCGACCAGCTCATCAGCCAGGCGGTTGATGGGATCGACCACCATATCCAGGGTACGCTCCAAAAGGTCTGGCAGGCGGCTTAAACCCGCTATAGGTACATTTCCCATCTGGAGAGCCAGGTATAAGAAGGCGATTGATTCATTAAGGAATGTTTTCGTTGCAGGAATGGAAATCTCATAACCCGATGCAATAGGTAAATAACGTTCGCACACACGCGTTAAGCTGGAGCCAATGCGATTTACCAGGGCGAGCGTGCGCACTCCTCTCTGGCGCGCTACTTCTTCAGCGGCGATGATATCGCGTGTTTCTCCACTTTGGCTGACGAAAACCGCAACATCGCCCGCCTTCAGTGCTGGGCCATATTGGGCAGCGAACTGCTGACCCGTTACAGCAATTGATGGTTGGCCGGCAACCCACGAAATATACATTGAGCCAAGCAAACAGGCATGGTAGCTGGAACCGCAACCAACCAGGTATAAAGTGCGAGCATTTTGCATGCACTCGACCATAGGAATCGCATTCGGTGAATTTTCCAAAAGATGGATCAGTGCTCCAGCCGCTTGCGGTTGTTCGTGAATTTCTTTCATCATGAAATGAGAGAAGCCACCTTTTTGGGCCATCTCGACACTCTCATTAATCGTTTCAAATTCTCTTTGCACCAGACTGCCATCATTAATTTTTCGAATCTCAACCTGTCCAGCGTTGATCTGGATAACTTCACCATCCTCCAAGAATAGGATTTTATGAGTTAGTGGTAAGATACAACTGGGCTCAGTCGAGATGTAGGCCGCAGAGTCTGAAATGCCAACAACAAGAAGTGAGCCTTTCTTTACAGCGCAAAGACCGGGTTCACTTTTATTTCCAATGACAAAAACAAAATCGCCATCCAAATCATGGTAAGCTTTGCGACACGCTTCTAGCAGAGAAAAACCTCGCTGCACATACCTTTCAACAGCATGTATGCAGGATTCTCCATCATTGGTGGAGCGAACGGTCATACCTTCGGAGATAAATTCCCGGCGCAGCTCAACATTGTTGACAACATTGCCATTATGGGCTCCCATCAAATCGCCATTCGAGTCGAGATGAGGTTGAGCATTTGCCTGGGACGGCGCTCCGAATGTAGCCCACCGAAGCTGAATGATGCCGCGCTGCCCTTTCATCTCCGAAAACTTTAAGTGGGATGAGATTGTGTTGATTCGGCCTACATCTTTTCTCAGATCGATCAATCCACCACTCGTGATCGTGGCACAACCGACGGAATCATACCCTCCGTAGGATAAGCGTTCACCTGCTTCTAAAAGCACAGGCCCAATTGCCTGGTCTGATTGAGTGACAATGCCAAAAAAGCCGCACATAGATTAGTCCCAAAAGCCAAAACCCTTCACCTGGTATAAGCCTTCTAAGGATAGGATAACGAAAAAACAACCACGCTGAAAGTAACTTCTTACCCGAATGTTATTGACAATTGTCGTATCCTTTTTATGACATTTATACTTGTGGTCATTCGCATTGGTATACAGAAATGACAGGATTTTTTACGCGATATCTACATACAAGTCCCTGATCAAGTTCTATAATTTTTTTATTGACGCTTTAACCTATCCGGAGTCATCGGAAAGCCATGAGTCATCCTGTTTTTATCCTGGTTAATCTAAATCCAGATTTCGCGCAGAAAATTATCCTGGACTGCCAGGGTCAAACCACAAATCTATTGGTTGAAAGTGGGAGGGCTGCGCTCGATTTATTGGAGCAAACCCCGGTGGATTTGATCTTGGCGACCCTGCCAGTGCCGGATATGAGCATTGAGGAATTTTCCCGTCGCACCCGGGAGACCCAACCTTGCACTGTAATCGCGCTACTCACAGAAACTGTGGATTTGGGGATTCTGAGCACAGTAACGAACCAGGGGACTCTACGGGGCTTATTTCTACCTCCCTGGACGCCTGAAGCGGTATTTCGCAAATGCATCGATATTGTTGATGAAGAGAAAACGAAAGCTGGCATCATGGCGGCAGACCAAATTATGTTATCTAACCAAGACCTGGAACGTGAAGTCAGATTGAGATTGACAATCCAGGATTTACTGCAGACCGAAAAGGACTTGCTTTCCACAACGTTGATGAGTATTGGTGAAGGCGTCATAGTTACTGATGATCAAGAATGTATTATCTTGATCAACAAAGCCGCAGAACTGATAACAGGCTATAACGCGTTGGAAGCAGTTCAATCGCCCTTACACTCAATATTTCGGTTGTCTGACTCGGCTACATTGAAACCTTTTGATAATGAAATTGAAGCCTTATTTGAAATAGACCATGCTGAGAAAGCAGGTAAAAATGTCCACCATCCAACCTTGCAAACCAAGAATGGCCGCCGCATTCTTATAGCGTGCAATATCACTCCTCGAAGCTCCGAACATGACCACACAGGAGGCTATGTAATCATATTTCAGGATATCACTGAAAAGCAGAAGAATGAAGCTCAAACAGCGCTTTCCCAAAAAATGGAGGCTATTGGCCAACTGGCAGCTGGAATTGCCCATGAAATTAACACCCCAATACAATACATTGGCGATAATCTACGCTTTCTAAGCAAAGCATTTTCCAGATACTCTGAAACCCTGGATGCTTATCAGCTATTGGCTGCGGAACACGTAGGCAAGGTTGTCACCCAGGAGAATGTCAGCCGTTTGGAAGAATTAGGCCGGAATAACAAAATACCGCGCTATATACAGGAAATTCCCACTGCGATAGGTGAGGCCTTAGATGGGATTGAGCGAGTCAGAAAAATTGTACTGGCAATGCGAGAGTTTTCTCACCCTTCAGAACGCGAGAAAAAGCTGGCTGATATAAATCATGGGATAGAAACAACTGTCACTATCTCGCGAAATGAATGGAAATACTGTGCAGATGTTGAGTTGAACTTAGACCATGAATTACCTCTAATTATCTGTCAAATTGATGAGATTAACCAGGTCATATTGAATATGATCGTCAATGCCGCTCAGGCTATCCAGGAAAAATTTCCGGTTGGATCGGGGCTAAAAGGGAAGATAACAATTTCTACATTTCAAAGGGACAGCAATATTTCTATAACCGTGGAGGATTGTGGAGCAGGTATTCCCGCTGAAATTCAAGATCGAATTTTTGACCCGTTTTTCACAACAAAAGGAATTGGGCGAGGCACAGGGCAGGGACTTTCGGTAGCCCAGAATATTATCGTAAAGAAACATAGGGGAGCAATATCGGTAGATTCGAAGGTAGGCGAAGGGACCAAATTTACGATCAGTCTTCCGATTGATAACGAAGAAGATGGTGGAAATGGAAACAAATAAACACAGGATCTTATTTGTTGATGATGATTTACTCGTTTTGAAAGGAATCCAGCGATCAGTAGATGAATTGACGTCTGATTGGGAATGTGACTTTGCCAGTTCTGGTCCACGAGCTTTAGAGAAACTTCGCTCTGGTCATTTCGACGCAGTCATCACGGATATGCTGATGCCAGGCATGGATGGAGCCCAGCTTTTAGAATTGATCAGTCAGGAAATGCCTGATGTCCTCCGCTTTATTCTCACGGGCAATGTTAAAGATGCCCAGATATTGCGCGTGGTGCCATTGGTGCACCAAATGATTCCGAAGCCAAGTGACATTGAATATATTTATTCCCTCGTCGAAAAAGCATGTCGGTTGCGCGATTTACTTTCCGATCCGCAACTTTTAAAAATCATCACTGGCATTAAAACTCTGCCAAGTGTACCTGTGCTCTATACTCTGCTAACGGAAGAATTGGAATCCCAAGATCCGAATCCCCAGAGAATTGGCGCTATCATCGCCCAGGATACAGCTATGACCGCCAAGATATTGCAATTGGTAAATTCAGCCTTTTTTGGCCTGGCCGCACGTATATCCAGTCCGCAACGTGCGGTGACGATCTTGGGTTTGAACACGATTCGTTCTTTGGTCTTGGGAATCGATGTATTTTCAGGCTATCAAGGGCAGCATGCCTCAATTTCTGTGGATGGCTTGTGGCTGCACAGTGTTATGGTGAGCAATTTAGCGTATACAATTGCCCGCGGTTTAAAACTCAGCCTGGCAGAACAAGAGGAGGCGCGCGTCAGTGGCATTTTGCATGATATTGGGAAGTTATTGCAAATTCGAATTCCAAATTTTTTCGAGAAATTATCGTCCACTTCACCACGACGGGTCACATACCAAGAGGAGTATAAACATTTCGGCATCTCTCATGCGGAAATGGGAGGTTACTTACTCGGAATCTGGGGTCTGCCGAAATCAATCGTCGAGGCGGTGACATTTCACCACCGCCCAGACTATGTGGTGTCCAAAAAAGTAGATCTTCTGACGGCACTGCATACAGCAAATGGCTTATTGTCTATGTGGCAGGTCGAAAAAACGCCCCAATTTGAGACTTACCTGGATATAAATTATTTGCAGCAATACGGGTTAGATAAAAAATTAGAAGAATGGTCTCAATACGCCTGCCGCCTTGTGGATGAGGGTTCCAGTACAGTTCAAGTTTCCTAATGAAAGGCATGTATGCATTCAGATAATATTTTGATTGTGGATGATGAACAGCGCGTGCTTGCATCAATCACGCGCACACTCCTTGAGGAGGATTTTGATGCTGTCAGAACCGCTCAAAATGGGTTAGATGCGCTTGAGATTGTCAGGTCCACGCCGAATCTTGCGTTGATTATTTCTGATCATCACATGCCTGGCTTAAGTGGGATTGACTTTTTGGTTCAGGCGAGAAAAATTACACCTTACACCACGCGAATCTTGCTGTCTGGGGCTGCAGACCTGGAAATGGCGGTTGACGCAGTCAACCGCGGTAGTATATTCCGGTTTTTGATTAAACCCTGCCCAACAGAAATCCTGGTCGGTTCTGTGAAGGATGGTGTCAGGCAGTTTCAGATGCTGACGGGTGAACGAGATTTAATGAGCAAAACCCTTAATGGCAGTATTAAGCTCATGGTGGATCTATTGAGTGTCTTCAACCCGGGTGTATTCAACCAGGCCAGCCGTTTGCGAATATTGGCACGCACCCTGGCCTCAGCGATGAATTTGGAAGAACAATCTTGGGAGATTGAACTGGCTGCACTGCTCAGCCAGATCGGCGCGGTTGCACTACCGAAGAATGTCGTAGAAAAATGGCAAAATAATGAAAAATTGGATCAGCCGGATGAAGAGATGATCCGGTCAATCCCCCAGATGGGTAAGCGCTTGATCAAGAATATTCCGCGACTGGATCGTATTGCTGATGCGGTGGGGTTTCAAGATTTACCTTACACGGGGAGAATAATGCCTGATATTCCTACAGGCATAAAAATTCCTCTTCCAGCTCGCATCTTAAAGATCATCATGGATTATGATCGGTTTTTACAAAAATCGAATAATGAGGTTGCTGCATTCCAGATGCTGAATCAGCGTGAAAAGGATTATGATCCGGAAATTCTCGAAGTTTTCCAAAATAAAGTTCTTAAAGAAATCAGCATGCGTGTGAATGTACAGCCGGGGGAGAAACAAATTTTCGTGCGAGAAGTAAAAATTGGAATGATTGTGATGCGCGATGTGATCGATAAACAAGGCTTAATCGTTATGCCGAAAGGAACAGCAATCACCGAAGTCTTAAAAATGCAGCTTGATAATTATTCTCGAACGTTTGCGATTGGCGACACTATTTATATTGACGAAAATTTCTATTAACATTATCGAATTTGAGGATTAATCGATGTATCCGCAATAAACACATGCGCCTTGATAATCATTTATTTTTTCGTCTGACGATAGTCAGCGCCTGTTAAGGAACTGTTGATCCAGAATTATCTTTTACGTTCGCCGTGTCCACCATTTTCAACCGCTTTATGACATCCAAATTGAAAACCCAACCAATTTTCGTTGTAATGGCCTCAGTGAGGTTTGCCAATCCAATGAGAAAATCTTTAACCTGACAATCGAGCTTATCATCCCAATTGTTCAGTCACTGATGGCATGGATCCCCGGGCGCTTTAAACTCCACAGCAAATTTTTTTACGTTAGGCGGTCTGAAATTGATTTTGAAACTGATTGTTTGTGAGTCGATTTAGTAAGCCAGACCTTTGCACAGTTGAGAAAATCCGAGCTGTAAACTGAGCCAAATTTAAGACGACGGTCATTTATCACACTTGGTAGTCTCATTTGAGATTGATTTGCGCTCCGTTGGTTTTTAACCATTTTCTCCGTTGTTTATAATCTGGCAGAATATCTTCTACTTTGGCCCAGAACCTGGCCGCGTGGTTTCTTTCTACGAGATGAACCAATTCATGGACCACGACATAATCGATCACCTCTGGCGGACACATCACTAAGCGCCAGGTGAATGAAAGAGTTCCTTTGCTGCTACATGAACCCCAGCGAGTACGTGCTGAAGTGATCCGAATTTTCACCGGATTGAAGTGATGCTTGTTAGCATACCAGGCCACGCGTTGGGAAATAAATTCCCGAGCTTGCGCAATATACCAGTTTTTGAAAATTTCAGCTCCTTTTGAACGGTGCTTTGGGTTGAGATGAAAACCGCTGGCATCCAGAACCAGGTGGTCACCAGTCTTTGAATTTAGGTTGAGAGGGTGTTGATTTCCTAAAAATAAGAAAAGTTCGTCTTGCACAAAATGTCTGGTGGTTGTCAATTGTGGAACAACCTCCAATCTTGCACGGGCTTGTTCGATCCAATTCAGTTTTGAATTGATAAATAATTCAATTTGTGCCTTACTGGCTTTAAGCGGAGCGCGCACAACCACCTTGCCATCTGAATGTACGACAATGGCAATCGTTTTGCGTGAGCTGCGGATGATTTGATCAATCACCTGTGTCAACGAGTGACCACCACAGCAGAAACGGTGTCAGCCCGCAAGGACATACAGTTGACGCCTTGCACGACTCCTTCTTTAGCTGGCACCTCATCTGCGTTAAAGCGTATGATCTTACTCAGGCGAGATATCATGAATATGTCATCACCTGGATTGACAGCATAGACGGCCACCAGTTCATCCGTTTTCATTGCGATTTTCCCTGACCCGCCTGCAGATTTATTGGCAGCAAAACCTGCCATCTGGCGGATTGTGCCTTTCCCGTTGGCGTCGGTTAAGAACACCGCGCCATCCTCTTGAACGGAAGCAATACCTACTGCAGAATCTCCTGCCTCGAGGCGGATGCCCGGTCCAGGTTGCGGAGGCACCAGTTTTTCGGAAAATCGAATTGCTCGCCCCTGGCGGGTAGCGATAAATAGATCATTATCGCCCGGTGTGCGGCAGGCTCCGACCAGCAGGCCGAACTTGAGAGGATCAAACATTGATGTGCCTGGTTTCATGTATTCTCCGAATACATGATGCCGGAGAAACCGCACAGCGCCGCGTTCGCTCACCAAGGCGATGCCGCCCTTGGGAATATCGGGCAGGGCAGCAACTAAACGCTCATCAGCATTCAACGTAATTCTTTCGGTAATCAATTGACCCTTGGCCCTGATAGGGGTTTCCTGGATAAATGATACCGGCAGGCGGAATGCACGCGCTTGGTTGGAAAAAAGCAATAGAGCCTGGCTGGCTTCGGCGACAGATAAGATCCCCGGTGGTTCATTGTCTGGTGCGTCAATGTCAAAAATGCCCATGCCTCCCCGTCTTTGGCGCTGGTAATTATGCCTTGGTGTACGTTTGGCAAAACCAGAGGAGGTGATGACAATTAAGTTTAATGCGGTAGGTTCTTCGTTCATCACAAGCGGAATATTGAAGTAATCCTCTTCTGCTGGCGCGTCATTGACCGGCGTGGTTCCTTTTCGCCGGCTGGACGTATTGGCGGCTGCAAATTCTGCTTCCAGGTATTCTATATATGCTCGAATTTGAGGATCTACATGCGTTAGATCGGGACGCTGCATTCTGCAATTCCTTTTGAACAAGCTGAATAAAATTTTTCTGTGACCGCATCGGTTGATATGCTTTTTCTATTTTACCTTAGAAAAAGTATGTTATTTTTCTTTTGAGCAAGGTACAAGTAGAAAGAATCTTATCTTTTGTTCCAAGTGGAATTTCTCTGGAAAACTTAATGTTTGATTAAAAACCCAATCATCTTTTACAAATATTTATTTTTATGCTAAAATACTCAAGCACAGGCTCGACCTGCCCCCCTCAGGCCGGGCTTGTGCATTTAAAGGCCCGAAATTTAAGGCAGTCCCCAAAGAGTCAATATATAAAAAATTCCGAATGGGATCAGGCTAAGCACCAGAGCTGTTAATACAGCCATCGCTGGGCTTTTGCGGAGTCGGATCGTGCGGTAACTTCCAAGCGCCAATCCCCAAAAAAGACCGGCTTCTACACTTTGAATAAAAACCCAGACGATTTGTGGGTGGTATTGCAGTAGATATGCATTGGTGATGGTGGTCACCTGATTGCCAACCACATAACCTAAAATTGCCCCTAGGATGAGCGCCAGGATGGCAGAAATCTTGAGGTAATAAAAAGTCTGCTTATTGAGAAACAGAGCAATCATCAAGCTTACCGAGAAAATGATCAAGCCGACGAAAACGCCAGCGATGTTGCCAGCATGCCCTGGATATGTGAATACAAGATTGATCAAGGCAAAGAGCGCAATTCCAGCCAGACCACCAAATAGGAGTTGCAAGCGAACCCCTTTCCACCAAATGCGCCGATCAAGACTCAAGCCGGCTGAAATGAAGTAATGACGCCACCTCTTTACTATTGGAGAGGGTGACGAAGGGAGTCGCACCGCGTTCGTAAGCAGACCAGGCCAATTTATGCGAAGCAGGCCTGGTGATGGGGATGAAACGCTCTTCACACCAGTCGGTTTTATATTGATTGCGGCTACTCCCAGCTGGTTCGGTGGGGCAGGAGCGAGCGCTGCCGGTCTGTTGACTGGCCTGGAACGTGGTCCCGACGCTGGCGGAAGGGCGACTTGCATTCTTTCCTGTTTCTTGGCGGCCTCGCGTTCACACCAGGGACACTTTCTTAAATGGTCCGAATAAAAATGATCAGGATTAACCTTGCAGATGATGATATCCTTTTGAACTTTTTCTAAGGTCTCGACCCATTTTTCGGCAGATGGCCTGGCTGCGGGGTTTTGGTGCCCTGCTTGAAAACACTGCCGCATCAACTCCTGGATGGGTGGTGGTAATGTCTCGAACTTCGGCGCCATGATGGGCGGTTGGACGGTGGAGTTTTTTCTATCATAAGGAAAAGCCCCTACTTTCTGACAATAGAGTTGAGATGGTTCCATCGTAGGCAGATCAACCTTGACGATGCCCATGAAAGGATGGACGCCTTCCATGAGCAATCGGAACATCAACACCCCCAGTCCAAAGTGATCGTGCTCCGGCAGGCGGTCAGCTTTATCCAGAGCAACGCCGAGCAGTTCTGGCGGCAAAAAATCCTCCTTACCAACACGGCAGCGAAAGATCCTACCCTGACTGTCTCGAACCTGGAAAGAATCGGTATCGATAATGCTCACCAGCGCCCTTGAATTCACCAATACATTGCTTTCATTCAAGTCGCCGATCACATATCCTTTGGAGTGGATGGCGTCGACTGCAATCGCCAGGTTTAATGCGGTGAAAAATAAATATTTCCAGGTAAAACCGGGAGTCTCTTTAGCCCTTTTGACCGGATTATATACTGTAAAAATTGTTGGGCTGCGCTCTAACCTGGGCATTAAAAAACCCACAAATTTTCCGTTCAGAAACAACCCATCGGTTGGCCAGGCAATCGATACGTGGCCTCGCCGGCGCATTTTGTCTTCCGGAGGATTGGCGAGCATGGCTCGGATTTTCAGTTCGTGTTCTGGTGTGATAATTTTGGGGTGATAAAGTTTCGCAACATCCAACCGATTTTTAACTGTCCACACTTCCCCCTCGCCCCCGCTGCCCAGTAGATTGTCGAGCGTAACCGCCGTATTGGATATCGTTTGGTAAGTAACGGCCATTGAATTGAACCAGGATCAAGAGATTGTTTTTTTCCCAATGAGTAACAAGGTTTTGTCATCATCTGTTTTTACAGAAACCTGATCAGAAGCCATGAAATCAGCCAGGTTAGCCGATGCTTTTTGGAAATCCTTCACTCCGGGAAGCTGGCGGAACAACGGCTCAAAAAAAGGAGGGTGAGGCACGTTATCTGAACTGCGGATTGAGACATGCTGCATTCCGTCTGTCATCATCGCCAATGATTTTATCTTGGTGGGCCAGGCGGTAAATTGTGCGGCGGTCTCCATTTCTGGCATTGTTAATGGAAAGGTTACGTTTATGTATTCGCCATTTTGAGGAGCAGAGATCATTTCAAGCGAATCATCTTCCAGGTGTGCAACAACCGCGCCATCGCCAATTTGACCACATACCAGCCATTCATCAGAAACAATGACCGAGATGAGTGTGGTGGCGAAATCATGCAAAGCAGATTGTTTTTCGGATGCCGCCTCCACCAGGCTGGCGCGAGCGGTATGAAACCCCGTTCTCATGATATCAATCCAAGCCTGTTCTGTAATGGGGAGCTTATCCGCCAGGCGACGACAAAAATATTGAAGGGCTGTGGCTGATGCAAGCTTGGCGCCTTTCTCCGCCTGTAGGGCTGATCCCAAGCCATCGGCTACAACAGCCACGATCGTATTCGTATTAATGATTTGAAAGGCGTGTGTATCCTGGCAAGGAATCTGGTGATGGATATGGCCGCGCCCCTGCACGCTGGCGCCAATCACTACCCATTTGAAATTTTGTGCAGCCGGGTGGTCCGGTTGGATGTAAATTTGCGGCTCCACCTGGTTCATCACGCACTCGTTGTCGTCCAGCCATTTGTGGATGGGAGCGCCACTTGGTCTCCAGTTTTTGAACGGGAGACGCTGGAAAGACTGCTGGATAACCACACGAATAAAGCGCCGAACTCCAGGCCATTTAGTTTTGCAGGCGGTCGATTTTTTGGTGCGATTTGATTCAAGATATTGATATTTGCCTGATCAACCGCCACCACAAAGAAAGTGACGCCTTTGTGTTCTTCGAGAGCCTGAATGCGCGTGGCTGCTGCATGCCACTCGTCTGTAGGCTCTCCATCGGTGATCAGGAAAACCCACGGACGAAAATAAGAAATTCCTGCTCTTTTATAGATTTGTTTCCGCTCTTCGAGCTTATCTAGAGCCATATTAATGGCTGCTCCCATTGGAGTGCCGCCTTGGGCTGCCAGTTCGGGAGGAGTAAATTGATCAGCCGTGACGAAATCTTGTTTTAGATTTGGGGAACCGCCAAAGGTCAGGATGGCGACTTCCACACGCATTGCAGCGAGTTCGTTCTTCTGCAATGATTCGGCAAAGGATTTCAAGCCAGCATTTAATTGGTTTATTGGGGCACCTTTCATTGAACCTGATACATCTAAAAGTAAAACGCAGGGCAAACGTTGTTCAGGGTTTTCGGCTACGGTAGCAACCTTGGCATCAAATTCAAGTGAGTCAGAGGTCATATTATCTCCTGGTGTGTATCTTGAACAAAATATCCTGGTAAGCAGTTTTACCAAACATCATGATGGTGGAAACATCGATTTTAAGACCGATTCAACCTGCCTGAATTGGATTGGCTTTGTAAAATAAGCCACTGGCGAGAGCCCTTGAACCCTTCTGGAGATTGTATCGCTGGAATAACCTGTCAAGAATGCAAAACGCACTTGGCCAGTTTCGGTTATTTTCTGTGCAACTTCAATGCCATCCATTGTGCCTGCCAACCCGATATCGATTAAAACAAAATCCGGCTTTTCCTCTGCGAAGATTCGCAGAGCTTCTTCGCCCGTGGAGGCTAATTTGCAAACATTAAAACCTAGTTTCTTGATCTGATTGCTCATCAACAAGGCATTTAACGCTTCATCTTCAATGATTAATATTTTAGGTGTAAGGCTCATAAGGATGAGAGTCCTTTTTTTCTATACTCGGACAATATCTTAGTTTACCACCGGATTTATTATCCAAACGATTGGATGGGATGCTTAGACTGAAATAATCATGCTTGTATTGCGATGCAAACGAATGGTAATGAACTTTGTTTCGTGAACTCCCCTCAAAATTGCGAATAGCTTTACTATTTGTTCATTCGTATTTAAGGGCATTGATAGGAACAAGTGTCGCAGCTCTCAGAGCTGGATACAATCCTGAAAGCAAGCCGATCAAAGTGGCGAAAACCAAGGCAAATATTGGCAACCAGGCTGGAGTGGACGCAGCAGTGGAAGGCGGCGCGCCGCCTTGTTGGGCAGCCTGGCTGGCCAAGTAGCTGATAGCCAATAAATTGAGCACCTGAGCAGCGCCCCATCCTAAAATAATGCCACCTATGCCGCCTAAAAATCCGATTCCTGCCGCTTCACCCAAGAAAACAGAAAGTACATCACGGTTGGTGGCGCCAATGGCTTTCATCAACCCGATTTCCCGTGTGCGTTCTAGAATAGACATCGTCATCGTATTGGCGATGCCGATGGCGGCAACCAGCAATGATATTGCGCCGACCCCGCCAAAGATCACTTGCAAGATGATAAAAAAGCTGTTGATACCCTGGACGAAGGATTGCGGCGTAGAAGCCTGGTAACCCAGCGCGACGATTTGATCATTGACTTCCAGGACTTTCTTGGGATCTTGAACACGTACGATCAGGCTGGCATAGCCATCTTTCGCCCGGTTGATGCGCTTACCGCTGAACCATTCATTGTAGGCAGTAATATCTTCGATGGTCATATAGAAACTAAAATCTGATTCCCCGCGCGTTTCTGCGACAACGCCAATTACGCGGATCGGGATCGTTTTCTTTATTTGCTGGCCATCCTGGGTATACTTGACCAGAACGAGCTTAACCGTCTGATCAAATAGATCCGGGGGCGGTGGAGGTGTTTGGCCTGGACGAAGGTTCGGGTTGTAAAAATTTTGAGCCACACTGACTCCAATGATGGCTGACCCACGTTCGAGCTGGAGCTGTCCTTGTCGGGCAGCAAGGCCCATTTTTGACATGTCATGTTCTCCAGAGCCAATGATATTGGCATACGCCTGGGCGCGGTTGTATTCGAAATACGCTTCGCCCATGATATAGTCGCGTGGAATGACGATATCGACGCCTGGTATAGAAGCGATATCAGTCAAAGCCTGTGTGGTCAGAAGCTTAACTTGTCCCTCTGAGCCTGGGCCGCTTCCCCCACCTCCCCCTCCGGCAACTTTGACAGCAACAGCCCCAGCTCCGTTTTGCCCGTAACCCGGATAAACATCGATTCGGGCCAGATCAGAGATTCCATATAACGATTGGGTAGCGCTTTCTTGCAAACCTATCGCCAGCGAAACCAAAATGATCACAGCAGCGGTGCCAATGATAACGCCGATCGCTGTCAAAGCCACACGGGCTTTGCGCTGGTTTAAATTCTCCAGAATCAGGCTGAGCAAATCAAGGAAAGACATTATGGTCCTTTGAGCGGCTGCCCATTTGGACTGACAGGCTCAATAATAGGTTTTGACTCTCCAGGCGTAGCGCCAGTCTGTTGTTTACCGCTGTCTAAGCCGAACAAACCTAGAATGAAGCGCCAAATTTTTTGCAAGAAAGTCTCGGGCTGCTCAATCACTACCCCACCTCCATTATCCGGCTCAAATGTCGGCTGGATAAATTCCTGGATTTCAACGTTTAATGTTTTATTGATTTGACGCTGTTGGTTAAAGTCATCTGTATAATCGATCACGATAGATATTTCCAACGGCCCGGACTGCTGGGCAGTCAGGTTTGCATCCAGCGTGAAATAGCCTCCAGCGTCTAGTGCGCCGACTAACATGGAGTTATTGGTCATATCGGCGTTGGGCGCACTGACTTTCATATTGCCTAAGAGCACAGATTTGCGTCCCAGGTTGGTGATTTGCAAGGGAAGGATTGAGGTTTGACTTACGTATAATGGGTTCGGATCTCGGTAAAAGCCCACCTCAACCAAAGGCAGGGAATAAACTAACAACGTGATCACCTGTTCATCGCTGAGAATATTACCTTTAGCATCGGCATATACCAAAGAGACTTTCATCGGATACGCGGCCGGGTTCGTCGTTACATTAACAATCAACGGCATCGTGGCATGGAGCACCGCTCCAGCAGCCAGATCTCCTAATGTCTGAATATTAGACGCACCCAGTGGAGCGAAGTTTGTGAATTCTCCACTGCCTCCGGCGATGCCACCAGCATCTGGTGTGCCGCTGCTGTTAAAGTTGCCTCCCCCAACCACAAGGGTAACGGTGCGGGCATCCGCATTGCCAAGGTTCTTAATTTCCATATCCAACATAAACTGAACACCAGGTTGCAGAGGCGTGACATCTGTAGAGTAGCGCGTGACCACTAATTGGGCTTTCTTAATTGAACTTGGTGTCGGCGTGGGGGTGGCAGTTGATGTGGGCGTTGCGCTCGGCACCCGGACGCGTGGTTGGGCAATCGGTATCGAAATAGTGAAATTTTCCTGGTAGGCGGTTCCAGATTGGTCGGTATACGAAATTGTGATTTGCAGGCTGCCAACACTTACTCCATATAAACCCTGACTGGCTGTCAGAGGTTGGAGCACTGTTTCATGATTATCTGGTGTCACTTCTTTGACTGCAATGACCCCCCCGGTTTGGCGAGCGATAAAATCGCCTGCCTTAAAACTGATGACGACATTGTTTGCCACCGATTTTCCGGAATTGTAAAGTTGTACCTTTAGATCGAAATCATCACCCGGATAAATACTGTCACTGCTGGGCGCATACCAGGATATAACCACTAATGGCCGGGTAAAAACTGGCTGAGGGGATAAAGTTGGTGTGATTGTATTAGTCGGAGTGGGAGGAATCGGAGTATCTGTCTGTGTCGGGGTAGGAGTTGGTGTTTCTGTATCGGTTGGCGTTACCTGGTTTAAGGCTGCCCTGGCAGATGGCATGGAAGTTTGGAGCCAAAATATCGCTGCAATGAATACTTGAAAAAGAAGAAGCGCCCAATTTTTTTTGATTGTACGATTAGGATTCTCGTTGGTCATGAACTGCCTGCCTTTATTGATGAATTTCGTAGATATTCTTCACCTGAGACGATCCGGCCATCTAGAATAAAGACCTGGTGAGTTGCAAATGCAGCCATGCGCGGATCGTGGCTCACAACAACAACCGTACGACCGCTGAGGTGAAGATCGGATAATAATTGCATAATGCTGGCGCTGGAATGCGTATCTAAATTTCCTGTTGGTTCGTCGGCGAAAATGATCTTGGGGTCGTTAACCAGAGCGCGGGCAATCGCCACTCGCTGTTGTTGGCCGCCAGAGAGCTCACCGGGGCGGTGCGATTTTCGATCACCTAGCCCTACTCGCTCCAATAAATCGAATGCGATGCTTTGGCGTTGTTTTCTCCCCTGGCGGGCAAATCGCATAGGGAACTCGACATTTTGAGCTGCAGTCATATTGGTTATCAAATTGAAAGATTGAAAAATAAATCCCACTGTTTTCCGTCGAAAAATAGCCAGTTCATTTTCATCCATGCTTTCAATAAATTGGTTATCTACACATATTTTGCCCGAAGATGGGCGATCGAGCCCGCCTAATAAATAGAGAAGAGTACTCTTTCCAGAACCGGACGGTCCCATAATCACCGTGAGTGAGCCCTCTTCAATGGATAGATTGACGCCATCCAAAGCATGAACAGACGTTGTTCCCATCTGGAAGGTTTTTCGCAGGTCTGAAACCTGGATGATACTCGCAACCATAAACTAGAAGAAAAACGGCCGAGTAAACGATAAGCTTCCCAGTGAGCTTAATCCAAAACTGATGAGAGCTTGACCCACCACGACCAAGATAATCACGATCAACGCGCCAAGTACAGCCTTTGACCTGGATATCCCTGTGATTGTGCGAACACCGACGATCATTAAAATAATTTGCCAGATCAGGTAAATATCGATTAATGCCAAAATCGCCGACCAAAAGAATGAAAACCCACCCGGGGTTGTATCCACGAAACCAGATAACCCTGGTTGTGTTATCGTTTTTTGGCTGACTAGGGTGTACGCCGCACGCACAAGTTCCCGCAATGCCAGGGGGATATTCGCCCAGGCAATGATATTCATACTTGCACTCGTATCACCCCGGCCGCCAAGCAAGGTAATGACCAGGTGCAGGAGACCACCGAGAATCAGCAACCCCAACCAGATAGTCGTCAGGTTACCCAGAGCAGGCAGTAAATATAGGAAAACAGGTCCCTGGCGCTGTTGGTAAGTTTGCATATATTGGGCCTGCTGGTCTTGAGACCAATATTGGAAATCTGGCGGAGTTGGAATCACGCCTGCCTCGGCAGCTTTGCTTTGAACCCAACCTGAGGCAAGAATGGAAAGTAACACTGCTATCGACAGAACCAACATTGGCGTCAACCAACTATTCTTCGCAGTGCTGATGGACTGAAATGTTTTGCGCGGCTGGAACATTGTTCCAGGAATCCAGGATAGATAAAAGCGTTTTGTTGAATTCATATCCAATTAGACGTTACATACGTGGATTTTGTTCCGAAATATGAAGGTAATTAACTGTGTTCCTCAGGATTATTCTCAGCTTGTGATTGGCTTTCCGCAACCTTATAAGGAAGCCGTAACGATAACCAAACGGTCATCAGGCTAACTTCATCTAGTGAGTTATTCGCTTCTGGGAAAAGCTTTATGAAATCATTGTATATATCTTCGTAGCTTTGTGCCGCGGGCCAATATATTAGAAATCCTGGAAGACGCGCACGATTCGCATTTGGCGGTAAAACTCCCCAATCTGCCTCCGTCCTTAATTTGAGATTCTCTGCCAGGCTGGATGGATCCTGTATTTCATCTGGAAACATCATCCATCCGCGCTGTTTAAGAACTTTATAGATTTGCTGGCGTAGGTCACTTTGAATTTCTGCCCAGGCGGTCAGCAAAGCCGCGACCAACTCGGGGCTCTTTTGAAAAGCAGAAACCGTTGGAATAAGCTTGACGGCGGTAGGCGCATGTTCACTATTCCGAAATCCGGGCACTTTAACGACTTTATGAATAATCCGGTTAATTGGATCTTGAATGGAAGCGGGTAGTGAGGATTGATTGCTCAGAACGGTGCGGATAATTTTCATGCGAAAATCATCCCGCATAAACTCATTGATTGCACTGAATGGCAAGAATTGGATCTGGTTATCTTCCATATTCACTTGGTGGTTGAAATGACCAGTTGGCGGCTGGTTGAAGGAATGGCTTTTATCATGGCTGGCTTGTTGTATGCTCAAGCAGGTTTATAAACAGGCTGCCAGCCGGATATTATAAATTATACATGAAAATTTTCACCATTCTTCGCTGAAGGAATCACAGGAAATCACCGTCCGATCAGAGTGTCAATTTTCGCCATACCTTCAAGTAAGTCGGACCCAAGAAAAGTGCCAGGCATTTTTAATTGCCATTCAGGTGATTTCGAGAAGATTCTACCGCCAAAACAAAGGGGTGGTTGGTTGTGAGCGGCGGATTCGGGTAGAAATTTTGGCCATTCCGCTAATTCAATAGCAGAAATCTCTGTCATTGCCACAACGATGATCAGACTTGGTTTGATTTCGCGTGCGAACGAAGCTAAATCAAATAAAGGCACCGCCTGGCCTAAGTATGCCACTGGATAGCGTTTGCGTCTGAGAAGAGCGCCTAGCATGAGCAAACTGCCCTCATGCCATTCTCCTGGTGCGCAAGCAAGGATGATTGGCGGCATGTTCATAGGAGGCGGACCACTGACCATCCACATCAAGAGCCTTTGGCGCAAATAATTGGTGGCAAGATGTTCCGTAGCAACTGTGATCAAGTTGTGTTCCCATGCTTCACCAATGGCAGCCATTGCCGGTCCGATGACAACAAAAATTAAGTCATCAGGAGAATAAACCGCTAAAGCCTCTGCCAGAATCATATCCGCTTTTTGTAAATTTCTTTGGACAAGCGCGTTGAAAAGCTGGTCTCGATATATTTCACTAGATAATTTCGGTTGGTCTTGTTTGGATTCTGTGACTAAAGAAACATGAGAGTCTTGGTCTGATAAAATAAAGCCACTTTCTTCTTGATGGTGCAAAGCCTGGATAGCCTGGGCTGTTTGCATGCCATCGTCAATCCTATCTTTTACCCAGCGCAAGCGCATGATATCTTTTTCGGAATACAGGCGATGCCCACCGCTGGTTCGGCCAGCTTCGGGGAAATCATACCGCCTTTCCCAAGCGCGCAGAGTAGCCATCGAAATTCCAGTCATTCGTGTCACTACGCCTATATTGTAAAGTAGGTCAGTGCTGCTGCTTGCGGAAGGTGCCTCAGGTAATAAATTCATAATTACTCCTACCAATTTTATACGAAATGAATATAACATGCTCTACACAATTTGTCAATATTATAAACAAATTATGAACATCATCTTGACATAGAGTGCAACAAAGTATATAATAATTGTATAGATTTTGTTTAGTATGTTAAATGGTCTGTGATTCGTTGAAACGTTAATGGGATAAGAGATATTGCGCCACTTTCAACCATGCTTATTTATTTCTTAGAGAGATGTGGTATGTTCCAAAGTGAATCAAGAATTGCTGAGATTTGGTAAGTTGTTATATGTTTACTTTGAAAGGATTGAAAAATGAAAGTGATTATTACGGGAGGCACTGGATTTCTCGGAAAAGCCCTGGCGGCAAACCTGTCAGCAGACCAGCATGAGGTGATCGTTCTCAGTCGAAATCCTGGAGAGAACAAAGGTCTCCCTGCCGGGGTTAAAGTAATTGCCTGGGATGGTAAATCTGCAAAAGGTTGGCACCAATATGCCGAAGGCGCAGACGCAATTGTAAACCTGGCTGGAGAAAGTATAGCCGGTGAAAGTCTATTAAAAATTCGCTGGACCGCGGCACGTAAAGAACGCATCTTGCAAAGCCGGGTGAACGCAGGCAAAGCAGTCACAGAGGCAGTCCAGTTGGCGCAGAGAAAACCTTCCGTGGTTGTACAGGCGTCAGCCGTGGGGTTTTATGGACCCCGCGATGCGCGGCCTGTTGATGAAACGGCAGCCTCTGGGAACGATTTTCTATCCAAAGTTTGCCAGGATTGGGAGGCTGCTACGGCCGGTGTGGAAGCATTCGGAGTGCGGCGCGTGATCATTCGCACGGGGGTGGTATTGTCAAAAAATGAGGGCGCTTTGCCGATGCAGTCATTACCCTTCAAATTGTTTGCAGGAGGTCCAATTGGAACTGGCAAGCAAGGGTATCCGTGGATTCACATAAGAGATGAGGTCAAGGCTATTCGATTTTTAATCGAAAACCCATTCGCTGAAGGTGCTTTCAACCTGACGGCTCCTCAAATAGTCAATAATTTGCAATTCAGCCAAGCCCTTGGCAGGGCCATGCATCGACCATCACTTTTGCCGACCCCGACTTTTGTTTTTAAAATCTTATTTGGTGAAGCTTCCACAGTCTTGGTAGATGGACAGGTGGTTGAGCCTAAGCGTTTAATACAAGCTGGATTCCATTTCGAATTTCCCGAGGTTGGCCCTGCTTTGGAAGATATATTCCATTAATTGTTCATCGGTTGAAATCATTGAAGAAATGCACTATCAACATCGTTTTCTGGTAAAAAAAGCTTCGCTAGATATATCTGATTTTCATAAAAAACCGTGCAGCCTGGGTTTTTATATCTCTGTGCCTGTTGAGGTAAAAATCCCTCAGGCACCAGATGTAATTGCGCATTGTGAAAGTGTCGATTTTGAACTCTGGGTTGGCCCATCGTCCTCGTATTCAGAGGCAATTTTCGAGAATGTCACAAACACCAACATTAGGGATTGGCACATCACAGGTCCGGTTAAGCTGTGGGTGTATAAGAAAACGAATCGATGAAGAGAGTAGTCCTAATCGGCGCAGGCATTGGCGGCCTGGCAACAGCGGCTGTCTTAGCGAAGTCGGGTTATGATGTGACAGTCTTAGAAGCGCACGTGTACCCGGGAGGCTGCGCGGGTACGTTCTACCATCAGGGTTATCGGTTTGATGCCGGTGCAACCCTGGCAGGTGGATTTTATCCCAGCGGGCCTATGGATGTCGTGGCAAAGGAAGCAGGCATCTCAGGTTGGGCAGGCATCCTCGATGAGCTTGCTATGGCGGTACACATGCCTAGTGGGCAAGTTGTCCGGCGTTGGTCAGATGAGCGCAGCCTGGAAGAATCTAAGGCGGTTTTTGGTGATCAAGTGGAAATGTTTTGGCGTTGGCAGCAGAAGACCGCGGATGCATTGTGGAATTTGGCCTTACGCCTGCCCTCTTGGCCTCCTAAGGGATTGGAACAGATTAGCCGGCTGGCATTCACTGGATTATCCTGGATCCAACAAGACCCGGTCGGCCGGTTATCGCCGGTACTGTTTGCGGATATCATCCGGCCAGTAACCTATCACCTGAGGGGTTTACCTGAGGCATTCCGCCTATTTGTAGATGGCCAGTTGCTCATTTCTGCTCAAACAACGAGCGAACAGGCGAATGCGTTGTATGGGGCTTCTGCCCTGGATTTACCCCGCAGGGGCGTCATGCATTTCCAGGGAGGCATAGGCACAATTGCTGAGACATTAGCCCATTCGGTAGAACAAAATAAGGGGAGAGTGATCTACAGGCAGGAAGTTAAGCGTATCATTTTTGAAAATGACAAACCGGTTGCCGTCGAAGGAAAAAGAAAAGAGAGATTTGATGCTGATATCGTCGTGTGCAATCTCACCCCATGGAATATTGCCCAATTGACCGAGGATTCTGGTTGGGATCGAATGAAGTGGTTTTCCGATCGATCCGAACATTTTTCAGTATTTGACTCTGGGTGGGGCGCCTTTACAGCCTATATCGGTTTTGATGGCTCGATTGTCCCAAAGGATTTTCCACTGCACCAGCAGAAAATATTTGGGGAGCCGTTGGGAGAAGGGAATTCGATATTCATGTCATTAAGCCCCGAATGGGATGTTTCACGCGCTCCTTCAGGCCACCGGACCCTGACGATTTCCACCCATACACGCCTGGAACCCTGGTGGAGACTTTTTTCCGATGATCCTGCAAGATATGAACAGAAAAAAGAAGCGTTTCTTCAGGAAATTATCTGCAAAGTAGAGCAAATCTTACCGCAGTTGACAAATGCTATCCACCTTGCGCTGCCCGGCACGCCGGTGACATTTCAACGCTTCACAAGACGAAAAGCAGGGTGGGTAGGCGGGTTTCCTCAAAAAGATCTATTTCAAGCCTGGCCAGCCCGCCTGGCGCCGGGTCTTTGGATGGTTGGGGACAGTATCTTTCCTGGGCAATCGATTGCGGCTGTTGCTCTGGGGGGGGTGCGCATAGCCAAAGAGATAAAAAGCTCGGATAATATCGAAAGAATGCAGCCCATATGACTACGGCAATTTGGTGGCTGCGGCGAGACTTACGATTAGCCGATAACCAGGCTTTGCTTCAGGCGGCTGAACGAGCAGATAAGATTATCCCACTCTTCATTCTCGATCCCGCATTATTGAATTCCAAATACGTTGGACCAAAAAGGATATCGTTTCTTTTTGCCAATCTTCGAGAACTTGACCTCAACCTAAGGAGCAAAGGCAGCCGGCTGATTCTCCGACAGGGTGATCCGCTCCAGATCCTAAACGAAATTGTGACCGAAAGCGGCGCACAAGCAATTTATGCTGAAACAGATTATTCTCCGTACGCCCGCAAGCGTGATGAAAGAATTAGCCGGTCACTTCCTATCCACCTTGTAGGCTCACCTTGCGTTTTTCCTCCGGAGTTTGTTCTCAAGCCCGATGGAACTCCTTATAAGACTTTTACGCCATTTTGTAAAACTTGGAAGTCTCTACCAGATCCAGGCAAACCGCTCCCTGCTCCAAGCCAGTTGGTTACTCCTGAATCGATCGCCAGTCTTGAGATTCCCATACCCGCATATAACGAGATGCCGATGGTTTTTCAGCCTGGAGAAGCGGCAGCCCACCTCCACCTGGAGCGTTTCACAATTGGCTTTGAAGCGCCTATTGGACATTATGATGAGGACAGAAATATACTCGCATTGGAAGGCACTTCCGGATTATCACCCTATTTGCGTTTTGGAATTTTGTCTGCTCGTCAGGCAGTACACGGTTGTCGTTTGGCGATCAGCAACGCGGGTACGGTCGACGCCCGAAATTCAGCCGAGACCTGGTTAAATGAATTAATATGGCGGGAATTCTTCATTTCAATTTTGTATTATTTTCCGCATGCAAGGCAAGAAAGTTTTCAAGAAAAAATGCGCTATATTCCCTGGCATAATGATCCACTAACTTTCGATGCCTGGAAGCATGGGAAGACAGGTTTTCCGGTTGTGGATGCTGGAATGCGCCAGTTGATAAAAACCGGATGGATGCATAATCGGGCGCGTATGATAACGGCGTCATTTTTGACAAAACATTTATTAATCGATTGGCGCTGGGGAGAAATGTTTTTCATGCAGCATTTGATAGATGGTGATCCAGCGTCGAATAATGGCGGTTGGCAGTGGACAGCTGGCACCGGAGTGGATGCGGCACCCTACTTTCGAGTGTTTAACCCGATTACCCAAGGGGAAAAATTTGACTCTGATGGCGTTTATATTCGGAGATGGGTGCCTGAATTAAAAGAGGTACCAACTGAATATATTCACCAACCCTGGTCGATGCCAGAATGGGCACAAGACAAATACAACTGCCGGATTGGCAGAGATTATCCATTTCCGATCGTGGACCATGCAACTGCACGCCAATTGGCTTTGGACACATTTTCAATGGCTCAGAAAGCGAAATAATTTCGGGATTTTTCTTCTTCGAAAGAATTCATGCAAGTTACTTTGGAATCACAGTGAGGCGTTATAATGCGGTATCATCCTGTCTGGTTTATAAAAGAGGTTTCTTGGATATAGCACCGGCACCCGATACATACATCCGCTTGTTCCAACTGTGCAAACATTATCAAGAAGGAGAAATTTCTCGCCTGGTTCTCCAAAACGCCAGCGCGCAAATCCGCTGTGGCGAATTTGTTGCCATTTTAGGGAAATCGGGAAGCGGTAAAAGCACTTTGTTGAATCTGATCAGCGGCATCGATCAGGTGGATTCGGGCGAAATTTGGTTTGATGATCAGAACTTGACGGCGATGAGTGATTATCGTCGGACGATTTTCAGACGTATGAACACTGGTTTTATTTTCCAATTCTTCAACTTAATTCCTACTCTCACAGTCTGGGAAAACACCATCTTACCATTGGAATTAAGGGGGAAACCTGATCGGCAGGGTTTAGAACGAGCAGAGAGTTTACTCGCCGAAGTCGGGCTGATCAGCCGGCGCAACACTTTTCCAGACCGATTATCTGGCGGCGAGCAGCAACGTGTGGCATTGGCACGTGCCTTAGTTCACAATCCTCAACTGGTATTGGCAGACGAGCCCACGGGTAACCTGGATGAGGAAACCGGAAAGCAAGTGTTGGATTTGTTGGATCGGCTAACTCGCCAGTCAGGAAAAAACCTGATTATGGTAACTCACAGTAATGAGGCAGCAAAATATTCAGACCGGGTCCTACTACTGCGTGATGGAAAGTTGGAGCCAATAGAAATTCTATAATCTCTGAAATTGCGGAGGACAAGATGTTGAAAATTGAAAAGATTGATACTTCAAGTAGATCGGAGGTTAATGATTTTGTTCGTTTACCTTACCGACTCTACCAGAATCATGCACAGTGGGTTCCTCCGTTATTTATTGATGCGAACATGCAGCTAAACCGGCAAAAGCATCCATTTTATGAACATTCCGACGCGGACTTTTGGGTCGCCAGGCGAGATGGAAAGGTTATTGGTCGAATTGGGGTCTTGGAAAATCGCCGTTTTAATGATTACCACCACACAAAGGAGGCTACATTTTACCTCTTTGAATGCGAGGATGATTCTGAAGCAGCGAGCGCTCTTTTTGATCGAGCATTTGAATGGGCTCACCAACGCGGCTTGGATACGCTGATTGGGCCGAAAGGTTTTGGGGTTGTGGATGGTTATGGTATGGTCGTTGAGGGATTTGAACATCGGCAAATCATGACTATGATGAATTACAATTATCCCTATTACCCTAAGTTGGTTGAAGCGTTGGGGTTTGAAAAGGAAGTGGATTTTGTATCGTGTTATCTGCCAGGCGATTTCCATTTACCAGATCGTATTCACCAGATTGCTGATCGAGTCCAACAACGCGGCACTTTAAGAGTCCAACGATTTCAAACGAAGAAAGACCTGAAGAATTGGTCGGATAAAATTGGCAAAGCGTACAATTCAGCATTCGTACATAACTGGGAGTATTACCCGCTGACAGAGCGAGAGATAAAATTTTTACTAGACAATCTGCTGACGATCGCTGATCCAAAGTTGATTAAAGTGATTACACATAATGACGATGCCGTGGGGTTCTTGTTTGGTTTCCCGGATGCTTCGGCAGCGCTGCAGCGCGCAAAAGGACATCTTAATCCTGTTTCCCTGGTCGATTTATTAATTGATCTCAAGCGGACCAAATGGATCGCATTGAATGGGGCTGGCATCTTACCTGAATTTCAAGGACGGGGTGGAAATGCGCTGTTATACACGGAGATGGAAAAAACAGTCCGGGATTATCATTTTGACCATGCGGATTTAACCCAGGTTGCTGAGACTGCTGTAGAAATGCGTGCGGATTTAATAAAATTGGGTGGAAAGATGTACAAAAACCATAGAGTATATCGCAAAAAAATTTAGCAATTTTTCTTGACGCCGCTATCCGAGCGTGGTAAACTCTATACGTCTTAATTTCCGAATCGTTTGAAAGGAGGCGTGCATGTTTAATGAGAAATCGGTGCTTGTTGCATTCAAGCTGTTTGTGCACGCCTGCTGCTAAGTTTGAGTACGTGATTTCTTACTGACACTAAGGCCACGGGCGCGCACAATCGCCCCGTGGTTTTGTTTTAAGCGGGTTCTTGATTCAATCAAGCTATACCCGAAAAATAGATTTATTATTGCCAGCCACGGGTTCGAACCAGGCTGGCTTTTTTGTTAACAGGATTTCAAAATGAATAATTTGCATATGAACCGACAACCAACCTTTACTTCTGGAGAAATAGGTGACGGGATTGTCGTCAGAAAATCGACCAATCAATACGTGGTAAAACAGGCTGACCAAACTTTCGATTGTACACTCAGTCCAAAATTGAAGCACTTAGAGAGCAGTAATCGAAGAGCTGATCTGATCGCGCTTGGTGATCGAGTGAAGATTGTTTCCAGCCCTACAAACAATTCGCTGATTGTGGAAATCCTCCCCCGGCGGAACAAACTTTCACGCCGGTCAGCGGTCCCTATGCCCGGCGCGGTGCCTTATGAACAACTGATCGCAGCCAATATCGATCAAGTAGTACCTGTATTTGCTGCGGCCAGCCCGGCTCCGAAGTGGGGACTGCTGGATCGTTATTTAGCGCTTGCCGAAGCTGAGGAATTGGAAAGCTTGATCGTCATTACCAAGCTGGATTTGGCTACCCAAAACAATGGCGAAGTTGACATGGACTTCCAGACAATCATCGAGGAATATCGCTGTATTGGTTATTCCGTCTTGCTGACCTCGGCAATGAACGGCCTTGGGATCGTTGAGCTACGCAATCAACTTCGGGGTAAAACATCTGTTATGTTAGGTAAGTCCGGGGTAGGAAAGAGTGCCCTCCTAAATGCTGTACAACCAGGGTTAGGACTACGTACCGGCGCAGTGAGCACTGTCACAGGCAAAGGAAAGCATACTACAACCCATCTTGAAATGTTTGAGTTGTTGTTTGGAGGAAACCTGGTGGATACGCCTGGAGTGAGGGAGTTTGGCTTATGGGATGTGGATGGTCAGGATATTGCGTATCTGTACAAAGAATTTCGTCCATATTTAGGCCGCTGTCGTTTTGGCTCGGGCTGCCATCATCAGCATGAGCCCAATTGCAGCGTGCAAGAAGCTGTTAACCAAGGCCACATAACTGCCCGGCGGTATTTGAGCTATTTGAACTTACGCCATGAGTTGGAAATGGAATAGACCATGCTTTCTTCGAAAGACTCTCGCTATACAGGAAACTGGCTGGCGCAAATCGATGTTTTCTTTTGTGGTTTTGTGGATCTCAGGTGACAAATGAAGTGGTTATAGCAGGAGTGATCCATCATAATCACTTTCCTTGCCGCCTGTGGTCCCGTCATTTGGATTGGAAATCAGCCGGCGACCGTCTCTCCGCTTGCAAAGGTTTGATGAAGCCGATTGGATTGTGTCTGAAGCGAGTGAACAAACGTTATCCAGCGGTTGGTGAATTGATGCTGATCCACTGCTGCACAATTTGTGATGCCATTTCGATTAACAGGATTGCTGCAGATGATGATATCGAAACCTTGATAAATGTTTTCGGAGACAATCTTCATTTTCTTGCCGAAAAAAAGAGAAAAACTAAAATCGATCGGCATCGCGAACTTGGAATCGGACGATTACCAAATTGTGCTGGATCAACTGTATGGCGCGCACGTTAGTACAATTCGTTAAAGGATGAAATCGTTTACAATTATGGAATATGCATAAAGTGAGAAAACAAATACAAATTTGGGTGTCTAAAAGCAGAGCTGCGTGGAATGAATATGATGGCATTGTCATTTTGGCGCTTAGCTTCACCCTGGCTATTACACTCATTCCAATCTATTTTTGGCGTTCACAAGATGGCGTCAACTCAGATTTTGGCTTACATCTTCTTTTCACACGCAAATTTATCCAAGGCCGATTTTCAGATATTCCTCCCTACATTTTGGCTCATTCGGGATTGCAACTACTCCACGCTGTTCTTTATTGGCTGACTATAAAGAAGGTCCCCCTCATTTGGATCAACGTATTCATCCTTACCAGTGCACAAATTGTCACAGCCGTGAGCATTTACTGCTGGATTGGTGCGTCGCAAAAACGCGGCTGGAACATTCTGCGAGCGTTCGTGGTTTATTTGTTGATGATTGCAGCGCCTGTAATGCTCCTGGCGGGACTGGATGGGAGATTTTATTATGGCTACATTGGGTTAGCGAATTACCATAATCCGACGATCATCCTTCTGAGGCCTTTCGCACTGTTAAGTTTTTGGATGATCTGCGCGGTGATTGAGAAAAATACCAGATATTCCTGGAAAATGATCCTTGTATCTGTACTGCTTGTCACCTTTTCAGCTTTCGTGAAACCGAGCTACATTTTTTGTTTGTTTCCCGCACTTTTGCTCATGATTGTCTGGGCCATCTACAGAACTCAGGCAGTGGATACACGCTTTTTGTTTTGTGGAGTTCTCCTGCCAGGATTAGTTGTCCTTGGTTTACAAGGCTATTTTACATATCTTTCGGCCAACAGCGGTGGGAGTAAAATAATAATTTCTGCTTTGACAGTAGAAAGTGGATTCTCAGATTTTTTGGCGGTAAAGTTCCTCTTATCCATCATATTTCCCTTAACGGTTTTTTTGGTAGGTGGATCGGAAATACATAAAGATCCTGTTGTCTTGCTTGCATGGTGTGGTTTTTTGATTGGCGCAGCACAGGCCTATTTGCTGGCAGAGTCAGGTTCGCGATTGTGGGATGGAAACTTTCGATGGGGAGCCCAGATTATGCTGTTCCTTCTATTGGTCGTGGAGGCCCGTAGTTGGCTGCAAAAACGCTTTCTTAACGGTAAAGCCGTTAAACTTGAACGGTGGTTGGTTTGGATCACTTTGATCGCTCACAGCGCAGCCGGGATTGCTTATATTGTTTATTTGTTTTTACAGATTTCCTATGCTTAAACTTCAATATTAGAAAAGGCTGTGTTGACGATTCCTGAGCCTGATGCCATAATATAGCCTCTTCCGGCCTTCGCCTTTCTTGTTGAGGATGGTGGCGGTGTTTCCAAGATTTTCATCCAGGATGGAATATTTGTTATGAAAAGCATCTTTCGAATAATTGTAACTTTCAGCTTGCTGGCAAGCTTCATCACAGCTTGTGGGGAGAGCAGTGTGCAGACTCCAACCGAAGTGAGCGCCCAATTTGCGTCCGTTGGTACGGATTTCATCACTCAAAAATCATTCGAGGAGGCGACGCGCTATTTCCGTTTTACTTTGATCAACCAATACCAACAAATAGTGCTGCTAGCCAACGCCGCAACGAATTCACCAGCCCTTCAAGAGAGTTATTTCAAAAAGCTCGACCAATTAGCAGCATCTCTCCAGCCGGCTGCTGTTGGGCAAAGTGTTTTAAATTCAATGATTAACAATCTATTGATCAGGCAGGAAGCCAAACGGAGAAATATCACGGTATCGCCAGCCGAGCTAGACGCCTTTATCAAAGAACAGTTTGGTCTCTATTCTGGCCAAGGTGCTGGTCCCAGCCCGTTGCCGACATCAACATTAAATCCTACACAAGCTGCTCTGGTGGATTCCCAAGGCCTGACCAGTCAGGCTGTAATAGCAGCCACACCGACTTCAATTTCAGAAACCGATTTTTCGACAAAATACGCTGAATATATAAAGCAAGCCAATGACCAGGCCGAAATTTCTGAAGCAACTATTCGGTATTCCTTTGAAAGCAATTTATTTCGCCGCAAGGTAATGGACGCTGTTGTTGACAGAACAAGCATTCCTCGTGTTCAAGAACAGGTCTGGGCGCGTCACATCCTGGTTGCCGATCAGGAATCTGCGTTGAAAGTTATTGCACGACTGAAGGCAGGCGAAAAGTTCTCAAATATAGCTGCAGATGTTTCAATCGACACTTCTACTGCTCTGCAAGGCGGAGATTTGGGCTGGTTCAGTAAAGGGGACACACTGCCTGAGTTTGAAGCGGAAGCATTCCGGCTGCAGATTGGCGAAATCAGCGCGCCGATCAAGACGTCAAGTGGGTACCATGTCATCCAGGTATTGGGGCATGAAATTCGGCCATTATCCGACAGCCAATACCAATCGAAGGTTAATCAGTCTTTTAATGATTGGCTGGATGGGCAGTGGAAAAACGGAGCAGTGAGAATTCGTTCTGATTGGCAGAGCCTGGTGCCAATGCTGCCTGCATTTACACCAGTACCACTGCCGTAAGTCTTTTATGCCAGTTTACCTGGTCCGACTTGCCCGCAGGTATTTACTGCGCCATCCCTGGCAAACGATGCTGATGGTGGTGGGAATAACACTTGGTGTTGCGGTTGCTGTCGCCGTTGACCTGGCGAACGCCAGCGCCAGCCGAGCATTTGCACTCAGCACAGAAGCAGTGGCCGGCAAAGCAACCCACTTTATTTCAGGCGGACCAACGGGCATTGATGAGGCGATCTATACCAAGTTAAAGCGCGCTGGTATACAAAACCCTATGGCGCCAATTTTGACAGCCTACATTTCTGCGCCAAGACTAGGCAGTGGATTATTTCAACTGCTCGGGGTCGATCCCTTCGCTGAAACGCCCTTCCGCAATTACCTTTCTCAGGGTCAAGGTGGACCGGTGGTGAATGACCTGTTGCCTTTTCTAACCAAACCTGGGGCAATCTTATTATCTTCTGCTGTAGCTCAAAAGTATGATTTAAAGCCGGGTGATACATTTGACTTGTTTATTGACGGGCGATCCATGCCCGTGACTCTCACTGGAATAATCAATCCCGCCGATTCGCTGACTGAAGACGCACTATCCACGCTCGTTTTGGCGGATATTTCAACTGCTCAAGAAATTACCCACCGGACAGGGTATCTGGATCGTATTGATTTGATCCTGCCGGAAAATGGTTCGGCGGTTCTACAAGAGAAAATAAAAAATCTCCTGCCAAAAGGCGCAAATTTGCTTCCGGTGAATGCCCGCACAGGAGCTATCACCCAAATGACCGGCGCTTTTCAATTAAACCTGACCGCTCTTAGCCTTCTGGCCCTGGTTGTGGGGTTGTTCTTAATCTATAACACAATCACTTTCTCAGTAGTCCAACGGCGGGCATTATTTGGCACGCTGCGCTGCTTAGGAGCCACCCGGCTGGATATATTTTTTCTCGTTTTGGGTGAAGCGGCTCTTGTAGGTTTGGTTGGCTCATTGTTCGGCGTCGTTTTGGGGATAATATTGGGGCAGGGAGCAGTCCACCTGGTTACGCAAACAATAAATGATTTATTTTTTGTTGTTTCTGTGGAAGGTGTTCAGGTTCCCTTTACCAGTTTGGTAAAAGGAATGATGCTGGGAATTATCGCAACCGTTTTTTCTGCAGCGCCGCCAGCCTGGGAAGCGGCTTCTGTTCCAGCAAGGCTGGCTCTATCTCGATCAGGATTGGAAGGGAAGGCCCGCCGGGCAGTATTAGTCGCCGCCTGGGCTGGCATTGGCATCCTGCTACTTGGTGGATTGGTGTTGTCCATCCCAACCAACAATCTGGTTATCAGCTTCGTTGGCACCTTTTGTGTAATTTTAGGCTGCGCATTGTTGGCGCCTGTTTCGACCTTGATTATTTCAAGGGTAGCTATGCCAGTCTCACAAGCATTGTGGGGTACTCTGGGAAGAATGGCTCCACGAAACGTCGCTGCGTCCTTGAGCCGAACATCGGTTGCAGTTGCTGCGTTAATGGTAGCGGTTTCCGTCACAATCGGGGTAAGTTTAATGGTTGGCAGCTTCCGGTATACCGTTGTGGTTTGGTTGGCTGAAGTTCTACGTGGGGATATTTATGTCTCGACACCTTCCATTACAGGCGCGCAAACATCCGCGCCGATAGCGCAAGAGGTTATCAATCGACTGGAATCATGGCCAGGCGTGGAACAACTGTACCGGCTGAGAGCAGTGACGGTTGATTCGCCACAAGGGCCAATACAAATTTCTGCATCAGATAATGCTGATTTAACGGAAGAACGTCTTTTTGTGTACAAAGCGTATTCGATCGATGAAATCAAACAGCAGATGCAAGCGGGCGGAGTGCTAGTGTCAGAGCCGCTAGCGAATCGATTGAATCTTGCGTCACAAACCGCCTTTGTAAGTTTATTTACCGACGAGGGACCCCGGTCTTTCCCTGTTTTGGGTGTGTTTTATGATTATGGATCACCCCAGGGTTCGGTTTTAATGACTTTACAAACATATCACATGTATTGGCGAGATGATGTGATTACGGCAATTTCATTAAAACTGCAACCTGGTCGCGATCCAGCTTCCCTTTCAAGTGATTTGAGGGATTCATTGTCGTCGATTCAATTGTTGAATATACGGCCGAATCTTGCGCTTCGCAATGAAGTGATGCAAATCTTTGACCGGACGTTTGCAATAACGGGCGCTCTGCAAATTTTGGCCACATTGGTTGCCTTTATTGGTATATTGAGCGCCTTACTCTCATTAGAGTTAGAGCGTCAAAAAGAGATGGGCATTCTCCGCTCGGTCGGCTTAACCGTCCGGCAGTTGTGGCAGTTAATTAGCCTGGAGACCGGGCTTTTGGGGTTGGTCGCTGGATTGCTCTCAATGCCAACAGGCTATGTCTTAGCGTTGATTCTGATCTATATTATCAACCGGCGTTCTTTTGGTTGGACTCTTCAAATGCAAATCAGCCCGGACCCGTTCGTGCAGGCGGTGGGCATTGCGATGGCGGCGGCGTTGTTGGCGGGAATTTATCCTGCATATAGGATGGGAAAAATGATCACTGCAGAAGCAATGCGGTTCGAGTGAGTTAGGCTTATGGATATTTCATTATTTTTGCGTGGCCTTGTTATTGGGTTTTCGATTGCAGCGCCTGTTGGACCGATTGGGGTTTTATGCATTCGCAGAACATTGGCAGAAAGCCGCCTCGTTGGATTTTTATCCGGGGTTGGGGCTGCCAGCGCGGATTGCGTTTATGGAGCCGTTGCAGCCTTTGGGTTGGCTGCATTATCTGACCTGCTTTTGCAACAACAATTTCTACTCCGATTGGTCGGCAGCCTTTTTTTGGTGTTCCTGGGAATGCGAACCTTTTTTTCAAAGCCAGCAACAATGTCCGCTAGAAGTGTCGCTCATCCGTCGAACCTTCTATCAGCGTACTTCTCGACATTTCTCCTTACGATTACCAATCCAATGACGATCCTTTCGTTTTTGGCGATTTTCGCCGGTTTAGGCGCTGTCTCCAAACAAGATAATTGGTCTGGATTTTTCATTGTCTTGGGGGTGTTCTGCGGCTCGGTAACCTGGTGGTTTCTATTGAGTTTCCTGGCAGGTATGTTTCAAAAATACCTTGAGGGAGCACGCCTGGCCTGGGTAAACCGTTTCTCTGGCATTATCATTCTGGCTTTCGCTGTATCGGTTTTGTATGGTTTGGTGGCGAATATGCAATCCTCGTCAGCAGCTTTCAGCGGCAGTGTGCTGATTGGAGAAAAAGGCAGTCAACCAGCGGCCGCTGCATCCGTTGCCGGATACACGCGTGCGGATGGAAAGCGAACACTCACCTTTCCAGATGATTTTGGCGCGCATTTGGATTACCAGACTGAATGGTGGTATTACACCGGTAATTTAAAATCGCCAAATGGAAAGCGTTTTGGTTTTCAGCTCACCTTCTTCCGCCGAGCCATACAACCGCCCATGGATCAAACCGAACGCACATCCGATTGGGCTACTAATCAGGTGTACTTGGCGCATTTTGCCATCACGGACGCGGCTGCAAACCAACATTATTCGTTTGAACGCCTGGAGAGGGGCGCGGCCGAATTGGCAGGTGCATCTGCGTCGCCTTTCAGAGTCTGGTTGGATGATTGGCAGGTGACCCAAACCGAACTCGGAGTTTATCATCTACAGGCTTCTATTCAAGCGAACGCGAATCAAACTAACCAGAAGCCAACCTCAATTGCCTTGGATTTGGTCTTAACCGATGCGAAAGGGCCCGTTTTACAGGGCAAGCAGGGATACAGCCAGAAAGGCTCGAATGCGGGTAATGCATCATATTATTACAGCCTCACTCATCTGGTGAGTTCTGGTACGATCTCCATAGACGGCAGTCATATTCCTTTGAGCGGCTCCGCCTGGATGGAC
The DNA here is from genome assembly GCA_029782365.1 of Chloroflexota bacterium. Taxonomy (GTDB): domain Bacteria; phylum Chloroflexota; class Anaerolineae; order Anaerolineales; family UBA4823; genus CAWBUW01. The sequence goes on from JAKOUW010000076.1 coordinate 185,739, forward strand.
CACGAATTTTCCACATCGGCATTGTCCCCTGACCAGGTTGGTTGGGATTGGTTTTCAATCCAGTTATCAAATGACCAGGAATTGATGCTTTTTCAACTGCGCAAGGCGGATGGAACGGTGGATAAATTCTCTAGCGGAGCGCTGATCGACTCGGCAGGTCATATTGAAAACCTGGAAAGCTCAGATTTCCAGATTCAAGTTTTATCAACCTGGCGCAGCCCGAGGTCGGGAGCGGTGTACCCAGGCAGTTGGCAAATTAATATTCCAAAGAAAGGTATATCATTGAAATTAACACCTATCGTTGCTGATCAAGAGCTAAATTTGCGGTATAAATATTGGGAAGGAGCTGTCGATATTCATGGAAATATTGGTCCACTGCAAGTGAATGGCGTTGGATATGTAGAATTGACCGGTTACGCTGGCTCCATGGCTGGAGAGTTTTGATAAACTAAGATAACAAGCACGAAGGGATAGAATATAGAAAGGAAAACTCGATGGACGAAACAATCGACCCAGAAGAGAATTTTGATGAAACATCAAGTGAACCTGCACCACAAGTAGAGCAGTTTTCTGAGGCTGCTGCCAATACAGTTGCATCACAAGGCGATATCTACATGACGAACTCAGCAGCTGTGGTCGTGCAGGCGGCAGGCGATGTGTCGTTGGAGTCGAGCGCGACTCTGGCAGTTATGAGTGGAGGGGACGCGTCGATCAGCAACGGTTTTTCACCTGTAGTTGTGGCCGGGGATGATCTTGATTTGGCCGATTCAGCAGCCTTGAGCATCATCTCTGGAGGCAACACAACGGCAAACCAAAGCTTTGTGGGGGTGCTGATTACGGAGGAAGCCACAATTGCTGAAGGCAGCCAGGTTTTGTTAAATACTCCCCAGGCTATTGCATTTGGCGCTGCGTTTGGTGCGGTTTTCGCTTTGTTTTCATGGCTTTTCCGCCGGCGAGGAAACCGATAAAGTTCAAGGTTATAAACCTTGCTGGTTGGTTTTTCCTTGACACGGCAAAGTAACGTGCTATAATCGTTTCGCCTGCCCAATAGGGGCAGGCGTTATTATGATTTTGTCATTTGACTAGTAGAAAGAGGAGTAAGACATGCCCCCACATCCAAAGCGCAAACATACTTCTGGTCGCCGAGACCGACGCCGCGCCCATGACGCGTTGGAAAGCGCCAATTTGGTGCAATGCGAGAACTGCGGCGAAATGCGCCTGCCTCACACTGTATGCCCCAAATGTGGCCACTATCGAGGTAAAGAAGTAATCGAAGTTAAGGAAGAAAAGAAGTGAGAGATTGCGGGCGGCTCAGCCGCCCGCAACGTTTAAGGGGAATTTGTGTTTAAGGGTGTATGAATATTCAGCCTGAAACAACTGCTTTTATTTTTCCTGGCCAAGGCTCACAAACCCTCGGCATGGGCAAGGAACTGTCCGACACTTTTCCCACTGCGGCCCAAACTTTTTTGCAAGCTGACCAAATCCTTGGGTTCTCATTATCAAGAATTGCTTGGGATGGCCCCGAAGAGTTTTTAAACGACACACTAAATACACAGCCGGCGCTGCTGGTGCACTCGATCGCTGCTCTGCGTGTTTTTCAAGAGAAAGCACCCGGCTTTCGCCCTGCATTCGCTGCGGGTCATTCTATGGGCGAGGTCAGCGCATTGGTCGCCTGTGGTGCACTACCTTTTGAGGATGCGCTTCTTTTAGCGCGCGAGCGCGGCCGCTTAATGAAACTTGCGGGGGAGATTAATCCAGGCGGGATGGCTGCGATTTTAGGTTTAGACATTCCGACACTTGAAAGAATTTGCCAGGATGCTTCTTCCAGTACCGAGATCGTGCAGGTGGCCAATGATAATTGCCCTGGCCAGGTGGTGATTTCGGGCGCATCATCCGCATTGGATCGAGCGCTCGTTGCAGCCCAACAAGCTGGAGCACGGCGGGCTGTGCGCCTGGCCGTGAGCATTGCCGCTCATTCACCTTTGATGAGCCATGCTCAAGAGGCTTTTAACCAGGCTGTGAATCGGGCGGCGTTCCGGAATCCGGTATTGCCTCTTGTTGGAAACGTGACAGCCAGACCATTGAAGACTGAAGCTGAAATCCGCTCCGATTTACAGGGACAGCTCAACAACCGGGTACGTTGGACCGAATCGGTTCAATGGATGGCAGGCCAAGGGGTGATATCTTTTGTTGAATTTGGCGCTGGTTCTGTGCTTGGAAGCTTGATAAAACGGATCAATAAAGAGGTTAGCACCTACACAACTGGATTGCCTGCTGATTTCGAAAAATTGGCTTGATAATGTCTCTTAAAGGTACCTTCAACTGCCTCGGTTAAGTCGAGAGTCATGTTGAGGTATAATTCAATCATCTTAATGTTGGCAAGGAGATTAAAATGCTGAATTTTGCAGGAAAAGTTGCCTTAATTACGGGAGGGGGCAGAGGTATTGGGCGTGCCATAGGCGAAGTATTGGCCGGGCAAGGAGCCGACCTGGCGCTTGCTGATCGGTCTCTCGATTACACAGAACAGACTGCAGCCGAAATTTCGTCAGTCACCGGCCGTAAAGTCATTGCTGTCGAGGCTGACGTGGCGAATTTCAACAGCGCCAACCAGATGGTTGAAAAAGTATTGGCAGAATTTGGCAAAATTGATATTCTTGTAAACAACGCGGGTATAACACGCGATAAATTAATTATGCGGATGGAAGAAGCCGATTGGGATGCTGTTTTATCTGTTAATCTCAAAGGGGCTTTTAATTGTTCGAAAGCCGTTGTTCGCTCGATGATGAAGCAGCGCTACGGTCGAATAGTCAATATTTCCTCAGTCTCCGGGCAGGCAGGTCAAATTGGCCAGGCAAATTATTCTGCATCCAAGGCAGGATTGATCGGCTTGACCAAAGCTTTGGCGCGTGAACTCGCTTCACGCACGATCACCGTAAACGCTGTTGCCCCTGGGTTTGTGCCAACAGTTTTAACAAGTGATCTGTCTGATGACTTGAAAGATCAAATGGTAAAAATGACCCCCTTAGGCAGAATGGCAAAGCCAGAAGAAATTGCTTATACAGTGGCTTTCCTCGCCTCGGACGAAGCAGCCTATATCACCGGCCAGGTAATTGCTGTAGATGGCGGCATGTTTATGATGTGAAAGGAGGCGGCATGAGTTCAGATCCTTACATCGAAGGAAAAACAACTATTGCCCCTGAAGTGCTCTTAACGATTGCTCGCTTAGCTGCACTTAAGACAAATGGCGTCAGTCGTCTGACGGCGGTGCCGCAGAGTTCCAAGCCATTTCTGGTAAAGCGCGGGCATGTAGGCGAAGGCGTTGCAATTGAGATCATCGACGATGTTTTCTACGCCGATCTTTATGTGATCTTGAAAAGTGATACCCATGTGCGGGAAGTCAGCCACAATTTACAACATGAAATTGCGCGCGCGATCGCTGAAATGGTCGGAATGCAAGTTGGCCGAGTCAATATACATATAGAGGATATCGATTACATCGAAGCCGAGGCATAATTTTTGTATGAAACCCCGCACCAGGGCGCGCAGTGTCGCCCTGCAGGCACTTTACGAAATTGATTTGACGAATCACCCTCTCGGATCAGTACTCCAAGAGCGGTTTGATGATTCACAATTAGAACCAGAATTGGTGGAATTTGCTACCATTATTGTCCAGGGTGTAATGCCGCTGGTTGTTGCGTTGGACACATCCATCGCAAAATATGCTCCAGAATGGCCCCTGGACCAAGTTGCCACAATTGATCGCAATATCTTGCGCATCGCGTTGTGGGAAATTGCTGTTGACCAGAAAACGCCAATCAAAGTCGCGATCAATGAAGCTGTTGAGTTGGCTAAACTGTTTGGCTCTGACAGTACGCCGCGATTTGTGAACGGTGTATTAGGCAGCCTGGTGGATCATCTCAACGACGTCATTCAAACATTGAATCATCCAAAGGTATAATTCAACAATTATGGAAATTTTGGGAGTAGGTCCCTGGGAATTTTTATTGATCATTGTGCTGGCATTGGTCATTCTCGGGCCAAAAGATATGGCCAAGGCCGGTCGTACATTGGGGAAATTTATGAGGCGAATTGTGATGTCCTCTGAGTGGCAGGCTCTGCGTGCCTTTTCGAAGGAAATGACCAATATTCCAACACGGTTGATGCGCGAAGCTCAGTTCGATGAAATATCAAAAGATATTCACCAGCAGTTAGAAGAGCCAATTAAAGAAATAGAACAGACTCTGAGTAAAACGAGTAACGAATTGACGAGTGTTGCCCAAGAGACAGGTGGAAAAATCAACAAAGATATGCTGAGCACAGCGCAATCGATCCAGTCGGAAATCGATCTATCAGCCTGGACGAATCCGAACACAATCCTCAGCCCAGAGAAAAACCAACCCATATCAATTGAATCGCCGCCACCGCCCACTCAACAATTCATTTCAGCTCAACCTGACCCAATACTTCCTTCTCCGCCCCAAGTGAAACGGGGACCTGTTTTACTGACCGCAGAGCCCGACGACCAGGATCCTTAGAGGTTAAATGTCGAAAAAAAAGCGCCCCAATTTATTTAAACGGATTGGCTCTTTTTTCCGTTGGCTATGGCACATCCCAGGACGGCTAATCGCATTTTTCACTGAAAAACCTGAAGAAGAGAAACCATTTTTAGATACGGTCCAAACGGTTATCGAACACCCTCAGGAGACATTACCCCATTTATTTGCTTTACGCAATCACCTGATTCGCTCTGTCTTGTATTTACTGGCTACGACCAGCATTGCTTTTTTGTACATCTCTCCTATCCTGGAATTTTTGGCTCGACCATTGCCAGGTGGGTTGGCAGCCCTACAAGCTGTGGATGTGACTGAGCCTGTGGGTACTGTGGTGCGTGTTTCTTTGTTGTGCGGTTTTGCGATGGCGTTCCCTCTCATCGCCTTCGAAGTCTGGGGATTCTTCGCACCAGGCCTGTATGGAAATGAGCGCCTGTACACGCTGATGGCGATTCCAGTTGCCGCGTTGTTCTTCTTACTTGGCATGGCTTTTGCATATTACTATATGCTCCCGGTAGCGCTTCCAATATTATTGAGTTTTGTCGCAGGGATTAAAACCCTGGTGAGGCCAAATTCGTATTTTCCATTTGTGGTAAACCTGATGTTCTGGCTGGGCTTATTCTCCGAATTTCCTCTGGTGGTCATGATATTGGCGCGTCTGGGGATTATCAAAGCGCGAGATTTGCTGAACCAATGGCGTTTTGCAATTGTAATCATCGCTGTAGTTGCGGCGATGGTTACCCCGACAACGGATATTGCGAATATGAGTCTGACGATGGCGCCAATGATATTTCTGTATTTTTTGGGGATTCTTCTGGCTTTCTTTGCTCAGCGCCGCCGCCAGGCGTCGCAAAATCCTTCATAGTGTTTTGAATTACGGAGCAGCGGGTGGAAGAAAATCAAATGCAAATCGCCGAAGCTGTTGATTTTACAATGCAAGCCAGGAGGCAATCTATTGGCGGCATGGGAAAAGAAATTGTGAACTATCACCAGGACCAGGCTGGAATTTTACCGTTTCGCATTTTGTTTCTTATGATTATTTTCCTCCTGGCGACATTCTGTGGAATCTATGGTTTCTGGAGGATGGAAAAAGCTTACACCCAATGGGGCCCGGCGGCAGCTCCTGCCTGGGGACAACCCTGGCTCTACCTGGCCGCTGGCCTCGGCAGCCTGTTTGTAATCCTTAGTTTAATATTTTTTTCCAGCAGCCAAAAGTCGCTTACCATTTACCAAAATGGGATCACCATTTTGACTGGTTTTCGCAAGATGGTTTTTACCTGGTCGGAAATTGCTGGTATCAGTTTTGCGCAAGAACGGGTTGCATGGCTGCCCTGGTGGCGATCCTACTCGGCACAAATCTGGTTTGATCATAAAAGGAAATTCGACCTCAGGAAGGTAGTTTCTACGAAATCTTTACCAGAATGTGTTACCCGCCTGAAAGCCCAAATCTATACTTTACGCGAGTCACAAAATCGGTACGAACTTTTGGAAGGAGAAAAGTTGTTTTTCGGGCCACTGCAACTGGAGAAGAGTGGTATTAGCAGGGCAAAGTGGCCTGGGAATTATCAATTCCTTGGTTGGGAAAAAATCTATAAAATCGAAATACAAAATGGTGATTTGCTGGTCAACTTAACTTCCGGTAAAACAATTCTGTACTCGGTGGGAAAAATTCCCAATCTTGAAATATTCCTGATGTTGATCAGAGAATTCCAAAATCTTTAATCCAAGAGCATGAAAAATCCATTGTTGAAAAACGTTATTCTGTTTATTCTGGCAAGCTGGTTGTTTGCAGGGTGTGATGCAATTGATTCGTTCATACCGTCGCCAACAGCTACTCCACCTCCGAGCGTGCCTGAGCCCCAGGCTATGGTGACATTTCGTGTTACTTTGCCGAGTCCGCTGCCTGCAGGTGAGTCTGTCAATTTGATCCTCATCGATGAAATTACCGGCCTTCCGTTTAATCAAAAGAGAATTGCGATGACATTGGAAGACGCCAGTCATTTAATTGTGATTGTGCCGCTCCCTATTGGCAGTTTCGTCAAGTACAGGTATGCACGCCAGGGTGCTTACCTGGCCCAGGAATATACACCGGATGGCAGACCGGTCAGGTATAGAGGATTTAATGTAGTTGGTCCGGCCAAAGTTGAGGATATTGTCAGCCGGTGGGTGGATACAGCCAATAGCCATCCCGGAGGCAGAATTATTGGTAGCGTGGTCGATAAAGTCACCGGGAAGCCGGTTCCGGATATGCTTGTAATGGCGGGTGGAATGCAAGCCTCGACTAGTGCAAATGGTTCGTTTTTATTTGAAGATTTGCCCCCGGGAACGCACAACCTGGTCGTCCTCGCTCCCAATGGCCAATATAAAACCTTTCAACAAGGCGCGTCCGTGGCTGTCGATTCGGCGACTCCGGCTGAAATAAGCCTTGAACCGGTGGCAATGGCCGACGTTGAATTCATTGTTCAAGTGCCGCCGGAAACGCCAGCCGGAGCTTCTGTTCGCATCGTTGGTAGTCTGGCGCAATTCGGAGCAACATTTTCGGAACAGCGAGGTGAGATCAGTATTTTGGCTGGAAAATCGCCGGAAATGGTTCTGCTCCCTGATGGTCGATATCGAGCCAAAGTAAAGCTGCCAATCGGTGTGGAAATTCGCTACCGTTATACACTTGGGGATGGTTTATGGAATGCAGAACACACCACTTCGGGCAACTTTGGCGAACGCCGTCTGGTTGTGACCTCTGGATTACAATCCATCGAAGATTCGGTTTATACATGGAAACTATCGGATCCGGGGCCGATTACCTTCGCAGTTCGAGTACCATCCCTCACCCTGGCGCGTGAAAGGATTTCGATCCAATTTAATCCGGGTTACGGGTGGACAGAACCGCTACCCATGTGGCCTGCCGGACAAAATAAATGGTTCTTTACGTTATTCAGCCCAATGGTCGGTGTTCAGAAGATGCAGTATCGGTATTGCCGAGAACAGGACTGTGGCAGCGCTGATGAAGCCAGTGCCACGGGGATGTTGGCGAAGGGCCGGACAGTCGAAATTCAGCCTACACCTCAGACGATATCAGACCAAGTGGATGCCTGGGCCTGGTATCAAGGGCAAACACGCCTGGCAGTTGTGCCATCTGTTCAAGTGAAAACACGCGAGCCGGGTTTTGTTGCCGGCGTTGCGTTTCAAGCCTCGGGATACAATCCGAATTGGGATGCGCAAATGCAAGCATCTATCCAGGATGTCTCCCAAATCAATGCCAATTGGCTGTACTTTTCACCGACCTGGGGTATTATACGAAATTCACCACCCGTATTTGAACCTGTTCAGGGGATGGACATGCCAGTTGGCGTCATCTCGGCCACTGTTCAACTGGCGCAAAGCTCTGGCCTGAAGGTGGGTTTATTCCCGATTCTTCGATATCCTGGTGATCCTGCAGATTGGTGGCAGAATGCGCCGCGCTCTTTTCCCTGGTGGGTTAGCTGGTATGATGCGTACCGCGAATTTCTGGTAAATTCAGCTATTCTAGCGGAGGAAACCCATTCGCGTACGCTTATTCTCGGCGCTCCGGATATCGCCCCGGCCTTACCTGAAGGTATACTGCAAGATGGAAGTGCTTCTGGCGCGCCCGCAGACGCAGAAATTCGTTGGACTGAAATCATCTCTGATGTTCGCAGCCATTTTTCGGGATCAATTTATTGGGCAATGGCATATCCCCAGCAAATTCAAAATCGATATAAATTCTTGGAAAGAGTGGATGGTATTTACGTTTTGTGGTCTGTAAAATTAGCGGATCAACAGACTTTAGACCAGGCTACCCTGGTTTCAACAGCAGGAAATGAAATTGACTCCAACCTGCTCCCCTTAGTGCAGACCTTAAGTAAGCCTCTTGTTTTAGCGGTATCGTACCCATCTGCGCGCGGTGCCTTGACAGGCTGTGTGATCGCCCAGGAAGGGATGTGCGCCTCATTCCTGGAGTTGGAAAGGCCGCAGCCAGATTTGCAAGGCGTTACTTTGGATCTGGACGAACAGGAAGCGGCGTATAACGCGATTTTCCAAGCTGTAAACCAGCGCGCCTGGTTGAGCGGGTTGGTGTCTCAAGGTTATTACATTCCTGAACCACTACAGGATAAGTCTTTATCAGTACGGGGAAAACCAGCCGCGGGCGTATTGTGGTTTTGGTTTGCTAAATTCCTGGGGAAATGAAAGGGGCTGCGCCTTTTTTGGACAGCCCCTCAAACTTGTTAGAACATCAGGGAATTGATTGTATCGATTGATTCGCGCGATGGCCGCAAGCGATCGCTCGATAGACGGTTTAATGCTTCGTCTGGCAAGTCGTATTGTTCCAAGAGATTGGCAGGGTTTGGGTCGTAGAAGATTAACCCGGTCAGTAACCACTGCTTTCGGTTCGCCTCTTCCAGAATTTGCATTGCATTGGCTCTCTGCGTAGGGTCATAATCTCGCTCGAGTTTCTTGAGAATTATTTGCGAGCCGTCGTGCATGGTAACTTCGCGTATTTCTCCATCTTCGTAATCAACCATGATTTCATCTGCTTTTGGGACAAAAGCCAAATCATGCAGTGCTACTTCATGATCTTTGCCCCAGGCATATGAGTGCATAGCGGAATCCTCATTATTGAACGTGACACACGGACTGATAATATCCAGGACCGCAATGCCATTGTGGGTCATGGCTGCTTTGATTAGCTCTTTCGCTTGTTTTGGATCGCCCGCAAAGGAGCGGGCAACAAAGCTGGCATTGCTCACCAGCGCTTCCCAGGCGATATCAATCGGCAAATACGGGTTAGTGCCTTGTTTCTTAAGCTGTAACCCGCGTTCAGCGGTCGCAGAGAACTGTCCCTTCGTCAAGCCATATACGCCATTATTTTCTACAATATAGACCATCGGGACATTACGACGGATCATATGTTTAAACTGGCCCATGCCAATGCTGGCAGAATCGCCGTCGCCCGAGACACCGATCCCGTGGACTGTGTGATCACCAAATAATGCCCCCGTAGCCAGAGAAGGCATGCGCCCATGCAGCCCATTGAAACCAAATGAGCGGCTTAGAAAGTAGGTGGGGCTTTTACTGGAGCAGCCAATACCTGAGAATTTGACAACATTCTCTGGCACCAGGTTCAGCTCATAGGCTGCAGCAATAATTTGGCTGGCGATTGAATTATGACCGCAGCCCTGGCAGAGTGTACTGGGTAGGCCGCGGTAATCATTCTTGGTAAGACCCGCAAGGTTTACCTGAGCGCGCGGCGCTTGTGCGGTTATTTGATCGGACATAGCTATTTCTCCTTCGCAAGGAACGCATCGACTACCCATTTTGCCGTGAGAGGCATACCGTCAAGATGGGCAAGGGATATTAATGACAATACATATTCTGGGTTGTCGAGTGAAAGAAGTTGGAACATTTGTCCATCGCGGTTGAGCTCGACAACAAAATTCTTTTCGTGGGCAGCAATGAACTCCTTCACTTCCGGAGAGAAAGGAACTGCTTTGATTTGCATATAATCAGTTTCCAAACCATACTTTGTACTGAGAATATGGCGGGCTTCGTGAAGTGCTGAGTCGGTTGAGCCAAAGGCAATGAACCCAATTTTCTGGCCTGTGGATTCGATACATGGAGAGGGGACCATTGTGCGAGCAGTTTCCATTTTCTTCTTTAAACGCGCCATATTGCGTTCCCAAACTTCAGGAGATTCGCTGTATTTTGCATCTTCGTTATGGCCGGTGCCACGGGTGAAATAAGCTGCTGCCGGGTGGCGGTTGCCCACTACTGTGCGGTATGGAATGCCGTCGCCATCGATGTCTCGATAGCGCCCCCAGTTACCCTGCAAATTTTCAAGATCTGTCTCCCATAGGACTTTGCCCCGATCCATCGGTGCATCTGGATACTGGAATTTTTTCGTTTTCCATTGATTCATCCCAAAATCCAGATCACTGAGAATTAATACAGGAGTCTGCAGACGCTCAGCAATGTCAAATGCTTTCCATCCAAACTCAAAACACTCTGTGACAGAGCCAGGCAGCAGCACTACCTGTTGGGTGTCGCCATGCCCCATGATTGCCGCGAAAGTTAAATCAGCCTGGGCTGTGCGGGTGGGCAGGCCGGTTGAAGGACCAACCCTTTGAATATCCCAGATGACGATCGGGACTTCAGCAAAATACGCCAAGCCAACATATTCGGCCATCAAACTAAGACCTGGGCCTGATGTGGAGGTCATAGAGCGCAAACCAGCCCAACCGGCGCCGGTGACCATACCAACCGCCGCCAACTCGTCCTCAGCCTGGACAACTGCAGTCGTTGTGCGACCGGTTACCGGGTCTTTTCTTAATTGGGGAATAAATTCATTAACTGCCTCAGCCAGGCTGGTTGCCGGCGTAATCGGGTACCAGGCAAGGAATTGAATTCCGCCATACAATGAGCCCAAGGCTGCTGCTGTATTTCCGTCTGTCATAATGCATTCATCGCAGGCTTCTTGCATCGGTTCCACCCAGAAGGGATCCGATTTTGTCAGGTTAGTTTGAGCCCAATCAAAAGCCATTTTAACGACGCCGAAATTCAGATCGATCGGTTTTTGCTTGCCTTTAAAGTGAAAAGTCAACGCAGCCAGAATCTTCTCCATGTCGATGCCGATCATATAGGCCAGCACGCCAACATATACCATATTGGCAATGTAATCGCGTAAATTCGATGGCGCGCCAGACGCCACTACCAGTTTCTTGACTGGCATAGGATAAACCGAAATATCGGTGCGGTTTATCGGCTGGCGGATCGACTCGTCATAAAAGAATGCCCCGCCCGGTTGGACAGAGGCAATATCCCTGGTAAATGATTCGGGATTAAGAGTGATGACAATTTCTTGTTCATCGCGCCGCGCCAAAAAACCATCTTTATTCACGCGAATGGTGTACCAGGTTGGCAGCCCCTGTATATTAGAGGGAAATAAATTCTTGCCAGACACGGGGATGCCCATTTTAAACAAAGACCGAAGAATTGTGGCATTGGATGTCTGTGAACCAGATCCATTTACTGTCGCCACGGTAATGCTGAAGTCATTCACCACCCGCTCGATGGCTTCACCTGACATAACTGAAGAAACTGCTTCTGTAGGGCTCATAGCTCTCCTTTTCGAGGTTTATCGAACATTATGCAACCAGATGCATGCAATGAACAAATATTACGCATAGAAATTCGCTTTTGCGATTACTTTATTGATCCCTGGCGGTGGAACAACAAATCCTTGTGTGTAACCAGCGCGGTGTAACCAGCCGCATAATTGCCAGAGCAGATCGCATCAACCATTTGTTGGTGGTAATGCCAAACTTCTTGTAAATAGGATAAATCTGTGTACACATTCAAACCGATAGCTTCGTAAGAATCCCAATAGGCTTCTAAAATTCCTAATACAAAAGGATTATCTAAGCGGCGATATATCAATAAATGGAGCTGGCGATGATCTTCATGAGGAATTTGGACAACGGGGCTGTTCAATTTTGCCAGGGCGCGCGCAATTAGAGTCTGTAGATCCGCTTTATCGCTATCGTTTAGCTTGCGAACAGCTTCATCCCAATAGCATGCCTCAAGATGATTCCGTAAATCGGCAAATGCTTCAAATGATAATGGGGACCTTCTGATGGCGTACGATAAACTTTGCTGCACAGCCGGGAAAAATGAATAAGGTAAGCGACGAATGCCGGTGCGCGGTTTCACTTCAACCAGTCCAAGAGCGCGTGCTACTTCAAGCTGTTCCCGCAGAACAGAAAGGCCTACACCCAGCTCTTTGCTCAGATCATTCAAAGCTGGAATGCGCTCTTCAGGATCATTCAATCCTGCAGAAGCTAAATATTCCAGGAAAGGGGAAGATTGTGAGCCGCGTAACATCTTATTCATCTTACCTATCTTATTAATCTGATCATTCGGATTAATAAGATTATAACACGTATCCGCCAATTTTTCAACTGGAACTTAAATGAAAATTTTCCCTAAATAAAAATAAGCATTCAGTCCAACGAAACGATAGTTCGTATTTCGTTATAGAGAATAGGGAAATTTAAGCAGCTTATTTCTGTTATCTACGGATAGAAGAGATTTCTGCGAAATATTAGATCCCGTTATTTAATATATTTACTGCAGAGCTGGCCATCAAGCCGGCTGCAATGGGTAAAGATGCTTCATCAATGTCAAACTTTGGATGGTGATGGGGGGCGTTTTTACCGGTTTCCTGATTGGCTGATCCAACCATAAAATAACAGCCCGGGATGCGATCCATCACAAACGCCATATCCTCTGAACCCATTGTGGAAAACGTGGTATCGATTTGAACACCTGGGGCCAACCTGGCGATTTGCTGGACTTTTTCCGTCACAGCGTCAGCGTTGAATAAGGCAGGGGTGCTGGGTATCAATTGGATTTCCGCCTGGCAGCCGAGGCTAGCCGCGATTCCCTGGTTGATCTGTTGGAAGCGTTCCAATACCACGGCGCGCACTTCTGGTTTAAACGTGCGAATTGTTCCCCGAAATTCAACCTGGGGTGGGATGACATTGAATGCATCTCCCCCGTGGATGGCGGTGACACTCAGGACAGCAGTCTCAACGGGAGGAACATTGCGTGAAACCACACTTTGTAAGGCAGAGATTATTTGGGCGGACGCTACTACAGGGTCTACTGCCAGGTTGGGTATAGCTCCATGCCCACCTTTGCCTTTTATGACCACATAAAATTCCTCTGCAGCAGCCATAATGTAACCCTTCGATATCCCCAACCACCCTAAAGGTTTATTGTTCCAGACATGTAAAGACAAAGCATAATCAGGACGAGGATTTTCTAATATGCCATCCTTGATCATGCCTTCCGCACCGCCTAAACCTTCTTCGGCGGGTTGGAACATAAATTTTACACGGCCATTTATATCTTCCTTATGCGTGTTGAGTAATCTGGCGACTGTTAATCCAATCGATGTATGGGCATCGTGTCCGCAGGCGTGCATCACACCTGTATTTTCGGATGCATACTCAGCACCTGTTTCCTCGACAATAGGAAGAGCATCCATATCAAAGCGGATGAGCAAAGTGGGCCCTGGTTTGCTGCCTTCCAGCAAGCCTACCACTCCCGTTTTACCGACCCCGGTGGTCACTTCCATACCCAGCGAGGTCAATTCACGCGCAACAATACCTGCAGTGCGGAATTCGTGATAGCCCAATTCTGGGTGGCGGTGAAAATCACGCCGCATGGAGCGGGTATATTCGAATAATTCGTTGGCCTCATGAAAAAAATCGACCATTTATTCCTTCCTATTTATAGGAGCATAAGCCGGCGAAAACGCTCTTCGTACCGAGGATTTTCGGGCGTGGAATCTACCGAACGTCGAGAGCGCATCCTTTCAGCAAGTGTTTGAGGATCTCCAATCTGACTTTTGTGTTCGTACAAAGCGCGGATCTTGGTTTCCCAAAATTCAGTTACATCCAGCACTACATTGGACTCTTGCGGTAGAGAAACCCAGATCTCGCGTGGGGTATGCGGTTCCAGGCCTTCGGCAAGTAATTCGGGAAAGAAAAGGCGGTTTCCGGCAGCGGGAAAGGCCGCGTCAAGTACGACCTGTCCTGCTGCGCGGTGATCGGGATGGTTTAATCGGATGCCGCCGAATGAATATAGGAACAGTGGATCACAGGTGACGAGTATATCTGGTTTTTCCTGGCGAATAATGCGGGTTACCTCTAGCCGTAAAGCCAGATCAGGAACAAGATAACCATCGGGATTGGATAGTAAACGTACATTCTTCACACCTAGAACAGACGCTGCCGCTCTTTGTTCTTCGACCCGGTCCGCGCATAACTGGTCGGGGTGGTAATCGCCCTCCGGAGCTCCTTTATCACCGCATGTCAACAAGCAATAATGGATAGTATGGCCTGCGGCTGCCCAGCGCGCCAGCGTCGCTCCACAAAAAAACTCGGGATCATCGGGATGAGCCAGGATAACCAGGATTTTTTGAGGATGTTCCCAGGCATCAGGCGGGGGTGTCGCTGCTGTCGATGTTGGTGGCGTCGTCGTCATTACTGTTCTCCGATAGTTGCTCTACTTTGGAAGCACCTTTACGTCCACAGGTGCAGTTTCCATCCGGATGCTTATCACAGCCTTTTTCGGCTTTTTTCTGTAAAGCTTCCAATTCTTCTGCGGGCTGAAGTTCGTGTTTCATAAATTCAGCCTGGGCACCGCTGGGTAATTCCACGATGACAGATTCCTTGAGAGGCAATACATCAATCACCTTTCCCTCGCCCTGAGGTGTAATGACTCGTTTGCCCCGTTTGGGAAGCTGTTTTCGTGCTTCTGTATATTGCTCATATTCGTAGACGAGGCAGCAACGCAATCTGCCGCACATACCCGTAATTTCGGTCGGTGTGAGCGATATGCCTTGTTCTTTTGCCATCTTTATGGAAACTGGCGAAAACTCGGTTAAAAACGCCGAACAACAACGGTTTTCCAATCCACAAGCGCCCATCCCCCCAAGGATCTTCGCAACATCCCGCGGGCCGATTAAGTGAAAATCGACTTGCGCATTGGGGTATAAGCGCTGCATAGCCTTACGCAGGTTCCTGAATTCCATCTTTTCGCCAGCTTCGTTGCTGTATAATATTGAAAGACGGCTGCCATCGTAAGAGAATTCTGAGGCGACAAATTTCACGCCAACAATATTCATCTCAGATGCTTTCGCCCGGCAATTAATCGTCGCTTCTAACTCTTTTTGTTGATAATGATGCTTCAAGATTAGGTCTTGTGCGTTCGCACGCCGTTCTAGGGGTTTCCAACCCTCAGGGGGACGCTGGTAATTTTCGACTTTTTGAATCATTTGCCCTAATTGTTTACCCCGAGTCGTCTCGACTAAAACATATTCACCCACCTTTAAATCTGGAATAGCGCTCGAGTCAAAATGATATATTTTTCCCGCTTTTTGAAAACGAATTCCAACAATAAATCTCTCACTAGCCATTCGTATTTTTTCTCCAATTCTCAATATTCAACCTTGATTGTACTATATAATATATGTATCTAAAGACTGAGCAAGGATTAAGTCATCTGCAGTTGCTCTAACAGGAAAGATTATGGACATTTCTCTTGTAGACGAACAGGCATATTATTTTGTCCCCCAAATTAACCTGGAAGTTGCTCACGACCGTGTTGAACAAAAAAAGGTTCAACTTGCTGGCGGTACTCTAGGTGCGCTTTTTTCCAGATTGAAACCAGAGGAAGTGCGTTTTCTAGGAGTAGAAAACCGACTTGAGGCTTTCTGGGTGGTTACAATCGTATCGCGCACGGTGTACGATCGTACGCGCACGGTCTCGGTGCCTGTGATGGGCAGCGAGGTAAAATCTCTAACCGTGCTGGAACATGAGGTGCCTGTTGAACCGAAAGAAAAAGGTGGTCAAATTTCGCTCCCTGCCATCGAGCATTGTCGCGAGGAAACGCAGGTTTCACGCGCTTTCAATGCGCTACAAGGCGAGCCTGTCGATCCTCAAAAGTATGCCTCCTTTGCCAAAACAGTAATCTCAGATTTGAACACATTTGCCCCTGAAGGAGTTCTGGTTGTCCCACCTCAGTTGCGGGCAACAGCGGTTGTCAGGCAGGTGATGAGCGAGGTCATCAAACCAGTTTCAAGCGCTCATACAATCCTTGAAGAAAGGATCGATGTGCAGGCATTAGAGCTAAATTTCCGACCAGTTTACGCGTTTGAATACGAAATCGCCGGTAAAGGAAAGCGATCGGTGATTGAATTTAATGGTTTAACCGGAGAAATGAATGGCAGCGGCAAGAAATTCCAAGATCAATTCAAAGGTATGGTTACACGTGACCTGCTCTTCGATGTAACCGCAGATGCAGTTGGCTTGCTTGTCCCTGGCGGGAGCATAGCAGTAAAGCTTGTTAGGGCAGTGGTTGACAGAAAATAATGAGTTAATTGTATTCGCCGGCGTGTTCAGGATGGGCAAGCCTGGTGATTACCTGGTCGTAGATTAGTTTACGATGGGTGAGCGCCTCCTGCACTTCTGGAAGCGCACAATTCGCGATCTCTATTCTGAGAGCCTGGCTGTAATCTATCAGGATTTCTTTTAATAAACTACGCTCTTCTTCATTCAACGAGATTGTGACCATATACTCAGTCATAAAACACCTCTCAAGGGATTGTGATTTTTATCCCTAATTAACACTATAAACTCTTTTAAGGGTTGAGTCAACAATGGGTAATACTCCAAAGCGCCTGAATTATTCTTAAATACTCACGAAAAATCGAGCGCGGCGGTGGAAGTATTTCACAGCCCAATTCATTGACAGCCCTGATAACAAAAAAGTGGCTGACCAAATCCTTTAGGTCAGCCACTCGTTTTGCGGATTTACCCGATCATATTAATTGGGATAAAGCTTTGTGGGCCGTTGAGAGCGGCAACACTCAAGCGAGCTGCCAGGTCTTCGGCAACGGCGGTCAGGGCCTTAGCCACAGGCGATTGAGGATTGGAAACCACGATCGGATTGCCAGTGTCACCGCCAACCCGAACGGAAGGGTCGATGGGAATAGTGCCTAAAAATGGCACATTGGCAGCGTCGGCGAGAGCTTTTCCACCACCGGTGCCGAAAATATCCATGCGAGTCCCGTCGGGTAATTCCAGGAAACTCATGTTTTCTACCACGCCTAACAGGGGCACATCCAATTGGCGGAACATTTCCAGTCCCCGGCGGGCGTCTTCAAGCGAAACTTGCTGGGGCAAGGTAACAATGACGCCTCCGCTCAAAGGTAACGACTGCGCCAAGCTGAGGGCGGCGTCGCCGGTGCCGGGTGGAAGGTCAACAACCAGGTAATCAAGCTCGCCCCACTCAACATCCGTTAGAAATTGGCGAATAGCAGAGTGAAGCATCGGCCCACGCCAGATGAGTGGTTGGTCTGGTTTGACCATGAATCCAATCGACATAACTTTAACACCAAACGCTTCAGCAGGAACCAATTTGTCTGCTTTTGGAACCGGAAGTCGCTCGATCCCCATCATGGTTGGCACATTTGGCCCATAAATATCGGCGTCTAACAAGCCGACGCGTGCACCGCTCTTCGCCAGGGCTACGGCGACATTGACTGCTACGGTGCTTTTGCCTACGCCGCCTTTGCCCGAACCTACGGCGATGGCATTTCGAATCGGCAGGGACATCAATCCTCTGGAACGACCATCGGTGGGGACATTGGCTTCCATCTTGATATCCACCTTTTTGATACCTGGAACTCCAAGCACAGCCTGCCGAGCTTCACTTTCAATGCGAGCGCGCAAAGGGCAGGCTGGGGTGGTCAGGACAATTGTAAACGTGGCTTTGTCTCCATTTATTTTCAAATCTTTGATCATATTCAGCGTGACAAGATCGCGATGGAGTTCGGGTTCCTGCACTTTTGATAATGCAGTCATAATCTGATCGGTTAGTCCATTTTGTTTCTGAGCCATTTTAATCCTCAATTTTCTTTTTATACCGTTCAATTTCAAGCAATGCATCCTGATAAAGACGAACGAAATCTGTATCGCTGCCGCGAAACCTTTTTACCGTTTGTGTCGCACATGCCAGGCATCCACGCATGGCGCGGTAAGTGTCTGAATGGCATGAAGGGCAGTTGCCCAGGCGAACCATCATGATGACAAATGCCAGCCGCTGTGGAGCGGCTGGCTCCAATCTTAATACCTCGTTGACGAGCTCCCGCCAGACGTCTCCTCGCAAATCCATTAATTGCGGAATGATGCGCGGCGGAAAAAGGACATCGATTTCATTGTTTTCCATAATAATTTATCCAACCAAGTGGCTGGATAAGATCAGGCGCGTTTTTTGGCTGCCTTGGCTGCCTCAGCCTCAGCGCGTGCTGTTTCTTCCTTCTGGTAATTGGTTGGTCGAATTTGCATATAATATGAAAGCGACTTGCTGAGCTTATCTTTATCGAAAATATTGTTCTCTTTGCGGTTATAGGTGGCCAATTCAAAATTATGATCCATTTTAATCGCATCAAATGGGCAGTATTCAGCACAAAAACCGCAGCTCATGCAGACATCGACATCAATGAAGAATTCAGCTGGCTCAGGCACAGGCCGCCCAGTTGTGGGATCTGATGTGCGGACGATCCAGATGCATTGGGGCGGGCACACTTTCGCACAAATGCCGCATGAAGTGCAGCGATGTTCTTTGACGCCGCCTTCCTTTTCTTCGTAAATGAGGAAAGGAATAAAGCGAAATTCTTCCGGGGAAAGCAAGCGCTCTTCTGGATATTGGATTGTGAATATGCCCCTGGCATCTTTGCTTGAACGACTGGCAATGCCTTCGGCCGTGTAATACCGCTTTTTGCCTTGCAGCATCCAGCGTAAATCCTCAAAATATGTATCGAAGAAGTGCGATAGGACTACCTTTAAGCCTTTCAGGATTCCAAGACCATACATTGTGATTTCTCCTTCGTTTTAGCGGTCCGTTTCGCCCAGCACGATATCGATCGAGCCCAGGATAACAATTACATCGGCGATTTTTTGGCCTTTGCACATGGTGGTAAGGGGTGTGAGGTTAATAAATGATGGAGCGCGCACATGATACCGCCAGGGATTAGGCTTTCCATTCGAGATAACATAGAACCCCAACTCACCTTTTGGGCCCTCCACACGGCCATAGGCTTCACCCGCTGGCACTCTTACCTGGTATTGAGGCTTACCTTCCTGGATTGGGCCTTCTGGGATTTGTTTTACAACCTGCTGTAAGATGCGGATCGATTGACGTATCTCGTCAATCCGCACCAGGTAGCGATCATACACATCCCCATGATAGCGAACTGCAACATCAAATTCAAAGCGGTCGTATATAGAATAAGGATCAGCTCTCCGCAGGTCATAAGGAACTCCTGAAGCGCGCAAGACCGGACCGACAGTCGAGTATGCGATGGCCTGATCTGCCGTCAGAATACCCACACCTTCTGCGCGGTTTCGGATGATTTCATTGTGGGTTATGTAGGCTTCCAATTCATCGATTTTGCGGGGTAATCGCTCAAAAACAAGGTCTTTTACTTTTTGCAGGATCCCTTCGGGCAAATCGCGCGCCACACCACCGAAGCGGTAGTAATTGCACATCATGCGCGAACCTGCCGTGGCTTCAAAGATATCCAGGATCAATTCTCGCTCTTCAAAGGCGTAAAGAATCGGTGTGAAATACGCGCCCAGATCGTTGAGCAAGAAGCCGATAGCCGCCACGTGATTGACAATCCTGGTAAGTTCTGCCATCATCACACGGATATAATCGGCGCGCTCTGGAACTTTTGTGCCCATTAATTTCTCAACAGCCAACACATAACCAAAGTTGTTGCTCATCGATGAAAAATAATCGAGGCGATCAGTAAACGGGATATTCTGCAAAAATGTGTTGCGCTCACCGATCTTTTCATGGTTGCGGTGTAAATAACCCATCACCGGTTTGAGATCGACGATCGTCTCTCCATCCAGCTTAGCTACCATGCGAAAAACGCCGTGGGTTGACGGGTGTTGTGGACCAAGGTTAACCACCACCTGCTCTGTTTTCAGGCCTAATTCATTGGTTTGTTCAACCTTTGCTAGGCCAGCATAGAGGGCAGTTTCAATTTCCGGCTTCCATTGATCGGGATCAAACCCTGCAGGGTAATCCACATTTTTCCCGAACGGATTGATGTCTTCAGCACGGCGAGCATGACCATCTGGCCAGCGGCTTTTGAAGGGCTTGGCCTCTTCTTCGAAATATCCTTCGCGCCAATCTTTACGCAAAGGAAACCCATCGAAGCCTTCCCACATTAAGATGCGGCGTAAATCGGGATGGCCTTGAAATTTAATGCCAAACATATCCCAGACTTCACGTTCCTGCAGATCTGCGCCAGGAAAAACTCCCACTAAGGTAGGCACAACAGGCTCTACTCTACCCGTGGGGGTATGGATTGTGATAAAAGAACCGCCAGTCGTTTTGTGCAGGTGATAGACTAACTCCAATTTATTTTCGGCTGGATAATCGGCTGCGGTGACAGAAGAAAGAAAATCGTATCCTAACTCGTCGCGCAGTACTGTCATTACTTCCAGTAAATTTTCTATGCTGACAACGTATCCAGAATAACGATTTCGTGCATCGAGTGTGATTTTTTCTGGGAAACGTTCCAGGATTGCATCGGGGGCAACAACCATTTCAGTCATTGTCTATCTCCTTATGAAGCTGCAGGCTGGCTGGCAGCTTCTTCAGCAGCGCGTTGGGCTTCTAACTTCTGGGCTGTGTACTGCTTGATCTGTGCATATTGACGTGGATCCATTATATCTGGACCAAGCACCGGCACCGGAATGGAAACTTCCGGCTCTTTGCTATACCAGCGCACAGTTTTGATAGATTGTGTATCAATTTTCTTCTGGAGCATGATCAAGCCGTTCAAAAGAGCCTGCGGGGTGGGAGGGCAGCCAGGAATATAAACATCCACAGGTAAATATTCATCCACTCCGGAAACCACATTGTAACCTTCCTTGAATGGGCCGCCGCCAGAAGCACAGGCGCCCATCGCTACGACATATTTTGGCTCAGGCATCTGGTTGTAGAGGCGCACAATTTGCGGCATCATTTTCTTGGTGACCGTGCCAGCGACAATCATCAAATCGGCCTGGCGGGGGCTGGGGCGCATAATCTCCATGCCAAACCGAGAGAAGTCAAACCGGCTGGTTGCTGCGCAAATCATTTCAATGGCGCAGCACGCCAGGCCAAACATCATCGGCCAGATCGAAGACCGCCGTCCCCAATTGTAGATTTTATCGAGGGTAGTTATTTCCACTGCCCCTTGCAGATCTGGGGGGATTTCAACACCTGGGTTCGTGATCTCACTCATATTGAATTTACCTCCTCATACCATTCCTGGTAGATTGCTAAGAGAATAGAGTCATTGCTCATTTGAGGGTCATCCTCAAAGTCAGGTAAGGAAAGCGTCCATTCCAGGATCTGGGCCAGGGAAACTGTTTCCAAATTGATACTGGTGTGCAGTTTCATCAGCTCCAACGCAATGGCATAACTATCATCCCAATTCAGGGCGTCTTCCATAAGGACTTCACTCGCATTATAACGAATTGCTTAGAAGTTGTCAAATTTATTTATGCAAATATATATTTGCATAAATGGTATAATGATGGCGTGGCAACAACTCGTGAGCGTGTTCTGGAAATACTCGATCGGCGGGGTGCAGCAACCGCGCTGGAAGTTGCAAATGGTCTAAAGACGACGGCTGCCAACGCCAGGCATCATTTATCTATATTGGAAAAGGAAGGTGTAGTCCAGGCAATTCAAACAGGCTCATCTGGCAAGCGTGGACGCCCGAGTCAGCTTTACCGGAGAACTAATGCAGTATCGGCAAATGCTTACGATATGCTGGCAAGCTCGCTCCTTACATTGTCTTTGAAGCAAATTGCCGGAGACGATCCTTCACTTTTGGATGATTTTATTGATCGTTTAACTGAAATAGTCTTCCAAAGAATGTCTGAAAGGATTCAGCCTGCCAATCGACTGAACCTGACCAACCGCCTCCAAACAGGTGTGCAAGAATTATCGAAACTACACTATAACCCTCGTTGGGAAGCCAGGTTAAAAGGGCCGCGTGTTATCTTGGGCCACTGCCCCTTTGCGGCGATTGTGGCGGATTACCCTCAGTTGTGTGTTTTCGATCGTCATTTAATACAACGAATCATCAACCAACCTGTAGAGCTGATCAGCAAGCTGGAACCGGCCGGACCTGGATTACGACAGTGTGTTTTTGCTGTTAAATAATCTCTTGTGGGAAATCATTTAAACGGACTGCTTTGTCTCATTTTGAAGGAAATCGAGCAGCTCAAGAATTTCTTGGTTGCTGGGGATATCCGTCATGTCATGACCATAATGAATGAAACGCAATATGCCTGATTTATCGATGATCATCTGGCCAGGCATCCGTCCCAATTTAAATATATTGACTTCCTGGCCATAGTGTTTGAGAACAGAATGAGTTGGGTCAGCCAAGCCAATGAAGGGGAGTTTTTCCTTTTCAAAGTATGCTCGGAAAGAGTTTGGATCTTCAGGTCCAATCACGATGATTTCTGCATCGCGTTGTAAAAATTTTTTATAGTCTTGACGCAACTGCGCCATGTGCCGCTGGCAATAAGGTCAGACGAAACCGCGATTAAGAACCAGGATTACGTGTTTCTTACCCCGATAGGTAGATAACCTGAAAGTATTTCCACGCTGGTCTTTTAAAATAAAATCTGGGGCCTTTGCATTTAAACTTATTCTTGCCATATCACCTTCACCTAACATTTATTGTACAATAAGTGTATAGTTTTTGTCAATAGGCAAATCGCATCGTTTATCAACCGGGTTTGTTTGGAGGATGACTTCTCCTAATCTGAGCAGTTTTCAGAACCGCGAAAATATGCACACTGCTAAGCTCATGGTAGTACGTAAAATATCCATACACTATCCTGATGATACACTTCCTGGAAATCGCGGCTGTTGGCCAGTGCAACAGGTGATATAGATCCTCCCCTCACGCCACTGTACACATACGAAATACCAGCGCTGCGCAGAACATCTGCCAGCTTTTCAGGATGACTGCCCTGATCGATGATATCTTTACTGAGGGAGGACATTGCCAACACATAATCACGTGTTGTGTAAGAGGCCACTGGAGGGGGGATGGTGCGCAAACCGCTGATTGGTTCCAGCCAGTATCCACCATCAGCCCCTGCATAAGCACCGTATCCCCAAAGAAAAGGATTAATGGCAACGACCGCGGTGGGTGGCAGATTTTTCTGAGCCCAAATCAAAGCCGGTATGTCACTCTTGCGGATCAGCATTGTGCCTTCGTTTAGAAGCGGCATTAATTGCTGGAAACCAGCCAAGATGGTGACAACTCCAGCCAACAATAGCGCTGGCCGAAGCCATTTCCAGCCAAATACAGAAGAAGTCTCCTCAACGAGATTTATTGCATAACCTGCCAAGGCATTGATCGGCAAGAACAACATGATTTCCATGGTCACATTGTTCGAAATCGCCAAAGGAAGCCCCAAAGGGCCTGGGTTTGCCAGAATTATTAAGATTCCCACCCAAATAATTATCGTCAAGAGAAAGCGGCGGCGGAAAACCAAACCAAATACCAATCCCATTCCAGCTAAGGCCAGGATAGGCTGCCCCAAAGCAGTGTTTAGATAGCGCCAGGAAAAATCATAAAACCAAGGCTGAACCTGTGTGTCCCCATAAAGGGGAAGAATCGTGGTTTTGACTAAAGGGATAAGCCATGGCATTGCTAAAATGGCTGCCCCTGCCACGATGATGGTTCCAAGGCCGAGGCTGTTTATCCGCTGGGTGGTATTTTTTCGCTCTGGCCAAACCTGGAAAATATAATAGACAGCCAACAGGGCGGCTGCGAAAATCATCACGCGGTAATGGACCAATAATAAACCGCCGGCTGCAATCCAGGCAACGATGCCTTTTGGGAAAACTTTTTTCAAGGCTGCCTGGTTGTTCTCGACCGCAGAATCTTTCAAAAATTCCTGTACTGCAGCCAATACGACTGGCAAAACAACCAGGCCAGCCAGTTGAGTATAGCGCGCCCAGCTTGTGTAATATGCCGGCATGGGCGTGCAGAAAGCGGTAAAGAGAGCCGCTGCCAGAGCAGCAGAGTGCGAGCGCACCAGGGTCTTGGTGAATAAGTAAGCCGCAGGTATCGCCAGGGCATTCAGTACCTGGCCATAGATTAACATTGCAAAGGGTATATCAAGCCCACTCAGCCAGATGAATGAAGCCAGGCCAGAGTGGAAGCCAGGATGGTAATCGGTTGGATTGATATCAAAGAATGGTGCAAAACTTTGAGGAAATGAACCTTTTTCTAGAACCAGACGTGTAATCAACGCATGGTGGACGCCGTCCACCCAAGCCGGACCAGACATGTCCCGGATCATCACAAAACGCAGCATTAAGCCCAGACTAAAAATTACGCCAAAACTTATATTGACCCAATTCAAAGGTCGCGCTCTCCAGGGTTTTTGCTGGCAGAAAAGGAAGGTAGACACGCAAGCTGCCACGACGAAGGCAATCTTCACAGAAATTGCTGACCAATGAATGTTCGCAGTTCCTGTCCAGAGCATCAATAATGCCAGGACAGCCAGGCTGAGACCTGCTGACATCGCCAACCACACGCCGAAATCCACTGGAT
This sequence comes from Chloroflexota bacterium, assembly GCA_029782365.1. Lineage (GTDB taxonomy): Bacteria > Chloroflexota > Anaerolineae > Anaerolineales > UBA4823 > CAWBUW01. Next base: position 210,522 of record JAKOUW010000076.1, read on the forward strand.
GATTTTTCCAGGTCAAGGCGAGAATAACCGCCCCTGGTAAAATGAAAACAAGCCCGAGCGGGATGACTAACCATGCCCAGGAAAAACCATTCACCAGGTCTGAAAGCATCTCCTGAGGTCCATAAACGTACGAGGTGCTAAAAATGAGATCCCCTTTGCCAGGTTTGTCATTGATAATCACCTTGCCAGCAGGATAAAAATCATCCTCTTCACCTTTGATGTCAATAGCAGCACCTTGGGCAGTCAAACGTATGATGAAATTTCCAGCATTGGATATCGGAGGAAAAGACAACGATATGGTGCCGCTGTGGACGAATAGATGATTTGCATAGATTGGCTGGCCAGTAGCAGGGTAATTATTCAGTTCATACGAAAGACCGGCTTCCTTCGCTCCTTTGACCTCAAGCGTGATGGTAAAGGATTCTAGCCCGCTGCGGCGGCTGGAAAAAGTTTGGCCGGCCGATTGCGATCCATCCGCTGGCAGTGTGAAAATAACCATATTTTGCTGCACCTGGCTTGTTTCCGGATCGGACATTGAGACACATCCAACCAGAAAAAGCACAGGAAATAAAATTAGAATAAAGCGCCAATAATTTTTGCTCGAAGAAATTTGATTCCTACGAGCGATTAATTGCATGGTGGGCTCTATTCTATTACTTGCAAATTGGGGTTTATTCGGAGGCAGGCGATGCACTGTGCAATTCGCCGCTCAGCTTGGCGCGCAAGTAGGCTTCAATCAATCCATCCAGGTTTCCATTTAGTACACCTTGCGCATTGCCTACTTCGAAATCAGTCCGATGATCTTTCACCATTTGATATGGGTGCAACACATAAGAGCGAATCTGGCTGCCCCATTCGGCTTTCGAGTATTCACCTCGCAACTCTGCAATTTGATCAGCTTGTTCTTGCATTTTTATCTCGAACAGGCGGCTGCGTAAAACTTTTAATGCGCTTTCCCTATTTTGGGTTTGTGAACGCTCATTTTGACAGGTCACAACCAGACCGGTAGGAATGTGGGTGATGCGAATGGCGGTGGAGTTTTTCTGGACATTTTGGCCACCCGCACCGGAGGAGCGGTACACATCGATTTTGACTTCATCCATGTTCAATTCAATTTCAGCATCATCTTCCAATTCTGGGAGGACCTCCACAAGCGCAAAGGAGGTGTGCCGGCGATGAGCCGCGTCGAACGGAGATAGACGAACCAGCCGATGAACTCCTTTCTCAGCCCGCAAATACCCGAAGGCAAATTTTCCTTCGACCGCTACAGTGACCGATTTGATGCCGGCTTCTTCGCCTTCGCTGCTATCAATAATTTCTGTTTTGAAGTCCTTGTTCTCTGCCCAACGCAAGTACATACGAAGGAGCATTTCTGCCCAGTCTTGAGCATCGACGCCGCCAGCGCCTGCATGAATTGCCAGGAGGGCATTCCCACGATCATACTTTCCATTCAGCATGATATCAAATTCCCGCTGGTCAATTTCTTTCTTAATTTTTTCGATCTCTGCTTCTAAATCGGGGCGTAAACTTTCATCGCCCATCTGAGCGAGTTCGAGGGCATCATTTACAGTTTGGATAATATGACCCCATTCGTTTACTTCTTCTCTCAGAGCTGAGACGCGCTTCATTACCTTTTGAGCAGAGTTAGCGTCACTCCAAAAGTCATTTTGTTCGCTTAGTTTTTCTAATAGGGTGAGCTCTTGGACCTTTTTAGCGTAGTCAAAGGCGCACCAGTAAATTTTGGACTTTTTCTTGATATTCAACTATTAAACTGATTAAATCATTCATTGAAATCTCCTGAAGTCTATAGCCTTAGACAGGCTAGGCTCGATAATCAATTGCCTAAAAGTTCACCGACAAACGCATCTGGGTCAAAGGGCTGCAAGTCATCCGGCTTTTCTCCCAAGCCCGCAAACAAGATTGGCAGCCCCAATTCTCTCTGGATTGCAAAAGCCATCCCACCTTTCGCCGAAGAATCCAGCTTTGCCAGGATGACTCCATTTACGTTGACTGCATCTTTGAAAGCGCGCGCCTGTTGCAGGGCATTTTGCCCGGTTGTAGAATCCATAACCAACCAGACCTGATGAGGAGCTCCGGCCAGAGCCTTGCCGGTTACACGGTGGACTTTCCTTAACTCTTCCATCAGGTTAAAGCGGGTATGCAAACGGCCGGCAGTATCGATCAGGCAAATATCCATTCCACGTGAGACAGCCGCCTGTACAGAATCGAACGCAACGGCCGCCGAATCGCCGCCCTGTTGGCCTGAAATGATCTCCAGTCCCAGACGTTCACCCCAAATTTCAAGCTGATCTACGGCCGCCGCGCGAAATGTATCTGCAGCTCCGAGAATAACTTTTTTTCCCTGAAGAGAAAACCGTTTGCCCAATTTAGCGATAGTGGTTGTTTTTCCAGAACCATTTACACCAACGATCAAGATGACCGTTGGCTTGTTTGGAAAATCAATTTTCGGAGGGTTTAGTAGATGGGCGCGTAATTCTTCTCGCAGTGCTTTTTTGACTTCGATGGTTTTGGTCATACCTTCTTTGTCAACTCGAGCTTCAACTTTGTCTAACACATTGATCGTGGTTTCGACACCTACATCCGCCTGGATCAAGAGCGCTTCCAAGTCATCCCAGATATCATCGGATATTTCTGTAGCACCCAGCAATGTGGCAATTTGGCCAAACGCCGCTTTGCTGGTTTTCGCCAGACCATCTTTCCATTTTGAGAATATATTATTCATTGGGGGGCAATTATAACACCTGGGTTGAGGATGAGGAATTGGAGCGTTTATTGGCAGGCTGTCAATCGCGGCTGAGGCCTGCCCAATTCCTTATTTTGTGCTTTGGTAGATACTTCCCTTTGGTTTGCGGTTGAAATTGGCTTATCTTTTTTTCTTCTGGATTAAATCCCTAGGTTTGACAAAGATTGCCATCACAGCCAAAAACAACCCAACCACAGAAAGTAGGGTAAAGAGGATCTGCAGAGCAATTCCTGTTTGTACCCAAATCCGCCACTCGCCGGGAAGTTTAGAAAAATTTCCTAAAACAAAGAGATTTTCAGCAGCCAGGTCGGTCAACTGCAGCGCGGTTGAACCGAAATAAAGGCTGAATACCATGCTAAAAATTGATCCAAGTACGACAACAATGAGGGGAATCAGTGCTAATCTCAGAATTTTATCAGGGATCACAGAGCGGATCAGGATCTGCCCGATAATCAGCGATAAAAATAACAAAGAGCCAAAATAAATGGCTTCAAAACCTGCATCCACTGTGCATGCTCCCCCGATTCCATACCTACATCTAAAATACGCAAAGGAGCTAATTCCTGGTATCAGGAAAAGAACGAACGGGATGAATTTAAGAATTTTCCTGATGAAAATTGTTGATTCTCTTTGAAAAGCCAGTCCTGCCGTCAGTAAAATACCGCTCACCAACGCAGCCACAGATTGAATGTCGGACATCACCGGGGCCTGGTAAGCCAGCGTGTTCAAAGAGGGATTATCTGCGATCAAACTGCGAAATACCTGAGTGTGATAACTGATCGTTAGAAAATAACTGATCACAACGCATGCAAAGGTCCAAAATATCATTCCTTCTGCGCTGGCCAGACGTTTCATATTAGACATGAAATTGTCTCCTGAGCAGGTAGTGTGGGGTCTGCTCAGTTATTTTATCAGTTTCTTGTTTTTTGCGAGGGGATTGGGAAATTTAACCAAACAACGGCGAACGAATCGTTCGCCGTTGTTCTGAGACCTGGATTGATCACCCGCTTGATTTGGCGGGTGTAGCTGTGCGAGTTGATGCGACAGAAGCATCTGACTCGATATCAACATGGGAAGTTTCTGGAACGTAGAGAAAGCCAACCACCGCACATACAGCCGCTACTGCCATAGGATACCAGATGCCGGCAAAGTTATTGCCTGTACTATTGATCATCGAAAGTCCTATGATTGGCACGAGACCGCCAAAAACCCCGTTTCCTATGTGGTATGGCAGCGACATGGACGTGTAGCGAATCTTGGTTGGGAAAAGCTCAACCAGGAATGCCGCGATCGGTCCATATACCATCGTTACAAACACCACCTGGAGGAAAACACAAAAACCTAACATAAATGGGTTGTAGCCGACATAAGGGAATAGGAATAATTGGCCGGCTTTGGGTGCAAAGGCTGCCATCAAACCGTAAATTGGATAATATAGGAGAACCGCCAACGCCATACCTGCAACCATGATCCACTTTCGTCCAATTTTGTCGGACAGGTTGCCAAAAAAGACAAATAGGGGAGTCCCTACCAGGAGAGCGCCTGCAATGATCAAGTTTGAATCAACCAGGCTGACTTTGAATATATTTTGCAGATAGTAAAGCGCATAGAACTGGCCTGTGTACCAGACCACTCCCTGGCCCATCGTAGCGCCGAACAAAGCCATTAATACATAAGTCAGGTTGTAGCGGTTACCGAAGCTTTCAACGATTGGGTTCTTGGATACGCCGCGTTTTTGCTTGAGTTTTTCATACATTGGAGATTCGCGCAAAGAGTAGCGAATATATAGGGAAAGCGCAACCAAAATGATGGAGATCAAGAAGGGGATACGCCAACCAAACGATTTGAAAGCCTCGTCACCCAATGTCAGGCGGGTGGTCAGAATAACACCTAATGAGAGGAACAGGCCGAGGGTTGCGGTGATCTGGATCCAGCTTGTATAGAATCCTCGCCGGCCTTGAGGGGAATGTTCAGCAACATAGGTCGCAGCGCCGCCATACTCACCACCGAGCGCCAAACCCTGCAAAATGCGCAGAAGGATCAAAATGACGCCGGCTGCTTCGCCGATTTGGGCATATTCGGGTAATGCGCCAACCGCGAAAGTGCATAAGCCCATCAAGGTCATGGTGACAAGAAAGGTATATTTACGGCCGATCAAGTCGCCTACCCGGCCGAATACAATCGCCCCGAAGGGTCGCACGATAAAGCCAATCGCAAACGTTGCCAGCCAGGCGATTAAATCGCCCAATGGCGTTCCTGTATGATAAAACTTGCTGGCTATGGTGGATGCAAGGCTGCCAAAGATATAAAAATCGTACCACTCAATCATCGTTCCTGCTGCCGAGGCTGCGATAATGCGCGCGAGACTCTGCGAACCACTAGATTTAACTGCTGTCTGAGATGCCATATATCTCTCCTTTGGTGAATCGAAAAAGAGTGAATCAAGCTGTCGGTATAGACTGCCAGTGAGGCAGATTGTTGATCAGACGGTCGATGGAGGACGAACTAATAAAACAGGAACAGGTGAATGGTGTACTATACGATCTGCGATGCTGCCCATCAGCCAGCGTTGTAAACCAGAACGGCCATGGGTTGACATTGCGATCAAATCCGCCGACTGCTCCTTGGCTACTGTAAGTATCGTTTCAGCGATTTGGCCCTGGCGTAAAGCGATGGAAGTGTGGATACCAGAATGTTGTAATTTCGAACGAATTTTGGTCAGGTAATCCAGAGATTCTGCTTCCAATTCACGAATGATGGTGGATCCAATGGAGGGGTCTGAAAAGATAAATTCAGCGGCAGGCTCAATTATGACTCGCAGTAGAATTACTTCTACTTCAAGGGTTTTTGCAAGTGTTTCCACATGGGGTAGAATCTCTTCTGCCAAAGCGGAACCATCAAGAGGCACTAAAATTTTCTTATACATACCGAATTTTCCTCTTATGCCTTGCAAATCAGTCGATCGGTTTCTCAATGAGGTTTGGTTTTGTCTGTTACGTTATACTTTCCCTGCAATGCCTCCTTAAAACGCAGTTCTTGAAATTAATCATCGGTAACACAAAAAACCCAGTGGATTTTAAATAGTTTCTTTAGTGTAAAAAAGTACTAATTTGTTATTGATTTTGGTAATTGTGGAAGCAATAGGGCAGCCAAAGTATATTCCATCATCGTTTATAATACCGGTTGAAAGGAAATGAGTATGCCGACGTACTTTACATTGCGCTGGCAAGAGCCGGCTGCGCTGCGGATGATTGATCAACGTTCACTTCCACACGAAGTAATCTATCATGATTACTACACTCACGTTGAGGTTGCCCATGCCATTCACGATATGGTTGTACGGGGTGCACCAGCTATTGGAGTCGCAGCTGCGTATGGATTGGCCCTGGCTGCATTTCGCTCGCCAGCCGATCGTGTGGAAGAACTGCAGCAGGACTTAGAATCAGCTGCTCAAGCTCTCGCCAACGCCCGCCCAACGGCAGTCAACTTATTTTGGGCGATCCAACGAATTATGAAATTGGTAAATTCTCAGGCATACGCTACTCCTGATTCTCTGCGCCACGCGATTTTAGCACTGGCTCACCAGATGGCAGAGGAAGATGTCCAAACGAACAAACGCATCGGGCTGAACGGCCAGGCAGTTGTGCCAGCCATCGCTGGAATTGTTCATCATTGCAATACCGGCGCCCTGGCTACCGTGGACTATGGTACAGCCTTGGGCGTGATTCGTACAGCACACGAGCTGGGGAAACAGATCCATGTTTATGTGGATGAAACCCGCCCACGCTTGCAAGGCGCCCGCCTTACCGCCTGGGAGCTGAAACAATTGGAAATTCATCACACTGTTATTGTCGATGGATCATCAGGCTTTTTTATGCGCCAGGGAAAAATTCAATTATGTCTCGTGGGCTGTGATCGAATTGCGATCAATGGAGATACGGCGAATAAAGTCGGTACATATAATCTTGCATTGGCTGCGGCTGCACACGCGATTCCCTTTTTTGTTGTTGGGCCAACATCTACAATTGACCGAAATACCTCGGATGGCGATCACATTCCGATCGAAGAAAGGCCAGATGAGGAAATTACCCAAATTGGCGGTGTGCAAATCACACCCGATTCGACGCCTGTGTCGAACCCCGCTTTTGATGTAACCCCTGCGAAATATATCACCGGTATTATTACGGAAAAAGGAATAGCCAGGTCACCGTACCGAGACACATTAGAAATATGGACAAGATAGGAGATAATTTGAGCGAGCAATTATCACATATCGATAAGGATGGCAATGCCCGCATGGTCGATGTCGGCTTTAAGCCTGAAACGGAACGCACAGCCCTAGCGAAAGGTGAAGTGCGTATGCTTTGGACAACACTCGATTTAATCCGCCGGGGTGCTGTGAAAAAAGGCGATGTTTTGACAATCGCTCAGATTGCTGGGACAATGGCTGCCAAGCGCACCGCAGAATTAATTCCTTTGTGTCATACGATACCATTAGATAAAATCCAGGTTGAGATTGAATTGGACGAGGCGTTACCAGGCGTAAAGATTTCAGCGACTGTGAAAACCCATGCAAAAACCGGTGTGGAGATGGAAGCACTAACGGCAGTTTCTCTCGCCGCCCTAACAATCTACGACATGGCCAAAGGCGTTGAGAAAACGATGGTCATCCAGAATATCCGCTTAGTTGAGAAACATGGCGGACTGTCTGGCGATGTTTACAATGCATAGAACGATGAATTCATATCATATTTTGTTTTTTGCCACTTTAAAAGAACGTACAGGGACGCGCGAGGCCGAAGTCTTTATGCCCGATGGTTCGACCGTCGGAGATTTAAAAGAGAAATTATTAGAAATGTTTCCAGGGCTGCGTCCTTCAATGAATTCCACTTTGGTGGCTGTAAATAAAGAATATTCTTTTGATCAAACTGTACTGCCGACTACAGCAGAAATTGCACTATTTCCTCCTGTTTCAGGAGGCAGCTTGCCAACATTGTACGCCATAACGAATGATCCAATAGATCTTGACAGCCTGCTAGAAGCGATCACGCTAGCCTCGACCGGCGCAGCCGCGATTTTTACTGGCATGGTTCGAGGAAAGACGAGCAGAGGTGAGGCACACGAAACTTCATATCTTGAGTATGAAGCTTACAAACCTATGGCAGAAGCAAAGATGCAGCAGGTTGCAGCTGAAATCCGCCAGAGGTGGCCTACTGTGGAAGGCATCGCGATCATCCAACGCATTGGAAAATTATATCCACGCACTCCCACTGTGCTGATTGCGTGCACCGCCGCTCATCGAGATACGGGCGTGTTTGAAGCAGCTCGTTATGGAATTGATCGTCTGAAAGAAATTGTGCCGGTTTGGAAAAAAGAAATAGGCCCAAATGGCGAAGAATGGATTGAAGGCGACTATATCCCTGGGCCTGGCGAGTAAACAACAGGCGGCCGGCGATGAGTACGATATGTTGTACCAATTGTAAAACCGAATATCCCGAATCTGAATTGCCTTATAAATGCCCGGTTTGTGGTGGTTTATTTGATTATGCCAGCTTTCCAGTTTACACCCCACACCTAGTAGATTCCACCCAACCGGGAATTTGGAGGTACCGACATGCCTTTGGGGAGGCGGGAAAATATTTGCCCATCTCGCTAGGCGAGGGCAGTACGCCTTTAGTCTGGGATAAGGTCAAAGGAGTAGATGTCGGGTTCAAATGTGAATTCCTCAACCCAAGCGGTTCGTTTAAGGATCGTGGAAGCGCTTTAATTGCGGCAGTTATCAAAGGCCGTGGCTATTCTGAGGCCGTTGAGGATTCATCAGGTAACGCTGGCGCTTCTTTTTCTGCTTACGCCGCTCGAGGAGCAATAAAATCTCGCATTTTTATACCAGATTCAGCCTCGGGGCCAAAGCGGTGGCAAATTGAAGCTTATGGTGCTGATGTGGTGCGTATATTGGGCCCGCGCTCGAACGCTTCCGAGGCTGTCCGGAAAGCGGCCGATGCTGGTGCAGTTTACGCTTCACATGCATACCTGCCTTTTAACCTACCTGGTTATGCAACAACATCTTATGAAATTTTTGAGCAAATGGGTGGAAAGGCGCCTGGAACGATCATCGTACCTGCAGGGCAGGGTGGATTGCTGCTCGGAATGCTGCGGGGATTTTTAGCAATAAAAAACAGTGGTTTGATTAATGAAATCCCTCGCTTTGTTGGCGTGCAGGCACGCGCGTGCGCGCCTTTGTGGGCGCTGCATGCATACGGATTAGATGGCTTGCGCCTGGTTAGCGAAGCGCCAACTTTAGCGGAGGGTATCCGAGTCCGTGTGCCTCTGCGAGGAGATGCTGTATTAAAATCTGTTGAGGACAGCGGCGGCTTATTCTTGGCAATCGATGAGGAAGAGATTCTGCCGGCACGCGACCAGCTTGCTCGAAAGGGGTTTTATGTAGAGGCGACGAGCGCTGTCGTCTGGCCGGCTTTGAACCAGGTAATTTCAAGGCTTCCAGGACCTTTTGTGCTGATATTTACCGGTACAGGATTGAAAAGTCCAAACCCTGGATAGGATTTTGATTTAACAACAATTTCTTTATTATGATATTGAAGGAGAGTTTTATGCCAGAGAAAGTAGTGATTACGGGCCTAGGGGCAATCTGTTCGATTGGGCTGAGCGCTGAAGACGCTTGGAAAAATGCTTTGGCTGGCGTGTCGGGTGTAGCTCCACTAACACAATTTGATTCAAGCGAATCTTTCATACATATCGCCTGTGAAGTCAAGAATTTCGACCCGGAAAATTATATGTCGGGGAAAGAAGCGCGCAGACGAGATCGGTTTCAACAGTTTTCGACAATCGTTGCGGCTGAAGCAATGAAGCAATCTGGCCTGGAAATAACCCCAGAAAATGCAGGGAGGATAGGTGTTATTTTTTCATCCGCGATTGGCGGTTTGCATGCTATTATTGACAACGAACATATACGAATGACGGAAGGACCTCGACGCGTTAACCCGTTTACAATAACTATGGTTATGTCGAATGGAGCCGCTGGATTAATTTCCATTGACTACGGCACTAAAGGACCGGCGTTTTCTATTGCTTCGGCTTGCGCTTCAGGAGCTGATGCCATTGGCACCGCCTGGATGTTAATTCGGAATGGCGTCGTGGATGCCGCCATCACTGGCGCATCAGAAGCGACAATCAATCCGTTTGGTTTTGCTTGTTTTGACCGTTTGGGAGCCATGTCGCGCCGCAATAGCGACTATTCGATGACCCCCCAGCCATTTGATAAAAACCGAGACGGCCTGGTGATGGGTGAAGGAGGTGGTTGTCTAATTCTAGAGAGTGAGAGCCATGCCCGCCAACGAAGCGCCATTATTCTGGCCGAATTAGCCGGTTATGCCAGTAATGCGGATGCCTTTCATATAACTGCTCCTTCTGAAGATGGAGCTGGGGGAGCATCGGCGATTCGGATCGCATTAGAGCATGCCGGGACGAATTTCGACCAGGTGGACTACATCAATGCGCATGGAACAGCAACTCAACTCAATGACCTTTCGGAAACAAAGGCGATCAAGAAAGCGCTTGGTCAATACGCGTATACCACGCCGGTATCATCAACGAAATCAATGACAGGTCATATGATGGGAGCTACCGGCGCTTTGGAAGCAGTTTTTTGCACTCTAGCGATTCGAGATGGAGCTATTCCACCAACGATCCATTACCAGACTCCAGATCCGGAATTGGACCTGGATTATGTTCCCAACTCAGCTCGCCAATTGAACGTTAAAACAGTCGTTTCAAATGCATTTGGATTTGGCGGTCATAATGCGGTTTTGGTATTTAAGAAATATACAGGCTGAAAAATTTTTCGGCAGGATGATCGAAAAAATGTGGTAGAATACAGTACTTAATGATACCGTTTTTGATTACATAAACCGCGTTTACAGCGTGGGGAGGCTGCCACGAAGATGGCCCTCCCCACTGCCTTTTTTAACAGGAGGTTGTTCGAATGGCGACGAAATACATCATCTTTACTGGCGGCGTTGTTAGCTCTGTTGGCAAAGGCGTGACAGCTGCAGCAATCGGCCGGCTGCTAAAAGAGCGTGGTTTCTCAGTCACAGCTCAAAAGCTTGATCCATACATCAATGTTGATCCAGGAACAATGAGCCCATACCAGCACGGCGAAGTCTATGTACTTGATGATGGAGCAGAGACAGACCTGGACCTGGGACATTATGAACGCTTCATCGATACAAGCCTGAATAAAGTCTGCAATATGACAACCGGGCAAATATACGCGGAAGTCATTGCGAAAGAGAGGCGAGGAGATTACCTGGGTGGGACAATCCAGGTTATTCCTCACATTACGAATGAAATTAAGCGAAGGATTGGGCTGGCCGGAAAAACAACAAACGCGGATGTTGTTTTGATCGAAGTAGGCGGTACTGTGGGCGATATCGAGTCTCTCCCTTTTCTGGAAGCCCTACGCCAACTGCGTTCAGATGTTGGGCGGGAAAACACCTTTTTCGTCCATGTCACCTGGCTGCCTCATATCGGCGCAACAGGAGAATTAAAGACCAAACCGACACAACATTCGGTCAGCGAACTTCGTTCGATCGGTATTTCCCCTGATATGATTATTGCACGCTCTGATTACCAAGTGGAGCCCTCTTTGTGCGAAAAAATTTCAATCTTTTGCGATGTAGATCGCAAAGCAGTCATTCCAATGGTCACAACCAAGGTGCTTTACGAAGTGCCCTTGCTACTAGAAAAAGCAGGGGTAGGAGAATTGTTGATGAAGCGCCTCGGGTTGGAGCCTCGCCGCAAACCCGATTGGACAGAGTGGGAAAATCTTGTCAATCTTGAAATAAGTCAGCGACCAACAGTCAGAATTGCTCTGGTAGGAAAGTATGTCGAATTGCACGATGCTTATATGAGCGTGCGAGAGGCATTACACCATGCTGCACTTTCACAAGGCGTTGAGGTAGTCATTGATTGGGTTCACTCTGCTGACCTAGAAAAGGACCAGGGTTGGGATATTCTTGAGGAAGCAGATGGTATCTTGGTGCCAGGCGGTTTTGGCAGCCGAGGCATCGAGGGAAAAATTCAGGCCGCTCGGTTCGCCCGCCAACACAGGACGCCATATTTAGGGTTATGCCTGGGCATGCAAGTGATGGTGATCGAGTTCGCCCGTTTTATATTTAAGAGTGAGAAGGCAAATTCAACCGAATTTGACCGAGGAACTCCCTACCCAGTAATCGACTTGATGCCAGACCAGCGAGGCATAGCCGATATGGGTGGAACAATGCGCCTGGGATTATACCCGTGCAATCTCCAGGAGGGCAGTATTGCGCGCCGGTGTTATAACAAGCCGTTGGTTTACGAACGCCACCGCCACCGCTTTGAATTCAATAACACATTCCGAGAGCAATTCAAAGCACACGGGATGATTTTCTCTGGACTTTCCCCTGATGGGTTATTGGTTGAAATTGCCGAATTAGAGGATCATCCCTTCATGGTGGCGACACAATTTCATCCCGAATTCTTATCGAGGCCAAATCGTCCCCATCCTTTGTTCGCAGGTTTTATGGGGGCTGCGAAAGAGCATGCCAGGATGAGTACAGAAGAATTAGGCTTGGTGAAAACCAGTACAACATAACCAATTGAGTAATACGGTGGTGAATTTTAACACAAACCGCTGTTCTAGGTTAAAATAAGGAGAATTTGGGTTGCGATTCAGATCAACCTCACAATTAGCAGATATTTAGTAAAACCATCAAAAGGTGAAATTATGGAAACAATCATTGAAACAATTGTAGGACGCGAAATTTTGGATTCGCGCGGCAATCCAACTATCGAAGTGGAGGTTACACTCATGGATGGTTCCTGGGGTAGAGCAGCGGTGCCATCAGGAGCGTCCACCGGAGTGCATGAGTCCCTTGAACTGCGCGATGGCGATAAAAAGCGTTATGGCGGCAAAGGCGTTCTAAAAGCCGTGGATAATGTCAACAGTGAAATCGCCGATTTGTTAGTTGGCTGGGATGCCGTCGAACAGATGGCGATTGATACTGCCATGCTCGAACTGGATAGCACACCGAACAAATCTAAGCTGGGTGCAAATGCAATTTTGGGCACAAGCCTTGCGGTTGCCAAGGCGGCGGCAAATTCGTTAGGTCTGCCGCTGTACCGGTATATTGGCGGTACATACGCGCACGTGCTTCCAGTGCCAATGTTAAACATCCTGAATGGTGGCGCTCACACCGGCTGGCAGTCTACAGACGCACAAGAATTTATGGTCATGCCTTTTGGTGCGAGCTCCTTTGCAGAAGGACTGCGCTGGGGTTCTGAGATTTACCAAAGCCTGAAAGCCGTACTGAAAGGCCGTGGTTATACAGCTCTGGTTGGCGATGAGGGCGGTTATGCCCCAGCATTGAAGGCCAATTCAGAGGCGGTTGAAGTGATTTTGGAGGCTATTTCCAAGGCTGGATTCAAGACAGGCGTGGGCGCCGATGTGGCAATTGCGCTTGATCCTGCTGCGTCGGAGTTGTTTGACGATGAAACCAAAACCTACAACCTGCGCAAAGAAGGCAAGAAACTGACCGGCGAGCAGATGGTAGCGTTCTGGAAGAGTTGGGTTGAACAATATCCGATCGTCTCCATCGAAGACGGGCTGGCGCAGGATGATTGGGAATCCTGGAAATTAATGGTCACCGAGCTGGGTTCGAAAATACAAATTGTCGGGGATGATTTGTTGGTAACAAACCCAGAGCGCGTGCGCCGGGCAATTGAGCAAAAAGCAGCCAATGCACTGCTTGTGAAATTGAATCAAATAGGCTCTTTGACTGAGACGATTGAAGCTGTTGAAACCTGTCACAGGGCTGGCTGGCGAGCAGTTACATCTCACCGATCCGGCGAAACTGAGGATTCAACCATCGCCGATCTGGCAGTCGCCCTGAATATGGGCCAAATCAAAACAGGAGCGCCCGCACGGTCAGATCGAGTGGCGAAGTATAATCAACTGCTGCGAATTGAGCAAGAGCTTGGCGACACAGCTCGATACGCTGGATGGGCAGCAATCGGTAAGTAATAAGCAATTAAAAAATTTAAAAAGGAGCTGCACTCCACGCAGCTCCTTTTTCTTATATAAAAAGAAAAATTAATCTTCAGGCTTGGCGTCTAAAGGGAAGTTTGGTTCGGGCGATTCATCAACATGTGTGGGTACTCCTCTTAACGCTTCGTCCATTGTCAACCCTTCACGGCGCATACCCAGGGCCGGGGTAGCGCAATAAGGGCAAATATTCCAGGACAACTCCATCAACGCAGAACAGTTGTGGCAAGTTTTCTTAATTTTCGTTTGGCAGTTAGGGCATATAATCCAATTTTCATTGATCCTGCGCCCGCATCCAGGGCACAATTGGCTGTCCTCGATTGCTTGCAATAAGGCTTCTTCTTCCAGGGTTTGCTGATACTCTTCCTCTAATGACAGAGGCGGGCGTAAAATTAGGTACACCAGAATGCCGGGTAAGAACAGCAAAGCTACAACCAGAGTTGCCAGGATACGCACAAAAGCATCGCGTGATCTGGCTTTTATATCTCGGAATGTCCAAATAATCAGACTGGCCCACAGCGCCGCTAAAAAAGCAGCCCCCCAGGCGGTCAGCGCCAGGAACAAATTGTTCAACACCAACGGATTCAAACTCATTGAGGACTCCCATGTCTGACGAAAATAAAACAACCTACCGGATCACTGATTTCGCAGCAATCGACCGTCCAAGAGAACGGTTACAGAAAAATGGCGCCCATACTTTAAAAAATGAAGAACTATTGGCGATTTTACTACGGGTTGGAGTAGAAGGGGAGAACGTAATCCAACTTGCCCAAGGGTTGTTAGCGAAATTTGGGGGTTTAACTGGTTTACACAAGGCAAATTTGGATGAGTTAACCAGTATACGAGGCATTGGGTTGGCTAAGGCAGCCCAATTGAAAGCCGCTCTGGAGATCGGAGACCGCTTTCGAAAGGAAACTCCTGACGAACGCCCATCCATCCACAGCCCTGAAGATGCAGCAAATATGCTGATGTATCGCATGAGCGGGCTGGAGCAAGAAGAAATGTGGGTTGTGCTGCTAGATACGCGCAACCGGCTCATAGAAATTGACCATGTATATAAAGGCTCGCTCAACTCATCTCAAGTTAGGTTAGCGGAATTGTTTAAAGGCGCCATACGCAAGAATGCAAATTCGATCATTATTGCACATAACCATCCGTCAGGAGATCCGTCACCCAGCCCGGATGATGTGGCTGTAACACGTGCAATATACCAAGCAGGAAAATTGTTAGATATTGATGTGCTCGATCATTTGGTGATCGGATTAAACCGCTGGGTTTCTCTGAAGACACGCGGTTTGGGATTTGGTGCATAGCATCTATTCCTGCTAATAAAAATTTTCAAATAGATGGGAAAACAAAAAAGCCTTCGTACTGACCTGTAGCTTTCTCCCAATCGATTTGTAGATTCGAAACGAAAGCAGTACGCGGACCACGTCGGACACGTTGTAGGAATTTTTCAAGCGTTTCCCGATCCCCCTCCGCAACGATCTCAACTGAATCATCCCACCGGTTTCGGACCCAGCCTGTCACACCTAATTCAGTGGCGGAATCCGCAGTAAAGTAGCGGAAACCAACCCCCTGAACCCTGCCTTCGACAATTAGATGGACGCGAGATTTTTCCACCATTGTTTGATCTTACCTTACTTTTTTGAATAATACCTGTAAAATTGCCAGGCAAGGAGGAATAAGGGGGCATTTAGCATTAAGACCAACAGCATCATCCAGGGTGAGACAGGCACAAGTGCTGAAACTGGGTTCCCAGGCGTTACACCTAACATCTCCGCCTGCCACTGTTTGTCCAATGAATTCAAGTCATGTCCTAAAATATCTTGGGTGCCTTTGACGCAAGTGACGCCATCGCTGTACAACTCCAACAGGCTTTCTAATTTTGATGAACCATAATTTTTATATAAGTACTCAACGAAGGATGCGGATTGTGCATAAGATTGATAGAATGAGGCTGCATCCAGGGGAAAGCCGTTGCATAGATTACTGAAAGGAATCAGACTGCTTTTGCGAGCAGCATCCTGTAAAACGATAAAATAATCAGGATTGGGTAATTCTTCATTGCTGGAGGCCATTCCCTCATTCAACCAGGTTGGAATGCGCGTATATTGGGGTCCGAACTTTTGATAGAGCAGAATGTGCATTAATTCATGAGGCACCTGGCGCCCGGCTTCCATGCGCTGTGCCGGCCCTTCTGGTAAGGAAACAACCATTACCCCTAATGATGGATCCGCATGGCCGGCAATTAAATTGACCGCGGCAAGTTGGAGGGAAGATTGCAAATCAGCACCACTGGCATACACATAAATATTCACGTTTTGGCTGGCGGTAAAATTCATCAATGTCCCGGCTTTGCGTAATCCAGTTTGGGCGGCGTCCAAAACCATTTGCCCAAATTGAAGGTCTCCTTTATACCAATGTACCTTGAAAGGCGTGTCATCTAAAGTTTGCCACTCGAAACGGTTATCTTCATAAAAAAAGCTGGCAGTAGCGGTGACATGAGATTTACCGTCGGAAGTATTAAAACCAAACCAATATTCAATCTCTCGGAACGGGGGTAGGGGGGTCGAGATCATGCTCTGGGTGTAAACCGCTGTTGGGCCCTGGATGATTGCCGATCCTGAGCTGGTGTTGCTGCCTTTCACCCGGAAAAAAACTTGAATGTTTTGAATTTCCTCGCCGGGTGGAAGCGTAAGGCGGAAAATAATTTGTTTGCCAAAAGTAAACTGGTAACTGGTTTCAGCTTCCTGGAAAAGATCCGCTGCTCCTGCCGACTGGGAGCGGGCGCTAAAAATAAAAACGATAATAAAAATTAGAGCTCCGGTTTTAGCTAGTAATCTCATCGAGCGGCTCCGAGTACATAGATCAAAGGAGTTAAGACGATTGGGCTCAGAAGGGTGCTGGTAAGAACGACCATGGTAACAAAATCAGGTTGCGTGTTGTATTCAGTCGCAAGAATGATAGTCAATACAGCGCTAGGCATGGAAGATTCAAGGATGCCTGCTTGGTGAGCAGGTGTAGACAATCCGAAAAGAGGACTAAGCCCGAACGCAATCAATGGAGCCGCTAAAAGCCTTAATGTGACCGCCGAAAGTAAAGGTAATATATGCCCACTCCAGGTGGCGCTGTGTAACTGCATACCTAAGACGAGCAACATCGCAGGAATGGTAGCATTTCCAAGTAATTCAACCGCGCGCCCAACAGGCAAAGGTAATTGCCAGTTGTTCTGAGAAAAAATAAGAGCGATAAAGGTTGCATACAAAGACGGAATTTTGATCATGTTAATGAATGCCTGGCGAATATTGGCTGTGCCTATCGATGCAACCATTGTGCCAAGAGAATAACTTAGTAACGACATCGCGACGAAAAATATAGATGCATAAGCCAGAGCACTGCTCCCGAAAGCGAAATTGACAAGCGGCAACCCGTAATTTCCGGCATTCATTAACATTACCGTGAGAACAACAGCCGCAGAAAGAGATCGTTCGAATTTCAACACCTGGGTAACAACCCAGGCGATCAGGCTGGTCGTCAGCATGATTGTAAGAGCAAAAGATATCATGCGAACAACATCGCCATTTACTAACTTGTTTTGCATAAGCGATGTGAATAACAAACAAGGCGCAAAAACGTAAAATGTGGTTTGAGACAATCCGCGCGGCGAGATGCCGCTGAAACGCGCTAAAGTGAATCCAGTCCCTGCGATCAGTGCGATTGGCAGAATATTGTTGATAAAGAGGGGAAAGAGTTCAGCCACGCCGGCTGGATTTAATGGGGTTTATTGCCGTTAGTGCTAAATCCTGAAAGATAGGAATCCTCATCAAATGGCATTTCTGCCTCGTCGACTTCCGATAAATCCATCAATTCGAAATTTGCCAGATCATCTGTGAAGAGCAGGTTTTCCAAAGCCTCTTCGATAAAGTCTGCTAATTCCTCATCTTCTGTTTCATCCAACAACCTTTCCAAAGCTTCTTGGGCCTCACTGCCGCCTATTTGGGACAACGACCAAATTGCCGCGTCCTGGACATCTTCCTCCGGATCATGCAGTAATTCAATGATCTTTTCACGCGCCTCTTCAATTTCCATTTCACCTGCCGCGCTAACGGCAGCAGTGCGAATTTCTGGACGGTCATCATCCAGACTGGAGATAACATTTGCATGCCAACGGGATTCTAGGTTTCGGCTCATCGCCAGTAAAGCAGAGGCGATCCATTCCGGGTGTTTGCTTTTGTACGCCGATTCGATCAGAGAAACCACTTCGGCACGATTTGAAAAGGACAAGGCTTCTAAGGATCGCCGTTGGATGAGTTCGGGTTGGTCGGCCTTTGAGCCCTGCAGTAAAACCTCAACGATTTCATCGACTCGTTGTTCATCCAGTTCTTCAAGTTCACCAAGGTAAATAAACACGCCCAACGCTAAAGCTGAAACCGCCCTCACTTCGACAGCCGGATCATTTTGGAAGAGAGCGACAAACGTTGGAATCAATTGCTCGTCTTGATATGTCGCTAGAATGCGAATTGCAATTTCGCGCAGCCGGCTGTCTGGATCTTGAATTGCGAGACGGCAGATTTCTGAAAAATTTAGAAGATCATCATTTTCGTTAAATTCCGCCAGGTCTTCCATTATACCCAGCCGTCTTTCCACAGGGATCTTGGACCAGGCATTTTTCAAAATCGGAGCGTCATTAGGTTGAATATCAGATAATTTTTGCCAATATTTGTTGGGCAAATCCGAGGATGGGTCCAGCATTATCTGAACAAGCTGGGAAAAGGTTATTTTTTGTTTTTTATCCTGCTTCTTTTTCATAAAATTCCTATGGTGTTGGGATTACACTGGGCGTCGCGGTGGCAACAGGAAAGATCTGGTAATAAATTTCTCGCCCGTTAACCAAGATCATTAAACCAATCAATGCTAAGAAGGTGATGACGATGATCTTGTTTTCAAGGTCGGTTGGGAGCCGGCGGCGAGTAATTAACTCGATAAAGGAAAGCAAAATACGTCCACCATCCAACGCGGGGATCGGCAGCAAATTGAGTAATCCGAGAGATATCGTGACTTTTACAATGAAATCCATCACACCTACCCCAGAGGGGATGACTTTTTGCACTTCCAGATTGCGTACTTCAGCAAAATTATTGTACATACCAATGAAGCCCAATAGCTGGCCATCCGAGCCGCTAAGTTGGCCTGTGACCAACCTGCCTAAAAATGTCAAAAGGCCAATTGAATATTCGGTGGTCAATTTAAAACCAACCGCAGGCGCCTCCAAAAGGCTGGCTTTATCCATCGGCTGTCCCATCAAAATGCCGATTGCTCCTCGTCCATCAGATGTATCTACGCGGGGTGTAATTGTTAAGTGTAGGAGTGCGTCCGATCGGCGAATTTCGAAATCCAATGCTTTTCCTTTGTTCTCAGAAATCACCTGCTGCGCGGTAACTGAGCTTTCGATTTTGGTCCCTGCGATAGAAACCAACTGATCGTTCACTTGCAAACCGGATGAATCTGCAGGTAAGCCGGGAACGATCGAAGAGACCAACACAATATTTGATTTCGTTGGATCGGGCAGGCCAGGATTCATCGCCAGGATAGAATAAAGGACTACGGCGACGAGTAAATTCATTAAAGGACCTGCCAGCATGACACATATCCTCTGCCAGGCAGGGGCGGCTGCCAACCCACCTGCAACAGTCGGGTCATTCTCACCTTTGGGCCGGACAAATCCACCCAAAGGTAGGGCATTTAAGGTGACTTCTGTCTCACCCCATTTAAACAACCTGACAAGTCGAGGCGGAAAAAAGATTCCGAATTCTTCAACCTGGATCCCAAAAGCCTTACTTACTAAGAAATGGCCTAATTCGTGGATGACGATAAGGAAAACCAGAATCAGAAAAAACCATAGTGGTGTTAATGCATCAAGTGGCATAGTTATTTACCTGTTATTTTAACCATTCATAACCTTCTCCGGCCGATTATACATCGACTAACAAGAAAAATAGAGCAGTTGCGTCCAGTCTAACAAAACTCTAAGAAGGCTGAAGGTATGTACACATTTATTTGGATTTTTCAAGCAAGGCCGCAGGACCTCCAGCGTGTGCAACCAGCACATCATTCACCTGGAAAAGGGATTTTAATTGCGAGGCAACTTGGCCAGCGACATCTGCCTGACAAATGACGTGCACATTTGGGCCAGCGTCGATGGTATAGCATACCGGCAGACCGGCTGCGCGCCATGCCTGGACGGCTTGCAATACAGCCATTGTGCCTGGCTGCCAGTACATTAAC
Source organism: Chloroflexota bacterium (assembly GCA_029782365.1). Classification (GTDB taxonomy): domain Bacteria; phylum Chloroflexota; class Anaerolineae; order Anaerolineales; family UBA4823; genus CAWBUW01. The sequence goes on from JAKOUW010000076.1 coordinate 230,672, forward strand.
GGTGGGGAGGATGTCATCATCACGGCGTGCATCAGGTTGCTGTCGTGTTCGATGATTTCGGCCAAAACATCGAAATCCCTGTTCAAGATTGCCTGCCGGCAGACTTCCAACCGGCGAGGCGCATCACTAACCCGGGCGGCTTGCAATGGGCTTGTTTTCGCCAGGGCATGACCTTCGGTTGATCCTGTCGGTTTGTGCTCGTGGCTGACAATGGCAACACAGTCAACCAGATTCCAATACTCGGCAGGAACGATTGAGCGCGCATAGGATGTCTGGTCATCAGCACCTGGCAGCCATTCAACAAATCCGCCTGGAATCGAACGGCAGGCTGAACCAGAACCGCGGCGTGCCAGGCGGGATAAATTTCTCTCGCTAAGCTCTAAACCAACGGCGCTTGTGGCTGCCATGGCAAGGGCAGCAAATGCGGCTGCTGATGAAGCGATGCCAGCTCCAACAGGGAAGTTATTTTCACTCCAGACTGAAGCGCGTAAATTAATACCAGCCATCTGCCTGACAAGAGTGAGGATTTCCACCACGCGTTCCAGACCCGGGCCTTCCACATTCTTCTTATTAATTGATAATGTGTCCTTGGCGATATTGGCATCGAAGGATACTGTCGTTCGTGTCTGCAATTCGGCCAGATTCATGGAAATCGAACCATTTTCTGGAATCCTTAAGGAAGAATCGATATTTCCCCAATATTTTATAAAAGCAATGTTTGGAGAAGAAACAGCGGTTGCAGTTTGCATCATGGATTTACTGATAGTTTATCATAAGGATTTCATTCATGTGTTTTTCGCAAGGAAACCTCTACCCGTCAAGACTGATACATTCAGAAAATTTTATCCCCCGAAAAAGCTAACTAAACAATGTGGAACATGATATTACCCATTTGGGTCATATTGTTTTATTTACTCAACCGAGGATTGCGATACGAGCGCACCCATTCCGAATAGAATTCCCCATTTGGGTAGTAGATTATTCGTTTATACAACTTTAGAATACATTCAAATTTAGAAAATTATTATTGATTGGAGGTTCCGATGTCGACTTCTACTGCCCCGATTATGAAGAAAACCCTGGGATTAACGGGAGTTACTGTCAACGCCATGGCTCTAATTGCGCCTGGAGCATTTCTTTGGATGACCTATCAATTGCAAGCGGCCAATATGGACGCTGGCGGCAACAGCACAGCCCTTGATATGTGGACAGGCATCATTGCCGCCTTGATAGTAGCCTTTCTGACCGCTTTTTCATTCGCAGAGTTGGCCCGCCGTTATCCTGATGCGGGAAGCGGGAGCGCTTACTATTTTGCTGAAAAAGCGTTCCTGGATAGAGAAGAGCCCCACCACAGGCGGTGGGCGCGTCTGGCTAAATTTATTACTGGTTGGGCCGCTCACCTGTTTTACTGGGTGTATCCTGGTGTCATGGTGGCATTTTTTGCGGTATTAATTACCTATCTTGCCAGTCAATTTGGAGTGACTTTGCCAGTCTGGCTGCAGATCGCCATCGGTTGGGGATTCGCCATTTTCGTCGGCATGATCGCAGTGCGCGGCATCAGTGGTTCAACCACGGTTTCCATCATCATCAATGTTATCCAGCTAGTTGCATTGGTGGTATTCTCAGCACTGGCAATTCTATTTCGGGTTCAAAATCCGTTGGGAGTAGCAGCGAGCGAATGGTATCACCCGAACCCGGCTTCGATCGTTATCCCCCACAATTTAGCCGGGATGTTATTCCAATCGACAATTGCCATCCTGATCCTCGTCGGATTCGAATCGTCCACTGCTTTCGCGGCGGAGGCGAAAAACCCAAAACGGGATATTCCGCGCGGAGTGATTCTCTCTCTCATCATACAAGGCTTGTTTGCATACCTTTTAGAATATTTTGCGGCCAATTATGCCTTGAGCGACAAATTGGTTTCAGCAGATGGCGCCCTGAAAGGAATTGCGGCGGCTGCCTCTTCCGGAGCGCCGATTGGAGATTTGGCAATCCAGATTGGCAATGTGTTCTTAGGCGGAAACGGTTTCGCCTTTATGTTAGTGATCGCGGCAAGTGTGGCTATTGCCATCCTGGGCACAACGCTGGCTGCAATGAATACTGGAGTCCGGATCAGTTTTGCCATGGCGCAAGATTCTGAAATGCCAGATATCATGGGATTCTTACATGACAAGTACGCCACGCCCTACTATGGTGTGGTTGTGATGGTAGTGGTGTCAGGTATCATCGCGACGATTGGCATCCTGGGCGGCGTGATGGCTTTGACTGGGATCACATTGGCTTCAAACTTGGGCACATTCGTGCTGTATGCTCTCATTTGCGGCCTGACGATGGTCGCTTTTATTGGCAACCATACGTTCAACTTTTTCAAACACGCCATTATCCCGACCCTTGGGTTAATTGTGAATGTGTTGATGGTCCTGGCAATCTTCTTTATCGGGATCATTTCTGGCGGAACCACAGCACAATCGACCTACCTTGCACTGGCAATCACGGCAGGCTGGTTGGTTTTGAGCTTAATTTATTTTGTTGTGACAAGCGCCCGCAAAGGGACTGCCATTGTGCCTGCCGTTGTCAGGGAGACTGCCAAAGAATAAATGGTATTCGTGATGGTTCTGGTGAGCTGAGCAACTGAAAAGTAGCTCAGCTCACCAGACATTTACTGAAAAGGCCAACAACGATGAATTTTGCGCCTGAAATCGCCAGCAGCGGCCTCAGCGTCACTGGCCCTGTGCGTGAGAATAACCAGGATTCTATCCATTTGCCCGGTCCGTCACACAGCCCCGAGTTAGGTTGGCTGTATGCAGTTGCTGATGGCATGGGGGGATATTCTGGCGGCGAGATCGCCAGCAGACTCACTCTGGATACTCTCAATAAAGCGTATTCAAGGCTCGACCATCCTGACCCGAAATTTCTGCGGACAGCCGTTGAAAGCGCAAATCTGTTTGTCTATCAGAAAGCCCAACAATTAGGAATGGGGCGGATGGGGACAACTTTGACCGCTGCTTATATCCTGGGAAATATGCTTTATCTCGCACATGTTGGGGACAGCCGGGCTTACCTGATCCGCAATCAGAAAGCGTCTTGCTTGACTGCCGACCATACTGTTGTCGGAGACATGATGCGAGCGAAATTGATTCCTCAGGACAAAGTACGCACGCATGCCCAACGTTCCAAGTTAACCAAAGCAATTGGTTTGGGAATGTTTGTGCAGCCCGATTTCACGAGTCACCGGCTCGCCGAGGGGGACAGCCTGGTGCTCTGCACAGATGGTTTATGGTCAGTAATACAGGATGATGATTTTGCCCGAGTTACTTCTAGAGAAAGCACCCCTGAATCTGTGGCAAGGGAATTGATCGAATTGGCCTTGTACCGAGAAACGGACGACAATGCCTCGGCTGTCGTTTTTCATATCTCAAAAATCAGTGAGCCGGCAGCCGATTCTATCCAAAAGAAACCTATTAAATGGATAAATTTCCTGGGAAAGTTTTCGCGATGAGCAACTATGCTATAATTTCCGGTATGATGCTTCAGATCGGGGACCAGGTAGACCAATACCAGATCCAGTCTCACCTTGCGCAAGGTGGAATGAGTGATATATACACGGCGTTCGACCTTGTACGCCGTTGCGAAGTGGCAATCAAAGTACCTGACCAATCCATGATCGGTGACCCGGCTCAATTTGAACGCTTTCAGCGTGAGTTGGAAGTTCTCAATACACTGCAGCACCCGGCCATATTGCGCGGCATGGGCGCGGGGAAATACAATCGTATTCCATATCTGGTTACAGAGTATGTGAATGGGAAGTCTTTGCGTGCTTTAATCGATTCAAACAGCCCGATGCCGCCTGAGCAGTCAGTTCCACTGATTAAAAAAATTGCTGAAGGTATCGGTTATTGCCATCAGAATGGGGTGATTCATCGCGACCTGAAGCCTGAAAATATCCTCGTGACAGCAGAAGGCCAACCAATTATCATGGATTTCGGCCTGGCTTTGACCAAAGGTTCCCACAGAGTCACCTATTCAAACTTAAGCGCTACAGCAGGAACACCCGATTACATGGCCCCGGAGCAGATCGAAGGCCAGCGTGGTGACAAACGCACGGATATTTACGCGCTTGGCACCATTTTCTTTGAACTGTTGTCCGGTAAAACGCCCTTCACCGGGGATACGAGCATGGCTGTAATGGCGCAACATTTGAATGGGGTTGCACCACGTCTGGATCGGATTATCCCTGCGGTATCAAAAGAATTGGCTGCGACGATAGCCTGCTGTCTGTCACGCGAACCCGATCAGCGCTACCCGGATGTAGAATCTTTGATAAGTGCTCTTGACCATCCTGAAGATGTAGATGTGAGCATCCTTGATCGGGTTGAGAAAAAGATGGGAATGAGAGGCATATCTCTTTTACAGAGTCAAGCGGTTAAAGCGATAGGCATCTCTTTGTTGATTATCGCCGGTATGATCGCCCTGGCGATCGCTTTACAGGCTTTGCGTTGACCTGGTCAAAGGCTAGTATGGAAAAAACTCCCAACACCATCGCCGATTTGATTGCTCGCGCAAGACAGGCGCAAATTAAATTTATCGATCTGCAGTTCACTGATGTGGTTGGCATTGTCAAGAATGTGACCATACCAGTTCATGAATTGTCGGAAGCGTTGGAAAAAGGCATCTGGTTTGACGGTTCATCTATTGAAGGATTCGCTCGAATTGCCGAAAGCGATATGCACCTTCGGCCGGATATTTCCACTTTTGCCATTCTGCCTTGGCTGAACGGTGAAGATGCAACCGCACGGTTGATCTGTGATGTTTATTCCCCTGATGGAACGCCTTTCCAGGGTGATCCGCGCTCAGTTTTAAAGCGTGCGCTGCTTGAGGCAGAAAAGATGGGATTTGGCTTTAATACCGGTCCCGAATTGGAATTCTTTCTGCTCAAACCGAAAGCAGATGGTGCCCTCCTACCACCTGTACCTCATGATAATGCCAGTTATTTCGATGCTCCTTCGGATATGGCTGCCGGTTTACGCCGGCAGATGGCTTCAACCCTGGAAAACCTGGGAATTCACGTGGAAGCCATGCATCATGAAGGGGCGCATGGCCAGCATGAAATTGATTTTCGCTACTCAGATGCCTTGACAACTGCAGACAGCGCTGTGACGCTGAGAGTAGCGTTAAAAATTATCGCTCAACAAAATGGCTTGTATTGCACTTTCCTGCCGAAACCGATTCGTGGCATCAACGGCAGCGGGATGCATGTCCACCAGAGCCTTTCTTACCTGGCTACCGGCAAGAATGCATTCTCTGACCCTGGCGATTCGCATGGTTTATCCAAGATCGCCAAACACTTTATTGCTGGACAACTGGCACACGCGCGAGGAATGTGCGCTATCCTGGCGCCTTTGGTGAATTCATATAAAAGGCTCGTGGCGGGTTATGAGGCGCCTGTTTATATTAGCTGGGCGCGAATTAACCGTTCGGCCTTGATTCGAGTGCCTCGCGCAACTTCGTCAGAAACTACCCGGATCGAACTGCGCAATCCTGACCCTAGCTGCAATCCTTACCTGGCTTTTGCTTTGATGCTTTCGGCCGGTTTAGATGGCATTCGCCGGGAACTCCAAGTCCCGGAAGCCAGGGATGAGAATATATACCTCTTAGACAATCAAAATAAAAGCCCGTTGGCCATCTTGCCCGCCTCCCTCGAACAAGCCCTCAATGCGATGGAGGAGGACAGCCTCATCCATGAGACACTTGGCGCACACACTTTTGAGCGTTTTATCAGCGCGAAACGATTTGAATGGGAAGATTATCGGTTGGAAGTGACAGGTTGGGAACTTGAAAAATACCTTTCCAGCTACTAAACCAATCATCGAAAACAATTATCATTCGATTACAATTTCCAAAACAGAATCATTCCGAACATAAGCAAGAAGAACGAAAGGAAAGTGAGAATCCAGCCGGCTCTCAAGAAGTCGCTAAATTTGTAGTTGGCGGGACCAATCATCAGAATATTCACGGGATGAGCCATGGGGGTAAAAAAGGAAGCTGAACAACCGATTGCTGTAGCCACAGCAACTGCCTGTGGGTTTACGCCAATATTCAAGGCGGCGCTGATGGTGATCGGCCCGGTGACCAGAGCGGTAACTTGACCGCCCATTACCTGGGTCAGTAATGCAGTTAAAATGTAGCTGCCTCCCGGAACCCAAATTGGACCTAGATTTTTCAATAAACCGATCATGGCAGTCCCCAATACCCCTGCCAGACCGGTTTGCACCATCGCGAGACTGACTGTGTACATACCGGCGATCATGAATACAGCCGACCATTCGATCGATTGGTAAGCGTCATCAACCGGTAGAATCCTCAAAATTAATAACAATACAGCGGCCGAAAGCATCGCTAAATAAACAGGCACTCCACCCACTGAGGCTGCAATCGCTCCGGCAACTAACAGGATAGTCGCCAAAGCCTGGCGCTTATTGACAGGTTGGTCCCCCGGATCAGGTTTCAGTACAATAAAATCTGATGAATATTGTATCGCCGGGTATTTTTCTAATTCTCCGATCGCCAGGAGAGAATCGCCTATGGCAAGGGGGATGTCACCGACGTCTGTGCGGTAGCTGCGAGATAAGTGCTTGACTGCAATTACTGTCAGGCCGAAGGTGTGCCGGAAGTTTAGATCTTTGAGCGTTTTCCCGACTACCTTGGAATGAGGTGAAAGAACGATTTCCAAAAAAGATAATTTATTGAAGGCGGATTGCCCAGTCTGGGTGCCCGGCGAAATTTCCAGCCCGAGGGGTTTTAAAAATTCTATCTTCTCCTCACGTCCGACCAGGAATAATATATCTCTTTTTAAAATTATCTGGTCGAGGTCCGGCAGGAGCAAGCTTCTAAAATCGCGGCGAATTGCCGCTACAACCACACCGTATTTTTCTCCAATTCCGGAATCCTTCAGGCTCTTGCGAATTAAGGGTGATTGGTCGCTCACCCTGGCTTCCCAAAGGCGTTCCCCGATCTGGTACAGGCTTTCTAATTCGCCAGTCGTCCAGTGGAAGGGAGAACGTTTGATAGATGGCTCTCGGTTGGGAAGCAACCGGCTGCCAGTCAACCAGAGAAAAATGATGCCGCCAATGGCGATCAACCCCCCTGTCGGGGTAAAATCGAGGATTTTCAAAGGTGCTTGTGGAGGATGAGCAATCCTCAACATATCACTCATAATGATGTTGGCAGTTGTGAAATATGTAGCCGACCCGCCTAATAAACTGCCGTAGGCAACAGGGATCAGCAGCTTACTGGGGCGAATCCCAGTTTTGCGGGATACTTCAATCGCACTCGGGAGGACCAAAGCGCCGGCTGCTAGGTTATTCATAAACAAGGAAAGTAATCCGGTAAAGGTTGCAAAAAGCAGGATCAGTTTGCTTTCTGATGATCCGCCGAATTTTAAAATTTGCTGTGCTAGCCAGCGGGTAACTCCGCTCTTCTCTAAACCGCGTGTCAATATAAAGAGGGCGATCAGTGTGACAATGACCGGTTGGCTGAAACCAGAAATTGCTTTCAACGCGTTCTCGGGCGAATTTGCCGGGCCAAGCATTTGAAAACCGAAAATTTGGAAAATGCCTAACGCGGCTGCCAGGAAGAGAGCCGCGATATCCATCCGAAGACGGTTGGCCGCTACCGCAAGGAGGGATGCACTCACAATCAAAATTAAAATTACTTGGTTAATATCCACTTCTTTATGACGGTGTTAAGGAATTGTTTTGTTCAAGATAAATTGTGGTTTTTGTGTCATCGTATGTGAAGAGTTCTGCATAGCGACCCCAGTCAACAGCTATATCAACCTGTTTTTCTGCTTCTTCTTTGGGAAATTCCAATTCTAGCGCCGATTGAATGACATCTGTTTCAAGCTTATGGTCATTCGCCTTGATCAAAATATTTAAGAGCCAACGGAAAATTGGCAGCCTGCGGATGCGTGTTGAGAAAATTTCTTTGCGCGCCTGGATGGACGCATCAACGAAAGTTTGCCCAAGCGAAGTCAGCGTGATATCGCCTTTTGCAACCGTGGCAAAACCGAGAAGTTCAGCCGCTTCTGTTAACAGCAAGAAATGGTTAGAATCAATTTTCAATTCTTCTGCAAATTGGTAAATATCGGCCGTATCAGCCGGCCGTTCGGCCAGAGATTCAAGCAATCCGGCGAGATTTGCTGCGTTGACATCAATTAATTTGCGCGTCCGACCCGGTTCACCCGGAGCTGTGCCCAACTCTAAAGGCTCTGGCTCCGTTTGGCCTGCCAGGGTGGCATATACCAGGTCCACCTTGGCGATAAATTCTGGCGATTTCCGCTGACGTGGGTGCTGAAGGTCAACAGTCAAATCAGCGATGATTCTGCCAGGTTCTTTGTCCATGACGATGATCCGGTCAGCCAGGGAAATAGCCTCTTCGATATTATGCGTGACCATTAAAATGGCTTTTGTCGGAATTGCACCGCTGGTCCACAATTCCAATAATTCGCCTCGAAGGGCCTCTGCAGACAATACATCCAGAGCGGAAAAGGGTTCATCCAGACATAACAATTCCGGTTCAACTGCCATGGCTCGGGCAAAACCAACTTTTTGGCGCATACCCCCTGAAAGTTCACGTGGATAAGCATTTTCAAAGCCATCTAATCCGACTTTGTCCAAGAGAGCAACTGCCCGTTGTCGTCTTTCTTCCTCTACCACCCCACGCACTTTCAGCGCCAACTCGACATTTTTCTGCACGGTTAGCCAGGGAAACAACGCAAAAGTTTGAAAAACGATCGTCGCGAATGGGTTTACTCCCACGAGTACATTATCTCGATAGAGTACGACTCCGGAGGTGGGTTTATTCAACCCAGTAATAATACGTAACAAAGTGCTTTTACCACAGCCGGAAGGCCCTACCAGAGCGACGAACTCACCTTCACGGATTGCCAGGTTGATATTTTGCACAGCGGTAAAGATGTGTTCACCTTTGCCATATTTTTGATTAACACTGCGAACTTCGAGGAGCGTTGGCATGAAATTTTCACTCCATTCTATATCTATCTTCAGCCAGACGGTATAAACGGCGCCAAAGAAGCCGGTTGATTAGGACAACGGATAAGATCATGCAGATCGTCGCGGTCAGTAGCAATGGATAATTTCCATTGGCGGTTGCAGTTGCGATGGTTGCACCGATTCCTTGCACACTAAGCGTTTGGCCTTTGAATTGCAGATATTCAGCCACAATACTGGCATTCCAGGCTCCTCCGCTCGCAGTGATCGAGCCGGTGATAATGTATGGAAATAATGCAGGCAGAATCAATGTACGCCAACGCTCCCAACCCTTGATACCCAGCAGGGCCGATGTATATTTAAGATCCTGAGGAATTGCTGCAGCACCAGCGATTATGTTGAAAAGCAAATACCATTGGGTGCCCATCAACATCAATAAAACAGCCGACAGGTTCAGACCGCCATAAAAGGCAGCCAACGAAACTACCAAAACCGGCAGTAGAGCAGTGGCTGGGAGGGACGCCACTACCTGAACAACTGGTTGGAGCCATTTGGCCAACCGGGGATTAGAACCGATTGCATAGCCTAATGGAATTGTCCATAACATTGCGATAGCTAAGGAGATAAAGACACGCAAGGCAGTAGCAAAAATCCCACTGCCGATTGAGAGCCAATCCTGGATGGGGAGCCGAATAATATATGCTGTTGTTTGGTACATCCCATAAATCAACACAGCAAATCCAATGAGTATAAGGAGATAATCGCTGAACGACTGTTTGGTGATTTTGTCATCCATGTCGGGTTGATTTTGGTCTTTCGAATTGATGAATTTATCGACTTTTTCTAATAAAGGATTTGAGAACTTTGATCGGTACCATTGAACAAGGCGTGCATTCCGAATCATTTCATAGAACCATGAAGTTGGTGGATTGTCATTTTCAACCATTTCGATTTTAAAGCGGTCTGCCCAGGCGAGCAGCGGTCGCCAGATCAATTGATCCATTAAAATGATTACCAATGTCAAAGCAAGTAAACCCCAGCCGATCGCAGGCAGATTCCCTTCTATTGCTGCTGTTTGTAAATATGCGCCTAAACCAGGTAACCGAAATGATTCTTGCCCTACGGTAAAAATTTCTGCCGCCATCAGAAAAAACCAACCACCAGCCCAAGACATCATACTATTCCAGATCAGGGGAATAGCTGCAAATGGTAATTCAAGCGATTTGAATCTCATCCAATTGTTTAAGCGAAAAATTGCGCTGGCTTCTCGAAGTTCTTTTGGGATAGTCGTCAAGGATTGATACCAGGCAAAGGTCAGGTTCCAGGCCTGAGAAGTGAAAATTAACACAATCGAGGCAAGCTCTACAGCCAGACGCTGCGGTAGAACCACACTCAAACTTAATAAAACAACAGGCAGGAAGGATAAAATGGGTACTGACTGCAAAACATCTAGCAAGGGCAACAGGATTTTTTCCGCTTTCTTATTATAAGCCGCCAGCCGGCCATAGAAAATCGTAAACAACATGGATAATAAGTAAGCTGCCAGCATCCGTGCGACAGATAGTGCAGTGTAAACAGGCAATGCCGAAGGTGCTAGCGAAATTTGGGGTGCAGATTCGGGTCCATGTCCAAAATTTACTGCCAGATTGACGCCAGCAAAGAGAGCGACGAATAAGAAGACCAGAACGACCGCGTCAGCAATCGTGGCTTTTCGCTGCTGCGGCCCGGCGGTTTGGAAAAGTGATTCGAATGAATCCATAGGTTTCCTGGTTAAACACCCGTGGGCTGCAAAGGCGTCCAGTTGATATCTGGCTGGCTGAGCCAACTGCCCCCATAAAAATTACCGAGTCCATCCACCCAATATTGGTCATACCCATAAGGCACTTTATACATATCTCCAGAATCCGAAGCTACATTTTGCACTCCTAACATGGCGTTTGAACGCATCTCCGAAATTCGGTCATACGACGCCTGTCGATTCCAGTAGCTGTTTGCAATAATATCGCTCGTTTCACTCAATGTTTGAGAAATCTGCATCTGACGGCGGTGCATATCTGCTTGAGCGTTGTTGATGTAATTTTGTGCCAGGCCGCGTTCACCGGCCTGCCATTGAGGATTAATTTGTAAAGAAAAATATGAACCAATCAGCACGGGTTCCCAAATCAACATTTCACCTTGCGGAGTGCGGTACATCATGTCAATTAAAGCATTCCACATGGCCTGGCCTTGCTGGCGCATTACGCTGACTCGCGATTTTTCATGATAATGAATTCCGTTTTCTGAATAATGCACCTCCATTAGTGCCACCGAAGTTTCAAACATGCCTGGTGGGTAGCCACTGCGAACAAGCTCCCACTGCCCCATCTCAGCTAAATCTGGCCGTTCGACAGCGGTGATGAGCTGAACATCTTTGCGCAACTGGCGATATTGGCTTAAAACGACCTGCTGGGCAAATTTCGCCGCCGGCATGAAACTTAAGGATGGGTAACCAGTAGGGAAAGAGAAAAAAGACAGGACAGGTTCGGTAAAAGCCCAGGTATACGAAGGCATCGAAACCATCACCGTCCCAGGTTGATCCCTACCAACGCTCCACTGCAATGAACCGGCTCCGCCAATATTGTTACGGTTAACACCGCCGCGAAATACCCATCCCGAAGGAATTTGTAAAGTGAAAGCTCCCTCGCCAGGCTCGCGCACAAGCTGGCGGGAGAGCTTTTCCGTGGTTGTTTTGAATGTTGAAAGGATCTGGCTCATGATCGGTCCTGCTTCGCCAAGCGATTGAGTTGGAGCATTGTATCCAGAAATAATGCAGTTCTGCCCTTCCACGAGGATATTGTAAATACCTTCAAGGTGCTGCCCAAAACGAACCCCCCTCAGGCGAACCGTAAGGCGGTTGGAATCTGGCGCACAATTACCTTGCTGCCAGGCTTGAAAATTCTGTAAGCGTTGACTGGCCAGGCCGACAAATTGTTGAGCGATTGCCTGGGCAGACGTTGGAACCTGGCTGGAAAACGGCGATATCGAGGCGGATGTAAAACCAATTGGATCGGCTTTGATCACAGTTTGACCAAGTAAGGTGCTTACTTCCCAACCCTGGGGATGAGCGATAGTGAAACCATTCCAGGAATCTTTGAAATTCATCCAACCAGATGGAATGGCAGCCTGCGAAGATTGGGCCTGTTCATCCATTTGCGCGCCGCCAGGATCCCTTGGATGTGTTGCTGAATTCGCTAATCCTATTTGGCAATACGGACAGCGGTTCATTTCAGTTTGCAGTGGAGCACCGCATTTTGGACAACTCAAAGCTTCCATTTTCCAACCTCGCCATATCTAAAAAACATGTTAAGATTGACCCAACATTTGTAAATTATACACTTGCACACAAGTACTCTACGAACTCTAAGGTATTTATGTCTGATTTGACGAATAAACCGAAGTTTGTCCATAAAATGTTCGACACCGAATTATCTTACCACTGGAATATCGCGAAGCGCTTGATGGATGCGATGTCCAGCTTACCAGAGAGCGTTTTTCATAGCAACCCAGGCTACGGGCATGGCTCTCCCAATGACTTATTCTTTCATATCCTGCGGACGGATCAGGCCTGGAGATTGGGCATGGAAACAGGCAGGCGGCTGCCCCCAAATCTGTCGAAGGCTGAATTTCAATCGCTCGACAGCCTGCGCAAGGGATATTTGGATGAAGAAAAAGCTTGGGAATCGCTAATGCAGCGTCTGACGGACGAGGAGCTTCAAGGAGATGTAGAAATCACTGGCCGAACCGGTGAAGTCTCGGTTCTGCAGCGGTGGCGGATTATTCAACACCTGGTTTTTCACGGCATGCAGCATTTCAGCGAGATTGCCCAAATCCTTACCAATCAGGGGCGATCCCCAGGAGACCTGGATTTTATTTTTTTTGAATAGGCAGATGAGTTGGAAAGATGGGCGATGACACCAATGTGCGGACCGAACCGCACATTGTTTATTTAATCACTCAATTTTCCCCCCAAAGATTTGACAAGACTTATTTTAAGTGTTAAAATAAATGTTAATTCACGTCTTAAAATAAGTTGTAAAGTTTCTTTGCCCGTTCAAGAGGTCCTTTTGAAGTCTCCGAAGCGTACAATCGATTTACGATCATCTAATCGCCAGGAAATTCTGCAAACCCTTTACCTGGGTGGGCCAATGAGCAGGCTGGATTTAAGCCAACGGACCCAGCTTTCTCCAGGCACAGTGACGAATGTTACTTTTGAGCTGCTCCAGGATCAAATCATTGAGGAAATTGGCCTGGCTGAATCAGAAGGAGGCCGGCCAAGAACGATTTTGGCAGTGAATCCCAGGTATGGGTATTTGATTGGGATTGATCTTGGGGAAACACATATTCAACTCGAATTGTTTGATCTAGCGATGAATAAAAAGGGGACATTCCAACGATCTGCCGAACGATCAGAGAATACGCCGGATTGTTACGTTGAATTAATCGTGGAGAGCTTGCAAGAACTTATTCGAAACACAAAAATTGAGCGAGATATGATCCTTGGCATTGGTGTGGGTGTTCCAGGGGTTGTTGGGCATAATGGAGAAGTCAGTATTGCTGCTCCCATGTGGCAGTGGAAACATGTGCCATTATTGGCGATGTTAGAAAAGCAAGTCAATTTACCTTTCTATATCGACAATGGCGCTAAGGCGATGGCCAAAGCAGAGGCCTGGTTTGGAGCAGGACGATTTGCAAAGGATATGGTAGTCATTTTAATGGGTACGGGGATAGGCGCGGGAGTGCTGACGAAGGGAGAGCTGTACCGCGGCGCGACCAATTCTGCCGGTGAATGGGGCCATACAAAAATCATATTGGATGGACGATTATGCCGTTGTGGCAGCCAGGGCTGCGTAGAAGCCTATGCTGGAGCACCAGGAATTATCGAGACCATGCAGCAAATAAACCCTGAATGGAAAATTGATGCAGATCAATTGGTAAATATTCAGAACCTGGTAAATGCCTATCAACTTCACGATCCGTTTGCTGAAACAGTTATGCAAAATACCGCCCGGTATCTTGGCGCAGGGATGGTCAACCTGGTGAATTTGTTCAACCCAGAGTTAATCGTGATCGGTGGTTGGGTTGGTCTGCTGATCGGAGATTCAATTTTAGAGTCCCTCACACAGTATGTAATAAAAAATGCGCTGCCCCCATCCACGGAGAATCTAAAAATCGGCTTGTGTGAATTTGGACAAGATGCGATTTGTACCGGCGCAGCCTGCCTGGTTTTGAAGGAATTTATGTCGGCGAATCATAAATTTATCCGGCGCGTTTCTCAACCATCGTTAGATAAATAACACGAATAATGAAGCAATATACTGAACCATTAGCTTTCCATCATGGCACAGTTTATTTAAATGGTGAGCCGGTTGTGTTCATCAGCGCCGATTACCCTTATTACCGGGATAATGCGGCAAACTGGCAAGATCGCTTGGAGAAACTGGTAAAAATGAATGTGCCGGTTGTCTCAATCTATATTCCGTGGCGCCATCACCAGCCTGATTTGTCACAAGAGCCAGATTTTACCGGGCGTTCACAGGCGAACCGCAATGTGCTGGGATTTCTCGCGCTATGCAACAAGTTGGGCCTGGCTGTGATTGCCAAGCCTGGGCCGTTTATTCATGGGGAAACGAATTATGGCGGTTTGCCGGACTGGGTTTGTCCAAGCAACAATCCGCAAATAGAGCCATTGGTTGATGCCCAAGAAAATGATTGCACCTGGATAGGAGCAAAATTGAAACCGGATGGTTCTGGTGTGGAAAGCTGGCCTTTGCCAGCGCCATTTTCATCTGAATTTTTACGCTTGACACGGAATTGGATGAAATGTGTCAGCGCCAATGTGATAATGCCGAATGAAGCGCCCGGTGGGCCGATTGTCGCCGTACAAATCGGAAACGAAGGAATCTATTCGAACGGCCAGCATGCTCCGTGGGCGTACGACTACAGCGACTCTGCCATTCACTTATTTCACCAATATCTACAATCCGAACACCAATCCCTGGCAGCGTACAATAAAATCCATCGAGTTGTAGTTGATCATTGGAACCAAATTACTCCACCGAAATCGTCAGGGATATCCAGGGACATCCATGAAAATCGCACTATGATCGAGTGGGGAAAATTCCAGGCCTGGTATATGGATCAAATCTTTACAGAATGGGCCAGCCCTCTGGGTACAGATTTACCTGTTTTGATTAATCAAAATCCCCCTTTGGACACATCTTATGGCCTGGATGCCTGGTTGACACGGGTTGAGCCTGAAGCCTGGCGCAATGTGATCTACGGTTTTACAAATTGGGTGGGCGATGTTTCAGCCAGGCCGACGGCTTTTACACGCTATATTTTGACCGCCAAGCGCTTTCCTGGGGTAAATATGGAAGAGAATTGGGGGTTCGCTGAACTATACGATCCTGCATATATTGATGCGGCGACGAGTTTCTACCAGACATTGGTGATTCTCAATGCCGGTGCAACAGGTTTTAATATTTATACCGGAGTCGGTACAGGATTTCAAGACACCAACCTGGAGGTTCTTCCCAAGGTTCCGTATCCAGATGCTTCTCCCATCTCTCATGAAGGAATATTCACTGCCAAAGCAACGATTGCTCAATGGATGATCCGGTTCTTTGACGTGCACGGTTCGGAATTTCTAGCCTGCAAACCAGAAGAAGCTGCTGCCTGGGGATTGTATTTACCCGCCGCCCGCCTGGCTGTCTGGTCTCCACCCGATTTAAATTCAGCCCCCGTTTATGGTCATATTTTAAGTCAATTCCAGAATCAAATGAGAGATCTGCATCTTGATTATGGAGTAGTGAATTTAGAAACGGCTTCTCAGTCAGCGATTAGTCAATATAAACACATGTTCATCGCCGGCAGTCAATTTATGGCTGCAGATGTCCAGGCGAAATTAGCTGATTTTGTTTCCCAGGGCGGCAAACTAATTGTTGTGGGCGCACTCCCGACATTGGATGAGAATTTTAATCCCTGTGCCAGCATGGCAGATGTGGCGAGTGCAATCGAAGTTGTTGAAAAACTGGAATTGCCAAAATTATTCGGGAAGATGGTTTTCAGGGAGGGCCTCTCACAGCCCGTTATTAAGAGCGGCTCAGCAGATGTTTGGTTGCGATCACTACCTCAAAAAGATATTCACTATCTCACGATTTTGATCCCTTCGGATGGCAATGCTTGGGTGGATCTCAGCCTGAAAGTAGGGTCCAAGATGCATACTATTCAATTAAATGCTGCACCCAGCGCGGGAGCGATTCTTCGAATAGAAAATGGAGCTGTATCCAGCCTGATCATCAAAGGATATAACGGTTTTCTGGGCCAGGCTGTCGTTCCAACCTGTATTTTCGATCAGACCACTCTTGGATCAGACCAACCTGGTGATTACTTTCAAATTGATGATTGGGCAGAATTTCTTGAGGCAGAAAAATAGTGAAGTCTAATGTAAAAAACCGGGTTTTTGGGACAATCATTAAGATAATCATTATGATAGGCATCGCCGCCTGCAATGTCCAGACACCGACCACACTTGCAGTACAAAATAGTGCTACGATGACAAAAACAATTCCTTCTCCAACTCTAACACCTACCCCACCTTCTCAAGTGGAAGTCTGGCTGACTTTGGGCGACCAAACAAAGAAGTTGTCTCACGAGCCTGCGCTTGATTTCGCAGCCGGGCTGCCAGGCGAGAATGAAATCTCGGTAGATGCCAACCAGGTTTTTCAGCAAATGGAAGGCTTTGGGGCGGCGATGACCGATTCGTCCGCCTATTTATTGATGAATGTAATGGATGCAGGTGGGCGCGAACGTCTCCTGGCTAATTTGTTTAGCCGGCAGGGAAATGGAATTGGCTTGAGTTATGTTCGCATTCCGATGGGTGCGTCAGATTTTGCTTTAGGCGACTACACCTATGACGATATGCCGGCCGGAAAGACAGATGCTAGCCTAAAAAATTTTTCTATCGAACACGATTCGGCTTATATCATCCCCGCACTGCAAAAGGCACTCAGCCTCAATCCTCAATTGCGTTTCATGGGCTCGCCTTGGAGCGCTCCGGCCTGGATGAAAGCCAGCGGCAATACGCATGGTGGAGCTCTTTTGCCGGAATACTACCAGGCGTTTGCTGATTATCATGTTAAATTTATCCAGGCCTACAAGGCAGCCGGGCTGCCGATCGATGCGATTACTCCTCAAAACGAACCGATGTATTCAACAGAAGGATATCCAACGATGTCCATGACCATAGGGGAACAACAAAGTTTCGTACGTGATTTTCTCGGCCCTGCTATCCGGAAAGCCGGGCTGAGCCCACACATCTTGATCTTAGATCATAACTGGGATTTGACCAATTATGCCAACCAGGTCTTATCGGATCCAGCGGCTGCTGATTTTATTGATGGAGTGGCATTCCACTGTTATGGCGGCGATGTTTCGAATCAATCCGTGGTTCACAACGCGCATCCAGATAAAGGCATCTGGTTCACCGAATGTTCGGGGGGGGATTGGGCCCCAAATTTTGCCGATAATTTGAATTGGAACATGCAAAACCTGGTGATTGGCAACATTCGCAATTGGGGTAAGAGTGTCATTTTGTGGAACCTGGCATTGGATGAAAAAGCTGGGCCGCAGAACGGCGGCTGTGGGAATTGTTGGGGTGTTGTCACGATCAACCAAACGACCGGGGAAGTGAAATACAACGAGGAATATTATGTGCTGGGTCATGTGAGTAAATTTGTCACTCCAGGCGCATTCCGGATTGTCTCCGAAAAAAGCGGCTCTTCTGCTCCCAATAATGTGGCGTTTATCAATCCTGATGGCAGCATTGTCTTAATTGTCCAGGCGAGCCAGGAGGCAAATTTTAATGTGAATTGGAATGGGATGAGCTTCACATACCACTTACCTTCCCAAGGTGTGGTGACATTCAAATGGTCCACCGCATTGAAACCCGGTCCAACAGTCACACCCAGGGCCACTCAAACACCGAGGCCAATAGTGACTGGGGTTGTTCCATTAGGTTCACCCGCTGGCGCAAGTTTGGCCGATTTTGAGAAGCCAGTTGAATTTTATGCTGCCGAAAATGCGGAGGTGAGCCTTGGAAAGATTGCCCATGGTGGAAATGCATCGCTTCTAAGCCACAGCACAGAAGGAAATTGGCATGTGATTGGGTTCTCACCCAACCAACACCCGATCGATTTATCGGGCTATAAGAAAATATGTTTTTGGGTCTTTGATACAACCATGGGCGACCAAGGAACTGGTGAAAATACGGTTGGTGTTCGCTTGATAGACGCTTACGAAAACCGTGTCGAACACTGGTCCGATCACTCTGAAGTGGGAAACAATCCGAAAACAAAGAAGGACCAATGGGTACAGATGTGTTTTAACCTGTCTGGTTACAATGAAATCGACTTGAAACGCGTGGATAAAATCGAATTCAATGTCTATTGGGCTGGTGATTGGTATTTTGATGACATTACGTTGGACAATCAATAGCCTCCAAAAGTGTGTGTCTGGCAGACAGGCATGAAGAGCGTGGCTTCGCCTGACTGCTAATACAGAAAATATTTTGAAAAGGAGAAGCAAGATGAATACCCGCAAATTTGTATTTCGCTCTTGGTTTGTGCTGGTTGGGTTGTTGCTGGTCGCTTTATTGAGCGCGTGCAGCAGTCCAACTACCGAAGCGCCTACGGCCGCCCCGACCCAGGCGCCAACATCAGCGCCAACGATTGCACCAACCGAAGCGCCAACTGCCGTGCCAACAGCAGCGCCCACCTCAGCTCCGGCAGAAACCAAGATAATTCAAGACTTCGAAACCAATGCAAAGCCTTATGATGGCAACCAGGCAAAAGCCAGTGTAGGTGATGTAGCCTACAATGGCAAGGCCTCTTTGAAAAGCCAGAGTGATACTGGTGAGTGGCACACCGTCGGTGTAAACCTGGGTGATGGTCCGGTAGATATCAGCAACTACGGTCGCCTGTGCTATTTTGTTTATGACACGACATCGAACAACAATGGCAGAGCCGCCAATACCGTTGGCGTGAAACTGATCGATGCCAATGGTAAAAGCGTGGAACGCTACACCGATAACGAAGGTGTTGGACCCAACCCCAAGACCAAAACAAATGAATGGGTGCCAATGTGTATGAATGTCGTTTCGTTCACCGGCATCGACCAGACGAAGGTTGATAAGATCGAATTCACAATGTATTGGTCTGGCGTGTATTATTTTGATGATATTACTTTACTTGCTAAGAACGACAAATTGGCGGTCAAGGAACAGGCAAGCGGCCCGACAACGACATTGCTGGTCCAGGGATTTGAGGAAGATGGAACTTTCTACAACGATTATCAAGTTACCACAACGCTTACGACCACCATTGTCCATGACGGGAAATCTTCGTTGCTCGCATATTATCCGAAGGGTGAATGGCACGCTTTTGGTGCCTATCCTTCCACGCGGCCGGTGGATTTGAGCAAGGCTACCAAGATCTGCTTCTGGGTTTATGACACAACTGGCAACAATAACGGTAAAGCCGAAAATACAATTGGTGTGAAACTATTCGATGCCTCTGGCGCTAACGAAGAGGTTTGGACAGATCATGTCTTGGCAGGTGAGAATCCGAAGACGGTCAAAGATCAGTGGGTTCACATGTGCATCAACTCTGAAGCATATTCCAAAGTGGATATGTCGAAGATCGATAAAATCCAATTCGCCGTTTATTGGGCGGGAACATATTACATTGATACCATAGAAGCCGTTATGACAACCGGGGTTCCAACGGTTTTGGCGCAGGGCTTCGAAGCAGACGGTACATTCTACAGCGATTACCAGGTCACCACTACGCTGACAACCACAGTCGTGCACAGCGGCAAGTCATCGCTCCTGGCGTATGGTCCCAAGGGCGAATGGCATGCGTTCGGCGCTTACCCTTCTACCCGACCGTTCGACGCCAGCAAGTACAGCAAAGTCTGCTTCTGGATCTACGACACAACCGCCAACAACAATGGCAAAGCTGATAACACCGTAGGCGTCAAGCTCTTTGATACCAGCGGCGCCAATGAGGAAATTTGGACCGATAATGAACTGGCGGGCGGCAATCCCAAGACGGTTAAAGATCAGTGGGTTCAGATGTGCATAAACATCGATGCATATACCAAGATTGACTTAACCAAGCTAGACAAGATCCAATTTGCTCTGTATTGGGCTGGAACTTATTACGTTGATGATATCCGCTTCATCGGCGGCACTGTTATGGCTCCAGTGATGGCGCAGGGATTTGAGGCTGCAGATACATTCTACAGCGATTACCAGGTCACCACCACGCTGACAACCACAGTCGTGCACAGCGGCAAATCATCGCTCCTGGCGTATGGTCCTAAGGGTGAATGGCATGCATTCGGCGCTTATCCTTCTACTCGACCGTTCGACGCGACGAAGTTCAAGAAGATCTGTTTCTGGATTTACGATACCACGGCAAATAATAACGGAAAGGCTGACAATACCGTAGGCGTTAAGCTCTTTGATGCCAGCGGCGCGAATGAGGAAATTTGGACTGACAATGAGCTGGCAGGCCAAAACTTAAAGACAGTCAAAGATCAGTGGGTTCAGATGTGCGTCAACCTCGATGCGTATACGAAAGTTGACCTAGCAAAAATCGATAAAATCCAATTTGCTTTATACTGGGCAGGCACATATTACCTGGACGATATCAAATTCTACAGCGACGCGGCAAATCCAATTCCCTTGATGGTGCAAGGCTTTGAAACAGACGGCACATTCTATGCCGATTACCAGGTTACGCCAACCCTGACAACCACGATTGTGCATGGCGGTAAATCATCATTGCTCGCCTTTGGCCCGAAGGGTGAGTGGCATGCATTTGGCGCTTACCCTGAGACGTCTCCTTTTGACGCGACGAAATTCAAAAAGATTTGTTTTTGGATTTACGACACAACCGCCAATAACAACGGAAAAGCAGACAATACGGTTGGTGTAAAGCTGTTCGATTCCAGCGGCGCCAACGAAGAAGTCTGGACGGATAATGAGTTGGCTGGCGGCAATCCCAAGACTGTCAAGGATCATTGGGTGGAGATGTGTATTAACCTGGCTGCCTACACCAAAGTCGACCTGGCTAAAATCGAAAAGGTCCAATTTGCACTATTTTGGGCTGGCACATATTTCTTGGACGACATTAAGGCTGTTCCTTAGAAATTGAAGGCATAACTGTGAAGTGCTGTGCAATGGAAGACTGCACAGCACTTCACGCAAATAATGAAGACGATCATGTTGTGTCACCAAAACTCCATGATTTGAGATTAATAAATTCCGGAGGTAAAGGATGATTAACCCAACAACAAAACTCAATCGACGGCAGTTCATGCGCCTGATGGCATTGGGAGCAGGCTCTATGGCAATGGCCGCTTGCGGAACCAGCGCCACGACAGAAGCGCCCGCTGCACCAACTGTGGCGAGCGGCGGGGCGAGTGTCAGCCCTACAGCAGCCGGCGGTCCAACTCAGGCGCCTCCCGTGGATATCACTTTAAAGACAGCCGGTTGGCCAATTGATATGCCCTTTAAAGATGCCGCACCTGGAACTTTTAATGCAGGTTACAACAAGGCTTTGCAAGCCTGGGAGGATTTGAACCCGGGTGTAAAACTCGAATTGATCGAATTTAATGTTTGGGACGCTGCGGGCTTACGGACGGCCATTGCCGGCGGGACAGCTCCATTTCACTATCCGATTGGGGTTTTAGGGAGTTGGAACGTCCCAGGCATCCAGGCATCGTACGCAGAAGGTTTGTTTGCAGACATCACCGAAGCCTTTAATAAGCACGATATTATCAGCGCCCTGGATCCCAAAGTTGCGGCTTCTTCTTCACGTTGGAAAACTCAGAATGGCACTGTTTTCGGTATTCCTTATGAGGTCGTCTCCAGCGAAGGATTTTTCTACAACCGGGCGCATCTGGCAGAGATCGGGATGGATACCATTCCATTCAATTGGAGCTGGCAGGATATGCGCGAAATTGCACTCAAGCTTACCAAGGGTGATCGCAAAGGCCTTGCAATGGCGGCTTACGCTTTAGACTGGATTCTGCCATCGTACGGGATCGATTTTGATGGTTTGCTCAGTCATTATCCCATTCCAGGGAAAGGTTTCAACTGGCGCTGGGATTTCACATCCTATGTGGATGACATCACGGAAGGTGTGAATTTATGGAGAGGAATGTACCTTGAAGATAAGTCAGTGTACACCGATCCAAACTTCTGGGATTTTTCCCAAAACGGACAACTGGCAGCCGCTTTCTATGACGGTAAAGCATCGATGACGCCTGGCATTCACCTATTCTTCTCAGATATGGCGAATAAAATGAACAAGACCATCCCTGAAGCAGATAAATTTATGAGCTTCACCAGGCAGCCACTAGGCCCGAAAGGATACACCTACCAGCTTCCATTTGC
This sequence comes from Chloroflexota bacterium, assembly GCA_029782365.1. Classification (GTDB taxonomy): domain Bacteria; phylum Chloroflexota; class Anaerolineae; order Anaerolineales; family UBA4823; genus CAWBUW01. The sequence continues at coordinate 253,181 of JAKOUW010000076.1, forward strand.
CGTCAGCGCCTGGGCATTCAATCCTGATTTGTCCGCTGAAGAATTAGATAAGGCAGTATCTGTGTTTAAGTATTTACTGCTGAGCGATGGTTTTGTCAAAATAACCAATGAAATTTATTCTGCAAAAAACGATGCCAGCGAGGTGATTAGGGCAATTCGTTGGCCATATGCCAATAAGTATTCTGAATCGATCCCAGGGATCCCAACATCTTTGAATGAGGCCGCTGGACAGAATTATGCCAATTCGCTGAAACAAATATTTGGATTACCCAAACCTCCTGAAGTTGGCGAATTTGTACCGGCAGAAGTCAACCGCGGCCCTGGCGATACTCCCTGGTATGACAAGCTCTCACGTTGGGCGTATTCGAAAGATCCATTCGATTTGAAAGCCGATGCAGCAGAGCTGGAAGGTATCTTGAACCAGCAGGCAAAAACCTTCCCATCCAGTGTCGAGGAAAACGCATTTGCTGAGGGCATCAACAAGTATTATGCAGATGTAACAACCTATTTGCAGGCAAATGCTCCAAAGTTTTACGAGGAGCGGTTCAAACCATTTTACGATTTACGAATCAAACCCAATTTTGGATAATTGGTCAGGCAGTTCCAATGCAGCGGTTGTTTGCCTTGGAACTGCCTTCTTCCTTTCCAGGTAAAACCTGGTTATTTCTATTGGAGGAAGGTGAAATATGACGGTCAGTTCGGAACCCTTAGAACCATCTACAGCTCCTCAGCCAGCCCAAAATGTTGACCAGGGAAAAGTTACCAATCGTTGGCAGTATTGGATGTTTGTGATACCAGCATTGCTGTTTCAGTTCTTTTGGGGCTGGTACCCGATGGTAATCGCACTTTTCCTCAGCCTGACCAATGCCCCAATCCGCGGAGCTATTACTTTCCAAGGATTGAATAATTACGAACGTCTCTTTGCGGATCCTTTGGTCGGTACTTCGTTCCGGATCACGTTCATTTACGCCAGCCTATCGATCATTCTCACATTTGTGATACCGATATTTGTCGCGATTTTGCTGCTCGAAATGCCTCCAGCGATGATGCGCATCATGATGCTTTTATGGTTTCTGCCATTGAGCGGCATTGCCAGCACCTTGTTCTGGCAGTATTTATACAATGAACAGTTCGGTATATTCCAATTTATCGCCACGCAGATATTCAAGATGGAGCCTCAAGCCTTCCTGAGCAGTGAATCATGGGTTTTGTTCTGGCTGGTTGTGCCAGGGATTCTATTATTTGGTCCAGGGCTTTATTATATGACCGGCCTGCAGTCTATCCCAAAGTCGTATTATGAAGCCGCAGAAGTCGAAGGGGCAGGATTTTGGAGAAAAATTTGGACGATTTCGCTGCCGCGCTTACGGCCGATTATCTCGATGACTCTTCTATTCTCCATCATCGGTTCGATGCAAGAATTCACTTTCCCAGACCTGATGACACGCGGCGGCCCGAATGGGGCAAGCCGGACTGTAGTCATGTATATGTTCAGCATTTTAAATAACGGCCGTTATGGCGATGCAACCTCGCTTGCAGTCATGTTGTTTTTCGTGATCATGGCCCTGGTTTTGGTTTATAGGGTTGTTTTCAAAGATGATTTGGATAAATAACAGGAGAAAATGCGATGAGTCTCTTCCCTTCTGTAGGACGCAACCAACCCCAAACCCGCCTGGCGTGGTGGCTTGTGGTTATTTTCCTTTGGTTTGGTGTATTCATGCACCTGGTGCCATTTTATATCATGATTTCCACTTCGCTCAAGCCTGCTGGCGAAGCCATGTCGATGCCTCCTACCATCTGGCCGAAACATCCGACATTGGTTGGTTGGCAGTTAATCTTGAATATTACTGACGCAGCAAAAACTCTGCTGGCCCAGCCATTAAGCCGGTATTTCTTAAACTCGATGATTATGACATTTGGTACGATCATTTTATCGATACCCGTAACGTCAATGGCCGCATATGCATCGAGTAAATTGATCAAAGGAAGAATATCCAGGCCGCTGTTTATTTTCTTCATCGGTACTTTGATGCTTCCAGGAATTGTGACCTTAATACCGTCATTCTTGCTGACGCGCAATTTCCCATTTCCTCTGCCGGTAGCTCCAAGCATCCCTGGAACAACGATACCGTTTCCAACCCTGCGCATATGGAATACCTATTGGGCTGTTATCCTGCCAGCCGGTTTCAGCGCTTCGAATTTTTTGTTGTTCAAGGGATTCTTCGATGGAATCCCGGATTCGATCATTAACGCTGCGCGTGTGGATGGTGGATCCGAGTTTAATATTTTCCGGCGCATCATCTTACCGATGAGCCTGCCAGTATATGCAGTGACCACGTACTTTGAATTTGGTGGGGTATGGGACAGCTATTTATGGCCGTTGGTGGTGATCCAAAAAAGTGAGATAGCGCCATTAACTCTGGCTATCAGGCGGATAGTGGATGCATTTTCTTATGCGGGTACGACCAATACGATGACAGCGGCTGGCGCCTCGCAGGCACTGAATGCTTTGATGCAGCAGGGATTATCCTGGAATGGTCTGATGGTGTTGGGCTTATTGCAAGCAATACCTGTATTTATCTTTTTCATCATCGCCCGTGAGTATTTGCTCAAGGGCGTCAAGATTCAGGGGTTAAAATGACCAGCGTCACTCTTGAAAATGTGATGAAATTCTACATCCCGGCCGTCGGCGCTGGAGATACAAAACCAGTCACCGGTCTGGAGAACATCAGCATGTTTATCCAAGATGGTGAAACGATCAGCATCGTTGGCCCTTCAGGCTGTGGGAAAAGCACTTTACTGAAAGCTATCGCTGGGCTTGAGTCAATCAACAGTGGGCGAATTCTATATAACAAGGTGGATGTCACCCGCATATCGCCCCAGGGGCGCGGGGTGGGGATGGTTTTTCAGGATTATGCGCTTTATCCAAGCAAAGAGGGTGAAGATAATCTGAGTTATTATTTTGAAGTGCGCAAGAAGACCGAAGAGGAAAAACAGCAGCGTTTACGGGAAACTGCCGATATGATGGGGATTGGGTTCGAACTGCTGATGGGAAGGCAGGTCGACACGCTGTCTGGTGGGGAAAAACAACGGGTTGGCATCGCACGTTGTATTGTACGCGAGCCCAATGTGTTTCTGATGGATGAGCCGATCTCGAACCTGGATGCCAAACTACGTGAGCGAACACGGACGGAAATCAAAAAGCTTCTCAAGAAATTTGGCATAACGACGATCTACGTCACCCATGACCAACAAGAAGCGATTTTTATGGGTGATCGGATTGCAGTGATGCGCAGTGGTCGGTTGGAGCAATTTGGAACTTTTGATGATTTGTATTACTCCCCGGCTAACTTATTTGTCGCCTCTTTGATCGGCACGCCTCCGATCAATATCTTGCCGGCGATTATTCAAAATGGTGTGGTCAGCTTGCCCGACTCTCAATTTAATGTTGCCTTGCCTCCAGACCAAGAGCGATCTTTTCCCTCAGGATCCGTTAGGTTAGGCGTGCGTCCTGAATCATGGACGGTCAGCCAACGGTCAGGTCAGGGGATTCCGATGAAAGTCATCCATGTGGAACGTTTGTACACAGAGAGAGCGGCGTTCGTCAATGGTCAGTTAGGAGGCGCGGTAATTAATGCCTTGGTCGGACTGGATTTCCCCGAAAATGTGAGCCAGGTTTATCTGCTTCCAGATTGGAGCCAGACTCACGTATTTGCATCGGACTCTGAAACGGCTCTTGTTTCACCTGGCGCTCCGGCGCTTTTTTAGAAAGTGAGTTGAATCATGGCTTCGGTTAAGTTATCCCACGTTTTCAAGAGATTTGACACCAAGACAGCAGTCAATGATATCAGTTTTGAGCTTGGCGAACATGAGTTCTTAGTGCTTGTTGGACCATCAGGTTGTGGAAAGACAACCACGCTCCGCATGCTCGCAGGGTTAGAACAGATCAGCAGTGGAGATGTCTACTTTGGCAGTCAACGAATGAACGATATCCGTCCGCGCGATCGAAAAATCGCCATGGTTTTCCAGGATTATGCCGTTTTCCCTCACCTGACTGTTTATGAAAATATTGCATATGGTTTGCGCTCGAGGCATGCGCCATCCCAGGTGATCAAGGAAAGGGTTCCAAAAGCGGCCAAAACGTTCCGGATTGACCACCTTCTGCAGCGTAAACCACGCCAATTGAGCGGTGGTGAAAGGCAGAGAGTTGCCCTTTCTAGGGCGATGGTCAGTGACGCCAATTTGTATCTTTATGATGAACCATTGGCCAATTTAGATGCTCAACTGCGTTATCAGGCGCGGGAGGATATTATGGCGTTGCATAAGGAGAAACAAGCCCCCAGTGTTTATGTAACGCACGACCAATCAGAGGCGATGGCTCTTGGTGATCGGATTGCTGTCATGCATGATGGAAAGATTGAACAACTGGCTTCCGGGCAAGATCTGTACGAAAATCCAGCCAGTTTGTTTGTTGCCTATTTTATCGGAACGCCGACAATCAATTTCTTTGATGTGGAAATTGCTGTTGAAGAAGGTGAATTAGTGGCTCTTTGTCCGGCATTTCGGGTTCAATTACCTGGAGAGATGAAATCCAGGCTGGAAGTTTATATTGGGAAGAAAGTAAAAATGGGAATTCGCCCGGAAGATATTCATGTACCACGCCTGGCTCCGTTTACAGTGACCGAACATAACCAAATCCAGGGTGTGGTCAATGTAATAGAACCATCATCGACAGGTTGTTCAGTCTACTTGAGCACAATGGAAGATTCTGCTCAGGATTTTGTCACCACGTTGCGCACGCGTATGCCGGTTTCTTACATTGGCCGCGAAGTGCCGCTGGCAATAAATCTGCTGAAAGCTCATTTCTTCGACCTCGAAACCGAACGGTCAGTTCTACATCAGTAAAGCAGCGTATGCCTTTTTTTGATGACAGCGGTCCAAAACCTGAGCAAGAGCGCAATATATTTTGGCGCTCGATTTCATTGGTTGGCGACCAATTAGAGCGAATGGTAATTTTGAATATTGCCTGGTCGGTCCAGTCGCTGCCTGCGCTCGTGGCATGGGTGATTCCCGCTTTGCCTGATGGGGTACGAATTGCATTAACACTCTATTCCGCCGTTGCCTTTTTACCTGCCACCATGGTGTTGTTTGCCGCGTTAAATGACACCAACAAGGGGACACCTTTGAGCCTGGATATGGCAAAAGAGGTGTTCAAATTGTATTGGCTCGATTCATACTTGAAACTTTTACCATTGGTCAGTTTGTTCTATTGGTTATGGCTGGGCGCATCCATAGCCGAACAAAATATGTGGCTCATTATAGATGTACTGGCTCGACTGCTAATATTATGCCTGGCAGTCATAGCGATCTATTGGGGACCATTATTGGTCAATAAACGGCAATTGTCAGCCTTGGGTATTTTCGTCGAATCTATCCGGCTCTTTTGGCGGAAACCAGCCCGGACGCTGTTCGCAAGTGCGTTATGTTTCATTGCAATACTCATAGGGGTCATCTCCATTGGTGGGTTGTATTTAATCGTCCCTGTGCTGTTAGCTCTGATTCAAATACAAAACTTCAATTCTACAGCGTCTGGCTAGACCAGGATGAATAGAAACAGGATGAGAGGTTAATAATGGGATTGCTCGAAGTACAAAATCTGGTGAAAACTTATGGCCAAAACACGGTGCTAAATAATATTTCTTTTTCCGTGCCGGACGGCGAATTTTTCGTGCTTCTTGGGCCGTCTGGAGGCGGGAAAAGCACAATACTAAAGGTGCTGTGTGGAATTGAAGGAGCTGACTCCGGGAAAATTCTTCTCGGAGGGCGCGAGATAACCAACATGGCGCCGCGCGAGCGTAATGTAGGTATGGTTTTCCAGGATTACGGTTTGTATCCTCACATGAACGTGGCGGAAAATATTGCCTACGGACTGGAAGCGCGCGGGTACCCGCGCGATGAGGTTTCTAAGAGGGTGAAAGACGCAGCAGGCCGCCTTGGGTTAACACCATTAATCGATCGGATCATTGTCGATCTATCCGGCGGTGAGCAGCAGCGTGTTGCCCTGGCACGGGCCATGGCAAAAGATGCGGATTTTTACCTGTTTGACGAACCCATCTCCAACCTGGATCCGAAATTGCGCGCTCAGGCTCGACGTGATATTTTGATGTTACACCGATTGAAGAAAAAGCCGACGTTGTATGTCACCCATGATCAAACGGAAGCATTAGCAATTGCAGATCGCATCGCAATTATTGCCAGGGGAAAACTGCAGCAGTTAGGCACATCCGACGATTTGATCCGAAAGCCTGCCAATATCTTTATTGCTAGCTTTATTGGAGCTCCTGGGATGAACCTGATCTACGGAGATCTGGCGGCAAAAGATGGTGCATACTCGGTTCGTTTCGAAGGGGGTGAAATTGAATTGCCGGCTTCCTGGAAACCAGTTTTAAGGGATTACCGGAACCCCCGCATCGTTCTGGGAATTCCCCCTGCCGCTTTTATAACGCCTGGTATGGCTATTGACGGCAATCAAGAGGGAACAGATAACCAGTTTACTGGTGTAATTGAAACGATCGAACCTCTGGTCAGCGAGGTCATTGTAATATTTAAGCATTCCTCAGGTAAAATTGTCTCAGCTGTCTTTCAAGGTGTTGACGAAATGCTGTTTGAACCTGGTTCATCGATGACAATTGGTTTGGACAGCAGCCAGTTTTGTTTGTTCGACCCGGAGACAGAAAACGCACTGATTCGAACCGATTAACCATTGCTATGCATGACTGTGATGTAATTGTTTTAGGCGATTACTTCTTCGACATTATCATAACCGGATTAAAAGAGCTGCCCCGCCTTGGCGCTGATATATTTGGGGATCAATTAGAAATGGCGCCGGGAGGAGCGTATATCACCACAGTGGCATTACACCGCCTGGGGATACATGCAGAATGGGTGGCTCACCTGGGTAACGATGTTTTGAGTGAATTTGTGATTCGGGCTGCACAAAAAGAAGGGTTGTGCGAACTTCTCTTTAAACGGCACGATATCCCTTTACGAAAATTAAGTGTTTCGTTTTCTTACCCTCACGACCGGGGATTTATCAGTTACTGTGATGGGTTTGATTCTGATTACCCGGTTGAGGATATTGTGGCCCGGTCTCCAGCCTGGGTGGTGAATCCACCTTTGGGTGGGGAAAAACACATTCAAGATTTTTTACATGCGATTCACGCGGCCGGGAGCAAAATTTACCTTGATAGCCAATTTGTGGATTATTCGCTGGATGTGCCAGGTGTGGGTGATACGTTAGGGTTGGTCGATATCTTTACGTGCAATCAAAGCGAGGCGCACAGGCTGACAGGTTGCAGCGAACCTCAACAGGCGGCAGCTGTGCTGGCGAATTATTGCCCAATGGTGATTGTAAAATGTGGCGGAAATGGAGCTTATGCCAGGGCTGGCACGAGCCTGTGGTATTCACCAGCGCTGCCAGTACAGGTTGTGGATACGACTGGCGCTGGGGATTCTTTCAATGCGGGTTTCCTGGCTGGCGTGCTGAAGAAAGAAACCATAGAAACCTGCCTTAGATATGGAAACATCTGCGGCAGTTTATCAACCACCCGCTGTGGGGGCGCCAGCGCGGCTCCAACCCTGGAGCAATTGCTTGCCTGGCTCTGACCCGTAAGGTGCCTATCATGAATTGATGAGAGATCGGAGAATATGATGAAATTAACTTTGGTCGGTGGCGGCGGCGTGCGTTCACCATTATTTGTGGCCTCCGTTTTACGCTGGCTCGGTCGGGTTAAGGTTGACGAACTTTGGTTAATGGATATTGACGCCCATAAGCTTGGTCTTTTTGGCGGTCTTTGTCGCGAAGTGGTCAGGCGGGCTGGAAACCCATTCCGCATCGTGGCAACGACGGATGCACGCGCCGCTTTGGCCAACGCAGATCATGTAGTCACGACGATCCGTGTAGGGTATGAACATGGCCGGGCTCTCGATGAACGAATCGCTTTGAGCCATGGGGTGCTTGGGCAGGAAACAACCGGCCCAGGCGGTTTTGCGATGGCGCTGCGCAGTATCCCAGCTTTGTTAAGTTACGCTGCGTTATTACAAGAGGTAAGTCCGAATGCCTGGATGTACAATTTTACCAATCCTGCTGGATTGGTGACGCAGGCATTGCGAGAAGCTGGTTATGAGCGTACGATTGGAATTTGTGATGGCGCAAATGGTGGGCAGGGGGCGGCAGCCTGGTACATGGGTGTGCCTTATGATGCAATAAGAGCCGAAGTGTTCGGATTGAACCATCTTTCGTGGTGCCGGGCGGCCTGGTTAAATGGGGAAAATATTTTGCCTAAAGCGTTGGCAGATGATCGTTTCATCAAAGCCATGCAAGGTCCATTTGATCCTGCGTTGGTACGCCAGGCAGGTATGCACTTGAATGAGTATTTATATTATTACCATTACGCAGAAAAAGCGGTCGCCGCCATCAGTTCGGAGAGCAAGACGCGGGGTGAAGAGATCGAGGAATTGAACAAGCGCTTAATCCAGCAACTCGAGAGCATCGGCGTAGAGCGCAACCCTGAAAAGGCACTGCGCACCTTTTTTGGTTACGAAAAACGTCGAGGGTCAACCTATATGCATTATGCATATGGAGGACCAACCATCGAGGAGGTGGAAAAACAAAGTTCAGCTCAGAAGGATGATTTTGACGCAGATATCCCGGCAGAGGCAGGCGAGGGCTACGCTGGTGTGGCCTTATCGATTATTGAAGCAATGCAATCTGAGAAAACCTTATACACAGCGTTGAACATCACCAATCAAGGCGCTATTGATGGCATGGCAGATGATGATGTTGTGGAAGTCAGTGCTAAAGTTGAAAATGGGATCGTTAAACCGCTTCTTATTGGCCAAATTCCATCCTACCAACTTAATTTGATGAAAACAGTCAAACTTTACGAACGAATGACAGTTCAGGCGATCCGTGAACGCTCTCGCAAGTTAGCAATACAGGCATTGATGGTTCACCCGCTCGTCTTATCCTATTCCAGGGCAGCGCCTCTCGTCGATGCTTATCTGGATGCCCACAAGGAATTTATTGGCAAATGGAGTGAATGATTCACCTGGGCAATTGAGATCTGTGGGAATAAGTTTCGCTTATCCATATTCAGGGCCGCCATTTGAGCAGTTGGGTGCTGCTCACCTGGCAGCTTTGTTTGTTATCGGTTTGTTGATCTTTTTATTTTGCGTTTACCGCCAACAATTGGCAGATCAGCCTGGAATTCGGTATGGGTTCGCCATTTTTTTGTTCCTCAATGAATTATCGTGGCATGCATGGTATGCATACTATGGTTTATGGAATATCCGATCATTGCTGCCTCTTAACCTGTGCAATTTAATGGTAATTGCCAGTGTTTATAGCTTAATTTCGAACAATCAAAATATTTTTGAATTTGTTTATTTGTTAGGTATCCCATCCGCAATTCAAGTCTTAATCACACCCGCTCTCGGGTCATATGGATTTCCCCATGTGTTGTTTTTTCAAATATTTATCTCCCATGGAGGAATTATCCTGGCGGCGCTTTATCTTGTAATTGTTAAACGCATGCGACCTGAAGGTTGGCGTTCAGTTAGGAAGGTGGTGGTCACAACAACCGCGTATGTCATTCTGATCTTCTCGCTAAATTTCCTTTTGGGCAGTAATTATCTTTTCTTAGCACACAAACCCCCGGCATCCACTTTGATCGATTATCTCGGACCATGGCCATGGTATATTTTGTCCATGGAAATTATTGGCGTCGTTTGCGTGACTTCGTTGTATCTGCCATTTTACGTGAAGGACCTGCAGAGAAAGGGGAGTTTGAAACTGAAAAAGGAATAAGCTGGTTGGTTTTGGTTTGGTTTGGTTAATACTGGAATAGAAAACCCAAGCGAGCGATAAAATTCATTATAATGATCAGCGTTATCCAGCAAACTCCGAGGAAAATTATGTCTAAGTATCGAAAATCCAATCGCAAAAACAAATCAAGGCGAGGCAATTTATCCCAGGGACAGATTACTCAATTAATTGCGATAGGAGTGATCGTGCTTGTCATTGTGGTGATCATATGGATCATCAATTCGAACCAAAAACCAAGTGTCAGCCAAGACAATTCACAGCCAACGAGCGAAGTATCACCATCGCAACCAGTAACCAAACAGTACACATCTGCGCCAGCTATGCAGATAGATCCTAAGAAACAATATCTGGCGACTGTCAAAATGGCAAAAGGGGGCGAATTTGTCATACAGCTCTTTCCAGACAAAGCACCCATAACCGTTAACAGTTTTGTTTTCCTGGCTCGGGAAAAATTCTTTGATGGCGTGACATTTCATCGAGTACTGCAAGGCTTCATGGCTCAAACAGGGGACCCTACCGGAACAGGTCGAGGCGGCCCTGGCTATGAATTCAAGAACGAAGATAGCGATTTGACATTTGATAAAGCTGGTGTAGTAGCCATGGCAAATGCTGGACGGGACACGAATGGCTCGCAATTCTTTATCACATTCGCCCCAGTCACATACTTAAACGGGGGATATACAATTTTCGGTCAGGTAATTAGTGGAATGGATGTGGTTAATAAAATCACTTTGCGCGATCCGGATACCAACCCAACCTTCGTGGGAGACGCCATCCAAACCATTACAATTGAAGAAAAATAAACCGAGGATTGCGATAAAATTTTATTGTGATAGGATGGTTAACACTTGCTGAGCGAAGAGTTTACCGGGCAGATTAGAATTTGGTTGGATAGCAGCAATCCGGCCTTCTTTAACCACAGCGTAAATATTCTTTTTATCCGCCAGGGACCTTAGATCTGCTAAAGGATTCGTCTCCAGAATAACCAAGTCAGCGATTTTGCCTTTTTCCAGGGTGCCAAGTTTTTCTTGCAAACCGAGCGCTTTTGCTGCGCTGTAAGTAGCGGCAAGCAAGGCGTCCATTGGCTTCATACCAGCTTGATGCATCCAATACAGCTCGATAGCATTCTCTCCATGAAAGTTCAAAGGCGTCGCGGCATCTGAACCCATTGCGATTGGAACGCCTGCCTGGTAAGCCAGCCGAAGGCTGAGGATGGCATCCTGTTGGATCTGCTCTGATTTTTTACGAATCCACGCAGGGATAACGCCAGATTTGTCGTTCACGACCGTCCAGCCAGCCTGCAGTGTAGGCAACAAGAACACACCATTCCTGGCCATCAAGGCGATCAGTTCTTGATCCTGATGTAAGAACGTACCATGCTCGATGGTGTTGGCTCCACATTCAACTGCAAGCCGGATTCCATTTGCGCCGTGGGCATGTGCGGCAACTCTTTTGCCAAACTTCTTGGCCTCAGAGATGCCTGCTTTCAATTCGTCAGCATTGAAATGAGTGGCGCCAGGTATGCCGTCTTTAACCAGAACCGCTCCTGTCACGCCAAATTTGATTAAATCGGCCCCATTCTTAATTTGTTCTCGGACTGCTTTACGCACCTCATCAGCGCCATTTGCTTCACGGTACATACCAGCGTAATAAGGAGCGCCGGATTCAGTTATTGAGATGAACCTGCCAGCTAAAATAAGGCGCGAACCACTGAACGTGCCATCATCAATGGATTTACGCACATGAAATTCCAATTCATTCCAACCTCCGACATCACGAACGGTCGTGATGCCAGCGGCAAGGTTGCGTTGAGCGTTTTTCAGAATCACTAATTCCATCTCAGGATCAGGCGCCATGAAATAACTATCTGGTTCTCCACTGCCCGCAAGATGAACATGGGCGTCAATCAATCCAGGGATCATCACCCGGCCGCCTAAATCAACTTTGATTATGCCTGTCGTCTCAGGCTGGTAGGGAGATTGGCTTGAAAGGCCAGCGTAAAGAATATTTTTGCCTTCTATGACCAGAGTAGCATCCTGCAAAGGCTCTTTACCTGTGCCATCGATTAATGAAAAATTCGTGAATAATGTTCTCATTTAATTTTTTTGTTACCTCGGCGCTTGAAATCAAGGAACGCTCAGGCTGTTCGAACCCAAAATTTTATTTTCGGTGCTAGAATAAATGATAATCATACCCATTGTTCATTATCATTTCCTGAGTATACTATCCTTTATTTACTGGGAGACTTGATGTTGTTCTCTGTATTGCCAGAACAGGCCGTTAATCCCTGGTTAGTGCTCTTGGCTGCAGCGTCTTGTTTGATCGCTGTCTTGGCACTGATTGGATTGTTTGTAGCATATCTCCTGCAAAAAAGAAAACAGCCAGTGGTATTTCAGGCTGACAAGCCGAATAACGTCGCATCTTCATCAATTCATATTGATATTCCAGCTCAAACACAGCATCCATCCGACCATGCGCCTGGCTCGCGCTGGTTGGTGGTAGCGCGAGGCGCAAGCCGGCCCGTTATGCTGAAACTCAATCCCGACGGTACACTAATCGGGCGCAGTGCAGAAAATCATATGGTATTGTTAGATCCACAGGTTTCAAGGTATCATGCGCGCATAGCCAAGCAAGGGGAGGCGTGGCTAATTGCCGATTTGCATTCAGGTAATGGAACCTATGTAAACGAAAAATCTGTGACAATTCAAACACTGACACCAGGTGATCGTATTCGATTAGGGGATCAAACCGAGCTGGTATTTCAGGCCTGAATTGACACGGCGGAACAAATTATCATAGAGGTAATGAATAGGATGAATAAAATAAAATTTATTGTGCGATTATGGTTAGGGGTCGCGTTTCTTTTAGCAGCTTGCCAATCTTCCAGCGCGAACAAATGGCCTACAACCAGGCCCGGATCGATTCCAGAAAACTTCGCAGGGCGTTACACCTATAATGGGTCTTACATCGTAATCATGGATATATTTGCGGATGGCGTGTATTATTTTAACGATAACACAGTCGACTATTCTGCCAGTGGCATCGCAGAAATCTCTGGCAATGTGGTGACATTCTATGAATCCGTCGGACCATGCGCCAATCAGGCAGGATCTTATTGGATCACATCCAAACCAGGTGGATTTTTATTGGATTGGAAGGAAGATCCCTGTACAAACCGCGTGCATATTATCACCAAGCAAACATATATTAAATTGGCTGAACAATTTCCTTATGTGCAATATATTTGGAAGACACTTACGAAGGAAACCAATTATATTGCAGTAGATTCACAAAATAATATTTATGTAACCGATCGGGGCAAGGGATATCATAAGTTTGCAGGAGATGGCAAAATCCTCCAATCTGTAAATGAATTGAGCCAATCGGCAGGAATTGCCGTAGACAGCAAGGGGAACATTTATGCCGCCAATTCGAGTGATCGGAACATTGTTAAATTTGACAGCCAGGGAAAAGTATTGTTTCAATGGACGCTCGATTCAATTGAAGCGGAACCAGCCGGGGTAGCTATTGATGGACAAGATAATGTTTATGTAGCGCTGCACCGGTCGCGAAATAATTATGTAGAAAAATTTGATTCTGACGGTAATTTTCTCGATTCATGGGCCAGCCAAGGCACGCAGGATGGGCAAGTAAGCGGCTCTGAAACTGGAGGTCCGGAGGGCATCGCAGTTGACCAGGATGGGAATAACTATTTAAGCGACCCCGGAAATAACCGCATCATTAAATTCGACTCAAAAGGGAATTTTCTTTTTTCCCTCGGAGGCAGTGATAAAGAAAAATTTACAGAACCACGTTTTGTTTCTATAGATAAAAGTGGGAATGTCTATGTCTTAGACATGAGTCAATCAATTTGGAAATTTGACTCGGCCGGAAAATATCTTGGAAAATGGTTCACCCCCAGTTGGGGCGCGATCGCCCTTGACAGCCAGGGTAATCTATTAATTGCAGATTACCTACAAGTTGTCAAAGTGAAAATCCCTTGAGTAATTCTAAGGGATGATTACGATTTAACGCTTTTCGCAATTACATTAAATCAAGGACACAGTAAGGAGTTTCACGATGAAAAGCCTGGAATCAATTATTTCGGAGATGACCCTGGAAGAAAAAGCCGCTTTGTGCACCGGAGCATCCCCTTGGACAACCACACCTATCGATAGGCTGGGAATACCTCCGCTCACCGTATCTGATGGCCCCCACGGCGTGCGGAAGGTTACCGATGTACAATCTCTTGGGGCAAAAAGCTTACCAGCTACCTGTTTCCCGACCGCCTCGTGCCTGGCATCGACTTGGGATCTTGACTTGATTCACCAAATGGGCCTCGCCTTGGCTGAAGAATGTATCGCTCTTGGAGTCGATGTTTTGTTAGGGCCAGGCGTCAACATGAAGCGGTCACCATTGGGTGGTCGAAATTTCGAATATTTTTCGGAAGATCCTTTCCTGGCCGGCGAAATGGCGGTAGCTTTGATTAGTGGAATCCAGGATTCAGGGGTTGGCGTTTCCTTAAAACATTATGCTGCAAACAACCAGGAATACCAGCGTTTTATGATCAATGCCGAGGTAGATGAACGCACGCTGCATGAAATTTATCTGCCAGCTTTTGAGGCGGCTGTTAAACGCTGCCAACCTTGGACGGTAATGTGCGCATATAACAAACTCAATGGAAATTATGGCTCTGAAAATAAGGTTCTGTTGAGCGATATTTTGAAGAAAGACTGGGGATTTGAGGGTTTGGTAGTTTCAGATTGGGGCGCTGTCCATCATCGTGTACCTTCATTGCAAGCTGGGTTGGATCTAGAAATGCCCGGCCCGAAGCCTAAACGCGTGCAATCAGTCGTGGATGCAGTGAAAACGGGCGAATTGAGCGAATCTGTTTTAAACGAAGCAGTAAGGCGAATTTTACGAATAGTGTTCAAAGCGGCCGAAACACCAAAAGGCAAGCAGTTCGATGCGGATAAGCACCATCAACTGGCACGCAAGATTGCTGCTGAAGGCATTGTTTTGGTAAAGAATGATGGATTACTTCCACTCAAAGATGTGCAGCATATTGCTGTGATCGGTCGCTCGGCGCAGGTAGCCCATTTCCAGGGCGGCGGGAGCTCCCATATTAACCCTACCAAAGTGGCCCAGCCATTGGTTGAATTAAAAGACCGGGCAAACCAGACAGAGTTTGCTTTTGCTCAGGGTTATTCAGCGGGCGAAGACTTTAACCAGGATATGATCAATGAAGCGACATTAATCGCGGCCAAAAGCGATGTTGCCCTGTTATATATAGCTCTGCCTTCTTCAATCGAATCAGAAGGATACGACCGTAAGAACCTGCACCTGACCGGGCAACAAATCGCACTAATTAAAGCAGTATGTGAGGTTCAACCGAAAACAGTCGTTATCCTCAACAATGGCGCTCCAGTCTCAATGCGAGAATGGCTGGATTTACCTGCCGCAGTGATTGAAGCCTGGATGATGGGCCAGGCAGGGGCGGCGGCGATAGCGGATATAGTCTTTGGCAGAGTGAATCCAAGCGGAAAATTAGCGGAAACTTTTCCGTTGCGATTAGAGGATACCCCGGCATATCTTAATTGGCCTGGGGATGGTGTAAATGTGAGATATGGCGAAGGTATTTTTATCGGTTACCGTTATTATGATTTCAAACATGTTCCAGTCCAATTCCCATTTGGATACGGCTTATCCTATACCACATATAACTATTCAAACTTGCATGTTTCCTCATCGAATTTTCAAGACAGAGACGGCCTGATTGTCTCAGTAGATATAACAAATATTGGGCTCATGGCTGGAAAGGAAACTGTCCAGGTGTATGTGCGAGATGTAAACTCTAAATTGGTTAGGCCATTTAAGGAATTGAAGGGGTTTGTAAAAGTTCATCTCGAACCAGGAGAAACCAAAACCGTTTCGATTCCATTGGATTTCCGCTCATTTGCTTACTATCACCCTGGTTACCACCAATGGATCACCGAAGAAGGGGAATTTGAGCTACTCATCGGAGCATCCTCGGAGGATATTCGTCTGCAAACGGTTGTACACCTTCAATCGACTGTTCAACTTCCAAGTATATTGAATCGCGAATCAACAATCCGTGACTGGCTTGAGGATTCGCGTGGAAATAAGGTGATTGCTAATTTGTACCAAATGATGCAGTCTCAGTTGAGTCAGATATTTGGCGGCGGAGGCGACGAACAGGAGATGAATGGGATGGATGCACTTGGATTCCTTGTGGAAATGCCTTTGCTAAGCATTCTCGAATTTCAAGAGCATATGTTGCCTTCTTCTGCAGAAGAAATGGTTGATATGCTGCTTGCCCAAGTGCAACAAGTCTAGATCAATAGGCTGCCGCCGTTCACCCGGCGGCAGTTTATTTAAGCAGAAAAAATTAAACCTTTTGTTTGCAAGAATTTTTTTATAATATGGTCACTTTGTTCGACCTGCTTATCTGACAGGTGAATATCAGGAATGAGATCAGTGGCCAGGTGATCGCCAACCCAAACTGTGTAAATGCGCTCACGGTGTTCCCATAAAACCGTTGAGAGAACCTCCAAATCCTCTGAGCGCACGGCACGGGCTGATACCACCAGGATTAAGCCAGCGTCCAACATCAAATTGGCAATTTCTGCGAGCCGGCGAAAATACTCAACCGCAATTTCATCTGGATCGTGCTTAAAATCGCCAGAACTGTTTTGCAATAAGTCAGCATCCAGGCCATAAATTAAATTGGCCATACCGATAAAATAAACAAATTTTCCGTCTGCAAACAAACGTGCTTCCAATTTTTTAGCAACTTGTTTTCTGAGAAAATTGGTGTCAGCACTGCTGACCATGATCAAGCAAGATTTCTGATTATATCTCTCGGCGCGCGCAGCCCGGCTGATCGTTGGCGATTCCCAATGAGAATTCCTCTTTTGAATCATCCCAGACAAACGATCCCGGGCATTCTCTTGAAAACCGGTTATAATCCCACCCCCAGATATTTCAAACTCGTCGATGATAACAAAGCGACCGGTTGGTGGACACTCGTTCACCAGGTCGAAGGCTATTTCCCGATCTAAATTGAAATTTACTTCGGCTACTTCATTGTGGTTGACCGTATTGGATGCTCTTTGGTTGAGGCTGGCAGCATCAAGAACACGATGAATTGAGACTACTTCAGCAATGACACGCGCAGTGTGGATTTTAAGTGTATATTTTTTCCCTGACTGCAGGGGTGTTTTCCCCAGCCAGAAGATATTGGCTTGCAAATGAGAAGCTGTATGGGGAAGAATAAGTGGTTCTTCTGACAACTTACATACAATTTCGCCTCGCCTGATGAATATCTGCTCAGATGTCGTAAATCCAATTGACCAACCTGCGCATTCTTCAGTTTTCGGGTCACTATTGAACCTTTCCAGAGATCGCACCTTTGTTTTTTTGCCTGAAGGGAGAAACACAATTTTGTCGCCCACCGCAATCCGCCCAGTCTCTATTTTTCCGGCGATGATCCGACGGTTATCTCCATTCCGTGTGAACTTATAGACATCCTGCACCGGAAGTCTTAAGGCGAGTTGATCAGCCGGCAGCTCAGCTTTGAAACTTTCCAACTGCTCTAACAGGATTGGGCCGTTGTACCAATCCATATTTGGAGAGTGAGCCGCGATATTATCTCCAACCATGCCACTCACCGGGATGAATTGTATTGACATATTTCCCTTGGTGGGTTGCTGCTTAAAGCTGTCGTTTCCGAAATGAATCTCGTTTAAATAATTTGAGTATTCGCTGACGATTTGGTCAAAAGTATCTTTTGAATACGATACCAGGTCCATCTTATTTACCAATACTGCGATTTGGCAAATACCGAGCATGGATAACAAGTAACCATGGCGGCGCGAATTATCTTTGACGCCTTCGGCTGCATCAATCACCAGCAACGCAGCTTCAGCAGATGAAGCTCCGGTTATCATATTTTTCAAGAATTCGATATGCCCAGGGGCATCAATCAGGGTGTACCTGCGTTTTGCTGTTCTGAAAAAGCAGCGAGCTGCATCGATTGTAATCCCTTGAGCGCGTTCTTCTTTAAGAGCGTCTAGTAAAAAAGCATACTCAAAAGGACGTGAGGTGCGCCTGCAAAATTCACGGATCGCTTCGATTTTGCCTTCCGGGATCTTGCCGCTGTCTGCCAACAAACGCCCCACGATGGTGCTTTTACCATGATCGACATGGCCCACGATAACAAGGTTTAGCTCTTCTGGCGGCGCCTTCACATATAACCTTTCGAACGCAGTTCTTCGAGACCGCCGCCATCCTCTTTATCTTGTTCGCGTCCAGAGCGTTCTGCAATGTTCGCAAGCTGCCCGGTGCGCAGTTCGGCGACAATTTCGCTAACGGTGCGCGCTTGAGAAGCAATCGGCCTGGTGCAGGGCCAACATCCCAACGAACGATAACGAAAACCCGCCTGGCTGGGTGGTTGCTGGTTGAAATACAACTGAACCAGGGGAATTTGTTCCCTTTCAATGTATTCCCAAATGTTTAATTCAGTCCAATCTAATAATGGATGAATCCTGATGTGTGTGCCTGGAGCAAACTCGGTTTTATATTGATTCCAAAACTCCGGCGGCTGGTCAGAAATATCCCAATGGCTGAGCTGGTCACGGGCAGAGAAATACCGCTCTTTAGAACGACTGCCTTCCTCATCTGCGCGTAAACCAACGATTACGCCTGTAAACACTTGGTTGGTTTGGTCTATTTCATATTGGCCTGTCATAGAATTCAAACGCTGACGCGGCCAGGATGCATTGATGGTATTGATTAAAGCCTCGCTTTTGAGGGTCTGGCAGCACTGCAATCGAGAGAGTTGGCCATCAGGGAATGTCCGCTTTTGCGTAACTGCCTGTGTGTTCATCCCTATAATCATATCCAGGCCAAGTTGGCGCGCCAATGTGTCGCGATATTCAATCATTTCAGGAATTTTGAATGTTGTGTCGATATGCACAAGAGGAAATGGCACGTGCCCGAAGAATGCCTTCCTGGCAAGCCACAGCAGCACTGTGCTGTCTTTGCCAATCGACCAGAGCATACAAAGGTCCTTAAATTGGTTGTACGCTTCGCGCAGCAGGAAGATACTTTTATTTTCTAGTTTATCGAGCTGGTTCATTTATTTTGTTAATGATCATTGCAAATAAAATTTCTGCACAAGTTTGACTATTGTTCAACTCTGTATTAAGAAGAAGATCAGGCTTGGTTGGTTCTTGATAGCTCTGGTCGGGACTCAAACCAGTATAACCAGCGAGCTGGCCTTTTATCGCTTTTTGATAATTGCCTTTCGGGTCGCGCTGAATGCAGGTTTCCAATGAAGCCCGGACATATACTTCTAAAAAGGCTCCATTGGGCACAAGGCGGCGCGCCAGGGCTCTCATCGGTTCTTCGGGGGAGATGAAACAAGCCAAAGTGATAATGCCCGCATCGTGTAAAATGCGGGCAATCCAGGCCGCCCGGCGGATATTTTCCATGCGGTCTGCCTGGGAAAAACCTAAGCCTGCATTGATGCCGCTGCGTAGATCATCACCATCCAATCGATAAGCAAGCCTGCCCGCAGAAATTAATTTCCTTTCCACCTGGACGGCGATGGTTGTTTTGCCTGCTCCAGAAAGTCCGGTCATCCAGACGACCAGTCCGCGTTGACCCAAAAGCTTGCCGCGCTCAAAACTGGTTACAGGGGATAAGAAATCAGGGTTTTCGGCCATTCCAGAAATTGATATTCGTATTACCAGTGTGCCGGGCTCTGGTCACCCCAAATTGATTGATGGTGCCTGCCCCAAAACGAATTCCTTATTTATGAACCGGCTTACTTTTGCTGTATAAATGAGCTTAATTCAGTTTTTAGCTTTGCCAAAGATGGATTATGGATATACATCATATGACCAGCTTCATAATAGCTCATGCTGATGTTATGCTGGAGGGATTCATCCAATCCAAGATGGTTAAAAGTGTATTCAGTTGCCATGAAAGGCGTGGCAAGATCAAAGTAACCATTGGCGACATGAACGCGCAGGTAGGGGTTGATCGTCATTGCCTGGCGTAATGTTTCTGCAACGTATACATACTGGTTTTCGTGCTCCGCATAGCTCCACGGCCAAACTTTGCCGTTCAGAATCTCGTACGGTAGATCGCTCAGGTATTTCAATTCCTCGCGTACATATGCGTTAAAGCCTGAAGTATACGGTCCCATGATATTAGCCATTGAGGGATCGAATTCGAACTCTACCCCAAGCGGATCACGGTCAATTCCCTGAAAACGCGAATCCAATCTACCAACTGTGCGGCCCTGCTCGCGTAATAGTTCCTTACAAAAACGGAAGATGACAATTCGTAAATTGGCGCGTTCTATGTAAGTTTCGCTCAGCCCAGTCAAACGGGAAAGCTTGCTTCGAATCCGAGCGCGCTCTTCAACTCCCAGGTTAGCGCCTTTCATTAATGCGGCGGCGTATTCTCCTTGCGCAAACTCGCGCGATTCATTGATTGCCGTCTGTAAATCTGCCTGTAAATCAGAGGCAAGGCGTTTATGATACCAGGCAGTAGCAGTGTAGGTGGGGAGAAAGAGAATGTATGGCATGTCATTGCCAGGATTAAATTCAAGCGTGGAAAAATCTAAGACAGCGGAAACCAACATGATGCCGTTTAAATACATTCCGTGTCTATCTTGCAAATAACCGGAAAGGCCGGATGCGCGGGTTGTTCCATAACTTTCCCCGATCAAGAATTTTGGCGAAGACCAGCGTTGGTAACGTGAGACATAAAGGTAAATAAAATCACCAACGGATTCGATGTCCTTCTTAAGACCATGAAACTGCCTGGCTTTTTCGCCTATGACAGCGCGGGAATAGCCTGTGCTCACCGGATCGATAAACACAAGATCTGTTTGCTCTAATAAACTGAAATCGTTGTCAACAAGCTGGTGCGGAGGGGGCAGCGGATTGCCTGTTTCATCCATCAGGAGGCGGCGAGGCCCGAGAACGCCTAAGTGCAACCAAACGGAGGAAGAACCTGGTCCGCCATTAAAGGAAAAGGTTACCGGACGCTTGCTTTTGTCATTCGTATCATCAAGTGTATAAGCTACAAAAAAGATGGAGGCTTTTGCTTTCTCGCCTTCTGTTTCTCCATCTTTTTCAGTTTCTTCTTTAAGAATAATCCTACCTGTGATGGTGGTATATTTAATTTCTTTTCCGTTTAAGACAATTGTGTGCCTGGTTTCGACGAGCTCATCCTTTGGCTCTGGTTTGGAAGGCGTCTCAGCAGGTTTCTTTTCTGGCTCTTTATCAGTCATTGTCAATCATATCCTTTTTAATTTTTTCGAGATATCTAGAAATATGCCTTATTATAAGCTATCTGGGATGCGGAAAGCTCTTTCCCTCCCATGTAATGATGTAATCGAGTAAAATCTCTTTTCTATGCGTGTCTTTCGGAAATTCAACGTCGATTTCGGCGACCAGGATTTTTATAAAACGATGCTGGCAATCGCTATACCTGTCACTATCCAGCAATTAATCTCTTCATTATTGAATATGCTGGACATAGTAATGGTTGGACAGCTCGGTGACTCAGCGATTGCAGCACTCGGCCTTTCAAACCAGGTTTTTTTTCTGTTGAATTTGCTATTATTCGGGCTAACGAGCGGGATGTCGGTTTTTACTTCCCAATATTGGGGACAGCGGGATGTAGCGAATATCCGGCGTGTGTTGGGTTTATGCCTGACAATAGCGCTGGCAGCCTCTGGTTTTTTTTCCATAGCGGCTTATTTTTTTCCGGTTCAGGTTTTAAGCTTTTATACAAACGATCAGATGGTGATTGAAATCGGTGCTCGTTATTTGCGAGTTGTCAGTTTGAGCTATTTACTGACTAGTATTTCATACTCCTATTATGCTGTACTGCGCAGCATTCGCCAGGTTCGCTTACCGATGGTGATCAACGTTGTGGCCTTGTCGATAAAAGCCGTGATCGGTTATGTCTTGATTTTTGGGTTAATTGGGTTTCCCGCTTTTGGCGTTGAAGGAGCCGCGTACAGCACCTTGATCGCCCGGGTGTTGGAAGTGGTTTTGGTAGTGGGTCTCACTTACCGCTTGCGTACTCCTGCCGCGGCGCGCTTGCGGGAGCTGACGGGGTATAACTTCAGTTTTGCATACAAAATAATGGCGACAGCCCTGCCAGCGTTGATCAATGAAATCGTCTGGTCGCTGGGCGTCACGACATATAATGCAATTTACGCGCACATTGGCACCAATGCAATTGCGGCAGTCAATATCGTGGGTACGTTCGAAAACCTGGCTTTCGTGACTTCTATTGGCATTGGCACAGCCTGTGCTGTGATGGTCGGCAACAGTATTGGAGCCGGCGACCGTGAGCGGGCGTTTAGATTGGGGAAAATTTACCTGGCACTTGGCCTGTTGGTGTCAATTGCTACGGCTGTGATCTTGGTGGTATTTTCACCAGAATTGGTTGGTTTATACCAGGTTTCAGATGAAACTGCCGCCTATGCACACCAAATTTTGCTTATTTATGCGCTTACACTTTGGCTGCGGGCGACTAACTTTATGTTATTTATTGGCGCTTTAAGGGCGGGCGGCGATACTACCTATGCGATGATCGTAGAAACCTGTACAATGTGGACCGTTGGCGTTCCGTTGGTTTTTTGGGCCGGTTTGAGCCTGCGTTTAGCCGTACCCTGGGTATATTTGATCGTTTTGGTTGAAGAATTTACAAAATTAATGATAATATTTCCCCGTTTCCGGTCAAAGAAATGGATTCATGACCTGGTCGCTGCTGTATAGAAAGAATGTTGGAGTCGAAAATGTCATTAGAGAAAAACCTTAGCCCCGATTTACGCCAATCTTTAGAGCAATTGAATTCGCCGCTAAAAATTCAAGTTTACCTGGATAACATTATTTATGATGGCGCAGATGTCAATCGCTCTTCGGTTCAAGTGATGGAACAAGGTCGTGCGCACTGCCTGGACGGTGGTTTGTTTGCTGCTGCCGCCCTGCGCAGGTTGGGCTATCCTCCCATGGTCATCGATCTTGTGCCTGCGCCCAATACAGACGATGACCATGTTCTGGCTCTCTTCCGTCGCAACAACCGCTGGGGTGCCGTGGCGAAATCAAATTTTGTTGGGTTAAGATATCGAGAACCCGTATATAAAAATATTCGGGAATTGGTCATGACTTATTTTGAGGCTTATCACAGCCTGGATTATTCGCGCACTTTGCGTGGTTATACCCGTCCTTTGAATTTAGCTGCTTTCGACAGGTTCGATTGGGAAACAAGCGTGGCAGGCGTCGAACGGGTTTCAAAACGCCTATACAGCCTGCGGATGGTGCCACTTTTATCATCGAAGATGATCTCGGAGTTGTCATTGGTTGACATCATTACCTACCGGTCAAACACACTGGTAACGAACGTCAAGGAGACGTTTAAACCCCTGACATGAATTCTAACGCGTCAGCCAGGCAACCGTCTTATCTGCCAGGCGGTCTAAGGCTTTCACAGCCTGCCTGAGATGTTCATGCACAGTATCCTCTTCTTTCGTGTGAGAAAGACCTCGCAGGCTTTGGACGAACAACATCGCAGTCGGGATGCCGGCTTTCATCATCTCCACCGCATCATGCAGAGGACCACTGGGCATTCGATAGGTTGATCCACTAATCTCAGCGATTGCCTGGGTGCACAATTCGATCAATTCAGGTGTGAAATGAGTTGGATCAACCCGGTAAAGGCGTTTCCAATTGACTTCCACATTCTCTTCGGCAGCAATCTGGTGACTTGCCGCTTTAGCGTCAGCGAGCATGTCTGCCAGGGAAGCAGCATTCAGATGACGCTGATCGAGAGTGCAATCACATTGACCTGCGACCGCAGTGACGATACCTGGTTTGGTAACCACGCTTCCTATCGTGCAAACGCCAGCATGGCGGTTGGCGATGTTGCGAATTTCCAGGGCAAAACGGGCCGCCGCGGCCAGCGCGTCTCTTCGCATAGACATAGGAGTGGAGCCCGCGTGCGATGTCTGGCCTGTGAATTGTATTGTATGGCGCTCAACGCCCAAAGCTCCTATTACTGCTGCTAAAGGCAAATTGAGGCTTTCAAGCACCGGACCTTGTTCAATATGCAATTCCAAGTAGGCCCCGGCATTAGCAAGGTGATGGCGCGCTGCTCCCATCGTATGCAGATCTATACCCCAGCGGCCGATGACATCCACCAGGCGCAGCCCGGCTTTATCCGTAAATGTGCTTAATTCATTCGGGTCTAATCGTCCAGTAACTGCACGACTGGTAAACATGCTCTGGCCGAATTGGGAACCTTCTTCTTCCGCCCAGGCCACCAGGCGGATGGTAGTGGGTGGTTGGCCTTGGCGACAGAAGCGCCTGAACACTTCCAATCCAGCCACAACTCCCAGGCTGCCGTCAAGCCAGCCACCGTTTGGCACCGAGTCGATATGGCTGCCAATAATCAGAGCCTTCGGTGATGCACCTGGCAAGGTTGCCCAGATGTTGCCAGCCTGGTCTTCTTCGACGTGGGCTGGCATTGCAGATAGATTGTCTCTCAACCAGCGGCGACCCTGCTCCCAGGGTTCTGTCCAGGCAAGGCGTTGCGCGCCATCGGCATTGCCGGTTCGCTGGTTAAGCTCAATGAGTTGATCGATTACACGTTGGGGTTGGAGAAAATTCTCAGCATTCATTTTTTGGCTCGAAACTGCATTATCCCAGTATTTAATCCATTGGTTATTCTAGCACGGAAAGAACAGGAGATTGCCTGGTGTTTAGAAATAAAGGTGGAATTTTGGATGAGCATCCACAAAGCATGGGGGGGCCAGATGAAAATCACATTCACAGCACAAGAACTGCTCTTGATGTCAAACTTTTATGTTGACACAGATTGACTTCTCCAATTCTGATTGAAATAATGTGACAACCGCAAGTGCAGGGTAAATTATTAGCATTAATTGATCACAGCGATGAATGCGGCGGTTTTTCAAAGATAAAAATTAATGAAAGTAAATACAAAGGGGCTTTGAATCCTACCTTATAACCCCCTTTTCATTAAGCTTTACCCTGTAAGGCGCGAAACAACCGGCGAACATTCAATGGTTGACCAGAAAGCATCAGGCTGGCGTGGAACAGCCGGCCAAATAAGCGGACAATGATCAGTACGCCAATTAGCTGACAAATGGAGGACAATAATGGTTCCCAGAATGGAAGGGGAACGGCAGCCATGCGCCCGATCATAGCCACAGGCGCGGTCAATGGAAAGTAACTAAAGAAATAAGCCAGAGGGCTGAAAGGGACCCTGCTTATCACTGTGGAGTATGAATAACCAATGATCAGAGGAAGCATCAATAAAAAGGTTACAGAGCGAGATTCACTCAGGGTTGGAGAGATAGCGCCGACGCCTGCTAACTGAGCAGCGTACATCATATAACCCAATACAGCAAACACTACGCTCCACAGTAACAGGTCAGTCGGCACAGAATACCCTTCGGGAACCTGCAGCGGTTGGCCGCCAAATTTTCCCACTCCCCAGAGAACACCGATCCATAACAACATTTGAATCAATCCTAACAATCCGGTTGCTAAAAGCTTTCCAACAAATAGCTGCATGGGAGATATAGAACACAAAAGAACTTCCATCACCCTATTCTTCTTCTCATCTGTTAAGCCACTTACCAGGTTGCCGGCAGGCACAAGGATCGCCATGTACAACAGGATCACCATGAATGTGGGCAATGTGGACACATACCAATTATTGGAATCTGTACTATTTGAAACCGACTGAGCAACAGCAAGCTGTGTCACCTTAAGATCAACTGTATTGAATGCCAAATCGGCAGCTTGTGGATCGTCTTTAAGCAGGTTATATGCCAATATATTGCCAAACTCATAGGTGTTCACTGAGTTTGACAACGGATTTGTGTTCAAAGAGAAATATTCAGGTTCCTCTCCCTCTGCATACCCATTTGGGACAACGAAAAAGCCTGAAATTTTCTTCGCCCTGAGATCTGCCAAAGCATCCGCTTGATTGATATATTGTTTGTACCGAACAGACTTTATCCAGGGAGGAATGGCGCCAACCAGTTTTGAAGGGCCCACAAGTCCTATTGGTACAGCCTCACTTTCTGATGAGACTCCACCGTTACTCACATTTGGAGTATTTGGAGCGGTTTTGTTGATCTGGTATGCAATGATTGCCACGATACCCATTACAATTGGCACGCCGAACATAAAGATGATCAACGTTACCCGGCGTAGAGTGGCTGTGATCTCTCTTTGAATTATAAGAAACATATTTCTGAACATGTTAATGATCCCGCTTAGTATCGCTGGCAAATAATTCGCTCAATCGAACCCTTTGGCCATATCTCAGCATACCCCGCCGGAATGCTTTCGCTGCCAACCAGGTAAATAATAAACAAAAAGCCATTTGTATACCAGCAGCCGCCAGGATTTTTCCCCATGTAACTTCCATGAAAAGGCTTTGAATACCCAATACCAGGGTTGAGGTGATCGGTAGCAAACTGAAAAGCAGGCTGGTTGAGCTATTCGGATTTTCTAAAAGGAGGGGTAAAACGTATAGTGGCAACATGAATGGAAGCACAATCAGTGAACTGGCTTGTTTGACTTCTTCTTCACCGTGCATCAGAGAACCAACAAAAATCAGCATTGAGGCTGAAAAGAACAGGCCTGTTAACATTAAGAAAATTATTTGGACGCTGTCGCTAACCGGAATCCGGATATCTTGCAGCCAGGTGTTATGCCAGATGGCTGCGCCTGCCCAAGTGCCGACAAACAGCAATGCCAACCAGATTAAAATAAGTGCTAAAACTGTCCCTGCAGCGGCGATCAATTTTCCAGCGATTAACTGATTAGGTTTTAGTGATGTCAACATGATTTCCATCGTCCGGTTGGCTTGTTCCTCTCCCAATGCGCCAACCAGCATTTCCGAGACTGGAAGAATTGAAAACATAAATATAACTCCAAGGATTACCGGCAATAAACTGCCGGCATTGGGACCTGAAGATGAAAAAACCCGATTGGTATCCAGGGAATGTATGGTGACGGTAGGGGAGGAAATCACTCTAATGATCGTATCTTCTGGATAATTCTTTAACAGGTTGACGCGCAACACATTCATAAAATACTGTTGTTCTTGCCATGACGGGGTCGCCTGATAAATCAACTCTACTGATCGAATGGTAGGGTATTGAGACGGCAGAATATATAAACCGGAGATTCTTCCTGTTTCAAGCGCAGATTGACCAGCTTCTCGACTGTTGAAAATTTGAATTTCAATTTGATCTTCGGTGGCTGTATGAGGCGGTACAAGTGTATGAAGGATTCGCCCGGGATCGACGACTCCGAGGCGAGGGTGGGTTTGTGTCGTCTGAACCAATATACCGATTGTAATGCTCACCCCTAACAGCAGAGGAATTCCAATTACCGAGAGCAAGAAGCCCCGGCTCACCACGCTTTTTCGTAAATGATACCTGGCAATCACGCCAACTGGGTTCATGCAGCCGCCTTTTCTTCAGTGGCTTTTACCACTTCGATGAATATTTGATCTAAGGAAGGCATGGCAATCTCAAATTTTTCCACAGCCGCACGCTGCGCTGCTAACGCCTGTAAGATTTCAACTGGTTCCACCCCAGGTTGGAGTGTCAATTGATATCCACTGTTTTCGGTCCTGATCTGCGCAATTCCGGGCAATTCTGGCAGCGGACCCGCCAGGTTGAGGTGGACTTCACCAGTGGCATATTGGCGGCGGATATCTGCCAGTTTTCCATACAAAACATCTTTACCCTGGTGAATGAGAGCCAGTCGGTCGCATAATGCTTCCACCAAATTCATCTGGTGGGTGCACATAATGATCGTAGTGCCACCTTTCCGCAAATCAGCGAACAAGTCTCGCACCAATTGTGTGTTCACCGGGTCAAGACCGGAGAAAGGCTCATCAATTATCAGCAGCTCCGGGTGATGTAACACGGTGCTGATCACCTGGGCCTTTTGCTGCATGCCTTTACTTAATTCTTTTATTTTCTTTTTGCGATGGGCAGAAAGATCGAAACGATCAAGGTATTCATTCAAACGCGGTAAAGCTTCTTTTCGATCCATCCCTTTGAGCGCCGCAAAAAATAAAAGGCATTGTTCAAGAGGGGCATCCTGGTAGAGGCCGCGCTCTTCGGGCAAGTAACCGACGCGGCTTTTCTTCGCATCGGTCATAGAGCCGCCAAGAATGGAAACACTGCCCGAATCTGGTTTGAATATATCCAACAAGATGCGGATTGAAGTCGTTTTTCCAGCGCCATTCGGGCCTAACAGACCAAAAATTTCGCCTTTGTATACTTCAAAAGAGACATCCGATACCGCCTGTGTACTGCCAAATGATTTGGAAATATGAGATATTTCAACTGGATGCATACATTATCCTTTGAAAAATTTTTCCTGATTCAAAAAATCAGGTGACTCAGAATGAGTGTAGCTGAGAGCTGAAAAAATTGCAAGACCGCCGGGAATCAAAAAATAGGGTAAACTTGTGCATAGAGGTACAAATTATCCTGCGTTTCGTCTTTCAAGGAGAGATGGCATGCAGTCGGTTAGAACTTTGAACTTAACCACAGGGGAAATTGGAACATTTTCTGTCCCAGAGCAATGGCAGCAAGAATTCTTGGGGGGAGGATCGCTTGCTGCTCGGATATTGTTTGATTACTTAACACCTGACCTTGATCCATTGTCGCCAGATGCACCATTGTTGTTTTTAAATGGTCCGCTCTCCGGCACAGCTGGGCCGGCTGTTGGGCGTTTTGTTGTGTGTGGGAAGTCACCTTATACTGGTATTTGGGGCGAGTCGAACTGCGGCGGCTTTTGGGGACCGGAACTCCGCAAGGCAGGCTTTGATGGATTGTGGATTACCGGCAAAGCCCCTGAGCCTGTATACATCTGGTTGTGCGATGATAAGCTGGAAGTCCGACCTGCGGACCAAATGATTGGGTTGGATACCTATCAATGCCAGGCGGCAGTCAAAGAAGCGTTGGGGGAAGAGGGTGTGGGTGCGTCGATTGCTGTGATCGGCCCGGCTGGAGAAGCCAGAATTCCATTTGCACTTATTTTGACAGATCACGGGAGAGTGGCTGGACGGACAGGAATGGGGGCGGTGATGGGTTCAAAGAATATCAAGGCAATCGCCGTGCGAGGTCACGGAAAGGTTCCCGTATTTGATCTCAGCGCTTATACCAGCGTACGCTCTGAAGCCAATAGGCGGCTGAGGGCGGATCCAATGTCGAATGTGCTGCGAGACTTAGGTTCTGCGGGCGCGGCGGAATATCTGGATTACCTGGGCGTCATGCCCAAAAAATATTATCACGCAGAAGTGTTTGAAGATGCCACCCATATTTCAGGCGCTAATATCAGTGAAAAGCTGTTGGTTGGGGTGACGGCCTGTCATGCGTGCGTCATCGCCTGCGGTCGAGTCGTTCGATTGCCGGAATCGGTTGATCCAGGCCAATCCAAGCGGAAAGGGCCTGAGTATGAAACCCTGGTCGGTTTTGGTCCGAATCTATGGTTGAATGACCCTGTTTTTGCCACGCGCATGGGCGAATTGTGTGATCGTTTTGGTATGGATACCATCAGCATGGCTGGTACTATAGGCCTGGCATTCCAACTGTTCGAGATGGGAATTCTCACCACTGCAGATACAGATGGCCTGGAATTAACCTGGGGCAACGCTGAGGTTGTGGAGGCATTGGTAAGAAAAACTGGTTTACGACAGGGATTTGGAGCTGCCCTGGCGGAGGGCTCAAGGGCGTTAGGCAGAAGATATGGAGCGGAAGAAGAAGCAGTCCAGGTCAATGGGCTGGAAACCGCATTCCACGACCCACGCGGCGCATCTGGGATGGCGATTGTTTACGCCACCTCACCGATTGGCGCAAGCCATAACCAGTCTGATTATTTCTTCGTTGATATCGGTCAGGTTGACCCGGACCTTGGATTGGAATTTCATGGGCGTCAAGGCGGTGCGGAAAAAGCCGCCAATGTAGTTATTCATCAAAATTGGCGTACAGTGTTTAATGCACTGGTTTTATGTTATTTTTCTAACGTATCTGCACAGACTGTGACCGATCTAATCAACTCGGCCTGTGGGTATCTTTGGACTATCCAGGATATGTTGCTATGTGGTGAACGTGGCTGGCAGCTTAAGCGGGCTTTGAATAACAAACTTGGACTGCGAAGGAAAAACGACAAGCTGCCAAAGACAATGCGCCAACCGTACCCGGATCTGGCTCACGGCCCAGAGATGGGTTTTGCGCCTGATTTTGATGCGATGTTGGATATGTATTATGAATTAAGATGTTGGAATCACCAAAGTGGCTTCCCAATGCGTGAACATTTGGAAAGCCTTAGCTTGGGTTGGTTGGCGGATGAATTAGATAAATTACCGCATGAACTTGAAAAAAAGGCGTTGGAATGAAATTAGTCAGCGTGGCTCAAATGCGGGAAATTGAAAAACAAGCAGACGCGGCAGGCCTAAGCTATTCGATCATGATGGAAAATGCCGGACGCGGCCTGGCCAGCGCGGTTCATGCTCATGTGGCTGGCAGACCTGGGCGGTCGGTGATCGCTCTGGTAGGGCCGGGTAATAACGGCGGGGATGCCCTGGTAGCCCTGGAATATTTGGCTCGCTGGGGCTGGCATACTGCAGCTGTGACTGTCAAAGCCAGACCAAGTGATCCATTGGTAGAGCGACTTGAGTCTAGCGGTGGTCAGGTTATCTCTTTCAGCAATGGCAATTTTCCTGAAATCTTTAAAAAATTGATCGGCGAATGTTCGGTCCTCTTGGATGGTTTGTTGGGAACTGGCGCAACACTGCCTCTACGCACTGAATATGCCGACCTATTATCTTTCGCCAAGCAGAGCATGGAAAAAATACCTAACCCGCCGCAAGTGATTGCCGTGGATTGCCCCTCGGGTATCGATTGTGACCAAGGCTCGGCACCTGAGCAGGCGATTCGAGCCGACCTGACCGTAACCATGGCCGCTGCGAAACAAGGTTTACTTTCATTCCCGGCGGCCTCATACGTTGGAAAAATCCAGGTGGTGGAGATTGGCAATTTAGAAGAATTGTCCGCGTGGAAGTCCATCACTCGCCAAGTGATAGAGGCCTCCTGGGTCCGCTCTTTTCTGCCAAAACGCCCACTCAATGCACATAAAGGCACCTTTGGCACTGCCTTCATCTGTGCTGGATCGCGCAATTATACAGGTGCGGCTTTTCTTGCCGGTAAAGCTGCATATCGTTGTGGGGCGGGATTAGTAACGATGGCTGTAGCGGAGCCACTGTATGATTCGCTTGCCGGCCATTTACCGGAAGCCACCTGGGTTGTCTTGCCGCATGAAAACGGCTGGCTTGTGCCAAATGGAGCGGTGATCTTGCGGGAAAACCTGGGCAGAGCTACAGCTTTATTGCTCGGGCCAGGTTGGGGGTTGAACCCAGCGACGTTGAGTTTCCTGCAGAACATACTGAATCAAAAGGATAACGCTTCTTCTTTGCCGCCTTTGGTGGTTGATGCAGATGGTTTGAAATTACTGGCGAGGCTCCCTGATTGGCCGCATCAACTGCCAGGAGTAGCTATCCTCACCCCACACCCCGGCGAGATGAGCGCTCTTTGCGGTCTCTCCACAGCAGAGGTCAACGCAGACCGATTGGCTGTTGCCGAGCAATTCGCACAAAAATGGGGCCACGTTGTGATTCTAAAAGGGGCATTTACTGTCATTGCCAGCCCAGATAAGCGGGTTGGCCTGATTCCAATCGCCACCCCGGCGCTGGCGAGGGCGGGGACGGGAGATGTACTAGCAGGGTTGATTGTTGGCCTGCGTGCTCAAGGTGTGGAACCTTTTGAAGCAGCTTGCGGCGCCGCCTGGATTCATGCCATGGCTGGCGTGAGAACAGTGCGCAGGTTGGGCGCGGCATCGGTAATCGCCGGGGATTTGTTAGATGCGATTCCACAAATAATATCCGAATTATATGGTTCTGATTCGTTGACGTATGTTTCCCTTTGATTTACACTGACAATACATGAAAAACACACAAGTCTTGAAAAGCCTGGTGCGATTAATCGCCCCGAACGGCATCCCAGTCGGTTTGGGGTTCATGTTTTCATCCAGGTTTGTTCTCTGTACTGCGAGTTCGGTCAGCGCGTCTTTGGGATTAGATCAATTTCCGACAACTGCGCCTGAAGATGATGTTTCTCTCTATATAAACAACAATCAACCGATTCTTGGCCACGTGGTTGCCTGGCATCCGCCACATGCAGACTCAAATTTAGATGCAGCAGTGGTAGAGCTTGATGATTCATTTATTTTTCCGCAAGATCTACCTGCGCTGGCGTTTTTAGAAGGTCCAGCAAACCAACCGATGCAGGCGGTTTGTCCAGATAACGGCAGGCTGATCAGTGTTAATGACATCGTCCAGGTTTTGTATCAATCTCTAGCACCGACTGGCGGTATCTTTGTCAAAGAGCTTAACACAGCAAAGGATTTGCGGCTGCCAGGAGGCTTAGGTTCTCCGGTCTGGTTAGACCAGGGAATTATTGGGATAATTAATCTGGCTGACACACCCCAAGGAATCTACCCGGTGGTCATGCCTTTGGAGCTCATTGCGCCTATTTTTCCAGATTTACCGGTCAGGCTGCCAGGAGCCCAGCCCGGCATCCTATATGGGGTTCCGGATACAGACCCAGATTTCATCGGACGGCAGGAAGAGTTCCAAGTGCTGCGCAGTGCACTGCTGGGTGTTCATCATACGCTGAGTCTGCCGGGTGATATTTTCGGCACCACAGCTTTCACTACATTGACCAGCACAGGACCTATAGACTCCCTGCGGTCCGACCGCATTGTTTTGCATGGAATTCCTGGAATTGGGAAAACAAGCCTGGCTGCCTCTGTGTTGAGGGACAGCCTGGTTCGCAGGATTTACCCGGATGGCATCTTCTGGCTCACCCTTGGAAAAGAACCTGACTTGCTTTCCTTGCAAGCGCGGTTGATCCACATGGTGGGAGGGGGGTACCAAAATTTTCAAGATGTTGCACAGGGAAGGCGGATTTTACGCAGCCTGTTATTCGATAAAAGATGTCTGTTGGTGTTAGATGATGTTTGGGATGGCGCCACGGCGAGAATGCTGGACTGCCTGGGAACACGGGGAATGCTGTTGGTTTTGGGTCGTGAATCTGGCCTGGTTGGTACTTTGCATGCCCAAAATATTCCCTTAGGACCGTTACCGGCTGC
The DNA here is from genome assembly GCA_029782365.1 of Chloroflexota bacterium. Lineage (GTDB taxonomy): Bacteria > Chloroflexota > Anaerolineae > Anaerolineales > UBA4823 > CAWBUW01. The sequence goes on from JAKOUW010000076.1 coordinate 286,385, forward strand.
ATCTGCTGATCAATTACTGCGGAAATTATCAGGTGTAGCCAAAAGGCCTCTCAATTTAGAAGAGCGGCAGTTATTGCTTCAATGTGAGGGAATTCCATTGGCAATTTGCCTGTTGGCAGGGATAATAAAGTTTCACTTTTTGAATGAGAAACAAATTGTCGCGCAAATTGGCAATTTTGACATCCAGGCATTTTCCAGCCTGGAGGAATATCTCTACCTCCCCTTGTTAAAGATGATGAATATTACAGTCCGCTATCTGCCTGTTGATATTCGCGAGCGGCTGGTTGAGATGGTGATTTTTCCTGCTGGAAATCCTATCCCAGTGAGTGTGCTTCAGACGTATTGGAAACCAAAAGGGATCAGTGCAGCCGAGACGGAGGAGATCATCAGCCTTATCTCAAAGTATGGACTGCTGAAATACGACACACGCCTTTCGCCAGCAAATGCCATCAATTTACATGATTTTGTTCTGGCATACCTTTCATTATTGGCTGGCGACACTGCTCTTTTACACCGCGCCTTTGTACTAGCGTATGGGATTTTGCCGCCTTTACCCGATGGATACATCCTCGATCACCTGGCCGGTCACATGATTGCGGCGAATATGCAGCCTGACTTACTGCGCTTATTATTAGATTATGGTTTTCTGGCGAGAAGGTTAGCTAATGGTACCCTGGCAAGTTTGTTGGCTGATTTTCGCCTGGCTCTTTCTGCCCCGGAATTATCTTTATGGGATCGCGGAAGTGGCTGCGAGGGATTGCTGTTTATTCAGACTGCAATACGCCAATCAGCGCCATTTCTCATTCGGAATCCTCAATCCCTTGCTGCCCAATTGATTGGCCGCCTGGCGGGTATTCCCGAGCCGCATCTTGACCAATTGCTGGCAAGTGTTCGCAAACGATTGAAAAAAAATGAGCTGGTTCCTTTGGGACAGTCATTATCCTGGCCAGGCAAGAAACATATCTTCAGCTTGAAAGGTCACACCGCGCCGATCCGCTGCATCGCTGTTACATTGGATGGCTTAAATATCATTTCGTCCGGGGATGACAAAACCATACGAATTTGGGATGCCATGACTGGTCGATGTACAGGTGTATTGTCGGGACACACAGCGTCAGTTTGTGCGTTGGCACCTACGCCGGATGGGCAGCATTTCATCTCTGGAGGCGATGATGGTGATTTGATTTTGTGGAAATTGGCTGAAAAACAGCCAATCCGCATTCTTCATGATGCAACCAGCGAACACGGGCGTGTGCTGGCGCTCAATGTGTCGTCTGATGGACGCAGGGCTATCGCCTCTTACGCAGATCGAAAAATCTTGCTTTGGAATCTGGAGTATTTTCGCTTATTAAGAGAATTTGACATAGATAACGACCAGGCAAGAGCAATAAATATCTTGCCGGGGAGTTTGAAAGCTGCTTCTGCTGGCCGGACGATCCGGATTTGGGATCTGGAAACCGGACAGGTGATGATGTCTTTGCCTGGACATACCGGCAATGTGAACGCTCTTTTACCAACCAATGATGGGCAGCGTTTAATTTCTGCGGCTGACGACCACACCATCCGGATTTGGGATATTCAAAATGGCATTGAGCTGCGAACTTTGTTCCACCATGGTGGGGCGGTGATGGCTCTAGCACAGGTGCCCGGCTTACACATGATCGTTTCAGCTGGAGCGGATAACCTTATTCGCACATGGGATCTGGACAGCGGAAGGTTAGTAAGCAGCATTGAATCGCAATCCAGCCAGGTTAATGCACTGGCAATAACGCCTGATGGAAGGCGTTTGATTTCAGGTGGTGAACGCCGCCTGGTAAATGTATGGGATTTTGCCAACCGACGATTATTGAGGAGTATCAAAGGCCCACTGACGCGAAACAGTGCAGTAATTCTGACACAGGATGGTAAATTCGCCATTTCAGCAAGCGCAGATGGTGCGCTTCGAATGTGGGAACTCGCCAGTGGAAAACAAACCAGGCTGATACAAGAGAAAGGCAGTAATATTTACGCCTTGGCGCTGGCTTCGGATAACCGCCGCCTGTTTTCTGCGGCCGAAGATGGTATCCTTACCATGTTTGACCTTCTAGATGCCAGTAAGCCGGCGACGCCAATTGGAGAACACCTTGGAGCAGTCTTAGGGGTCGCCGTGACTCCGGACGGCAGCAGGGTAGTAACGGCCTCGGCAGATAGCACCTTACGAATTTGGGATATTTCACCAACTGAAGAAAATAAAATGGGGACCGGAGAGTTGATTGCTACTCTGTACGGTCACTCCAGCTGGGTGCGCAGTGTAGCCTGCCTGCCTGATAATTGGCGAGCCGTTTCTGTTTCAGCAGATCACACAATGAAGCTCTGGGATTTGGACAGCGGAGCGCTTATCTATTCTGTTGAAGCTCATCAAGGAGAGATTAACGATGTGGCTGTGCTGGAACGCGGTCTGCGGGTGGTCACTGCGGGAGACGACCGCCTGCTGAGAGTCTGGGATGTTGAAACCGGTCATCCTCAATTTACCCTGACCGGTCACACTGGAGAGGTGAATGCTGTTGCAGCTACACCAGAGAAATCAAGAATAGTTTCCGTCTCTCATGACCGGTCTGTGCGGGTGTGGGATTTACCCACCCGTCGAAAAGCAACTCCAGGCAGTAGTGATGATTTAAACGGTCCTCTTGTCCAGGCCACATTGGATTTGGAAGACCATGCCGATTGGATTCATACTGTGGCAATCACTCCTGATGGAAAACGGGCAATTTCTGCATCTGAAGATACTTCATTGAAAATATGGGATATTTCCATAGAAGGCGATGCCAGCCTGGGCCGTGTGCCTGATCTTTTGCCAATGCACACTGGAGGCGCGACTGCATTTGACTTTTCTCGAGATGGACGGTACGGCCTCAGCGCAGGAGCGGACGGCGTGATCCGCTTTTGGCATTTTGAGAGGGGAACTTCTGGATTGGTGGAGAAATCCACCTGTAAAGAGACAATGCAGACCAAAAGCCCGGTGTTAACAACGCGCTTCTTCCCGGATGGGGTGAGAGTCGCGGCAAGTACAGCGGATGGTGCAGTGTGCATTTGGGATGTCGATCGTTCTTTTGAACCTTTGCGAAAGATGGTGAATGGGAACCTTATTCCTCATCTTCTAGCAATTACACCAGACAGCCGACGTCTGATTATCGGCAACGATACCCGGCTGCAGATTTGGGATGTACTTCAAGGCTGTTTCCTTATGGAACACCAGATATCCGCACCTGTGTTAAGCCTGGCTCCGTTGCCAAGCTCGCGAATGGCAGTCGGGGTTTTGGAAGATGGCAGACTAATCTTCTGGGATATATATACTGACCGTATCAGCGAGATTCCTATAAGTGATGGATTGCCTCCTTCAACCAAATTCAAAGCCGCGGCATTCGAAACGACAGAGTTTGTTCTCGCAATGGTTACCCAAAATGGCCGAGCGATGGTTTGGAATCTGGCATCGTTAAAACCAACAGGGCATCGTCAAATCATACCTCCTGTTCAAATGCTGGCACCAACCCAGATCGATGGCGATTTTAAAGAGGTTGTCGGGCTCGACTTAACCAATCGTGGACAGCGGCTGGCAATCGCATGTGGTGGAGATTTTTCTTTGCATAATACTGCCTCTGGCAAACAAATTGCGTTGTTCAATATTGATGCAGGGCTATTGGGATGCAGAGGTGCAAAGAATGGGGCAATTTATCTTGTCGGTGATGATTTGGGTAGAATTCATCTTTTACGGGCAGGATAAATAATTGAGAGTTTGATTGACAAGCATGGTTATTGCCGTTATATTTGAAACTATCATTTTCCAGGAGAGATGGCTTTGACAGGAAGTGACGAAATCAATACTTTAGTGGTTGCAACCATTCTCGGAGGCCAGGCCGGTTTGTTAGCGCAAATTCTGCGCGAAAAAAGCTACCGGTTTACTGAGGTTGACAGTCGTATGGGGTTCATTCAAGAACCAGTAACGTCATTGTTCATCGGCTTGAACAATTCACAACTTAATGATTTGTTAGCGCTTGTACGGCAATATTGTCCTTCGCGCTTGCAGTATATACCCGCTCGTCTGGATGCTTCGGCTTTGCAAGGTCAGCCATTGATGATTGAAGCGCTCCTTGGCGGGGCTACATTATTTGCTTTTGATGTAGAACAATTCATTCAGTTGTGAGGATGCGATGAAAGTCATAATAGCCATTGTGAAAGACACGGATGATGCAGAAGTCATCCATCAATTGGTTGAACATCAATTTCGAGTGACGAGGATGGCGAGCACAGGGGGATTCTTGCACAGGGGAAATGTCACTCTCCTGATCGGCGTTGAAGATGGCCAGGTTAATGAGGTGATTGAAACTCTCAACGCAGCATGTCAGCCAGTACAAAATGGCCAACACAAAGCAACGATCTTTGTTGTCAACGCAATCCATTACGAACAAACTTAATAATCCAATAGGGTAGCTTATATGGCGGGTTGGAAGGAGCGCTTACACGCTTATAGTTCAGGCTGGCAGCAAAACATTTTCCAATTCTTGATGGGAGGTACTTGGGCGTTATCACAACCATTAATTGTCCAACGCAACCTTGGATATTTTTGGCTAGATGGTTTCTTCGCCAATGCATCCGACGCGATTCTCCTAACCTACCTGACCCTCTATTTTCTTTCATTGGGAGCAAGTGATCAGCAAATAGGTTTGGTGAGCGGGCTGGCGAGTTTGAGCGCAACAATATTGTTGATGCCTGGGGCTCTCCTGGTTGAGCGTTTCGGTCACCGAAAATGGATCACTGTTGCTGCAGGTGGCATCATCAGCCGAATCATGATCGCTTTGTTTGTCTTGACTCCGCTCTTCCTCCAAGGTCAGTTGTTAATTTACGCTCTCATGGCATTCGAAATCACTCGGCAGGGGTTTATCAACCTGGCTTTACCTGCCTGGACTTCATTAACAGGTGATTTGGTGCCGATTGCACGCCGAGGAACTTATTTTGCTTCGCGTAACATCATCATGAGCCTGGCAAGCATAATGGTTACAATCTATGCAGGGCAACTGATCACGCGTACAGGTACTCCTTTTGGCTACCAATTGGCGTTGGGGCTGGCCTTTGGGTTTGGGGCTGTTTCAACTTTTTTCTTTTCTCGCATTCATGAGAAGCCCCCCAGTCTGTCTCCCAGGCAAAATAGTTCATTCAAACTAAAGGATATTCTCCAGCCATTAATTGAGAATCGCCAACTGCTGGCGATTTGTGGCACAGCGGCATTGTGGAATTTTGCGTTGAATATCTCAGGACCATTTTTTAGCGTTTACCAGGCAAAGAACTTGATGTTGACGCCTGCCGTCATCGGGCTGTTGAGCACTGTGAGCAGCATAGCTGGCTTACCTGCCCAGAGAATTATGGGACCTTTAGCTGACCGCCTTGGGCCATATAAAGTCCAAAAAATGATGGGCTTGTTGATCCCCTTGCTGCCATTAAGCTGGTATTTTGTGACCAATCCTTTCTGGGCTCCATGGCAAATCACAGTGATTAATATTATTGGAGGCTTCTTCTGGGCTGGGTTTTCGTTGGCTTCTTTCAATATGCTGCTGGCGGTTGCGCCTGCAGAACAACGCGCTAGAATTTCGGCGTTGTATCAAATGATCGTGGCGATATCTTTGGCCGTCGGGGCAATTCTTGGGGGATTTGTTGTATCCAACCTGGGTTTTCGGATGGTTTTTTTGCTCTCAGCGGTTGGTCGCTGGATTGCTGCGATTTTATTTGCCAGATTCGTCAAACCGATCAAACAGGTTGAATCCTGATCCCAATTCATTCATTTTCATAAAATGATCCTTGACAAATAGAACATTAGTTCTATAATAATGGATATAGATCGCGTTTCAAAAAAGGAGCAAAATATGAACCGGTCATTTTATGATAGTCCACTATCCATCCTGCCCAGGGTGAAGATTAATCGAAATTTACTGTTCGGCGGTTTGATCATTGCAGCTTTACTGGCTTTCGAAATTTTTAATTATTCAACCACCGAATATTCCCTACGAGATTTGCTTGGTGACCTCAGCTTCTTAGGCTTGCAGTGGTCGACCATCTTATCGATCGCATTCTGTGGAATTGATTTTGCTGGCCTGGCACGACTGTTCACGCCAGAAGTAGGGGATGAGGAACCAAAAGAAATCTGGTATTTATTTGGCGCCTGGCTTTTGGCTGCCACTATGAATGCAATGCTAACCTGGTGGGGCGTGTCGGTAGCGATATTAAATCATTCACCTTCGACAAATGTTGTCATCGATCGAGAAACAGTTATTACAGTTGTGCCGGTGTTTGTTGCCATAATGGTGTGGCTGATCAGGATTTTAATCATCGGTACTTTTTCCGTAGCTGGTGATAAACTCTTACATGCGCCGAAGCGCACTCGTCAGGCGCCGGTGTACAACCGACCTGCCTCTCAGCCAACCATAGCCACTCGATCCCAGGCGCCTATGCCTGCTGCCAATTTAAGCCGGCCAAACATGCCACAGCCAGTTTTCAAAGCAGCACCGAAACCTGTGCCTCCCGTCAACACAGCTATTTCTCGACCGGAACCCACGTATGTACCAATCTCCATGGGCGCTAGTGGTAGAGAGTCGGATGATTTTCAAGTCATTCCCTGATTAATTGCTGGATAATAAATCCCAGTAGACAACTGGTTTTAAACGCTCCACTACCTGGTCAGCAAAATTTGCCAGGCGTAGTAAAGTATGTTCATTCCAGGGCCTGCCCATTACTTGAAAACCAATGGGCAGGTTTTCATTTGTGTAGCCAACAGGGAATGAAATTGCAGGTAAACCTGTCAAATTAGCTGGTACAGCGAAACGCATAATTTCTGCAAGGGTCGTCAGGTCGGATTCACCATCGGGTATGGCATCCAAAGGAATTTTTGGCGAACTGATACCTGTTGCAGGGGTGGCAATCACGTCAACTTTCTGGAAGGCGAGGCCAAAGGTTTTCATCGCTTGCGTGCGAATTCTCTGAGCAAGCACATAATCGGTGGAAGTGAAATGCTGAGCCAAAGCCAGGTTTGTCCGAACATCCAAGCCGAATTCATCTTGATGATCAGAAAGATACGGCATCATCGAAGTGAGCATTTCAGAAGCGATCGTAACCAAATGTGCCACACGCATGGCCTCCAACCCTGGAATTTCGATTGCTACAATTTTAGCTCCGGCCGATTCCATCTTACCCAGAAATCCTTCGCAAACAGATACCACCTCCTGGCTGGCATGCCTGAACCATGGCCAATATACGCCTATGGAAAGGTCATTCAACTCCGTCTTGTTGAAATTAACCAGGCTTGGGATGGGTTGATTCCAGGTATTGGGGTCACGTTCATCTTTTCCTGCAATGATTGCATAGATCCATGCTGCATCCAATGCTGAGCAAGCCAAGGGTCCAATATGAGCAACGCTCCAACACAGAGGCGCGGCGCCGAATTCACTGACACGTCCAAACGTCGATTTAAGCCCTACCAACCCACAAAATGAGGAAGGGATGCGTATTGAGCCGCCTCCATCTGCACCAATAGCAGCAGGTGCCAGGCCAGCGGCAACGGCCGCTGCTGGGCCGCTGGAACTACCCCCGGTAAAATGGTCAGGATGATACGGGTTTCGTGCGATCCCATAATGTGGATTTAATCCAGTGACGCCGATTCCTATTTCATGCATATTTGCTTTGCCAACCAACATCGCGCCAGCCCGGCGTAAGCGAGCTGCAATCGTGGAATCCTCTTCCGCGGATGTTCGACCCAAGAAACGCGTGCCAACTCTGGTTCGATATGGCGTCAGGTCAATCTCATCCTTCACAGGTATTGGAATGCCGTCCAGAATGCCCAGTGTTTTTCCATTATTTAAACGCTCAGTGGACTCTGCGGCCTGGCGCCTGATATCCTCCGGTTTTACATCTATAATCGCTCGCAGAGCAGGCCTGGCCTTATTCGACTGTTCAACCGCAGAGAGATATCTTTCGGCAATCATTGTTGGAGATATTTCACCAGATTGATATTGGCGGGAAAAATTTGAAATAGATGCGAATTGAAATTTTCCGGGAAGATGATGCTGAGGAAGAGGCAATGGTTCAACCGAGAATGGGGTTGAGCTCGTTTCTGAATACAATGGCAAAAAGGTCGGCGGTTCGGAGAGCTCTAGTTTTCGAAAAGCAGTGATTCCTGCATCTTTCAATAACGAAGGCGCCAATAAACTGGCGGTTGTCGAATTTTCCAGGAGATTACACATGACTTTTAACATCAGCCCGGCAATTCGAGGAAGCTTTACCGATTTTAAATCATATTTTTCAGACACAACCGCCTCCTGAGAAAAAGAGTATTGATTTTGAATCTTGACAGACAAACCTTATGTGCAATATATTTTATTTTTGTCGAGCTGCTTCCTGAAGGCTGTTGCGTAAGGGAGGAGGAAAATTTTGAATAGTTTGCCGGATAAACCAGCCGGTATCTGGATTGTTGCTGGTTTCCAAATTCTGGCGTAGAAGAAATGCAGCCTCGTTTGGTGAGCGTTCTATCAAGGCGAGAAGCAGGATAAGAATTTCATGGCGCACATCCGGTTGAGATTTTCTAATTAATGACTGAAAGATCCGAAAAATGGCCGGCAAATTTTCATAATCTGGATGAAGAGCCAGATTCGAAAGTAATTGAATAGCAACTTTTTTTGATTTTGTTGAATCCTGATTGAGGGATTCGGTGATCCAGTCAATAATCAGCTTTGGGGAATTTTGGCGTAACCGAAATGATCCCAATTCTGCCACGTCTGCCGCAAGGCGGTCCTCCAATGAGGTTGATAACCAGGAATTTAAGCGCTGAAAGATTGGCACTGCATCCGTTGGATCGATCTGACCGAGCAGAAAAGCAGCCACGGTTTTTAATTCAACCCAGTTTTCTTCCCACAAAACATCACATAAAATCAGCGTAGATTGGGGATCGACCTGAGCGTGGGAAATCAATTGTAAATGCAGTTGACGAAGCATCGGCGATGGTGGATCATACGCCGGTGTGAGATACCTGATTCTTCCAGTCTCCCCGGGCCGTTGGGTTCGATTGGCATAAAAGCCCAGCAGATTGTGTAGTTCATTAAGGAATATATCAGGTTGTTCGTAATGTTCAACCAGGGCAGCAATCTGGATTCGCAAGCGGGCTGGTTGAATTGCTGGCATATCTATCTTGACTAATAAGAACGGGCGAAATACACTTTCTCAGAGGCCTGTTCGCCGCACACAATACACGGTCCATGACCACCGGGTTGGTCCGTGGGTATGCAGCGTGTCGAGGCCTTGGTTTCCTCTTTTACTTTGGCTTCGCATTCCTTCTTCCCACACCACCAGGAATAAGCCCAACCATTTTGGACGGCATCCATCAATTCGCCATAGGATTTTGGATCGTGTGTATTCGCCTTGCGAAAAGCCAGGGCGCGCTCAAAGAGTGACTTTTGAACTGTGTTCAACAATTCCTCAACCTGGAGGTTCAATTGGTCACGGCCTACAAAGGATTTTCCCTCCCTGCCTGGAATATCGCGCCGTGCTATGGCGACTGAATTCTTTTCAACATCCTTTGGGCCGATTTCAATTCGCAAAGGCACACCGCGCAATTCCCAATCATTGAATTTGAATCCAGGCGTGACTTCTTCGCGGCTGTCAACATGGACACGGAAGTTCCCAAGCTGCTGATTAACTTCATTTACAACTGGCAACACTTTTTCTTTTTCTGCATCATTTTTGTAAATTGGCACAATCACTACCTGAGTCGGCGCCAACCTGGGAGGCAAAACGAGCCCCTGATCATCACCGTGCGTCATGATAATGGCGCCCACAAAGCGCGTCGAGAGACCCCAAGAGGTCGTCCACGCGTACTGGAGTTCGTTGTTCCAATCCAGGAATTGGATATTGAATGCTTTGGCAAAATTCTGCCCTAAAAAGTGCGAGGTACCCGATTGCAAGGCGCGGGTATCACCCATCATTGCTTCGATGGTATATGAGTTTACTGCCCCCGCAAATTTTTCTGTTTCACTTTTTCGCCCTGGAACGACTGGCACTGCACCTTCCGTGATAGCGAAATCCGCGTATACATCCAGCATGCGCTGAGTCTCCTCGCGAGCTTCTTCAGCTGTCGAATGGGCAGTGTGGCCCTCTTGCCAATAAAACTCTAGAGTCCGCAAGAAAAGCTTGGTGCGCATTTCCCAGCGCACGACATTGCCCCATTGGTTAATTAAGATAGGTAGATCGCGATATGATTTTACCCACTTGGAATACATCGAACCAATCACAGTTTCGGATGTGGGGCGGACAACCAGTGGTTCTTCTAATTTTTCGCCTCCGCCGATAGTTACTATGGCCAGTTCAGGGGCGAATCCCTCCACATGTTCTTTTTCTTTTTCTAAGAATGACATAGGGATAAACAATGGAAAGGCAGCATTAACATGCCCTGTAGCTTTGAAGCGCCGATCCAACGCACTCTGGATATTCTCCCAAACAGCCCAACCATTTGGGCGGACAACCATACAACCGCGAACCGGCGCATAATCTGCCAGTTCTGCTTTCAACACGAGCTGGTTATACCATTCCGCATAATTTTCTTTTCTAGAGGGTAACTTTTCGTTATTCATTTAACTGGATTTCTTTCCTTAATAGATTCGGGCTATACTTTACCACCGGCATGAAATTCTTGCAACATAAGAATCGCTTGATGAGGATCCGTTGCAAATGCCGCCCACTGCCTTTGATCATAGGGAATATAATTGTTGAATTCCTTGTAAAAGGTTGAAAATATTTTTTTCCAGCCTACGCCGATCATAACGAGTGGGCGAGGTGGTATAGTGTGGATCAGTAGCTGGTTCCAGGTCATCATGATTTCTGTCAGGGTACCGATTCCTCCAGGAAGAGCCACAGCGGCATCACAAAAATCAATCAACGCCAGCATGCGTTCCCTTAATGTTGCAAACTTACGTTCCTCGTGCACCCAGGGATTGACTTTGGTGTTGCGCCAGTTTTCGATGTCCATGCAGGTGACTCCGATCACATGACTGCCTCCTTCAGCAGCGCCACGCGAGACTGCTTCCATAGTTCCGATATATCCGCCAGTCAACACGGTCCAGCCTTGTTTCCCGATAAGCCTGCCCAAGAGCAATGCTTCATCGTAAGATGGCTCTCCTGGGAGGGGGGAGGCGCCTCCAAATACTGTGACTTTAAATGTGTTCAAATCGTTCATAAGGTAGGTGATTCGGGATTATTTTCAGGAAGATCGTTATCCCAGGTACGTGTGTAGTTGTGGGAAAGTTTTTCTAGGACAGCTTGTTCAAGGTCAATGCCAGAAATACTGGCAATCTGGAGCAGATAGAGCGCTACATCAGCCAATTCACCTGCTAATTCCTGTGGGTGTTTTGATACCTCGGTCCATTGAAAATGTTCAAGGACTTCGGATGCCTCAAGGCATAGGGAAATCGCGAGGTTTCGAGGGGTCTGGGGGCGTTTACTGTTTTCTGCATACCAACCCTGGCTGCGGACAAAACGGTGCATTTCTTCGGTCAATTCATGGATTTGCATCAGAAAATTATACCTGATGATATAGGCTTTTAATGTAGAATGGATTATGGCTTCCGAGCAAGAATCGCAATCTTTATGCCTGGCGTGCGGTTTATGCTGCAATGGAGCCCTTCATGGGCGGACGATCATCGCAGATAATGAAATTCATAAGGCCGCTGAGCTAGGCCTAGAGATTGAGTTGTCGGTAATCCCACCTGGTTTCAAGCAGCCCTGTGTTATGTTTGTTGGAAATTGCTGCAACATTTATGCTCAACGGCCGACCTCTTGCCAGGTTTACCGATGCGCTTTATTGGAAAAATACGAAGCTGGAAGAGTAACTTACGAAGAGGCGATGAGGGTAGTTGATCAAGGTAGATCTATGTATGAAGCAGTTCTTGACTCGCTGCCCGAAGGAATCACAGTCGCTCAACTGCGAAATATCCTAAGAATCGACAATCAAAAAACAACCGACTGGTACCATGCAGATGAAAACCAGCCGGTTGTTACTGAAGCTTTGCTTCACTTTGTCGTTCTTTCATGGCATCTGGATCGATTTTTTCGTAAACCAAACACCTTACAGGAATCAAATCGGGATTAGAGTTGGAAACGGAGAGACAAACAACTGAGACCGCCGTCCATTTTTTGAAACTCTGACATTGCTAACGGCATGACTGCAAAACCAGCTTCTTCGATTTGCTTTTTTAACTTGGGGTAACCGGATGGCAGGATCACAGTTCCATTTACGAGGATGCAGTTGGTTGCATATTGATCTGCTTCCTCGGCAATGATGCATTGAAAACCATCAAAGGCAGGATGATTCGCCAGTGCATTTGCGACGACTAAAGTGCGATTTCCAAGATATGCTATACCGCTCTTTAAGTGAAGCAAACCGGGTGTCTCCCGAATATCAATGAAAGCAGATGTGCATCCCTCTTTTCCTAACAAATAGCTTAGCTGTGCTGCGCCATCTTGGTTGGTCCGCTGGGAAACGCCGATGAAAAAGTGATTTCCGGCTTCGCAAATATCGCCTCCATCCAGTGTGCCAGGGGCGGCTATTTGAGCATAGCGAGAAAAATAGGTGAGTATTTCGGGCTTAATTAGTTCGACTTCTCCAAATCGGCTTTCCGCACCAGGCCGGGAAAAAACGGCCAGGTTTTGAAAAAGAACGGCTGTATCTTCTACAAATGTTGAATCCGGGAATTCTAGACTGGCGGGTAGAACCTTTACAGTTAAACCAAGTGAAGCTAATGCTCGTTGGTAAGCGGCATGCTGGCTCAGCGCTTCTCTATAATCAGGTGCTCCCAAGTCAGCGGTGGTGAGACCAGCAGCAAAATTTGTTCCAGGAAGGCGACAAATGGCATGGGTAAACATAATGGTCAGGGTTTGGTGACAATAAAATTATCGAATAGGACAGATACGTTGCCCTGGTCATAGGTGCCGGCTAGAAGACCTACTTCGCCCTTCGTCAAGTCTGCATCAGTTACATGGGTCAATTCAGTTCCATTAGCCGATAGAGTCAGGTCCTCTCCGATACACTTCACCTGGATATGGTTGGTGGTTTTGCCGGAATGAATGGCGGAGGTGTTTTTGCCTAGCTCACTCATAACGATCAGGCTTTCCTTCCCTTGTGAAAACTTAGATATTCCATAAAAACCATCGCTGCTGATCGTCAGAAAGTAAAAATTGTCCGAATCTTGGTAACGGCAAATCACTCCAATATCGTTGACCTCGGCGCCATCTTCCAGAGCAGCATCTACATCGACGATAACATCGCTCGGGAAATTTACATTCGGGTTAGCCCACAAATAGTATTGTGTCTGGTTTGTAATTTGAATGCGAAAGGCTTCATGGTAATAATCAGTAGAACCTGAGGTGTCGGAATGGCGATCCCAGCCACTAGATGTACTGGAAAAATCATCTTTAAAGAGCACACTAGTATTTGTTCCGTTTTGGGAAGAGCCCGGGTTATTGGTATTACTAAGCGCCTGACAGCTCAGGGAAATCATGGCGATCAGTAAAACGAAGGCAATCATAGGGAAATATTTTTTATTCATCATCTTTCCTTTCCGGGCATTTTCTTAATAAACAAGACTAAGGAGTGGATACCGTGAAATTATCAAACCAGACATTGATCTCAGGATCAGAATAGGTGCCCACGAATAAGCCTACACCACCTGAAGGAAGATCGCTGTCGTCAACACGTTCCAATTCTGTATTGTTTGCAACTAAAACCAGAGACGAACCGAGACATTCTGCATGGATATGATTAATTGCCTGGCCTGGCAAAATGACATTGTCAATGTGTGGCATCTCATCCATACCGATTAGGGTTTCCACTCCTTTGACAACTTTAGAAATGCCAAAACTGCCATTGGAGGTGATCGCCAAAAAATAATAATTTTGGGAGTCGATGAAACGACAGATAACTCCCATATCATTTTTCGCGCTTCCACCATCGAAGCGGATATCGGTATCGACAGCCACATCGTTCCCGAATTGGCGATCCAGGATTCCCCAAAGCGCAGATTGGAGGTGATTTACAATATGGATTCTATAGCCACCATTATCATAATCATTGACATAATTAGCATCTGAGTGCCTGGTCCATCCACTGTTAGTAGTAGAGAAATCATCCAAAAAAGCCGACCGCCAATTTACCGGTTGATGAGTGGGAGAAACAGCGGCGGGCGCAGATTGGCAGGCTGATAATGTCAGCAGGAAAATGATAAAAAGAGATGGCGTGAGGAATTTCATGAGTCAGCAAATTCCTTCAGTATCCGGACGATATGCTTGGCGCCTTTCAAGTAAAGATCGAGATCTACATTTTCATTTGGCGCATGTGCTTGCGAGCCGGGATGGCCAATTCCGGCTGTGACGATTGGCACCTTGATTGTTTCCAGGAAAATATGGTTTGGTCCAGATCCACCAACCATTGGGACAATGTCCATCGGTTTTCCGTAAATGGGTTCTGCAGTGTCCACAACCAATTTGACAAATGGATCATTCGGATCAGTTCTGCCTGGAGCTTCACCGCCAAGCATTGTCGCTTTGACATCGGTAAATCCTCGTTCATCGAGATAGGCGCGCAACTTCCGGAATATATCAACAGGCGTCTGGTTGGGCACCAAGCGGAAATCGACTTTCGCAGAGGCGCGCGCCGGAAGAACTGTCTTAGAGCCAGGGCCTTGATATCCAGAAGTCAACCCGCAAATGGTGCAGGTGGGTTGAAATACTTCTGCCAATCGCAGTTCAACCCCACCTTCCAATCCGTGCAAAAAGTGATCGACGCCATAGCGTTGTCTGTATTCTTCAGCCGTTTCTGGGAGGTCTTCCATGAGCTGGCGATCACGTTCACTTGGAGGAACAATGTGGTCATAAAATCCTGGAATCAAGATGCGTTCATCCTGAGTTTTGAGGGAATTTAATGCCCAGACGAGACGCCAGGCAGCATTGGGGAAGATTGAACCACCCACACCGGAATGAACATCCTGGCTGAGCAGGTCAACGGTTAATTCGACATAACATATACCTCGTAAACCAAGGTACTGCATCGGAACACCTCGATGGTCAACCCCTCCGAATTCCCACACGCAGGCATCTGCCGATAAACGGCCGGCATAAGCTTTGACGAATTCCTCCAAATGAACACTGCTCGTTTCCTCTTCACCTTCAATAATAAATTTGATGTTACAGGGGAGTTCGCCATCGACATCTAGCAAGGCATCAATCGCATGCAATCTGGATGTGATATGACCTTTATCATCGCTTACACCGCGGGCATACAGATGTCCATCTCGAATAGTCGGTTCGAACGGAGGGGAAATCCACAAATCCAGCGGCTCCGGCGGTTGAACGTCGTAATGGTTATAAAAGAGTAAGGTTTTATTATTCTTGCCTTTTCTTTCGGCCAGGACGACGGGAGCACCGCCAGTAGAAATCACCTCGACTTGAAAACCACGTTGTCGCAATAAATTGGCAGTCAGATCCGCGCAATCAACCATCCCCCAGTTTTGAGCTCCTACTGAAGGTTGGGCGCAAAGCCGGCTAAGTTCTGCAATACTTTGATCCAATTTACTCTCAAGAAATTGATCATACTTCGTTTTGTTATTCATGGTCACCTCAGTTTATAAATTTGAGCAAAGATGAACCGGCATAAGCAAACAAGATCATCTTGACTGTTTCACCCATCCAACAAAAAAGAAGAAATCGCCAGACCGGCATTTTGAGTGTCCCAGCGGCAGCGCCAGCCAGATCGAAAATTGGATTTGGTATGGCTGCCAATAAAAATACAGCCACTCCGCCATATTTTTTCATCCAACCTTCGATTCTTTCGTACCATTTTGAGCGTTCTGCGATACTCTGACCCGAAAAACCGACTAAATAGCCGCTCATCTCACCTAACGCAGCGCCAGCACCGGCCGCCAAAGCAACAAATCCCGGATTGAATATCGCTCCCATGGTAAAAACCACTGCCACCCCGGGAGCAGGAAGAATGACCGTGGCATATGCCAGGAAAGCCAGGACGAAAATTCCTGGATAACCATACACTGCAAGCTGCTCGGCCTGATCTCGAATAGAAAAGATAAAAACGCTCAACGCAACCACGAGCACCAATGCGAGAAGCCTGAAAAGGTTGACCAGCCAGGGAGGCATTATGCTTCTTGAATTGTGATCGAGTTGATTTTTGTAGCAGGTGAATTTATTTTCATCGGATCACGCGACTGAATCGCCATAACTACATCCATGCCTTGGACAACAACGCCAAAAATACTGTGCTTGTTGTCGAGCCAGGGTGTTGGAACGTGTGTGATAAAGAATTGAGAGCCATTGGTTCCCGGGCCGGCGTTTGCCATAGAGAGAATGCCCGGTTTGTCATGCTTCAGGCTCGGGTGGAATTCATCTTGAAATTTATATCCGGGACCGCCCCGCCCTGTACCGGTAGGATCGCCGCCTTGAGCCATGAAATCGGGAATTACACGGTGAAAAATTGTGCCGTCATAGAACCCTTCACGCGCTAGAAAAACAAAATTGTTCACAGTATTTGGCACTTTATCAGCAAATAATTGTATCGTGATATCGCCTGCATCCGTGTGAAATACAGCCGTGTAGTTCTTTTTCAAATCCAGCTTAAAAGCTGGCGGCTTAGGGTAACTTTTTGAAGACATAGTGAAATAAATTTCCTTTCTTTTCGGTTTATTCTTCTGTTTGACGATCGCGGTCGGCAAGTAAGGCGCGAATGCGAGCCACAATCATATCAAGAGCCACCAGGTTAAACCCTCCTTCAGGGATGATGACATCAGCATACCGTTTGGAAGGCTCAACAAATTCCATGTGCATTGGGCGGACCGTCGCCAGGTATTGGTCAATTACCGAGTCGGTTGAGCGGCCACGCTCGGCGATGTCTCTTTTCAATCGGCGAATGAAGCGTATATCAGCATCTGTATCCACAAAGATTTTCACATCAAACAATTTTCTGAGCTCAGGTTCTGTAAAAATTAAGATGCCTTCCACCAGAATGATCGGCTGCGGTTCGACATGCAAAGTATTTTTAGTACGGGAATGGGTTCTGAAATCATAAACAGGCAGCTCGACCGCAATATTTTCTTTGAGCTGTTTGATATGATTGATAAGAAGCTCAGTGTCGAGCGAATCCGGGTGGTCAAAATTCACTTCGCCGCGCGCACCAAGCGGCATGCGGGAGAGGTCTTTATAATACGCATCATGTGGAAGAACGGTAATATGTTGAGCGCCTACGCGTTCTACAATTGCATTCGCCACAGTCGTCTTGCCTGATCCGGTGCCGCCTGCCAGGCCGATGATGAGTGGTCGGGAAAGTGTATTCACACCAGCATTATACTGGAAGGATGCTAAAAACAAAAGCAGCGCCAAAAGTCAATCGGGCGCTGCCTTCTAAAAGCCACCGAAGGGATTCGAACCCATGACCTAACGTTTACGAAACGCTTGCTCTACCGACTGAGCTACGGTGGCATCAGTCCGAAGGCGCATTATACCATAAGGGATTTTATTGTACAATTAAGACAACAATTTGAAATAAAGACATAGTTTTATATTGACGGTAAGCATGTCGAAATTAAATATAGCGATGTTGTCGTTCCACACCTGCCCTTTGGCCACTTTGGGAGGCAAAGATACGGGTGGCATGAATGTGTATGTCAGAGAAATCACACGCGAACTGGGTTTATCCGATGTTCATGTCGATGTATTCACGCGATCACAAGATGAACATGTGCCCCATGTTTTACACGATCTCGGGTTTGGCAACCGAGTTGTCCACATCCCAGCAGGCCCAGAAGAACCCCTGCCGAAGCAACACCTGGCGGAGTATATTCCAGAATTTGTGCAGGGGGTTTTAGCTTTCGCCGCCGCTAAAAATGTGCAATATGACTTGATTCACAGCCATTATTGGATGTCCGGCCTGGCTGCCCTGGAATTAAGGCGCACCTGGAATATTCCGGTTGTGCATATGTTTCACACGTTAGGGGTAATGAAGAATCGAGTGGCTCAAGCACCAGGTGAAATCGAGGGTGATTACCGCATCGAAGGCGAGAGGAAGGTTATCGCCAACGCCGATCGAATCATCGCTGCCACGCCTGCCGAGCAGGTGCAACTGCAGTTCTTATACCAGGCTGATAGTAAAAAAATAACGGTTATCCCACCCGGTGTGGATACGTGCCACTTCTATCCCATTCCTCAAGATGAAGCGAAGGATTTCGTCAAGGTTATGCCATGCGATCGCATGCTGCTGTTTGTCGGGCGTATTGAGCCTTTGAAAGGCCTGGATATCTTACTGCGTGCAATCGCTATCATGCGCGACCTGCGTCCGGATTTATCTTTCTGTCTTTCAATTATCGGTGGCGAACCAGACGCCAGCCCGAAAGAAATGTCTACAGAAATGGCGCGCATCCAGATGCTTCGAGTGCGGTATGGGCTGGAGGACCTGGTAGCGATGTTGGGGAAACGCAGCCAGGATACACTGCCATATTACTATTCGGCTGCAGAAGCAGTAGTTGTGCCTTCCCATTATGAGTCATTTGGGATGGTAGCCCTTGAGGCGATGGCTTGCGGAACGCCGGTTGTTGCCTCGGAAGTTGGTGGACTGGCGTTCCTGGTTCAGGATGGAATAACCGGTTATACAGTACCTGTTGGCGAACCGGAAGCATTGGCAGATCGGTTGATTGCTCTGCTGACCGATGCAGAGTTACACCAACGATTGGCGGTGCAGGCTGGTGAATATGCACGTGATTATGCCTGGGAGAAGATTGTTCAACGCTTGACACAGGTATATGATGATCTGGTTTACCCAGGCCAGCGAACTTAGGACCAACATCTTGACAGGCGAACGGCTGATATCCGATCTTTCGACCGAAACCTTCAATTAGCCGGCTTCCTGGCGATCAGGCGGGCTGTCGAACGGGGATGGGCCTCACCGTACCATCCCTCGACATATTCAATGATTCGTAAACCAGGAAAAGCTGAAACCAGCTCGCCTTTAGCGAGTAAATGGGCAGGGTTCAATCCGGGGTTTATCGCGTGTTGATCTTCAAGTAAGGTTTCATAAAATAACAACCCACCTGGTTTCATCCATCTTTGTATGTGAGGCCATAAAGAACGATCAAGATAGAAGAAATTACAGACCACATCGAATATTTCTACCGGAAATTCGACCCTTGTTAAATCGGCGACAAACACCATGAGGCCCGGATGTGATTTTAAGGCTTTCCGAACTGCGACTTCTGCAATGTCTACTCCAACCACTTTCAACCCCTGGGAGAGAAGAAAGCCGCCATTGCCTCCTAATCCCATGGCGATATCCAGGCCCAAACCCGTTTTCGGAAGTACATCAACATGAGAAGTCAGCCAGGTTCGAGCACTGGCGAAAGTTTGCCGGCTGTTTGTCGCGTAGCGAAGATTCCAACGATCTGCATCTATCAGAGACATAGCGATTCCTTATAGATTATCCTACACTTTAACTGCCGTGTCTATTCATCAATCAGGGTGATTGTCTACGACCTTGTAAGAGCGCTGAAATCCCAATAAAAACCGCCTTATAAAAGCCAGCGAAGTGGTATAATTGGCCGCTTGTGGTGACGCCGCAAGCACTCATGGTATAATTTATCATCTCGACCAATCCCATTGGTACTTTATCAGGAGCTGGATATGTCTGGACATTCACATTGGGCAACCATTCGGCGCAAAAAAGGCGCCGCGGACGCGAAGAGGGGCCAGGTTTTTACTCGCCTGGCGCGTGAGATCGTTATCGCTGCACGAGAAGGCGGGGGGGATCCGGATTCGAATGTCAGCCTGGCTTTAGCTATCGAGCGAGCACGCGCTCAAAATATGCCGAAAGAAAATATTCAACGAGCCATCATGCGTGGAACCGGAGAGAGCAAAGACGGTAATACGCTGGAGGAGTTGTACTATGAAGGTTACGCACCGCACGGTGTTGCGCTCATTTTGCAGGTTGTAACCGATAATCGCAACCGAACAATATCTGAACTACGACACGCAGTTTCTCGGGCGGGTGGAAACATGGCTGAATCGGGCGCGGTCAGCTGGCAGTTCAAAAAAGCGGCCGTTTTTTCCTTCCCGCTGGAAGGCCATGACGCCGATAAAATTTTCGAGCTTGCGGTGGAAGCCGGCGCAGACGATGTAACCTTCGATGACGGCGCAGTGGAGATTATCGGGCCGGTGGAGAGCTACAAGGAAATTTCAGTAGCGCTCCAGAAAGCAAAAATCGTGCCTGAAGAGGCGGGTTTGCGTATGTTACCGACCAATGAAGTCGACTTAGAGAATGACCAAATTATTCAGGTGCTAAAACTGGTTGAGACTCTTGAAGAATTGGACGACGTGCAAAACATTTATCACAATATGCGCGTCCCCGATTCCGTGTGGGCTCAACTCGAAGAAGCCTAGGCGGATGCTGGCCCTGGGAATAGATCCTGGAACGGCCACAACCGGTTATGGTTTGGTGCGCGAGGAACAAGACGGCAGCCTGACCGCTGTGGAATTTGGTGTTATTCAAACGGCCCCAGGCATAGCGATGCCGGACCGCCTGGTTGAATTATTCAATCAGCTTGAAAAAATTCTTAGTCTCCACCATCCAGATTCAGGGGCGGTGGAGAAGTTATATTTTGCGCGCAATGTAACCACTGCCATGACTGTAGGCCAGGCCAGAGGCGTCATTTTATTAGCTTTGGCGCGCAATAAGATTCGCGTAGGGGAGTACACTCCCTTGGAAGTAAAGCAGTCTGTAGTTGGTTATGGGAAGGCGGAAAAAAAGCAGGTACAGCTAATGGTGCAGGCGTTACTGGGCTTGAAATCAATGCCGAAACCCGATGATGCGGCTGATGCCCTGGCGGTTGCGATCTGTCACATTCATTTCGCAAAGCTTCACCAATTGATAGAAGAACAAGAGAAATGAGCCTTCCGTCAATAAAATTGTTGTCAGCAGATGACTGGCATGACTATGAGCTTCTCGACAGTGGAGAAGGTTCGAAATTAGAGCGATTCGGCCCCTATATTTTTGTTCGGCCCGAGCACCAAGCAGTTTGGTCGCGCAAATTGAACAACGAGCGATGGAATTCTGCCCATGCAATATTTCAGGCAACAGCGGGAGAAGAAACAGGGGGAAAATGGCATGTTCGGCGCGAGGTACCAGAAACATGGCCAATGCGCTACAAGCAAATAAAATTCTCTGCGCATTTCACAAACTCTCGACACCTTGGAGTTTTTCCTGAACAAGCGGTTCATTGGGATTGGATCACCGAACGAATCCGCCAGGCAAATCGGCCTGTGCGTGTCTTGAATTTATTCGGTTATACAGGCGCTGCGTCTCTGGCCGCCGCTGCCGCCGGGGCTCAGGTCACTCATGTGGATGCTGCTAAAAAATCGGTGACGTGGGCGCACGAAAACTTGGTACTGTCAGGGCTCGACCGGCAATCAATCCGTTGGATCGTGGACGATGCATTGAAATTTGTCGAGCGAGAAGCAAAACGAGGTTCATTCTATGATGGCATTATCCTTGACCCGCCGAAATTTGGCCGGGGTCCGCAAGGAGAAGTGTGGGAATTCTTCGATTTGCTGCCCCGACTGTTACAATCATGTAAATCACTGATGCAGCCGAATCCGCTCTTTTTAGCATTGACTGCTTATGCAATTAGGGCGTCAGCATTGAGTCTTTATTTTCTCATGGATGATCTATTCAAAAATCAGCAAGGCAATACGGATTGTGGTGAATTAGTAATTCAAGAGACAAACAGGCAGAGAGTGATCTCTCTGGCGATATTCGCTCGGTGGTCGGCTGAATTGAATAATTAGGAAAATGTTATGATCGCAAGTGTTAGAGGAAAAGTTTTGTCAACCGGTCATGAAGGCATCGTGATTGAAATCGGCGGCGTAGGTTTGTTGGTGGCAGTGCCAGCCGGTTTGAAGGATCGGCTGCATCCAGGTGAACCCATATTTCTCCACACGCATCTGGTTGTCCGACAGGATATATTAGCTTTATATGGTTTTGAAACGGCTGAGAGCAAGGAATATTTCAACCTGTTATTGAGCGTGGATGGAATTGGCCCGAAATTGGCTCTTGGGATTCTTTCGGTAATGACGCCAGACGCCATTCGCAGAGCCGTGTTCAACGAACAGCCCGATGTGTTTACCAGGGTGCCTGGGGTTGGCAAGAAAACATCTCAAAAAATCTTGCTGTACCTTCAAGATCGTGTTGGGAAAATGGATGGTCTGGAGGGAGTTGCTGCTATCAGCGACAGCGAGACTGAATTGCTCGAAGCGTTAACCTCTTTGGGTTACAGTGTCGTGGAGGCTCAGGCAGCTTTGCAGGCAATTCCCCGAGAAGCACCCAAGGATATTGAAACACGCCTGCGGCTTGCCTTGCAGTATTTTTCCAGGTGAGGATGTATTATGTTGGATCAAGAAATTGTGTTCATTGGACCAGGGGTGATGGCCGAAGGGATTATTTCTGCTCTGATTCGAAAGAAGGTGGCAAAGCCACAGCATATTCGTGTCGGTGGGCCGAGACCGGAGCGCGGCGCGGAACTTGAAAAGAAATATTCGATAAAATATTTCATTGATAACACAGAAGCAGCCCGATCGGCGGACGTGATTATACTCTCAGTTAAACCACAGCGCCTGGATAAGGTGATGTCTGTTCTCAAAGGTCAGCTCAAACCAGAAGCCCTGGTTCTCTCCATTGTTGCTGGGGCGACTCTGTCGAAACTAACGCATGGTTTGAGTCACAAACGAGTTGT
This sequence comes from Chloroflexota bacterium, assembly GCA_029782365.1. Classification (GTDB taxonomy): domain Bacteria; phylum Chloroflexota; class Anaerolineae; order Anaerolineales; family UBA4823; genus CAWBUW01. The sequence goes on from JAKOUW010000076.1 coordinate 309,226, forward strand.
GCGGTCAATGCCGAATACGCCAGCGCAGATCGGCATGGGCATTACGGTTTGGACTGCTGGGACCGAAGTTAGCGAGGAGCAACTTGACGTTGCCAGGCAGATCCTGGAAGCGATGGGCGACCAGGTATTTGTTGAAGATGAAAATTACCTGGATATGGCTACCGCGCTGTCAGGTACGGGACCAGCGTATGTTTTCTTATTTATGGAAGCGATGGTGGATGCCGGCGTTCATCTTGGATTTCCGCGTAGAATTTCTGAGCAACTTGTCATCCAAACCGTGCGAGGTTCTGTTGAATATTACCTACAACGGGCCGATCCGGTACACCTGGCAAAGCTTAGGAACGATGTGACCTCCCCTGGAGGAACAACCGCTGCAGCGCTGTATTTTTTGGAGAAAGCTGGTTTCCGGACGGCTCTAAGCCGAGCTGTATGGGCGGCTTATGAACGCAGCCGCGAATTGGGTCGCGGTGGAAAAAGCCACAACCCCGAGAACAAAGAGGACGGCGCGGATTGATGTTTATATCATGAAATCTTCCCCGCTCCATACGCCATTTTCTGAGAGATGAGGGCGAGGAAGATGGGTTTCATGACCTTCTAAGCGTTGTTCAAGATATTCAACCCGCTGCATTAAACTGGAAAGTGCAACGCCGACCGTGTCTGGCAATGTGGTGTGATTTAAGTCGGGTTTATCGGTTGCGCGATGGGGTTTGCTTTTTACCACAACCTGACCTGGCACTCCAACCACCACAGAATTGGCAGGCACCGATTTCACCACTACGGCGTTTGCACCGATGCGGCTGTCAGCTTCAATGGTTATTGCGCCAAGTACCTTGGCTCCAGCACCAACCACAACACGGTCGCCCAAGGTGGGGTGTCGTTTTCCCTTGTTAAGGCTGGTTCCTCCCAAGGTGACCCCATGATAAAGCGTCACATCCGCGCCGATTTCCGCTGTTTCCCCAATTACCACTCCCATACCATGATCGATAAAGAAGCGGGGCCCGATCACCGCACCTGGATGAATTTCGATACCTGTGATGCCGCGCAGCAATTGAGAGATCCAACGACCCAAAAATTTTAGTTCGTGTGTCCACAGCCAATGAGTCAAACGATGCCCCCATATGGCATGCAATCCCGGATATAGTAAAGCGATTTCTACCCAACTGCGAGCGGCTGGATCACGTTCCAGAACTGCATCGATATCCTCTTGTGCTCGCCGTGTCTCATTCCAAATAGATAAGAACGGACGACGTAGCTCTAAGGTAATATATTTGATTACTTTTTTACCTGGCTTGCCGGTTGGGGCAACTGTATCTGGAATTGGCTTGGTTACTGGTAAATCTGCCATAACGATCTCCTGAAACGAAACGCAGCGCTCTCAGAATGAGGCGCTGCGCAAAACGACAATCTCTAAAATAGACGGACAGGCCTCACATAAATACTTGCATGCGGGAAACTGTCCGCCGACCGAAATCAGGTGTTTATCTCACGTGAGTGGGCGGTGAAGCAGTTCCCGCCCACAACAGGAGCAAAAAGAATGCTTAAACATGAGATTATTTTACGATTTATGACCTTATTCGTCAAGTGTTGCTTTTGATTTGAACAGAAACTTCACAGAGACGAAAACCCCGTTTGGCGTGATGCGGTTGTGAAGTTCTGGACAAGATAGCCTATTTCAGGTATCATTTGTGCGCTTTATTCTCCAACCAGGAAAGGTGTGGATGGATTCTACATTTAATTTGCTGAAAAACCTGACAGAAGCGAATGGAGTTTCTGGTTTCGAGGCTCCAATCCGAGCAGTGGTACGCGAGTATTTCAAAGATCTGGGTGAGTTAACCCAGGATAAAATAGGAAGCTTGATCTGCAAAAAAACTGGATCTGTTTCTTCGCCGCGTGTCATGTTAGCCGGGCACATGGATGAAATCGGATTCCTGGTCAAACAAATCACGAAAGATGGTTTTATCAAATTTATCCCCTTAGGCGGATGGTTTGACCAGGTTATGTTAGGCCACCGAGTTGTAATTCAAACCAAAAAAGGGGATGTGGTTGGTGTATTAGGCGCTAAGCCACCGCACCTGATCTCTGCAGACGAGCGCAGTAAGATGGTGCCAAAGAAAGATATGTACATTGACATCGGTGCAACAAGCCTGGAGGAAGTAGAAGCAGCAGGTGTCCAGTTGGGGGATCCGATCGTTCCCCGCGCAGACTTTCTGCCTCTGGCGAATGGAAAAACTTATATGTCAAAGGCGTTTGATGACCGTGTTGGGGTCGCATTAGTGGTGTCAGCTTTGCAAGAATTGCAAAGATTAGATCACCCAAACACTGTTTTCGGCGCAGCCACAGTTATGGAGGAGGTTGGTTTACGCGGCGCGACAACTTCTGTGCGTGTGGTTGATCCGGATGTGGCGATTGTTTTGGAATCGGATATCGCAGGAGATGTTCCGGGGATTAAACCGGAAGAATCATCCATTAAACTTGGCGCTGGGCCGACGATCCTGATTTATGAGGCGCGCACAATACCCAATTCAAAACTGCGCGATATGGCAATTGAGACCGCGAAAGCAGAAGGAATCCGGTATCAGATTTCGAATGTAGAGGCAGGCGGCACTGATGCGGGCGCTATTCACCTTCATGGAATTGGCGTGCCATCGATTGTTTTGGGAGTAGCTGCACGGCATATCCATTCGCACAGCTCAATCATCCACCGAGATGATTACGATCAAGCAGTAAAATTATTGGTGGCGTTGGTTCGGAAGTTAGATGCGCCAACTGTGGCTAGTTTAACCGAATAATTTCAGAGTTTGATATAAAATTGGCTAAGTGAAACCTTTCCTTCCTCTGGAGGCAAAATGACGGACCTGATCAAACAAATAACAAGCGATTTACAGAATCAAATTAACACTTTCCAACCGAAGATGGATTTGGTTGATGTCGGCTCGGTGATTGACGCCGGCGATGGGATTGCACGTGTGAGAGGATTAAGCGATGTGAAATCCCAAGAGTTGGTTCAGTTTGAGAATGGTGTGATGGGCATCGCGTTTAACCTTGAAAAAGATAACGTGGGCGTGATCATCATGGGTGAATACTCCGAAATTGGGGAAGGTATGGCAGTCCGCGGCACCCGGCGGATTGCTTCGGTGCCTGTAGGCGATGGAATGATCGGTCGTGTTGTGAACGCGCTGGGTGAGCCGCTGGATGGTAAAGGTCCGATCAAAACCAGTGGTTTTCGCCCTATTGAGCGCATTGCTTCTGGCGTTGTGGATCGCAAAGATGTCGATACACCGGTTCAAACGGGCATCAAAGCTATCGATGCTATGATCCCCATCGGCCGCGGTCAGCGTGAGCTGATTATTGGCGACCGGCAAACCGGAAAGACAGCCATTTGTATCGATACGATTATCAACCAGAAGGGCAAGGGCATGAACTGCATTTATGTAGCAATTGGGCAGAAGAAAGCTGCAATTGCTCGGACAGTGGCATTGCTGGAACGATTTGGCGCTATGGAATACACCACCATGGTCGTTGCCTCAGCGGATGACCCGGCAGCACTGCAATATATCGCTCCGTATGCTGGCTGTGCTATCGGCGAGGAATTTATGGAAACCGGTCGCGATGCCCTGGTCGTTTATGATGATCTTTCCAAACATGCTTGGGCTTACCGCCAAGTCTCATTGTTACTGCGCCGTCCACCAGGTCGTGAAGCTTATCCGGGAGATGTGTTTTATTTGCACTCTCGGTTATTGGAGCGGGCAGCCAAATTGGCTGATAAATATGTCATTGTCAAGAAGGATTTTAGCGGCAGTCTGGCTGAGGAATCCGATAGTGTAAATAAGACCGTTTATGGTGGTCCGCTCGCCAAGCATGATGCCGAAGTGGCCCGCAAGGCAATGGAGAACGCTGATAATTTGCAGATCGCCAAATTAAAAAATTCCGGCGGCTCCTTGACAGCTTTACCGATCATTGAGACATTGTTGGGTGATGTGTCAGCTTACATTCCCACGAATGTAATTTCGATCACCGATGGCCAGATTTATCTGGAGGGGAATTTGTTTTATGCAGGTATTCGTCCGGCAATCAACGTTGGTCTGAGCGTGTCCCGGGTGGGCGGCGATGCCATGACGCGCGCAATGAAACAAGTTGCCGGTCGCTTACGGTTGGATATGGCTTCCTTCAGAGAGTTGGCTGCCTTTGCACAATTCGGATCGGATCTGGATAAATCTACCCAGGCGCAGCTAAATCGCGGCCGTCATCTGCAGGAAATTTTGAAACAGCCTCAATACGAACCCCTTTCACTAGAAAATGAAGTCATCGAAGTATTTGCAGGTGTTAATGGATATGCAGATAAAGTAGTCCCAGAACGTATGCGAGCATGGGAAACTGCTTTATTGCGTTACATGGAAACCTCCCATCCAGAAGTTGGTCGCTCCATTGCCGAAAATAAGCGTATTACCCCTGAAAATGAGCAGGCGTTACGCTCGGCTTTGGAAGGATTCATGTCGACCTGGCAGTAAAAAATGTCAAACGCAAGAGAATTTCGCCTGCGAATACGCAGCATAAAAAATATTGCACAAGTAACGCGCGCTCTGCAGGCTGTCAGCGCTTCAAAAGTGCGCAAAGCTATGCAAGCAATGTTAAACACCAGGCCGTATGCTACCAAGGCATGGCAAGTATTAACTCATATTGCACTTCAGCCGGGCCGGGCAAATTTGCACCCCCTTCTTACCCCACGAGACGAAGACAAGGCGGAATTGGTGGTACTGGTCACAGGCGATCGAGGATTGGCAGGGGCTTACAATTCGAATATTGTTCGATATGTTCTGACCACATTTGATAAACGAAATGTGCCTGTCAAATACATAACGATTGGTAAAAAAGGACGCGATATGATGATCCGCCGGCATAAAAATGTTCTGGCGGAATTCAGCAACTTGCCAGCGGCGCCCTCATTTACGGATGTATCGGCGATTGGCAGGCTGGCGGTTGAAGAATTTTTAGAGGGTAATGTGGATCGGGTTTACCTGGTGTACACCGATTTTGTCAACATGGCACGCCAGGTGCCTACGATGAAACAACTGCTGCCGTTGGAAGTGACCAGCGGCGGAGGTCGGGTTCAGGATTTTGAATTAATCAAAAATGGCCCTCAGGCAGCGTATACATATGAGCCTGGAGAGGCAGAAATCCTTGACCAGATCGTTCCACGGTTCACAGCGTTGCAAGTTTACCAGGCAGTACTCGAATCCCTGGCCAGTGAACATGCCGCGCGCATGGTCGCCATGAAAAACGCGACCGACAGTGCAACGGAGCTGGCTTCTGCGTTGCAGTTGGAGTATAACAAAGCCCGCCAGCAGACCATTACTAGTGAAATGTTGGATATCGTGGGCGGCGCCGAGTCGTTGGTTAAGTCTGGCTAATATTTAAACAGATTGCAAGGATTTCAGGAGGCTTAGATGGCAGAGGCAAACGGCCGTATTGTACAAATTTTAGGTGGTGTGGTTGATGTCGAATTCCCCAGCGAGCATATGCCGAATGTGTATGATGCACTCGAAGTTATTGAAGATGGAAGAGTCCGGATGGTATTGGAAGTTGAAAAACATCTGGGGAATAACTGGGCGCGCTGCGTGGCAATGGACAGCACCGATGGTTTAAAGCGCGGTATGACGGTGCGCGGTACTGAAAGCCCCATCATGGTTCCAGTAGGGCCAGCTACATTAGGACGTATATTCAACGTGCTTGGACAAGCAGTAGATAACAAAGGCCCTGTTAATGCCGAAATGCGATATCCGATTCACCGCCCTGCACCTGAATTTAAAGATCAATCGACCAAAGTTGAAGTCTTTGAAACAGGATTGAAAGTCGTAGATCTGATTGCACCCTTTACCAAAGGTGGTAAAACCGGCATTTTTGGCGGCGCTGGTGTGGGTAAAACGGTGATCATCATGGAATTGATCCGTTCGATCGCAACCGTCCACCAGGGAAATTCGGTATTCGCCGGCGTCGGCGAGCGGACCCGAGAAGGTACTCAGCTGTATCGTGAGATGCTCGAATCTGGCGTTATGAAAGATACTGTTATGGTGTATGGTCAAATGAATGAACCGCCAGGTGTGCGCCTGCGGGTCGCCCTTTCTGCCTTGTCGATGTCGGAATACTTCCGGGATGCCGGGCGTGATGTGTTGTTGTTTATTGATAATATCTTTCGTTTCTCAATGTCCGGTTCGGAAGTCTCAGCTCTCCTTGGTCGTATGCCGTCGGCCGTAGGATACCAACCTACCCTGGCAACGGAAATGGGCGAACTACAAGAACGCATTACATCCACACGCGGCGGATCAATCACCTCGATGCAGGCTGTGTATGTGCCGGCTGATGATTATTCAGACCCGGCTCCTGTGGCGACCTTCACTCACCTGGATGCAACCATCGCTCTCGAACGATCAATCGCAGAAAAAGGCATTTATCCGGCCGTTGATCCGCTTTCTTCAACTTCGCGTATTCTTGATCCTCGCATTGTCGGTGACGAGCATTTTGCCACTGCCCGAGAAGTCCAGCGTGTGCTGCAGCGCTACAAAGATCTCCAGGATATTATTGCGATCCTGGGCGTTGATGAGCTCAGTGAAGATGACAAGTTGATTGTTTCTCGAGCTCGTAAAATCGAAAGATTCTTTTCACAGCCGATGTTCGTGGCAGAACAGTTCACCAATATCCCTGGTCGTTATGTGCCATTGAAAGAGACTGTACGTGGTTTCCGCGAAATATTGGATGGCAAACATGATGATTTGCCAGAGCAAGCATTTATGATGGCAGGACCGATTCAAGATGTCATTGAAAAAGCGGAACAATTAGCCAAAGCCTAACCATTTTGTGGGCTGAACGAGTTAAACAGCCCATAAACAGATAAGAAGGTGAATTGTGCCTATTCGCTGTGAAATTGTTTCACAAGACCGCCTGGTTTTTGAAGGCGATGCGGATATTGTATTGGTGCCCGGTGATAGTGGAATGATGGGAATTTTGCCCAATCATTCTCCACTTTTGTCAACTTTAAAAATGGGCGTTTTGACCGTCAGGAATAAGGATCAGGAAATAAATTTTACAATTTCTGGCGGCGTTGTTGAAGTGCAACCGACGATTATTACTGTGATGGCTGACGCTGCTGAGAACGTGGAAGAGATTGACCTGGCGCGTGCACAAGATGCGAAACATCGGGCGGAAGAATTGCTCAGTAAGACACCACAAATGGAAGTGGATGCCTACCTGGCTCTTGAAGCGGCGATAAAACGCTCGAATCTACGCATCGAAGCTGCCAAACGGTACCGCAGTTCTCGCTCGCCTTTTGATACACGCGAAGAAAATAGATAAGCATGGCTTTATTTTCGAAAGACCTGGGCATCGACCTGGGAACAAACTTTCTGCGGGTGGTTTCCGGAGGCCAGCTCATCCTTGAACAGCCTACTGTTGCCGCGATTGTCGTCGCGGAGGATCTGATGGTTGAATGGGGAAAAGCCGCACAAGATATGATGGGCCGGGTGCCTGATTCAATCCAGGTCACCCGGCCGCTGATTAATGGAGTGATTGCGGATTTTGCTGTGGCAAATAATATCTTGACGGATGTTTTGAAGAAAATGGGTGGTTTACTGCCATTGTTCCGGCCCAGGGTCATGATCACCGTACCTGATGGTGTAACCAGTGTCGAAAGGCGAGCTGTGCACGAAGCAATTTTGCAGGCTGGCAGCCGAGAAGCATATTTGATCCAACAGCCCCTGGCTGCTGCGCTGGGCGTGGATTTGCCGATCAGTAATCCCTCCGGTAGTATGATTATTTGCATGGGAGCAGGAACGACCCAGGCATCTGTGTTAGCCATGAATTCGATTGTGGCAGGTGAGACATTGCGGGCAGGCGGCATTCACCTGGACGACGCTATCGCTTCTTATGTAAGAAAAAAATATGGCTTAATTATCGGACAATTTACGGCCGAACAAATAAAAATAAAAATCGGCGCAGCGATTCCAGTCCAAGAAGAAGCCACGATTGAAGTACAAGGCCAGGATCAGGTGACCGGCTTACCCCGCCCGGTTACTTTGACTACCGGTGAAATCGTGGATGCGCTCGAGGATCCGCTGGGAGCTGTCGTTGAAACGGCCCGCCGAACTCTTGAAAAGACACCTCCCGAGCTTGTTTCAGATATTATCGACCGCGGAGTGGCCTTGTGCGGGGGTGGCGCATTATTGCGAGGGATTGATAAACTGCTGACGAAGGAGTTGGGCGTTCCAGCATACCTGGTGGACAATCCAACGACATGTACGGCAGAAGGCGCAGCGCGCGGGTTGGATATGTATAACCTTATCCGGCGAAGTCTTCCCCATATTTAGAAAAACGGGCTAATTGCCCGTTTTTTATTTCAAATAATATGCCATGCGCTGCAAATGGATCGAAGGGTCGATGTGTTGGACATGGACGGAAGGCGGAACGATGATATTGACCGGTGCGTAATTGAGTATGGATTGAACGCCGGCTTTCACAAGCTCATCGGTGACTTGCTGTGCTACGGTCCCCGGGACAGCCAGCATCGCAATTTTGATATTCGCCTCTTGGATCATTGCGTTTAAATTTGCAATATCTTGCACAACGAACTCGCCTATCGGCTGACCAATTTTCTGAAGATCGCTGTCGAACACCATTGCCACGCGAAAACCTCGGTTCGCAAATCCCTGATATCGAGCAAGAGCATGGCCCACATCCCCTGCGCCGACAACAGCCACATCCCAAACACGATCCACCTTAAGAATCGCGCGCAACTGTTTAATCAAGAATTCAATTTGATAACCAGTTCCTTGTTTACCAAATTCTCCAAATTGGGATAAATCCTTACGAATTTGAGCCGCTGAAATTCCTAATCGCTCTCCGAGTTCTTTTGATGATGTCACAACTTGGCCTTTTTGACTCATTTGTTGTAACGCACGAAGGTAATGAGGCAGTCTGCCAACAACTATATCTGGAATCTGCATCTGGTTATCCGTACCTCTCTCCTGGAGAATGATCAGGCCTGGCTGAATTGTGGGTACTTAGAATTTACCACAAGTTGTTTGAATCGTGTAGTACTTTGTTATAAAAAGTACTATGCCGACCGCTGGTTCTGTTCATAACCTAATCATGTCCACCTCCGCCGCCTTCTTCTTTTTGGCCACTTGCATGGCATTGAATGCAATTCGAAATATTTCGAATGCCTTCTTCTGCGTGTTTCGATGTCATTCGATTCTGGTCATGGCAGGTGAAGCAGGTATATTCATTCAATGTGTTCGTATGGCAATCTTTGCAGGATTTGACATCCGGATGGTTCAACGGGAACGTATGGTTTTGATTAAATATGGCTGGGGACCATCCGTTAGTACTATGGCACGTTTCGCATGGATTGGGGAAAAGGCCCAGGTGAAATTGAGGTTCTTGATGACAAGCACTGCAAATTGTCGAGGTGCCTTTAAATTGACCATTGATGTGGCATTTTGCACAGGCAACATTCTTATGTAATCCTGTCAGGGGAAAGCTAGACTTTGAATGATCAAACTTCACTGTTTTCCAATCCGTGGGAGTGTGGCAGCCTGCACAATCCTGACCGAATTGTCCATTATGTGTGTCATCCGTCTTATGGCAACTGAAGCAATCGGTTGGTGTATCCTTGAATTGGTTCTTGATATGGCATTGTTCGCATTTGACTTCGAAATGTTTTCCAACCAGAGGAAAATTTGTTTTGGAATGATCGATCGTTGCAGGTTTCCAACCTGTTGTAGTATGGCAGGAGGAGCAATCTTTACCGAACTGACCTGCATGGGCATCGGCAGATGCATGGCAAGAGAAGCAGTCTTGAGGTGCATTCTTAAAGTCTGCGGTTCTGAGTACAGATGTATGACATCTAACGCATTCGATTTGGCTATGTTTCCCAGTTAGTTGAAAATTGACCGCTTGGTGGTTGAAATTCTTCCCAAAACGATCAACGCCATCGTGGCAATCCAGACATTTCTTTCCGTAACTTGCGATATGCTGGTTTACAAATTGGACATCGCTTGCCTGGTGGCACGTAATGCAGCGCTCTAAATCCATCACCTGAATGAGATCGCCATGACAATCTTTGCAAGAAAAAGGCTCGCCATTCACCAATTTTTGGTGACCATCAAGGGAATAACCCAGGGAAGCATGGGGAAAATTCGATATGTCAAAAACGACGAGCGATGCAGTGGCGCCATTATGCTCCGTGTGGCACCCAATGCAACCAGATAATTTCCCTTGCTGTTTCATGATGGAGTGGAAGCTGCTGACTTGGATAAGATCAGTATGACAGGCCAGGCAGCGGTCGCTCATTTGATCTTGATCCCAAATCGCAGCGTGGCAGGCTGCGCAATTTCCTGCTGTAGCCGCATGCGAAATTGCTCCTCCCAGAACCAGACCCGTTTGCACATCATTGAGTGGTCCTGGAGAAAATAATTGCCCACCGAAAAATAATATAGACCCTGCGACAAAAATGAGAATGAATAGCCCGCCGAGAAATGCAGAAATTGAAAAACAACCTAACTGAGGTCTATCTTGCATGGCAAACTCCCACCCAGAGAAGAATAAATCAAAGGATTGGAAAATCCTCTGCCCGCCCAAATTCGATTATAAGGAGAGGTTTATGTGAAATTCAAATATTCTTAAATCCTAGAAAGCAGTCGCCTAACAAATCAGCGCAACAGTGTAGCGTAGTAGATCGCTGCTCCAACATGGATAAAGGCGGCAGTGAATAATGCCATACCAATTGGAACATGTACAGCATGCCAGATTGCGAGCAGGCGGCGTGCCATCGCTAAGGATGCAATCTGGGCGCGCAGTGTTTCACGCCGCTGCATAATATTGCGTAATTCAGAGATTTTCTTACGATTCGTCGAATCCAAACGGCGAGAAACAATAAACCAGCGGAATCGGTCGGAGATGCCCTGGAAAGTATGTCTGATGTTTAATGCTGAGCCCTGGATGTCTCGATTCAAACCAATCCTTTGCGCAAGAGAGCGGGTATCTTCCGGTTGGGTGGCAAGCCAATTTTCTATGGCAGATTGGAGTCTTTGGCCTTCAATAGCTAATGCGCCAGCTTCGATTTCGATGCCATCCGCAGTACGAGGAACCGCAGTGTAAATATAACGACCAACAAAACCACTCAGAACAACAATGATTGTCAACAAAGTCACGATGCCCGCCAGGCCATTATATTTCCAGGAAGAATGCAACAAAACCATGTAGGGTCCCACCAGTCCGGTGAATATATGGAATTCGAGCCAAGACGCCATTCTACCCCAACGAGCACTGCGGCTGCGTTTCCGCAATGTGTACAATGTTTCTGTAGCCAGCATCATTAAGAATCCAATGATGCCAATGCCATGGCCAAACAATTCACTGGCTGCAGGGATTTTTTGTAAAACAGCGACAACTAATAGATACAAAAGAGTTATCGTCAGGATTGCGTAGAATGAAGACCACAATTCTCGGTTACTGTATGTCATTTTTGGAATGCCCTAGTTCACGGATTGATATTGAAGTTTGGTATAGAAATCGATGATTAGATCACCGAATTTTACTCCAGGAGCGAGAAGTTGGTCGCGTATTGGGGTGATGTCAATGCGCTGTGTTATTATTTGTTCAAGGGGAAAAGAAAGTGTCTGATCTCCCATGACAATCGCGCCAAGCAAATATTTGTCGCCGACCATTAATCGAATATGGTTAATATCGAAGTTTGATTGTGCAGAAATGGCGTCTGGTAATTGGCGCCAGGTTTCGCTGTCTCCACGGGCGATGCCAACCAAATCATCGTCTTTTCCCCCGCCAACATTGCCAATAATTGTTGTCGTCAGTTCAGCCAGGCGGGTGACATTGAATGAAGTCGCTTTGACGTAAATGCACGATTCGCCGGTCATATTCAGCCCGGCCACACGGCCTTGTTCCCGGGCGGGGCTCCAAAGAGAATCGACAACATTCTTTTTCAAAATTGGATCGTACACCTGTGCGCAGTCTCCAGCAGCGTAAATATTCTGCACTGTTGTCTGGAGTTGCTCGTTCACCAAAATGCCACGATCACATGAAATGCCTGCGCTTTTGGCTAATTCTGTTCGAGGGCGCACGCCTATTGCAATCCCAACCAGATCGCAAGGAATTTTATTTCCATCTTTCAACAAGACCGCACTAACATGATCTTTCTTGCCTTGGATTTCCGCCAGTTCCGATTTGTAGTGGATCGTGACGCCGTGTTCCCTCAGCCTTTCTTCAACAATGTGGGACTCTTTTTCGTCCAGCACGTTGTTCCAATAGCGATCACCACGCAGTAAATAATGAACTTTTACCTTTTGGGCGATTAAAGCCTCGACGAGTTCGAGAGCGGTGATTCCACCTCCTACTACAACGCCTATTTTCCCCTTGCGAGTAAGACTGCGAATCAAGTGTGCATCTGCCAGGTTATCCAGCTTGAAAACCCCTTCCAAATTGGCGCCTGGAGTGTCTGATGATACTGCCGAAGCGCCGTTCGCGATCAACAGCCGATCATAATTGATCGTCGCTTCTTTAGGCTGGTTTCCAGGATAAAAGATAAGCGCGTGATTTGCTGGATCTATCCGAAGGGCTTTTCCGATTGTCAACTTGATTTTCAGTCGATCAAAATCGCTCTTTTGAAAAGGGAACAAAGCTTTTTCAGGAAGTTCACCGGTTAGGAAGTAGGCCAGACCCGGCCGGGAATAATAGCCGTGCAAATCTTCCGTCATGATGATGATTTCTCCGGCGACATCTCGCGAGCGAATCGACTCTGCCGCGGCAATGCCTGCTGCCCCGGAACCTATGATGATGTATCGCATTGTCCCTCCCGTTATTCAACTTCCTTAAACAGGTTGGTTCGTTCGAATCGAAGAACACCTCGCGGACAGCGTCGTACGCACTCGCCGCAGGTCAAGCAGCGTGTATCTTTTACGGGTTGGTTTAACCAGGCATGTCTGCGTACATCAATCGCGATTGGGCAGTTGTAGGAACAAATTCCACATTGCACACAGCGAGCTGAATCGGGAACAACAAAACCGCTATACAGCGCTTCTCGGCGCTGGTCTTCATGTTTAAAAGCGCTAAATATACTCATTGATCATCGATTTCTACCGGTTGGGTGGCATTCAAGGCAGCGCCCATCGATATTGGTAATTTTTTGTTCATTATGATGTTGTATCATATTATTCTGATCATGGCAACCGTAACACGTCCATGCACTTGTCATACTCGGATGACAGGTGGCACAGTTGCTGTTGGCGTTGCCATGATTCATCGGGAAGGTATGGGTGAAATTAAATGCTTGAGGTGACCATGCGCTGGTATTGTGGCATTGAGAACACTGACCATCAAAATGAGGCGATGGTCGGGCGTGGCAGCTCTGGCAGTCAACAGCGCCCACCGCGGCATGGTTAAAATTGGCGGGTTTCCAGGCGGATGTATTGTGACACAACGAACAGTCACCCGAATAGTGTCCGGCAGGCCGATCTTTTTCGTGGCAGTTGGCGCAGTTCGAAGTGATGCCGGTATGGTTGAAGGTAGCCGGCAACCAGGCGGATGTTGAGTGGCATAAAGAGCAGTCGCCTGAGTAGTGGTTCGCTGGCCTGTTGCTCTCGTGACAGCTCGCGCAATTGGAAGTGATACCCGTATGGTTGAAATTGGCTGGCTTCCAAGCGGTGGTGGAATGGCACAACGAACAGTCACCCGAATAGTGTCCGGCTGGCCGATCTTTTTCGTGGCAGTTGGCGCAGTTGGATGTAATGCCGGTATGGTTGAAGGTGGCTGGCAACCAGGCCGATGTTGAATGACAAAGTGAGCAGTCACCGGAGTAATGCCCGGCAGGCCGGTTATTCTCGTGGCAGTTGGCACAGTTGGATGTTACACCAGCATGGTTGAAAGAAGCAGGAGTCCAGGCCGAAGTTGAGTGGCACTGTGAACAGTCCCCGGGATAGTGATTGGCAGGCCGCTTATTCTCATGACAACTGGCGCAGTTGGTTGTGATGCCGGTATGATTGAAGGTGGCTGGGAGCCACGCCGTGCTCGAGTGACATAAGGAACAGTCACCTGAGTAGTGATTGGCCGGCCGGTTATTCTCATGGCAACTGGCGCAGTTGGATGTGACTCCAGCATGGTTGAAAGACGCAGGAGTCCAGGCGTTGGTTGTATGGCATTGTGAACACTGTCCTGGCCAGTGATACGCAGGCTTATCTTTGGTATGGCAGCTCTGGCAATCGGTGGTGTTCACAGCTTTGTGGTCGAAATGTGCTGGTGTCCAACCGGTGGTTGAATGGCAATTTACGCAATCGCCGACATAATGGCCGGCTGGGCGGTTTTTCTCATGACAACTGGCGCAGCTTGTAACCCCAGCGTGGTTGAAGGAGGCTGGTAACCAGGCAGAGGTTGTGTGGCACACTGAGCATTGTCCTGTGTAATGGTTGGCGGGTTTATCTTTGGTATGACAGCTCTGGCAGTCGGTGGCACCCACAGCTGCGTGGTTGAAAGTGGCAGGTTTCCAGGCTGTCGTGGTATGGCACAACGAGCACTGCCCGGCGTAATGGTTTGCAGGCTTGTCTTTGGTGTGGCAGCTCTGGCAGTCTATTGATGCGCCAACATGGTTGAAATTGGCAGGTTTCCAGGCAGTTGTATTATGGCACAAAGAACATTGCCCGGCGTAATGGTTGGCGGGTTTATCTTTGGTATGGCAGCTCTGGCAGTCGGTCGCACCAGCGGCTGTATGATTGAAGGAAGCTGGCTGCCAGGCGGTGGTGGAGTGACACAATGAACACTGCCCATCGAAATGGTTGGCTGGCTTGGAGGTTAAATGACAGCTCAGACAGTCGGTGGCTTTTGCAGCGGTATGGTTGAAGGTAGCAGGTTTCCAGGCAACGGTAGAGTGGCACAACGAGCATTGGCCATCATAATGGTTGGCTGGTTTGTTGCTTGTATGGCAGCTAATACAATCTGTTGCCTTGGCTGCTTCATGATTAAAAGTGGCCTGGATCCAAGTGACGGTGTTATGACACAACGAGCATTGCCCATCAAAATGATTTGCCGGCTTATTTTTCGTGTGACAGCTTAGACAATCTGTGGCGTTTGCGACTGCGTGGTTAAAACTGGCCGGTTTCCAGGCGACCGGGTTATGGCATAAAGAACATTGGCCATCGAAGTGATTGGCTGGTTTGTCTTTGGTGTGACAGCTCTGGCAATCGGAAATATTACCCTGTGTATGGCTGAAGTTGGCAGGTTTCCAGGCCGAATTGTTGTGACAAAGTGAGCATTGGCCATCGAAGTGATTGGCTGGTTTATCTTTGGTGTGGCAGGTCTGGCAATCGGTGGCTTTCATTGCCTGGTGATTGAAAGAAGCGGGTTTCCAGGCATCTGTTGTGTGGCACAAGGAACATTGACCAGCAAAATGGTTGGCAGGTTTATCTGAAGTATGGCAATTTACACAATCTCTGGCATTATTTGCTTGGTGGTCAAATTTTGCCGGTTTCCAGGCGCTGGTGCTGTGACACATCGCACAATCACCTGGAAAATGCATGTCAGGTAAATTCTTTTCATGGCAGGAGACGCAAGCTTTTGCTGTTCCACCGTAAATCCCATTGGAATGGCAAGCAGAGCAATCCAGGGTGGCGTGTTTGCCTGTCAAAGGAAAGAATTCATGTTTCGCCCCGGCGCTGCCAGGGGGAAATAAGACAATATGCGGTGAAACACTAATGAAGTTAGGTGTAGGCTGATTGATGGGCGTCGATACGTTTGCAGATGTAGATAACTGCCCACTTGTCTTTGGCGAAACTGCCTGCAAGATGGCAATTGGGCTCTTTTCTGGATTGGAAAGCATCAACCGCAATGTGTGCAGTTTTGTCTCCAATGCCATGAAACGGGCTGAATCTGCCGGATGCGCAGCTAGCAATGCTGCCATAAATGGATCGATGCGATCCAAAATTGACAAGATCGCAGACCGACCAGCAGCGACTGCTTGAGCATCATTCGGGTCGAAATCAGCATAAACGGTGAGCAATTGATCTATCGAGCTGCTCAATGCAGATAAAGCGGCGGATTCATTCGAGCTCTTGGCTAAAATAGTTAAGTCCTCGAATCTACGGTTTACAATAACCTGTAATTCGTTGAATTTTTCAATCGTTGAGCCGTACGTACCAATATTTACTTGTTCTGCCAGCGTTTGAAGGGGGAAAAAGAGGCTACCAGGCGTAAAAACCGGGTTTTGAGACATGAAATACCCCGCCCCGACTACAGCAATTGTAACTAATACTAAGATGATGATTGCAAAAACAATAAACTTTCGCATTGATAGCCTCCTGAATCAGGGAGTAATCCAATCTTGATGCTTACCAGTTGGATGACATTTGAAGCAATAAACTAATTGATCTTTTGCAATGTTTGCCTTCACGTGCGATGCTTCAATTTCTGCCTGAATGTGGTCATGGCATGTATAACAAGTGTAGGTTGTATAACTATCAGGATGGCAGGTTTTGCACTGCAGGTCAACGCCACCATGGTCCAACGGGAAATCGTGGAGCTTCAACATAGCAGGCCGCCACGCAGAGGTTGTATGACAGTTTTGGCATGCCAGGCCAAAAAAACCTTTATGGATATCAGGCTCTTGGTGGCAGGTAATACAGGCGCTGCCCAGGCCTTTATAAACCGCAGTGCTCACATCTGCACCATGACATTTGGTGCAATCTACACCAATGTGTGCTCCATCCAAAATAAAGAATTGAGCATGATTGAAATTCTTATATCGATCCACACCGTCATGGCAGCCACTGCAGTTGTTCCCGAACTGGTTGACATGCTTCGCCATAAAATCGGGCGACGCGCTCTGATGGCACTCTAGACACTTGGCGGCAGTTTTATTGTGGATATCCGACCCATGACAGTTAACACAGGTCATATCCGTTTGATCATAATTTTTTGAGTGTTTTGCCAGGGTGAAACCCGTTTGTGTGAAATGCTCAAAGTCTTTGCCATCAATCTTCGCAGGTTTCCAGGATGTCGTGTTATGACAAGAATCGCAAGACTGGCCTTTAAAATTCCCCTGGTGGATAGTCGGTTCGGTATGGCAGGAGGTACAATCCTTTGATATATTTTGGAACCTCGGCTGGTGATTATTGTCAAGGTGACATTTCTCACAGGCAATAGTTGCATGTGTGCCAGTGAGGGGAAATTTGCTTTTGGCGTGCTCAAAGTCGGCAAAATGATCACTACCATCATGGCAGAAAAGACAATTTGTTCCATAATTGTCAACATGCGCGGTCATAAAGCTTTTATCTTTTTCCGCATGGCAATTAATACACGAGGTGTCTTCAGCAATAAAAATGTCTTTTTGCATACCTTGATGACAATCAACACACTCTAAAGGGGCTGCATTGTAATTTACTTGATGCCGAACCAAGCTGAACTTTGTTTGTGTATGGTCAAACCTGGCTGCACCAGCCTGGAGAGGCGAAAAGTCCCTGCCTTTATGATCTGGATGACAGTTGAAACATTTTCGCACATCTGCAATTTTGGCATGTAAGCCCTGGTTTTTTTGAATTTCTGTATCAACATTTTTATGACAATCCAGGCAAAGAGTAGCCTGATCATTTTGCAGGGGTTGGTGACATAAATTACACTGATTCTCGAATTCAGCATGATTCTTGAAGCCTTTGATATCCGGTTTATCAGCCGCTGCGCGGGCGGTCACTGGGCCGGGCGAAAACACTGTACCGCCGATGAATACTAACCAGCCTACCAAACCCAACACGAGCAATGAGGTTACAATCAGGCTGATGAGTGTTGAAAGAGAAGCTTTGCGGTTCATTGTTTCAATTAAATTATTTTAACCTTTGTCTAAAAAAGCCGGAAAAAGTTACGGCTTGAAGATTAAAGTAGTGTTAGTGAGAAATAATAGCATAAAGAATAATCAATCTGCCTAATAATATTGAAAGTATCGTAATTATCCTATTCGAATTAATCCATTCTTAAAGAGAATTCGGTTAATGGATTAGAATTAGAGCATGAAGATCATAACGACCCACGACCAGGCTGATTTTGATGCGATTGCTTCTTTATTAGCTTATCACTTGTTGAATGATGGGTCAATGCCAGTATTGCCGAACCGCCTTAATCGTAATGTGAGGGCTTTTCTAACCTTATACGGCGCAGAATTGCCTTATGTTGAATTTAAGGATTTACCCAACCAGCCTATCGAGCTTGTTACCTTGGTGGATTCTCAATCGTTGCCGACATTTCGTGGTTTCAGTCCGCAAACCCAAGTCAACTTGATCGATCACCACCCTGCTAAAAATGCATATCCTGCTACATGGCATGTTGTCCTGGTACCCTTGGGTTCAACTGTCACTTTCTTGATTGAGAAAATTCAAGAGAGTAATATCGAAATCTCTCCGATACAAGCGACTTTATTATTATTAGGTATTTATGAGGACACTGGCTCGTTGACTTACAGCCGGACAACTTCACGCGATATGATCGCAGCCGCTTTCTTATTAACTCAAGGAGCAAACCTTTCGAAAGTTGGTGAATTTTTAAACCATCCATTTTCCATGGAACAACAGGCGCTGTATTTGAATCTCAGTAAAACGATTGCGACTCACAAGATCAACGGCCATTCTGTGATGATCGCGATGGGAGATGCTCGCCAGGTTGATGAAGAATTATCGACGATCGTCCACAAATTACGAGACACATTTGAACCGGATGCTTTGATTGTCTTGTTTGAAACACGTGCCGGAGTGCAGTTGATCGCCAGGTCAAATTCAGACAAAATTGACGTTGGCGCAGTAGCAGCTCATTTTCATGGCGGCGGTCATGATCGGGCCTCTGCTGCGCTCATTCACCAGGGGGATATTCATCAATTGAAAACGGATTTGATCGATTTGCTTAAACAGCTCGTTGAACCCGATTTAACCGTCGCACAAATTATGTCACACGGGTTCCAAGGTATCGCTCCGGATACCCCGGCTGCGGCAGCATCTGAAAGAATGCAGCGGTATGGATTTGAAGGGTATCCGGTTGTTGACAAAGGAAAAGTTGTCGGGCTTTTAACTCGCCGCTCGGTAGATCGCGCACTGGCTCACAAGCTCAACCTGAGAGCTTCCAGCTTGATGAATCAAGGTGATTTTACAATATTTCCAAATCAATCCATTGAAAGCCTGCGCCAGTTAATGATTTCGACAGGTTGGGGCCAAATACCCGTTGAAGATCCAAATGATGGAAGTCTGATCGGCATCGTCACTCGAACGGACTTGATTCATGCATTAGATTATAGCGTTAATACGCGGGTGGCTTCTCCTAATCTGGCGGATCGATTGAAACGTGCCTTGCCCGAGAATCGCTTGATCCTGCTCAAAGCAATTGCAAAGATATCCACAGAGAATCATTTGCGTATTTATATTGTGGGGGGATTTGTCAGAGATCTGATTCTGGGGCGCGCTGGGGTTGATTTTGACATCGTTGTTGAAGGAGATGCGATTTCATTAGCAAAAGATCTGGTTCAGCGTTACGGCGGCCGGTTGAGCACTCACAGGCGCTTCGGTACAGCCAAATGGTATTTGCCGTATTCTTTAGCCGTAGATGTTGATCAAAAGACATTAATAGAACAAAATGCCACTGAACCTGGTACGCGCACAGCCGTTTCGGCACCCGACTTTCCGGTTTTCCTCGATTTGATCACCGCACGAACCGAGTTTTATACCTCACCTTCCGCATTGCCCACAATTGAAAGTGCGTCCATCAAACTAGATTTACATCGGCGAGATTTCACGATCAATACGCTTGCGATTCGGTTAGATGGATTTCACTTCGGGGAGCTCTTGGATTATTGGGGTGGCGCAAAAGACCTGGAACTTGGGTTGGTGCGAGTGCTCCATTCCCTTTCATTTGTCGATGATCCAACACGTATCTTGCGCGCGATCCGCTTTGAACAAAGATTTGGTTTCATCATTGAGGAGCGAACGCTGCATTTATTGAAAGAAGCGCAGGATTTAATCTCCAAATTATCTGGTGACAGGATACGTCACGAATTAGATCATATTCTGCGTGAAGAAAATGCTGTTGACATGTTGAAAAGACTCAATGCAGTTGGGGTGTTAACCGCGATCCATCCCACCATACCCTGGGGAGCAGAATGTGAACGGTTGATTGGGTTAGTCCAAGCCAATCCCTCGATTGAACTGCAAGGAATAAACCCGATCCAATTTACCCAAAGAGCCTGGTTAGACCTAAAAGTAATTGTATCTTATGGATTATGGTTCGTAAGACTTTCGGCGAGCGAAATACAGCAAATCGGACAGGCACTGCATTTTCCCGCTCGCGATCTGGATGTGATTCTACAGGCTCAAGAATTATTTTCCTGTATTCATTTTTTTGTTGGCCAACAACCGAGCCAGATCGCTGAACGGTTGGAAAGTGTTGCTCCAGAGGCTGTTGTCATCGTTTGGTTTGCGGCAGATGGCAGTGGCGGAAAAAATGAAATCGAAAAATATGTATCCACATACCAGAAGATAATACCTCGATTTAACGGTGACGATATTCGAGCGCGTGGAATACCACCCGGCCCAGTGTATCGGCAGATTTTGGGAAAATTAAGAAAGGCGTTACTAAATGGAGAAATTCAAAATGCAGAGCATGAACGGGCCTTTTTTGAAGGATTAATCTCTGAGGTTTCGAAGTAGAGATAGAGATCGTGGAAAGAATTATTCTATCTTCATTAGAACAGATGGTGATTCGAATAGCGAGCCAAAAGGATTTGCGAAATCTTGAATGGGGTGGGGAGTTAATTCACTTCAGACGGATATTTAGTGATGCTTTTCAAAATTCCCTTCACGGCGCAGCGATTATTTGGATCGCTGAATTTAATCCGTTTGGGTTATTGGGACAATTAATTGTCTCATTGCGCAGTACACGCCCAGAATTATCGGATGGCCGAAAGCGAGCTTATATTTATGGCTTTAGGGTGAAACCAGAATTCCGCAGCCAGGGAGTTGGTCGCTCGATGCTCTTGCACGCGGAAAAAGATTTGATCCGCCGTGGCTATAATTTGATCACGTTAAACGTCGCCCAGGACAATTTAGGCGCCTGGAAACTGTATGAATCGTTGGGTTATCTGGTTGTTGGTGACGATGATGGAGAATGGTCGTATGTTGACCACAAAGGCCGCCGGATCGATGTCCACGAACCGGCTTGGCGAATGGAAAAAATTTTGAGGTAGGCAATGCGGAAGGTAACCGTTGTTCTTACCAGCCTGCTTTTATGTTTTAGCGTATTTTTATTGTTTGTCACCCCTCCTCGAACGCGAGCAGGTGCGTTCGAGGAAGCGGATTTTATAAATGTCGGTCAAGGTGATGCAATTTTATTACAAGATGGGAATGGCTTTGATGTTCTGATCGATGGAGGTAAACCGTCTGCAGGACCAAGCCTGTTGGCATTTTTACGGCAGCGTGGGGTTTCCGATATTGATGTGATGGTTGCATCCCACGCAGACAGCGACCACATTGGAGGCCTGATTGATGTCCTCAAAGCTGATGATATTCAAGTACATCAAGTTGCCTTTAACGGATATCCAGGTGCCACCGTTACATGGCAAAATTTCATCAGTGCGATTCAAGTGAAAGGGGCGCAACTAATAGAGATACAGTTTCCCCAAGAATTCAATTGGGGACTGATCCGCGTAAATGTTTTAAATCCAGCAAATGGACTATTGAGCCCGGATACAAACCAGGCAAGCCTAGTTTTAAAAGTCCGGCTAGAGCAAATCAATTTCCTTTTCACGGGTGATATCGACCAGACCATCGAAGCGACTGTTATCGCCCGAAAAACCCCAATTGCCGCGGATATATTGAAAGTAGCTCATCATGGATCTGAATACTCATCGAGTATAAATTTTCTTACTGCGGTAAAACCAAACCAGGCGATCATATCCGTTGGACCGAATTCTTATGGGCAACCTTCCGCGAACTCGTTAGAACGATTGCAATTTATTGGGGCGAAAATTTGGCGCACAGATTTTTGGGGGACGGTTTCTATCTTCAGTTCTGGGTTGAATTACATTATTTCCACTGAATTTAAACCAATGTTTCTTCCATTGGTCATTAACCCTCAACTAAGTCCATAAATTTCTTGCGAGAAATAAAGATGTATGTTAAAATCGAAGACGTTGTTGTAGGGTCAATTGAAGGCGTTCGTGGAGAAAAGTTGGGTGACCCCAACTTTTTTGCATCATGGGTGCCTTTCAACCAATGCCCACCAGTGAAACTTTCGTGGAGTCGGATGGATGAAGAACGAATTTATATTGGCTTTTAATGAGGTACTTGAAGAAAAGCAGCTTCCAAAGGATGTAATTTTACAGGCTTTGGAAGTCGCCATGGTTTCGGCCTATCGAAAAGATGTAAATGCATCAACGGCACAACATGTTGAGTGCCGGATTGACCCCGATACGGGTAGAGTCCGCATCTTTGCCGAAAAAGAGATTGTCGAAAAGGCACAGGATGATCGCACTGAAATATCGCTGGACGAAGCGAATAAAACCGATCCGAATGCTGTCCTGGGTGGCATGATTGTTGTCGAATCAACGCCAGAAAATTTTGGTCGTGTTGCCGCACAGACAGCCAGGCAGGTTATTCAACAGCGCTTGCGAGAAGCTGAGCGTGACACCCAGATGAATCACTTCAATAAGCAGATCGGTGAGATCATCTCGGGCGTTGTGCAAGCAATAACTCCCAACGGCCTGACAATGGGTTTGGATATGAAAGCCGAAGGCCTGATTCCACCGGGCCAACAAGTTCGCGGTGAGCGATTCCGTTTACACGATCGCATCCAGGCGTTATTGGTTGAAGTAAAACAATCAAGCCGAGGGCCGCAGATTATTTTATCTCGTTCTCATCGCAATTTCCTGCGGCGCTTATTAGAGAATGAAGTCCCGGAAATTTACCATGGCATGGTGGAGATCCGGTCTATTGCGCGTGAACCCGGCCAGCGAAGTAAAGTTGCTGTAGCTGCATTACAACCTGCCGTCGATCCAGTGGGTGCATGTGTTGGGATTCGCGGCGTGCGTATTCAAGCGATCGTGCGTGAATTAAACGATGAAAAGATTGATGTGATTGAATATAACGCCGATCCATCCGTTTATATCTCTAAGGCGTTGAGTCCGGCGCGAGTCAATGGAGTTTACCTGGTTGATCAACACAAGGCATCCAAAACTGCCACGGTGGTCGTTCCTGAAGATCAGCTCAGCCTGGCGATTGGCCGGGACGGTCAAAACGCCCGACTGGCCGCGAAATTAACCGGTTGGCGGATTGACATCAAGAGCCTGCCAGAGGCTGCCAGCGACGCCTTACATAAACTGCAGAGCGATCCTGATTATGCATTTATGAAGGAGCATGAACATTCCGTAGTGCCGCAGGTCGAAAATATTCTGGCGAAAAAGGCCGAAGGACGACCGGTCACTCCTGAAGAATACCAGACAATTGCCCAATTTGTCGATCGCATTGAACGAGGGCTGATTCGCCGCCGTGATGCTGAAAAGCGGGTTGAAGACACGAAAGTTAAAGAAATCAAGGCAACCATACCGGAAGCGGCATTTGCTATGGATCTTGTTGACCTTCCGTTCTCCGATCGCCTGTATGATGAGTTGAAATTAGCAGGCTATGATACAGTTGGAAGCTTGATGCTGCAACTGAAGCTGGATTCGGACGAAATCCTGAAGTTGGGCGGTATTGGGCCGAAGGCGATGGATGAAATCAAAACCATTTTGAATACGATTGATTTCTCCGAACAATCTCAAGAGCCGGTTGTTGAAGTGTTGCCGGAACAGGAATCGATAGTTATACCTGCTGTCGAACTGCCTGTTGAAGAGCCTGTCATCGAAAAAGTTGAAGTAGTTGAAGAACCGGTTGCTGTAGCTACAGCCGAAAGCCTGACACTCGAAAGCGTTGCACAAACAGAAGAGGAGAAAATCCCCGAATCTGAGTTGGACGAGCTTGTCGAACCGGTTGGTGTGGAAGAGGAAGACGGCTTAGCTAAATTGTTTGCTTTACGCCCAGATGTGCTTAACCCGGTGGATGCTGAATACGAAGAAGAAGAAGATGGCGATGGCATCATAAACAAAAAGGGCAAAAAAGGCAAGAAGGCAAGCAAGAAGCGCCGAACTGTTGAAATGGAATATGATCCCGACAGCGGTGTGATGCTTGTCAAAAGAAAACATAAACACGACACTGGCGATAATTGGAATTTGTAAACGACTACGAGAAAAAAGTGCCAAGAAAGAGTGTGAAACGGAAGCATCTTCCTCTGCGTACCTGTGTTGGCTGCAGGGAGATGCTTCCAAAACGAAATCTGATCCGTATTGTACGCACAACCCAAGGCGTGAAAATCGACCCATCAGGGAAGATGAGCGGCCGAGGTGCGTATCTTCATGACCAGCGCAGCTGTTGGGATAATGGCCTGCGAGGAGCGCTGGCTGGAGCATTAAAAACTGAATTGACGGTGGATGACCGCGAATATTTGCTGACTTTTGCAGCTAAACTGGCTAATCCAGAGGAGATACAGTTGACCAGTCATTCACCGAAAGCCGCAGCCGCGGATCCTAAGCAATGATCAAAATTGGTCTCAAATTCCAATCTGCGGTAGGTTGCATGGTGCAAGTGTTCGAAATGGTGGTGTAGCTCCTTTCACTGCTCGAAGAACACTTGCCAGTAAGGTTTGGAGGTGTTTGTATGAGCGAAATAGGGCAAAAATCAAAGTCTTTGAAACTGCCTTCGACGATAACAGTTCGGGAACTGGCCACGATTGTTGGAGCAAGCCCAATCGAAGTAATCAAATTATTGATGTCGAACGGCGTGATGGCCAGCATTAATCAAACGGTAGATTTTGATACTGCTGCCATCGTCGCCTCCGAGCTTGGCTTTGAGGCGAGCCTGGATGTTCCAGAACTAGAGAAAAAAGACCTTGGTGAGATCCCCTTGTGGCGGCAAACCATTCTCAAGGAACCTCAAGATAAACTAAGACCAAGACCGCCCGTTGTCGCAATTCTGGGACATGTTGACCATGGTAAAACGTCTTTGTTGGATGCAATCCGCCACGCCAATGTAGCCAGCGGCGAGGCAGGAGGAATCACCCAACACATCGGCGCTTACCAAACTGAATTGAAGGGAAAAACAATCACATTCCTGGACACTCCAGGACACTCTGCTTTCACAGCCATGCGAGCGCGCGGCGCCCAAGGTGCGGATATTGTGGTTCTTGTTGTTGCGGCGGATGATGGTGTCATGCCTCAAACCAAAGAAGCTGCTGCCCATGCCAAAGCCGCCCAAGTCCCGATCATTGTAGCAATGAATAAAATCGACAAACCAAATGCTGACCCAAACAGGCTCAAACAGCAACTGGCTGAAATTGGCCTTGTGCCAGACGAGTGGGGGGGCGATACGATAGTGATTGGTCTCTCCGCCAAGCAGCGCACTGGAATCGAGGATTTGCTTGAGGCGATTCTGCTGGTGGGAGAAAACATGAACATTCTCGCCAATCCCGATGGCGCGCCAATGGGAACGGTTATCGAAGCAAAGGTGGAAAAAGCGC
The DNA here is from genome assembly GCA_029782365.1 of Chloroflexota bacterium. Lineage (GTDB taxonomy): Bacteria > Chloroflexota > Anaerolineae > Anaerolineales > UBA4823 > CAWBUW01. The sequence continues at coordinate 334,849 of JAKOUW010000076.1, forward strand.
GCGGCCCGGTCTCCACTTTATTAATCCAAAACGGCTCGCTAGAAGTGGGAGATACGGTAGTAGTGGGCACTACCTACGGGCGGTTAAAAGCCTTGTTCGATTACCGCGGCAGGAAAATTCGAAAAGCAGGTCCTGCTACTCCCGTAGAGGTGATGGGTTTGAATGATGTACCGAGCGCAGGAGATTTATTCCAGGTTGTGCCTTCAGAGCGTGACGCGCGCATCATTATTACAGAACGACTTCAAGCCAAATTAAAAGATACTGCCTCTAAAAAAGCAGGTGTAACCCTTGAACAACTCTTCGACCAGTATAAAGCTGGCGATCTCAAAGAATTAAGAATAGTTCTTAAGGCGGATGTCCAGGGTTCATTGGAACCAATTGTGTCATCATTAAATGACCTCAGCGCAGGCGATATAAAAATTCATATATTGCATGCTGAAACAGGAAACATTGGTGAAAATGATGTCATGTTGGCTTCGGCTTCGAAGGCGATTATTTTGGGCTTCAATGTACAGGCAGACGCTGGCGCCAGGCGGCTGGCAGAAGCGGAAGCCGTTTCAATCCGGGTATATGACATTATTTACCGTTTGATCGAAGATGTGGAAAAAGCTCTCAAAGGCATGTTAGAACCCGAGTTCAAAGAGGTTGTCACCGGGCAGGCAGAAGTAAAAGCAGTTTTCAAAATATCGAAGGTTGGCAATATCGCCGGGTGCAGAATAACATCCGGTGAAATTCGCCGGAATTCAAAAGTTCATCTCAAACGCAAAGGCGAGGTCATTTTCCAGGGAGAAATCAGTTCCTTGAAGCATCTTCAGGAAGATGTGAAAGAAGTACGCTCTGGATTCGAATGCGGGATTTCTCTAAAAGGATTCTCTGAATTCGCGCCAGGCGATATTATTGAAGCATTTCTTATAGAAAAAGTAGAGGCAGCATAATGGTTTCAAAGACACGCGCCACCCGAATCGGTGAAAGAATTCGGGAGGATTTGGCGGAAATTTTGATTTACAAAATGCAAGATCCGCGCTTGTCTGGTATAACAATCACCGAAGTCAAAATCGATAATGAATTGACTTATGCGGATATCTATTATTCCGCCGTAGAGGGTTCTGAGCGATCGGTTGAGATCCAGGCAGGCTTTGAGCATGCTCAAGGATTCTTACGCACGGAATTGGCGCAAAAAGTGGAACTAAGGCATTTTCCACGCCTACGATTTCATTGGGATCCTTCGTTTGAACGGGCTGAGCGTATTGACAGGCTGATTGCTGAAATTCGCCGAGAAAACAAACAGACAACTGAAAATGATGGAGAATAACCTTCTAAAAACCATCCATGCGCGGCTTCGAGACGCAAAGGAAATTCTGATCACTTCTCATCTAAAGCCAGATGGGGACGCGGTTGGATCAGTCTTGGGTTTCGGTTTGACGCTGGAGGCAGCCGATAAAAAGGTTCAAATGGTGCTCTCAGACAAAGTGCCAGATGCTTTACGTTTTATTCCAAAGAGTGATAGAATCCTTTCACAACCTGTGGGAAAGGTTGACTTTGTTGTTGTTGTCGACGCGGCGGAAATTAGTCGTATAGGTGATGCGTTGAATGGTTATGGGATGCCAGACCTCAATATTGACCACCATATATCCAATACACATTTTGCAAAGGTTAATTTTGTGTTGAACGAAGCCTCTGCAACGGCGGAAATATTGGCTGAATACTTGCCTGAGCTGGGATTTGAAATTCCCGAAGCAGCCGCAGAAGCATTGTTGGTTGGCATGATCACAGATACAATTGGGTTTCGCATTCCGAGCGTGCAATCAAAAACGTTGCGCCTGGCAGCAGGATTAATGGATAAGGGCGCGAGCCTGGCTAACCTTTATAAAGAAGCTTTACTCCAAAAAAGTATTTCAGCGGCGCGTTATTGGGGTGCAGGCCTGTCAAAACTGCAGATCGAAAAAGGACTCGCCTGGACAACGCTCTCACTTTCTGACCGTTTACAAGCAGGTTATCCAGAGCGCGATGATGCCGATTTGATCAATGTTTTATCTGGAATTCGCGGAGCTTGCATAGCGGTAGTGTTCATCGAACAACCCGCTGAAAATGTAAAAATAAGTTGGCGTGCCCAGCCGGGATATGATGTTTCTTCCATAGCAGCCCAATTTGGTGGTGGGGGTCACCTGGCTGCAGCTGGGGCAGAAGTTAAAGGTAACCTGGTCGAGGTGCAACAACGAGTGCTTCATGCAACCCGCCAGTTATTTCAAATCACTACTATTTTGGGAGAGGAATCGTAGCAATGTTTAAGCGTGATGAAAGTATGCTGAACGCTGTTTCAGGGGTTTTGGTTGTTGATAAGCCAATCGGAATGACCTCTCACGATGTTGTGCAAGTTATTCGTCGGGGAACGGGTATCCGACGGGCCGGGCATACAGGCACGTTAGATCCACGTGCTTCTGGCGTTTTGGTAATTTTGGTTGGTCCCGCAGTGCGCTTGAGTGAATACGTTTCCGCTTCCGACAAGCGTTACCAGGCGACCGTTCGATTGGGCAGCTCAACCGACACATTTGATGGCGAAGGCCGAATTACGAAAACATCGCCGGTGCCGAATATGGTTGAAGCGGAGCTTGATTCAGTTTTACAGACTTTTATTGGCGTCATCGAACAGGTTCCTCCGCCTTATTCTGCAATTAAAGTGGATGGTCGCAAAGCTTATGACATGGCGCGTGAAGGTGAAGAAGTAAGTCTTGAGCCTCGCAAGATCGAGGTATATTCACTTGAGCTATTGGAGTGGAATTCACCCGAGCTTGTCGTAGATGTTTTTTGTTCCTCTGGTACATATGTACGTTCGTTAGCGAACGATTTAGGAACGAAACTTGGATGTGGAGCTCACCTGGTAGGCCTGAGGCGCACCAAAAGCGGCAGATTTACCCTACGTGATGCTGTGCCTCTCCGACGGCTGCAAGAGGCTTTCGCCAATAATACATGGTATAAATACTTGATCCCTGCTGCTGAAGCGCTGGGTGATTGGCCAGCCGTTGAATTAGATGCCGATCAGGTTGAATTAATCAGGCACGGTCATCGTGTTCTGGCTGAGCCCGGCTCAACCGGTTGGGCACGCGGCATCTCCGAGCAGGGCGATTTAGTTGCATTGCTCCAATTCGATGAAGCAACCAGCGAGTGGCAGCCGAAGAAAGTTTTATTTCAATCTTAAGGCAACGTGCAGCATTTCGATTCAATCGAAAAAGCTGATCTGACCGTTTCGTGGCTGACGATCGGCAATTTCGATGGTGTTCATTTGGGTCATCGGGATTTGATAAAACGACTGGTGAAAGGCGCTCACCAGCGTTCAATTTTAGCCGCGGTGTTGACATTTCATCCCCATCCGGCAGCCGTATTAGGCCGCCGGATGGGGGCGTTTTATCTGAATTCTCCAGCAGAGAAAGCAGCATTACTTGAGGAGCTTGGCGTTGATGTCGTAATTAACCAAAAATTTGACCATAAATTGGCTGATACCCCTGCGGAGAAATTTGTCAGTAATCTGCATGAGCACTTGCATTTCCAAAGTTTATGGATCGGGCATGATTTTGCCCTTGGCCGCGGCCGAGAAGGCAACGAATCAGCGCTGCGAGAGTATGGACGAAGACTCGGATTTGGAGTTGAAGCGATCGAGCCATATTCATTTGAGGGCGAAATTGTCTCGTCAAGTCGCATTCGCCGACTGATTACAGATGGAGAGATAAATATCGCTAACCGATTGATGGGTCGCAATTATTCGCTGACGGGCCAGGTCATTCCAGGGGATCAAAGGGGCAGAACGATTGGAATTCCAACAGCCAACCTGCTGATTAACGATGACCGGCTGGTTCCAGCAAATGGGGTGTATGCCTGTCGCGCCTGTCTTGAGGACAAACCTGGAAAACCGATATACAAAGCCGCGGTCAATATTGGTTTTCGTCCCACATTTGATGGGAAAACAACCTACCAGCATATCGAAGGGCATTTATTGGATTTCGATGGGGATTTATACGGCGAGCGTGTGCGTCTTGAATTTGTTTCCAGGCTGCGTGGGGAACATAAATTCAAGAGCATCCCTGAATTGGTCGATCAAATTCAGCATGATATTGCCTCTACACGGTTGCTTGCGTGATGTCCCATCGTATTGTGTGCCTGGTATCTGCGAATGCTGAATGGAAAGCTGTCAGGGGTCTTATTCACGCTGACCAGATTTTTCAAAGTCCGTTTGGCGAATATTTTGACTTCAACCTCGCCGCAGGCGAAAGCGTGCGAATGGTTCATGGCGGTTGGGGGAAAATCTCCGCGGCTGCCTCCGCACAATTCATAATTGATCATTTCCAACCGGACCTAATCATAAACCTGGGCACCTGTGGTGGGTTTGCAGGTGCTATTCAAAAAGGAACCCTGATCATTGTTGAACGTTCCATCGTATACGACATTTACGAATTAATGGGTGATCCAGTCGAGCATGTCCAGCACTATTCAACGACCATCGACCTGGATTGGTTAGGAAAAGCTCCATTGCCAGGTGGATATCAACGCGGATTGCTGGTTTCTGGTGACCGCGACCTGATGGTTGAAGATATTCTTCACTTAAAAGAAGAATATGGAGCATATGCTGGCGATTGGGAGTCAGGGGCGATAGCGTGGGTGGCAAAGAAGAATTCCGTCCGCGTTTTGATTATCCGCGGCGTCTCAGACCTGGTTGGTCCAATGGGTAATGAGACTTATGGAAATATTGCCTTGTTTGCCAGTTCAGCCGAAAAACTTATGGAGAAGATGCTGAGTGATCTACCGTATTGGATATCCCGGTTTTACTTATTCAAAACATTAAAAGACCAATTAATACAGCCACCAGGCTGATTGACAAATTGTCTATGTCCTTGAAGGGTAGAGACTCGACCAGCGTGCTTGCAAAAGCAACGAGGAACAACCCTGGCAGATAAGAAGCGAAAGATTGGGTAAAAACGCCAGCGAAAAGGAATATTCCTAGAATCAGCGCCGATAAAATCAATCCACCCAAAAATACACTGATTGACCCACCGATTGATTTCGCCGCATTCCACGGTAAAGGAGCCAACGGCGCCCGGCGACCAACAACATCGGCGAGGCCGTCACCTCCGCAAAGCATCATCAGCGCTACCAAGCCGGTCGGAGAATCTTTCCAGAAAACCAGGGTCAAGGCGACAAATACCAGACCATAATAGAGTGGGCCGCGTAAGATCTCTTTACGGTCACCTGAGCGTGACATGGCTTGAATGGCAGCTTCGTCTTTTATTATGCCAAAACCAACCAGGATAAATTGAGTGGTTATTGCGGAGGGGACCAATGCGGCTAACCAACGCGCTTCGGGCACACTCTGGAATAGTAACCAACACAACACGAAGATCGGTCCTGTACCGATATGAATCAATTTGCGGCTCAGTTTACTTTCAATCCACCCTTTAGCAGCAGCAAAATCCATAATGCGCAGCCAACTCAGCGCGGCGGCAAATGTGATCAGGAGTGCAATCCAGACATTGAACACGGGCTGGATTTTACTATATAACCAGCGTTCTCTCTGGTAATTGGTCAGGGTATCAAGAAATTTTTTTCAGACGGCCTGAATAAAATAAGCCAATATTCTGACCTTTGAAATTCAGGCGAAAACAATCGATAGACAAGCCTTTTCTAATCGCATAATCAGCCAAGGATTCTAACCAATGTACTCCGAGACGAGGATAAAATGGCTCATCGATTACACAGCACGGAAAAATAACAAATGCACAGCCGAAACGTTCAGCAGCATCAATGATTTTTGCATTACAACCATGAGCATGCATTCCGATCAAAAGTTCAAAATTGGCAGCATGCTCAACTTCAAATTTTGCTTGAATATATTCAACTCTGTTTTCAGGTGAAATTTTTATACGCCGGCCATTTTGAATATCTTTGTATTTTGGCGGTAAATCCTGAACTACAGGATCGATCACGGTAACCGGCCAGCCATGTTGAGCGAGGAGGAAACTTATTAATCCTTTACCGCCGCCAATATCCGCTGTCCGGCAAGGATAAAACCGATTTACCAACCATTGATCTAAAAGCTGGAAACGAAATTTTTTCATACGCGGCAGTTTTTGTGTATCTTCTGCCGCCATAATCGCTTGTTGGTGGATAGTGATCAGGCTTTGTGAATCTGCCTCGCCATGTTGAGGGTGAGAGGCAGACGAAATATTCTGCAAATTAGAAAAAATAGCTTTCGAACGCTGTCGCGCGCGGTTTCTCGGCATGGTCTCGTCACCACTTGCAGTCTTTAGATGTATTCAGCCTGGCGTTTATCCCAATCCGTTTATACATCGTAACTCCTGAAAACTGAACACCTAAAATGCCGTCATGGATTGCCCAGGAGCGTTTCCGTATGCTGTTTTGTCCTTTTGGATCACGGAAAGGCGTTGACCCGTCCATGGCTTTATAAAGCCTACCCCGCGGCTGGAACCCCGTGTTGATTTCCTCCATCAGTTTGCGACCTTTTTGGTAAGCAAATCCGTAACGTTCGAAAATAATGGCGTTATGGTAGTATAGAGGTTCAACAAAATAAATTGTATGGCCCAGGCTATGAACAAATTCTTCAAATTGTAATGCCCCAGGAAGCATCAAATGCAAACCAGCTCGTACCTGCCCAGGCGCCAAACCGTATTCCATCGCTAATAATTCTTGTTCAAGATTGCGTGTTACTGCGCCTAACAGCGTTGGTGTGCCATCCACCTGGCGGTCGATATTAAAACGCGGGGAATCCGGGTTGTTGAGGACATAAAGAAGAATATGAATTTGTCCGTTAATCGTATCTGTAATGTGTCCATAAAAAATTGGATCGGGGAAACCAATAACATGAAAAAGATACATTTCAGCATCGCTTTGGCCTGGATCGCCTTTCAAGGTGATCAAGTCATTACCTTGCGAATCGAACAATGAGCGGGAAAGATGAAACTTGTCGAATAATTGAACTGGAATTATACGTTTATAAATCTCCCGCTTTTCTTCATGCGGAAGTTGGTTTATCCCACCCACTGTTCTCGGCATGGTGCGACTGGCAGCAAGGATCATTCTAATACTCTTTCAAATGATAGCTGCGCTGAATTTCGCGTTCGGCATCCTTCCTGGCAATTTCGGCGCGCTTGTCATAAAGTTTTTTACCTTTCGCGAGGGATATCTCAAGTTTAGCCCGCCCCTTTTTCAGATAAACTTGTATAGGTACGATTGTCAAGCCTTTTTGGCGCACCTGGTCCCATAACCTTAGGATTTCGTCTTTGTGTAACAGGAGCCGCCGCGGCCGGCGGGGATCATGGTTAAGACGAGAGGCTTGCTCATAAGGGGCTATATGGGCATCAATTAACCAGGCTTCTTTTCCATCAATTTGGATATATGATTCCGCCAGGCTCATTTGTCCTGCTCGAATCGATTTTATTTCGCTGCCGGTCAAAGCCATACCAGCTTCAAAACTATCCAGCAAGAAATATTCATGCCGGGCTTTGCGATTTGTTGATACGACTTTGACCGCTTCCATATCATTAGTATAACATATTTTATGACGCAGTGCGTAAAAAACCACCAAGACTGTGTCGTTTACTTGAAAAACACGCCGATCGCAGCAACAATGGATGGATCGGGTTGGTCTGGTTGAGGATCAGCATTTTCAAGAGGAACATCAGGTTGTAAGCCAACGCCGCCAAGTTTCGGGATTCCTGGAACCCACCAATGTGCGGCTGTTACATTTAATGATGATTTGTCCTTGAGTTCAAAAACCAATTGAATTGTATCTTTGCCAAATGTGTGGGTGCCAATCAACTGAGCGCGATGTTGGGCCTGTAAAGCACCTGAAATTATTTCTGCTGCACTAGCTGTATTCTGATTAACCAGGATCACCAGAGGAATTTCTGCCAGAGGACCGGGTTTATCGACTGTAAAGGTTTTGACCTCCTCACCTTTGTATTGTTGTTGTATCACACTGCCGCTTGTCAGGAATAAACGAGCGGTATCAACTCCGCTCTCTAACAAACCACCGCCGTTATTCCTTAAATCCAAAGCAAAATGTGTTGCTGTTCGGTTTTGCAAATCTGACACCGCTTTTTGAATTTCGTTGGGTGTAGTGGCTGCAATAATGTGCACCTGTATAATTCCTAAGCGTTTGTCGCTTGGCTCGATATAGCTGGTGACAGAGGGGAGAGCGATTTCCTCTCGTGTCAGGATAAAATCTAAACGTTTATTGTCAGGTGGGCGGTTGATCCAGATGTGGACTTTACTTCCTACTGCGCCGCGAGCGGCACCGATAATTTGATCTGTGGTTGTTTCACCGGTGATGACAAGATCATCAATTTGAACAAGCAAGTCGCCCTCTTGAACACCCGCTTTCGCCGCGGGTCCACCAGGAATTGGGACAACGAAGGCAACATTTTGGGCATCCCGTTGTAAAGTGACTCCAATGCCTCCAAACTTGCCTTCCAAGCTTTGCGACAGAAGCTCATGCTGCACAGGTTCTGCAAAGCTGGTAAATGGATCTTTGTACGCCTGAATCATCCCCCGAATCATGCCATATTCCAATACCGGCGGGTTGGGCATGGGGTTATAACCGTGTTGTTCTAACAGCTCGTAAGCCTGGCGGAGAATGGGTAAGTCTCCGGATACCGGGCCAAAGCGGTCACGATACAAGAAACCGGCAACGAATGCCAACCCGACTGTGAGTACCATTAAAATAATTGAAAGGAAATTGTAGAGCGCGTTCCGACGAGAACTATTCATTAAATGAAATCTCCTGAGCAGCAATCCTCGCGAGATTGAAACTTTTGAAATCACATATTATTTGCAATTTCCGGCCCCGCTCCGGATAACACCTTGGCAATAGGCATAAGCTCCATCCACCACTGGTCTTTTGGACGCTGATTAACCAAGTCAACCATCCGAGGAAAGTCCTCAATATTGTGGAATTGGATCGATCCGCCATGTAAACCTATAAATCCACTTTGAGCATCATTCTTGATGGCGTGTTCAATCAAATAGGTGATACAGCGGTCAGCCAGGCGAGTCGCCATGATCCGGTCGAAAGGTGATGGTTGGCCACCTTGTTGCATGTGACCAAGAATGGTCTGGCGCACATCAAAGACGCCTTTGCCTTCCTCTTCGAAAAGAGAGCATATAAAGGGGGTTGTATAGACCTCGTTGGCGAATTCGCTGCGGATGACTAATCCTAGGCGTTTTCCGCTATGAAATCCTCTTTTCAAGTCTTCCACGTCGCGCACCAGGTCTTTCAGGGTGATGCCTTCTTCATGAATGTACGCTCTCTCGGCGCCTGTTGACATCGCGCTCATCATTCCCAGGTAACCGCAATGGTGACCCATTACTTCGACGACAAACACACGGCGGGCAGCGACTGCCGAATCTTTTATTTTGTCAACGGCTTCTGTGATCGAGTTCAATGCGGTATCAGCGCCAATTGACAAGTCTGCACCGGGAAGATTATTATTGATGCTGGCTGGCAGCAGCGTCATCGGCAAGTTGAACGCAGGGAAATTCGCTCGTTCTTGGTTGAGTTTGTACACTGCTTCATAAGCTGACCAACCGCCGATCACCAGCAAGCCATCGAATTTGTACTTTTCAATCGTGCGCGCTAAAGCGTATAGGTCTGAGCCTTTCGGCACATGTCGTGAAGTCCCTAACTCGGATCCGCCCATAGAGGACCAACCATTGACGCTCATCCACTGCATTTCAAAGATATCTTCCTGGGCGAAACCTTCGAAACCGTTGCGGATGCCATACATCAAATGCCCTCTATCCAGGCCAAGGCGAACTGCGGCGCGGCTGGCAGTATTCATGCCTGGTGCAGGCGCGCCGGCATTGACCACGCCAATTTTTAAGCGGCGCTGACCTGGCTCTGGGGCATGTGGTAACGCGCGCACAAAGGTGCGCAAGGTGCGGAAGGCTTCTTTGTAACTCGGCGAACGCAGCCCCAGCGCGGTCTCATAATCCTTTTCCTTAATCGCTTCTGCGACAGCATGAGTTTGTTCCACACAGTACATTAAAGGCGCAGAGGTGATCCGGTTGCCACGGATGCCGATGACCACAGGCTCGAATTCAGGTTTCGTGTTCAGAATGTGTTCTACTGCCGCGTATCCCATGAGCGTGCCCAGGTTTCGGTCAAAAGCAGATGGGGCGCCGCCGCGCTGAACATGCCCTAAAACAGTGACGCGCACTTCTTCACCCAGGCGATCCTCGAGCACCCTCTGGACATCCGTTGAACCAATATATTTGCCTTCGCGATCACGAGCTCCTTCGGCAAGCATGACAATACTGTCGCGGCGGCCGGCCTTGCGACCGGCTTTTAAACGTTCAACCATCACATCCTGCCAATTGTCTACATCCGGCGGGCTTTCTGGAATCAGAACCCAGTCTGCGCCGCAAGCCAAAGCCCCCATGACTGCCAAATATCCACAGTTCCGACCCATCACTTTCACAACAAAGGTACGCTGATGGCTTGAGGCTGTTGATGCTATCGCATCGACTGCTTCTGTAATCCTATGTAAAGCTGTATCTGCACCAATGGTCATATCGGTGCCAAACATGTCGTTGTCAATTGACCCGACCATCCCTACGATGAGCAAGTGGGGCTGTGAATCGGCAGCTGCCTGGCTGATCTCGCCCTTCTGGACCAATTCGGCCAGCAGCGAAGACCATTCTTGTCTGAATATATTGGCGCCAGTCAGGCTGCCGTCTCCTCCGATCACGACCAGGCTGTCGATGCCATTTATGAGTAGATTCTTGGCGGCGATTAATCGACCATCTCGCGTCCGAAATGCGTCACTGCGAGCGGTGCCGATCAGGGTGCCACCTTTTTGTAAAATACCGCCAACGGAATCCCAATCCATTTTGCGGATCAGGTGACCTCCTTCAACCATCCCCTGGTAACCTTCCATAATGGCATAAACCTCTAAACCACGCATGATGCTAGTTCGGACAACAGAGCGCACAGCAGCGTTCATTCCTTGTGCATCGCCGCCGCTGGTTAATACACCCAGGCGGGTTGGCTTAAAATCAGACATGCTTCATTCTCCTTACAGAACTCAACGAGGTAGATAATAAAGCCGGGTTGAGAAAAAAATCATAACCTAATAAGTATAACCGCGATATTCTGATATTGATTCAACTTTTAGCAAAGGTCTTTTCTAACTCAATGGCTAACTTTGCCGCCTGAGATTGACGTGAAAAGAATTTTTGAGTCAATGCTCTTCCATTTTCTCCCATTGTCTCTCTCTCTGCAACGGGAAGCGAGTTTATATGTAAAATAGCGTTGACTAAGGCATAGACATCTTCAGGTGGAATCGCTAATCCGCCTTTTACATTTTCCAACAGCGCTTGCGCCTCGCCTTCAATTGACAAGATTATTGGTTTTCTACAGGCCCAGGCGTCGAACATTTTCGAAGGTAAGGCGGCCTGGAAGAGGGCATGTTTGCGAAGGGGTACCAGTGCTGCATCTGCAGCGGAAAGAAAGTCAGGGATTATTTCTCTGGGCTGTTCTGAAAGACAGGTTACATTTGAAAGATGATATTCTTGGATCAGGGCTAAAATTTCTTCCTTTTTTGGTCCTTCGCCCACCATCAGAAAGTGAATTTGAGTATTCTCGTGCAAAATTCTGGCGGCTTCAATAACAGATTCCAGACCCTGGGCAATTCCGAAGATTCCGGCATAGATGACAACGAATTTATCGCTCAGCCCAAGTTCGATGCGTAATCGCTCGCGAGCTTCCTTGCGCAAATCGAATAACTCGGTATTAGCCCCATTTTCAATCAGGATCAATTTTTCATTGGGGACATTGCGTTCGATTAATTTCTTTCTCAGTCCTTCGACAACTGTGATTATTTTTACTGCCCGTCGGTAACAGGCTTCTTCTAATTTTGTGGCCAGTTTTACAGCAGTAGGGTTCTTTAATTCCCCAAGCACCACGGCTGATTCCGGCCATAAATCACGCACTTCAAAGACCAGCGGAATTCGTCGGAGGTAGCTGATGGCTAGAGCCGCGGCGCCGACGAAGAGGGGAGGGGAAGTAGCAAAGATAAAATCAAATGGTCCCTTTTCAAAAAGCCCGGCAAAGGCAGCGTTCACCATAAAACTAAGATAAAATACCATGCGAGTGCGAAAATTTTTAACAGGTGAAGCGGCTACCCATAACCGGACAACCTCAATTCCATCCAATTCTGACCGCTCAATCCATTTTCCCTTATAAGAAGGCGGGATTATTCCTGAAGGGTGATTGGGGATTTCGGTCAACATCGTGACTTGATGTCCCATTTTCACCCAATTGCGAGCCATTTCGTGGGCGCGTGCTTGGGTTGCTCCGACTTCTGGTGGAAAATATTGGGATATGTAAAGAATATGCATGATTTTATTGCCCACCCAGATGATTTAACAAATCGAGCAAAGGTTTTGAGTGCTGTTCAAAATTATATTCTTGCAGAAATGCCAATCTGCCAGCCAAACCCGCTTGCCTGGCAGCCTCCTGGTTTTTCCACCATACTGTAATTTTATCCGCAATCTGGGCAGGTAGACTCAAAGGATCCACCAGGATACCACAACCAGCTTTTAGGACTACAGCGCGAATTGATGGGAAATCAGAAGCGATGACAGGCAAGCCGCAGGCCATATATTCAAACAATTTGACTGGCAAAGCCGCCAAATACCTGGGTTCGGGTAACAAAATTGCCAGGCCGATATCGGCCTGGCTTAGGAATGCTGGCATATTATTAAAATCAACCCAGCCTTGAAATTCAATATGTTGTCGGACTTCGGCAGGAAGGTTTGTCAAAACTGTTTCTTCAGCCGCAGGAGTGAAAGTCCCTGCTAATAACAATCGTACCGGAATTTGGCGATTGAGCAGTTCCTCTAAGATTTTGATATAGATGGTTAATCCCCGGTCAGACGAGATTCGGCCGGCATAAGCCAAACAAACTTGGGGGTGCGAAAAAACCTGAGCCGGTTGAGCGGAAAAGTCTATAGGCGGATAATGGCCGAGAATCACCACATTTTTATTTAGTTGGCGGTAGTTGGCTGCCAGGGTTTCATCTACTGTGACAACGCCGGACGCCAAACGTGCGCCCACACGCTCTGAAAATGAAACGACGCTGTAAAGCAGCTTTCCCCACCAATTGTGTAGGCGTGGTTTTATAAGATCCGCATAATATTCGTGGGCGTCATAGATCAATGTCAAGTTATTAATCTTCGCCCAAATTAATCCGGCAGGCAAGGTATCGAAATCATGACAATACACGATCGATGGTTTAAGTTTCCTCAAGCTTTTGAAGCACTCGTACCAGAACATGGGCACACGTGTCATTTGGCTGGCACCGATGCCATAGGCTGAGCGAACGTTTTGGACGCGATGTATACACACGCCTGATTTCAAAATTTCATCAGCTGAATATTGGTTTTGCCGATCCCAGGCGATGATTGTCACTGAGTAACCCGAATCTGCTAAAAAATTCGCCTCTTTCAAGACTCGAGGGTCCGGGCGGAACGGATTCGAGAGCAGCATCGCGATAGTTTTCATAAATGCGATTCAGCCCCTGAGCGAACCAAAGATTGATAAAGCTTTTCTACCTTCTTCATTTCAGAGTCATGATTTGCATGCTTTGATACCAGATCCAGATTTTGTTTGATCATCGGAGCAATTAACGCAGGATTTTGGAGGTTGTACATCATTGCGTTTGCTAATGAATTTGTGTCGCCTGGTTTGACCAATGAGCCATTTACTCCATCCGTTATCCATTCTCGCAGTGCAGGTAAATCGCTGGCGATGACCGGAACACCGCTGGCCATGGCTTCTAAAACAGATACAGGAACACTGTCACTGCTCGGCACCGAGACAGCTAACTGAGCAAGGTTATAGACAGGTGCTATCCGTTCCCAGGGTTCAAGTCGTTCTAACCAAAAAACACTCGATTGTAAATTTAGATCATAGATCAGAGCGTTGATCATGTTACGATAACTGCCCTCGGCATCGTAATCCCGTAGGAGCAGTTGTGCGTCTGAAATTTGAACCCGGACAATATCAAACGCTTTGACGATGACATCCAGATTATAAATCGGCTTGACCGCTCGCAAACTTAGAATGACAGGGCCAGATCCAAGGCCGAGTTTATGCTTCAGAGCAGGATCTGGAAGCCGTGGTTTGAAGAGATTGGAATCCACCCCCCACTCAATCAGGGCACAGTGCGTTTCAGTTGCGCCATAAAATTGTGCAAGCCGAAGAAGATCTTGAGCATCTGCTGTAATCAGGTCTGCGTTGGATAAGACTTGGCGAGCCAACCATCGAGCCAGGCGTGAACGCTGAGGCTGTAAGTACAGATCTGAACCCCAGGGAGTAATCACATTTGGATGAAAGCCGGTGGCCCAAGCTAACCAGCCAGCCGCCGATACACGGTGAGCGTGTAAAATATCAGGTCGCCATCTCCGAATAAAACCACGAAGCCAGATGGACCAGATAGGCCAACGGAGAAGGGTCTTGGAAAAAACCTTGCTCAGGTCAAAAATTTCGATACCGGGCCAGGGGTATTCAACGGGATGATCTGCGATCACGCAGATGGTATGGCCAGCGTGCACAAACCAATTCACCCACCGCCTGGTATGGGGCGCGTTTGGGTTGGAGATAAAACAAATTCGCATAGCTAACCTGGCACCGGCTTTTGATATAAGGATAACCAATGTGTGCGGGGCAGAAAAGGAATACATTCTGCAGTATAGGCCAGGAACAGAGAACGTGCAGCCAGCCAGGCGATGCGGTTGGGGTGTAATTCTTTCCGCAGGCGCAATCGAAATCCGGTAAATAGGTGATCAACTTCTTTCGAGGGTAAACCTCGCACCGCCTGAGTTTTCGCAGAATGCATATCATACCAAAGCAACCAGCCTCCTGGTCGGAGCATGCGTCGTATATGGGCAGCAGATTGTTGGCGAATTTCTGGATCTAAAATGGATGAAAATACCGTGAATTGGCTGATCAAATCGAAAGATGAATCAGGAAAAGACATCACACTGAGTTCACCTACCTCCAGGTGAACCTCTTGTGGGCATAACTGGCGGGCGTAATGGATACGCTCTTCAACCAAATCAACACCCCACAACCGCGCCGGATCAGCGCCTAACGCGGCCAGTAAACGCAATAAGCCACCTCCGCCACAACCGGCGTCCAGGATATCGATTCGATCAATTGGTATGTCTTGGGAATCGATTATACGAACAAGCTCACGCTCCTGAACCTGGCGGTAATGCAGGGACACTGGATTTAATGGATGCCAGGAATTTTTCCGAGAGCGTTGGTTGAGGCCATAATTCGTCCTCATTTCCTGCCGAATGCGGTTAATCTCTTGTTCTTTATTCATTGAATTTCATTTTTTTTACAACGAATCGAGCAGTTCTGCAAGTTCTGCTGTTTGTTTTCGCCGGTTGTATTTCTTTATAACGGCAGTTTCAGGTTTAACGACTAGTCGGCCTAATTCCCAGTCTTGGTAAAATCCTTGGATAGCTTCGGCGATTTTCTTTGGGTCATCTGGGGGTACAGTCAATCCAGCCCGGGCTTCTAAAACTAAGCTGGCTGCAGCTCCCGGATTTGCCAGACACAAGATCGTCCGGCCTGCCGCCAGGTATTCAAAGATTTTTCCCGTGAACACGGCTTCGCTGCCTTGGCCAGCACCGATAATTAAGATGAGAACATCCGCAGCCAACATTTCTTTTACCGCCTCTACATGCGGCAGAAATCCTGTGCATTCAATAATGTCGGATAATTTTGAATTTCTTAGTTCTTCAATCGAAGGTTTATTCAGACTGCCGATAAATCGCAATCGAAGATTATTGCGGGGAATGGCCTGATTTGATAGCGCCATCTCAATTCCTTGCAGCAGAAATGTAGCCCGTTGTTGGGATCCATATAAGGAGCCAGTATAAACAAGAGTAAAGCGCTTATTCCGGTTAAATGCTGGTAAGGTGTCTGGAAAATCTTGAGAATCATAGCCATTGGGAATTACGCTGACTTTGTCCGAAGGTAAATCCGGATACCGTTGATATAAAACATGCTTCATCGGTTCGCTGACCACCACAACATGTGAGGCCTGGAAGATGATCGATCGCTCTATTTTTTGGGCTAATGACTGATGGAGAGATGTTGGCAATGTGCTGGAAAAATTCCCAAGCCATGGATCACGGAAATCTGCCAGCCAGGGAAGGCGATATTTTTTCGAAAGTTTTAGAGCAACAAGATGATCGGTGTACGGTGATGAAGTAGAATAGATAGCAGAGAATTTACCATTTTCTATTAGCTGTGCGCTGTCACGCACAGCAAATGGCAGCCAGCCGATATATTCATCCACCAACAATACCCACTGTGTGATCCAATGACGAGCTTTCCAGGGCAAAAAACCTGGTAAAAGCCAGGCTGGAGATCGAATGACCCTCACATCTGGTGGGATTTCTTTTAACAAATCTGGATCCCGCGGACCAGCAGGCAATTTGGCCGCGCTCAAGATGGTCGGCTGCCAACCTTTTTCGGGCAAATATTTAACGAATTTTAGTGTTCTTAGCACTCCAACGCCCCCTAGAGGCGGAAAAAAATAAGCGATCATCAGTACGGCGGGCATAGTTTAATTACACATTTTATCCAATAAAGTGGCCAGGTGTGCTGTCAGATTTCGTCGCTCATATTTCTTCACGATGTCAGTTTTATAGGGTATTTTTAGCAGGTTGGATTTCCACCGTGAGATAATTTCCTGGAGATTTTTTTGGATTTCGGCAACATTATCTGGATCAACAATCCAGCCAGACTGGCATTCGGTAATTAACTGTGCGGCCACACCTTGTGTTGGAACCAATGCAAGAATTGGCTTTCCTGTTGCCAAGTATTCAAAGATTTTACCAGTATAGGCGCCGCTCCCGCGCTCGTTCGGAATGATGAGCAAAAGAATATGCGCTTTCATAAGTTCCTGGATCGCCAGAGTGTGTTCCATGTAGCCTGTGGTCTCCAACACAGATTTCCATTCTGGCTTTCTGAAAGAGAAGCTTCCCATCCGGCCGATCAAACGCAAGCGGATTTCACTTGGTAAGAGTAAGCCTTGATCTAATAATCCTTCGATTGCTCGAATTAGATTCAACGGAGTGCTCATGCCATAAAGGGAGCCTACATAGGTTATCGTGAAAGGAGCGGCGTTATTTGGATTTAAATTTTCAATCGCCCTTAAGGACGCGTCAAAATCACTGCCATCGTACCCATTGGTTATGGTGTGGAATTTCAATGGATTCATACCCGGTCGGCAAAGGTTTTGTGTTATGGGTTCCGAAACACTCACCACCTGGTCGGCAGAAAATAAAACTTTCATTTCCAATCTGCGGTGCTGCCAGGGATGGTAAGGTGTAAAATGTTCCAGGTACGGGTTTTGCGACCATTCATCTCGAAAATCTGCCAACCAGGGTAGATTTGCGTCCCGTTTGAGTTTTAATGCAAGCAGGTGATCCGAATAAGGCAGAGAAGTGCTGATCATCGCATCGAAGGTTTGAGATCGAATTAAGTCTTTGGCAATGGGATATGCCTGCCGCGCCCAACCACTCTGCGCATCTGGCATTTCAGCATATCTTCTGAATAAAGAGCGGATATACTCGCGTGGATTGCCTGGTTTCCCTGTGCGCAGCCGTTCGAGAAGGGCCCATACACCTGGAAGATTGGCAATCCAGGCAGCCATTTTGTCCAGTCTTAGTGGGTCCGGTGCTTGTGTAACCGTTATACCGTAAGGCACATCTTTATTAAGGCTGGTATCAAGGATGTAACCAGTCGCGGGAAGCACCGTAAGTATATGCGGCTGCCAACCAAAGTCGGGCAAATATTTAACAAACTTTAGCGTGCGCTGAACACCTGCTCCACCGAGGGGAGGAAAATAATAGGCGATGTACAATAGATTACGCATATTGAAAGTGAAAAAACAGCCCCATAAATTTACGCTTTTCCAGATAGGCTTTGATACACTTTATTGACATGGGCGATGGAGAGTTTTTCATCAGCGTTACTAACAGCCCACTTGACGGCTGATTCATGACGCTCTTTTTTCTCAAGTGGACTCCTGAGGGAAGTGGCAATCAATTGGTTAGCCAGAGAATCTACGTTATCAGAGGGAACGAAATCAAAAAATGCATCAAGCCCAACACCCTGATAGGCAGGCAAATTGGAACTGACCAAGGCCTTTCCGGCTGCAGCGGCTTCAAAAAAGCTGACGGGCATGCCGTCTCTGGAAGGATAATTGAGGATGACATCGCTAGCGGCGTAATAGTCGGGGATTTGCGCATAGTCAATATATGGAAGCCAGACAATTTGTTGACCTATGTTCAAGTCATTCACCATTTGTTTGATCATTTCTGTGAATTCGATCGATTCAAGGGGATAGGAAGGTTTCAGAAGTAAATATGCTGGTTTCGGAAGCCTGGGTAAAGCCTGGGCGAAAGCCTGGATTATAAGCTGATGGTTGTAATTATAATTCCACAACCGAATACTGAAAAAGACAATGGCATCTTGTGGAATTTTCAAAGAGGAACGAATTGATGCGCGAGCCGATTCTGAAACTGAGCGAAACTTCTCTATTGAGATTCCAAAATAAAGCAGGGAAGAGGGTAGGGCTTTTTCTGCAAGCTGGGCGGCTCGCTCTAAAATGTATGGCGCATCGCCGAACACATGTTGAGCTGATCGCAGAGCTGCCCCAATCCGCTGGCGGGCTCGAGGGGATTTATTAGAATCGAACCAGGCGTTAATATCGGTGCCCCAACAAGATAGCACAAGCGGATGAAGACGAGCTTCCATGCAGTCGATTGCCCGGCTGTCAACATAATGCTCATGAATAATATCTGGTTGGAGAACCAAAGCGATTTTTTTTAGCTTCAAAATCCGATAAAAGCGCGCCAGGCGATTTACTTTACCGATCCACCCGGGAACAGATGGGTACGGGATAAAATTTACACCCAGGATAGGTTTTTTCAAAGGAGAGTAATCCGACAACCAAACCTGATTCTCGAACTGAGTAAGCCACCCTAAGAAGCGCTCTGTATGGACGCTGATGCCGGACGAAAGGACCAGTACTTTCAATGGTAAGGATTCTCCAATTCAATTACATTCTTACCGCATTTACTGCAAGATGCGGTGGTGATTATAATCGATCAAATCTTTGTTCCGTGCTTATCCCTTTGCGGGCTTGTGAATCGTATCAAATTTAGTTATACTCTTGTGCATGCCTTCCGTTCCACAGAGTGAAATTGAAACCTGGTCATTGATCATTCGCCCCCGGCGCGCCTGGCTTGATTTGCGGCTTGGCGAACTGTGGCAGTACCGAAATTTGATCGTCCAATTTGTCTGGCGTGATTTCGTATCGGTCTATAAACAAACAATTCTTGGACCGTTGTGGTATATCATCCAACCAATCCTTGTGACATTGACGTTTACTGTAATTTTCGGTAATATCGCCCGGCTGCCAACTGACGGTATGCCACAATTCTTGTTTTATCTCTCCGGAACAGTCGTGTGGGCTTATTTTGCTGATTGTATAAATAAAACTTCCCAAACTTTTATCATGAACGCTCATTTATTTGGAAAAGTCTATTTTCCTAGATTGGCAGTCCCCGTATCTATTCTCTTTTCAAATTTAATCAGTTTCGGGATCCAGTTTTTGTTGTTTATTGGTTTTGTGGTTTATTACAACTTTGCCGGCCTTGCGCATACGAATGTATGGGTGCTCTTAACCCCAATTCTCCTATTGATTATGGCTGGACTTGGCCTGGGTTTAGGAATCATTGTTTCGTCTCTCACGACGCGTTATCGAGATTTACGGTTCTTGGTGACGTTTGGCGTTCAACTATTGATGTATGCAACTCCAGTTATTTATCCCGCTTCCTCGGTGCCTGGGCAGTTCCATTGGCTGATTCAAGCCAATCCACTTACACATTTATTTGAAGCATTCCGGTTTGCTTATTTAGGTGTGGGTGAATTTAGTGGTTCTGGATTGGTTTATTCAGCGGGGATCATGGTGGTCTTCTTAATCATCGGCGCTTTATTATTCAATCGGGTTGAAGCAACCTTCATGGATACGGTATGAGTACTGCCATTTCTGTCGAGCACATTTCAAAGCAATATCGCCTTGGTCAAATTGGCGGCGGCACTCTGGCTGGAGACATCAACCGGTGGTGGGCCCGATTACAAAACAAAGAAGATCCGTACTTAAAAATTGGAGATGCTGAAAGAATCCAGAACGAAGGCGAGACGATTTGGGCTTTGAGAGATGTTACTTTCCAAGTGGAAAAGGGAAGGTCTTTGGGAATAATTGGCCGGAACGGCGCTGGAAAAAGCACTCTGCTCAAGATCCTATCTCGAGTCACCGCCCCAACATCTGGCCTTATCAAAGTGAATGGACGCATTGCCAGCTTGTTGGAAGTTGGCACCGGTTTTCATCCAGATTTGACCGGCCGGGAGAACATTTCATTAAATGGCGCTTTAATGGGAATGTCAAACAGTGAAATCAAAAAAAATTTCGATGCAATTGTTGACTTTGCCGGGGTGGGGGATTTTATTGATACACCTGTAAAGCGATATTCCAGCGGAATGTATGTGCGCCTGGCATTTGCCGTGGCCGCATACCTTGATCCAGATATATTGATTGTCGATGAAGTGTTAGCAGTTGGTGATGCGGCCTTTCAAAAGAAATGCCTTGGCAAAATGGGTGACGTGGTGCAAGATGGACGGACTGTTCTATTTGTCAGCCACAATATGAATGCGATTTTATCATTATGTAAATCCTGTTTGTGGGTAGACCAAGGGAAAATCGTCGATTCCGGTACCAGCCAACAGGTGGTTGGGAGTTATCTGCAGCAGATGAGTTCTGGAAAAGGTAGTCGAGGTTCGTTAGCAGCAGCGCCGCGCTTTAAGAAAAATCTGCAGGGATTGGATGTGGTTGAATATGAACTGCTAGGAGAACATAGCGAAACCATAACCGAGGTGAACACCGGTGGTTTGGCAACCCTTCGCCTGGTTTGCCAGGTCAGTCGGCCGTTGTCTGGCGTGGTAGCAGCGATAAATTTCTTTGACGCGTCCGGGCATTTGTTGAACCGGACCAACAACCGGACAGTCGGGCAAGCCGATTTTAATTTACCTGTTGGCAGAAACCATCTTGATATCAGATTGCAAGAAGTGCCGCTTCTGCCTGGCGTCTATCGTTTAAGCGTGGCTTTTCAAGATTCGTCTGCAGGATATTATGATTGGCTTGACCAGGCCATTGAACTGGAAGTCGTTGATCGTCGGGAAAATTCCATTCGCTTAATCCCCGATGTAGACAACGGAAGCGTCTATATCCCAATTTCGTTTGAAATGTCAAACACAAGGGAAGTAACGAATCGGCTTGCTAATGGCGATGAAAAAGTTATTCGATAAAACGATTGGCCGTTGGCCTCAATCTTGGCGAGACATGTCCAGGTTAATAGTGACTTTTCTTCCAGGCCCTACAGGTGTGCGTTCGCGTCTCAAATATTACAGGCGATTGGGTGCCAGCCTGGCAGAAGGGGTAGAGTTATATGAGGGTGTATCATTGGACATGCCTCAGTGCTGCACTATTGGTAAACGAAGTGTATTGTATGCAAATACCAGCGTGGCTGTCCACCAGGGAGGAGTCTTTGTGATGGGTGATCACTCTCACCTGAGCAAGAGCTGTTATGTGCTGGCTGGCTCAAGTCAGGTGAAAATCGGAAATGGCACTGCAATCGGCCCGCAAACTGTCATCGTGGCATTCAGCAACCAATCTTTGGGAGAGATACCTGTGATTGAGTCAACGGCAGGCTCGATGGTGACAATCGGAAACGATGTTTTGATCGGCGCGCACGCTACAATTCTGCCGGGCGTAACGATTGGCGACCATGCCGTTTGCGCGGCCGGTGCTGTGATTACCCAGGATGTTCCAGCCTGGCATATGGTTGCAGGAGTTCCAGCCAAATTCTTGAGAGATCGACGGGATCAAACCAGTGCTTGATTACACTGCGTTTCTCAATGGCTCGCTGACATACGGCGACGGGTTGAGATTGGCAGGAAGGCTCTTGTTTCGTGCTGCCATTGACGACCCTCAGCATGTAACTGACTATGAGGATGCAGTTAAAAATACGATTGGGGTAAAACACGTTTTCTCGACCGGTGCCGGCAGAATGGGGCTGTTTCTTCTGCTAAAAGCGTTAGGGTTTGGCGCAGGAGATGAAATCATCTTGCCAGGTTATACCTGCGTCGTTATGCCAAATGCAATCCGTTTTGCCGGTTGCAAGCCGGTTTATGTGGATGTTCGAAAAACGGATTTCAATATCGACCCGAAATTGATCGAGGCTGCAGTTACGCCTCGCACACGAGCTGTAGTTATGCAGCACACATTTGGAATTCCCTGTGATATTGCCACGATAAGCAAAATTTGTGAGCAACATCATCTTTACCTCATCGAAGACGCCGCGCACGCTCTTGGCGCCCGCTATGCAGGGGTTTTTGTTGGCGGATGGGGGGTAGCAACGGTCTTTTCTACAGAAACTTCGAAAATGATTGCGACTGATAAAGGCGGCTTGATCACGACCAATGAGGATCAACTAGCCAGCCGTTTGCTTGCCCTCTCTCGAGATTTACCGTTAAGAGACCAGGAAGTCGAAACTTTAGCGCTTATGCGCCTATTGTTTCGCGTTTTTGAGCATGATCCAATCCTGCGCAGGGTGATCTTCCGGCTGATCAAATATGTCATACATCAAAGGATTCAAAATCCCCCGGAAAGCATTCTGCGGTATGATTCTGATGAATACCAGGCAGAACTGGATGGGGTGCAAGGGCGGGTTTATCCCCATCGTTTGAGCGGGGCTCTCAGCCTGGCTGGCCGTTGGCAAATTGAGCGGCTACATGCCGATGTGGCAGAACGTACAGAAAAAGCTGCCTTGATCCAGGGATTACTGAAGAAATTTGACATCCTGCTTCCTGGTTTTGATCCTGAGGTTAGCGAACCTTCCTGGCTGCGATTTCCTTTTGTTGTAGATCAAGTGGAGCATTGGAAGTCAGCACTGGCTCACATTGGCCTGCCAACTGCAGACTGGTTGAATGACCCTCTGCATCCACGGGAAACACGCTGCCATCGGTTAAATGAATACTATTGGGGAAGCTGCCCAAATGCAGAATACATTTCCAATCACATTGTCAATTTGCCGCTCGGCCGGTCTGTCACTTTGGCGGCGCTTAAGAAGTTGGAAAAACTACGCCTCTGACCATTTGCCGATCAAATCGACAATCCGCTTCGAGCTTTGACCATCTCCATACAATTGGGGGTGTTCGTCAGGCGTTGAAAATTCATCAACGGATTGAACAATGCGCCTTGTGTCTGCGCCGACCAGGATATTCCAACCGAGCTGCACAGTCTCCACCCATTCCGTTTCATCCCGCAAGGTGATACACGGAACTTTTAGCCAGTAAGCTTCTTTTTGTATTCCGCCAGAATCGGTCAGAATGAAGTGCGCATTTTGCTCCAGGCAAGCCATTTCTAGATAACCTACAGGTTCAATTACGATCACATTCGAATGCGCCGCGATATTGTAGCCAATGGCAGAGAAGATTTTGCGTGTACGGGGATGTAATGGAATTATAACCCGCCTGTCTAAAGCTGAAAATGCTTCAATGATGGACAACAGGCGTTCTGGCCGATCAGTGTTTTCTGCGCGGTGGATTGTTGCCAGATAATAGTCGTGAGGTGTAAGGTTTAATTTGTTGAGAATGGTGATTTTATTTTTGTTTTTTTCTAAGGCGGCTTGTAAAGAATCTAACATTACATCGCCAATGACGTGCACACCATCCTGGATACCCTCTGCTTGCAAGTTGTTGGCTGCCGTTTGGCTTGGACAAAGAAGTAAGCTCGAAAGGTGATCAGCTACGATGCGATTGATCTCTTCCGGCATTTTTTTGTTGAAACTTCGCAATCCTGCTTCGACGTGTGCTATTGGGATGTTTAATTTCGCTGCTGTTAAGGCGCCTGCAAGTGTAGAATTTGTATCTCCGTACAGCAAAACCCAGGCAGGCTTTTCATCCAACAGCACCTGTTCGATCAAATCCATCATGGCGCCTGTCTGACGCCCGTGAGGAGCAGAACCAATATTCAGGTTGTAATCCGGTTCGGGAATACCTAGCTCTGAAAAAAATACCCGCGACATATTTTCATCGTAATGTTGACCCGTATGCACAAGCACTTCTTGATAAGATTGCCTCAAAGCCTGGCTGACGGGAAATGCTTTGATAAACTGGGGCCTTGCGCCAACTATGGTAACAATTTTCATTTTGATCCCAGGGTTCATGTGTCGATATCATTCTAACTGAAACTGACTGGTTAAGAGAGGCATATTTGGCGTTTTATAAATGCAGATAAAAACTGATATACTTGTAAACCGTACAATTACACCTTTAGGAAAGGTCCGCATGTCGACAAGATTAGCACGTATCGCTGATGGAATTATGGAGGCTGGCTGGTTAGCAGCCATTATTTTTGCTCCAATCTTTTTCAATGTGTTTTCAAGCCGAATTTTTGAACCCGATAAAATCACGACTGTGCGCTCCCTGGCATTAGTGATTCTGATCGCCTGGATTGTTAAACTCCTAGAACAAAAACGCATCTCATGGACAAAAATGACCCCGGCTAAGAATTGGTTCGAAACGATCAGGCAAACGCCATTATTACTGCCAGTGGCAGTGATGATTCTCTCGTATTTGGTGTCCACCGTGTTTTCCGTCACCTGGTCTAACAGCTTATTAGGTTCATACCAACGACTACAAGGCACATATACTTTCCTTTCGTATATTGTCGTCTTTGCAGCGATCGCTGCCAATCTGCGGAAGCGCTCACAGGTGGAACGGCTGATAACCACTATCATTCTCACCAGCTTGCCGATCAGCCTGTACGGGATATTACAGCGCTACCAGCTTGATCCAATACCCTGGGGAGGGGATACAGTCAAGCGGGTGGCAGCAAACCTGGGAAACTCGATTTTTGTCGCCGCTTACCTGATCATGGCGTTGCCTTTGACGATTGGGCGCGTCATCACGTCTTTTCGCGATATATTAAAAGAAAATCAACGACAGGCAATTCATATTGCGCGGGCTTCATTGTATTTATTTATTTTGATTTTGCAGTTGGTTTGTATTTATATGAGCGGAAGCCGCGGACCTGTGCTTGGCCTATTGGCCGGGTTATATTTAATGGCGTTGCTGCTTTCCTTAATGTGGGGCAAACGGTGGTTAACGTTGACTGTCGTCATGTTCGCTGTGGTCGGTGGTGGTTTGCTTGCCCTGGTAAACATTCCCAACGGGCCGCTAGAATTTGTGCGCAATTCTCCTCTGTTGGGCCGTTTTGGAACACTTTTAGATACCGAAGCGAATACAGCTCAAGTCCGATATTACATTTGGCGGGGAGCTTCGAACCTGGTCCTGCCGCATGACCCAATTCAATACCCCGATGGTTCGAAAGACGAGTTTAATTTACTGCGCCCATTGATTGGCTACGGCCCTGAATCGATGTATGTGGCATTTAATCCTTTCTACGAGCCTATGCTCGGGCACGTTGAGCGCCGAAATGCCTCTCCAGACCGGTCTCACAATGAGACTTGGGATTCATTAGTTACCACCGGACTTTTTGGTTTTGCGGCCTACATCGCTTTGTTCTTAATCGTCGTGTATTTTGGTTTGTATTGGCTTGGTTTGGTGCAAACTCAGCGCCTTAAAGGTCTTTATTGGCTGTTGGTTCTGGTCGGGGGGGTGATTGGATCCGTTTCTGTGATTCTGTGGGGAGGGTTGCCTTATCTAGGGGTGGGCTTGCCCTTTGGCCTGATTGCTGGTGTATTAATTTATATTGCAATCGTTGCCCTGGCAGGTTATTACGAAAGGCCTCGGAATGCATCTGAGGCAGCGCGTTCATTAACAATGATCGTACTATTGGCAGCCATAATTGCCCATTGGGTGGAGATCAACTTTGGCATCGCGATTGTCTCGACCCGTTTGCATTTTTGGAGCTATGTAGGATTGTTATTCGTGGTGGGGTTGGTGCTTCCAAAACATGGTGAGTATGAAATTCCTGCTGCGGCAGCTCAGGAACAGGACGAGTCAAATAAAATTCAACATGCTCAAGCTGGCGATAGCAGTACGCGGGGGCGGGCGACTAAGCGCACCAAGCGAACGACTTCCAGGCCCGTTCCAGCTTTTCAAGCGGCCTCAATACCCTGGCTCAAAACCGCCTTATTTAACGGCTTTATCGCTGCCAGCATGATGGTCGCCCTGGCATACGATTACATAACGAACCCAACCAGGGCAGTAAATCCCTTTTTGGTGATTATCACCAGTTTCACATCAGTCGCGAGTGGATCGAATACTTCCTTAGCGTTGGTTGGTTTGTTAATCATTACTGTGCTGGCGCTTGGTTTATTGTATTCCGCTGAAAGTGAACAGGTTACCGATTTGGTGACCTGGTTGAAATCTTCGGCGGTGATTATCGGGATAGCTCTGGTTGCGATGTTCTTTTACAGTCTGATCCATGCCAGCAAGCTGGCTACGCTGGCAGGTACGACGATTGAAAATGAGGCACAATTAATCGAACAGGTAGACTCTTTGGGAGGTCTGATGACCAATCTTTATTTCTACTTGTTTTTATTAATTGCTGGAGCCGGAATAGTGGCGGCGAACTTGTTTGATCGAAGCCAATTTACGAGCGGTTGGGGGATCATCGCCGGTCCGATTTTATTGATCGCATCTGCCATACTCATTGTGACCACCAATCTGCAAATCATCCATGCTGATGTGGCTTTTAAGATGGCGGATCCATTTACATCGGGAGACCAATGGCCTATTGCCACCAGGTTGTATAATCATGCCATCAGCCTGGCGCCGAATGAAGATTACTATTATTTGTTTATTGGAAGGTCTTATCTTGAACAGGCTAAACTTCAAACAGCAGAGGCCGATCAATCAGCAATCGTACAGCAAGCTGATCAAGACTTAAAGGTTGCGCAAAAGATCAACCCTTTGAACACTGATCATACTGCGAACCTGGCCCGGTTGTATAGTTGGTGGGCAACGCGCACAACCGATTCGGCAGTCAAAAAGCAGCGTGGAGATATTTCCGTTCAATATTACAACGAAGCTACTGCCCTGAGTCGGAACAGCGCCGGTTTGTATGGCGAAACAGCCGTAGTTTATTTGAATATCCTGGGGCAGCCTGACCAGGCAAAAACATTGTTAGACAAAGCATTATCGTTAGATTCTGAATATCCTTTTATCCTTGGCTTGGTGGGTGATTATTACATGGCTGAAGGGAGAGGACAATCGGATAAAAACTCAAAAGTCAAAAGCATGGAAGATGCGGTAGCATATTATCAAAAAGCAGTTGACGCATCTGTGGGAAATGACGCGGGCAGCAAATTGACTTATATGATTGCAGTTGGCAATGGATACCTGGAGATGGCGAGCATTGATCCTAACAACCTGGACCAGGCACGCTTACAGCAAGCCGCTACCGCTTACCTGGCGGTAGCAGCTATTCCAGCGAAAGCTGCTGACACAACGAAAATCGAAGAACAATTAGGCCGGATTTATATCCAATTGAATAATAAACAAGAAGCGTTGATCCATTTACAGAAGTCGTTGGCTGCAGCCGCAACAGCTGACAAAAGCCGCATCCAACAATTGATCGACCAGGTGAGTGCGATGCCTTGATCATTGTCATTCTTCCTCTGGCTACGGCTTTAAGCCTGGTGCTAATTCCTGTGGTGCGCTGGATTAGTTTTCGCACCGGGAAAGTAGCTGTTCCGCGGGCAGACAGGTGGCACCGCCAACCGACGCCTACCTTGGGCGGGGTCGGCATGTTTGGCGCATCAGCCCTGGCGTTATGCTTTTTTGCATTGTTGAACGGCGATCTTCACGGTTTTAACTGGACTCTGGTGGCTGCGTCAATCGGAATGTTCTTGTTAGGGTTGATCGATGATTTTTTCCGTCTGTCGCCTCCAATAAAACTGATTGCTCAAATGAGCTTTTCCACTTTGATCATCTTCTTCGGTGGGCTAACCATTCGTTTTTTCCCCTGGCCAATTTTCAATATCTTGTTGACATATTTTTGGTTGATCGGGATTACGAATGCGATCAATTTATTGGATAATATGGATGGCATCGCCGGAGGCGTTGCGATGATCGCCGCGGCATTCCTGGCAATTTTCTTCTGGAGGACAAACGCCACAGGTTTGCTTGTACTTTCCTTCGCATTGATTGGCAGTATCCTGGGGTTCTTGATATTTAACTTTCCGCCCGCCAGGATATTTATGGGGGATAGTGGGAGTATGTTCTTGGGTTTTACCCTGGCATCCCTGGCTATCGCCCGCAGCATGCAAGCTTCGAATGTGTTCTCTGTGATGGCTGTTCCGGTGATGATATTCCTGGCGCCGATTCTCGATACAACCTTGGTAACAGTCACACGCCTGCTCAGAGGCCAATCGCCTTCCCAGGGAGGCACAGACCATTCTACCCACCGATTGGTTGCCTTTGGATTGAACACCCGCCAGGTTGTTTTTGTTATGTATATCGTTTCCTTATTGGGGGGAGCATCGGGGATGGCTTTAGAAGCCAGCAATTATCGAATCAGCTTGGTGCTGGTGCCCTTGATTTTGATTGCTTTAACCTTACTGACTGCTTATTTAGGCAGAGCGAAAGTTGTTACAACAACGAAATCGATCGTCGAAGAGCGCGGTTTCAGCCGCCTGGTGGTGGATCTGACTTATCGCAGGAGATTATTCGAGATTCTGCTGGATCTGGTTTTGATCAGTTTTGCATATTACGTTGGTTATTGGACCAGGTATGGGTTGAATATGACGCAGGAAAGCATGGGATTTTTTCTCAGATCCTGGCCAGCCGCTTTATTTGTTGGATATGTTGTTTTTTATTTGATCGGAGTTTACCGCAACGTGTGGGGGCGGTTTTATTTAATGGATATCCTCCGCTACCTGACCGCTGTGTGCCTGGTGACCATTGGTTCTTATCTGGGTCTTATTCTAGTTGACCGTTCTGGCAGCTACCCGGAAGGCGCGTTTGTTTTTTTTGCCCTGTATTTGTTTTTGGGTTTAACTGGTTCGCGCGCTTTCTTCGTCCTTTTAGATCGAATGGCTGCTGAATCCCGGTTAAATGCTGTGGAAGATGCTGTTTATTTTTATGGCGCGGGTGATGCAGGAGAACTGGCCCTGCGTTGGATGCAGCGCTTACCAAAGCCACCATTTCGACCGATCGCAGTCTTCGATGAGGATTCTCATTTGTGGGGCCGATCATTTTATAACTTGGAAATCATCGGCGGGCTGGATAAGCTGGACTACCAGTTACAAAAGAAAAATGTGATTGGAGTTGTGGTAACTGATCCTTCCACGATAAATGAAGCGTTTGGCGAGCGATTAAAAGCAGTGTGTGATAAACATGGCGTCTGGATAAAGATCTTAAATATTCAATTGGAATCATGGCCTTCATAAAAAGGTTGGGCTGTCCAGTTCCTATTGGACAGCCCAACCTGAAGGAATCATCCGGTTATTTATTCACCAGATGATGGTCGGATTAAGGTTGATTGGACAAGAATGGGGTAAAGACTCTGCCGCGGTAGCCAAAGTCGTAATCGATAGCCACAACTTGTCCTTCGCCAGGCATGCCATTGTAGTCAATGAACATGACGCCTGCCGGTTTCGCCAGGTTGAAGCTTTCCAGGTTTGCGACGCCAAATTCAAGATTGCTGCCATTCATACCTGAGTACATTGGCAGGTTATTGTAATTGTACGCCTTAACCGGGCTGGCTTTACCATAGCCATTTTCACCGTAAGAGTAAATCTGGTA
This sequence comes from Chloroflexota bacterium, assembly GCA_029782365.1. Taxonomy (GTDB): domain Bacteria; phylum Chloroflexota; class Anaerolineae; order Anaerolineales; family UBA4823; genus CAWBUW01. Next base: position 364,781 of record JAKOUW010000076.1, read on the forward strand.
GGCAAAGCTTTGGTGTCCACCAACCAACCGGTTCGACAACCCAAGCCGCTGGACGGGGATGTATTGTTCCATGAACCCGGCATTGAAGTCTGAGTAGGTGGTATATGGCATGACGCTCAAAGCGTTTGTCTTCAAGTTAATCAGGGCAGTTATATACTGGCCATCACGTGAGGCGCCGCTGGCTGAGCCGAAGTTCCAGTTGAAAGTGACATAGTCCCAAACACCGTCGAAATCAGTATCGAAGTACGTATCGAATTCGACGAAGTAGGTTTGTTGGACATGCCAGTCGCCATACGTATTGTAGGTCAACATCAAGATATCCCCGTTGGTGGCGCTCCGGAAGGAGTAATCGATGCCAAAAGCGCGCAAGTCACCAGCCGGAGTAGATGCCCGGTCAGGAGCCATGTGGATCATCATGGGCATCGCATAGGAAAACTGATGTGGGTTAATCGCGCTTGCTTGCGCTAACGTAGCAACTGCGTCGGTGGATCCTGGTGCAGAAAGATCCGTTAGGACAACCTGGCTGTACGGGCGGGGAACAATGTAATATGGTACACGGGCTTCATCCGTTGGATCTGCTTCGTTGGTCATTTTCACGAGACCAGCGTATTCTTCGATCTGTTCCGCATCCATTTTAGAAGCCACTTGAGCAGCATTCACCAAGATGTTAACCGGAACCATCAGGGATGTCTTACCTTCAACGGTCACAGTGGCAGGGACGGTAACCGTAACGCCGGTTGTAAAGCTAAAATTGTCTGGCGCAGCCGTAACAGTGTAAGTTTTGGCCGTGGTGCCCAGGTTGGATAACCGGATGTACTTGGTATCTGTCCAGTTTTTGGTTGAGATCAACTGGTAACCCCAATTCAGACTCACCAATTGGAAGTCACCGACAGCGAGAGTGGTGGACTTAGCGGCTGCCAATGCATCCACACGGCCAGCTCCAAACCGCGCCAGATCCAAACCAAGGGTATATCCTGAAGCACCTATTACCTGTACATCTTTCGATGTATTCATCAAGAGGGCTTTGATGCCTTCGCTGGACCAGGTGGGGTATTTCTGCCTAAGGAGGGCAGCTACGCCAGCCACATGCGGGGAGGCCATCGAAGTACCAGACATGCTGACGCCAGCCTGACCGCTGCCGGCTGCCGCGGCATAGATATTCAGGCCGGGGCCGGAAATTTCCGGTTTGAGTTTGCTGTCATATCCGCGCGGGCCGCGTGAGCTGAAGCTGGCAATGGAATCTGCGGGCTGGGCCGGATCAGGAACAGAAATCGGTGTCAGAGTATCGGAAGGCTGAATGGCCACGGTTTGCCCATTGGCTTTGCTCAGGTTGAGGCCACTGCTGCGCCAGACAAAGACGGCAGGAATAGTGGTGCCAGGAACAGACATGTTCACCATTGTGTCGCCTCCGACACTGTGGTTATAAACAATCACCCCCACCGCGCCCAAGGAGGCAGCATTGTTTACTTTTACGGAAAAGCCGCAGCCGCCTGAAGCTGGCCCTCGCTGCACCAATGCGATTTTCCCTGCCAGCGAGTTGGCTGCAATGCCGGTTGTATCGCACATGTAATCATTAGCTGCGCCGGGCAGTTTTCCTGCCCAACCCAATACAGCAGTCGTTGGGCTCGAGAACTGGGGCGTACCACTACCTGTAGGTGTGTACAGGATATTGGTCAGGGTGATTGAAGATGAGCCCTGGATCCCCAGGCCTGGGCCGGTCAAGAAACCAACTGCGGTGGCTGCCACGGAGAGCACGCCGTCAGCGCTGCCCGGAAAACCAGTCGCGTATGGATAGTTTCCATTGTTTCCAGCAGATGCAACAACAACGATACCAAGAGCAGAAGCGTAGTTAGCCATCACGCCTTCAGGGTCGGTTGGGCTGCTGGGTGCAAAAGCGGAGCCGAGGGACATGTTGATGACATTGGCATGATCATCCATAATGCCATCCTGGTTCGGGTCGAGGGTCCATTCGATCGCCTCTGGTACCAGGCCAGTCGATCCGCCATCATCGCCGAAAACCTTAACTGCATATAATTCAGCATCCGGTGCAACGCCTTTGCCAGTGGAAGTTGATCCGAGACCGGCGATGGTGGATGCAACATGAGTGCCATGACCGACAAAGTCGATGGGATTTGGATCGGGAACTGGGATGCCGGTGGTTCCATAATGTGCACCAGCGAAGTCATAGCCCCAAATCACTTTGGTGTTGAAAACTGTGCCAGAGATGATGTCGCTGTGAAGCGCCTGGAATTCGTAGTCGGCTGGATTACCGCTGCCGCCAAGGGCCGCATGGGTAAAATCAATTCCGGTATCGATTACTGCAACCCGAACACCTTTGCCTGTAAATTTCAAGGTTGGGTCGGTCCAGACTTTATCTGCGTTAATCAATGGAACGCTATGTTTCAAGTCAACAGTATAGCGGTTGACACGATGAACAGCGACTACCCCCGGGAGTTTTGCTGCATCGGCAACTTTGTTGGCAGGCAGGCGAATATGAATGCCGTTGTAGCCTTTTGTAAATTGACCGAAAACCATGCCGCCCATGGCCTTCACTCCGGCCACAACTGGAGCCTGGGCTGCCTGCAGTTCGGCTACGTAGGTCTGTTGAGCTCGTGGAGCCATTGGAGCAGAGGCCTGGTTCGCTTGAACAACGAGTGCTGCTAAGGGAGCCTGGCTAAGCTCAAGAATTACTTCTACAGGAGTATTGGCGAATTTTTCAAGCGCATGAGGAATATTTCCGGGATTGTTTGCCAGGAATTCCTGGACAGACATTTCAGTTACGCCGCCGTCGGAGGGATTGGCGACCGGCGTTGGATTAAGACGATTAGGAAGCGGCTGACCTGCCTGTGCGGCTGGCACTCCCAAGAAGGAGGCAATCATGACGAGTGCCAGTGTTATTGAAAATATTTTTCTTACCATAATCCTTTTCCTTATATTTGTTTGTATAGGAACAACTACGATGCTGCGCAGCTAGCTCGATATAACTTAAATTAACTCGAGCAAATAAGTAAGGATTTTGTTATAGGCGCCTCCTTTTTGTAATACTTACTATTTTCCTGATTTTTATATATTTCTGCCTAGAAATAATACTATTTTAAAAGGGAGAAAATGTCAAGAGAACTTGTCTAGATTATTTTTTTAAGAATCGATGAAAGAAACTTACTTTAGTGTTGAATGGTTGAGGAGTTCATCAATGGCAAAAATAATAAATGACGTGTTGAAGGAAGGTCAATGAATGAAGCATTGAGCGAGCCCCAATCGCCATTATCTGCCTGAGCCATTATCCAAAGCAAATGTCTCCCAGCCTGGAATTTTGAGGCTTGTAAAACAAGGTGGGCGGTTTCAAACGTCTGATTAAAATGCCCATCTTGGGCAGTCAGATTCAATGGATTGTGGTTGACCCAGGGTGGTAAATCGATATACGCTGTGACTGCATTTACAGAACCGATCCACGCCTGAGCAGAAGCAGTCACAGATATTTGATCACTCACTTTAATTGTGGAAGTCACAACTTGAACATTAGTGATTTCTGGCCCACTGCCGGTCTGGTATGGCAAAAAGGCACTGCGTGCTGCCAATAAGAGTGCAGATACATTTGGTTGAACAAGGCTGTTGTATCGGGAACAGGCAGGGAAAAAACCGTCATCTCCAATTTCAAATGTGAAAGAGGCTAATCCGAGCTCTCCATAGGCCCAATCATCCGTAGTGCCATTGGTAGGGTAGAGTTGGTAAGATTGAATAGGTGTGTATAAATTTGTTTCACTCATCTTCTGTCCAAGTGAGCTTAATTGTGCACTATTGGGAGCTGGCGAGCCGGTGGTACCCCAAGGCCAAAGGATTAAATTGCCATAGGAATGCAAAGTAACCAGGATTCCCGAAGCAGTGTTCGGGGCAGGATCAGAGTCCAGGTTCCCGCGCTGGTCTGGAAAAATTGAGCGGACAAAATTTTGGATCGCCTGGGTTTCTGGCTCTGAGGCAGCGCCTGGACCACGGTAAGTAATATCACAGGGAAAACTGCTGGAACCAGGACCTACGCCCCAATTGAAGGAAAAATTTCGGTTGAGATCCACTCCGTAGGTGTAAGAGAGACATTGACCATATGGCTGAGTGTTCTTTCGCCAACCATCGATGTTGGCATACTGCTCGGTCTTGATATGCCCATCGGGGTTTGCAGATAATAATACATATATTTCTTGCCAATCAACTAACGCTGTTACCAGAGGATTCCTTCCGTATCCATTCAGAAGAGTATCCAAAAAGGCAAAGGCAACTTCTGGAGTAATAACCTCTCTGCCGTGGATATTCGCCATCAAAAAGAAACGTGGTTTTATCCCTAAAATATGGTGATTGGTTATGCGAGCCACCGTTAAATCCTGGCCCTCGTAAGATGAACCAATATTCATCAATTCGACCAGGTCTGGATATGCTTGCGCTCGACTTGCCAAATCCGTATTCAGAACCGCGATTGGGCGGTAACAATCGTCTAACGATGGCCCTGTGGGTAACTTTGGAGGGTTTTGGGGCGCTTGTAGATTAAACCCGTTCGATTTCAACCAGGTCAATTGATCTGCAGTAACGGAGGCCAAGAATGTGTGGTTTATTTGGTCAACCTGCCAGATATCCAGCCAGCTCGCATTTGCCAGTGAGGATTCGTTAGCATATTTGACTTGGATTAAAGAGAATTGTGGAGATTCAGCTTTAACCCGGGCATCCATCACTGGGTTGAATAAAAATGGGGCGAAGCAAATACACAAAAGGAGCAAACGGTGTAAACAATGCAGGTAGAAGGATTTCATTCCTATTCTGGGATCTTATCGAGATTGTTTTCAGCCATGTAATTCTGCACATGAGGCGCAGCCAGTTGGCCACAACCTGCCTGGATATCAATCCCCCGCCGGACACGCACAGTGCAAGGAATACCGAACTTCTCGAGCTCAGCCGCAAAATCTGCTGCTCGCTGTCGCGTGGTTGATTTTCCGGCATACTTGTGAGTTGGATTGAGGGGAATTGCATTCACATGGACGAGCAGGTTTCCATCCGGACTTTTAAGGCCGCTGAGAAGTTTGGCCAATTTTATTGCTTGCTCAGGGGTATCGTTAATATTATCGATTAATGCCCATTCGAAGGTGAGCCGGCGGTGGGTTTTATCGATATACTCTTTACAGGCGAGCATCAATTCAGCTAAGGGGTATTTTTTGTTGACAGGCAGCATAGATTGGCGCAGTTCATCATCAGCGGCATGCAGTGAAACAGCCAGGTTAACCTGTCGTTTTTCATCCGCAAAACGTTTGATCATTGGAACCAGACCAACGGTTGAAATTGTGAAGCGCCTTGCCCCTAAATTCAACCCTTCGGGATGATTCAGGCAGTCGATTGCCCCCAATGTGTTCTCATAATTATGGAATGGTTCTCCCATTCCCATAATCACTACATTGGTTACAGCTTTCTCCTGGGATGCAAGCTCACGAGCATAAAACAAGACTTGCTCAATGATTTCGCCCTTCGTCAGGTTTCGAAAGAAACCCATTTGTCCGGTTGCGCAAAAGACACACCCCATGGCACAACCAGACTGGCTTGATATGCACAACGTTTGCCGCCGATCGTAGCTCATTAGGACAGCTTCGATCAAACGGTTGTCCGACAGATGGAACAATGTTTTCTGTGTTTGCCGGTCGGACGAATGTTGAATTGAGACAGGTGACAAACGGCTGAAGGTCACCTGGCCGTTGACCTGACCCTGGCCAAATTCCGAGGCCAAGTTTTGGCGCAGCGAATTTGGGAGTGTGTTTATCTCCAAAGGAAAAAGAGCTAAATCGTGATATAAAGCCTGCCACAACTGGCGAGCGCGGTAACCAGGTTGTCTCCAACCGGCCATCATGTTTTGTATTGATTCTAAATCGAGATCGAAAATATAAGACATACCAGTATTTTAGCACACAGGGTTTTTCCTGATATAATTGCTGGCGATTATCTCCGCTTGGGAGATTTATCTGCACAATCTAGAAGCGGAGCAGCTATGGTAAACACGCTGCCAGGATTGGTTGATACTCATTGCCACCTGGATTTCAATGTTTTTGATGAGAATCTCGTCAATATACGAGAAAGCGCACGAAGTGCTGGTGTTTGGAGGATCGTTAACCCGTCGGTAGATTTAGAATCAAGCCGCAAGGTTGTCGCCATGGTCGAGACATTCCCGGAAATGTTTGGTGCGATCGGCGTTCACCCAAATGACCTGGACACCTGGAATGAAAATGCTCTGCGAGAACTGCGCGAGTTGGCCAGCCATCCAAAGGTTGTGGCGATTGGAGAAATAGGCCTGGATTATTACTGGAACAAATCCTCTCATGCAGTGCAAAAACGCATACTACGCCAACAGCTTGAATTGGCGAGTGAACTGGAACTGCCTGTCATTTTGCACAGCAGAGAGTCGAACCAGGATTTAATCGCCATGCTTCTGGATTGGCAGGTAGAGTTGGCCGCAGCTAATTCGCCGCTCGCTCAAAGACCAGGAGTTTTGCACTCTTTTTCGGGAAGTAAAGAGGAAGCATCGCGAGTGTTTGAGGCAGGGTTTTGGGTCGGGATTGGCGGCCCAGTTACATTTAAAAACGCGCCGGGATTGCAAAATTTGGTTAGAGACCTACCAATAGAGCAGATGTTAATTGAGACTGATGCACCTTTTTTGTCACCCCATCCCTACAGGGGTAAACGAAATGAACCTGCACGCGTCCGCTTGATTGCTGAAAAAATCGCCGATTTGAAGGGTTTATCGTTTGCGGAAATTGAACAACGAACATCTGTCAACGCTTGTGAGATGTTCCAATGGAGAGAAGATTTTTGAGCAAGGCTACTTTTTTTGATCCGGTTCAAGAGCTGATCCAAAAGGTTGAGGCTCGCATGCGTTCTCAGGCGGATAAAAACCATCCTGAATTGGCAGCAGCGATTTATCATTTGCTTTCTTCTGGTGGAAAACGCATCCGTGTGGCGATTACACTGCTGGTTGGTGGAATGGTTCACGCGGATATAGAGCGCCTGGTCACACTGGCTGCTTCAATCGAATTACTCCATACTGCGACATTGGTGCATGATGACTTGATCGATGGTTCATTACTGCGCCGTGGAATCCCCACAATTAACGCTCAATGGACTCCAGCCGCGACTGTTTTGACAGGTGATTTCATTTTCGCCAGAGCTGCCAGATTGGCAGCTGAAACAGATTCATTAGCCGTGATGAAACTCTTTTCTGAGACGTTGGCAGTTATAGTCAGTGGTGAAATTCGCCAGCTTTTTGGCAAGAGATTATTGACCGGTCGAGAGGATTATAATCAGCGGATTTATGCAAAAACTGCATCCCTTTTCGAGACTGCTACTACTTCCGCTGCGATCCTTGCAAATGTAGAATCTAAATGGCTGGATTGCGCCAGGCAATATGGTTATGAAATTGGCATGGCCTTTCAAATCATCGATGATGTTTTAGATTTTACAGGTGAACAGGCCACAGTTGGCAAACCAGTCGGAAGTGACCTGCGTCAGGGGCTGATCACTCTGCCGGCTTTGTATTATCTTGAAAAATTCCCAGAGGACCATGAATTTCAAGCATTTCTAGCTGGGAAACCGGCGCGTGAGATCAATTTCGATCTGTTGTTGGGGAATATTAAGCAAAGCGGCGCAGTAGAACAGGCAATTATCGAGGCTGAAAATTATGCCCATCGAGGGCTGGCAGCTTTGCAAGATTTTCCGGACGGAATTGAAAAACAAGCCTTAGTTGACCTGGCGTATTTCACCGTCACTCGCAGTAAATAAATCACTTGTTCCATTGGAATGAGGTTCAATGCACTGGATGCTCTTTTGATCTTCCGTGAGAGGATAATTTCGTATAGCAATTTCACCCATCCGCCGGGCTTGGCGGGCAGGAGATGTCGATGATTGAATCAAATTCACCCCAATTTGCTGTGCCAGATAACAATTTGATCCCAGTAAATGATTACCTGGGGCATATGATGGCTATTCCCCCTTCGCGCATGTTCTTGATCAACAAATCACTGAAGACATTTAAAGAACTCTATCCAAATCGCCAAACTTTCGATGCATCTCAGGGTGACGGTGGAGCAAGTCTCCCAGGCGTCCCGCGCCAGATACTGGAACGTGCAGCCCAGCTTCAAATAGAACACGGCACGGCATATGATATGCCGTACGGAACGGATGCTTTTCGCAAGGTTTTGGTAGAAAAATATTGGAAATTAGATGCATCGACCGGATATGGACCGGCGAATATTGTAGCAACCGCTGGTGGGCGAGACGCATTGGTGAAAGCGTATCAGGCGATGTTAGCATTCGGAACAGGTCGAGAGGGTGATGCAATCATTGTTTCCCGAGTCCCCTGGATTTCGTATAATTGGGGTCCCTATGGCATTGGAGCAAACGTCCTATGGAGTCCGGGCGACCCCGCACAAGGTTGGGCATACACAGACGATGCCATTAATGAGTGCGTGCGGTTTGCCGCCCAGAGTGGAAGAAAGATCGCAGGTATCGTAATCACGAATCCTGATAATCCAACCGGCCAGACCGTGTCCTCCGAGCGGCAAGTTGCCCTGGCAAAGGCTGCTTTGAAAGCAGGGGTTGCCTTTGTTCTATTTGATTGGATGTACCATTACGTCACAGATGAACAACCAATGGATCTGAATTCGTTCTTGCAATTTTTTGATCCTGATGAACGGAAACACCTGATGTTCTTAGACGGCATCACCAAATCGCTTGGCGGTTCGAATATAAGGAACTGCCATCTGGTTGTCCCGCAAGATATTGCTTCTTTTATTATTTCTCGCGCCTCTCATACGGTAATGCCATCCTATTATTCCCTGGCTGTCGCGCAGGCAGCCTATGAGATGGGTTATGAAAACGCGGTCAAAACAATCGTCGAACCGACGAATGCCAGCCGTAAACTCCTGAAACAAATCCTGATGGATCAGGGGCTACGCCATATCATCGGTAAAGGGTATTATGCCTTCATCGATGTCGGGGAGACAATCCGGAAAAGAGGTCTGCCGAGCAGCGAGCCGCTGGGACAATTCCTGGCTGAAAATTTTGGCGTGGCGATTGTGCCAGGGGCGTTTTTCTCACCGCATGGCAATGATTGGGTGCGGTTTTCATATGCAACACCTCCAGAACGCACGAAAGGCGCAGCCCAGCGATTGTTGGAGGGACTGAATGCCTTATAATCCCGGTCAATTTATTGAAAAATATAAGCTAGCGTTAGAGGCAGCTCTGAAACAACAGCCACAAGGCGGCTTGTGCGGCTTTGAACTGGAGTGGAATCTCCTGGATCAACGTTTCCACCCTTTGCTTACTGTGGGAAAAGGGCCATCCGAGCTGTCATTTGTTGATTTTCTACGTGCAGAATGTATTCATCCGGCACTGCGCGGGTTCAGTCAGTTGGAAGTGTTCCATTGGATGATCGAGTGGGCGACTCGACCGTATTATTCACCCCGGGCCACCATATTCGAAGCTCGTCTGATTGAGGCGTCGATGATTAACGCGCTGGACAAAGCAGGACGAAAATTTGGCGAGCGATTGTATTACTGGCATGGTAATTTGCCGTATTTGCCTAACATTGATCCGGGCGCAATACCCGGTTCATGGGGCATTGCCAAGCGGCGTTATCTGGAACGCTGTGTCGATCTTTATGGACATGCGTTGGCAACTGCTGGTTTGCATACGAACCTCTCTATGCCCGAGCCTCTGCTGGCCTGGGATTTTATGCATTTACCAGCTACGGAACGGCTGGGACAACATTTGGATGATTATAAAAGCAGCTTTTATATTACCGTCACACGCCTGTTAAGAGCATTTTCCAGCCTATTTATTGCTACCAGCGCATCAACGCCTTTCCAGGCGCAGCCCGGTCCGACTGGACCTCGGGTCGTGCTAACAGAGTTTGATTCTATTCGCAACCTTACTTTTCCTAATCCGGTCGGCTTGGATGTCCCTAACTTGTACCGGTCGTATGATGATTATCTTAAAATATCTTACGAACTTGTTCGCAACGGCTTAAGATTTGGCAACAATAATTGGACGCCGGTGAGGGCCCGTTCATTTGCTGAGCCTGTTGAGCGGCTGATCGCTGTTACCAGCGAACAACTCGCAGATCTGTATGCGCGTGGTTTGTATGCGTATGCGGCCGCAAGCCATGGTTTATCATCAAACGATAGCACAACTTCTGTCGATGACATGGCACGGCAAATTGAAAAACAAAACCTGATGGCGCGCATTAATTTGCCTATGTCGCGGGTGGAAGTGCGGTCGGATGATGGAGCACATCAGATGTCTGAAGAGATCGCACTGTTGACATTGAAACATTTGTTAATGCTGCGTTTTTATGCAGATAGTGATTTTGGAAGATCATTCCGTTACGATGCTGAGGATATTGCTCGGGCGAGACGGAATGAAGATCTGGCGGCCCGCTATGGCATGCAAGCGGAGATCGAAAATCCTTTTACAGCCAAGCCAGTTAAAATATTTGAATTTTTGGCATGGATTTTAGATGAGATCCGGCCTCTAGCCGAAGCGTTAGGTTTGGTAGATGATTTGGAGCCCTTAAATTATTTAGCTGGCGGTGGGCGAAACGCGTCCGGGAAACTTCGTGATCAATTATCGAAACTTGGAATCCAAATCGGCGATACGATTCCGTTGGAAATTTTAACCAAAATTGCCAAAGAACGCGAAGAGCTAATCGAAAAAGACGTCGAAGAGGTTGCCTCACATTACCAGGAATTGGAGGGGGATGGGCTGAAACTCGGAGAATTCATCCAACGTGCTCGAGAAGCCGCCCGAGCGGATTCACATGCTCCTGTGCGATTCAGGCCGCGAGCTGACAGTCTTGTTGATGTCGTTTTTGCAGATAAAACATCCGAGGTGCTGGCCTTGGCTGAACAGTTGGTGCGAATTCCCTCCGTAACCGCCTGCCCAGAGGAAAGGTTGGATGAAGTTCGGCGGGCTGGAACATTGATTTATGATTATGCTCGGGCGGGAGGCCTGGAAGTCCGGTTTTATGATTATGAGAAATATCCATCTTTGTTGATTGGTTTCCCTGGGCAGATTACCGCTCCTTTTATGCTTTCAGGCCACTTTGATGTTGTAGAGCCTGAACCAGATGACCGTCAATTTGAGCCGCATATTGACGGAGATTATTTCTGGGGACGCGGTGCTGCCGATATGAAAACTGTGGTGGCAACCAACCTGGTGTGGATGAAGGATATCCGCCGAAAAGCAGGCGTCTTCCCCAAGATTAATATGATGTTATTGGGCAATGAAGAAAATGGCGAAATGGAGCCCATGGGCACACCTCATATGCTGCGTATGTTGGCAGAACAAGACCATTATGCACCGGATATCCTGGTAGCCGGGGAGCGCACCGGCGAGAAGGGCAATGAGCTGTTTGGGGAAGTGTGCATTCAAAATCGAGGGGTTATGCGGGTTGATATCCTGGCAAGTGGGGCAAAAGGTCACAGCGGCGTGGCCGGCGCCTCGACTGATCTGACTGAAAAACTGTTAACTGCCAGGACAGCGATAAGCGATTTATTTCGCCATCACCTTACATTAGCTAGCCCAGATGGCTGGCAATCACAGGCACGTTTTCCATTTATCCAGGTTGGCACTCCAGGTGTGTACAACGTCACACCGGGAGAAGCAATTATGGGCATTGAGATAAGATCCATTCCACAAGATAACCTTACAGAGTTGCACGAAGTACTGCGAGCTTATTGTGACTCACAAGGATTAACTCTGCGAATCGGTGTGATGGAAAATGGGATTTCCTGCGACCCAGAGAACCAATATTTGAAAGCACTGCTCAAAGCGGTTGAGGAAACATCCGGTCAGGCAGCGAGAGTGGGTAAAAAGTTACCCGGCACAAGCGCCCGGTTCGCGCCACATGGTCAGGGGGTTGTTTGGGGACAAACGGGCATTGGCCCCCACAGCAAGGAAGAACGACATTTTATCCCCAGCATTTTGCCTTACTACAATATTTTGGTAAACCTAGTGAATAAGCTGTAAAGTAATAAAAAAGTTGTCCAACATTGAATAAAATCAACGGTTGGACAACTTCCTGTGAAACTCTATTCTTTCTCGCTCCGGGATCTGTTTTGATCCATTAATTGTGTGAAATCAGGAACATCCGGTACCATTATTGGTCAACCAACAACTGGATGCGATTTAGATATGGCGTTATTATGACGCTTTATTTCGCTTCGAGGTCTTTCTTCTCAGTCTCGCCGGTATCATCGCCCTTTAATCCCTCACGAAAATTGCGGATCGCTGAGCCAACTTCACCACTCACTTTCGAAATTCTTCCAACTCCAAAGAGAAGAACCACAATAATGAGAATGATAATTAATTCAGGGGCGCCTAATTCACCAAACATATAATCTCCTAATTCTTACCGTTACAAAGGTAATCTGCATGTTGCGGTGTTTATATTCCTGAAGGCATTTCTTGTCAAGCGAAAGGAAGCTTTTATGATAAAAGCCTAACCTGTTATTTAGGAAAAAATCATGTTTTCTATCAAGGAACTTTAAAGTGCATCACGCGATTATTTCCAGCGTCAGCTACCCACAATCCATCCTTATTATCGTAAGCCAGACCTGTGGGCAAATTGAAGCGGTCATTGGAAATTCCCAGGTCTCCCCAGAAACGAATGAATGTTCCATTCTGATCGAACTCAAGAATACGGTAACCCTCGGGGTCAGAAACAAATAAGTGCTGCTGCGGGCCGATGACAATATAAGGTTTGTTATCCAAGGACTGCCCAAACCAGCCGTTAATCGCCCATTCTTTTAACGGATTGAAAATGCCGCCTGCTGCTGGTTGAAGTTTTTGGATGCGTTGGTTCCATGTATCTGCAACATACGCACTGCCATTGTTGTCGATTGCCAACCCGACGGGTTCATCGAATTGACCAGCCAACGAGCCTGCGGTGCCGAATTGCGTGATGTAATTTCCATCTTTGTCGAAAACGACAACGCGTTTATTGCCTGTGTCCATTACATATAACCGGTATTCGGCATCGATCACAACAGTTCGAGGTCCCCAGAAAGCTTCAGGCGTTTCTGCCTGCCCAAATGTTCCCCACATTTTGACAAATGTACCATCTGATGTAAATTTTTGTATGCGATGGTTCCAGGTATCAGCAACATAAACATATCCATCTGGGCCAACCGCTACACTCCAGGGTTCAAAGAATGTGCCACCAGGCGCGGGTCCTTTGGATATGTCAGCGAAACTGCCCCAAGCTTGCAGAAGGTTACCATTAGTGTCCAGGTGCTGTATACGATGATTGCCTGAATCGGCCACATACAGGCTGCCATCCGGTGCAACAGCTATGCCGCGTGGGCGATTGAATTGCGCCTGATTGCCGGCTGCGCCAATCACTTGATCGGCCGCCAAAGTGATACCTTTACCTTCATAAGGATCTTGAGTGAGTGGTTGTTGGGCAGCAGATGTACCAAAATTCCAAATCTTGGCACTGATATCCTTACGCACATACAATCGGAAACGAGCACTGGGGGACCAGGTTGATGCAGACATATTATCGTTTTTGGTCAACTTGGCGTACTCACGGTAATCTCGGTTCAGCCAGATTTGGAAAATGGCAGAACGCATTGCCGGGTTGGTAACAGCGTTCCTCACTCGCTCCCAGGTTAAGTCGAAGTAATCTTGATTGGGCCACCAGATGCGAATGTAGTCAAATTTGTCGTACGCTTGACCAACGATCGCATCAACCTTGGCATAATTTGCCTCACCGACAAGAATCACTGGCGCATCACGCAGTTGTTCACGAGTAGGTTGGGAGCCAAAGTAACGTTGGTTGGTATAATTGCGCAGGTACCACCAGTATGGATACGTTGTCTCGTTATCATACGCGACAACCATATCTAGGCTGCCAGTTGTTCGTTTTGAAATATCTTCAATTTGCTTCAGTGCGACTTTGATGGCAGGTCCGCTGTGCGCATAGACTAAATATTCCTGGGCGGAATCGTAATTGATGTAAGAAGCTCGGAATGCTGCACGCGCCTGCAAAACTGCCAGAAATGCGACAACAGTAAGTATGAACACACGTGCAATTTGGCCGATCGACCATTCTCTCAGCAAATAAGCAAGAAAACCTGCTGATAGCAAGGCAGCAAGTAATGAGAGCATAAAAGCTGTCGTCACCGAAAGTTCCTGAAGTGATTTACCTACGAACGGCAAAGTGCTGCTGGTTCCCCATGAACTGATTGCACCTCCCAGGCTGGCAATAAAGACAACCATTAACCCTAAGACCAGCCAGGTGTTTTTCTTGACCAGAGCCATCCAGTCGGTCGTAGAAACGATTAAGCCCAACCCCCAACTGGAAAGTAATATCATTGGAAGAGCGATATGATATGTAAGCCAAGGCATCTTCTCCCCGGCAACGGAGAATGCTGCTAAACTGGCAAAAGACCAGAATGCAAGCAAAGCAAACACGGGAGGCGTTTCTATGATGGGAGTTTGGGAAGCAAATTCAACACTATCTTCAATTGCGTTTTCATCTTCCACTTCCGCAGGGAGCTGGACTTCATGTTGCTTGGTTTCGTGGAATTGGTCGAATTCTGGTCTTTGAAAACGGGAGGAGGTGGCTTGCAAAACCCGCACTATAATGGCTAACGCAACCCCTGCTAAGGCTAGAAATTCATATACAGGAAGTTGGAGAAGAGCATAATAATACACCGGTTGGGAACCGCGATTGACAGCTTGTTGGGCAAGCCAATAACCTAACGAGCCAACCATTCCGGTGGCAATGCCGGCTCCATTGGTGAAGAAAGTCGTGTAAAAAATTATGAAGATTGACCAGAAAATACTTGCATTGATGGCGTACTCGCGCTTATTCCACCACAAGCCAACCAGGATCGTCAGTAAAATTGTCGGGCCAACGATGGCAAGCATCTTGCCAATATCATTTACCGTCAAATTACTGACCTCGTTCGCATTTACTGGAATTTTCCAGCCGAGGAAATTGATGATGAACGGGGTGAGCATCGGCGCCGCTAAAATAAATTGCAGCAGCATGATCGAAAAAGACCGTTCGTGCCGCAATGTGTCAACGCCATAGCCTTCCAATAGAAAATAAAACGAGGCAATCACCGCCAAACCACTCACTCCCACCAGGCCAAAAACAAGAGGGGAAGTTGATGGTTGAGGAGTCTCACTCGCGGCCGCGGTGGCTGATGTGGATGTTCCAATAGATAAAGCTGCTTTTGCGGCATTTGGTTTTTCGACGAGTTGATGATAGCCAAGAGCACTACCGAAAAAAATAAAGGCGATAATGAGGAGCCCGATGAATTTGACCATTGAAGATGGATTGTTCCAGGATTTCGAAGTAATCTGGTAAAGGAAATAAAACCCAATGAACAACAGCAAGATGGCAGAATAAATAAATGATGTCTCCTTCGATATGTAATGCATGACTGTCGCCAGGGTCAATAAATACATAAAATGTTTTTGCCCTGTTTCAAGGTAGCGCAGGATGGCCCAGATCGTAAGTAGCAGGTATAAACCAATAAAAGCTTCATTTCTCACGTAGCGTGCATAAAATAATGCATAGGGAGAAATTAGTATCATAACGCCAGCAATTAGAGCGCCCAGCCTGCCCAAATACCTGCGATAGAACCAGGTGAAACCGATGGTTGCTATTCCAAATAAAACGGCTGGAATTCGCGCGGATGTGTCGCTATCACCAAATAAAAAATAGGAAAGCGCAACAATGTGAAATTGGAAGGGGCCATGGGTGATCGGATCGTGAGCGTAACCTTTCCCTGTTTCTAAGAGCCAGGAGAAGTAAGTGTGAGAGGTTTCATCGTGGCTCATAACGCGCGAATCTAAATCATAAAACCTGGTGAAAACAGCAGCGATCATCAAAATCAAGAAAAGGGTGGTTTCCCAATTGATTTTTGGGAGTGAGAATACAGGACGATCCAACCAGGAAACCTGGGTTTGAATATTATTTTCCATACCGGGCCTTAATTTTCTGAAATAACGATTATTTTATCCTGAGAAGAAAACACTATTTTCTCGGATTTCTTGGGGTTAATGTGTATTCCGTATGCTTTCAGCCGATTATTGGCATCTGCGCTGATACGGTAACCAATGGCGATTGAATTTTGCTGCCTGGCTGCCTCTATTACTGTATAAAAATCCAACGGCTGATCCAAGGCGATAAAATCAGCTGCAGGTTTGATATAAATTTCTGAGCCTTCAGGATCAAAAATATCCTCGAAAACTGCTGCCAGTTGTTTATTTTCTGAAATTTGGGTCACCAACAAACTGACCAGTTTATCACTGATTATAAAATCATCAGCATGTGTGACTTCAGCTAATTGCCGGTTGTGATCATCCATCATCTCACTGGTGATAGGAAAATTTTTTCCACTTGCCACTCCAATTTCCCGAAGATGCAATAAAGTGATTAGTGTTATGGCATCCGCTTCCTGATTGTTCAGGCGATTGGAATAACTCACGACAATTATATGATCGTAACTTGGGATATCTAGATTTTCCAATAACTTTCGGGATGTGGTGTTTCCTTCAATGAAAGAAATATTCAAATTCTTCAAGGCGGTTATTTCGCATTGCTGTTGGAGTTCGTCAGCAGGAAGATCTGCCACAACGGTCAGGTTAGAACCAGCCGAAACATAACTGTCCAATTCTTTAACGATAAATGGGGCTCTACAGTTCCACCCTAAGATTAAGGTACGCTCCAATTTGACCGAAGTTTTCGTAGATTTGTGAATCATCCCAAGATCTGGTTTGCCTGGTTTGGGCGAGAGTAGGATGGTATCATCATCCTGCGATATTGCGATGATTTTATCGCCAGCAGAAATTCTTGTGTCCAAAGGCGGATTAAGCGCAACACGCCCTTTCTGGAAAACTAAACCTATCACTGTTGAAGTTTCATACGCAAACAATGCTTCACCCAGAGATTTTCCTATCAAAGCGGGTTCTTCTTTAAAGTAAATTTCATCACCGCCAAAATCAAGCAGTTCTGTATAAACAACAGATAAGCCAGATTGGCGACAGGTTTGGGCGATAATTCTGGCTGCAAATTCATCCACTTGAACAAGCTCTACTTCGTTCTTGCCAACCAGGCGTGCGGCTTCAATATTTTTCCGATCGCGGATTTCAGCCACGATATGATACGGCTCAGGATGACGATTAGGATTATTTGTCAAAGCCAGGATTGATTTTATGGTGTACGTGTCAGCGTTGGCTTCGTCTTCAGAAGAGAGAATGATAATTGAGCGAGCTTGATTTGGATTGACGATTTCCAAATCATTCATATCCAAAGGGTTACCTGTTCTGCAAACAATGTGCGTATTCTTGGTGGATCCTACTTTATTGCGAATTTCGTCTTCCATCTCTACTTTGTCTTTCATCGCCAGCACAGCAATCAAGCCACGTTTGAGACTGGAATTCGCTTCTACTAATTCCGAGATAATCGTAAAGATTTGTTCGGACCAGCCTAAAATAACTGTGTGACCAGATTCGACGACCAACGAGCGGCCTTTGCGCATTTCATCAAGTTTGCCTTCCAAACCTGTCGTTAGCACGCCGATTAATCCCCCGACAAAAAAAATCCCACCGATGGTAACAAGGAACATCAGCAGCCGAAAGATCGTGCCTGTATCTCCACCCATCGATCCCGAGTCCAGCGTGCGCATCATGGCTTCCCAAAATGCTTCCCCAAGACTGAGAGGCGTTCCACCCTCCTGGGTTACCCCGAAAGAGCTGATTACAAAAGCGACCAAAAAAATAATTGAAAAGGAGGCTAAGAATAATAACCCCAGTAAAGCAATTGGCCCACGTGCCATTAGATTATCAAATTCATACCGTATCTTATCAATTAAGGTCGGGGTCCTCATTTTGCATTTCTTCCTCTATTTGAAATTAAGACGTTATTACATAATACGACGATTTTAATGCCGTGTTTGACAACGGAATTTGTCTCAACACTTAGAGAGGTGTGCGTCGTTTTGACGCTTTTGACCCCGAATGCGAAGTATGTTTGCTTTCCAAACCGGATTGAGAATTGTTCTTTGTGGTGACCCGGCGAGAGGATGTGGAAGGCTTAGAAAATGCCGGCTTGACTTTATGTAGGATGGATGATTTCTGGATTTTTGTTGGTTGATTGCGGATGATTTTCACTGGCTGTTTCAATTCGGCGATTTCCCTGGCGGATAAATATCTCCATTCTTTCGGTTTTAAAAGACCCAAAAGTAGAGTACCGATGCGTATCCGGATAATTCTTATCACAGGTAAGCCTGTTTTCGAACCCATCTCCTTGATTTGATGCTTACGCCCTTCTCGTAAGATCACTCGCATCCAGGCGCCTTTACCTGCTGTAGCTTCGACACTGACTTCTGCCGGCGATGTTTTAACTCCATCTTCCAGAACGATGCCGTATTTCCAGGCTTTCAATTGTTCTGGGTCTGGATGTTTACCGACCAATACTTTGTATTCCTTTTCGTGACCATAACGTGGATGTGTCAGGCGATTTGCCAATTCTCCGTCATTCGTCAGTAAGATCAATCCCTCACTGTCAACATCCAACCTTCCAACAGGATAAATTGTGCCGGATACATTGATTAAATCGCGCACAGTCGGGCGAGGATCGGGCGCTTCCACAGTTGATAAGACGCCGCGTGGTTTGTGTAAAGCGATGTAAATCAGTTGGGCAGGCTTTCCAAGGGGAGAACCATCGATAGTGATTTGGTCAATCTCTGGATCGGCTTTGGCGCCTAAAATTGCAATTTGCCCATTAATTTTGACCCTACCGTTTGCAATAATCGTTTCACATTCCCGCCTTGAACCCAGGCCTGCCTGGGCCATAATTTTTTGAAGTCTCTGTTCCATGTTGCGTATTATAACAGCAGGAGCCAAAATTATCTTCCATTAGAGTTTATTCTCTCGTTTGTTTTGATACATATTTTCATCGGCTTTTTTCAGCCAATCATCTAGAGTTATGTTTGGGCTTAGTTCACATGAAACGAAACCAGCGCTGAAGGATATCGTGTATGGACTAGTGTGCCTGGAGTTAAAATTCTTGAAGCGTTCTTCGAGGCGAGCGCGAAGTTCATGCGGATCACTGGGACGTTTTTCGATGGTGAGAACAACAAATTCGTCTCCACCCAGGCGGCCAATGATGTCTGCGTTGCGGAAGCATTTCTTGAGAATATCGGCCACATTGATCAATGCCTGATCACCGACTTGATGACCAAATCTATCGTTGATGCTCTTAAAATGATCGAGATCAACATAGATCAAATTTAAATATTGTTCAAAACGGGCCTGCAGTCTGAGCTGTTGTTCTCCCAATGTGAAAAAACCTCGCCGATTCAGCAGACCGGTTAGTTCATCCCGTATTGCCTGGTTGGCGATTTCTTGATACAAGCGAGAAGCTTCCAGGGCGGCAGCCACCTGGTTGGCAAAAACTGAAAAGGCATAAATATCCGATTTTTCTATCCTTTTACCCCAGAGCGCTAAAATCCCAATCAGTTTTTCACCGATTTGCAGGGGCAGTAAAATGCCTTTGATTTTCAGGAATGACGATGGAATCCGGTATTGGTTGAAAGTGGTTGTTTCGATCCCCTCAAATACGAAGTAAGAAGGATTTATCAAGAAAACTGGTCGTTTGTGGTCAATTATTTCTTTTGATATCCCACGCTTCAGGCGAAATTTCTTTGTGGTCATTTTGATGTGAAAGACCGTCATCAATTTTGCAAATTGCTGATTCGAGATAGATGAATAACTCAGTTCAAATTGATCGTCTTTTTCCAGATTGGTTGCAACCTGAATGTAAATTCTGAGCTTTTTTAATTCCTTGCCCAGGGTTTCCATTACCAGGAGAGGATCTCGGGTCGGCTCTAACCGCGCTGAGACTTCACTTAATGATGCAATTAATTGGTTTGATCGGCCTAATTCGTAGGTGCGCAATGCAAGAAGTTCGGTAGCCCTTTTTCTTTGGCTGATATCCTCAATTACAGCCACCCAATATTGGATGATGCCTTGTGGGTTTATCACTACACTGGCGGATAATTGAACCCAAACGACTTCTCCATTCTTTCGAATAAATTTCACTTCTTCTTGAAATTTACCTTCATTTTCCAAATTGTTGAAATTTGCCAATAGTTCATGAATCCGAGCGCGTTCATCCGGATGGGTAAGATCTTCTAACCCGAGTTGGAGCATTTCATCACCTGAATACCCGGATATTTCGCACAACCGCTGGTTTACTATAATGAAACGGTCCTTAGGCGTGATATGAGCTATACCAACTGCAGCCTGATCAAATGTACTTCTGAAACGCAGTTCATTTTCTTTGAAATGCGCTTCCATCCATTTTTCTTCAGTTATATCGGAGTAAGTCCCGAGAATGCCGAATATCTTGCTCTGTGAATCATGCAGAGGAACCAGGCTTGTTCTAACCCACAGCATATGACCCTCAGGCATACGTCTCAATTCTTCGAAATCCAGCCGGGGTGTGTCGTTTTCAAATATCGCTTTTTCTTCATTTCGGAACTGGCTGGCATTTTCTTTCCAACTTAGATCTTCGTCTGTCTTGCCGATTAATGAGCTAGGATCATTGATTTGTTGGTCCAATGCAAACGCCCGGTTGAAACCGAGGTAGCGCGACTCTCGATCTTTCCAAAAAACCCTTTGAGGAACTGTATCCAGAATAAGATTGAGCATATAACGAGATTGTATTAATTCCGCTTCCGCCAATTTGGTTGTGTTGATATCTCGAATGATCACCAAACATGAAATAACTTGTCCCGTCTTGTTCTTCACTGGCACACAGCGGATTGAAAACCAAATCTTCTCTCTGCTAATTTGTAAATTCTGCTCGCCGGAGGTCGGCTCTCCTGTAGAGAAAACATGCAGTATATTGTTGACAAGGAAATCTGCGCTTATTGGGGGAAAACAATGAGAGATCGGTTGGCCAATGATTTCGTCTATTGGTTTGTGAAGGAACTGTCCAGCAGAAAAATTCGCATAGATAATGTGTTCGGTGGAGTCGATAGAGAGAATCAAATCGGGAATAGAATCGGATAAGAAGGCATAGCGAGCTTCGCTGTCATGGAGTGCCGCAACACGATCTTTGACAGCCTGTTCCATACCCTCATTTAGAAGGTGGGAAAGTGTTTTATCCTCGAGGACGACAACAATCCGCTGATCTTCACCAAATGTGTAAGGGATCAAGTAGACATCCAACCAAAGATTATTCCCGTTATCGAGAGGCCATGTGATCTGAATCCTTTGTTCTGCTTTTGTTTCAAACGCTAGGCGAATCAGCGCCGCAAGACCGCTCAGCTCCCAGCCGGGAATGAGACTGAGATGGAGATCTTCTGAATCAAATTGATCTGAAATATTTAAAAAGCGGCGGCCTGCTGAATTGATAAGGATGCAGTCGCCATTTTCTCGTAGGGCAATAATTACGATCGAAGTTTTGTCTAATATAGATAGAGCGATTGAATGCTGATGGTCCGAACTGGTAAATATCCCCCAGTCTAGGTTTGAATTCATGTTTTTCTCCAAATTTCGAAGGAAAAGGAACCAAACTTAAGCAATCTATTTTCCGTGATAAACAGTGGCTTGATTATACTCTCGCCTTATATGCATGGCAAAGTGAATCCGATTTGTGAAAAGGAACACATGGTATAATTTTCAAGCATCCTTCATCCATCGGTAAATCAGTAGAAGGAAAACTAAGGATTATGAAGCTCCACGAATATCAATCGAAACAAATATTTAGCAAATATGGCGTTCCTATTCCAAAGGGACGCGTGGCGGCCACTGCAGCAGATGCAAGGCAAATTGCACAAGAACTGGGTGGCCGTGTTGTGATTAAATCGCAGGTTTTGGTCGGCGGACGCGGAAAAGCGGGTGGCATAAAACTGGCAAAAACTCCCCAGGAAGCGGAAGAAATAGCAACCCAAATCCTATCCATGGAAATTAGAGGCTTACCGGTGCGGAAAGTGTTGGTTGACGAGGCGGCTGAAATCAAAAAGGAAATTTATTTGGGAATTACGAATGACCGTGCTGCGCGCCGACCTGTTATGATGGCTTCTTCTGCTGGTGGAGTTGAGATTGAAGAAGTGGCCCGGACAAACCCAGAGAAAATTATTAAGGTTCATATCAATCCTCAATTAGGGTTAAAAGATTTCCAGGCGCGCAATATCGCTATCGGAATTGATTTGCCTCGTGATCATTGGAAATTATTCAATCAAATTGCAATCGGGTTGTGGCGTGCATTTATCGATTGTGATGCCACCCTAGCTGAGATCAATCCCCTGGTAATTACTGGTGATAATCGTTTGATTGCCCTGGATGGGAAGATGGTTATCGATGACAATGCGATATTTCGCCACCCGGATCTGAACGAGATGCGTGACCTGGATGCCGAAGCGCCTTCGGAAATTGAAGCGCGCAAATATGGTTTATCTTTCATCAAACTGGACGGTACGATTGGCTGTATGGTAAACGGCGCTGGCCTGGCGATGACAACCATGGATATCATCAAATTGTTTGGCGGTGAACCTGCTAATTTCCTTGATATTGGAGGAGGAGCAGGTGCAGATAAGGTCGCGGCTGCAATGCGAATCATCCTTGCTGACCCAAATGTCAATGCCATATTGCTAAACATTTTTGGCGGGATTACACGCTGTGATGAAGTTGCTCGGGGCGTGTTAGCTGCAATGGATGAAGTTAAGCCTAAAGTTCCGATGGTTGTTCGCCTGGTAGGCACCAATGCTGAGGAAGGCAGGCAAATCCTGGAATCTGCCAAATTGATCACTGCTGAAACATTAGCAGATGCGGCCCTCAAAGCTGTGGCTGCTTCCAAAAGTCGCTAGGAGTTCACCAATGAGCATCTTAATAGACAAAAACACACGCCTGGTGGTGCATGGTATTACAGGCAATGAAGGTCTGTTCCACACCACTCAAATGCTGGCTTATGGCACCCAGGTTGTAGCCGGTGTTACCCCTGGAAAGGGCGGTGAGTGGGTAGAGAACAAAGTCCCTGTTTTCGACTCGGCTAAACTTGCTGTGGAGGCAACCGGGGCAAATACTTCGATTATATTTGTACCGGCACGATTCGCCGCCGATTCGATATTTGAAGCGGCTGATTCAGGCGTCAAATTAATTGTATGTATAACAGAAGGTGTGCCGGTCCAGGATATGATTCGCGTGCGCGCTTACCTTGATCAGGTGAATATTCGCTTGGTCGGACCGAACTGTCCAGGTTTGCTCACACCTGGAGAAAGTAAAGTGGGGATCATTCCGGGGAATATCGCCATCCCTGGTAATATTGGCGTTGTTTCGCGCTCCGGAACGCTGACTTATGAAGTTCTCTATGCTCTCAAGTTGAAAGGCATGGGCGTCAGCACCTGTGTTGGAATCGGTGGTGATCCAATTAACGGTACAAATTTTATTGATGCTTTGAGTATGTTTGAAGCTGATCCATACACTGAAAAAGTAATTCTGATGGGTGAAATTGGGGGAACAGACGAGGAGAAAGCGGCAGAATTTATCTCAAAACATATGACCAAGCCGGTGGTCTCCTTTATCGCTGGCCAGTCAGCTCCTCCTGGTAAACGAATGGGGCATGCGGGCGCAATTGTAGAAGGCGGTTCTGGTTTAGCCGCTGACAAAGTAAAAGCGCTTGAATCAGCAGGTGTCAAAGTTGCCAAGCATCCTGAGCAAATACCTGATTTGCTCAGTTGAAAATACCTCAAAAACAACTGCGGGCTGGAAAGGTCCGCAGTTTTTTTACAGATTAAGCAAGCCTGGCATTAAAATATATCCAAATGATCCAAAAAGTCACCTGCTTTATCACAGCCAATATCTCGGGCGATCATTTTTTGCTATTGTTTGAACATCCAACGGCTGGTATTCAAATACCAGCGGGTACTGTAGAAGAGGATGAATCAATAGAGAATACCGCACTAAGAGAAGCAAGCGAAGAAAGCGGTCTGATAAACCTAAAAATAAAAAAATTGATTTGTTCTCGAGATGAAAACCTATCTGCTGGAAAAGTAGTTTTAGCAAACCAGGAAAGAGTTTTTGCCAGGCCCGATCCAACCAGCTTTCAATGGGCGTACCTCCCACGTGCGGCGATTGTCGATTTGATCAGAAGCGAAAATGTTTTTGCCCAGGTTTGTTATTCGGAGGGAAACTTATATCCTGACCCCAATTACATTTCTTACCAGATTATTGGTTGGGTCCGCAAAGACAGCCTGACACGTAACCTTCGACGCCATTTTTTCCATATTGAATATCAGGGACCATTGGATATGGGCAAGTGGTCCGTCAAAATTGACAGCCATTTGTTTACATCAGCCTGGTATCCTTTTGAGTCGCTGCCGGCTATTGTTTATCCTCAAAATACATGGTTGGATTATGTGTGTAATGAGTGCGGATACGATTTTAAGGCATATTGAGTTTTGATTTGACCCTTAATTCAATCGTGAAGGCATTTATCTAAGCCTTAATCACACCTTTTTTCAAGATGAGGTTGGCATACAGGGCCGTTTCCCCGGTTGCCAGAACTGCATAGGCGCGTTTTGCCCTTTCATAAAACGCATGGCGTTCCACATATTCGAACTCGGTGAATCCGGGTTCCGTTTTCCGAAGGATTTGGCAGTATTCTTCCCAAATGATAGGTTTATATGGATCTCCTGGCACAACCATCATTACGCTGGCGGGTTGGTCAACATATTGATCAAGGGGAAACAATTGTAAAATTGCTTCTAACAGCGGAGGAATTGGCAGCCCATCTGCGCGTACCAAACGCTGGGCGATACTTGCAGCAGGGAAGTTGGCATCGCTGATGACCAATTCATCGCCGTGACCCATTTCAGCCAGAACTTTGATCAATTCCGGGGATATTAGTGGCGAAACTGTTTTTAGCATCTGATCCCTCGTGCATTATGAAGTGAGCTTACCTGATAATTGTAGATAGCGCTGGTAAGCGTCATCCCAAATTTGTTTGCTGCCTGGTTCAAACAATGCGACATTGAAAGACTGGCGAACGATGGCGCGACCATCTTGTAAGGAATTTATTTTTCCCAATGCCAATGCCTGCACCAAAATATTGCCAATAGCAGTTGCCTCGACAGGCCCGGATACGACCAGCCGTCCCGTAGCGTCTGCTGTAAATTGGTTTAATAAATAATTGCGGGATCCACCACCGATAATGTGGATAACGCTATATTTCTTAAACGCTAATTCCTCCAATCTATCGGCCACCCATCGATATTCGAGGGCAAGGCTTTCCAGAATACAGCGAATAATTTCACCGGCTCGTTGTGGAACAGGTTGTTTTGTTTTTGAACAAAATTCCTGGATGCGCTCAACCATATTGCCAGGAGCTAAGAACATCTCGTCACCTGGGGGAATTAAGGATTTCAGGCCAGGCGCCTGGCGAGCCAGATCGGTCAGATCATCGTAAGTGTATTGGTTTCCCTGGCGAGACCATTCTCGACGACATTCCTGGACAAGCCACATCCCCATGATGTTCTTCAAAAAACGATATGTGCCATTTACGCCACCTTCATTGGTGATATTGTAATTCAAGGATTGTTCCGAAATGATCGGATCTTTGGTTTCAATCCCCATCAGGGACCAGGTGCCTGAACTGATATAAATAAAATCATCCGATTGAGCAGGAACAGCCGCTACCGCAGAGGCTGTATCATGGGAGGCGGTGGCAATTAGTGGAACTCGGGTACATCCGGCATCTTTGGCGATGCTCTCGTGGATTTGATCGATGATCGTTCCTGGTTGAATGATGTTTTGAAAAATGCCACCATTGATTCCCAATTTCGGTAATAAATCATAAGCCCAATTGTTCAGCACTGGATCGAAACATTGGGTTGTCGTAGCGATAGTAAATTCGCTGGATTTGTGCCCGCTAAGCCAGAAATTGAGTAGGTCGGGAATATTTAAGAAAGAGTGAGCATTTCGCAGAGCAAGGTCGTCATTCATTACCATCGAAAGAAGTTGGTATAGACTGTTGAGCTGCATAAATTGAATGCCGGTTGTTTTATATATCGTGGATCTCCCAGCCAGTTGACAGGCAATTTCCACCATGCCATCGGTTCTCGGGTCGCGATAATGAAATGGATTTCCGATTAGTTGATCCTTGCGATCGAGCAGTCCAAAATCGACACCCCAGGTATCAATTGCCATCCCGTCCAATGTCCCACCACATTTGGTCACTGCTTGTTGTAGGCCAATCAGAATATCACTGTAAATTCGTAATATATCCCAGTATAGGTGACCATCGATACGGACGGGGGCATTTGGGAAACGATGAACTTCCTCCAAGGTGATTTGACTATCGTTGATCTTACCGATCATCGCCCGGCCGCTTTCAGCGCCCAGATCGATCGCCAGCAATGAAGAGGGTGGCATTTGATCTACCTTTCTCTACTTCTCTGCGTTCGAGATCAAGAAAACATCTCAATCAATACTCAGCGGTATAATGGTCCAAAATTGGCGCATGCCCTGAAATCTCCACTTTCAGGATCAGCGGTGCCAAACGCTGTCCAGGCGGAAGGGCGAAAAACGGTTTCTGGGTTCACATTGTGCATGCACACTGGAATCCGCAAGATAGAAGCAAGCGCCAAAAGATCAGCGCCAATATGACCGTAGCTTAAAGCGCCGTGGTTTGCTCCCCAATTGGCCATCACTGAATAGACATCGCGGAAGGCTCCACTGCCGGTAACGTTTGGAACGAACCAGTGAGTAGGCCAGGTTGGATTGGTGCGTTCGTTGAGAGTCTCGTGGACATGGACAGGTAGGTCAATCGTCCAACCTTCTGCAATTTGGAGTACCGGTCCCAAACCCCGAACCAGATTCAAACGCGTCATTGTCATCGGCATACCACCCCGGGTCAGAAATCCGGAGGAATATCCACCGCCTCGGAAATATTCTGTCATTCCTGGATACCAAGTTGTAACCTCCAGGCATTTTCTGGTTTCTTCTGGCGTTACTTCCCACCACGGCTTGATCGCGGGTTGGCCATCATTTTCCTGTTGGCCGGTTGCGTCCAGGGTGCATGCGCCTGAATTGATCAGGTGAATCATGCCGCCGGCTGCCTTACCAGAAAGTTCGTAACCAGTAACACGTTTTACAGCTTCTGGACTCCAAAATGTACGGACATCCGCGAACACTTGAGCAGTATTTGTGAGCAAATGCCCAAACAGCATCGAAGCGCCATTTAGACTGTCGTTCTCAGTTGCCACAATGTAGGGTTTGCGCGGTCCATTCCAATCGAACGATGTATTTAAGATTGCTTCCAGGAAGTCCCCGTTTGGTTGGTAATCTGTCCACTGCCTCTGCCCTTGAAAACCTGCCAGGATGGCATTATGTCCAAGCGCTTCTTCACGAAACCCCAGGCTACTTAATCGTGAATTCCCGACCATTAAGTCTCGGGCAATGATCGCCATTTTGACGACTTTTTCCCAATCTTGGTCCTTTTGGACACGGGAGCGCTGCATTTGAGGCGGGTTGTAATCTTTTCCCTCTTTACAATGAGCTTTGACCCAACTGAGCGCTTTTTGGTATTCTAGGGGGTCGTAAATATTGAGCTCAATGCGCCGCAAGAATTCGGTCATATCGATCACTTCGACACGCATGCCCAGGTATGCTTCGAAGAAAGATTGGTCAACAATCGACCCGGCTATTCCCATGGAGACGCCGCCCATGGAAAGATAAGATTTTCCTTTCATCATCGCGGCAGTTAACCCGGCGCGGGCAAATCGCAGCAATTTTTCCTTTACATCCGAAGGAATAGTTGTATCTCCTGCATCCTGGACATCTTTACCATAAATAGAAAAAGCCGGAAGGCCTTTCTGGTTGTGGGCAGCAAGGACAGCGGCCAGGTAGACCGCTCCGGGGCGTTCAGTCCCATTAAATCCCCACACAGCTTTGGGAATCACTGGGTCCATATCCATCGTCTCTGAACCATAACACCAACACGGAGAAACGGTAATCGACAATCCAACATCTGAGCGGGAGAATTTTTCAGCGCAGGCAGCTGCCTCGGCAACGCCGCCAATATTGGTGTCAGCAATCACACATTCAACTTGTTGGCCATTTGGATAGCGTAAATTCGTGGTGAGCAATTCCGCCACAGCGTGAGCCAATGCCATGGTTGAGTCTTCGAGAGATTCGCGAACACCGTTGCGGCGCCCATCGATTGCGGGCCGTATACCGATTTTGGGGTAGTTGGTAGTCATTTTGACCTCCTGGTTTCGTTTCATACTTCGAATAAATGAAGATAATAGCTGGCGAAAAATAGATATCCAAATGGAGATCCTGCAGACGCGACGCGCAATACTCCTGAAATAATTATTCGAATTTACATTCGCTAAAATGTTAAATATAAGGAAATGAAGGGTAAAAAGAACCAACTGGGTGGTTTTGTTTTCAAAACCACCCAGTTGCCAATTAAACTAATTATTTGTAGAGCACAGCCTGGATTTTTGGATCATCAATATTGGTTTTGTCGTACCAGTAGAAGCCGGTGTCAATTGTCTTCGGGAGTGATTCGCCTTTGGACGCCTTCAGGGCGGCTTCAACACACTTATAACCAATACCAATCGGGTTTTGGGTGACTGCACCTGATTCTGCGCCAGAACGAATGGCATCCATTTGTTGTTGGCCTGAGTCGTAACCGATCACGACGATTTTGCCTTCCATCTTCAACTCTTTCACGGCGTTTAATACACCGATGATCGAACCTTCATTAGCCCCAAAGAAGCCTTTCAGATTCGGGTGAGCCTGTATGATCGCTTTTGCCAGATCGGTTGATTTCAATTGATCGCCGCCGCCATATTGTGTATCCACGATGGTGATATTGGGATATTTGGCTTTCATTTGATCGGTGAACCCTTTCACCCGATCGATACCAGTGCGGCTGGTTTGATCGTGCGCGATAATCGCCACTTCACCGGACCCGCCGATTAATTCTGACATTTTATCTGCAATGACAGCAGCGGCTGCGATAT
This sequence comes from Chloroflexota bacterium, assembly GCA_029782365.1. Taxonomy (GTDB): domain Bacteria; phylum Chloroflexota; class Anaerolineae; order Anaerolineales; family UBA4823; genus CAWBUW01. Next base: position 393,859 of record JAKOUW010000076.1, read on the forward strand.
TGTCAGTGGCAGCAGTTGTCACCGGTATGTCGCTGTCCACGCCGGAGTCAAAACCGACAACGGGAATATTGGCAGCCTTTGCTTTCTCTAACAATGGTTGGAATGCTTTCGAGTCCACTGCAGCCAGACAAATCGCGGCAGGTTTCTTATCAAGTGCAGTCTGGAACATCTCAACCTGCTTATCAACCATGGCTTCACTTTCTGGGCCTTCGAAGGTAATGTCAACGCCCAAATCAGCGGCTGCTTGCTCCGAGCCCTTCTTCACGGCCTGCCAGAATTGGTGTTGAAAGCCTTTTGAAATGACCGGGATATAGGGTTTGGATGCGGCTGGCTTAGGCGCCTCAGTTGTGGCAGCGCCTGCACAGGCAACGATCATCGAGGCTACTACCAACAGAGACAACAGGGTGAACAATTTCTTTGTCATACTACTCTCCTCAAATGGAACTTTTTTTGAATTTTTTTTGAATCGTTGATTAGGGTTAGCGGATTATGGTTTTATCTTGAATTCACCTCCACGGATAAACTTAACTCTGGCGTTTGCGTAGCCGATCAAGGAACACGGCTAACACCACAATTACACCTGTGATTACCATTTGCCACTCCTGAGGCACTCCGAGAATTCGCAGCCCATTCGTCAACGTGCTAATAATAAAGGCTCCAATTATGGTTCCCAGGATGGTGCCCTCGCCGCCAGACAGAGATGTACCTCCGATCACGGTGGCTGCAATGGCGTCCAATTCATAGCCAGCTCCTAGGGCGGGCTGCGCTGAGTTTAATCGAGCAGCTATCACAACTCCAGCCAAACCGCTGAATAAACCGCAAACGGAGTAAACTGCTATCTTCCAGCGATCAACATTGACACCGGAAAGACGGGTGGCCTCTTCGTTGCTTCCCAGCGCAAATGTATACCTTCCCAGTACGGTTCGACTCAAAACAATATAAGCGATTAGGGCAGCGCCAAACATAACCAACACCGCATTGGGAATATCAAAACCTGGGATGATGCTCCCTAGGACTGAATCCATAGCCAGTTTACGGAAAATTGGGGTGTCATTAAAATAAATCGGTTTAAGCTCAGAAATGACGAGTGAGAGGCCTTTAGTGGCGTACAGCATACCAAGCGTGGCAATAAAAGGTGGGATTTTTAATTTTGCGATGACCACGCCATTTACAAATCCCGCCAGGCCTCCGGTAAGGATGCCTCCGATAATTCCCAGCCAAACTGGAAAGTGATTGTTCGTAATGAAGACACCCGTCATGACGGATGAAATTGTCAGGACAGTTCCAACCGAAAGATCAATCCCACCCGTGATAATGACGAAAGTTACACCTAAAGCCAGAATACCATTGACAGATGTGGCTAGGAGTATGCCAACAAAGTTATCGAATGTCCGGAAAAATGGCGAAGCAATTGAAAATCCTATCGCCAACAAGAACAGAGCAGCGAACGCCATAACCAACTGCATAATATCCGTGCGAGCGAAAATTTTCATGTTTTTCATAGGTCAGGCTGCTCCCATTTCGGTTGTCAGGTTGTCTGTGTCATTTTCACGGAGGATGATTGTGCGTTGAGTCGCCAGTTTCATAATGCTTTCCTGGGTAGCATCTTTCGCATCTAATATGCCTGTAATACGGCCCTCACACATGACCACAACACGATGACTCATTCGCAAAATCTCAGGCAGTTCGGAAGAGATCATGATGATTGATTTGCCCTGGTGGGCCAGATCATTCAGTAATTTATAAATTTCGCTTTTAGCGCCGACATCGATCCCACGTGTGGGCTCATCGAAAATAAGAATATCCGTGTCGGCGGTCAGCCATTTACCAATGACCACTTTTTGTTGATTGCCGCCTGATAAATATTTTACTTTTTGTTCGAGAGAAGGCGTTTTAATATTTAAGGATTGAACGAAAGATTGAGATGTCGTTCTGGTCTTTAGAAAATCCACCCAAAAGTTTAAGCTTAGGAATTTATGCAGGGCTGACATAACGATATTTTCTTTGACATCCATGCCGAGCGCTAAACCATATCGCTTACGATCTTCGGAAAGGTATCCAACTCCAAAAATTACACCATCCCGAGGGCTCTTTATATTTACCCGCTTTCCTTTTATATAAATATCACCCCCGTCGAACGGATCAGCCCCAAAAATTGCGCGCGCCGTTTCAGTCCGACCGGCTCCCATTAATCCGGCAAAACCGAGGATTTCACCTTTCTTAAGATTGAAAGAGACATCTTTTAGAATTGAGCCGCGACTCAGGTTTTTTACTTCCAGCACAATCTCCTGGCTGGCATCTTGAGGAATGTCTGGTGATGTCTCATAGATAGTTCTACCAACCATCATGTTGATAATCTGATCTATACTGGTTTCTTTTGTATTAACCGTATTGATGTATTGACCGTCACGCATCACAGTTACGCGGTCGGAGATTTGTTTTAATTCCTCGAGACGGTGAGAGATGTGGACTATTCCGACACCCTTATCGCGCAGCTCACGGATCAGGCGGAAAAGTTCGTCAATTTCTGCTTCTGTCAGCGCGGCTGTGGGCTCGTCCATAATAAGCACTTCTGCGTTATACGAGAGAGCTTTCGCGATTTCAATCATTTGTTGTTTGGCGACTGATAGATTACCCACCTTCGTAGTCGGATCAAGCTTAAGGTGCATGTGAGAGAATAGCTGCTCAGTCTTCTGATTGATTTCGCTGTCGCTGATAAAAAATGGGATTGTCTTGTTGCGTGGTTCACGGCCGATAAAAATATTTTGGGCAACGGTCAGGTGGGGCATCAGATTTAATTCTTGATGAATCATACTGATCCCAAGCTGTAATGCGGCGCGCGGATTTGGAATATCTACCTCTTCGCCTTTGTAAAAAATATGGCCCGAGTCTCTATGATAGACTCCGGCCAAAACCTTCATCAACGTTGATTTTCCCGCCCCATTTTCACCCACCAGGGCGTGCACCTCGCCAGATCGCAGTTCGAATTTACATTGATTGAGAGCGTTCACACCGGGAAAGGACTTAGAAATCCCTTCCATTCGCAGCAAGACTTGATCCATGAAGAAGCCTTTCGGAATGCCGATGGTTAATTTTGTAAACGATTACATTCTAGCATGTGGAATATCTGTTGTCAATCCCTGATTAATTCACCAATATCGGTTTATTGATCAGTAATTTAGGTTATTTGTCAAGGATTCTGGCAGCTGAAATCCTGGGTGAGCTAAAATATGGAGTCGAAATGGTTAATTCCGATCTCTAAATTGCTTGACTTAAATATTTAGCTAATATAAAATTGTAATCGATTACACGAGGAAAATGAATTATGGGACCAGGACGAATGCAGCAAGGTCGCCTGTTCGAAAATGTGGTCACTGTAAAAGATGTTGCGGCGAAAGCCGATGTTTCCACTGCCACAGTCTCGCGCGTTCTGAGTGGGAAAGGGGGCGTTTCTAGCGAATTGGAACAGCGTGTCCGGTCGGCGATAGATGAATTAGATTATAGACCGAACCAGGCTGCTCGCCGTTTGCGTGAACGCACCGCAAAAATTATTGGAGTGCTTGTACCTGATATTCAAATCCATTTTTTCGCAAGCATTGTGGTTAGTATTGAACGAGTCTTGCAGGAAGCTGGCTACTTATTGTTGCTGGGGAATACTTATGACAGCCTGGAAAGCGAAAAACAGCACATCGAAACTTTTTTAAGCGAGGATGTTTCAGGAGTGATATTTACTCCTGCTGTCTCTCCGGATATTCAGAATTTTAAACGCTTGCGAGATGCAGGTGTGCCGATGATTGCCATCGACCGATTGCCTGGCGATTTACGAGTGGACACCGTTCAAGTTAGCAATGAGAAATCAACATTGAACGCAACCCTTCACTTGATTAGCGAAGGTCATCATCGTATAGGTTATATTGGCGGCCCTAAATCAATCAGCACGGCTGTTGATCGACAGGCAGGTTATGAATGTGCCTTAACGCAGCTCGGGATACCCCTCGATCAATCGCTGATACAGCCTGGAGGTTATACAATTGAAGGAGGCTACAGAGCTATGCGTGATTTATGGAAACTCAATCAGCGACCAACCGCGCTGCTGATGGCTAATAATTCGATGACTTTAGGAGCGATGCAATTCATTTGTGAGAACGACATTTCGGTTCCAGATCAAATTTCAATCATAGGATTCGATGATATGCCTTGGTCAACTATTTTACGACCCCCGCTTACCGTCATCACTCAACCAACCACTGAGATTGGCGTTCTGGCTGCACAATTAATGTTGGCCCGCCTCAACGAACCAAATTCCTCGATAAAACATATCACCCTTGAGACTCATATGGTTTTACGCCAATCTTGCCTGTGCAGTAAGAAGTTGCCTGAATAAGATATTCCTAGAATCCACGCAGATCAGTGCTTTGGCGCTTCGGTAACCCAGGTTTTGGTGTACGTTTTAAGATCAAATATTCTAAGCCGTTTTTCGCACAAAATTCCTTTTTTTCGGGTTTGTCGCCATCCTCATTTACTGCATATATATCAGGTTGGATCATTGCAATTTCTGGTGCTGCATCCATCCAGCCAGTACCAGACGAAATGACAGCTTGGGTCACATAACGGATTGATTGAACCATGTATCTGCGTTCTGCCGCCGGAAAAAGAGGATGACCTTCACCTTTTAGAAGGCGGATATTGTAATCATTCCCGAGAGCGACATATAAATCACCATATTGGGAGACTTCTTCGAAGAATCGGATATGACCAGAATGCAGCCAATCAAAACAACCTGTGACGATTACCCTTTTCCGGTTACCCGGCTGATTTTCTTGCTTTGATTTTTGGTCGGAGAAATCAATAGGTCGGTTGTCTGCGATTGGGAGAAGTTTGATGTTGTACTGATTACAGAAGGAAATTCTTTCCTGGTTCACTTCATTCTCAGGCATAACCCAAAGGTGCGGTGTGTTTTTCGAAACGTCCAGACAATTTTGATTTTTAATCTGATCAACAATCGATACATTTTTTACATATCGAATTGATCGAAGGATGTACATTCTTTCAGCCAAAGGGAATTTTAAATTAATATCAGAAATAAAGAGTTTTGTTAATTCCTCAGACCAAAGCTGTACGTATACTTCCCCGAACCTGGCAGCAGAATCCAAGAATTGAATGGTGCGTGAGCGGATATCATCAAAAAAGCCAGAAACGACAACGGTTTTCATTGTGGAATACCTGGCTTCTCAGTGCGGACTTTTATTCTTAATGCACCAGGTACCATGTTTTCGGAGGCGACAATTAAGTAACCTCCACCGCAGCCAGAATACATTGCCCCTGCATAGCGCGATTGGTAAAAATTTAACAGAGGAATCAGGTCTGCATGCAGACTGGGATGCGTTACAGTGTGAGGCAACAAAATTTCCCAACATCGCATGCATTCATTGAAGGATGCTCCCAACCGGTTCGTATCCTTACCTAGGATTGCCTGGAAGCAAGCATCGCCTGTATCGCCGAGCCGCTGGATCCAACTTTCATCAAGATACTTAAGACCGAGTGGGTTATATCCTAGTGGACGTTGATTTACTGGCAGAAGATACAATACATGCTCCAGCCAGGCTGCCACAGCCGGGTCATTTGTCGATTCAATCTTGACCGGGAAGATGCCCGCTTCGTAACTGGCGTCATAATCCAAGCGGCTTATACCAGGGTAAATAATCCCTATCATGTCTTGAGATCCAGACGGTTCAGATTTTCCCTGATTTTCTGCAAAATAAAGTTCACGCACGAGCAGAGCCGGGTCTCGATCTGGTAACTGGTTTTGCCATAATCGGACAGCGACTTTACGCGTGCTGGTACCCATTCCACAGCGATCCATAAAATAGAAGTCTGGTTTCAGACTTACAACTACCATCGACCCTGGCGGGGTAGGATTCAGCCTGGATATGAAAGGCTGATCGATCCAACCGCCAGCCAGGGCGATTCGATATGGTATCTTGCTGATAATATCCGTTATGTTCATAGGATGAGTTGCAGCTCAATCATCACTGACCACGCGATTGCCTGCTTTTCGGGCTTGAAATTGTTGTTCAATCCACACGTAGGTAGTTTCCAAACCGCGTCTGAATGAAGTCGAAGGCTGCCAATTCAATACATTTTGTATAAAGGTGTTATCACTGTTTCGACCGCCGACGCCTTTTGGAGCGTCTAATTTATAATGACGAGTTAATTTCACATTACCAATTTCTTCAGCAATCGTAACCAGATTGTTGATTGAAATTAATTCATTGGAGCCAAGGTTAATAGGTGTAGCAATCAATGCATCAGAGTGCATGATGCGGTCAATACCATAAACGCAATCTTCGATGAACATGAAACTGCGCGTTTGATGACCATCACCCCAAATCTCGATTTCCATTTTTCCAGAATCTTTGGCTTCGATAACTTTGCGGCAGATGGCAGCCGGCGCTTTTTCACGTCCGCCAAACCAGGTGCCATTAGGGCCATACACATTGTGGAAACGCGCAATGTGAGTTTCCAGGCCGCGCTCTGCCCAATATTCCTGGCAAAACATTTCTGAGATTAATTTTTCCCACCCATAACCCCGTTCAGCCATGGCCGGGTAAGCATCTGATTCTTTTAACGCCAGAGCATCAGGTGTTTTTTGTAGATCTGTGTTGTAAGCGCAAGCAGATGAGGAAAAGAAATAACGACGCACACCTGCCTGGTAAGAAGCCTCGATCAGATGAGTATTGATGAGGATGCTGCGTAAACAAGCCACACGGTTGAGTTCAATGAAGCCCATACCACCCATATCGGCGGCGAGATTATAGACCTCCACCGCTCCCTCGACAGCCCGAGTTGCATTTTCTTTTTCACTCAAATCCAGGTGCAGCGACTCCACATCCGGAAGGCGCTGGTACCAGTTGGGGAGAGGTTTTTTGTCGATAGCGCGAATGCGGGTAAATCCATTATCCTTAAAATAACGGGTTAATGATCCTCCGATGAAGCCTCCTGCGCCTGTGATGACAATCAAATCATCCTTTTTTAAGTCAGGGCAGGTTGCGGCGATTGTTGGTTGTATCATGGAAACTCCTTTTTTCTTAATCTTGATTTATTAATATGGATGGTGCAGCACAGGATTGACGCACCAACAAACTTGTGGGAAGAATGATGGATTCCGGTTGGCCGACGCTTTTTTGCTTTAAACGACTGAGCAATAATTCAGTCGCTCGGCAACCCATCTCATAGGCTGGCTGCACGGCGACTGTGAGGAATGGTTCGACCAAGAAGTTTGAAGGCAAATCATCAAAACCTGCTAACGATATATCCCTTGGTATGTTGAGGTGATTCTCTTGAAGAGCTTTCATCGCGCCATAAGTGATGAAGTTATTCGCAGCGAACAATGCCGTAGGTCGAGGCTCCATTGCTAAAACGCGTGAGGCCATTGAAAAACCACTTTCCATTGTAAAATAGCCGTGCAGTAAATATTGTGGATTAGGATTTATCCCGGCTTCTTTTAGCGCTCGCAGGTAACCCTGTGTTCGTTCCTGAACGGTAGAAATTCCGTTTGGACCATTTAAGAGGGCTATTTTTCGATGACCCAGTTCCAGGAGATATTTCGTCACCAAGAACGCGCCTTGTTCAGAATTGCAGCGCACTTCATCGGTTAACTTTTCGGGTAAGCTGCGGTCTAAAACAACACAAGGCGTTTGATGTGCCAGAGGAAGTTTCAACGGTAGAAAATCGTTGTTGGCTGGGACGAGCAGAATTCCATCAATTTGCCGGGCTAACAAAGCCTGGAAATAGCGTGTTACCTCTTCGGGTCGTTCGTCTGTATTACAAAGGATCAGACTGTAACCTGCATCTGAAGCAGTATCCTCCACTCCCCGAGCAACGGTTGTCCAGAACGGATTGGTGATATCCGTGACCATAAGTGCAAGCATGCCGGTTTGTTTCCAGCGAAAGGATTGGGAAAGGGAATTTGGCACATAACCTAATTGGTCGATGGCAGTTTGCACTCGCTGCCGTGTTTCATCGCTGATGTAATGCGAATGATTAATCACTCGCGATACAGTGATGGGTGCTACGCCCGCAAGTCTGGCTACATCGCGGATTGTTGTCATTGTGGTGAGGAATAAATTAGCTGCATGACTAATCGCCTTTATGGTACCGGTACCATAATTTTAGCATTTGAGCGGTTGATTGTCAAGACGGTAAATTAACATCGATGAATCCTTTTCCTTATTGCTTTCCCCATTAACCTTGGAAATTTCCTGCCGATTGGAACAGGAAAGGATTCATTTCGCTTGCAGTGGATTATTACTCAACCAATATTTGAAGCCGCTCGCCGCTGACCGTGTCAACAGCGAGCGACTCCGTGAACCCTGCAATTTAGTCGATCTTCTCGAACCGGCTTCCGGGTGTATTACATACAGGGCATTTCTCTGGCGCAAAACCAATATGAACGTAACCGCAAACAGGGCAAACATAATAATCAAAGGTTTTCATGTCTGCGCTTAAATTTGAAAGAGCCTCGCGGAACAATCCTTCATGAACTTTTTCTACTTCCCATGCCCAGCGGAAGCTGGAAACAGCCTTCTTATTCCCTTCATTCTCTGCATCCTTGATAAAATCTGGATACATGGAAGTAACCTCATAATTTTCACCGTTCACTGCTGCCTGAAGGTTTTCAGCGGTGGTCTTGATTTCACCTAGGGCTCGAAGGTGATTATGGGCGTGAATTGTTTCTGCATGGGCAGCGACCCGGAACAACCTGGCGGCTGCGGGGAAGCCCTCATCATCTGCCTTCTTGGCGAATGCAAGGTATTTACGATTGGCCTGGGATTCACCAGCAAACGCGGATTTTAAATCCTCAGTGGTTTTAGACATTGGTTCTCCTTTCAGAAATCATGAACAAATTCTATTCTCATTATTACAAAGAATTGTCATGATTGCGAGCACCATACGTCACTATTTTTATGTGATGAATTTAACAATCACCGTTTTATATGCTCCCTGCAGCGCTGCGATCAAGAAACCAGGTTAGCTTTCGGCTCTGAGGGTTAATCATTTGAGCGGGGAGGAGGGATGACTTAGCTCCGGCAAAAAGAGCTTTTGAGACAATGATTTGTTTTGCCTGTCCCGAGACCAAAAAGAATACCTGCTCTGCGGCATTAATTGCAGGCAGTGTTAAAGACAAACGGCTAACCAGCGGTGGAGGAGGGGTAGTATGTGGGGTGGCAGAAACCCAGGCTTTTTCTTCTTTCAATATTGCCGCATCAGGAAACAACGATGCAGTGTGCCCATCATCCCCAAGACCAAGCAAAATCAAATCGAATTTGGGATAGGATTGACCAGGAAACCGATTTCGTAGAATTCTTTCGTATTGTTGTGCGCCTTCATTGGGCGACATCTCACCTGGCATTCTAAATATATTGATTGAAGGAATATTAATTTTCGCGAATAAACTTTCGTGAGCCATACAATAATTGCTGTCCGGATGATCTGGCGGAACACATCGCTCATCGCCAAAATAGAAGAAAATTTTATTCCACGGCAATGCGTCAACATAAGGATGTGAACAAAGCCTCTCATATAAAAGGCGCGGTGTGGATCCACCTGAAAGAACCAAATCGAAGCGCTCTTTTTGGCGAATCGATTCCTGCGCCAGCAGGCTGACCTGTCCGGCTACTTTATCGGCAATTGCCTGGGCATCTTCCAGGATATCAATGACTGGCATAGATTGGACTGCCCCCGTCTTGACAGCCCATCCGCCAACGCCGTCCATCTTTGATAAGTAATTGATCCGCCTCGATTGGTCCCCAACTGCGAGACTCATAATAAGTCAATGGCGGCACACCTTGTTGTTCCCAGCCTTTGTTGATCGGATCGATCAGTCTCCAGCAGGCTTCGATGGCATCACTTCGATTAAACAATGACGCATCACCTGCAAATGCATCCAACAAGAGTCGCTCATATGCATCTGGCAAGGCTCCCTGGAAGAAATCTCTGTAATGAAATTCCATGTCCACGGAGCTCATTTTTTGGGGGCTGTCTGGTATTTTGGCCTCAAACCGCAAGTGGATGCCTTCGTCCGGTTGAACGCAAATGGAAAGGATATTTGGTGTGAATTCCGTGTTTTCGGTCAAATTGAACATAATATGGGGAGGTCTCTGAAATTCTATGATGATTTCCGAAGTTTTCTGAGCCATTGCTTTGCCAGAGCGTAAATAAAAGGGGACGCCTTTCCAACGCCAGTTGTCAATAAATAGCTTCAGAGCCGCCAGCGTAGGTGTTTGCGATCCAGCCGCCACGCCGGTAGTCGAGGCAAAACCATGGTATTGTGCCCGTACGGTATCTTCTAATCGGATTGGGCGGATGCTCTCAAATACTTTGATTTTCTCATTGCGCACTGCATCTGCATTGAAGGAAGACGGCGGTTCCATTGCAACCATTGCCAAGAGCTGAAAGAGGTGGTTTTGGAACATGTCTCTCAACACACCCGCGGTATCATAATACCCCGCTCGAGTGCCAACATCTACACTTTCGGCTACTGTAATCTGAATATTATCAACATAGCGCCGGTTCCATACTGGTTCGAAGATTGTATTGGCAAAACGCAAAAACAGAATATTTTGTGCAGTTTCTTTGCCAAGATAATGATCGATACGATAAACCTGACTTTCATCAAAAACAGCGTGTACAGCTTGATTAAGCTCTTGAGCAGATTCTAAATCGGTCCCAAAAGGCTTTTCTATGATTACGCGCCGCCAAAGTGAGGTGCCCACAGGTGGTTTTGCCATTCCTGCATTACCAAGATGTTGAACCGTCTCGATATATAATTCTGGCGCAATCGCCAGGTAATAAACTCGAGATGCTGGGCCTCCTTCCAGGCCGCGCAGATATTCTTCCAGGCGGCTGAAATCGGCGGGCACATCTAAATTTCCTTGAAAATAAGTCAATAATGATGCGAACTTATCCCATAACGCTGGATCGAAAGTGTCGGGAGAAAAGGCAGCCACGCCTTCTTTCAAATGAGCGCGAAAATCATTGTCCAGGTATGGACGGCGGGCGATACCAACAATATGGGTGCATTCGGTGAGCCTGCCCTTGTGGTAGTTGTTGTATAAAGCCGGGATCAGTTTTCGCCAGGTAAGATCGCCAGATGCGCCAAAAATTACCAGAGTTTCTGGTATACATGAATCGTTCATAAATTACTTCGTTTTTACAGCATGACCACCAAACTGATTGCGCATAGCGGCTAGAAGCTTGGCTGCATAGCTTTCTGCCTGACGGCTGATGAATCGCTGCTGCAGTGAAAGGGTAATCACAGGAGCCGGTACATCAAGATCAATTGCCTCGAATACCGTCCAACGACCCTCGCCACTGTCTGCAACCCAGCCTTCGATATGGTCAAGGTTACTATCGGCGCTTAATGCATTTGCAATCAGATCCAACAACCAGGATCGAACAACGCTGCCTGTCTGCCATATATGGGCTATTTGCTCCACATTCAGGTTGAGTTCGTGTTTGGTGTGCATGATTTCAAAGCCTTCAGCAAAGGCTTGCATCATTCCATATTCGATGCCGTTGTGAACCATTTTAACAAAATGACCAGCGCCAACCGGACCAACGCGGCCCCAACCTTCGTTAGGCCCGGGCGCCAGTGTTTCATATATCGGGCGCAGGCGCTCGACAACGGCCTCATCACCACCGATCATCATCGAATAGCCTTCAGTTAGACCCCAAATACCCCCACTTGTGCCCGTGTCCACATAGTGCAATCCTTTTGCCGCCAGAACAGGAGCACGGCGAATATCATCTTTATAAAACGAATTGCCGCCATCGATTACGATATCCCCGGGGTCCAAAAGTGTAGCCAGTTGATCAACCACCGCATCAGTCGGATCACCGGCAGGCACCATAACCCACACAGCTTTCGGTTTATTAAGAGTGTTGACAAGTTCAGGGATTGAAAATGTTGGTGTAAGCCCAGCTTCTGAAGCTAATTGTTTGGTAATTTCAGGGCTCCGATTATATCCAACCACTTGATGACCGCCCTTCAACAAACGGCGGGCCATATTTCCACCCATCTTGCCTAGTCCGATTAAGCCTAATTCCATAGTTTTCTCCTAAGAATATCCAAATGTGAATTACAGATCCTGAATGTTTTCAACAATTTCGGGAGCCATCCCTTCGATGTGAGGGCGGTCGCCTTGCTCGGGTAAATGGAGTTTACCCTCAAGATCAATCAGGTGACCAGATTTTGCAGCTTTCGTCTGCAAGTAAAATAAATTGTATTGGTTGGGAGGAATAACATGCGGTATTCGACCGTTGACAACTACCCCGTGTTGAGAGAGATCTGTAATTTTTTTTGGGTTGTTGGTCATCAAACGAATCGATTTAACTTTCAACGAAAACAACATATGGGCGGCAATGCTGTATTCTCTTTCATCATCTCGAAACCCCAGGGCCAGGTTCGCGTCTACAGTGTCATATCCATAATCTTGTAAGCCATAGGCTCTTATTTTGTTGGTTAAACCAATGCCGCGGCCTTCCTGGCGCATATAAAGCAAAATTCCTTTATCCATTTTCCCTATGGCAGTTAATGCTGCTTCAAGTTGATCGCGGCAATCACAGCGCAGAGAACCAAATGCATCCCCAGTCAAACATTCTGAATGAAGCCGGACAGGAACATCTTCTCCACCGTAAATATCCCCTTTGACGATGGCTGCATGGTCTTTGTAATCCTTGTTATTATAAAATCCGACGATGTGAAAATGACCAAAACGCGTAGGCAGCTCGGCTATGGCGGCAATATGAACGCAAACATGATCGGGCCCGACCCCTTCACATTCATGGCAGCGCCCTTCATCGAGCAATTCTTTTATTTGCATATGGGTTAATGACATTTCAGAACCTCTATATTGATATATCAAATCGAATTGTGTTGCCTGCACCGGTGGCAACTGTTTGACGACCATGCCAAGTGCTCGGAAATCGGAGGATTAAGAGATTATACGCTTTAATTTGAGAATAATTATTAATTTTTTCAAATACAAAAGGCGGCTGCAAATCAGCAACCGCCATAATTTAACTGTGGGTTATTCAGTTATGATTCATGCCTCGATACATCCAGCTCTTTGAATTCACCTGTTGATACAAATACAATTCGTTCGCAAATATTCGTGACGCGGTCAGCCATGCGTTCTAAATTATGCGCGGCCCACATCAGATAATTCGCCCGGTCTATGGTCGTACTATCTGATCTCATTTCATCCATTAGCTTTCGGACAGTCCGGTTATACATTTCATCGACTTTATCGTCTTCTTCTGGTATGAGGCGAGCCTTTTCGGCATCGGATATGAGGAATGCATCCAATGAGCGGCGCATCATGTCTAGGCTCATATCATTCATGTGTTCTAATTCGATCATGATGGATGGATTGATCGGTTCACCGTTCAGCAATAAATTAATTTTGCAGATACCCTTGGCGTAATCACCAATCCGCTCTAATTCAGTGATAATTTCAAGAATCGCGATCAGAAAGCGGACATCGCGTGCCATTGGCTGCTGGGTCGCAATCAACACAACAATTTCGTTTTCGATTGCATAACGGCGTTCGTTGATACGCTCATCTCCGGCGAAAATCCGGCGCGCAGCAGCATGATCTGCTTTCTTTAGCGCATCGACAGCCTGGCGCATGGCGCTTTCCACCATGCTGCCTAAAATTAAAACCTGATCAAGCAAGTTTTGCAGGTGACGTTCATAAGTTTGGCGGGGAGAATTGGGGTGCATACTTTTACCTGAATAATTATCCAAAACGGCCAGTCACATAATCTTCGGTTTGTTGATTTTTTGGATTGGTGAATATTTGTGTTGTCTGGCCATATTCAACCAATTTGCCAGTACGGACCTGTGGGCTCTCAATCATCATAAAGGCGGTGAAATCTGATACACGTGCAGCTTGCTGCATATTGTGAGTGACGATAATAATAGTGTACATTTCTTTTAACGACTGCATGAGTTCCTCTATCTTCAATGTGGCCACAGGATCAAGCGCCGAGGCGGGCTCATCCATTAAGATCACTTCCGGTTCAACAGCGATTGCCCTAGCGATGCAAAGACGCTGCTGTTGGCCTCCAGATAAAGCCATACCCGATTGGTTTAATTTGTCTTTGACCTCGTCCCATAAAGCGGCTTGCTTTAATGATGTTTCGACAATTTCGTCCAGATCGCTTTTTCGATTTACACCATATAAACGGGGACCATAGGCGACGTTTTCGTAAATACTCTTCGGAAATGGATTGGGGCGTTGGAAAACCATACCAACCCGCCTGCGTACATCTACTACATCGACGCCTTGAGTCAGAATATTTTCACCGTCTAGGATTATTTCACCCTCTGTGCGCACATTGCTAACCAGATCATTCATCCTGTTGATCGAGCGTAGAAGTGTTGATTTCCCACAACCTGAAGGTCCGATGATCGCAGTTATTTTGTTCTGCGCAATTGCCATGGTGATGTTACCCAGAGCACGAAACTTGCCATAATATAAAGAATAATCGCGCACCTCGATCTTCGTAGGGTCGGTAATCCTCGTTTCGCTTTTTGTCACTGTCTTCACCGTTATTTTTTCGCTAAACACTTGATCAACCATTTTTTTTTCAGTACCATTCTTTTTTGTTGATTCTCTTGGCATATACTTTCCTGATTACTTACTTATCCACGCAGGTTGTTTGTTCGGCTGATGATCCAAACTCGGGCGGTTATGTTGATTATAAACACGAGTAGCATCAATACTAATCCAGCAGCCCAAGCCTGGTTTATCCTTTCTGGGAATGGTTGTTGGGCATATTTCCAAAGCGTGAGAGGGAGCGAATCAACTGGTTGTTCGAAGATACGCCCCAATACAGTAAAAATTGATTGTTTATTGGCAAGAGCGGAAGCTGCAATTTTGCCAATCTCAAAATTTTCATTCCCCAATGCGGTGAATAGAAGGGGGGCAGTTTCACCCATAGCACGGGCTATCCCCAAAAGCACGCCAGTGATAATGCCATTTGCAGCAGCCGGAAGGGTTATGCTCAGCGCTGTTTTCCATTCAGGCGCGCCGAGAGCGAGCGAACCAGCTCGCAAGTTGGAGGGCGTGAGTTTGATCATTTCTTCCGTTGTTCGGATAATCGTAGGCAGCATAATGATCGCCAGGGCAATTCCGCCAGCCAGTGCAGAATAGTGACCTTGATTTTTTACAATCAATGCATAACAAAACAAACCCACAACAATAGAGGGTATGCCAGACAAAACATCCGTGCCAAATCTTACCAGAATACCCAGAGGCGTGTTTGGATGGTAAGCAACATAAAAAGCGGCCAACAAACCAGGAGGCACTGCAAAAAAGCTGCCCACCAGGATGAGAAGCAAAGTGCCTTCGATTGAATGAAGGACACCACCACCCTCCATACCTAAAGGGCGCGGCATATTGGTAAAAAATTGAGGGTTGATATATTGACCGCCGCGGAGAAACACATAGCTCACAATCCAAAAAAGCGGAATGAGCGCGATCAAGGTCAGCAAAGCCATGATGGATAATGAAAAATAATTCACAACTTTCCGGCGTCGATAACTGCGCTGTGAATTATTAATTTTCTTGGCAAAGGAAATCGTTTTGGTGGTCATGCGCGCGCCTCCTGTGGATTACGCCTGGAAACCTGCCAGACCAATAACCGAGCGCCAAGGTTGAGGAAAAGGGTGATAAAGAACAAGATCAAGGCAATCTCAATTAATGCCTGTGAATGAAGCTCGGTAACTGCTTCGGCAAATTCATTGGCAATGATACTGGACATGGTATAACCTGGCCGAAGCAGAGATATTGATCCTTCGATGCTGTTGCCGATGACCATGGTGACAGCCATTGTTTCTCCGAGCGCCCGACCCAGCCCAAGGATGACAGCTCCCAGGATGCCCGAAAGCCCGTAAGGGATAAGAACCTCCCATATTGTTTCCCACTGGGTGGCGCCCAGGGCGAGAGAGGCTTCACGTTGGGCTTGTGGGATGGCGAGAAACACATCGCGGCTGACTGCGGCGATGGTTGGAATAATCATGATGGCCAAAATCATACTGGCGGCTAGGCGGCTGGACCCACTTTCGGGAATCGGCCCTTTGAATAATTCCTGAATAAAAGGGATGTTTCCGAAGGTAACAAATAAAAAATTCCCAAATGGGGCAACTACCTGTGGCAAAAAAACAAATATTCCCCATAAGCCCAAAACGACACTGGGGACCGCAGCGAGCAGCTCAACCAACCAGCCTATCGGTGCTCGCAGCCAGGCCGGACATATTTCTGCCAGGAAAATTGCGATTCCGAGGCTGATTGGAATGGCAAATACCAGAGCAGTCAACGAAGTTAGTAATGTGCCATAAATAAATGGCCAGGCTTGAAATTTATCACTAACCGGGTTCCACGAAGCATTCGTGCTTGGCACGAGAAAATTCCATCCAAACTGAGCCCGGGCTTGCGACGAATCGACCCACAGCAGAACACCGACTCCCAGGATGAGGATCAGTATCAACACTGCCATTGAAATCGTCAGAATATTCCAGGGGCGATCGCCATAATTCATCCTGCGGCGTAAACTGCTGAGCCATTTAGATCGGGATACATTCTTGGACATCAAAGATTTTTTTTGCATTATTTTTTTCGAAAACTCCAGGCTTTTACTAGTTCGTCTAGTAAAAGCCTGGAGTGGAAAGCAGAAGGTTGAAAAATTATGGTTTGGGTAAGACAGGATTGCCGTTGCATGTAACTTCGCCAAACTTGGTTAAGACTGTCTGGCGAACAGCATCTGAAAGGACGGAATACCCCAGATCACTGGCACGCTTGGCTGCAGCCGAGTCGGTCAGGCCCCATTTGAAGAATTCGAGAGTTTTTTGAGCTTTGGTACAATCCTGTATGCTGGTGGTATGAAGGATCAAATAAGTGTAGCCAGAAATCGGCCAGGTTTTCTCGCCAGCACCATTGACGATCACTGCTGTCAATTTGTCAGAAAAGGCGTTGGCAAAGTCATTCATGGCTGAAGCCAGGGATTCGGCATTTGCTTTCACTGTTTTACCGGCTTTGTTGATCAATTGTGCGAATGGGATCTTGTTGGCAATCGCATAAGAAAGCTCGACATATCCAATTGAGTTATTTGTATTTTGGACTGCTGCAGCTACGCCCTGGTTGCCTTTACCTCCAACGCCGTTTCCTGCTTTGTCCACAGGCCATTCGACGGCTGAACCAGCGCCTACCGAGGATTTCCACTCATCGCTGAAGGAGGACAGTGCGTTGGTGAAAATTTCTGTAGTGCCAGAGCCATCAGAGCGGTGGGCAACTGTGATGTTCTTGGCAGGCAGGTTGATGCCCTTGTTTAGTGCAACGATTTTCTCATCGTTCCAGGTCTTAATCTTTCCAAGATAAATGTCTGCCAGAATTTCACCGTTCAGAGTGATGGTTTTGGTAACACCTTCGATATTGTAAATTGGAACGACTGCACCAGCCAAAACTGGATACATCTGTAAATCCTTGCCAGCGGTGTATTCTTCAGCTTTCAAAACTGAATCTGACCCTGCAAAATCCACCGTATTATCCACGATCGCTTTTTTGCCACCGCCAGAACCGATGCCCTGGTAGTTGATAGTCACAGAAGGATCCACATATTGGTAAGCAAAAATCCACTCGGTGTAAACAGGAACGGGAAAAGTAGCGCCTGCGCCGTTAATTTGAACTGAACCTGCAGGTAGTTGAGTGGGCTGTGGTGGTGTCGTTGGAGCAGGAGTGGAGGTGATTTCCTTAATAACAATTTCTGGGGTTCCAGCGACCATCTTCGTGACTTCGACAGTCATAACGATGGGCGCCTGGGTGGGTGCTTGGGTGGCGGTCGGTGCACATGCGCTCAAAATAAGTGAAGCCATCACGACCACGACCAAAACAAATTGGAATTTACGTTGCATATTCAATTCTTCTCCATTTTTATAGATTTATATTGGTTCATTATTTTACAAGCCAAGGATACTATGGCATGTTTAACATCCATAAAACGGAAAGTTAATGAATTGTAAACGTTTTGTTAAAGGGTTAGACGACAGGAAGAGTGAAAGTAAAGGTGCTTCCCTTGTTCAATGAACTATCCACCCATATTATGCCCCCCTGGGCTTCGACAAGGTGGCGAGCGATTGCCAATCCTAAGCCGGTGCCGCTGCTCGACCGAGCGCGATCCACTTTGTAAAAGCGCTCGAAAATGCGGGGTAAATCGTCTTGTGAAATTCCGATGCCGGTATCTCGCACATAAAATTCAATGATGCGACCCTTTTGGGCTGCGCCAATAGTAACCTGGCCCCCTGGAGGAGTGAACTTGATAGCATTGTGCAAGATATTCACCACAACTTGCTGTGTCCGAGAAGCGTCAGCCTCTACTTCAGGTAAACTATCTGGACATTCGATTACTAAATTGAGTTCGGCGCGATCAGATTGTAAACGTAAACGCTCAACTGCCTGGTTGATGATTTCTAGCGGTGACACGGGTTGAATCTGCAAAGGCACACGTCCGGATTCAATGCGCGATAACTCGAGCAATTCGCTGACCATCAGACTCAAAGAATCGATTTCCCCTTCCATCTGATTTAGAAATTTTCTGGCTGCCTCTCTGTCTTCTAACGCGCCATCTTGTAATGTTTCTGTGATTGCCTTTAAAGATGCCAGCGGGGTACGTAACTCATGCGACACATTACTGATGAAATCCCGCCGCATATTTTCTATCAGGCGCTGGCGGGTCAGGTCTTGAAATAATAACAGGATACTGCCCGGCAGAGAAGGGTCTAAAGGCGTAGCAAAACCATGCACTTGAACTTTGTGATTGGTTTCAAAGTCGGTAATTTCGGTAGCGCCAGATGAGACGCATTTTTGCCAAAGCTCGATAGCTTGGTGCTGGCGTAAAGCCTGGACAGCCGATTTGCTTATAGCCTGGTCGCTATTCAGACCGAACATTTTTTCCGCAGCGGGGTTAATTAATTGGATGATTCCGCTGGAATCAATGATGAATACTCCATCGCTCATTTGTTGTAACACGGCAGCTAGTTTGCCACGCTCTCTTTGTAAATCATCTATTTGTGTACTCAACCTGGCGGCCATGCTGTTGAAAGCGATGGTCAATTTTCCAGTTTCATCTGCGGCGGCTTTGAGGGGCGAGGCATTTAATTCACCTGCGGCTAATTTTTCAACTGCCTTGGTTAATTTGGCCAGAGGTTGAGTGGTACGATTCGCAATCAGGACAGCCAGGAAAAGGGCCAGGCCGGTGGCCAAAGCGGTCGTGCCAAATACCGTTCTTTGAAGATGCCGGACGTTTTCCTCGACCTGGCTGAGGGGGAGAGCCACGCGAACATAACCTATGATCTCCCCTTCCGACTCTAATGAAACAGCTTCGTACATCATGGAAATATTCAACGTGGCGCTGAGTCGAATACTCTGTCCTTGACCTGCTGAACGAGCTTCTGCGACCTCAGGCCGGTTGTAATGGTTATCCATTTGAAGACGATCCTGTTCGGATTCACCCCAAACTACTCCATCTGGTGCGATCACCGTCACGCGTGCAGATAGTACTTTGGACCATTGCTTGGCTGATTGATCAATGCTTTGAAGATCTGGCTGGTCGGCCTTGAGCAGTGGAGTTATGACCACTCCAATCATTTTAGCCTCATCAGCTAATTTAGATTCCAAGTCTTTTTCGTAAGATGATTGGATGAAATTGGAGAGATAAACTTCCATCCCCAACATACAGCCTAGGATCAACAGTGTGAACGGAATCGCTATGCGTAACCGGATGGATCGGAACAATTAGCTATCCCTCAAACCGATAACCCGAACCTCGTACGGTTACGATGCGCATTGGTATGCTTGGATCTTGTTCGATCTTTTCGCGCAGCCAGCGTACATGCACATCGACAGTGCGACTGTTTCCACTGTATTCCCAACCCCACACATGTTCGAGCAAGAAATCACGCGAGAGCGCCTGGCCGCGGTGGCGTGCCAGAAAGTGCAACAAATCGAATTCTTTTGGTTTCAATTGAATGGCTTCACCATCGATGAGGACTTCTCGCCGAACCAGGTCAATCGAGAGGTTGCCGTAATTTAGAACTTGCGTTGTCTTAGCTGGCGTTGGTTCGCTCATTTCATCTCGATGCAAACGCTCACGCCGTAAATGCGCCTTGACCCTGGCGAGAAACTCGCGCATGCTGAATGGTTTGGTGATGTAATCATCCGCTCCAATTTCCAATCCAATTATGCGGTCAATTTCATCATCTCGTGCCGTGAGCATAATGATCGGGACCTTTATCTCTGGTCGTAAGATGCGGCAAACTTCAAAGCCATCGATTTTCGGGAGCATTAAATCTAAAACGATGAGATCTAGGTTAGGGCTGAGCTTACGAGCTGTTTCGATAGCCGTAGAGCCATCACCGACAGCTTCGACTTTGTAATCCTGTTTCTGCAAATTGTAGGCGATTGTTTCGCGTAAAACCCGATCATCCTCTACCAGTAAGATTGTGTTCATGAGTGTTTATCCTTCAAGGCAGTTCCGATCTGATCTCGCCCAGCGGCTTTGGCCTGATATAAGCCTCGATCGGCGAGTTCAATTAATTCCTGGCTTGACACGGCAGAAAATGGATAGATTGACGTTCCAAGCGATATAGTTATCTTCGTGGGAGAAGATGTGCCAAACGTCCACTCCAAGTCTTTGATGGTATCTTTCAGTTTAATTGCTTTTCGGCCAAGGTCTTCATCAGTTATATTTGGCAGAATGATCAAGAATTCTTCACCACCATATCGGCAGGCTACATCATCAGCCCTGGTATGTGATAATAGCAATTGGCCGATGTCACGTAAAACAATATCGCCGGCTTGATGCCCATGTTCGTCATTGACTCGTTTGAAATAATCGATATCAAGCAATAATATACCTAAAGGATATCCCGACCGCTTGGCGCGTTTAATCTCTCGTTCTAAAGTTTCTTCCATATACCTGCGGTTGAAGAGCCGAGTGAGAGGATCGCGAATCGACTGTTGGCGAAGAGTTTCTCTTAAATGGATATTATCCATTGCAACTGCAGACGAGTCGGCAATTGCCTGAACCAACTGCATCTTGGGTGGGTCTAAAAACTCCTGGTCTGTTTTGTGAGACAGATGAAATAATCCAATAATCTCTTCCTGTACGATCAATGGAAAACAAATGGACGCAACAGGAAATGGTTGAAGAATATGTTTGCAACGTAAATGATCATTCGAATCACCAACGGAGTGGATGAATTTACGCCTCAATGCCCAGCACTCATCCGCAAAAAAAATGGATTTATTCGTTGGTGAACCCCATTTCAGCACAACTTGCAATTGATCCGGCTCCTGGTTGGGCTGCGCTAATAAGCCATCTGCTTGCGGAAATAAACGTTTTAAAATTGAGGCAATCACTTCAAATGCTTCATCCGCAGTGCTGCATAATTGGAGCATTTCAACCAGCCAATTGAGCAAGGCGATTTCCTGGTTTTGCTTTTCGGATATCCTGGCTATTGGTGAAGCGATATAGTTTTGTGCAAAATTTGAGGTGAATTGGTGATCTGGCAATGCGACCAGTGTACCCCAAATATGCATGGTCTGTGCCTCGGAATCTCTCGCTACAACCCGTGCACGTTGGCGCGCGTGGATATAGGCCTGGTTAAAGGATTTCAGGCGCAGCTCTAAATCGTGATTTTCTGTCTGACCCGACTTGAGTGCCGAAAGTGACTGATGAATTACAATTTTATCATCCGGATGAAAAATATCCAGCCAATCATTAAAATCCAGTGCTGGCAGCGGTTTTGGTAGGCCTAACAGTGAGGCGAAATAGGAATTGGTGAATACCTGGTTGGTTATTGTGTTCCAATCCCAAACCGGCAGGCAGGCGGTTTCTTGGATGAGATCGAATTGAGGGTTTTCTGCAAATCTAAAGACATTCCCATCAGCGTCGGATTGTGTTTGAGGAGTGTTGTTTGTCATAGGAAAAGTTTAACTGATAGGAAGTCAATAAAATTATTTGATTTTACATCAATTGTGATTGGACTGTTCGAAACTCACTAATAAGTTTCTTCCTCGATGCTTTGCTTCATAAAGAGCCAGATCGGCCGCCTGAATCAAGCCAATGCCAGTCGCACTGTCTCTAGGAAAGAGGGCCGAACCACAAGATAATTGGATCCGAAAAGTCTCGCTCTCGGAGATATTCCACTCAAGGCAGCGAACTAAATTTAATAATTTGTTCGCTTTATTTTCCAAATCATTGGCATTCACATCAGGCAAAATGATTACAAATTCATCACCCCCGTAGCGACAGGCAATATCTTCTCCGCGGGTATTCAACAACAACACTTCACCAATGTCTCTAAGCACTTTATCCCCCAGTAAATGCCCATATCGATCATTAATTGATTTGAAAAGGTCTAAATCTAAAAACAGCAGCCCGACAGCATAATTCGCCCGCAGGGCATGCTTAATTTCCCGTTCCAGAGTTTCTTCCATATACCTGCGGTTGAACAACTTGGTAAGTGGATCACGGATTGCTTGTTGGCGGAGAGTCTCGCGTAAAATCAGGTTTGCCATTGAAACCGCGGCAGAATCGGCAATCGCCTGGATCACTTGAATTGTGTGAATATCGAAGAAATCTTCGTTTGATGAATGACTTAAGTTGATCAGCCCTAATATTTCCTCATGAACGATCATCGGAATGCAAATAGATGACGCTGGCCCAGGAGTCAACTGGTGTTTACACTGGAAAACTTGCATTGAATGATCGATGTGGAACAACCTCCTGCGGCGCAGTGCGAGACAATCGTCCAAGTAAAAGGATTGTTTATTTGCTGGCTTGCCCCATTGGTCTCTAACCACAAAACTGCCGTGTTCTTCGGAAGGAGTGCCTAACATTCCGCTGGTGCCAGGGAACAACCCGCGCAGAGCTGAGGTTATGATGCCGAAGGTTTCGTCGATAGACTGGCACAATTGCATCATCTCAACCAGCCATTTGAGAATGGCCATTTCCTGATTGTAGCGTTCCAGGTCAGAAATGGTTTTTTTTAGCCTGAGGTTGGCTTCTTTGGCAGAATTTTCTGCCGTACGCTGCTCGGTGATGTCCTGGGTGAATCCTGCTAGAATATAAGGTTTCCCATTTTTTTTAATCGGGAACTTCGTCGATAAGAAGGTGCGACCATTTAATTCTTCGATGACTTCCAAGTTTTGACCAGATTCCAGCACATGGAGATCATCTTGAATCATTTTTTTGGCCATTTCAGAAGGAAATAGTTGATCCATGGTCTTACCGAGAATTTCGTGGATTGGTCGACCCAGCATTTTTTCGTAATTTTTACTCAGGCGCAATGGTCGAGCCTGGTTATCCTTAAAGAAAATATAGATTGGACTAAGTTCTAAGAACAAATCAAATAACTGTTCACTCTCAGCCAGCGCTTTTTCAAGCATACCTCTGCGATCCACGTCATTGATGATGCCGGCCATTCGAATTGGATTTCCAAGGTTATCTCGTTTAACAATTCTGCCTCGGTCGAGAACCCGTTTATAATCTCCACTTTTCATACGAAGGCGATATTCGATCTCGAAACACTCTTTCCGCCCTCGCAAATAATTGTGCAGAGCTCGCTCCGCTTTTTTTCGATCTTCTGGATGAATCAGCCTAATCCATTGTTCCAGAGTGGGTTGAATTTCGCTAACCAGGTAACCAAGCATTTTTGCCCATTGGAGGTTTCGCTGAATCGATGCATTGGGAATATCCCAATCCCAAAACGCCAACTCGCTCCCTTCTAGGATAAGCTTTAAGAGTTCTGGGTTTTCTAATGGATCTGGTTGTGTTGTGTTAGAAGAAACCGTCACTGCTTTTGAACTCTGAGCAGATGGAAAAAACCGATTGTGGCCAGGCCTTCGGTTGGAAACTTACGAACAATAGAATAAATCCAGCCTGATAATTGATGAGATTATAACCCTATTTCTTTTATTCCCGCCGAAAAGTATCATTAAAATGCTTTGGAACTGAAATTTTAGGTCTAAGGCTATAATATTTACAACCCTTCATGCAAAAATCCGTATTTACGTTATAAAGAAAGGAAAAAAAATTATGACAATACCAGATATTCCGACCCCTCCTGATGTCATTGGCCAAACAAAAGCTGGCATGAAATACCATATTATTGGTACAGTCCAGCAAACCTTATCCGTTGAACTGCAGCCTGGGCAAATGGTTTTTTCTGATACAGGCGCCATGTCTTGGATGACTGTATCAGTATCCATGAACACACGTGGCAGCGGCGGGTTAGGAGGAATGCTTAAACGTGCAGTATCGGGTGCATCTGCTTTCATAATCGACTTCAATGCAAATAACGCTCCTGGGTTGGTAGCATTCACAACCGATTTTCCTGGAAAAATTCTGCCCATGGAGTTAGAAGCAGGTCAATCGGTCATTATGCATCGGCATGCATTTTTATGTGCAGAAAAATCTGTGGAATTAGATGTTTTCTTCACACGCAAGCTGGGCGTAGGGTTGCTGGGCGGTGAGGGATTTATTTTACAGAAGTTGACCGGCCCAGGCACGGCTTTCGTGGAATTGGACGGTGACGCCATTGAATATCGGCTGGCAGCGAATCAGGTGATGCGTGTAGAAACTGGTCATGTAGCGATGTTCGAAAGTTCGGTTACTTTTGATATTGAATTTATAAAAGGTTTAAACAACATTTTGCTGGCAGGAGAGGGTCTCGCATTGGCGACTTTAAGAGGCCCTGGACGGATCTGGCTGCATTCGATGACAACCAGCAAAATTGCCCAACGCATCGCGGAGTATTTGCCTGGTAAAGCTGGCTAGGAATTTGCATAGCAGGCGAAGCGCAATGCAATTTTCCCGGTAGATCTTTCACCGAATTTTCATGTTCTCGAAATAGAATCAAAGCATGACAGATGAAATAACCAACGTAGATCCATCCGAGGGTGAAACCTTTGCGGAAAAAATTCCAGCCGCCGATTCTGCCCAATTTCCCAGAAGCGGAGAGACGGCAGAATCAGCGGCTGTTTTCAAAGATAAAATTTCAACATTCCCCTCCGGAATGGAAACAGGAATTAAGACGAATTCTTCTTACCCCAGTTTCCGATCTCTACCTGAAAAAAAATTCCCCTGGGCGAAAATTTTTTATGTAATTATTCTGACCGGCGCAGTTTTTTTGAGTGCTATCCTGGGCGCGGCGGGAGGCGGATTCGCTGTATATCGAGTGATGGAGCTTCGGATAACGCCGCAGCCCAGCGCAGCAATCACGCCAATTTCAGCCAGCACGACGATCCAGGATACACATGTAATTACTTTTTCGAACACATCAATTCAGACTGCGATCACCTCGGCAGTGGAGAAAATTGGACCGGCTGTGGTAACCGTGGTCGGCACGATACCTGGCCAACAAACATTTTTTGGGGTAACTTCAAGTTCCGAAGTCAGTGGAAGTGGTTTCATCATCAGTAAAGATGGTTATGTAGTCACCAACAATCACGTGGTCGATAGCACAGAGAGCGTATCGATCATACTAAAAGACGGAACACAACTGCCGGCACGTGTAGTAAGCACAGATGTGTATGCCGACCTGGCTGTCTTGAAAGTGGATGGTGAAATGCCGAGTGTAGCCGTTTTTGGCAATTCGGAAAATTTGCGGCCTGGAGAAACAGTGATTGCAATTGGATCTCCGTTAGGTGATTTCAAGAACACGGTGACGGTAGGGGTAATTTCTGCCACAGGCAGGCGGTTGGATACTGGGAATGGATATTTCATGGAGGATATGCTGCAAACAGATGCGGCAATCAATGAAGGAAACTCCGGCGGTCCATTAGTCAACCTGGCAGGTGAGGTAATTGGGGTGAATACTTTGATCGTGCGCAGCAGCGGCATGAGTGGCGCTGTAGCTGAAGGCCTCGGCTTTGCCATACCCGCCAATTCAGCCCGCACGATTGCTGAGCAGATTGTGCAAAAGGGTTTCTTTTCTCGTCCGACAATGGGATTGGATTGGGTGGCGATCAACCCTCGCCTTTCACGCCGGTATAACCTGCCTGTCGATTGGGGCGTGTATGTGACGAAGGTCGATCCAAACGGCCCAGCCTCCTCAGCCGGCATCGCTGTAGATGATATCATCGTTCGTATAGGTGACAGCTCATTGACCGAAACGACATCTTTCATCAACGCTCTGTTCACTTACCAACCTGGGCAGACAATAGAAGTAGAGATTGTACGCCAGGGGAAACACCAGGTGATTAAAGTCCAGCTTGGTGAAGCGTCTGGCGCGCCCAGCTAATCAAAGACCAATTTTCGTTGTAAAATCAACCTGTGACTTCCAGGTTGATTTTTATTCTCTTCTTCATGTGTTTTGCGGTGATTTATTCTGCGGTTTGCCTTTCAACCCAGCTCCCCGCGGAAGCAGCTGCCAGCCCGCTGGTTGTTTACGATGATGCTTTAAATACGGCCTGGCAAGATTGGTCGTGGGATACGACTACAAATTATTCCGATACATTTTCTGCTCACAGCGGGACAAAGGCAATCAAGGCCACTTTTCAAGCAGGCTGGGCAGGTTTGCAAATTGGTTTCCATGGGGCTCAAATGGATATCAGCGCCTATGATACGTTTGTATTTTGGGCGCATGGCGGCAGCGCCGGCGGCCAAAATATCCGTTTCACGCTCAGCTCGAATGGGTCAAACGCTTCCGTAAGCCAGGATTTCACACTGGCTGCTAATACATGGACCAAAGTCGAAGTAGCCTTGGCCAGTATGGGATCGCCGCGCCAGGCGTACAGTTTGCAATGGCAAAGTTTTTCTGCTAACATTCAGCCGGCGATTTACCTGGATGATCTTTCCTTTGTTAGCTTGAATTTACCCCCGCCAACCCCGGGCGTTGGTCCCGATTTAATTGTCGACGCGGCATTGGATCAAAAGCCGATCAATCCAGATATCTATGGAATGAATTTTATGGGCATAAATGCCGCAGAACTGGCATTCATGGATGAAATCCATCTGCCTGTAAACCGCTGGGGAGGCAATGCGACCACTCGTTATAATTGGAAGATCAACGCCAGCAACCATGCAATGGATTGGTATTTTGAGAATTTGCCCCAAGATTTATCTGCAGATGCGTTTATTGCTGCGAACAAACTCCACGGAGCCAACACGCTGCTTACTCTTCCGATGATCGGATTTGTGGCGAAGGACGCAGACTCGTGTGGCTTTTCCATCAGTAAATACGGGCCTCAACAAGATGCAGATATCTGGCGGCCAAACTGCGGCAATGGTAAACAAGCTGATGGATCTTTCCTTACAGGAAATGATCCAGTAGACACTGGCTTGCCGATCACAACAACATTTATTACACAATGGATCCAGCACCTGCGTCTGAATTTTGGCGTCTCAGGCCAGGGTGGTGTGCAGTATTTCAATCTGGATAATGAACCTATGCTGTGGAATTCGACGCACCGCGATGTGCATCCTCAGCCATTGAGTTATGATGAGTTAATCGCACGCACCTTCAATTATGCTGCAGCAGTCAAAGTTGTAGAACCAGGTGCCAAGATTCTCGGTCCGGCCGAATGGGGCTGGGTTGGTTATTTTTATTCAGCTTTGGACCAGGCAGGCGGAGGAGATTGGTGGAATCATCCGGCAGACCGCCTGGCTCATGGCGATTTTCCCCTGGTGGAGTGGTATTTGCAACAACTGCGCTCTTACGAAAACACGCATGGGGTCAGGCTGCTCGATTATCTGGATGAGCATTATTACCCACAGTCTACCGGCGTCAGCCTCTCTCCAGCAGGCGATGTCTCAACCCAGGCGCTGCGCCTGCGCTCCACCCGCAGCCTTTGGGATCCAACCTACACGGACGAAAGCTGGATTAACGAACCTGTCTATTTATTGCCGCGCATGCGCCAATGGGTCAATGCAAATTATTCAGGTACCCGCCTGGCAGTTGGTGAATATAACTGGGGGGCGCTCGATCATATCAATGGAGCACTGGCACAGGCGGATGTTTTGGGAATCTTTGGGCGCGAAGGCCTCGATCTGGCGACATTATGGGCGCCGCCCAAGCCGAATGAGCCCGGAGCGTTTGCCTTTCGCATGTACCGCAATTATGATGGCCAACACAGCGAATTTGGCAATATTAGCGTCCGGGCAGCCAGCCCGGACCAAGATAAGCTCTCGGTTTTCGCCGCACTGCGCACCTCGGATGGCAGCCTGACGGTGATGGTGATCAATAAATCATTCCAGGTCTTAACAAGCTCATTAACGGTGGATCATTTTGGACCAACCACAGGAGCCTGGGGGTACCGCTATTCAACCGCGAACCTGAGCGCCATTCAAGCGATGGGATATCAGGTGACGGCAGGAGGAACATTGAAAGCCATTTACCCGGAAAATTCGATCACGTTATGGGTGTTTTCCAAAACCCGGCCTCCACTTACACCTCGGGCATTTTTACCAATGGTCGGTCGTTAATATAACCTTGCAATTTTCTTATTAAAAATCATACTTTAGAGTGAGATGTTTTATTGGATAATTCTGTATAATTTTACTTGTTAGCCAAGCATTATCTAACCCCCCCTAATGTACAGAGGAGAAAATTATGAATAAAACAATCCCCAACAAATTGATGATTCTATTCAGTTTCCTTCTTGTGATGGCGCTCGTGCTCAGCAACGTTCTGCCAGCTGCTGCTGCCGATGTATATGGGCCTAATCTCGTAGTGAACGGTTCTTTTGAAACAAACACGAATTGGACCAGTATTCAACCTGGTTCATGGAACCTAACAGGAGGAAATGCACATCATTCTCCACGATCACCAATAGAACATGATCCATTGGTTGACACTCTGACCCAATGCTTAGTTATCGATCTCACACCTGATGGTGCAAAATTTATGGGGTCAGCAGTTTTTAGTGATTTTAATGCTGGCGTGTTTTTTGAATTCTATAATACAAACAATTGCGGACCTGATGGAACTGCAGGAGACACATTGACTTTGGATAAAAATGACCCTAACAACAGCGGCTTTCCATATCAGCCTGTTAATGCAACCCAAATCAAATCAATCCTAATCAAAGTTATGTGTGGATATAATGCTGATTGTGTTGTTGATGATATTAGCTTGACCGCTACCACTATGCCCAATCGTGTTGGATTACTCAATTTGAAAGGCACGAACAAAAATTCAGATTGGTTTATTCCGATAGGCCTGTTGGCAATAATTTTAACGGGTTCTTTAGCGGCGTTTTGGAAATTCCGCCGTTTTGATTCAAAATAGCCGGTTTTTTTATTCAACAAAATAATCGATGAAGAAATTTTATATAAAAGGAAATATTGCAATGGACGAAACTCGCAAGCCTTATACACCTCCGGCAGTGATCGAACAGTTTGAGCTGGAAATCCGCGCAGGCTCTCCTGTGATCGGCAGCGTCGATTCGGGCTGGGATATTGAGCCTTAATCCATTTGATTTTATGAGAAAAGGCGGTGTGTGTCAGTACTCACCGCCTTTTTGTTTCTCTCCAATTCTCTTAATAATCCGCCTTCAGGTATAATCCTGCCAGTTTGATTCCACCCACAGAAGGTTATTATGAGTGAATTTCCGGCCACTAAGCTTACCAAGATAAATCGCATTCCCGAGCGCGGCAGTTATGAGCGTGCGGTAATTTACCCAATTATCGATGAAGCCCTTATTTGCCATGTGGGCTTCGAAGTAGATGGTCAGCCCATCATCATACCAACGATCCATGCACGGCTCGATGACATGCTTTACCTTCACGGCGCCAAAGCCAGCCGTATGTTAAAACACATCGCCGTCGGGCATCCTGTGTGCGTCGCGTTCACATTGCTGGATGGGATTATTTTTGCACGCTCTTTATTTGAGCACTCTTTACGCTACCGATCCGTTGTAGCATTTGGCAGCGGAGGCCTGCTTGAAAATGCTGAGGAGAAATTGGCGGCTTTGCGCGTCATCAGCGAACATGTTTGGCCCGGACGGTGGCAGGAGGCGCGCCTTCCAAATGCCAAAGAGCTGGATGCCACTTCGATCGCGGCAGTCCAAATAACCAAAGCTTCAGCGAAAGTGCAGGATGGTTTTCCAACTGATGCTGTGGGTGACTTGGCTTTGCCCGTTTGGGCAGGGGTTATCCCAATACAGTTCCAGGCTGGTGAACCAATTCCGGATCCCCAATTACCCGCCGGGCTTCCCTTTCCAGAATATCTAAAGCGGAATCCCCGCTGAATGAAGCGTTGTCAGTGCTTATTTCCCAATCAGTGAAGTGACGATTGCCGCAATTAGCGGCCCCAGACCGGCGAACAGGCCTCCGAAGCAGAGCGGCAAAAAGCCAACTGCCGCACCGAAAATGCCAATAAAAATTGAAAAGAACGTTGGGACAACCACCATGATCACGATCAAGACGATCACCCAAAGCATCGTTTTTTGTACCCGGGCTTGATCCTCAGGTGTAATTTGGCGAGTTTCGACTGGTTGTTCTATCACCACATTCGCCTCTTGGAGCGGGGGAGGCACTGGCTGGCGCAGTTCTGCAGGAACGACGACTGACTGCCCACAGTACTGGCAGCGAAGTGACGGCGAAAATCCATCTGTCTCGAGCATCGCGCCGCAAGAGGGACAATTGAAGGCCTGGGACATGAATTCTCCTGGCGGCGATTATACCTGGGCAGTGACAGCCGCCGCTTGCTTCGCCACAATGATTTCCTGATCGACCGGCAAACAATCCACACGGACTCCGGTGGCATTGTAAATGGCATTGGTGATAGCCGGAGTGGTGGGAATGCTGACGATTTCCCCCACACCTTTCGCTCCGTATGGGCCTGAAGCTACCGGATGCTCAACAATAAAGGAGGTGATCTCAGGTGTTTGGGTTATATTCGGAATTCGATAACGCGCCAGGCGGTCGGTGAAAATACGACCATCTTCAACAATAAAATGTTCCGTCAAGGCATTACCGACGCCCATCACCACGCCTCCTTCCACCTGACCCTGGAGGCCCAATGGGTTGAGCGCTTTGCCGACATCGTTGGCGGCGATGACGCGCAAGACACGCGTTTCGCCAGTCAATGTATTTACCTCGACTTCGGCTGCCTGGGCGGCAAAGGAGTAGGCAAAATGCATATCACCGCCAGTCCCGAGAGGGCTGGTGGCGGGAGCCAGGTATTCATACAAGACACGCGGCTCGCGCCCTTCAGCACGCATCCACCCCACCACTTCTCCAAGTTTTATCCGTTCATTGCGCACAATTGCCAGCCCTTCGACAAATCGCACCTCATCCGGAGGGGCGTCGAAGCGCTCGGCGATGGTGTGTGCCATTGCCTGGCGCAAAGCCCGAGCGGCGTGTAAAGCGGCATTCCCAGAAACAAAGGTTTGGCGAGAAGCGGTTGTTGGCCCGCCATCTGGGGTCAGGTCGGTATCCATAACGAGTACATGCACTTTGGCAGGCGGCAGGTTGAACTCTTGAGCAACGATCAATTGGAGCACAGTCACCAGACCCTGACCCAACTCAGCCGATGAGGTGCGGACTTCAAGCGTTCCATCTGAGTACAGCTCAACTTCAGC
Source organism: Chloroflexota bacterium (assembly GCA_029782365.1). Taxonomy (GTDB): domain Bacteria; phylum Chloroflexota; class Anaerolineae; order Anaerolineales; family UBA4823; genus CAWBUW01. The sequence goes on from JAKOUW010000076.1 coordinate 425,511, forward strand.
GCCGGCTTTATCGGCTGCTCCGCCTCCCAGGCCTGTGTTTTTGAATGCGACGGCAAATCCCCAAGCGCGCACCAAGTGTTGGGCATCTGGAACTGGCCGGGCAGCAAAACGCTGGCTGGCGCCACCAGGGGTCAGGCGGTCAACTTCTGCAATAACCTTGTCGATGCAATCCATCAAACCGACGCTCTCTTTAAGAAGCTGTCCGGTGTTGGTGACACTGCCAACACGCAAGGCATTCTGGCGACGCAGTTCTACCCGGTCCAGGCCCAAGTGTTCGGCGAGCATATCCATCATCGATTCCATGGCGAAGTCAGATTGAGTGACTCCGAAGCCGCGGAATGCGCCAGCGGGCGGGTTGTTCGTGTACATTGCATAACAATCTGCTTTGACATGCGCTATTTCGTATGGTCCAGTGGAATGGGTAGTGGCGCGGGTGAGCACTTTTTCACCTAAAGAAGCATAGGCCCCAGTGTCGCCGTAGAGCTCCGTTTGCACTGCGACCAGCCGGCCATCTCGTTTCGCTCCGATTTTAACTCGTATCTGCGTGGCATGCCGCTTAGGGTGAACGACCAGGCTCTCATGACGGTCAAAAAGCAATTTGACTGGCCGATGCGTTGCCAATGCCAGCAGAGCGACGTGGATTTGGCCCATAATATCCTCTTTGCCGCCAAAACCACCGCCCACTAACTGTCCAATCACACGGACACGGTCTTCTGGCCAACCAAGCGCTCGGGCGACATCATAACGGTCAGAGTATGGAATTTGCGAGCCGACATATATTTCCATCCGCTCATCGGGAGTTAATCGGGCAATCGAACATTCAGGTTCTAAAAATGCATGATCCACGAAACCCGTATGGAAAGTGTGTTCTAAGACAACATCGGACTGTGCAAAACCCTCTTCGACATCACCTTTGCGAACTTTAATATGTTTCAATAAGTTGCCCTTCGGGTGCAAGGATTCGGTCTCTGGCTTTAATGATTGGACGGGATCTCTCACAACTGGATGTTCTTCGAATTCAACTTCGATCAATGCGAGGGCTTGAACCGCAATTTCCAATGTCTCTGCCGCAACCAGGGCGACTGAATCGCCTAAATACCGCACCCGTTCGCCCACACCAACCAGACTCGGCCAATCTTTGATGACCAGACCATGGTAATGTTCGCCAGGGATATCATCTGCAGTCAAGACAGCGGCTACCCCCGGGAAGGCGCGCGCTTTGGACACATCCAGGCGTTTGACAATGCCATGAGGTATGCCAGCTCGACGGACGCGGGCGTGCAGCATGTTGGGAAAATGCAAATCGTCGGTATAAATTGCAGCGCCAGTCACTTTCTCTACCGAATCAGGCCGAGGCTGTAAGCGGCCAATCACATCGAGAGGTTCTTGGGCTTCGGAAAATTCGGGCGGGCGAACAGGCTCGGAATTTCGCAAAGCCAGACCTGCAGCCTGAACTGCGCGCACTATCGTTGGGTACCCAGCGCACCGGCACAGCGTATCTTTCAATGCAAAACGGATCTCTGCTTCGCTGGGATCAGGGTTGCGCTGAAGTAATGCATAAGCCGTCATCAACTGACCTGGAATGCAGAAACCACATTGGACTGCTCCATACTTGACAAAAGCTTGCTGAAGAGGATGCAATTTTAGTAAATCCACTTCGCCTGTGCCTGTTTGTACAAACCCACTGGGGTGTTGCGGATTGTACAAATGCGCCAATCCTTCAACCGTCCAAATATCATGACCGTTTGCTTTCGCAGCTGGGAAAGTGCAGGCGAGAATTGGCTGGCCGTCAACCAAAACGGTGCAGGCTCCGCATTCCGATTCATTGCAGCCCACTTTTGTGCCGGTTAAGTTGAGCCGATTTCGCAATAAATCAACAAGCATTTCACCTGGCAGAGGATCAATTGTGATGGAATTGCCATTAATTTGAAGTTGCATAATCACACCTCTAAATAAGTAATCTTTAAGCGTGAAACCGATTTTATGAAAAACTGCGCGCCCAGGCGGTTTGCAAAGTTTCCTCAAACAGCACACTGGAAAGGCGTTGACGGTATTCGGCCGTGGCGCGATGCTGGCTGGTGCGGAAGCGAGCTTCATTGAGAAGGACTGCTTTTGCCTGGAGAATCACTTCTTTCGATATGAATTTGCCGTTGAGAAATGCCTCGGTGTTGCGGGCTCGAAGTGGAATCGGTCCGGCTGGACCAATGGCAATATGCGTTTCAGCAATATGGTCATCGTAGCGAGAAAGCCAAACAGCTATGTTGAGAATGGCAATCGCCACTCCTTGTGGACGCATCACGCGACGGTGAACCGAAGCCTGGGCAGCGTTTTTTAGATCGAGGTGAAACCCAACGAGAAGATCCTTACGGAGATCTAAAGTCGAGCGCCCTGGCCCGGCGTAAAGATCAAGAATTGGAATTATGCGATGACCTTCCTTGGAAGCTACTTCGGCTTCAGCTTGCAGAGCAACCAGGGCAATCGCTCCATCAGCGGCTGGAAGGGCGTGGGCTACATTGCCGCCCAGGGAGGCTGTATTGCGCACCTGGGGGCCACCAATCAGACCACAGGCTTCTGAAAGAGCCTGTGCATGAATCTTGACCAGGGGAGATTGCACAATTTGATTGAGTGGAACTGCAGCGCCAATGAATAATTTATTTTCACGCAGCTCCAAAGCGGTTAATTCGGGAATATTGGTGACATCTACCAGGGTTTCAACCGGTGCTTGGCGTCCTTGTTGTAAATCGAGCAGCAAATCTGTTCCTCCTGCCACACAACGCGCTGTTCCTGGAGTATTTTCTAGGGCGGCCAGGGCGTCAGATATATCGGTGGCAAGGTGGTAATTTTTCCAAATAGGCATGAGTGGTTTCCGATTGTCTTCTAAGTTTCGATGGAATTTCCTGATTATACCCTGATTGGTTCTCAAGAAAACCATTCATCAACCTGTATTAGGGCGATCGCATTTCAAAGATTGCCAGCGACCAGCTAAGCCTGGATTCGATCACTCTCGTCCTTGTCGGACAGAGCAAAGATTGTGAATCTCGGTGTTTATAAACTCGTCCTGGCTTTTAATTCCAAATATTGGTTAATCACCGCTATCGATAGCTGGTCAGCCGGCACATCCAGTGTAAGGACTCCCTGACGTCGCAACTGGTCGAGCGTGACTTGGCGCTCAGCGAGCAATTGAGATGCAGCCATGCGTTGATATGCGTGCAAAGAGTCGATTGGTGTTTCCTGAGCTGCACGAATGATATCTGGATCGCTGATTGTCACGACCAACGGTAAGCTGGTGCGCCGCAGCAGCGCAGTTTGCGCTACTAGTTCTGCCAGGCCAGGTCCAGGAGTGAGGTCAGTAAAAATGATAACCAGTGCTCGCCGACGTTGTTTGAGCATGAGATATGACAGCGCTCGGCGGTAATCGGGTTCAACTGGTTGAGCCCGAACAGCATAAAGAGTCTCAAGCATACGATAAAACTGAGCTCGCCCGCCCTCAGGCGATAAATAGGTATCGATTTGATCGGCAAATCCAAGCAAACCGACCTGATCGCCTTTACTGGCGGCTACGTAACCCAAAAACAAGACAGCGTTCACGGCATAGTCTAATTTAGCAGTACGATTAACCAAGGACTGCATCAAGCGACCAGTATCTAAAACCGCCATAATCATCTGGCTGCGTTCTGTTTCATATTCAATCGTCACTGGCCGGCGGCGACGGGCGGTGGATTTCCAATCAATGCGCCTAAAATCATCATCTGCCTGGTATTCGCGCAAACGCTCATACTCTGTGCCGCTGCCGAACTGGCGGCTGTGGCGTAATCCGATCTCTTGCAAACGAGTCCGGCGGAGGAGTAAATCATAACGACGAATCTCAAGTAAGTTTGGATAAACTTTTACGGTTTTTCCGGCTAACTGGCGTGCCTGGCGAACGATCAGACCGAGCGGGCTTGACCAGCGAATGTTGATGTCCCCAAAGTGAAAATCACCTCTCTGGGTGGGATGAATCTGATAGCTGCTTTGCCAACCAGGCGAACCAGCAGGGGAAAATTCTAATCTTCCAGAAAGAACCGGCGGAGATGCCGGAAATTCTTGCGGAGGCTCATCGCGGATCCAAAATTTGGTGGGATAAGTGGGGCGGGTACCTGTCGCAAAGCGCACCTGGACTTTAATGACGTTATCTACACCCAGGCTTAGGCGTGGTTCATGATGGCGGGTAATTTCGAACCGTCCAGGGCTGCCGGCCAACCAGGCATCAATGAGGCAAATGATGCCCATCATCAGCGCCCACAACCAACCAATCCATTCGATTTCAGGTTGCCAGGCACCTAACGCGAGAAGAGGGCAAGCTGTAAACAGAAGCAGAACGCCGCGCAGTGTCAGGGACATGATCTATCTGGGGACATCCACAATTCCCAGCACGCGCTGGATAACTGCGTCCACATCGAGACCTTCAATCTCAGCTTCCGGTTTAAGCAAGAGTCTGTGGCGATAAACTGGCGGTACTATCTTTTTAATATCATCAGGCGTGACATATTCGTGGCCTTGTAAAGCGGCTAACGTTTTCGCTCCCAATAAAATATGGTTGCTGGCTCGCGGGCTGGCGCCCAATACGATGTCCGGCGATTGGCGGCTGGCGGCGGCCAGGCGAGCTATATAAGTCAAGATTCCAGGCTCGACGATCACAGATGCAATCGTTTTTTGTATCTCTGGAAATACTTCTGCCGGGAGAACCGCCTGCAAACCTGCGGCAGCCAGATCGTGCGCATCAAATCCTTGATGTACGCGCCTCAATATTTCCACTTCCACTTCTAAGGATGAATAGGATACGATGACTTTGAACATAAAACGATCGAGCTGAGCTTCGGGCAATGGGTAAGTGCCTTCAAATTCAATCGGATTTTGGGTGGCAATCACCATAAAGGGCCGTTCTAAGGGATACCGCTCTCCATCCAGGTTGATCTGGCGCTCTTCCATTGCTTCCAGCAAGGCGGATTGCGTTTTAGCTGGAGCGCGGTTGATCTCATCGGCGAGCAGCAGCTGAGTGAAGAGAGGACCTTTTTTTAAGTAGAACTTACTGCTTGCCAGATCAAAAACATTCGTTCCAAGAATATCCGAAGGCATCAGATCGGGTGTAAATTGGATGCGTGTAAAACGAGCCTGGACAAGGTGCGACAGGGTTTTCGCCATCAGCGTTTTGGCTGTACCTGGCACGCCTTCCAACAACACGTGGCCGCCGCTGAACAAGGCGACGGTGAGTTGTTCAAGTGGATCTTCCAACCCGACCAGTACTTTGCCTGCTTCCTGGCGCATGTGAGCATATATGTCTTTCAAGTCTGTGAGGAGCATAGGCACCTTTTTCAGGGGATGCTCCTTTTGCCCAGAGCATCCCCTGACTTGTTTTATTTCCTTAAGGATAAGAACGGGACGAATGACGCATGCAACGGTGCTAACACAAACCCCTGGACACGAGGTTTTACCAATACATCATAAACTCCATGTTCAATAGGTACTGTTGCAAAGTCATCAAGCAGTGCTTTTTCAGCCTGGTTGTAGAATTTTATCCGGCTGGCCGGATCCAGATCTACATTAGCCTGGTCAAGCAGCTTATCGATGGAGGGGTTAGAGTAACCAGACACATTAAAATCACTGCCGGTATGATATAAAACATCCAGGAAATTTTGTGGATCTGGATAATCAGCGCACCATCCGTATAAAGTCATCTGAGCAGGGTTGGTGCGAGCAGATTCTGTGAAAGTGGTAGGATCCAGAAACTCTACTTTGACATCGATGCCAAGAATCTGTTTCCAGGTGGCCACCAGAGCATCCACCTCCGGATTACCCTGGGTTCCAAAACCAGAGGCGTTTAACTTGATTTCAGGTAAGTTCCCTGCGTATTTAGAGGCCTTAAGGGCTGCCTTGGCCTGGTCAGCATTATAGGAAGCGGCAGAGATAGCCTTGGAGAACCCAGGCATCGCCGGCGGTAGTATTGTGACTGCAGGTATATCCATATTGTTGGTCAGGCGTTCAACAAAACCTGCCCGATCAACAGACAAAGCAAAAGCTTTACGCACGTTTATATCATCGAAAGGCGGCAGATTGTTGTTCATTTGGACGAATGTGGTGCACAACGTGGTTACTGACTGCCATTGATTATGCAAGGGATCATCAGTACGGCGAACCCGCTCTGCGTTCTGCCCGCCTAAATAGAGAATGTCCACTGTACCATCCTCATAGCGGCTGACCGCAGAGCCGCCAGCATCCAGCAGATAACCGACATATGGAACTTCAGCTTGCTTGTAATATTTGGGGTTTCGTTCCAGGATTAGCGAGCGAGTTTCCGTATATTTCATGATCATGTACGGCCCTGAAGCATTGGCCTGGAATACCCAATCCTTGGGATTATCCGTGACCGTATTTTGATCAACGATAAACGCGGTTGGGTATGTCAGTTTTTCCAAGAAATATGGCTTTGGCGCATCGACCTTGACGACCAGGGTATGATCATCTATTGCTTTTAAACCCGAAATATGATCTGTTTTTCCATTCAGCCGATCCTTCAATCCTACGATATCGCCCAAGTAAGTAGCTACAGTAGGAGATTTTAAATTTGGGTCAGCTGCTCTTTCCCAAGAATAAATGATGTCTTTGGTGGTGAGTGGAGTGCCGTCTGAGAACGCCAGGTTACTGCGCAAAGTAAAGGTATATACCAATCCATCAGCGCTGATCTCCCAGCTTTCTGCCAGATCGGGGTTTACCTGCAAATCTGGACCCAACCGTACCAGTCCGCTGAAAAGCAAGCCCACGTAATCTGCCGCTGAGGTGGTGGTGAGGGCGGGATCCAAGTCGCTGGCATCTGGATCACCATTTGCCAACAACCCTAACGTCTGATCACCAGGAGTGCCAAAGGGTTGAGGAGGGAAAAATGTGGCCGAACCGTACAGCTCTGCGAGTAAATCAGCCTGGTTCTTCAGCGTATCAGGAAGACCAACCGCGATTAACGCATAGGTATGTGGCCCAAAACTAGTAAAAGCTACCCGGTAAATGAGCGTACCTTGAGTGGATTTGACAGCCAGTTCCTTCACTTTTGCCGATTCCCCACTGCCCAGGGTCACATTTTTACCATCAGCAATTGTGACATCCTCACCTTTGAAGGTGTTATCCTTCAGGTCTGTCGCTACTGCATCCAGAGTATCTCCCGGATCAACAAGGATGATGAACGCCATGCCAATCGATGTGTTGTTTATTGTCACGTGACCCGCAGATTGGGAATCGATGTTCCAATCCGGTGGATATTGAAATTTGAACCCGGCTTCATTATTGGTATAACTTCCTATCGGCGTGGGGCTCGGTTCTGGCGGCGCAGTTTTCACTGGCTTGGAAGAACCGCTGGATGAATTAGGTTGGCCAGCGGAAGGGGTATGGGTGGGGATGGTTGTCCGAGTAGGGCGCGGTGTCCGGCTGGGCGCAAGAGAAGGTTGAATAACGATAGCCGTTCCAAGTGCTGATGGAGGTGTAGCCTGACTGCCAGTTAGCGCCTGGCAGGCGAGACTTATCAGCATGATCAAAATAACAGGTAAGATAAGTGAACGCTTATTCATCAAAGTAAATGCTCCTTAGTTTTTTTTGACTTCATTCGTTTTCGATTACTTAACTTTGTTCTGGGGGAGGCTTTCTGATGGCGTGCCACACCGACGATTAATCCAACCATGCCGAGGCCTAGAAATGCATTACTGCCAAAACAGGAAATAGGCGAGGCTGGTTGCCGATCAGGTTGGGGTGTGTTTGTGATCCCTGATGTTGGACTAGGATTAGCCACCGCAATTTCAGCCGGCGTTGATGTGGCAGGTTCGGTGGCTGGCGATTCTGGAGGAATGGAAGTCGTAGAAACTGCCGGTGTTAAAGTTGGCAAGCTCGTGGTTTTGGGTGTTTTCACACCTTTACCGAAGGCTGATGTGGCAAGGGAAAGAGTAGGAACCGTTGTGGGTAGAGTTGTGGGCGTGGCTGTAGTTACCGACCCGCCAGGTCCAGAGCCGTATCCTAAAGAGGCACGCCATGTCTGGTCAAGGCCATCTGTGTCCAGGTTGTAGACAGATTCCAAAGCGGGATTGATCGTATCGCCCAATTGAATAGCCGAGAGGAGTGCAGCAAGTTTTGCCGCGCCATATGTATCCACCATGAACCGTACGATCGTGCCTGCGTAAGCGTATGAGAGGAGAGCTTCATTCGAATCAGCAGAGAAACCGGCTGCAAGATTACGCAGTGGTGGCAGCGTGCCGTTTTTGAGAGCACGGGTAACCGCATTAAAATCCATTGAACTATCTGGGCCTTCGTTATATACCGATATACCCTCATTCAACCAGGTTGGCATTCCAGCACCCAGGCAATTCGCTGTAAGCTGACCTGTAACCAAGTGGGCCAGCTCATGAGGAATGACGTCTTTTTCCCAACTGGGGTCAGACCCAGGCGGAATGCCCATCATTGTAGTGGAGTATTCAGGAAACGCCACTCCACCGGTCCATTCAGGTAAATATAATGCGGCTGCGCGCAAATCAGCCGTGCTTGGAAAAATCGTCAAGCGAATCAGGCCGGGAGGGCTAATACCAGCATTCGACGCCAGACGATCAATCGATTGAGTTGCCAGGTCCAGCATTTGTTTACCAAAGTTCTGATCTCCTTGAGACCAGACGACTTTGACTTTTTCATTAGCGATCGTTTGCCAGGTTAAGCGAGTATCCTCAACAGTCAGTTGTTGCTTATCGGTGCGAAGTACACTGCCATCTTGCGTTTTTATTTCCCAAAGCCACCAGATTTGAGCGCCGGGCGGCAAACTGCTGCCACTGGTCTTAAAATCCCAGATCCATTGGGCATCAATCGATTTGCCTGGAGAAAAATCGGCTTTTTGACGGGCAACGCCGGTAGCGCAAGAGAGAGCATTGGTGCCGTATTCCAGCGTGATTGAAGTAATTTGATTATCGCTGGTTGCGATGACCGAAAAAGTGACATCGGTGGGAAGTGTGACAGTTGCAGTATTATTGCTCACTCTAATTGCTGTCTGGCCGAACGCCCGGCTGGTTCCGACAAAGTTGTTGAGCAAAAACAAAATCATCAGGGGAAAAATCCAATAAAATGGTCTTCTTCGCATAAATAATTATCCTTTATTCGAGAGTAAATTTGCATGTTCATTTTGCCATTGGCTGGCTTCTCTGACCAACCGCACCATATCACTTTCGCTGGTGCGAGGTGAATAAGCGGCTGAGGCAATTTTTTGCAACAGACGCGCCAACTCGGCTCCATCAAAATTTGGGACCATTTTTTGGACAGCCTCAGCAAACTGCTGGTCGCTCAAGCTGAGGTCTATGTGATACCGATGCGCATAGAGACGCTTTATTGCAAGGCGTTCGCCTAACAGGACTTGGGTCCGATGCCCGGCGCGGCGGCTGAGGTTGGCGAGGGCTGTTATATGTTCAAGAGGCGCCCGCTTTTCTTGGATATAGTTTGAATTCAGCGGACGGCCAAACGACTGTCCACTCAACCATATAGCAAGAAAAGTGATTATTGCGGCGAATAAAATTGCATGTCCAGCGGGCGTAAAAGCCAGCCAATCTTCAGGGCCTGCCAGGGTTAAGGCATCATTGCGCTGGCCATGATGCCATTCATCGAACCAGGCGCCGCCCAATCCACTTTGGCCAGTGTCAGCCAGGGCGATTAAATTTTGTACCAACTGCGAACTGGATGAATCCTTTAAGCCGGCATTTGTCAAAAGCGTTGGAGCGCTGAGCAGTAGGGCTTGCCCCTTGCCGATCAGCAGCCGAACTGCTACCAGGCCTTGTGGTGTGGCCAGCAAGGGTTGGCCAGTTTGATCTTTTGAAGCTGTTTCGGGTTGGTCAAGCTCCTGCAAAATCTGTTTCACATGGGTATAAACCGGTAGAGTTACCGCAGGAGAATCTAAACGCGGATTCGCGGCGCTCAAACGCACAGTATCGCTGTAAACCGTGTTGAAGGTATAACCAAAATAGTTTAATAACTGTTCGGTAAAGAAATTATCACCAGCTAACAGCAGAGTTCCACCTTCAGTAATCCATTGGTCTAATTCTTCGAAATCGTTTTGAGTAAAAGCAGTACTGGGTTCTAAAACGAGTGCCAGATGAGCATTGTTTGGAATAGAATAAACAGTCGTTGAACTGCTTGCCACCAGGTATCCAATCGAATCTAGCCACAAACGAAATGCTCTGCCGCCATCTGGTTGGTTTGAATTACTTTCTAAAATCGGTAATTGCGTTGATTGATTAGCCTGTTGAACGGCAGCCAACACAGTAATCAGAGCGAGGAGCAGCAGAACGCCAGCCACGATAAGGTAGTCGCGATTCACTTTCATACTTAGGATCCCGCGGTTTCTTTCCTTTGGCCTGGACGAAAATCTTTTGCAAGCTGCTGCAAGTCATTTGCCTGACCGGCATAGGCAGAATAGGATGAACTGTCGATAGGTTGAAAACCGTACCAGGAGTTTTCAAAAATTTCCACCAATCTAGAAAACAATACAAACATAGGCTGGCTGCCTGCCGAGTTAAGACCAGCCAGGTATTCATGGTTGGTACGCGACTTTTCAAAGCGTAGAATGCCAGCTTCGTCCAGAGTTAAGAGACAAAAAAGGTACTTGTATCTTAATGCACTGCGCCAATCCCCAATCGAAGCGAAATCCTCTGCGCGCAACTGCGCAGCCGAGGCGTCTAAATATTCGTCTCCTGGTTGAAGGATTGAGTTAATATTTGTATCTGGCGTGAAAGAACGCCGTAAACTATTTACGATAAAATAAATCAAAGCTCCAAATAAAAGGGTTCCGATGATGAGCAAGCAGGACTGGAGTATTCTGACCCAGTTTCCATCCAGGTTTCGGCCTGCCAAAAGACGATCCATCCAGGCAAATAAGCGGTTGAAAATACTCAAAACCCAATCAGCCAGGGGGTTGGCGCGGGGAGCGGGCCATTGAAATTCTGGTCGAGATAAAATTTCTTTCAAATGCTGCTGCACGGCCGGATCAGGATCTGGCAGTTGGATTTTTCGAGTGGCTTCCAATGCTTTCACCATTGGGGAAATTGATAATCTTGCCTGCAAGTTTTCGGGTGTATCCAAGGCCCGGGCAATATACCCACCCTCGACTGAGATACGCTCTCCATTATCTAAACAAACAAAATTTAACCTCCGCCATTGGCTGGCAATTTCGTCGAAAGTGCCAGCTTCGGGAACATCTGTCTGAGTCTGTAGTACCTGATCCGTTTTAGAAACCAGGTTCCAGAAATCAGCCTCAGACAAGCAATCAATTGGAGCCAGGTTGCGATCGGCCGAAATTATCGAAATGAAGATACCAAGCAACCAGACCAGATGATGAAGAGTCACTCAGCGACCCCTTTCTGGAGTGTAATTATAGTCCAAATTGCTTTTTGATCAGTTTCGATATAAAAAGATTAAAAATCTGTAAGCTTTCTTTGAGTGTTTTTCTCGATTGCGCTCCTGGTTACATGAAGGCTATTTTTTTTTCAGTATAAGCCGCTCATGAAAAAACCGATCACCAGAATGATAATGGCGGCGACAACATACAAACCGGCGACAATCAAGGAAAGAAGCACAAACGCTCCTATATCTTTGCCGCTCACCAATTCCTTCTCGGGTTTTGGTGCGCTTGCCGAAGCAATTGAGCGTAAGTCTTCGAGCGGATTTAATTCTTTGGCTACTGAGAATGCCAGGTCCAAGCCTTCCGAGCGGACGCGTAAATCGAGATATGTCAGGATAAACGCGGAGTTTTGCAAAGGCAGAATCACTAAACTACCGACCATGCTGATTAGTGAACTGAAACTCGTGACGAAAATTTGATTAGATGCTAGATCAGTTTTGATGAAGAACCCGACTCCAACCTGGAGCAATGCGGTTGGACCTAGTGTTAAGAGAAAGCTGAAGATGTAAATGATCAACGCGAAGCCTACCATCCACCAGATTCGCCGGCGGCCCAAATCCCAGGCGCGGCGGATTGAATCTGAGATCGTTTGTCTTTCAAATACGATGACAGGAGCAATCAAAGGTATAACAACGATCGTAAAGAAAATGAGCGCGCCGAAACCCGTAAACCAACCTATGCAAGGTATAAAAATCGCGAAAATTGTTATGGCGATTGAGACGACACTGGATATAAGCACAGCAGCTAATAACCGCACCCACAAGCTTTTTGCCTGGCGGTAAGAAGACAGCACAGAAGTATTTTTTCCTGCATAGGAATTGGCAATTGCCGTCGCTAATGCGGCGCCTGCTACTCCCTGCACAAGGATTACATGCAAGAAAAGATATGCGGCGCTGCCTCCTAATGTCGTAGATAATCTTGCCACCACTTCCGCTGTTTGTTCAGGATTGAAGGTTGAAAATTGATTTAGCGAAAAAAAGTTGATCAGCATTTGAAAGAGCGTCAACGGCACCAGCACAACAGCCAAAATGCCCACAAAGTTTATAAAATTTTGCCTGTAAAGGCGAATTGCGCGATCAAGTATTTCACCCATGCTCGAAGGCTGCAAGTCAACCACATTGCTGTTCGTTTGATGATTTGTTCGAGTTGAGGCTGAATCCATCATCTTTATCTTATTTATCCTCTAATTTTTGATTGAAACTTACAAACATCAGGTAAAGGACAAACAATAGTACAGTGAATAACAAAGTAAAGCCAATGAATCCTAAGTTTTCGGTTGGAGAGAGGGCTGGAATGGCAATTTCCTTCAAAATGGCGCGCGGATTGGTGAAGAAATCCCAACTGTTCCAACGGCTGAAGCGCCCAAGATATACGCCAACTGCGCTAAAAGCCATTGCGATGATTACCGCCGCCCAACTGAGAATTTTTCCGACATAACGACGCACGATGAACTGCATTGTGCGCAGTGAAGCGATGGCTAGAAAGCAGCCGCTAAAGGCGAAAAGGCTGATCAAGCCAATATCGAACCAAAGTGGAATTGGTCTCCGCAGTTCAAGATGGTAAAAATCAGTCACTATATAAGGAGCATTCGGAAAGAACAAAAGCCAAGCCGCCATCAAAGGCAAATGAAGCCATTTTGCTCGTCCTAAAAGAATTTCAAGCGCAGCCGCCACGAAACTGATCATATATGGTATCCACGCTAAAACCAGGTTCCATGCCAAGTTACTGTAATTCATAGAACCGGTCAGATACACTCTGACGATGAATACGCTGCTGGAAACGAAGCTCGCAAAAGCCAATGGGTAGAGTGATTGTTGGACTAAAAAACGATGAATTTGTAGGATAGTTTTTGTCATTGGAAAGATTATAGCATGACGAGAAAAGTGGTTGAAAGCGAAAGCCTCTCCTCTGCGTTTTCAATTTAAGCTTGACAATTTCCGGAAATAGTTTATAATGATTCTAAATTTAGAATGATTATAAAATAATGATTCTTTTACCTGAACAACATTTGTTAGATGCGTTAACCTCTGCGGGCCAGCGCCTGACTCCCCAGCGAGTGGCCATTTGCAAGCTGCTTGCAAATTCGGATGAACATCCCACGGCACAAGATTTATATCTGGAAATGCGTCCTGTTTTTCCGAGTCTCAGTCTGGCAACGATATACAATACCCTGGAGGTATTGAGCAAAGCTGGTGCGATAAATGCGTTGGGTGGAGTGGGGGATGGCACTGTACATTATGATGCCGATATCTCCCCTCATGTTAATTTGGCTTGCCTGGAATGTCATCGGGTGATTGACTATCCTAGCGATCACATTCATCATGTCGAAGCTGAAGTTCAAGCATCATCCGGATACCATCTATTGGGAGCCCGAGTTCTTTATTACGGTGTTTGCCCCGATTGCCAGGCGAAGAAAAAACTTTCAACAAAATAAACTCTATGGAAACAAATCACATTGACCAAAAGAAAATCGATATCACTGAAATGTTAGTTCCGCCAGAGGGAACACGCTGCACAGACGTTTTTGGGGATATATTGAAAGGTTATGCGGGTATTCAAGAAGCCGACTTTGATATAGATACAGCCGGTCTTCGTTTACAGTTCGATCCACGCATCATTTCACCAGAAATGGCGTTGCATGTGGTTAATACTGCAGGGCGCCAGGCTGGCGCCAGAGTTGCGACGTGTGCAAGTAAATCTGCCAATGGGCAAGCGGCCTGTGCAAGTTGTGTTGCCAAAATGAACCTGGGGTTAGCAGAGCATTATAAAAAACTTGCCAATATTGAACTGGAACAGACAGAATTGGATGAAGGAACAATCCGTGTACGCCTCAAGAATCTTGCGGTTCCCGAGGGAACTCCAACACTGGTATCCATGGAGGGTATCTTACCTGAAAAACAATCTGCCGCTGAAGCAGAGCAGGCAAAGATTACCAGTAAGTTTCAAATATCGCGACGCCAGTTGGAAGTCTTTTTCACAATCGGTAATGCCGTTTTCACTGGATTGGGGTTTTTAGGAACTGCTCTATCCCTGTCATCTACAGCAATTTCGATTATTTACCTGGCAGCCTATATTTTGGGGGGTGTGTTTGGATTAATTGATGGCCTCCATGCTGTTCGCACCGAACGTAAGCTGGATGTAAACCTGTTGATGATCCTGGCGGCTTTAGGCGCAGCCATTATCGGCCAACCACTCGAAGGAGCAATTCTGTTGTTCCTTTTTTCCCTATCCAACACGCTTCAGACCTTTGCTTTGGAGCGCAACCGGATTGCGATTGAGAAACTCCTCGATTTGCGGCCTCCCATGGCGACTGTGCGGCGTGGTTCACGGTTGGTCTCTCTGGCGATTGAGAAAGTCATGGTGGGGGATGTGGTCATAGTCCGCCCAGGCGAGCGCATTCCTGTGGATGGAGTGATTACCCAGGGCGCGTCGGACATCAACCAGGCGGTGATTACTGGGGAGTCAGTGCCAGTTCACCGGAAAGAGGGGGAAACCGTTTTTGCATCTACTGTCAATGGCATGGGATCTCTTGAAGTTCGCACCATGCGGCTGGCTCAAGATTCAACATTAGCCCGGATCGTGCAAATGGTTGAGCATGCCCAGGCGAGCAAAGCTCACACTCAAACTACACTAGATCAGTTTGAGCAAGTGTATGCCTGGTTTGTGTTGGGAGGAGCGATTTTCCTGGCTCTCGTACCATTGTTGTGGGGCCAACCTTTCCACCAGGTTTTCTACCGGGCAATGACATGGTTGGTTGTGGCTTCTCCATGTGCGTTGGTCATTTCGACACCAGCCAGTATTCTCTCCGCAATTGCCAACGGCGCACGCAATGGTGTTCTCTTTAAAGGAGGCATTCATTTGGAAAAAACCGCCGGTTTAAAAGTCGTGGCTTTCGATAAAACCGGCACATTGACGACAGGGAAACCAACTTTGCAGTCCCTTCATCCGTTTGGTGGATTAACTGAATTCGAATTCCTGCAGAAGATTGCTTCTCTGGAAGCCCGTTCTGAACATCCGGTTGGTAAAGCCATCGTTCAAGCCGCCCAGGCGAGGGGGATTTCACTGCTCGAAGCAACAGAATTTCGAGCCATCGCTGGCCAGGGTGTTGAAGGTCACGTCAGTGGTCACTTGATTTGGGTAGGCAACGAACGGATGTTTGCCGAACGGGGAGTCAGCATCCCAGCAGATGTTCATGCAAGAATGAATGAGGCCGAAATCGCTGGACAGACGGCAATGGTGGCATCAAGCGATGGGCAGTGGCTCGGCGTATTAGGTGTTGCTGATACGATACGGCCAGACGCTCTGGATATCATAAGAAGGCTAAAAGCAGCAGGGATTCAACGTATCGTGATGTTAACAGGTGACAACGAAAAAGTTGCACAGGCAATTGCTCTAAAGGCAGGGGTCGACGAATTCCACGCCGGGCTTTTACCTCAAGATAAAGTGCAGTTGATCGAAACACTTAGGCATAACTATGGTGAAGTGGCAATGGTTGGAGACGGAGTTAATGATGCTCCAGCCCTGGCAACTGCCGATGTCGGGATAGCAATGGGCGGGGCAGGAAGCGACGTGGCTCTGGAGACAGCGGATATTGTTCTGATGGCGGATGACCTGACCAACCTGCCGCACGCCATTCGACTGGCCAAACATGCCCGGCAAGTGATCATTCAGAACCTGACCTTTGCCCTGGCGGTTATTGTCTTGTTGGTTGTCAGCGCATTTGGATTAGCATTACCGTTGCCTTTGGGCGTTGTCGGTCACGAAGGTTCAACTGTTCTTGTAGTTCTCAACGGTCTGCGGTTATTGACTTATAAGAAAGCCTGATTGAACGGTCAGGGATTCAATTTTGCCAGGTGGTTCTTAGCCTCGGATTTCATGCCCGCATCTTCACTAAATTCCAACACCTTTTGCCAATCTGAGCCAGCTTTATCGAGCTGGCTTTTTGCTTCAAAGGCGAGAGCCCGGAAATAATAAGCTGCTGCAAGATCAGGCCTTAAATCAATAACCAGGTTGAAATCCAGAATTGCCAGACTATATTCGTTGGTATTAAGATAAGCCACACCACGGTCGAGATATGCGGCATCGAAGCCCGGTTTTAGTTTGATCGCCTTGTTATAATCGGTAATCGCCTGGTTGAAATCTCCAATGTTGGCATATGCCAGTCCGCGGTTGACATAAGCATTCGTAAAATCAGGTTTGAGATCAACGGCTTTGGAATAATCTGCGATGCTTTTAGAGAAATCCTGCAGGTGAGCATACACCAGGCCGCGATTAAAATAAAAAACTGCGTTCGCAGGATCGTATTGAATTGCCAGGGAATAATCAACGAGCGCTTCAGAATATTTCATCAGGTCAAAATATGCGCCAGCTCGGCCAGCATAAGCATCTGGTTCAACTGGTTTGATTTGAATTATTTTTGAGTAATCGGCTATGGCTAATTCAGGTTTTTTTTGCGCCGTATAAACGGCAGCACGCTGCTGGTAAGCTTTGGCCTCCTGAGGCAATATATCAATAGCGGTGTTGAGCTCAATCAGTGCCTGATCAAGTTGATTTTTCTTCAAAAACGCTATCCCCGCATCGAGGTGCTGGTTGAAAGCGATCACCCGTTGTTTATCTTGATAATTTTTGACTAAAAGTGTTCCCAGGATTGCGATGATCAGGCACAATACCAGAGCTAACAGCCGCCGGTATTTCCACATTACAACCACCTGGAAAACAGACCGGGATTCAAGAGGTGGAGGATTTGCGCCGCTCGAGTCAATCATTTGGTGCATCTTCTAGAAAAATTTTTCCGGGGTTTAATATACCTTTCGGATCGAGCGTCTTCTTTATCATGCGCATTACCTCGAGGGCTCCACCGTGTTCAATGGGCATGAAACGCGCTTTCCCCAGGCCAACGCCGTGTTCACCGGTACAGGTACCCCCTAAGGATATGGCTTTCTTAACCAATTGTGCGTTCAATTGTTGAGCTCTTTCATAACTGAAATTTTGATCAAATGGGATTAAAACATGAATGTTGCCGTCACCGGCATGTCCAACTAGAGGCGCTTCAATACGATTGGGTTGACGAATTTGTTGTTCGATAAAATTTACTAATTCAATGTAAGCGGATAATGGCACACACGTATCGGTCACCAAGAAATTTTGGTCAGGATGCGTGCGAACAACAATTTCGTAATGGCGGTGGCGGGCATCCCACAATTTTTTTCGCTCGGTAGCATTCGTGGTGGCTTGAAAACTAATTGTGCCAAAATCACGGCAGATTGCCTCGACAATCTTAATTCCAGCGTCCAATGCTGAAGAATGCGCCGCGTGAAATTCCATGAACAGGGTAGGTTTCGGGAGCAAATCTAGACCTTCGGCCTCGATCAACATTTGTGCGGAAAATGCATCCAGGAATTCGAGAGCTGCGGGATCGAGACCACTGCCGCGCACAGCTACCACAGTTTCGACTGCCGCCTGGACTGTGTTGAAGGCAGCGACAATTGCACTGATGTGTTCCGGGATAGGCGATAAACGTAAGGTAGCTTCGGTTATGATCCCCAGCGTTCCTTCACTGCCGATGAATAAATGCACCAGGTCAAATCCAGCAGATTGTTTTACAGACCGTGAGCCCACATGGATCACTTGTCCGTCCGCCAATACTACTTCCATGCGCAGAACATTATCGCGAGTGGCGCCATATCGAACTGTCCGGCTGCCAGCGGCGTTATTTGCGATCATGCCACCGATAGATGCATTTGCCCCTGGATCGGGTGCAAAGAATAAACCATAGCGCGCTAACTGCACATTCAAATCTTTATAACCCAATCCAGGTTGGACGGTTACCTGAAAATCATCAGCCTGGATAGCGATGATTTTATTCATACGTTCTAGTGAAAGTAAAATACCCCCACGCACGGGTATTGGGTTGCCTTCAAGTGAAGTGCCGGCTCCCCAGGCTGTCAGTGGAATTTCGTATTCATTGGCCAGGATCAGGATCTGGCTGACCTGAAGTGCGGATTCGGGCCATACAATTACATCAGGTTTGGAAGGTTGATGAAAACTTTGATCTTTCGCATGCAGTGCGCGATCTGTGTCAGAAATGCTGACCTGACCTGGAGTGAGAATTCTGGTAAGTAAAGGGACAATTTCTTGGTATGTCATCTAGCGTTATTTTACCTTAGGAGGAGCAGATAGATAACTCAGGAAAATTGCGTGGGGACCTTGAACCGTATAACTGAAAACGGTCGCACACATCGAGGACGAACACGAGATTGAATTGGCAAATAAATCGCCGCCTGCGCTGTTCCAGGACTCTACGATGTAATGAATAGGCGAGTTAATCGCTTGTGGTGGGATTGGCTGGCAGGTAATAATTGATTCAGCGGGTTGGTTAAATATTCCGTTCTGCTCACAATTCAGCGCTTTCGTTGTTCCATATCCAGTACCCTTTGATCCAGATGGCTGGCTGCCGTCATTTGTATAATACATTGTGTTATGTTCTGTGGAAGTATATGAAACTGAAAAACTTATGGTCACCGAATCGCTGCTCCAGGGAGGTCCAACGTGATCGCCTGAAGGCAGCAAATATTTTTGGCCATCGACGCTGTTGACATACTTTTGGTTTGCCTGGTGATAGACACATGCCGCGGTGTGCTGCAGGGCGGCTGCAGAGATTTCAAACACATTGGTGTTATCCATATATAAACCACGCTGAGGATCAACGTTCGAAGCCAGACAGCGTGTCATTCCGGCGCCGTAACCGTTTGCAAAATATGGCACCAGGCTGTTTGAATGACCAGTGCTGTTCCAGGACCAATAAACCTGTTCGCTTGGATCGATTATATTATTATTGTTTGCATCATCCCAACTGGCGCGATCAGGCTGTCCAGAGATCATCTTTTCTTGGGCGAGCGTTGCGGCGTTCACAGGTCCTATAGGGTGAACCGAATCAGGCAATATTCCTGGACCGGCAGTAAGGTAACCTGTTTCATGATCGGCTGTTGCAATAATCAAAGTGTTCGTCCAGTCGGCTCGGTTGGATGGATCGTTTACCCAATTAACGACGGTTTCGACGGCTTCGTTGTAAGCAATTTCCTCGCCAACTTCCTGGTTCAGGTTGTTGGCGTGTGATGCATGGTCAACAGATCCGCTCTCAATCATCAACACAAAACCATGCGGATTACGATCGAGAACGTTTAAGGCCGCCTGGGCAATTTCCGCCAGAGTGGGATTTTCTGGATTAGCGCCAGAGCCATCAGCCAAACGGTATTCAAAATCTCCATGCGCACCGCCAAAAAGCCCAGCCAGGCGTGTTACAGTTATTGGTACGGTCGCCTGAATCAGGCGTGCACCGCCATTTGGCTGGCCGCTCAAGCGTTCAACGAAAGTTAGTTTACCAGGTTGGCCGTTTTCGTTCTTTAATTTATGGTAAATGGCAGCATTTACAAAGGTAGATCCTGCCCAATTTGGATTTCCACCTCCGATTAAAACATCTACGGGCGGGAAAGTGGGTCCATGACCTCCTCCATACAAAGTGTTCGTGATCAAACCGGTTGTATTGGGGTCGCCCCAGAATGCCTCATCCAGCATAGCGTAATAATTTGTGCGGGAATCGTTGTGAGACAAAAACGCTCCTGGTGTAGCATCTGTTATCGGGCCAGAGGTCACTGCGCCGACAGCCATCTGAAAGCTGCGCGCCAATTCACCCAATGAAGAGAGACGAACTGTGCCATCTCCAGAAACCGCAATGCGCCCGTTTGTTGTTTTAATCCCGGTGAACAGGGCAGTCGCTGCTGCGGCACTGTCTGTTGGCTTGGTAAGGGCGTATGAGAAATTGGACCAAAACAACCCAGGATCATAGCTTCCACCTAGAGGATACGTAGACAACCAAGTCCGATTCGTCCATTTTTGATATTCAGGTATTCTTCCTAAATATAAATTTGCTGCCGTTTGTTGCATCGTCCCTTGACCGTCGGATATTAAGATAATAGGGTCTTATGCTAGTTGACAAAAAGTCCCCTATCGCTATATTTGGGAGTTGCAGCCACCAAAAAGCGATGGAGGACAACCCCAATGATAAACAATTTTTCGGATTTTTGCTTGTGGATTTTCGTAACTGTGGATGATACTTGGAAACAAATCGCTCCTTTGTTCGATCGCCCTGGGCCTGACCCTGTTTGCAGC
>JAKOUW010000089.1 GCA_029782365.1 Chloroflexota bacterium
GAACGAACTGCGCAACATGATTGCGGAAGCGGAAAAGAAGGCACAGGTTGATGAGGAAGAATTCCGCAGCCAGAAGCCTGTCCCGCAGGTGCCAGAAGGCAGGCTGAATCCCATGGCAACCTTCGCCGCCAAGGAAGAACGGCGCGAAGAAGATCCGTGGAATACCGTTGAGTATCGCAAGGCGTTCATGGAGTTTGCCAAAACCGGCAAGGTAACGCCTGAACTCCTGAGTGACGGACAGCCCACGGACAAATTCGCTGGCGTAACCGATCTGGCTGCCATTGTCCCCACCACAATTCTGAATGAGATCATTCGGGAGCTAAAAGTCCGGGGACAGGTATTCAACCGTGTGCGCAAGCTGAGTGTTAAGGGCGGAGTGCAGGTTCCCATCCTGTCCCTGAAACCCGAAGCTAAATGGGTCGGAGAGAGTTCCGGTGTACGCCAGAAAGTACAGGCTACAACCTCCGTTACCTTCAGCTACCACGGGCTTGAAGTGAAGGTCGCCACTTCGCTGGTTGCCGACACTGTAACCTTGGATAGCTTCGAGTCCACTTTAAGGGACTTGATTGTTGAGGCTATGGTGGAAGCGCTTGACAAAGCGATTATCTCCGGCGACGGCGACGGCAAGCCTTTGGGCATTGTCAAAGACACCCGGGTACCAGAAGAAGACAATGTAGTAACCCTCAGCCCGTCCGAAATCGGCTCTTGGGCAGCCTGGAAGAAGAAGGTGTTCGCCAAAATGCCTTTGGCTTACAAGGCTGGGGCTGCCTTCTACATGGCGAGCGGCACTTTCGAGAGCTACATTGACGGCATGGTGGATCAGAACGGCCAGCCTGTCGGACGCGTGAACTATGGCATCACCAACGGCCCGCAGGAGCGTTTCGGCGGCAAGGAAGTCATCCTTGTTGAAGACGACGTGATCGCTCCCTACGATGACGCCGATGGGCCTGTCGATTCCGAGCCCGGTGACGTGATTGCCATTTACGCCAACCTAAACAACTACGTTATCAACTCCAACATGCAACTGGCCCTGTTCCGCTACTTCGACCACGACACCAACCAGTGGGTGGACAAGGCCATCATGATTGCTGACGGCAAGCTGCTCGATCCCAACGGCGTGGTTATTGTGCGCAAGGGTGCCGATAAGGGCGACGCGGGAAACTCTTAAACTCGTCCCTGTCGGGGCTGGCGATAGGGACTTTGACTCTGGTGCAGGAGGACGGTGAAACCGTAGGGTTTGACCCCGAAGTCTTGTACTACACAGCCACAACCACAAACGCCACCAACAAGATCACAGCAACCCCAGCCGATGAGGAAGCGGAAGTTGTGATTATGGTAAACGGCAAGGAAGTGGCAAACGGATCGTCCGCCATGTGGGAAGGTGGCGAAAACGAAGCAGTTATCACGGTTACAAACGGGGACGCGGAAACCGTCTACACCGTGATAGTAACAAAAACCATTGGGGACTAAGGGAAGCCTTCGGGCTTCCCTTCCCTAAAGGCAGGTGGTGATATGGCGTTACTAACCCCTCAAAAAGTTGCCGAAGCACTTGACTACGACAGCCCAGAGCAAGTACCGCCGAAAGCCTTCTCCTACGTTCCTGCTATTGAAGAATACCTGGCGGTTGCTACGGGAAAGCGGTGGGGTGACGAAGAACCGGTTGACCCATTGGCGCAAGCGACAGCCCAGGTGATTCTTGTGCGGTGGTTTGAAGATCCGGGGCAAGTGGGAAAAGTGTCTGACCAAAGCCTGATTACCATGATTGGCATGCTCAAGGCGAAGGCTGGTGGTTAGCGTGAAAAAACGTAAAAGGGTGTTCCGCCATCAAGTTGTTATCGAAATGTACACTGAAATTGGCCGGAACGAACTGAACCAGCCTATCCGCGACTGGGTGCCATTCGCCACTGTGTGGGCGGAAATTGATCCTCTGCGCGGGCGCGAATATTGGGCAAGCAGGCAAGTTGTTAACGAGCAAATAGTTCGCATTTCATTCCGCCATATCAAAGGCGTTAAGCCCGACATGCGTGTTAGGTGGGGCGACAGGGTATTTGAAATAGAGTCCGTCATGAACCCAGTGGAGCAAAATTACGAGATTCAGCTTATGTGCAAGGAAAAGGTGAGTTGAATGCGGATTCGCGTGGAGATCAAGGGTTCTAAGGAACTCAAAAATGCCCTGAAGAAAATTCCTAAAAACGCCACCAGACGTTCGCTAGCCAAAGCGGCTAAGGCGGGCGCAGAACCAATTTTAAGAAGTGCGAAGCGAAAGGCTCCGGTGGATACCGGGCGACTTCGCGATTCGTTGCGTTCCACCTTTGCGTACCAAAGTTCCAGGGCAGTGAGGGTGCAAGTGGCTTCCAACCTGAAACCGGAAGGAGGCTCTTGGCATTCTTACGATTACTACCAGGAGTTTGGTACGTCTTTCCACCCGGCACAGCCGTTTATGCGTCCTGCCGTGGACGAGCAGCACGCCAACGCAGTGGAACAGACACGCAAAACAATGGAAGAGGCGGTGCTTGAGGAGGTGAAGAAACTTGGACATTGAAGGAGCGCTGGTTGCTCACCTATTGGCCGATGATGAACTGACTGCGCTTGTTGGGAACAACTTGTTCCCCTTGGCGATACCGGAAGGGGAACAAGCCCCTGCGGTGGTGTGGCAACGTGTCAGCTCGCCACGAACCCTTTCGCTTAGGGGAAATTCCGCTGACAGTCCAAGATTCCAGTTTTCTGCCTATGCGGACGATCTAGTGCTTGCACGAAGGATCGCACAAGCGCTGAATCACGCCCTTGATTTCTTTGTGGGGGTGTTGGGCGACAAGACAAAGGCCCAAGTAATACGGGCCGACTATCGGGATAGTTACGAACACGAGACGGGTCTATACCGCTCAGATGTAGACTTTTTCATTTATTACACAAATAAGAAGGAGTGAAAGTTATGTGGGGTATTGGAACTAAGTTTCAGGTGAAAAAGGAAGGCGAAACTGAGTTCACCGATATTGCACGCATTCGTAGTATTACACCTCCGGGTGTAACCGCTGATATGGCGGACACCACCGTTTTGGATTCCGAGGACGGCGTTGAGGAAAAACAACCAACCATTCTTCGGTTGGGGGATGCAACCCTGAATGTACTGTTTGAACCAGGTGATGAAGACCAGAGGGCGTTTCTCGAGCGGCTGGTAAACCGGGAATTGGTTACTTGCCGGATTGTCTATCCGGACGGGGATAACTACCTAGAATTTAAGGCTTACATTGCCGGGTTTGAACCGGGCGAAATCACGACAGATGGGCTTTTGGAAGCAACTATTACCTTGGCTGCTACCGCAAAACCGTCTTTCGGTAAAAAAAGTTAATAAGGGGGCTTAACAGCCCCCTGCAACATTAAGGAGGTATAACCATGGCCAAGAAAGTTTACTTGACCAAAGAAGCTATTTTGGGTGCAAATGACGTGGAAGTCAGAGAAGTGGAAGTCCCTGAATGGGGAGGTGTTGTGTGTGTTCGGGGTCTGACTGGACGCGAACGTCAGAAATACGAGGAGTCTTTGCAAGGAAAGAAGGGGCAAATAAACACCAGGTATGCCTTGGAAAAACTTGTTGCTTTGTGTGCTGTTGATAAGGACGGGAACAGGCTGTTCTCTGACGATGTCATAGCGGCATTGTCGAAGAAGAGCGCCAAGGCACTTATGCGTGTTGCCGCAGTTGCTACTGAACTTAGTGGGCTAACCAAGGAAGACATGGAAGAGATGGTCGAAAATTTCGACGAGACTCTCTCCGACGGATAGACTTTGAACTGGCCGTCCTGTTGGGTATGTCGCCGGGTGAGGTGCTTGATAAGCACACAAGCCGCGAGTTAACCGAATGGCAGGTGTATCTGCAAATGTATCCACAGGGCGCAGTTCGGGGGACTTGCAGGCTGGTATCATAGCCAGCACTGTTGCCAACGCACACAGGGGCAAAAATGGGAGGCGGTTCAAACCCGAAGACTTTATGCCGAAGTTTGGTTCGCAGCAGAAGGAACAAACAGAAGAAGAAATACAAATGAACGCCCAATTGCTGGGACAAGC
>JAKOUW010000087.1 GCA_029782365.1 Chloroflexota bacterium
AGCGCTTCCGATAAATTCAACACCCCTGTCAGCGGCGTCCTCAATTCATGGCTCATGCTCGCCAGAAATTCATCCTTCAACCGCGATGCTCGCTCCAACTCCATGTTCGCATTCTGCAGCTCCCGCGTCCTCTCCCTCACCCGCTGCTCCAACTCTAAGTTCAATTCTACCAACGCTTCTTCCGCTCTCATCCGCTCGGCTATCCCTTGCTGGCTTTTTTGGTACAGCCTGGCGTTTTCCAAAGCGATGGCTGCCTGGGCAGCAATCGTTGCCAGGAGCTGCTCATCCTTACTGTCAAAGGCATTTGGGCGAACACTCTCTACACTGATCGCTCCGATTATTCGTTCTCCGATCTTAATTGGTACGTACATTCCAGATTTTATATCTTGATATGTCTCGATATAACGACTATCATCATGCACATTATTGCAACGCACAATTTCCCCATGCTGGATCACCCAGCCTGTCAGACCCTTTCCGGGTAAGTTTATTGCTGCATTCAGCCGCTGGTAATCTTCCTCAAATCTATCCAACGACACATCGCGACGCTGGAGAGCTAACAGCTTGATTTGACCTGTGTCTGCATCGTAAGATCGGACGGCCGCATGATTCCACTCCATCTTCCGGTGCAAAATCGATGTGATTTTTTGAGCAATCTCAACCGGTTCCAATGAACCGCTGATAGCCAGGCTGCTTTCATGCAGGGCCTCCAACTCTGTCACCTGACGCTCAAGCAGTTTTTCTGAATTTATCCGTTCAGTAATATCCGTGAAAACCACAGCAAATTTACCATGCTCCGGGCAAAACGCTGAGACATCAAAATATTTTCCAATCTCTCGACTATAATCTTCAAAATGGATTGGCTCCCCGCTCAAGGCAACTTTACCGTATTTTTTCACCCACTCAAATTCGGTGCCCGGTAAAACTTCCATGACTCTTCGTCCAATAATCTCTTTGGCTTTTAACCCCGTCATAAGCTCAAAAGCCTGGTTTACCTCCAAAAAGATATAATCGATTGGTGCGCCGCTTTCATCTTGGATTATTTCGTGCAAAGCAAACGCCGAAGTAATGTTTTCGAACAACTGTCGGTAGCGTTTTTCACTTTGACGTAAAGCTTCCTCGGCCTGCTTGCGCTCATGAATATCCCAATTGGACTCATGGGTTCCGAGCCATGTTCCATTCTTATCAAAAACCGGCCGGCAAAAATGCCTCAGCCAACGCGCTCTCCCATCTTTTCGAATTATTCGAAAATCCAGGCCGGATTCTTCGTGTTGGATTTTGATTTTCTCCCGATAATCTACAAAGGCTTGACGATCATCAGGGTGGACAATTTTGATCAACAAACCTTGATCGTTTAAAAAATCCGCAGCGCAATATCCGGTGAGAAGCTCACAGGATGGCGCACAATCGATCATTTTCTCATGAGAATCAATCAAATAAACCCATGCATAAGGAAGATCGGATAGCATTCGAAGACGAATTTCGCTGGTAACCTGTGAATCGAAATTCACCTGGGAAGCTTGTCTTCGAAATAACCATTTATTCTTTGGCCGTTTTTGCGGGGCGCTCGTTCGAGGAAATTTCATCATACCATCATATTACAATTAGTAGAAATTATCCATAAATAACATCTGAAATCATTGGGCAAGTGGAATTACCAACCACAGGCGAAGTGGTCGCCTGCCAGATATCATTATGGCTGCAATTGGTATAGAACGCAACATGATGTTTATCACGATTATTTTGACTTAGGATATACTTAATACCATAAAGTAAGCCTCTGAGGTAGCTATGGTAGATACCTGGATTGAAATTTTCGGGAAGATATCAACTGCAAAGGAAGAGATCAACCTCTTAAATGTGTATAAAGGGGTTCCGCTTTCGTTCCCTGCAAGGGTTGTTAGCATCGAGCCTGATTCAATCCAAGTGTTTACAGACAACCATCAATCTGTATGCATGTTTCTGGAAAAACACACCTACATTCAAAGTCAGATGCTGCCAGAAATTCTCGAAGCAGATGTTTTGAACCTTGATACAGATCAAAACATCGCCACATTAGGAAACTTCAGACCAATCGAACAGGATATCGGCCAAAGGCGTCTGGTGCGCATCCAGCCGAAGGAATCTCTTGAGGGGAATATCCAATTACCGAATGATAACGAGATTGGTTCAGGAACGCTGGCTGATATTTCTCAAAATGGCCTGGCGGTATATTTGGAACGCCAATCCGTAGAGTATTGGCGGCTAAAACCGCTGCAAGATGTTGTTGTTATTCTTCAAATCCCAGGCACATACACTGTCGGCCAAATCCGGCTCGAATTTGGCAGTGACAACAAGCCGATTGACCGGTTTGCGCGTGATAATATTCGCTACAGCCCCGTTCCCAGTTGGGAAGCCAAGAAAAAAGAACCGGAAGAGAGCGAAACCACATACCAGCATTTGTCTAATCCAAAGATGCGCATCCACGCCGTAATAGCGAACATGCGACTCGAGGCAAGCAAAGATCGTTACCGAATAGGCATGAAGATCGTATCAACGGAACCCCCCAGGCAGATTATCAACCAATTTATCACCCAACGGCAATCGGAAATCATACGGGAAATACGCTCTCTATATAATATGATTGCCAAAAAGAGCGCATCATAAATTCGCGCCGCAATAGATGCTTTCTAAAAGACTTTAGAACTCCAAAAATAAAAAGGGTGGGTGAAGATCTTCACCCACCCTTTTTCAAGTCGCTCTGTCTATTCAGGCGTCACAACCTGCGGGATCATCCCTTCCAGAATGATTTCCAATGCCATCGTGTGGCTGCAAGTCTGGCGGGTTTGAAAGAAATCGCAATCGCATTTCCAGGTCCCATCCTGAAAATGCACAGTATGTGGATTATTGTCCCCATCAAAAGTAACCATAAGGCTTTCTATCCGAATGCGATTACGCTCCTCCGCATACCTTTTGGCTTTTTCACGCTTGCGCAGCAATCCTGAATCCATTTTACTTTTTTGTGTCTCCTTTCAATTGGGATTAAAAAAAAATGCACGCGCAGAGGCGCGTGCCCAAGTTCAAAACTTCAAAACAGGAATTTGCTTATCACTCACATAAAGAGCGAAATTTTTCATCTGTGTTGAGTATAAGCCGAATCGTCTTTAAAGTCAAATAAGTTCGGTTAACAATCCAGAAGCAG
This sequence comes from Chloroflexota bacterium, assembly GCA_029782365.1. GTDB lineage: Bacteria > Chloroflexota > Anaerolineae > Anaerolineales > UBA4823 > CAWBUW01. The sequence goes on from JAKOUW010000087.1 coordinate 3,182, forward strand.
GTAAACCTGAGTTTGCTGAGAAAAGCCGTAACTTTTTTGCCTCTTTAACGACAAGATATTTAGTTACAAGGCAGCAAGTGGAATGGGTCAGGAACAGCTTATAATAAGCCAAAAAGTTCAAAGTCGCCTTAAGAAACAGACCCTCATGGATTCTGATGAAACACTTGCGCGTATCCGGCGCCTGGATATGGATACCCTGGCTCAAGTTCACGAGCGTTACTTTCCAGACGTTTACCGGTATGTACATTTTCGTCTGACTGACCCACAAGTTTGCGAAGACATTGCTTCGGATGTGTTTTTGCATCTCTTAACATCACTGCAGCGTGGTGCTGGGCCAACTCAGAATTTGCGCGCCTGGTTATTCGGCGTTGCCAGTAACTTGATCAATGATCATTTGCGCCAGATCTACATGAAGCCTGATTCTGAACTCGACTCGTTAGAAAATTTGCCTGGCTTGGACGACCCTGCGGCGTCTTTCGAAAATCATTGGCGCAGTGAGGAACTGGCTGCTGCAATTCAAAAATTGACTGCGGAACAACAAAAAGTGTTAGCATTACGCTTCGCCGGAGAATATTCCTTAGAAGAAACCGCGGACTTGATGAAACGAAGTGTGAATGCAGTGAAAGTTTTACAATTTCGGGCGGTGGCAGCCTTGCGGCGGCTGCTAGAAGGAAAGCGCTTATTATGAGCGATATCGATATCAAAACACAAATATTTGAAAATTGCCTGGTTTTGTTAGGGCAAGGTCATTCTCCTCAAGATATTCTAAAAAAATATCCAGAGCATGCTGCAGAATTAGAACCATTACTGAAGACAGCGCAGCAAACCAGAAATTATGCCGCCACGATTCAGGTGCCATCCGCCGCCCGCAACCGCAGTCGCGCAAAATTCCTTCAAGCCGCAGCGCTTGCCAGAGGATCACTTGCGAATGCCGCCACGCAGAGTGGATTTTCTGTACCGCCCCGCCGAAATTTCCGCACTTTGCGTTTTGCAGTAGCCGCTTTTGTAGTTATTATCCTTCTTCTTTCAGCCGGCAGCCTTGGCGCAGTAAGCGTCTCCGCAGGAGCGCTCCCCGGCGACGCGCTCTACCCGGTGAAGAGAGTTGCTGAAAAAACACGCCTTCTGCTCGCACCTGGTGCCAGCCAAAAGCTGGAATTAGAAAAAAGCTTTAACGAAGAACGCATTAGTGAACTCCACACCCTGGTCACCCGCTCAAAAACAGCGGTGATGGTCGATTTTGCCGGTCCGGTTGAAGCCATGTCAGCGACATGGCAGGTGAACCAGGTAACTGTTATTGTCAATGGGCAGACTAAAATCGATGGCGAGATCGCACTCGGTGATTATGTCTCCGTTGTTGGGCAGCTTCTCTCAGATGGCTCTGTACTGGCGAGCCAAATCCACACCAATAAAGTATCTTTCGACGGCGTTGTCCATGATATAGCTGGAAATACCTGGAAAGTGGATGATCTAGAATTAACAATCAGCGCTCAAACTCAAATGACGCGCCTTCCTTCGATCGGCGACAAAGTCAAAATTGACGCAATTATGCTTGGGGATGGCAGTCTGCTCGCCAAGAATGTCATGATCCTCGTTGAGAATCAACCCCCCGCCACCAATTTGCAAGCTCAAGAAACTGAAGAGCCCACCCATACACAAGTTATTCCCACCCAGACCCCCGGGTTTGAGCCTACAGATACGGAAGAGCCTACCAAACAACCAAAGCCGACAATCAAGCCTTCATCAGAGCCGACTGATGAAGAGCATCCAACAGAAGAAGTCAAGCCGAGCAAGACACCAGAGCCAACTCAGACTGAGGAATCGCACGGTTCACGCGAAAAGCACGAAACGGAAAAGCCAAAAACTACACTGACGCCAACCCCCACGCAAACGGCGACGCCGACCATCACCGGCACACGGCGGCCAAGGTGGATGGCTAACCCGACCAAAACACCTACTCCAACGGAAAAATCATCTGATGATCATGACTAAAAGTGAGCATTTCAAACGACCCGGATCATACTGCCGCGGCTGCTCTTTTCAACCTCAACCCGGGTTGGGAAAGCATCTTTTAACTCATCAATATGAGTGATCACCAAGATCTTTGAAAAATCAGGTCGCACAAGGTTGATTGCTTCGATCAATCGCTGGCGGCCCTGGTTATCCTGGCTGCCAAACCCTTCATCGATCACCAACATCTGCAAGCGAGCGCCGGAACGCTGTGCCAATACTTCAGAAAGAGCCAGGCGTATGGCAAAATTAACGCGAAAAGCTTCTCCCCCTGAATACAGCTCATAATCCCTTGAGCCGCTGGCATCGCTGATCTGGATGTCGAGCGTCTCTTTCTTGTCATCCCGCTTCTTATCTTTATAATCGGCCTGGGTGATAAAACGCACCGACATTGCTCCGCCGCTCAACCTGTCTAAGAGCTCATTGGCTTTTTGTTCGATCTGCGGCAGTGCCTGTTCGATCAGCAAGGCTGGTACGCCATCTTTGCCAAATGCTCGCTCCAACTGGCGTAAACGCGCTACCTGCCTGGCCAACTCTTCACGTTGGGATTCGATTAGGGCCTGCCGGGTTTTCAGGTCTGCTAATACATCCACTTTTTGCCTGGCAGCGCCCACCTCGAGGCGCAGGTGGTTTTCCTGTTCCTGCAAAAGAAAGAGCTGGCGCTCTGCGTTTGCCAAATCTGGCGCCTGTGATTCTGCCCTGGCCAGCAGACCGACTGCGCTGGTTTGTTCTTGTTGCACAATCTCCAGCTCTCGCCCGGCTTCAACCTGCTGTGATCGCAGTGTTTCAATCTCCCGGCCGAGCGCTGCCTGGGTAGCGCGCGCCTTTTCCAACTCACGCAGCTCTCGTTCAGCGCTGCGCCTGGACAGCTCCTCTCGACGAACCATGTCGTGCGCTGCAGCATCGTAGCCAATGCTTTTTAGCTCAGCGTCGATGGCTGCCAGCCGCTGGCGCGCAGCCGGCGCATAAGTCTCATCCGTCAACAGGCGCTCAAGTTCTGCTAACTGCGGCGCGCCAGTTTGCGTCCAGGCAGATTGCTTTTCGACAAACTGCTGGTGACGCAGAGAGTATTGATCTAAAAGGCGCAGACAGCTCTGGAGTTCCGCATCCAATTTGGACAGGCCAGCCAGGCGTGCTTCCAACCCAATCACGAGCTGGTCCGCCTGATCCAGCAATGCCTTATTCGCCCGCCAGCGATCACCTTTATCCACGCCCTGTGCATACAGCTCGGCAATCAAACGTTCGCGTTGATCAGCATCTAAAGGTTGACCACAGAATGGGCACAGCGATCCTTCCATCGCCTGTAATCGGCTGATGCGAGTCTTTAGATCATCCATCTCGTTCTTCAAGCGCGGATTCTCGGCTCGCGCATCTGAAAGCTTCTGGCGCGCCAGGCGCAGTTCTTCTTCCAAAGTTAGCCTGGCAAACAGCTCTTGTTTTATAGTTTCGGCGCGCGCCGCCGCGGCAGCACGTTCGCCCTCTTGAGACTGCAGAGAGTTTTGATCCTGGCTCAGTTCGACCTGCCGTGCCAGCAAAGCCTGCCTTTCGGTTTGCAGGCGAGCGCGTTCGGCGGCAATCGTTTCCAACGGCGCCTGGCGACCCGATTCCTGGCTGCGAAAACGGGCTGCCGTTTCATCCCAACACTGCAGTTCTTGCAGCGCCTGCTGCCAGGCTACGTAATCTCCTTGAATTTCAGTCTCTCGGCTTAACAGCCCCTCGCAGGCGGAGTATTCCTCCTGGCGCTCGCGCAAGCGGTTCTGCAAGTCGCTCAGTCGATTATTGGCCGCCTCCACCTGGCGGTTCAGCGCCTGCACCAAACGTTGTTGCTCTGCCAGGCTGGCAGCAGCTTCACGCATGCTCTCGAGCGCGCTGGTTTGAAACTGCCGCGTCTGAGTCAGCCTTTCCAGTTCCGTCAGGAGCTGGGCCAGGCGGGTTTTGCGAGACTGTTCTTCAGCCAGTTCAGCAGTGATTTCTTGTAAACTGCCCTGCAAAGTTGCGATTTGGCTTTCCAGGCCTTTGCGCCGCTCGCCAGCCCGCTCTTTATACACTTCCCACATTTCTAATCCCAGGATGCTGCTTAATATTCGTTTTCGATCGGTTGGCCGCTGCTGAGTAAATTGATCCGCCTTCCCCTGTATAAAGAAAGAGGCATTGGTAAATGTCTCGTAATCCATGCGCAGCGTGTTTTGAATCAACGCCTGGGTCTCTCGCATGGTGGCGCCTGTCAAAGGCTTCCAGGCGCCGCGTTCTTGATCAGCCAGAGTATAGTCATCCAGTTGCCCCTGAAAAAGGTGAAATTCGACCAGCCCGCCCTTGCCGCGCACCAGACTGCGCTGGACGCGAAACAGGTTACCTTCATAAGCAAAGTGGAATACCACCTCTGCGGCCTTTGTCTCAGGATGGGTATGGATCAGGCTTTCATCGCGTTTGCGCGCCTGGCCAAACAGCGCCCAGGTCATCGCATCCAACAGTGTCGATTTTCCAGCGCCGTTAGCGCCGGAAATACAGGCTAAATCGAACTGTGTAAAATCCAATTCTACCGTATCGCGATAGGAAAGAAACCCAGTTAATTTTAATCGGAGCGGAATCATTTTTCCCCCGCTTCTCCCAGATTGTTGACAAGGATCGATTTAGAAGATTCAAACATATCCGTCGATTCCCGAATGATCGATTCCGCCAGGCTGGAGAGTATCCGTTGTTCATCCTCATCAACATGGTTTGCATTCCAATACAATTTTAACAATTCTTGAGAATCCATGCTGCCAACTGCTTTGCCCTCGGGCAAGCGAACACGCGAATCAACCTGCGGGCGTTTAATCAGTCGAAATTCAAGTGCATTCGCCGCCTGGGCACGCAGCGGTGCATCATTGATCAAGTCTTCCCAGGCGCGGGGATATTCAATCGTCAGGCGAACAACCGCACCTTGTAGATTCTCTTTAGATGGCAGAGCAGCCAACAACCTTTCTGTGATCCCAAAATCGCCATCTTCACCCTTGAGCACAACCGATCGATCAATAAACTGGCGTATACCCTCGATTTTACGCCATGCTACGCGGGTTTTACCCCGGCCGATTTCGGCAACAATAAAATACTTATCCTCAAATGCTTCGCCAAAATCCACTCGCTCGATCGAGCCGGGGTAAATTACCGGCGGATGCGCATTCTTATTTAAATCTTGAGGTTTGTGAATGTGTCCTAATGCTACGTAATCCAGGCGCGCGTCACGCACCAGCGAGCCAGAGAGAACCAAATCGCCGCCTAACATAACCGTTCGCTCGCCGCCGTAACTGGCGCCCTGGACAGAGGCATGGGCTGTCATGATCACCGGCAGAGCAGGGTCAGCAGACTCCAGCCAACCATCCACCAGTTCCTGCAAACGGCTCTCCAGTTCCTGGTAAACCTGGGCTGGGTTGCTGGTGCTCATGCCGAGGTGTGCCAATAAGCCCGAGCGAGCGATCCAAGGCAAAGCAATCACCTGAACCGGCAGGCCTTCCAAGTCATCTGGTCTCCAAAACTTTGGCCTGTCCAGCACATAAATATGCGGCACCTGAAGCGTATTGAACTCTTCCAGCGCATGCGCCCGGCCCATGGCAGGCGAAAGATCATGGTTGCCCACCAGAAGCAAGGTGGGGATGCCGGCCTTTGAGAGACGCATAATGCGCCGTCCCCACTCACGTTGAAATGTTGGAGCCGGTGTCCGGTCTTTATATGCATCGCCAGCAAAGATCACCAGATCAACCTTTTCAGCGATCGCAGCGTCGATAATGTGGTCCAAAGAATTCAAGAAATCCAGCACGCGCACCGGCAGCCCGGTCTGTGTGTCCTGGCGTCCGTGGTTAGCGATGTCAATATGCGCATCCGCAAAATGCAAAATTTTCATACCACCCCCCTGGCTAGGGCGTAACGCCTAATTTTTGCAATAAATCCAGGCTGGGTTGAAAACCGGTGTGAACGATCAAACTATCGCGCAGGTCTGTGACGGCCGACTGCGTATCGCCTGTCGCCGATTCTGCCATCGCCCGCCAATAGAGGCTTTCTTCCAACACAGGTTGGCTGACTGTATCATTCAGCGTGGTATTAGCCAGGTTGATCACATCCTGGTAACGTCCTGTGTAAAAGTATGCCCAGTAAGGTCCAGTCTGGTACCACATCATGCGGAATGGGCGTTTGCCATCATCCGGCAGACCAGCGTACAGGCGAAAAGCAATGTCATATGCCTTCGCCGCATCCTGATACGAGCGCAAATTGACATTGCTGGTGCCAATATTAAAATTGGCAAAGAATTGGTCAATGCCGCTCAAATTGACTGCTTCGCGCTGAGCTAAAGACAGAGCACTCTTATCGGCCCACTCCGGGTCGGCATACGGCCCCAGTAAGGCCAGCACATCATTTTCCCGCTGGCGCGGATAAACGACAATAAATATGTAATTGAAGGAACGCCATCCATCCATAAACTCATCGAATGAGATCGCAAAATTTGGCCCTTCTTTGTATGTATCCTGGACAATCAACACGCTTTTCGCCTGGTCATATCCGGTGATGAACTGGTAATGACCCATCCAACCCAGCTTTCCATTGTAGTCGTACTCATAATAGCCTTTTTCCGCCACTATTGGAAAACCTGCTGCCAGCATACGCTCCACCAGGGAAATATCCCCACCGCTGCGTTCAAGTGCAGCCAGGCCTGGTTGGGCCGAAGCAAAATCAACCAGCTCGTAGGGCATAACATTCTTATCTTTGTCCGAAGGTTTAATCGCCTTGCCCACCACATCCCGATCACCTTTCCAGCCCCAGAAGTTCATAGCCATCGCCAGGTTGGCTGGCCCGCAGTAGTTCCAGCGGTTGAACTGGTTTTCATAGGTAAAACCGGTCAGCTTGACAACCACCGGCAGAGGGGTTGGCGTGAGGGTAGGCGTCGCCGACGGTGCAGCAGTCACGCTGAGGCCAGTGGTAGCCTGAGGAGTGCTCGTCGGGGCAAGCGTGGCAGTCGGCGAAGGCGTCAATGCCTCGAGCGTAGCCTGCACAATCGAAGAAACCTGGTCTTGAGGCACGAACACAACCTTTTCGGGTGGGTTGAGCATATATTTTATTTGTGTAACCCAACCATCCACGCGCCATGCCAGGCGATCATGGATGGGAGGCAGGTTGTACAGGCCGACACCAGCCGCGCCCATCACGAGGCACGCCGCAGGAATGGCGATGAGCACAAGCAGAATCATACGTTTGCGCATGGGGGAGATTATAGCACATCAATATTACGCACCCGATTTGGCGCCAGCGCCGCCGCTTCGCCTGATTACCCCATCTGCTCAGTGCTATAATCATTTTGAGGCAGTTGTTCATCAAAGCGTTGATCAAACTGGCAGGCTGCCTGGGAAGGATGCATGGCTGCGATCCTGGCTGAAAAAATGTTGGTGTTGTTTGCAATCCTGGCGATCGGTTCGTGGATCGGCCAGCAGTCGCTGTGGGGATTGTCCCTGGGGGCGGCGGGTGTTTTGTTCACCGCCCTGGTCTTCGGCAATTTTGGCTTCACCATTCCCCAGGAAGTGATGGACCTTGGCTTGCTGTTATTCGTCTATGCCGTCGGCCTGCAGGCCGGGCCGCGTTTTTTCCGCACTTTTCGACGGCACGGACTGCGTTTTGTGGCGATCGCCACAGCCACCGTTGTCACTGGTGCCCTGGCAACCATCGGCGTCGCCTATGCGCTGCACCTGCCTGCCGACCTGGCCGCTGGGCTGTACAGCGGCGCTCTGACCTGCACGCCTGCCCTGGCTGGTGCAGTGGATATTGTACAGCGTGTCGCTGTAGGCAGCAGTGCTGGGTTAAACAGCGCTTCAGTTTCAGTAGGTTATGGTATCGCTTACCCCTTCAGTATGATCTCCCTGGTGCTCTTGGTGCAATTTCTGCCGCGCCTGCTGCGCCGCGACGTACAACTGGAAGAGCAAAAGTGGCACGCTGAACGCACAATCGAATCCCCAGACCTGGAGGCCAGGCAGTATCTGATCACCAACCCGAACTGTGAAGGCCGGCGGGTGAGCGAGATCAATCCACGGCGCATGTCGTTGGCGAATATCTCGCGCATTAAACGCGGCGAACGCGTGTTCGCCGCCACGCCTGATATTGTTCTAAAGCTGAATGATATTGTGATGGTAGTCGGGTCTGCAGAAGAGTTGGAAAAAATGCGGTTCCTGCTGGGCGAAGAGCGCCACGAACGCATGGATGTGAACAGCGATGTTCTCAGCCTGGATGTGGAAGTGCTGGAAGAATCGCTCACTGGCAAAAGCCTGGCACGCATCAAGCTTTGGGAACGCTACACGGTTGTGATCACCCGCATCCGCCGCCAAGGCCTGGAGATAACCCCAACCGGCGCGACATCTCTGGAGATGGGCGACACAATCCGCGTGGTTGGTGAAAAAACGGCTGTCGAAGATTTTGAAAGACTGATCCACGGTTCTCCGCGCAAGGCCGATGAAACCAACATGGTGCCGTTTCTCATCGGCCTGCTGCTGGGTATCCTGGTTGGCGCCATCCCAGTGCGCCTGCCCAGCGGACTGCCCGGCTTGCCAGACGGGCTCTCCCTGCGCCTGGGCAGCGCGGGTGGGGCCTTCTTGGTCAGCCTGTTGGTCGGACATTTCGGCGGGATCGGCAGTTTCCGCCTGTATGTGCCCACAGCGGCCAAAAACCTGGCGCGCGAGCTGGGCTTGATGATCTTCCTGGCAGGCGCTGGGGTGAACGCCGGGGCCCACTTCTTGCCGGTTCTGCAGACCCAGGGAGCTTCTTTACTGTTGGCAGGTATTGTGGTGACAATTTCATCGGTAACGGCAGGTTTGTTGGTGATGCACCTGGGTTTCCGCATGAATATCCTGGCCACCATGGGGGCGCTGTGCGCCTGTATGACCAACCCGCCCGGGTTAGGCGCGGCCAACGCCCAAACGGAGACAGAACTGCCCACCCTATCATATGCCAGCGTATACCCCGTGGCGTTGATCTTTAAAATAATCCTGGCGCAGGTGCTGGTCAGCCTGCTCCAACATGCGCCTTGAAGAGGTGTCGGATGAGGCTGCATCGATTCTTAATCCTCTTATTGCTATATGCCAGTTTGCTGCCAATCGAGGCGGGCTTTGCGGCACCCGCCAGGGCTGCAGCATCGCCACTCGTTATCGTGCTGACCGCCGGCGGGCCTGTCGCGCCAGCGATGCGCGAATACATTCGACGCGGTGTCACCAGCGCGGCCGCCCAAAACGCCAGCCTGGTCATTTTACGGCTCGATACCCCCGGCGGCAGTGTTACGGTAATGAATGATATTGTTCAGGTGATCCGCAGCAGTCAGGTCCCGGTGGTGGTATTTGTTGCTCCGCGCGCCGCCATGGCAGCCAGCGCCGGCACCGTCATCACCATGGCAGGGCATGTTGCTGCCATGGCTCCCGAGACGATCATCGGCGCCGCCAGCCCGGTGGGCTCCAGCGGTGAAGACCTGGGGCAAACCCTGGCTGCGAAAGAACAGAATGCCATCCTGGCTACGCTGGATACCCTCATGGAGCGCCGCCGGCCAGAAGCACTGCAGTTAGCGCATGCGACCGTGCAAAATGCCCGGGCTGTTTCCGCCCGCGAAGCGTTCGCCGTCGGGTTGATCGATTTCATCGCCCAGGATGACAACGATTTATTGCAGCAGTTAGATGGGTTTAATATTTACATGTCCCCGAACGCACCCGCAATCACCCTGCACACCGCTGGCGCCTTTCTCCAACCACTGCCAGTTTCCGCAATTGAGCAGCTACTGGGTGTGCTCACCGATCCCAACATTATCTTTTTACTGCTGGCAGTTGGCGTACAGGCTGTGCTGATTGAACTGTCCAGCCCAGGGGGCTGGGTGGCCGGGTTCGTTGGCGTTTCGTGCATCGCCCTGGCTGGTTATGGCATGGGGGTGCTTCCGGTCAATTGGTTCGGCCTGATCTTTCTGGCGATCGCCTTTGTGCTGTTTGTCCTGGATATTAAGGCGCCGACCCACGGCGCCCTGACAGTGGCCGGTGCGGCTTCAATGCTGGTAGGAGCCCTCGTTTTGTTCAACTCGCCTGGTGTGCCCAATTTCCAGCGCATCTCCATCCCGGGCGCCGTTTTGATCTCGCTGTTCAGCGCTCTCTCATTCTTTACCATCCTGATGTTCGCTCTACGCGCCCAAAAAATTCCGCTGAAAGTGGGCGCGGAAACCCTGCCCGGCCATATAGGCATCGTGCGGCAAGACCTGGCGCCTGGCGGCACAGTTCACCTGGATGGAGAGCTGTGGAGCGCTGAGTCCGAACTGCCCGGAGAGGTGATCCGAAAAGGCGAACGCGTGAAAGTGGTTCGCACACAGGGTGTGCGCCTGATTGTACGGAAAGAAGAGTAAAAAATGACAATGCCTGCGCAACTATCGAACGACCATCCTGGTTTTGTCCTCCTGCCTTCACGCCGGCCGACAGAACCTGGGTACGCCGGCCTGGATATCTGGCTTCTGGAACAGCCAACCGGGCGGCATTTTGATCCTTCCCAAATCGTCTTATACACCGCTGGCGAACATGGCATCGATTATTCCAGCCTGGAACATCCCTGGAGCGGAGAAACACAGCTCACTGCAGTCTGCGGACCGATCGACCTGATCGATCACAAAGGACATCACATCGAGGGTTTCACTTTTGGCGGCAGCCTGGAAATTGAGACAAAACGAACAGAAACCAAAGCTGTCTTGCGCTCACCTGCACCGATTCTGCTAAACACCCAAACACAGACCATTCGTGCGGAACAGGCTGTATCTCTGTTGATAGAAGAATTTAACATTCTCTTGGCTCGCCGGAAAGCCTTCTGGCAGGACAATGCCGAGGAGCTTGAACAGCGCCTGGCCGCCGCCAATCCGCTCCATTTATATGCTGCATTTCTGCCAATTGTTTACCAGCGCTTTAAGAATTTGCCGCCCAGCGATGACCAAGCCCAGCTCAGCGCTCAGCATAGTCTGCACGTCGAAATGGAAGCGGTCGCTGAGCTAATTCCGGGCTTTGAGCTTTCATTGGCTTCGCTCTTGTAGATTTAATCATTATCCTCAACAAGGAAAAATTGGAGTAGAATAGTCTCCATCTGGAGACATTATGCCGTTTACACCCACCCGCGATCGAATCGACCCTGAGAAAATCAACACTACCCCACTGCGCCGGCCAGATTGGATTAAAGTCCGCGCGCCCTCGGGCGAGACATACGAATGGCTGCAAAGCCTGATGCGCAGCAAAGCGCTGCATACGGTTTGTGAAGAAGCAATGTGCCCGAATATGGGAGAATGTTGGGGTTCCGGAACAGCGACTTTCTTGATGATGGGCGACGTCTGCACACGCACCTGCGGCTTTTGCGATATCAAGCGCGGCACACCCTCGCCGCTCGATTGGCTGGAACCAGAGCGCATCGCTCAGGCCGTCAAGGCGATGAACCTGAAGCATGCCGTGATCACCAGCGTCAACCGCGATGATCGCAAAGACGGCGGTGCGCCAATTTTCGGCATGGTAATTCGCCGCATTCGCGAGCTGCACCCCGGTTGTTCAATCGAAGTGCTCATTCCAGACTTTAAAGGCAGCCTGGAAGCGTTGAAAATTGTGATGGAAGCGCGGCCTGAAATTTTGAACCACAATGTCGAAACTGTACCGCGCTTGTTCAAAGTGGTGCAGCCGCAGGATCATTATGAATGGGCTGCGGCAACTCTGAGCAGCGCCAAAAAGCTGGACCCCGATGTGCTGACCAAATCAGGCATTATGGTTGGTTTGGGTGAGACACTTGCCGAAGTGAAAGAAGTCATGCGCGACCAGCGTTCATGGGGAGTGGATATCCTGACCGTCGGCCAGTATCTCCAGCCAAGCAAAAAGCACTTACCAATTGCCCGCTACTATACATTGGACGAATTCGCCGAAATCAAGGAATTTGGCATGAACATCGGCTTTCGCTGGGTCGAAAGCGGCCCCCTGGTGCGTTCATCCTACCATGCCGCCGATCAGGTGCGGACGCTCAGCGCGGTGCACAAACAATTGTACGGGGAATAAACGTGTAAAATAGTATAGACATGATCTATACTCCATACGTTTGGCCGCTGATTGTGGCAGCCGTGATCCTGGCTGGCCTGGCGCTGTATGTATCCCGCTTTAAGGATATTATGGCGGCGCGTTGGTTTAGCCTGCTGACCTGGGCTGGGTGTTTCTGGGCGCTCTCGGCTGTTCTTGAGATCTCCACCACGCAACTTCAGTTAAAAATCCTCTTTCTCAATCTTCGCTTTCCGGTAATTGCCTTTTCATCGCCAATTTTCCTGGCTTTAGCGCTGGAGTTTACCGGGAGTCAAGACTGGCTCACTCGTACGCGGATGGCATTTCTGGTCGTGGAGCCCACAATTGTCAGTCTGCTGGCGATTACCAGTACTTACCATAACTTGTTCCGTTATGACTACCAGATCGATTTATCTGGGGCTTTTCCAGTTCTGTTATGGGCGCGTGGGCCTTTTTATTGGCTGCATATAGCTTATGTGAGCATAATTTACCTGGTCGCTTTTCTCACGGTTTACATTGCGTTTCGTTCACACAAAGTCTACCTGTGGGAAACTTTGGTTCTGGGCCTGGCCACACTCATTCCTTGGGCAACAGACTTTCTTTTTAATATGGGGATCACGCCAATCAGAGGTTACAACCTCACACCAACCACTTTTATTATTTCCGGTTTGTTATATATTTGGGTTTTGGATAAATTTCATCTTTTTGAAGTCACCCCCGTCGCTCGCGAAATTGTTTTCGAGAACATCGACCAATTGGTCGTCGTGCTTGACAATCGCGATCATTTAGTAGATTTCAACCGAGCCGCCGAGATCATCATCGGACTAACCTTCTCTATGATTGGACGGCGTCCGGACCAATTGGCGGAGCCCTGGTTGAACATTTTTACCCAGTTCGATGCCAATCAAAGAAGAGAGGTTTCGGTTGGCTCTGAAGATCAAAAGCGCACTTATGATCTTTCTGTCCGCCCTTTGATCGACAACCGCCAGCGCATCTTGGGCCGTTTATTCATCTTTCACGATGTCACACAGCGTAAACGCAGTGAAGATATTTTGCGCCAGTTTTCACAGGTGATTGATCAGGGCCCTGCTTCTGTTGTCATTACTGACCGCACAGGGGTCATTACGTATGTCAATGCGCGTTTCACCCAAACCACGGGATATACCGCCGCAGAAGCCGTAGGCCAAACACCGCGTATCTTGAAGTCCGGGCAAACCCCCCAGTTTCAATATAAGCAGCTCTGGGATACGATCTTGAGCGGAGTCGAGTGGAAAGGCGAATTTCTTAACAAACGCAAAGATGGCAGCCTATACTGGGAAAATGCCCTTGTGGCCCCGGTGAAAGATGTCAATGGGCGAATCACTCATTTTATCGCCATCAAGGAGAATATCAGCGGTCGGAAGCAAATTGAAAAGCTTCAGCAAATCCAGCGGGATTTGGGGCTGGCAACGGCTTCAGCCCACACAATGAGTGACGCAGTCAATTCCCTGCTGACTCAAGCCTGTAAAATTGGTGAGATAGACAGCGGCGTAGTATATCTCAGTCACCACGAAACGCACAGCCTTGAGCTGGTTGGCCATTATGGTTTACCGCCCGCCTTTATCCAGGCTGCTTCAATCATCCCAACCAATGCTCCTTTTATTAGAAAACTGCAGACTATGCAGCAATTCTATTGGCATTATGCTGACCTGGAGTTCAATTCTGATCTCGCCCTTATCCAGGAAGGCGCCCGCGCCACTGCCTTGCTGCCGGTTACCTTCGAAAACGATCTATTAGCATTGATCATGCTTTTCTCCCATACTCAAGATGAGCTGACAGCCGAGGCATGTGTAATGCTCGAAACGCTCGCCGCCCAAATGGGCGCAGGGCTTGCTCGACTGAACGCCGAGCAAGCCCTGCAGAAAGCGAATATATCTTTGGAACGCCAGGTTAACGAGCGCACCGCCGAGTTAAGCGCAACCGTCGCTAATTTGCAAACTGAAATTGAGGAACGTCAGCGCATTGAAGATAACCTGCGCCGAGCAGAACAGGGTCTGGTTGACCGTGTTACGGATCAGAGCAGGAAATTGGCCATGCTTTACGAAGTGATTCTTGTTGGCGGCCAATCCTTGAGCATGCAAGAAATCCTGGAAAAAACTCTGGAGAAATTCGTGGTGGTAATGGGCTGCCATGCGGTTTGCCTGCACCAATGGGATCAAAACAAACGCGATTTGCAATTATTTGCTCAACGCGGCATTTCTGAACAGGCTCGCAACCAACTCGGCCTGTTGCAACCCGAAAATTTGCCATCTGATAATATTCCCTGGATTGCAGCCAGCGAACTGAATAAAATAACTGATATTCCCGCCTGCCTACGCCTGCCAGGCTTTGATGCTTTTCTCGGAATTCCTATTCACTTATCCAATAAAGTGGTCGGTATTTTGAGCGCATTTTGGAGTCAACCAATTCATCTTTCGGTGGAAGATATAGCGTTATTCAGCGCGATAGCTGACCAATTGGCCATTCTGCTCGAGAACGTGCGCCTGCGCTTGCTGAGTGAAGAAACCGCGGCGCGCCAGGAGCGCCGCCGCCTGGCGCGCGATTTGCACGATTCGGTTACCCAATCCTTACACAGCCTGGTGCTTGCTTCAGATACTGCCCACAACCGGCTAACAAGAGGTGATCTCGAGCGCCTTTCTGCCTCACTTGATCAGATCAGTGAGAGTGCACGCCAGGCTCTGAAAGAGATGCGCCTGCTGCTTTATGAATTACGTCTCTCCCCCGCAGAAAATATGAACCTGATCGATGCATTGGAATCCCGTCTGGATGTGGTGGAGCGGCGGACCGGCATGGATATCAATCTATCCGTGGACGGCACTCCAGATTGGCCGGCTGCCTGGGATAAAGAACTTTACCCAATTGCTATCGAAGCGTTGAATAATTCCTTAAAACATGCCCAGGCCAATCACCTGGAAATTATTGTGCGCGGCGGTCAAAATTGGGTAGAATTGGAAGTTGTGGATAACGGCAAAGGAATGGATCTCTCCAGCTCAATTTTTCACAGCGCAAACCGCGCCAGCCCAGTTGTCCCGAGCCGGGGAGGGTTAGGCTTAAGCTCCATGCAAGAGCGAGCCGAGAAACTTAACGGCTCGTTGGAGATAATTTCAAAACCAGGTACCGGCACTCGTGTTCGCCTGCGTGTTCCCAAAGGCGCATAAATGGCAAAAATTCGTGTGCTTGTTGTCGATGACCACCCTTTGATGCGTGAAGCGCTTTGCAGCGCTGTATCAGACGAAAGCGATCTTGAGCTTGCAGGAGAGGCCTCCAACGGAGAGACAGCCATAGAGCAAAATGCTCTCCTTCAACCGGATGTTATCCTGATGGATTTATTTATGCCAGGCAAAAATGGCCTGGAGGCAACCGCCGAAATTCACCAAAAGTATCCGGCTGTGCGGATTTTGGTGCTGACCAGCTCGAATGACGAGCATCTCGTTTCCGCTGCCATGCAATCCGGTGCAATGGGTTATCTGCTTAAAGATGCCCGCCGGATCGAAATCCTACAAGCCATCCGCACGATCAGCCAGGGTGTCGTCTATCTGCCAGGGCATCTGGCGCGCAAAGTATTTGATGCCTTGCGAAACACTGAGGCGGCTGACAGGCTGGATGCAGAAAAGACGGACAACCTGACACGGCGTGAACGCCAGGTTTTAGAGTTAATGGGGGAAGGTGCATCCAACGCTGAGATCGCTGACAGGTTGGTGCTGACAGAGGGAACCGTACGCACACATGTTCATAACTTGCTGGAAAAGCTGCACCTGAAAAACCGCAATCAGGCAATCCTTTATACATTGAAGCATAAATAACCGTTGAGGTAAACTCCGCGTTTTGTTGAGAACAGCCGCCCAAATGCGGTTGTTTTGTTTAGATAAATATCTACCTTGCGATAGATGCCCTGTCGCAAGTAATGTGCTATGATCCAATTGCCCAAAAGATGAGAAATATTAAACAAAACATGCGGATCAATGGTTAATTCAGACAATCGTACTCGAATAGTGGTGATCGCAGAACCAGGCTTGTTGTGTAACTCGCTGGTGGCATTTTTGCGCGCTGAAACGCAGATTAATGTGACAGCGATTGTTAGCGATCCCATTAAGACATTCGAAAGTGTGTTGGGGTTACAGCCCAATGTAATCATCGTGGATATGCATGTACAGGGAGCCCTGGCGCTGATAACCCAACTAAGCCATCTTTCTCAAAAGATAAGAATCATCGCATTGTCGAACAACGCACAGGAGCGTCTCTCTTGCAGCCAGGCAGGCGCTGATGAGGTGTTTATTCAAGGGTTCTTAGATGGCTTAACTGAAGCGGTTCTGGGGCGAGCTGCGCGGCGTTTGTAAAACAGCCTCAGGCATAATTCCAAAGCATTTTACACAAGCGTTCCCAATTTTCTGAGAGGAGTTTCAATGAAATCAAAAAATCAGTGTTTCGTCTTTATCAGGTTGACCCTGGCCGTGGCGGTTTTGAGCGGGCTTCTGTTTTCACGAGCGGGGGTGCAACCGACGCAAGCTGCAGTTGTAGCTGGGTTCTCCGAATATTTTATTCCCGGATTTACTGATGATTTAATGACCGCCCTTGATATTATTGAAACCAGTAATATTGGCACCACACTCACCAATATCATTACGATTTCAGTAGGTGGCGATAATGTAACAGTTTATTATGATCATTGGGAAAACGGTTATGGCACATCCAGCACTGACGCGGATGAAACGTACACTGCCAACAAAGGCACAGTATTAACGTTTAAATCCACCAATATCCCCTTTCCACGCGGCAGCAATTTGACTGCCTGCTCTGGCAGTTCTTTTCCAGCCGGAGGTTCAGGAGGCAGCTCCACACGCTGTTATGATGGTAGAGACCGGATTTTCGTGGCGGGTGGCGCTGTCTCAGTAGCTCAGGCTTTCTGGCCAACCACTTCAAATACCAATTACGCGAACGCCTGGGAGATCTATCCGATTAAGCCTTACCAGAAAGAATATATAATCCCAGTTGGAGAAAATCTTTATCGGGCAAATTCAAGCTTTGCTGATTTTAAGAATGTGTTCGTATTTGTTCAGTCTACATCAAACAGTACGAATGTCCAGATCGATGATCCTAAGACCGCTGGAGTGGAAGTCAACACCACCCTTAATCGTGGCGAGACAGTGCGCCTTGACCACATTGACGCCGGGACAAAAGTGACGGGCAGCAACCCATTACAAGTGCAGTTCCTGGTTGGTGAAGATCTGGTCGTACCTGCCCAAAATAACAGCCGGAGTTACACGGCTGTGCCAAGCAGCCTGTGGTCCACCTCCTATTATTCTCCTGTGCCAGGGGCTGCTGGAGGGTGGGATACAGATCTATTTATCTATAACCCAACCTCCTCAGCGCTTGTTATTAATTACCAGGATTCATCAGGCAGCGGTTCCTTCTCTGTTGCAGCCAATTCTACTGAAAGCTATTACGACAATGTTAGCCGATATGTGCCGACCAATTCAGCGGTGTATTTAGAATCTCAAAATGGCGTCACAAAATTCTGGGCCATCGGAGCAGCGGATGCGGGCAGCCCAACGTTCAATTGGGGTTTCACGTTAATCCCTCCACACACATTGACCAAAGATTATTATTTGAGTTGGGCCCCTGGCGGATGGACGCAGGGCACAAGCACCCCCTATCAGGCAAACTATTCCCCCGCATTTGTCACACCTATTCAAAACGATACTGTCATCTACGTGGACAACAGCCCGATTGATGGCGTAGTTGACCAAACTTTTGTGCTGGATCGCATCCAGATGCAGCGAATTTACGATACTCATGACACCGACAATACTGGGATGCACATCTGGGCTTCCGCGCCAATCGCTATAGTTTGGGGAGAGGATCCAAGCACGTCATCCCAGGCTTCTCCGGGGCTTGATGCTGGCTATACCATCCTACCGTTAAACGAGCAGTGGGTTGACCAGGTAATCACGATTGACAAAACCGCCAATCCCAGCACTTTGCCTGTGGCCGCAAATCAGGAGTCGGAATTCACCCTGGTCATTCAAAGTTACCTGTACGGTTTTAGCGGCGCAAAAGTTATGGACACCTTGCCATCAGGGTGGAATTACGTAAACGACAGCACTGTCATCACACTTCCAGACGGTAGCACAATTACACCAAATCCAACGATTGCGGGTCAGTTGTTGACCTGGGATAAATTCCCTTCTGCGCCTCTGGATATGACTCCTCACGAAGCCCTAAAGATTGTCTTCCGCGGAAAAACTAACAGCATACCCACCTCAGACCATAGTACAAATTCCGCTTCTGTGACTGGTACGTATGGAGGGCAGGTTTTCAATGCCGATGGGTCAACGAATATCTATTTCACAGATTTGTTGGTCACCAAAAGCGTGAACCCGGCCGGGTCGATCAGCGCTGGAAATTCCCTTCAATATACCATCAATGTTCTCAACAATAATCTCAGCAAACAAAACAATGTGGTTGTCACCGATCCACTCCCGGTAGGCACATCCTATGTTCCAGGCAGCGCCCAGGTGACTTACCCCGTTCAATCAGGGTGGGTCGGTGATGATTTCAGCAGCCAGGCTTATACTGGGAATGATGACTCGGGCGCGGGCGATCCTTCCTGGAATCCTGCACCGGGAACTTGGAATGAAATCGGCGAAGCCACGAATGCTACTGCAGGCGATATGCAGGTGATGAACGATGCAGTTGAAGGGAATGCGGCAAATTACGAACTCCGTATTCAAGGAGATGGAGCGACAGCCAACGGGGTTAACCGAACTGTTGATACGTCAAGCTGCAGCAAGGCATATTTGAGTATGCGGTATCGCCGAGACAGCCTCGATGATACAGCAGATTATGTTCGTCTGAGCATCCGCACGGGGGCTAACCCATACACAACCTTGTTTGATTTTGCTGGGGAAACAGGTGGAATAACCGATGCAGCTTACAAGAATTTTAGTGTTGATATCAGCAGCTACCTGGCGTCCGATACAACAATCCAACTCCTAGGTCCCACAACCCTGGCAGCCAACGATCGTGTTTGGTTTGATGATGTTCTAATCGAGTGCTACAGTGGCACAACTACCGCTGCTGCTGGCGCTCCGCCGAATTTGATTACCGCAGCAAATAGTTACGACCTAAACCACACCCAAAACTTGACGATTGTCTACCAGGTTACCGTTGACAATCCGATTCCTTCTGGGGTTGTCAATATAATAAATAAAGTCGGCGTTACCACAGATGAAGTGCCTGCTCCAATTTGGAAATACGCCAACAATTCAGTAATAACATCTGGCGTATCTGTAATTGGCAACTCTGTCTGGTTAGACGAAAACTCCGATGGCATCCAAGATGCAGGCGAGGCCGGCATACCCAATGTCAATGTCAAATTATTCGCTGCTGATGGGATAACTTTGCTGGCAACATCGACAACCGATGCGGAAGGTCATTACCTGTTCAAAGGTGTCACAACCGGCGAGTACAAGGTAATGGTAGATGAATCCACCCTTCCTTCGGGGCTGTCGCACAGCACTCCAACAGGGCCAGGCGATGGTATGAATAAGAGTAATCCATTTTCTTTGACTGTTGTCGCCAATGAGAATATCAAATTCGTGGACTTCGGTTTCAATTGGGCGCCAAGCAGTGATGTCATTGGAAACACACACACAGGTGCAATCGGTGACCGAATATGGGTTGATACCAATGGCAATGGCATCCAGGATCATGATGAGATTGGGCTGGCTGGGGTTACAGTGGAACTGGTCAATGCAGGCGCTGATGGAGTTTTTGGCTCAGGCGATGATGCTACAATTTCCACTATCAGCAATCCTTCTGGTTATTTCATCTTTGATGATATCGCTGCTGGCGTGTATCAGGTGCACATTTCCACTCCTCCCTCTGGTTATACTCAGACAGGAGATCCTGATCATTTCAGCGCCACTGGATTCAATGATAACCAGACCACAACCCCGATTATCCTAGGCCCTGGCGATGTGTATGTCAATGCAGATTTTGGCTACCAACCAGACGCAGGAACATCCGCATCGGTGGGCGATACCTTATGGTTGGACTTGAACGCAAATGGGATACAGGATGCTAATGAAATTGGCATTCCTGGCGTCAGCGTTGCTTTAATCCGCGATACCGATGGGGATGGTCAATGGGATTCAGGCGAGCCAATCATTGCGAATGCCATGACGGATCAAACCGGGAAATACTTATTTTCGGGATTGGGGGTAGCCGATGGCTCTGGCAGCGATGATTATTTGATCTGGGTAAATGATGTAACCAATATACTTGGCAATGACTCCCCAACCTATGACAGCAATGGCACGGTTACTCCGAGCCTCTCTGCCGCCACAAATTTGAGTTCTTCCAATAACCTTTTGCAAGATTTCGGGTACACGGTGATCGGCCAGTCTGCGGGTGAAGGAGCAGTAGGCGACACGATTTTCATGGATCGAGATAATGACAATGCCTACAGCTCTGGAGAAGGGCTGCAACATGTGAAAGTCCAGCTTTACACCGCTGATGGGTTAAACCTGATCGCAGAAACATACACAAACCAGAATGGGCAGTACCTGTTTGGCTCTCTCCCAGCAGGCAATTTCCTGATAAAAGTAGATACTTCAACCTTGCCAGTGGGATTGGCCAACACAAAAGATCCTGATGCAGGTATTTTGAACCAAGCTGTGGTGTATCTCTTCAGCGGGCAGGTTGACCTCGAACAAGATTTTGGATATCAAAAAACAAGTGCTACGAACTCATTGAGCGGAACAATCTGGGATGATACGAATGCGGACGGATCCCTCGATGGGGGAGAAAGCGGCCGCTTCGCCAATGTCACTGTTGAGTTGGATGACTCCAATGGCAATCTTGTGGCGACAACCACCACAAATGGCAGTGGGAATTTCTCGTTTACTAACCTGCCGGATGGATCTTATAGCGTGGATGTGACAGATTTGAGCGATGTTCTTCATGGCGCATGGCACTCTTTAGGCGCAGCCGGTTCAGACAATAACAGCCAGGCCGATCCTTATACCGTCACGCTATCCGGAGGCGCCACCAATACGACCGCCGACTTTGGTTATTACCGCAGTTCAGCTTCATTGGGTGATCTGGTCTGGTTCGACAGAAATGGAAATGGACTTCAGGATGGCGGCTCGGAAACAGGCCTTTCTGGCGTTGAGGTCATCTTGACGATTGATTGGTCAAACGGCGCATCCACATTGATCCATGCCACCACCAATGCCTCCGGCCTCTACAATTTTGGAAACTTACTTTTAGATGAAAACCTGGATGGCACAGGGGTCGGCGAACCAGGCTTTATAATCACTGTAATTAAACCAGTCTGGTACACCCCCAGCCCAATCCATGTGGGTGGTAACAATACAGTTGATTCTGGTGATCCATCCGGTGAAACAGCCCAGGTAACGAAAGGCCATTCCGATACCACCTATGATTTTGGTTACAACCAACCAATTGACTTCGGTGATCTGCCTGCCAGTTACAACGCCACGCTTTTATCAGATAACGGCGCCCGTCATGTGATTGGCACATTGACGATGGGTTCCAAAGTTGATTCCGAAAGTGACGGCCAGCCAAATGTTTTCGCAACCGGCGATGACCTAAACAACCTAAACGATGACGACGGCGTCACTCTCAATCCAACTCAAAAATGGAATAATGGTAATGAGGTTGATATCCGCATTAATTTGCAGGGCTCAACTGCTAGCGGTAATGCTGACATCGGCATCTGGCTCGACTGGAACGGTGACAATCTATTCGACTCCGCAACGGACTTTTTCACTTGCCCTGGCAAGGCAGTTGGAGCAACCGCTATTTGTGTGATTACCGTGCCTGGTTCAGAGGTATACACAACAGGAAATCCGGTCAACGCACGCATTCGGGCTTTTGACCCAGCCAACCTGCCTGGCGGCAGTCTAGACAGCGGAGATTTTGTGGGGTTGGCCTACAATGGCGAAGTGGAAGACTATATCTTCAACTTTAACCCAACAGCAGTTGTCCTGGAGAAATTCCAGGTAAATAATCAGACCTCTTTGCTAAGCGCTGTGATGGCCGTGGCTGCCCTTCTGGCGGCCTGGCTCTGGCGTAGACACTAACGGATTTACCGATAAAAGGGGCTGTCTAGAAAGGACAGCTAGACAGCCCCCAAAATGCCCAAAAAGGCAAAAATAGCGAAAGACAAAAAAAGTGGTGGCTAAAGAGCTGCCACTTTTCGCAAATTATGGGCGATGCAGATCAAACCCCATTCGGTTTTCACCTTTTCTAACCCCCGCAAACTGAACCTGCGGAAGTGCATATTGTGTTTGACCT
>JAKOUW010000098.1 GCA_029782365.1 Chloroflexota bacterium
ATAAAAGCAAGGACAAGTTTTGGCTATGAGCAATCGTTAAAAAGTCAAAGAGCAGCCTGGCGATAACCCCCATCACAATGGAGGCGGATACAATTTTACAAAGAGAAATGATCATATTTTTTAAGCCAAGCGCTCCAATTTTTTGGCCAAGTTTTCTAAACAACATAATAGAGATAAAAATTGCCGAAAGGCTGGTAGCCAAGGCCAGTCCGCCAATGCCCAGGAATCTTGACAGGATTATGTTTAAAACAATATTCAGGCCCACACCTATGGCGGAATTAATCATGGGCGTTTTAGTATCCTGCAGGGCATAAAAAGATCGGGAAAGAATATACCTAAAACCAATTCCAACCATCCCGATGGCATAAAAAAATAGGGCGTTTGCAGTCAGGGCAACAGCCTGATCATCAAAGGCTCCCCTTTTAAAAAGCATTTCGATAATGGGCTGAGATAAAACCATTGCCCCGACAGAACAAGGGATAACCAATAAACCGATACCGGCAGCAGCCTCGGACATTGCTCTTTTAAGTCCGGCAAGATCATTTTTCGCGGCCATTTTGGAGATGAGGGGGTACATTGCTGTAACCACTGGAAGAATCATAATCCCTTCAACAAAAATCATAAGCTTTCTGGCATAATGCAGCACTGATATGCCGCCCTCATAGATTTGAGACGCCATCGTTCTATCTACAATCACATTGATATCATTTACCGCTGCGCCAATGATCACCGGTATGATGAGATAGGTCATCTCTTTGATATTGGGATCAGCCATGTTGACAACAGCCCTGTAAATAAACCCCTTCTGTGCAATAAAAGGTATCAAAAAGAGAAACTGCGCCAAGCTGGATGCTAAAAGGCCAAAAGCCAATATCATTATATTCCCCTTGGCGCTGAAGATAATCGACATGATAATACAAAAATTTGCAGGGAAAAAAATCGATGCGGGGGCGGCAAAGTTGCCCTTTATTTGTAGCAGGGCATTAAAGACAGTGATTAAGGCTGTAAAATATATACCCAACAAGCTGATCCGGGTAAATCCAATCGCCAAATTCAGAATATCGCCTTCAAAGCCTAAAGCAAAAAGCTTGACCATGGGCTTTGTAAATATTAATCCAAATGTGATTAGCAAAGTACATAATAATAAGAGAATATTAATTAGGTTGTTTGCGAATTCATTGGCTTTGGCTGCTCCAAGTTTGGTTTCTATTTGGGTATACTTGGGTATAAAAACGGAGGTAATGCCGCTTGCGATAAAGGCAAAAACAGTTCCTGGTATATTCATGGATATTATATAGGCGTCACTAATGCTGGTAGCCCCATAATAATAAGCCAGCACCAATTCTCTTCCGAACCCAACAAATTTGGATATAATAGTGATAAAAATAATGAGCAAGGCTGCCCGTTTCAATACTCATACCTCTTTAATCGATTTTATGCCGACCTCAATATAGCCACGTAACTCTTTTAACTGCCGGGCTCATAACAACCAGATTTTTATGCATGGGAACTTTATTTCACCCGGTAATATTCCACATACCAATCGGCAAACCTTTGCAAACCTTTTTCAAGCGACGTCATAGGCCTGAACCCTATGGTTTCCTCCAATAAATCCGTAGAGGCATAAGTCACCGGAATATCGCCCGGTTTAACAGGTTCATATATCTTTTCAAAGAGCACTTTCCTTCCCGTTGCTCTGCTTAAGCAGCCCTCCAGCGTTTCAATAAATTGCATCAGCTTTACCGGCTTGTTGTTGCCGATGTTATACAGTTTATGGGGCACTTCTCCCGCCGGGGGATTGCTCAAAAGGCTCTCCATGGCAAACACAACATCATCGATATAGGTAAAGTCACGATAAAGGTCATTCTCAAAATCTCCGTTATTGTAAATCCTTATCGGTTCACCGGCGAAATAGCTCTTCGTGAACTTGAAATAGGCCATATCCGGTCGGCCCATTGGTCCGTACACAGTAAAGAAGCGGAGTCCGGTCGCCGGAATCTTGTACAGATTACTGTATGTGTAGGCCATTAGCTCATTTGCTCTTTTGGTCGCAGCATAAATTGAAGCTGGCTGATCTGCCGGATCCGATTCTTTGAACGGTATCTTCTTGCTGCTGCCGTAGACCGAACTGGAGGAGGCATAAAGAAGGTGTTCCACCGGATGAGATCTGCAAGCTTCCAGTAAATTAAAGAAACCGATGATATTGCTGACGATATACGGCTCCGGGCATTCCATGGAATAGCGCACCCCGGCCTGGGCGGCGAGGTTGATCACAATGTGCGGCCGATATTCTGCAAAAAGATGAGCAATCATCTCTTTATTTGAGATGTCGCCCTTAATAAAGATAAAACGCGGGAAGGGTTCCAGCAATTCTAAGCGAGACAGCTTAAGTTTAATCTCATAGTAATCATTGAGGTTATCAATGCCGATAACCTGGCAGCCTTGCTCCAGCAGCCGGCGGGAGGTGTAATATCCAATAAAGCCGGCGGCACCGGTAACCAGGTAAATTTTACTTTTATCCAGAGGTTTAGAGCTCATTTTCATCTTCATTTTTCATTTAAATAAAAAAGCTTGTCCTATATCCGGCCAATAGAGTAATACTCTACGCCGGCATCTCTCATCTCTTTAACAGAATAAATATTTCGTCCATCATAAACTAAAGGCGTCCTCATCAGCTGTTTATACTTTTCCGGCTTTACCGCCTTAATCTCCTCCCATTCAGTGAAAATAAAGCAAACATTGGCTTCCCTTAATGCATCCTCAATATTTTCAACATACTTAATGGTCCCCCGGCCGCTTTTGCCCTCGGGATATTTCCGCTTGCAATTGTTAATGCCCACCGGGTCATAAGCTAATATCTCCGCCCCCTGCTCCAGCAATAAAGGAATGTTATCCAGTGAAGGGGCTTCGCGCAGATCATCTGTGCCCGGTTTGAACGTTAATCCCAGTATAGCTACCTTAAGACCATTGAAAGTAATTAGCCGCCTGGAGGCCTTCCTGTATAAGATCGTCTTCTGGTCAGTATTTACATCTATGGCTGCGCGAACTGTGCGCAAGCTATAGCCGTGCTGCCTGGCCAGGTACTCCAACGCCTTGGTGTCCTTGGGGAAGCATGAACCGCCATAACCAATCCCTGCCTTTAAAAATTTGCTCCCGATACGATCATCGAAGCCCATTCCTTTGGCCACATCCTCGATATCTGCGCCTACAAGTTCACAAAGATTGGCGATATCGTTTATATAAGATATTTTGAGAGCCAGGAAATTGTTTGCCGCATATTTAATCATCTCGGCTGATCTTCTACTAACTGAGACAATGGGGATATTAAATGGCTCATATATCTTCCTCAGTCTCTCTTCAGCCCATTTGCTCTCAGTACCGATAACAATCCTTTTCGCATGGAGCATATCGTGCACTGCGGACCCCTGGGCCAGGAATTCAGGATTGGAGGCCACCTCTACCCTGATCTTCTTACCGAAACCGGCGCCGTTTCCCGTATAGCTCTCGCCACAACGCGGCAGGAAATCATGGATGAACTGCTCCACCTTATCGTTGGTCCCAACGGGCACCGTAGATTTCACTACCACTAGGCAGTCCTTCTCTATGGTTTCTGCAACCTGCCGGGCTACGATAGCAATGTATGTAAGGTCGGCGGATCCGTCCGGCTTCTCCGGTGTTCCCACTCCGATAAAGATTACATCTGCATCCCGGTACGCAGATACATAGTCGGTAGTAAAATTAATCCTGCCGGCTGCATAATTCTTCCGCATCAGCTCTTCCAGACCGGGCTCGTAAATGGGCGAGATGCCCTTTTTCATCATGTTGATTTTATTCTCATCAATGTCCACACAGATCACCCTGTGGCCAACTTCAGCAAAACACACCCCGGTAACCAACCCCACATAGCCGGTGCCGGCTACAGCTATCTTAAACATTTGCTACCTTCTCTCAAATTTTTTTTGGCAACTTCACCCAGATAATTCCTCCACCTTTCGGCGACAACCGCAGCATCCAGCTTTTCTTTTATTTTCAGGGCATTTTCCCCCAGCATGGATGCCAGCTCCTCTGACTCTGCTATACTGGACATGGCTTTGTATAGCGCATTCTCATCGCCTACCGGTACGAGCAACCCATTCCTGCCATCCTCGATTAAATTCGCCGGACCTCCAGATGGGCAATCAGTTGAAATTACCGGTAGGCCCATGGCCATGGCTTCGATCAATACATTAGGCAGCCCTTCGTAATCTGAGCTGAGCACAAACATCGCCGCGCCGCGCATACGCTCCAAAAGCTCCGTTGTTACCCCGGGAAAACGATAACTATCCTTTGGCAATAAAGAACTCGCCAATTTTTCAAGCTCTTCTCTTAATGGGCCTTCTCCATAAATAGTAAGAGTGTAATCGGGATGTTGAACATGAAACCTGGCAAAGGCTCGTATTAACAGGGGAAAATTCTTCTGTTTATCCAATCTTCCGGCCCCGACAATCTCCTTTCGCCTTGCACCGGCCCAGGGCTTGGGAATTCGCGTTAAATCCAAGGGATTGGGTAAAACTATGCCTTTTTCCCGAATGTGCCTGGGGAAAAAACTTGCCGCCTGCTCCGTCTGAAAAATGATCCCCGCGGCAAAAGGATAAAACAACTTGCGCATAAGCCGGGTCCCCTTTTTCCAGGGCATTACCCAGGGATTGTTGCGCTCTGAAACAACAACCGGCAATCGGGTGCCCAATAAAGCCGGTATAACGAATATGCCGACATCTTCTGGAAAGGCCAAGACAACGTCTGGTTTTAAGCGCTTTATATAATTGCGTATTTTCTTGTACCGAATAAGTTTATCAATATATTTATTTTTAGATTTTTGGCCTATAGTGTATATATCTGCCTGGGAAGGAATGCTATAGAAAATCTTTTCATTGAGTATAATTATGGTGCACTTTGTATTCTTTTTAACCAAATATAGAACCAATTGCGCGATAACGCGTTCAGCGCCGCCTGCCTGTAAACTTCGCGTAACGATAGCCAAATGGTTCAATGCATCTAGTCCCCTCGTCAAAATTTAAGCCTTGGAATTAAATTTAGCCGCTCCCAGGTAAAACTCGGTAAGCACTCTGGCATTAGTTTTTATATCAAAACCTTTTTTCCGCAACATGCTTAAACACAAATCTTTCATTGCTTCTCTATTGCAGGTAGGTGTATTTATTACCCTCTCTGCCCAATACTTTGCTCCAAGCTGGAGTGGGATGAACTCAATAAGATCGGTTGCTTGAACTTCTGTAGATACAACATCTGAAACAAGGCATTTGAGGCCTGAAGATTGCGCTTCTATCAGTGCAAGCGGCAAACCTTCGAAATGTGAAGGGAATACAACTAAATCCATCACCTGAAGCAATTGCGGAACTTCATCGGTTTTGCCCATAAATATAACTTTTTTTTCTAACCCCATTAGCTGAGTTTTTTCTTCTACGTGTTTGCGAAGAATGCCATCTCCTAAAAGCAATAGGACGTAATTATCATCCCGTTTGCTCACTTCATAAAAAACATCAAGCAAAAAATCATGGTTCTTTTGATAAACAAAATTGCCAATATGGCCTATTACCTTTTTATCTGATAGGCCAAGATTTCTTCTATAATCTTCTCTTATTTTGCGGTTAAAAGCATATTTGTCCAACTCAATCCCATTATTAATAACCCTGTAATTATTTCCATACAGCCATTGGCCGGCTTTGTGCGAACAGGCAAAAGCATGAGTAATGGATCGAAGGAAAAAGGGCTTTAAAAGGTAATGCATGAGCTTATAGTTGCAGGTGATATTGTGACAATGTGCAATCCTTACAGGTACACCGCATGTTTTGGCAGCTGTTGTTT
The DNA here is from genome assembly GCA_029782365.1 of Chloroflexota bacterium. Lineage (GTDB taxonomy): Bacteria > Chloroflexota > Anaerolineae > Anaerolineales > UBA4823 > CAWBUW01. The sequence goes on from JAKOUW010000098.1 coordinate 5,863, forward strand.
CAAGAAAGAGGGTCGCGCTATTTCCATGGGCGTGAACAATATCGTAATTACCACGTGCAATTATTTTTTTTAGAGCAAGCACATAGGATAAAGGCTTCTTGGAGCGTAAAGGAAGTTGAAAAACTTCACTGCCATGGCGCTTCATTTCGTTTAGCAACTCTGGTTGCAACTCGCCATTTACGGCAAAGTCGTAGCGAATATGATTCTTGTCGCTATTTCTATAATAATTCATTATTACATTTGTAATGCCATGAATTGTAAACCTGGTTGAAGAAACTACGAGCACATTAACAACATGACTCATTCTTATCTTTCCCCGCAGCAGATTTTTTCTTAAGAGGAAGATTAATATGGCTTCCCATCTCTACGTTAAACGAAAAGGGATTTATTTTGCTGAACCCTGCACCATGAGTAAATGTTATTTCGCCAAAATATATTTTGTTATTAACAATATAAAAGTCTATCCTGGCATGAATGAACTTAGAGGAAAGCTTGCGAGAATAATACAGCAGCTCCTCCAATTTGCTTGGCTTATCAATCGGCTTGCCGTTTGGAAAACTGATTGTAACCCCTTTCAACAATCTCCAATCGATGGTATAAATATTGCGCTTATGACTTGTAAATCTATCAGTATCTACCAATATATACCTAGGCTCACCATGAAAACACATGACCTTGTAATCTGCCGGAATGGAATCATCATTGTCAGTTAATAGTCTTTCAATGATTATTCTGGGTTTAACTACTCCATAGAACCATTCACCATAGCATGGAAAATACTTTTGTTTAAGCCATTTTTTTAATTTATTGACCACCTTTTTATAATCAAGTTCATCCTTGTTTCGGCAAATAATATTAAAGCCAGAGCCATGCGTTGCTTTAATAACAAACCGGTTAGGCAAGCTATCAAAGGGAATCTCCTCCGGGTCAAATCCCTCCCAAATCAAATCATTAAGGATTTCAGCACAGCCGCATGACTCAACATAATTGCGGACAGCATATTTATCAGCGCAAATGGGCATCAAGGGATTTTTATCATATAGTTTGATCCATTGAAGCTTTTCATTGTAGGTAACAGGGTGGTCAAGGTTTAATTTATAACCTGTTTTTAGTCTAAATAATATTCTTAACGTTATTTCCGGTGAAATTTTGTATAGTAAGTTCATTGGAGCAAGTGTAATATTTTTAGTGAGCGTATCCACGGTTATTCACCTTTTTATTGTTTTAATTCCTTGCGAATAAACTCTTCGATTATTTCCAAGACCAAGGAAGGCTTATTATAGCGCCTGATCTCGTGTTTTTCCAAAGAGTTAATTCCATCAAGCAAGTCATCTATGCACCAGGCTGCCTTTATATACCCTTCTTTTTCCAGCGCTTCTACCAGCTGAGTCTGATGGTCATCTATATGCTCACCATACTTCGCCAACCGGGGTACGGCCAGCACTTTTTTCCCCATTTTTAATGCACCAATCAATGATCCTGTTCCGCCATGCGATATGAGCAAATCCGCTTCTTGCTGATATCTCCTGAATTCATCGTCGGGCATAAACCTTTTGTACTGATAATGCTTCGGCAAGTAAGAAGAATGCCCAATCTGAGCGATTATTGTATCCGTTATCGCACCGCATTCAACCAGTTCATCAATTTTTTTGAGAAGACGGTTAAATTGATATTCTCTTGAACCTACGCAAACGAAAATCAATAAATGCTTCCTCCATAAACCGCATTGGGGTAGATTTTCTTTAATGACTCCCACTGAACAATAAACAGATCGGCATATTTATACAATAAGCGGCCGGTCCTGGTGCCGTCATGTCTTCTTGAAATGCTTTCTATGTAAATCAGTTTCTTGCGAAAGAACTTGGCCAGGAAGGCCATCGGCAATACAACCATGGTTCCGGTTGTGATAACAACATCGGGCTTTTCTTTAAGCCAAATCATGATTGATTTAAAAAAGTTCACCATCATTTTCACGGGAAAAGTTTTGTCCTTTAACCCTGTCTGCAACAAGTAATAATCCGCGTTGACAGCATAACCGGCATTTTCAGTAACCCAGAACAGATCATGATTTTTCGATAACGGTGCCAGCATCCTTAACTGTTCATAATGCCCGCCTGATGACGAAATCAAGCATATTTTGCAGCGCCCTTTTCCCATTGGTTTAACAGTATACTCCCGCATTTTTTTTACTGCATTTCCTTGCTTGAAGCAGTCTCCTGATGGCTCAGTGCAACAATACTTCCTTCAACATAGCCATTACTTGTTATTACTACAGGTATGGTTTTTAAAAAACATACTATGTCAAGAATAAAACTTATCCGTTTTACATATTCACCATCAAGCTTAGCCTTAAGCTCCGGGGAAAGTTTATCCCGGCCGTTAATTTGCGCCCACCCGGTAAGGCCTGGCCGGACATCATTAGCCCCGTACTTATCCCGCTCTGCGATTAGCTCGATCTCGCTTAAAACAACCGGGCGCGGACCAACAAAGCTCATCTGGCCCATCAAGATGTTCCATAGCTGGGGCAGTTCGTCCAGGCTGCTTCTCCTAAGCAGCTTTCCAACTCTGGTTATGTATTTTTCAGGATCTTTAATTGAATATTTTGGTGAATCATTCGGCGCATCTGCGCGCATGGTTCGAAATTTCAGCATATCAAAAGTAGTCTTCCCTTTTCCGTATCTTTTTTGCTTAAAGATAACCGGGCCCTTGGAGTCAATTTTGATGGATAGGGCTATGGCTATGTATAAAGGAGACAAAACTACCAACCCTGCCAGTGCCATTAATAAATCCAAAACTCTCTTTGTCTTCAAATACGTCATTTGTTGTTCTCCTTACTCCTTCCGGCGAAGACTACGATTCAATCGACTTGTGGAAGGCGGCTGGGCAAGCGAGGAAAATCTATTTAAGCATTTTCTCAACAGCAACAAGTGACATCAGCATGTCATTGTTCGAGGCCTTATTCGAAAAGAGGTATCTTGGATATTATTGTTGCTTGCTTTTACATATAATTGGTCAAGATTACCACTTTCTTCACAATTGATTAATTTAATTTCGACAGTACTGCCTCATTACCTTTTTGTTATTTCAAATAGTCATAACACGTTTTTTATACTATGTATTTTTCCGCGGGAGCACGTTAACAAGTTATGTCGACTAGAAAGAAAGCATATGAACGAATAAAACAGCATATATATTTTAAGTTGCGGGGAATTCCATTAATATTAATCCACACAATGCACAGGGTTATCCACAGCTTTAAGGGCCATTTTAAAGATTTTTTCTGCCCTTTTCACATTATCCACATGGAGTAAACATAAGCTGTTCTCCAGTTATGGGAATTTTGAGGGTTATTATGGAGCAGATGGCAGTTTTAAAGAGAAGAGATAAAATGCGGCTGCGCGGTGAAATTTAGGAGGAAAGGCGAGGTAGAAACGAGCCTTTAACCCTGACCGTTTAGCAGACGGTGGGCGGCCGGCAGACCGGCATGGGCGTTCAGGTTTAAGGGGGCAAAAATGCCGCGCCGGTAGAGGGGGTATGCGGCGGCGGCGACCATGGCCGCATTGTCGGTACAAAGCTCGGGAGGCGGGAAGTAAAGCGGCACGCCGGGAAGGGCGCGCATGAGCTCTTCGCGCATTAAAAAGCGGAGCCTGCTGTTGGCGGCGACGCCTCCGGCCAGGAGGACACAGGCGGCATTGTGCTCACGGGCGGCGTTAATGGTTTTATCCACCAGCACCCTTACCACCGCCTCCTGGAAGGAAGCGGCCAGGTCGGCCGGTTTGGGCGCTTCTCCTTTCTGACGAAGGTGGTGCAGGTGGTTAATCACCGCCGATTTCAGGCCGCTGAAGCTGAAGTCAAAGCGGCCCTCCTCCTCGTCGAGGTAGGCGCGAGGGAAATCGAAGGCGGCAGGGTTCCCCTGCGCAGCCATGCGATCTATGATCGGGCCCCCTGGATAGCCCAGGCCCATCGCCCGAGCCACCTTGTCAAAGGCCTCGCCGGCGGCATCATCGCGCGTCTGCCCCAGGGAGAGAATTTCATCCGGCCCCGTCATGAGCAGCAGGTTGGTGTGGCCGCCGGAGGCGATGAGCGCCACCAGGGGGTAGCGGATCCCGGCCCCGGTAAGAAAGTTGGCATAAAGGTGCGCCTCCACGTGGTTGACCGCGATTAACGGCAGGCGGGCGGCATATGCCAGCGCCTTTGCCGTGGAGACGCCCACCAGCAGCGCTCCCACCAGGCCGGGGCCGTTGGAGACGGCCACGGCGCTGAGATCTCCCAGCTTGAGACGGGCTTCAGCTAGGGCCTGCTCGATGATGAGGTTGATCTGCTCCAAGTGGCGCCGCGAGGCGATCTCGGGGACCACGCCCCCGTAAGCGGCATGGAGCTTTACCTGCGAAGAGATGACATTGCTGCAAATGCGGCGGCCGTCTTCCACCACCGCCGCCGCGGTTTCATCGCAGGAGCTCTCAATGCCGAGTATGTAGACTGGGGTTTTAAGAAGCCGGCTCATCGTCATCCTCTCCCCCGCCGCCCAGTTCGCAGAACATGACCAGGCCGTCCTCGTCAAAATAGTAATGCTTGCGCACCCCTTTTATGGTAAAGCCGAATTTTTCGTAAAGCTTGCGGGCGGCGTGGTTGCTCGGGCGCACCTCCAGGGAGATGCGGCGTGCCCCCAGCGAAAGCGATTTATCCATTAGAGCCTTAAGCAGCGCCGTCCCGATGCCGAAGCGCCGGTATGGCTCGGCCACCGCAATGGTGGTGAGGTGGGCTTCATCCAGTATGACCCAGATGCCGCCGTAGCCGACCACCTTGCCTCCCACGCGGGCCACCAGGTAGTGAGCCACTTCGTTTCTTACCAGTTCGGTGCGGAATGATTGCAGCGACCAGGGCTGATCAAAGGAGTCCTGCTCAATCTTGGCCACGGCTTCCAGGTCGTCCAGAGTCATGGGCTCAATGGTGAAGCTCAGGGGCACTGCGCATCCCTCTTCTTTCGCTCTTCGAGGCGAAGCTCGGCTTCGGGGCGGCGCAGGTACTGCGGCAGAAGCTCGTGAAAGGATGAGGGGTGGCCCTGCGCAAGAAGGCGGCGCCCGCAAAGCGCCACCCAGGCGGCCCGGCAGGCGCGCTGGGGCGCCTGGGGGAGAACCGCCATTTCGCCCAGCGCCTCGCTGATGTAGGAGCCGTAAGAATTTAAGCCTTCCCCGACAAAAACAATGGGTTTGCCGTAACTTTTCAATCTCTGGACAAAGGGGCCCAACTCCACCGCCGCCGGCGGTATGACCATCTCCAAGGCACGGGGAGGAAGAGATTCGCGCCGGTAGAGGGCGCTGTAAACCTCATGGCGGCGGGCATCAAGCAGGGGGCAGATGAAGGCCCCCGGCGAGGGCACCGCTTCAGCCAGCGCCTGGAGGGTGGAGACACCTACCGCCGGTATGGAAAGGCCCTGGGCCAGGGCCCGGGCCGTGGAGACGCCGATGCGGATGCCGGTAAAAGAACCGGGCCCGGCAGCAACGGCCACGGCTTCCAACTGTTCGCGCTCAATGCCGCTCTCTTTCAGCATGGCGTCAATCAGCGGCATGAGCCGCTCGGAATGGGTTTTGCGTATGTTCAGGGTAAACTCGGCCAGCAGCGCCTCATCATCTATCAAAGCCACGCTGCAGGCCAGCGTCGTCGTGTCTATGCCCAGGATCAGCAGTTCGAGCCCAGCCTTCCTCTATGTTCTTTAGAAAGGTCCAGCGGCAGCATGTTCAGCCTGCCGTCGACCCGCCAGGTAACGCTCTCAATTAGCCTGGACACTAGCCAGGAGCTCTCCAGCCCGCGGGGCATCAGCCAGAGGCGGCGCCCCTCCCCGCCGTGATCATGGAAGCGCTCAATGGTAATATCGAGTCTCTCAGCAGGAAGCAGCCCGGGAAGGTTGTTCGCCCATTCCACAAAGGCGACCCCATCGCCGGGAAGATATTCTTCGAATCCCAGGTCTTCCAGCGCCGCCGCCTCGTCCAGCCGGTAGAAATCAAAATGATACACCGGAAGCCGGCCCCGGTATATCTTCAAGAGAACAAAGGAAGGGCTGGTCACCATTTCGGTGACGCCCAGCCCGGCGGCGGCTCCGCGGACAAAGACCGTCTTCCCGCTGCCCAGTTCGCCGTTCAGGGCAACCACCAGGGGTTCCCTGATAAAGCTTCCCAAAACCATGCCCAAGTAAATGGTCTCCTCTTCACTGCGCGTTGTTAAAAATGCTTCACCTTGCTGCATAGTCCCCCGCTTTTCCATATTTTCCTGGCATAATTATAGCTTTGCCCGGTTTAAAAAGCAAATTGAGAGCCTCGCTGAGGCAGTGGGATTAAAAAATTTGTTTGAATGAACCAGGTATCTGCTATAATATAAGAATTAATGGCAAAAAGGACATGACATTCTGTTAAATAACTGGAAGCAGCAAACCGAAAATTTAAGAAACCGGAGAGGGGAAAGAACGATGAATCTTCCACGAATTTCCGTGCGGCGTCCCGTCGCGACAATTACCATCCTGTTAATCGTCCTTGTTATAGGAACAGTGTCCCTGGTGCAGACTCCCCTTGACCTGCTGCCCGACATCAGGCCGCCATACCTGGCCATAATTACCGTTTTCCCGGGCAGCTCTCCCCAGGAAAATTTGAAGCTGGTTACCGAACCCATTGAAAGTGCCCTCTCCCCCATCAACGGAGTAAAGAATATTCTCTCTCTCTCCCAGGAGCACGTCTCCCTGGTAGCCCTGGAATTCAACTGGGGAGCCAATCTGAAGCAGAAGCGCGAAGAGGTGGGAACCAGGCTGGACCTGATGAGCCTGCCGGAAGGAGCCGAGCGTCCCATCATCCTCGAATTTGACCCCACGCTGCTGCCCATCATGCAGGTAAATGTAGGCAGCAGCCTTGAACCGGCCGAGCTGACCAAATGGCTGGAGGAAACCGCCAAGCCGCGCCTTGAAGCCATTCCCGGCGTGGCCAGCCTGATGATTGAAGGCGGAGTGAAGAAAGATCTTTTTATCCGGCTCTTTCCCGATCGCGTCCTGGAAAATGAAATCTCTTTCGAGCAGGTGTCGAACATACTGCAGGCCAGCTTGCTCAATATCCCGGGCGGGAAAGTGGAGCTGGATGAGCGCGAGATGCGCATTCGACTGGTGGGGCGCTCACCGGAGTTGGAAGATCTCCGCAACCTGGTGGTGGGCTTTCAACTGGACGAGGAGGAGCTAAGAAAGCTCATCGGGCGCTCGGTGGATATTGATCTTAACCGCTTGCTCTCGCAGGCGCTGCCCGTCAGCGACAGCCTGGAGATACCCATGCGCGAAGTGTACCTCAAGGATCTCGCGCCGCAGCTGGAAGTAGACGAAGAAGGGCGGTTGATCATAAAGCCCGATGCGGAGCGGCTTAAAAAATACGGCCTCGACCTGGAGCAGATTGCCGAAGCACTGCCTGAAGAGTGGCCGATAGACATTGAAAAAAACAAGATCATCGTTCCCCTGCCGCCGGACGTGAGTGCGGAGCTGGAGGAAATCGGCAATATTTACCTCATCAGTATCCCCGATTTTGACGCCTGGAAAGAACAGCTCAAGGGGCTGGAAGGAAAGGCCAAAAGCGAACTGGGCAAGGCTTCGCAGCAGCTGGAGAAGGCCATCGTGGACATGTCCATGGCCATGATCCTCGCATCGGCGGGCGGCGGGAGCAGCCTGCCCATACCGGAAGATGAATTTCCCCTCATCCCCATCCGGCTGCAGGATATCGCCGAAGTGAATTTTGATTTTCATGAGGCCTCCTCGATTAGCCGGATCAACCGGCAGCCGAGCATCGGCTTCTACCTGCAGAAAGAAGGAGAAGCCAACACGGTGGCAGTTTCGCGCCAGGTGCGCCGGACGCTGGACGAACTCTCCGCCGAGTTCAACGAGCTGGGCTACGATTTAACCTTTACCTTTACTTACGACCAGGCCAAAGAGATCGAAACCGCCCTGATGGACCTCTTCGTCTCGCTCCTGCAGGGTTCCCTTCTTGCCGTGGCCGTGCTGCTGCTCTTCTTGAGAGACTGGAGCATGATCGTGGTCATCGGAATGACCATACCGGTGGCCGTGATCGCGGCCTTTGCCCTTCTCTATTTCGCCGGCCTCTCCATCAACCTGATGACCCTGGGCGCCCTGGCCCTGGCTGCCGGGATGCTGGTAGACAATGCCATCGTGGTCAGTGAAAACATTTACCGGCACATTCAACTGGGCGCCAACTCCTTGGAAGCGTCAATTAAGGGGAGCAACGAGGTTGGCGGAGCCATATGGGCCTCAACCCTGACCACGGTCTGCGTCTTCTTCCCCGTGGTTTTTCTAAGCGGGTTGGCCGGCGAGCTCTTCCGCGATTTCTCCATTACGGTGACCTGCGCCCTCTTCGCTTCGCTGGTCGTGGCCATGACCGTGACTCCCATGCTCTCATCGCGCTTTCTGCAGCAGGGCAATAGGATGGTGCCGTCAATGACGGGGTCCCCCCGCTACCGCGCTTTCCTGGAGTGGGTTTTGCGCCATCCCTGGGCCACACTGGGCATCGGACTGGCCGTGGTGATCATCGGTGCAATTATGGTGCCCCACCTTGAGTCCGACCTCTTCCCCGTGCCCGAGGAATCGGCTTTTTCCGTTGAACTGACCCTCCCTCCGGGAACGCCCCTGGGGGCAACTGACAACTACACGGCTGAACTGGAGAAGATCATCGGCGCGCTGGAAGGGGTTGATTATTACACCACCCGGGTGGGAGAGCAGCAGCTTTTCGGCGTTGCTATCCAGTCGGGCATATCCAACGAGTCCCAGATCAGGGTGCATGTTAATCCGGAACATGCCGCAGAAATTGAGCAGATGATAGCCACGGTCAAGGAAAAGGCGGAACCCCTTCTGCCCGCAGAGGCGGAGCTCACCTTCAGGCGGGAAACGATCATGGATGCAACCGGGTTCAGCCTGGGGCTGGAGCTCATGATCCAGGGACCGGAGCAGGAGAAGGTGGAGCAGCTTTCAGATGAGATCCTGGAAAGGATAAAGGAGTTGCCGGGTCTCACCGGCGTGCAGAGCGCCACTGAAGAGGCCATCCCGGAAGTGCACGTGAAGGTGGACCAGTTCAGGGCCCTGCGCAAGGGGACCACGGCCTACCATGTGGGGATGATGCTCTACCAGGCCATTGATGGCTTCTCTGTAGCCCGCCTGGAGACAGGTGAAGGCATCTTTGAGATCATTCTCGGATTCCGGAAGGAAGATTTAAATACCCTGGAGGACCTGGAGAAGCTGGGCTTCTACACTTCCACCGGTTCATACGTTCGCCTGGGGGATATTGCCGATATCGAGGTCACTTACGGCCCGCTCAATATCGCCCGGGAAAACCAGCAGGTCATCGGCAGGATCCAGGCTCAGCTTTCGGGGATTAGCCTGAGCGAAGCCAACCGCGCCATCCAGGAGGCAATTAAAGACATAGAGCTGCCGCCGGGTTACCGCGTCAAGGAGGCTACCTCGAGCCAGATGGCCGAGGTTTACGACGATCTCTACCTTGTGCTTGTTGTCTCCATCTTCCTGGTCTACCTGGTCATGGCGGCCCAGTTTGAATCGTTCCTGCATCCCTTTATTATCATCTGCAGCCTGCCGCTGGGTCTTGCGGGTTCAGTAATCGCCCTCTATATCACCGGTAACAGCCTGAGCATACCGGCGATCATCGGTGGAATAGTCCTGGTGGGGGTGCTGGTCAACAGCGGGATTATTATGGTTGACTTTATCAACCAGCTGCGCCGCATTCACGGCCGGCCCCTGGAAGAGGCCATTGTCACTGGCGCCGCCACCCGGCTGCGGCCCATCCTCATGACCACCATCACCACCATCCTGGGCCTGGTGCCGCTATCACTGGGCTTGGGCCAGGGCAGCCAGCTGCAGGCGCCGATGGGCATCTCCCTTATCGGCGGCATGACCGCCGGCACCATCCTGCTGCTTGGCTTCATCCCGGCGCTCTACTACCTGGTGAACCGGAGGAAGAATCTTTCCGTTGACGCGAACCAGTTCGATGATATGACCGTATAGCGGGACGCAGGTGGCAAGAAATAACACTGCTTAAGGCGGATGTTGTATGCGGGCGGGCATGAAAGCCCGCCAATTGAGATGTGAGAGGTGAGAAGTTTGAAATGAGAAAAGTGGGACACTAGGGACGTACCTTTTTGTCCCATTTTGATCTGGTTCTGAGGTTGGCGGGCGGGCGTGGAAGCCCGCCCCACGCGCTTGTTACCTTCCTGAACATATGGATCCTCAGCCCTTGATGCCGCAGTGCATTTTCACCAGGCGCTTGCAGGAATCGATGTCGTACTGATTGCGGATGGCGATCTTCTCCATGATGGGTGAGCCGCCGCCGTGCAGCCCTCCCACCTGGGCCACCCCGGCCATAGCGGAGCAGAGCATGTCGGAGAGAGTGCGGAAGAGGCGGTGCTGGTTCTCTGCCGAGATGCCGTCCTTGCGCATCATGTACTTTTCCAGCAGCGGCTGGAGTTCCGGGTTGTAGAAATCATCTTCCAGGGGCAGGGTCGCCGGCAGCCCCCCGGCCAGGTCGGCCAGGATCTCATACTCGTGGTAGAGGTTGACCCCGGCATGGTAGCGGCCCACGTTGGTGTAGATGATGTTGGGGATGTGGGTCCCCGAGGCGGCCTGAATGGACTTCACCGAGGCGGCTATGCCGGCGGCATAGACCAGCTCGCCCACGGCAATGAGATCGGAAAGTTTATCCTTCACGTGAGAGGCATGAGCCACCCCGTTGTACTCAGCCACCAGGGCGGAGGCGCCCAGGATGAGATCGGTCATCGCCGGCTTGCAGCCGGTGTAGCTGTGGCGGTGGTAGGTGGCAAAGAGCATCGCCAGCAAGCTGGCAAAGTAGGTTTCACCACAGAGAAAAACCCGCTCCCAGGGAACGAAAACATCGTCAAAAATGGTCATGGAATCGGCAATCCCGTAGAAGTGCTTGGTGTGGATATGCTTGCGCGGCCGCGGCGTGGTGATGCGCACCACCTGCTTAATCCCCGGGGCATCGGCGGGAATGGCGAAGGCCACCGACCAGTCGGCATCCTGCTCCGTCATGAGGCGGGTGGGAACGACAATGATCTCGTCGGAGAAGGGAGCGTTGGAGTTGTGGGCCTTGCAGCCCCGCACGACGATGCCGTCTTTCTTCTTCTCGATGACCCGCAGGTAGAGGTCGGGGTCGCTCTGCTCAAAGGGGCGCTTGGAGCGATCGCCCTTGACATCCGACTGGGCACAGTTGCCCACGAGGTCGTTTTTCTGGAAGTACTTCATGTATTCAACGAAGCGGGGATAGTATTCGGTGCCCATGGCGTCATCGCAGTCCTTGGCCACCACAGAGATGGCGTTGAGGGCGTCGATGCCCATGCAGCGCTGAATGCAGCCCCCCACCTGGCGGCAGAGCAGGCGGGTGCATTCCTGCTTCTTCAAGAGGTCCTCGGAACTCTGGTGGATATGGTTGAGGCGGTGAATTTCCTCCCCGGTGAGGTGAGACCTGGCCGTGATCAGCCCTTTCAGATCGGGATCGTTGACCCTTTCGAAGCTGTCGGCAATGAGATCAACCCCCGGTTTGAGGCGGGGATCGTCCCTGCCGATGAGCTCTCCCCCCATGTAGATATTTTTGCGCATCCGGTAAAGCCTCTCCCTGTACTCTTCCGCCGTAGCAATACCCATCCTTCTCCCATCCCTTTCTTATAAAATTTAGAATCATCTTAATTGTATAACACTGGGAAAATGGTTTCAAGAAATGCGAAGCTGCCCCGGAACCCTCATCGCTGTTGACGGCCCGGGCCGGGCGCTGCTATATTGTTTGCAGAAACGCCGGAAAGGTGAGCGTAAAGCTTTTATAGCATACAACAGCTTGTAAAGGGGAGGTTTTGAGGTGCATGTCGTCTTCGCCCTGGTAGGCGGGCTGATCTACCTGCTTGGCGGTTTAATCCTTAAATTTATGGGCGCCGGAGCAGATTCACGCAACCCGGTGGCGGGCTACCGCACCCCCCGGTCAATGAAAAGCCCGGAAAGCTGGGTTGCGGCAAACCGCTACGCGGCAAAAGCTTTTTTTGCCGCCGGTGCAGGAATCTTGCTGTTTGGAATGGTGCTCTGGTGGAAGCCGCTGCCGCAATACAATGAGCTGGTCATCCTGGCCTTGATCCTCCTCTCTCCCGTGGCCATCATCCTGGCAACGGAATCGCACTTGAAACGCCGCTTCGATGAAGATGGTACTGCCAGGCCGGAGCCTCTTGGCAGCGCAGGGGACGCCGGAGAAGCGAAAAAGATGCCCTATTCCCGGCTCGAATGGCTGCTTGAGGCCGCCTCACTACTCCTAATTCTCCTGGGTGCAATCGTTTCCATGAGCAGCTGGAGGCAGCTGCCTGACCTGGTGCCCCGGCACTATGATTACCGGGGCGTGGTCGATGCCTGGGGCGGAAAGGGAAGCCTGGCGGCCCTTCCCGTGGTCAATGCCCTTCTCTACCTCGCCCTGACCCTGGTGAGAATTTTTGTGCCGGCGCATTCCGGGAAAGAGATGCCGCGCCGCTCCCTCATCCTCGGCATGGAGCTCATCGCTTGGTTGAAAGCCACCACGGCCGGGATCTTCACCTACCTCACCTGGTCCACGGTTCAAATTGCCCTGGGCCGGGCGGAGGCGCTCTCGCCGCTCTTCCTCCCCCTGTCGGCGGGGTTTTACCTGGTCATCCTGGCAGTCTACGTTGTTTTGATTTTGCGGGGTAAGAGCTAAAATCCCCCCCTTTTCAAAGGGGGGAGTTTAAATCCCCCCGACGCCAGGGCAGTATTTGAGCTGCATTGCGGGCGGGCGTGGAAGCCCGCCCCTGATATGGTAGTGCGTGTCAAGACCCCGCATAAAATTTTTTTCATCTCATGTTTTGTCCTAAAACTAGCCGAGACCCACCAAGGTCGGCATAAAATTTAGTAAAGGCAGGTGAGGCTTTACGACGATTGATCAGCCTGATATACGCGGGTCGGTACCGCATGACTTAAGTTCGTCG
>JAKOUW010000124.1 GCA_029782365.1 Chloroflexota bacterium
GCTCACACCCGGAGCCGCCACAGTGGGTTTGAATGCCAAGTTAGGAGAGGGTCCCCAAGATGTAAAGTTAGCCATGGTGCTGGGATTGGCAGGAGCGTAACCTATGGCTTCCTCGTCACTGAACACCACACTCAGGGTTCCGCCAGCATCTGCTATGGCTTTTCTCAAGGTTACCTTGTCAGGGCCATTCACAAATACTGCTGGAATGGTATTTGCAACTGAGCCAAGCGCCATGGAAATCAGTGTTCTGTCACCATCATAGTTGCCCATGACTACGCCCACGGCGCCTTCTTCTTTAGCAATGCCCACTTTCGCTTCAAAGGTGCAAGTGCCCCTGTCAATGAGAACAACCTTCCCGGTATAATCTTTTCCGTCTTTTGCGCACAAAATACTGCCCGTATCAACAAGTTTTACTGGTTCTTTCTTAAACACTTCCACGGGGTCGGGCGACTGTGTGCTAAGCAGATAAAGTACGTGACTGTCGTCAAAGACCAGCTTCTTTCCCTGAAGCACGCTGCCTTGATTGTTCACCGCTGCCACCGTTATGGCCGAGCGTGTGGTACCTGGAGAACCTACCGTTGCCACATCCTTTACGTAGGTAGTGGAGGCAGTGCCTTCTTCAGGGTCTCCTGGTATGACCACTGAGTAGTTGCTGTAAGATTCATTTCCAGCAGAGATGACCATGGCAATGCCGGCTTCCACAGCGGCATTTACGGCTTTCTGCTCGGGATCCTCTGGATCATCAAAACCCTTGGTGGAGCCCAGTGACATGTTTGCTGCAACCACATTCACTCCGCTTTTCTTCAAATTGATCAAATACTCAATGCCAGCAACAATGTCATCATCGTATGCATAACGTCCCTTGTCGCTGAATACTTTTACGGCGATGAGCTTGGCTTCTGGTGCTATGCCCTTCAAAGGCACCTCGTTGCCGTCTTTATCAGGAAACACACCTTTTCCAATGCCCGCCACGGTGCCCGCTACGTGGGTACCGTGCCCACCAATGTCAGGGTTGGCATCCATGGGATCGGGATCTTCATCAGCAAAATCGTAACCGTATGGAACTTTTTCATTGGGGAATGTGTCGTGGCCGCCCAGATTCTCGTGCTTGTAGTCGATACCGCTGTCAATTATGGCAACGTACGTACCAGAACCCGTGTAGCCCAAGTCCCAAGCCTCAACGGCACCAATCAGGCTTGCCGAGTTCACCATCTCGGGCAACGCACCGTCATTAAAAGCGGCGACTTGTTGGTCATTGATTTCATAGCGTCTTGACAAGGTAATGGTTTTAATGGCACCCTTGCCTTCCATACTCAGTACGTCCTTTAGCTGAGACAGTGGCACTTCAGCAGTAAAGCCGTTCATGGTGTAGTAAAGATCAGCAGTTTTTTGAGCATCAGGTGCCAAAAGTTTTAAACGAGCAAAAGCCAGAGCATGAGCTGCAGCGGCTTTAGTTTTGTAGGTGGTATCATCTGTGTTCACAGCTTGGTCAACTTCCACAATGATTTTTGCTTTGCCACCGTTGTCCACAATGCCCTCGTAAACGTCCTTGGGCAAAGTGAGTCCATCTTCCAGTGTCACCACATTGCTTCCTTGGACCGTGGAAACACCCAGGTTACCATTCTTCAAAGCATCTAAAACAACCTTCTGGGTCGCTTGCAGAGATGGATTACTGCCGTTCTTACCTACATTGGCGCCCACTGCTACGGGCACTGCGGTGAACAGCAGAGCAAAGAGGACAAAAACACTGGTGGTTAATGAAACGAATCTGACCCTACTTTTGCTCCTCGCAGAGCTACTTCTGTTACCCTTCATTACTTGTGCCTCCCTTCGCTGCCAAACCCGTGCTGTGCAAAAACGCGCACACACACCCGCATCTGCACGATGCACGGTCATGATGAAAACTGTGACTGTCTACTACGACTACAGGTACTCCTCACAGGGTGTGCTTTCTTCCCAGTTTCTTTGTGGCCCCCATTTTTAAGCGCAAACAAATACGGCTGTTGGCAGAAATGCCCTGTCCGCCACTAAAACCACAAGTCTGATGCACTGCTTCTGCGACCAGGCTTAAAGAAAAGCACCCTGTTTGTTTTTCTTTTAGGTGATCCCCCACAACAACGGAAAAACAAGCGTTTTAGGTAATCTCAGCTTAAGGTTGCAGCTGCATCTTGCTTGCACATCATACGTGTACCACCGCTCTGGTGCCCCGGCACTCTGGCACATGTGCAATGTGCACAACGTGCAACTGCAACTTCTTATTGACGTGAATTATATAACAAAAGACATTCTTTTGTGCAACTTTTTGCATAAATGCCTTCAGTGAGCAGATCCCTAATTGAGTCAAACAATGGGAGAAACAGTAGCAGTGTCAGTTACTACAAGCTAATACTCAGACTCAGACTCAAGCTCAAGCTCTGACTCTGTCTCTGTCTCTGTCTGTGGGAGGCAGTGCTACTGAGCTGATTTCAAGATAATCGTGGGGTCTTTCCATTCCACGTAGAAGCCCAGGGTTTGAGCCACAAAACGCAGAGGCACCATGGTGGTCCCTTTTACAAGCTCAGGAGTGCTGTCCATTTCCACTGAGATGCCACCAATGATGACTGTGGTTTGGTCAATGAACAGGGTGATGAACGGGGAAGGCTTTTTTGCCTGCTGCTTTTCACGAACAGCAGTCGTGTTTGGCAAGCTGTCAGGTGTGTAAATCATTACTTTCTTCATGGCGGGGTCAGAAAAATCGTAGTCCACGGTGTAACCAAGTACTTCAGCAAAGAACCTTACTGGCACCATGGTTCTGCCTTCTTTTATGTAGGGAGCTACGGGTAGCTTAGTAACCTTACCGTTAACGCGGCACCATGCTTTGCCCACCTCGAGTTCCACTTCCAGTCCAGCTTGTTCCACAGACGGAGTTGAGGAACTTTTGAGCTCCATGGGCTTAACCACCAGAGCAAAAGCAGTTCTTTGGTAACCAGGCACGATGACTACACCCACCAGTCGGCTCCCAGTAACCACCTCGGGCGGTAACGTCACACGTGCTGTGCCACCCTTACCCACTGTGGCAGTGGTAATGTAGCTGCCAACTATCACTGTTACTTGGGAATCAGCTGGAATCACAGTGGGACTGCTTGCGCTAGTCACATCACGTAAAGTAAGAGTAATCTGTGCCTCCGTATTTTCGGTGGCTGAAAGCGGGTATGCTGTAACTTCAAGTACTTTTAGTGCCAGCGGCGCAAAATTGAATTCGGTTTGGGCAAGTACAGGTTCAATGCTGTGAGCTTGTCCCGTTAGAACACCGCAGGTTAATAGGACAAGTAGCATCAAAATGATGCTCACAGTTCTATGAAATACTCTTGATACTGTTTTCACAGTTTTTTTAGCACCACCAACACCGTATTTTGCCTCTTACCTTTTTACAGCGCAACGAACGTGCCAAACAATAAAACAATGTCCTTTTGTTTTTTGCTTTTCATCGGAGAGTCTCCAGCAAGCGGTCATAGGCATCGTCAGCAGGAAGTAGCTGAGCAGTGTTGTTCAGGAAGAGCAAAGTGGGTACTTTCAGCCTAAGTAGCGTGTCCCACTGGTGCGTAACCAACAGCACCACGGCACGTCTGCCGTAGTCCTTCAGTGTGTTTTCAATCATGATGGTACTGGGCTGGTCCAGGTGCGCAGTGATTTCATCAACAAGAAGTGTTTTTGGTTGAAGCGCCATGACCTGTGTTAAACCCAGCATGGCTTTTTCGCCACCGCTGAGCTTCATGGCACTGAGACGTCTCTTACTCTCCAGGGGGCTGCTGGAAGGCAGCTGTGTAACGCCGAAAAGTTTCAGGTTATCCTCCACGGAGGCGTTCAAAGGTTGATAATGCTGAGGGATGTAGCCCAAGGGCTTGTCCATGTGAACAGCCCCCTCATAGGGAAATAAACCGAGCAACACACGTAAAAAAGTGGTCTTACCGGCACCATTAGGCCCCATGATGAGGTAAAGCCCCTCTTTAAGTTGCAAATCCACTGCAAAATGCTTCTTCGCCACGGTGAAACGCACGTCAGCGCTGAGCACGACTGGTTACCTCCAAAACCATGGACGGAACCAAACTTATGAGCAGTAAAACCACTCCCATGGCAATGGCATTAGCAAACTGCCCCAGGTTGGTTCTGTACATGATCTCAGTTGCCAAGGTGGCAGTGTAACCCACTATGGCTCCACCACTGAGGGTGGCTGCACCCACTTCACCAAGGATTCTGCCCCAGGTTAAGAATCCAATGTTCACCAGGCTACCGCGTAAGTGCAGCATCATGGCTTTTATCCGTTTGCTGGGCAGATTAACCAGTATGAATTCTTCCATGTCCCGAGGCAGGTTCACACGCTGCTGCAAGCACAAGCTTATTGCCATGGGCATGGCAAGTAAAAACTGCGCTACCACCAGCGCTTTTGGTGTGAAAAGCCAGCGAAGAAAGCCCAGCGGACCCTTCCTGGAAAAGAGCAAATAAACCACTAAACCCACCAGGACGGGTGGTATGCTGCTAATGGCACGCCAGAAACTCAAATGGGACCATGGGCTTCTAACGAAAGAAGCGTAAAGTGTGCCAACAACCAAAGCCAGGGCGCACGCCATGGCAGTGGTTACCACCGTGAAGACAAGCGTGCGCCCAATGAGTGCTAAATCCACTTTATTACTCAGTTATTCCCCATCAATGGGTTCGAAGAAGAACTGTTCCATGAGCTTGCGTGCGTCGTCCGTTTTCAAGTAATCAGCCAGTACTTGGTACTGCGGATCGTTGTAAAGGAAGCTGTAAATGTTTACTCCCTCTTCAGAAGTGGTTATGAAATCCAGGTTAGTTAGCTGGTCTTTGTTCTTCATCCAAGTGGACTGGTCAGTAAGAATGTATGCGCCCTTTTCGTTAGCAATTTGCAAAGAGTTAAGCATGCCCGCTTGTGTTTTTATGTACCAGCTACCAAAGGTGTCAGGATCCAAACCGAGGCTCTTCCAAATGTTCCTTTCCTTCACGTCAGTTCCACTGTTGTCGTTGCGGTTAACGAATGGCAGTTGTTTGTCGTGGATAATTTTGAAAGCTTCAGGTAGTGACTTGTCTTTTACACCTGCTGGATCGTCTTTGGGGCCCACCAAGTAGAAATAGTTCTTCATAAAAGGCATGCGAGTCCAACCCGCATCAACCAAAGCCTGCTCCAAATCTGGTGCGTGAGTAATGCCAACCTGTGCATCACCGCGCTGCAGCAGTTCAATGGTGGCACCAGACCCCTGAGCTACCAAGTTAATGGTGTAACCGCTAACTTTTTCCATCTCCTTTACCAGCACTTCAGCTAAGCCTGAGTCCCTAAAGGACGTTGTAGTGGCAAGCACGATGGTGCCTTTGCTACCCGCCTCAGGGTAACCAGTGGACTCTTCCTCTGTTTTCGGTTTGCTACATCCAGCGAGCGTTAAACCCAGAGTAACCAAAACCAAACAAACCAAAGAAATTTTTACCCAATTCTTTCTCGTATACAACAAACGCACCCCCTTTAGCAATGCTCTGATATTCTAACATATTATCTTGTATGTGAATGGCTGTGACATGTAAGCACTTTCATGATTGTGTGAAACAATTTATAGGTTCTGTGTAGTAAAGAAAAGAAAGGAGAAATTTGTCATGCCAGAAAACAGAAGTAATATGCCTCTTAGTATGGATAATCATTTAGCTTCAAGTGAAGGAAGCCAAATAAATCACGTTATTGCCGTGGTAAGCGGCAAGGGAGGCGTGGGAAAGTCCACCGTTACAGCACTGCTTGCTGTTGAGCTTGCCAAACAAGGTTACAAGGTGGGCATACTGGACGCAGACCTCACAGGCGCATCCATTCCTTACCTGTTTGGCTTGCAGGGACTTTTGAAAGTGTCAGAGAAGGGCTTGCTTGAGCCTATGAAAACAGCACAGCTCGGCATTAAAGTAGTGTCCATTGCACTGGTAATGGAGAACCCTGAGATGGCAGTCATATGGCGTGGACCACTGCTTTCAAAAGCCATTCAGCAGTTCTGGACAGACGTAAACTGGGGAGAGCTGGACTACTTGCTGGTGGACATGCCCCCTGGTACCAGCGACGTACCTCTGACGGTGATGCAAATGCTTCCTTTGGACGGCGTAGTAGTGGTAACCTCTCCACAGGATATGGCACGTTCAGTGGTTAAAAAAGCGTACCACATGGCAAATCAGCTTCAAATGCCCGTGCTTGGTTTGGTAGAAAACATGAGCTATGTAACATGCCCTCACTGCGGAGAGCAGTTTTCTGTCTTTGGTCAAAAACCCCTTAGTGAAGCTGCGCAGGAGTTCAACGTTCAAGTATGTGCTGAAATACCACTGGATCCACAATTGGCAGAGTTAACTGACCAAGGCAACATTGAGCAAATTGCTGGAACCAGCAGTTCATCATTGAAGGAATTGGTGGACGCACTAGAAACCCTGAGCTGACGCTGATACAAAAATTTTCATCAAACTGAGTTCAAACTCGAAAAAGGGGCGCTCTTAGAAGGGCGCCCCTTTTGGCTTTTTCAAATGCCACTTCTTATGGAAGCTTTTACGGATACGTTATGGTAACTGTTCTTGTGGTGCCATCCCACTTCACAGTAAAGCCAAAAGCTTCACTGATGAAGCGTACTGGTACCATGGTTCGGCTGTTCACTATCTCTGCTGGTAGCGGCATGGTAACCGTTTCACCATCTACTACGGCTTCGGTGCTACCGATAGCCACTCTAATGGAGTGACCGGCAAAGTCAATGGTAGCCGTTCTGGTTGCATCATCCCAGCCCACCTTTGCTCCAAAAGCCTCCGCCACAAAGCGCAGTGGAACCATGGTGTAATCATTCTTTATGTAAGGTGCAACGTCCAAGTCGTAAGTGTCCACGTTCACATCCATCTGCTTTGAACCAATGGTTAGGACCACTGTGTGCGGCCTGTCGTAGGCAAAGAGCCTATAAGCCACGGCACTGTTTCCAGCACTATCAGTAACTGTGACCTTCAATATGTTCAGTCCCACGAAGGCCCTGAATGCGGCGTCAATTTTCACATTGCCTTCTGCATCGGCATTGGTAATCACTGGGTCAGCCATTAGGTTCCCTGGAGCAAGAAGCTCAAGCTGAACCTTTACTCGTGGTTCCGTCTTTGCTGTCACAGCAACCAAGCGCTCTGTGAGTAAATCCTTTTCCTTCGGAGCAAGTATTTCAATCTGTGGTGGCACAGTGTCTCTGATTATCTTCACCGATGCCAGTACCCTGCCTGTGGTGTCAGTGATTTCAATGACGTTTTCGCCTTCATTGGGCAAAGCCACACCGGTGAGTGTGTTTTCACCAGCAACCACGTCGAAGGTCTTTTCACCAATGGTTACCTGCTTCAGGTTCTCATCAAGTACCTTCACTGTGATGTCCACCTGCGTGGTGTTAAACACGGCGCCGTCCTGAGGTGTGAGTACGGTTAGACGCTCTTCACCCTCACTCACGAAGAATGGCTTCAGAGACACACCGGGTATGGTTACAGCTTTTGTCTTGTAGTCCAGTATCTCTTCTTGCTTCATGCCCTCTGGCACGATCATGTCAATCACTGCTGGCGCTGTGCCTGCTTCGTTGCCTCCTCCAAACCTCCACTGCTGCGGTTCTGGTGTCACTTGCCGTATCCTGTTTGTTCCATAACCATCTTGACCCGCTACCATGACCATGATCTTGCTCTCTGCTGTTAGCTCTCCTATTACTTCTTTCGGTATGTCCACTACTACTTGCCCTGGCGCTCCCTCTATGCCCTTTATCTCTATGCCAAGGTCTGCCGCATTAGCTGCACTTATTTCTCCACTGCTTACCTGGTATGCCTTGCTCTCCCAACCTTCTATCTGGAATGCTATGTCCCACTTGAAGTTCTCTGCAAAGCTGATGTTCAACCCCTCTATGCCCTGCGTTGTGCCTTCGTCTGCTTTGTTATCTATGAACAGGAAGTATGTGGCTTTGCTTAACCCCTTTCCACTTCCCCATGCGTCGTCCAAGTTGCCTACGGTGTATGTGGCTGTGTAACTGCCTTCGTAAAGTCCTAACTCGAACTTCAGCAGGTCAAAGTCACCTTCTTTGAACACGGGGTCTGTTGGATAGGTGTAGTAACCTGGTCCGTAATCGTCGCCTTTCGGATCCTCTATGACCACTGGTGTGAGCACTGCTACACTGGGCACCTTTATCCACGGCTTCAAAGACACACCGGGTATGGTTACGGCCTTTGTCTTGTAGTCCAGTATGTCTTCTTGCTTCATCCCCTCTGGTACGATCATGTCTATAACTGCTGGCGCTGTCCCTGCTTCATTCCCTCCTCCAAACTTCCACTGCTGCTGTTCCGGTGCCACTTGCCGTATCCTGTTCACTCCATATCCATCTTGTCCCGCTACCATGACCATGATCTTGCTCTCTGCTGTTAGCTCCCCTATTACTTCCTTCGGTATGGACACTACTACTTGCCCTGGCGCCCCTTCTATGCCCTTTATCTCTATGCCAAGGTCTGCCGCATTAGATGCATTTATCTCTCCACTGCTTACCTTGTATACCTTGCTCTCCCAACCTTCTATCTGGAACGCTACGTCCCACTTGAAGTTCTCTGCAAAGCTGATGTTCAAACCCTCTATGCCCTGCGTTGTGCCTTCATCCGCTTTGTTGTCTATGAACAGGAAGTATGTGGCTTTGCTTAACCCATTTGCACTTGCCCATGCATTGTCCAAGTTGCCTACGGTGTATGTGGCTGTGTAATTGCCTTCGTATAGCCCGAACTCGAACTTCAGCAGGTCAAAGTCTCCTTCCTTGAACACGGGGTCTGTTGGATAGGTGTAGTAACCAGGTCCGTAATCGTCACCTTCTGGGTCCTCTATGACTACTGGCGTTAGTACTGCTACACTGGGTACCTGTATCCAAGGTTTCAAAGACACACCAGGTATGGTTACTGCTTTGGTCTTGTAGTCCAGTATCTCTTCTTGCTTCATCCCCTCAGGCACGATCATATCTATAACTGCTGGTGCTGTCCCTTCTTCATTACCTCCTCCAAACCTCCACTGCTGCGCTTCCGGTGTCACTTGCCTTATCCTGTTTGTTCCATATCCGTCTTGTCCCGCTACCATGACCATCATCTTGCTTTCTGCTGTTAACTCACCTACTACGTCCTTCGGTATATCCACTACTACTTGCCCTGGCGCTCCTTCTGTGCCCTTTATCTCCACACCAAGATCTGCTGCATTAACTGCGTTTATCTCTCCACTGCTTACCTTGTATACCTTGCTCTCCCAGCCTTCTATCTGCAATGCTACGTCCCACTTGAAGTTCTCTGCAAAACTGATGTTCAATCCTTCTATGCCTTGTGTTGTGCCTTCATCTGCTTTGTTGTCTATGAACAAGAAATATGTGGCTTTGCTTAGTCCATTGTCACTACCCCATGCGTTGT
>JAKOUW010000051.1 GCA_029782365.1 Chloroflexota bacterium
ACGGAAATGCTGTCGATATTGTAGCCTCTGCGGCTGAACAGTCCCGCCACCCGGCTCAGCACACCGGAGTGGTTATCCACCAGTACTGAGATCACATAACGTTTCATTTGTTCACCCCCATGATCGGATCATCTATGGCGCCGCCGGGAGGTATGATGGGGAACACCTTTTCCTCCGGATCGATTTCACAGTTGACAACCGCCGGGCGCTTGGCGGCATGGGCTGCTTCCAAGGCCTTGCTGAGGACAGCATCCACATCTTCCGGCCGGTCAAGGTTGAAGCCGAGGGCGCCGTAAGCCTCCGCCAGCTTGACAAAGTCGGTGGAGCGGTCGATGATCGATTGGGAGAACCTTCGGTCGTAGAACAGATCCTGCCACTGTTTGACCATGCCTAGGGCGCGGTTGTTGAGAATAACGATCACAATCGGCAGTTCGTACTCCACGGCGGTGGCCAGTTCATTGCAGTTCATGCGGAAGCTGCCGTCGCCGGCAATGTTGATTACCGTTTTGCCGGGATTGCCGATCTGGGTGCCGATAGCCGCTCCCAGCCCGAAGCCCATCGTCCCCAATCCTCCGGAAGAGATAAATGTCCGGGGTTTGGTGAATTTATAGAACTGGGCTGCCCAAATTTGGTTCTGGCCTACTTCAGTTGTAATCAAAGCGTCACCTTTGGTGAGGGCGTAAATCCGTTCAACAATGTATTGGGGGCGCAAGCCGCCGTTTTGGTAAGTCAGGGGGAATTTTTCCCGCCATTCGTTGACCTGCTGCAGCCAGGCGCTGGTATCGGGGAATTCTTCGCCGTCCATGGCCTCCAGCAGTTTTTGCAGAGCGATTTTCACATCCCCGATGATATGCCCGTGGGCTCTGATGTTCTTGTTGATTTCCGCCGGGTCAATGTCGATGTGGAGAATACTGGCGTTGGGGGCGAACCGCTTCGGGTTGCTCACCACCCGGTCACTGAAACGGGCGCCGATGGCGATTAAAAGATCGCATTTGCTGGCGCTCAGGTTCGACGTTTTGGTGCCGTGCATCCCGATCAGGCCGCAAAAGTAAGGATCAGTCCCGGGATAGGCGCCGAGCCCCATAAGGCTCGAT
>JAKOUW010000174.1 GCA_029782365.1 Chloroflexota bacterium
ATCGAATACGAAACATATGAGCTTGATGGCGCAGAAACACTGGTAATCAGTTTTGCTTCCATGGGTAGAGTGGCAAAAGGTGTCGTAGCGGAGCTTCGTAGCCAAGGACACAAAGTTGGATTAATTCGTCCCTTTACCATGTGGCCCTTCTTCAAGGAGGAGCTCAGGGACATTGTTAACCATGTCAAACCGAAGAAAATCGTCATACCGGAGATAAATTACGGCCAGCTCAGGCTTTTGGTGGAGTGGGCATTGAAAGGTTTTGATGTCCCTGTTTTGGGTGTGAACGTGGTAAATGGCGATCTTATCCCGCCTGAGCTAATCGAGGAGGCGATTCTCCATGGATAATCTTGGCAGCAACCATAATGCTGATAACGGAATAAACTTGGTGCCCATGTCTGAGGCTCCTGAGAAGTGGCTAAGAAAACAGTATTTGCCCCACATTTGGTGCCCCGGTTGCGGCATCGGAACCATTCTAAGGCAAGTCATTGAGCAGTTTACAAAACTGGGGTGGCGTAATGACGAAGTAGTCTTTGTAACCGGTATTGGTTGCACTGGCAGGGCTTCAGGTTATGTGAATGCACAAACACTGCATACCATACACGGCAGGGCATTACCCACCGCTACAGGTATAAAGATGGCTCGGCCTGACATGCACGTGGTTGCCATGCTGGGCGACGGAGACGGTGTGGGCATTGGTGGAAACCACTTCATTCATGCGGCAAAGCGTAATATTGGTATCACTGCCATTGTGGTTAACAACCGCATTTACGGAATGACAGGTGGTCAAGTATCGCCTACCACACCCTCGGGAGCTAAATCGAGCACTACTCCTTATGGAAATGTGGAGCCAGCCATGGATGTGAGCAAGTTAGCATTGGGAGCCGGAGCCACATTTGTTGCCAGGGCGCATACGGCGAACCCCGTCTATTTGGGCCAGCTTATCAGAAGGGCTTTGGAGCACGACGGATTCAGTGTGTTAGAGGTTCTTTCTCAGTGCCCTACATATTTTGGGCGTTTTAATGGTATGCCGGATGCTGTGCAGATGCTGGAATGGTTCAAGTCCAACACATTCATGGCAAAGAGCCCCTACGAAGAGAAGGAAGGAAAAATACCCGTCGGTGTATTCAGAGATGATAAAGAGACGCCGGAGCTGAGCAAGAGCTACCGACAACTTTGGGAGGAATAATGCCATGAGACGAGAAGTTTACATAGTTGGATCTGGAGGTCAAGGAGTAGTCCTCATGGGCGCCCTTCTGGCTGAGGCATATGCGCTGAAAAATTGGAATGTGGTGCAAACAGTGGTTTATGACGCAGCACAAAGGGGCGGTTTGGCACGTGCTGAAGTGGTCATGAGCGATACGGAAATCTATTACCCAAAGGTGCGTAAAGCAGATGTGGTGGTTGCTTTCTCATCTGATGCTTTGCCAGCTGCTAAGTCCAAGATGAATGACCGTACTGTCATTCTTGCTGATGAAAGCCTGAAAGAAAAGGGCGTGGAAAATCTCGGCTTCAAAGTAATTTATGTGCCTTTTGAACGATGGGCCAGAGAAGAGCTTCACAGTGCTCGTGTAATGAACATGGTAGCATTGGGATATTGCTTAAAGACCCTTGGCGACATCAGCCTCGAAGAAGTAGAAATGGCGTTAAAAGAACGATTTAAAGGAGATTTATTCAAGTTGAACATGGCTGCCGTTAAAATTGGGCTGGAAGCAAGTGAATTTTAATTTACTGTGGATTTTTTAGGAGGCGGTTGAATATGGAGTATGCTGAAAGCCCGGTTGTCATTGATGTGAAGGGACGTATGGTTCTTGATTCCAGAGGCAATCCTACTGTGG
>JAKOUW010000185.1 GCA_029782365.1 Chloroflexota bacterium
TGCACATTGGGGATCCGCGTTTTCGGGAGGACGTATTTCAGGCCATCAAGGCGTGGCTGTTGGAGGCCCCGAACAGGTACGCCATCATCAACGGCGACCTGTTCAATGTTGCGCTTAAAAACAGCGTGTCCAGCGTCTACGAGGACACCATGAACCCGCGGGAGCAACTGCGCTATGGGCGCAAGCTCTTTGATGGGCTGCAGGGCCGCATCCTCTCGGCCACTACGGGTAACCACGAGGAGCGGATCACCAAGGAAACGTCCATCGACATCATGGAGGAGTTTGCCGCGTGGCTGGGGTGTGTCTACGACCCCGCCGGGGTGTGCCTCAAGCTGAAATTCGGCAAGGACAGTCGCCACAGCAACCCAATGGTGTACGCCCTCTACCACACCCATGGTGCCAGCAGCGCCCAGCTCATCGGCGGGAAGGCGCTGTCCATGGAGCGGTTGATCCAAAGCATTCCGCTGGCCGACGTGGTGGTGACAGGGCACACCCACGCCAAGATTGCGTTCAAGGACCGGGTGCTGGTGCCTGACCTCCGCTGGAACAAGCTCGAGTACTACGAACGGACCTGTGTCAACGGCAGCACACTGCTCGACTGGGGCGGCTACGCGGAACGCAAGGGGTATCGCCCGAGCGCCCTGGGTCCGGCGCACATCCGGCTGAGCGGCAAACGAAAGGAAGTGGCGGTGACGATATGAGTGCTGTCAGCGTGATTGACATATCTGACAAGCTGCAAAGACACACGTCTAGCAAATATAAGGTGCGCCTTGCAACGGCGATCAAGCAGATCGTGATCCACCACTCGGCAACTAAGCCAATCAGTGTGAGCGGACAAGCTGACGCAGAGGCCTTTGCCCGGTATCACGTGATCGAACTTGGCTGGCCCGGGATCGGGTATCACTACGTGATCGGCAAAGATGGGACAGTCCTCAAGACCAATCCTAACAGCGTGTCTAGCTATCACGCAGGCAAGGCCAATGCGACAAGTATCGGCGTATGTTTAGTAGGCGCATTTGACGCTAAAGAGCCTCCACGTGAGCAATGGGATGCAGCGGTCAAGCTGACACGTGAGCTGATGGGTGCTTATGGTATCCCGGCGGAGCGCGTGATCGGACATCGAGAGGTTCCGGCTGCGAAGAGTTGTCCTGGGAACAAGTTTGACATGAATGAATTCAGGAGGTGCTTGACATGATTAAGAGCATCCTCAAGAGATGTTGGCAGTTGCTGCTTGGCTTGCTGCTTGGCATTATTGCGGTCCTCGGGTTTCTAAAACCGAAAACAAAACCGCTTGGGCAGATCAAAGAGCGGGACCGGGAGATTCAGGAGATCAGGGATGAGCGGGGAAAACTGGGCGAAAAGGCTGATGAACTTGAGTCGTCCCTGTCCGATTTCGATAAGGTGGTGAAGGAGCAAGATGAAAAGATTGCCGCAGCCGGGAAGGTGGAGAAACCTGATCCTCTTACTGACCCTGGTGATATTGCTGGCTTTATCAAAGACCGCAGCCGCCGAAAGTAACTTTTGGGATGTGCTCCAG
>JAKOUW010000188.1 GCA_029782365.1 Chloroflexota bacterium
TGTGGCGCCGAAGAGAGGCCATATTACGTTGGCGCTTCCGCGAAATGCAAGCAAGTAAGCGGTAACGACTGCGATGCCGGCTGCGATGTACTTGTCTACGAGCCAGTTCTGCTTGATGCTGTCGCCGAACTCGGAGATCACGTACCGCTGCAGTCTTGTGGCTGTGTCAATCGTAGTGCTGGCAAAGCTGACCATAAACACGGCTAGTATGTTTATTGCTAAGGCCCTGGGGATACCCAGCGCTTCGACGATCCTTGCACCGCCCTCTGCAAAGGTCGGGAGCGTCGGGACTGTAGCGTAGTTGGAATAAGTCGTAAGCCACGCTTCCCTGGTCACTCCGGTTGTAACTGCAAGGATCACTAGTGTTGCCAGGGCGGCTTCGAGGAGCATGCCTCCGTATCCCACTGCAACTGCAGACGGCTCTTTGTCAATTTGTTTAGCGCTGGTGCCGCTTGATACCAAGCTGTGGAATCCCGATATTGCGCCGCAAGCGATAGTAATGAAGAGGAACGGGAATATGGGAGGAGCTCCTGCAGGAGCCGACACTACAGCCGGTGCGACTATCGGGAGAGGCCTTACGATTATTCCTAGGATGAGAAGGATCATTGCGATGCCAAGCTCCAAGGCGTTGATGTAGTCTCTCGGCTGCAACAGGCGTTGTACCGGCAGAGTTGATGCAAAGAAGATGTAAATCATAATGATGACAAGCCACACCGGATGAGAAAGGCTGATTGGAATGTAGAGGCCAAGCCAAATCGTAAGGTACATTAAGGCTATTGCTACGATGGAACCAACAACGAGGCTGCCCTTCTGTTGATAGATGTACCATGATAACCCCATTGCAATAATAATTTCAGCCCAGATAGGGAAGACGCATTGAGGATACTGGACGAACAAGTTTGCCATGAGGATTGCAAAGATTGCTATCACGATCCAGAGACAGAAGAAGATGATAAGAAAGAACAGAGATCTCGTGCGCGGATTTACGACATTTCCCGTTATATCGCCGATAGACCTGCCGTCATGGCGCATTGACAGGACCAGTGCCCCTAAGTCATGTACCGCCCCTGCGAAGATTGATCCGAAGACTACCCAAAGCAGTGCAGGCACCCAGCCCCATATGACTCCGAGCACCGGGCCTACGATAGGCCCTGTTCCTGCAATGGACGTAAAATGGTGGCCGGCAAGGATAAACTTGTTTGTAGGGACATAGTCTACACCGTCATTGTGCTTCTCGGCAGGCGTGATATTCTTTGCTGCCAGCTCAAACACTTTGGAACCCAATTTCTTGCCGTAAAGATTGTACGCCAGGATGTACAAGACGAACGTCACTACCATCACCAATAAAGAATTCATCTCACTTCACCTCCCAAGTGGTATTTGGGGATAGGACGGTGACTTCGCCATCCCAATCCATCCCTTCGGTACTTATTAGACAATTCCTTCTAATATGATAATTCGGTCTACTCGGAATTTCATATGGACAATTTAGTATAGAGGCGCGATAATCGGGCCCCTCAATTATTCGGAATAAGATAAACCGGTGCAGCCCAAATAATAGCAGCGGATTTAGTAGGTGTGAGACAGGTTTTTTCGTTTGCTTTTCTTTGGCGGGGCAGCAGCATTAGCATGATAACATTGACGAAAGAAGTCGCCTAATATTACTTGATATCTCTTGTGTTTAGTTGTGTCAAATGGTATACTTTCCCTGAAAGGGGGTGCCGCTGTGCGTGAACGGAATCTTGCGACTGCTAAGGAGCTTGCTGATATGTTGAAGTTGTCGGTGGAGACCATATGGCGTTATACCCGTAACTCAGAGATTCCTTATGTGCAATTGTCCAACAGGCAGTACCGATATGATCCCCAAGAGGTTTTGCGCCATCTTGGCATTGATCAATCGCCGGAGCCAGGCGGCGAGCAGGCGGGTCAACCGGTTGCTGGGTCAGCTGCCACAGTTCGAGAAGCCAGGCCTGAATACATTACAGATAGGGTGTACACTTACGAGGACTACCTCAAGTTGCCGGACGAGGAGTGCTACCACTACGAGATCCTCGATGGCGTGCTTGTTAAAGAGCCTGCACCATATGTCCACCATCAGCGGGTATCCAGGAGGCTGCAGCGGCTCCTTGAGGACTACTTTGTTCAGCGAGACCCTGAGGGCGAGGTTTTTAATGCGCCTATCGATGTGACCTTGTCAGACGCCAATGTCATCCAGCCGGATCTGGTTTATGTTCCCGGCAG
>JAKOUW010000193.1 GCA_029782365.1 Chloroflexota bacterium
CCTTATAGACTGGTAACTGCCCGTGGTAGGCCAGGTGACTTCCGGGTGCCAGTTTGCACCTGGGGGGAGCCGGCTG
Organism: Chloroflexota bacterium; assembly: GCA_029782365.1. Lineage (GTDB taxonomy): Bacteria > Chloroflexota > Anaerolineae > Anaerolineales > UBA4823 > CAWBUW01. The sequence goes on from JAKOUW010000193.1 coordinate 77, forward strand.
ATGCACGGGATGGTGTTTACCACCGACGGATTGACTTTCATGGGACAGATGAACTGTCGTGGAGCAAAGCGACTACGAACTACTGTGTCAACTACTGTGTCAACTACTGTGACACTACTGTGACACACGTGGTCAACTCTCGAATGCTGGCAGCCCTGAGGTGTGCAGGGCAGCAGGCATTCAGGCCGCACTGCGCCTCATCGATACCTGGTTGATCTTGCCAGTAGAATATGCTTATCTTAAAGACTAAGCCATGCAAGTCTAAGACCGCTGTCTCGTTTATTCGTGACACAGCACTCTGTGGATGGCTCCGTACAAGTGTTAGGATCTACACTCTAGAACGTTTAAAAGGATAGTGGTGCCAAATGTACCAGTAATACTTGCCACGCGGTAGGTGCTCTGCATCTGCCAGGCATAAAGCGGGAGGCGAATCCCTCTTTCTTCAGCGTCGACGAGCTTGTTGGGTGCTTTCGGGTACTCGACTTGTGAGTTGGCGTTGTCGACCTTTCGAGGCCAGTGTCTCGGCACTGGCGGTAGCTGCTGCGGGCATGCCTGCAGTGGTTAGGAAGGCCTGGGGTAAGACTTTCCTATCTATCAGCTTCTGTAGCATAGGTAGGGCCTATGCTAGGCAACCACGGATACGGGGGATTAGTGTCCGACTCCGGAGAAGGAGCCAGAGTAAAGGCTACTACATCTAAGGACGGCAGCAGGCGCGCAACTTGCCCACTCTCAACTCGAGGAGGCAGTGACGAGACATAACGGCGACCAGCAACGCTGGTCGATGCTCGTGAGAGTTTGGAATGAGCTGATGCTAGAGCTATCAGCGAGTATCAACTGGAGGACAAGTCTGGTGCCAGCACCCGCGGTAATACCAGCTCCAGTAGCGTATTCTAATGTTGTTGCGTTTAAAACGCTCGTATTCGGCTTTCAGGATCACTGACACTGTTCGGCTGTTGGGTGCCGATGATCCCGTGCATTTCGGTGCGCGGGTGGCTCGGTGCTGAGGTGGTCTACTTCGGTAGACTGCCGAGGCCAAGTCCCGATAGTCCTCGGCTCGGGCGCTGCTGATAAGTGTCCTCCGGGGCGCGTAAGGTAGCTGTCTAGGTGAGCAGTGTTTGGTGGTTTGGCTTTGGGATCGTGCCACTTCGGTGGTGCCTGTTTCGGCAGGCCTTCGCTCGGGACTCGTCTCGACGATGTCGATCCCAACTTTGGTGACTGTGAGCAAATCAGAGCGCTCAAAGCGGGCACTGTTCCCGGCTTCGGCTGGGATGTCGCTCGAATGCTTTAGCATGGGATCACGCGAAGCCTTGCCAGCTCTGCTGGTGGTGGCGCTCGCAATGTGAGGTGACGGAAGGCGTGAGTACTGTAGTGCGAGAGGTGAAATTCAGTGACCACTGCAAGACTATCTAAGGCGCAAGCACTCGCCTACGGCACTTCAGTCGGAGAGGTGCGAAAGCCAGGGGATCGAAGATGATTAGATACCATCGTAGTCCTGGCCCTAAACTATGCTACCAGGAGATAGGGCGAATACCAATCTCCGATCCGCCCCGTCTCTGAGGGAAACCGTAAGGGTCCGAGTTACGGGGGGAGTATGGTCGCAAGGCTGAAACTTAAAAGAATTGACGGAAGGGCACCACCAGGAGTGGAATCTGCGGCTTAATTTGACTCAACACGGGAAAACTTACCAGGTCCAAACACACGTGGGATTGACAGGTTGAAGTCCTTTCTTTTGATTTTGTGAGTGGTGGTGCATGGTCGTTCCTAGTGCGTGGAGTAGTCTGTCTGGTTAATTCCGATAACGCACGAGACCTCAACCTATTGTTGGCGGCAACGGCGTCTCCGACGTCGACTGCTTTCACCAGCCGGCTCCGGCCAGCTGGTCCAAGCTATAGGGACCGCGGGCGTGCTATTCAGTTTAGCCCGAGGAAGGTGGAGGCTATAACAGGTCTGTGATGCTCTTAGATGTCCTGGGCGGCACGCGTATTACAATGTTGGTATCAACGAGTCAAACTGGTCTCTCTTCGGAGAGGCCACTACGGGCTTTTGGCTAAAACGAGCCCGGAATCGGCAAACGCCGACGTGGTGGGGATAGCTGATTGTAAATTCGACTTGAACTCGGAATTCCTAGTAGGCGCGCTTCACTATAGCGCACCGATTACGTCCCTGCCCTTTGTACACACCGCCCGTCGCTCCTACCGATGGAACGCAGAGGCAAATTAGGTGGAGACTCGCTCCGGTGGGTCGAAGCCTACTGAACCTTTTTGTTTGTAGGAAGGAGAAGTCGTAACAAGGTCTTCGTAGGTGAACCTGCGGAGGGATCATTACTGAATGAACGAGCTGTCTGTCGATGCGCGAGTCTAGCGTTCACCGTTCCCGTGACCACAAGAGCCCCGTTGGCAGGTCTAGCGTTCTGGTGTTCTGCTGGCGTGACCACGATACCACTCTGGTTGTTGGGTACTGGATTCACGTCTGGTGGCTACACTGTTCCCGTGACCACGAGCCAACGTCTTGCGGTTTAGCGTCCGGTGTTCCCGTGACTCGAGGTTCTTCGTCAGACACAATGCTGCTGCTGCTGCCACTGCCTCTCTCCCAGGGCAGTGGTGAGCGTGGATGGGAGAGCTGGTCTGGCACTCCGGTGTCGGGCCTTCCTACGTTACTGTAAGTGAAGTGGATACCTAGGCTCCTTCTACGATGAAGATCATGGCAAACTGTGATAAGACGTGTGAATTGCAACTCTCCGTGAATCATCGTATCATCGAACGCACCGCACCGCTTTCCAAGGCTCTGCCGAGGATTGCGGTATGCGCTGAATAGTGCCAGAGCCGAAATCATACGCAGCCAACACGCGCTGGGTCTTTGAGACTAGGCTACGCTTCCAGGACCAGGTCTTCTGGGCTCCACCACCGAACGCGTGGTGCGCAAGCCCGGGGGGCTGATGTCTGCTGTTACCTTAACTGGCCTGTTTAGTGCATGAGCACCCTCCGAACTTAAGCATATCAGTAGGAGGAGGAAAAGATACCAACTGGTATTCGGTTAGTAACTGCGAGTGAAAGCCGAAGAGCCCATCCTGAATCCGGCTTCGGCCGGAGATGTGGGGTATGAACCTCGTTCAGAAGCACTGTCGGCTGCTTAAAACCTGTCTGAATACAGAGTCACTTGTGACACCAGCGAGGGCGAATGTCCCGTTGTAGCGGCTGGCGGTGATGATGAACGGGAGTTTTAGAGTAGCATTGTTTAATCCTACAATGTGAATAACCCAGATGAAGTTCTGGGAAGGCTAAATATCAGAAGGAGACCGATAGGGCACAAGTACCACGAGGGAAAGGTGAAAAGCACTCTGATAAGAGGGTGCAATAGAGCTTGAAACTTCACTTGCATGAGAACGAGATCTCTTGCTCAGAGACCGTGCGGGTCCACTGCACACGATGTGTGCGGTACCATGCCCGTGCGGAAACAGCCGAGAACCAAGCCCCTTGGTAGGACTTTGGTGGTTATGTTGGCTGCGTGGAGCGCTGGCGCAGGCTTCGGTCTGTGCTAGTGCATCTGCGCAGCTGGCCGCCACCCAGTCTCGGCGAGCAGGTGATCTCACCCGTCTTGAAACACGGACCGAGGAGTCTGGAATGCATGCAAGCGGGAGCAGTTCAACTGTGACCGCGTAGAGAAATCGTAGGCACTACAGTGCTGTCCGGCTGTGTCGCTGTCCTGGTTTACCAGGACAGTCGCAGACCGAGCGGAGTATGCATACTAGAACCCGAAAGATGGTGAACTAATCGTGGGACGGTCGAAGCCAGGAGAAATTCTGGTGGAGGACTCTGTAACGGTGTTGACGTGCAAATCACTCGTCTGACCTGCGTTTAGCGGCGAAAGACCAATCGAACCATCTAGTAGCTGGTTCCCTTCGAAATTTCCCTCAGGATAGCTGACGCCATAGTGCAGCAACGTCGTGTAGAGCGAATGATTAGGAGTATTGGAGTGTCAACTTCATCTCATTCTCAAACTCCGAACTGGCGTACTCAGACTGGCCTGATAGCAGTCTGAGACTGTGCACAGCGTTTAGTGGGCCGTGTTTTGGTAAGCAGAACAGGTAAAGTGGGATCAACCGTGTGTTAGTTAGATAGGTGCCGAATCGACGCTCAGGCAGCGAATCAAAAGGTGTTGATTCATTAAGACAGTCGTTCGGTGGCCATGGAAGTTGGTATCCGCTAAGGAGTGTGTAACAACTCAGCGACCGAATGGATCAGCCCTGAAAATGGACGGAGCTCAAGCGTCGAACCGCTCTAACACCACCTCAGTCAACGACTGGGATGAGTAGAAGGGTGTCCTGGTAGCCACAAACCATCGAGGTGACTCGGTGGGAAGCTGCCAGGAGTGCAGATCTCGGTAGTAGTAGCAACAATTCAGATGAGTCACTGTCGGTGGCGCTGGGTCCTAGCACTCACGCTGCTGCGGTATGACTCTGAAGGCCGTTGTGGAGAAGGGTTCCCTGCAATTGGCGATCAGGCAGGGGTCAGTCAGTCCTAACTCCCCATGGTAAACCACCCGGGGGGGAAAGGGAAGCTGGTTAATATTCCAGCACCCAGAATGAATGGGGAATCGTGGCAACACGATCCTTAAAACGTGGTGACACGGAGGGCGAATGGTGCAATCGGCAGGATAGTCCGGAAGAGTTCTCTTTTCTCCCTAATGGATAAGCCGAGGGCTCCCATGACCCCGGCGAGGTCTCGCTCTGGACGACTGTTTGTCAGGCGAATGAGCTGACCGATCCACAAAGGCACCCCGTTTCTCGGGGTGTGAGACGACGCCTGTCGGCACGAGAAGTACCATTCGGAAGTATGGGTCTCCCCTCTTCATTCGGGCTGTACCGGAATCCGCATCAGGTCTCCGAGGTGATCAGCCTCTGGCCAGATAGAACAATGTAAGTAAAGGAAGTCGGCAAACTAGACTTGTACCTTCGGTATAAGGGTTGGCTCTTAAGGCTGGGTCTCTCCAGCTAGGGGTGCGGAAGTCGCTCTTGTGTTAGCGAAAGTGGGGACCTGGTAGTACTGGTTCGCCGGGAACCCAGGGAGCCACAAGTAGTTGGCAACAGGAGTTGATGGAAGTCCCTAGCAGACCGGCGCGGGCGTGCCCGTGTTGGTCGCATGGGGGGACAACAACAGCCAATTAGGAACTCATGGATCTAGGGGAATCCGACTGTTTAATTAAAACAAAGCAAAGCGACTAGCTTCAACTGGTAATTCCGCTTTGTGATTTCTGCCCAGTGCTCTGAATGTCAAAGTGAAGAGATTCAACCAAGCGCGGGTTAACGGCGGGAGTAACTATGACTCTCTTAAGGTAGCCAAATGCCTCGTCATTCGCAAATGAGTGACTGAAAGCTGTCCAGTAATGGATGGCTAGTGAGTGTGCCACGTCCTTGCCAGCTGGCATGCTTGCGACACCTTCAAATTGCGGGGAAGTCCTAAAGCTCTGACTACCGCGGCTCGCCGAAAGGCAGAGTGCAGCAGGTGGTGTAATGGCCACCGGGTGGTAACAACGTCAGAGATGGAACAATGGGCAATCCGCAGCCAAGTCCTAACCCTCGAAGGAGGCAGGGATGCAGTTCACAGACTAGATGGAGGTGGGTACGAGCACTCTGTTGAACTTTGCGATCACCACGCCATGGGTCCGTGGTTGGACAGAGTTCATGGAAGTGCTCCTGCTTAAGATATAGTCGGTCCCACTCCGAAAGGAGTGCTGCAGGGAGGAATCTGGCTGAGGGCAACCAAAGCCAGAGGAGAGCCCTGCAGGTGGTGCTCTTCTGGCGCTGCGGGCTAAACGTTAATTTGTGACGCGCATGAATGGATCAACGAGATTCCTACTGTCTCTACTTACGATCTAGCGAACCTACAGCCAAGGGAACGGGCTTGGGACTAACAGCGGGGAAAGAAGACCCTGTTGAGCTTTACTCTAGTTTGACGTGGTGGAACAACGCCTGGGATGTAGGATAGGTGGGAGGCTTTGCCGATAGTGAAATACCACTACCCGGGATGTTGTCTCACTCACCAGATTATTGAGCGCGGCAGGACTCGTCCTGTCGTTTCTAGAAAACCACTGCTACTTTAACCATCTGGGACAGGGTCAGATCGGGAGTTTGGCTGGGGCGGCACACTTGTTAAACGATAACGCAGGTGTACAATGATAACCACATCCAGGTCAGAAACCTGGAGTAGCGGATCAGGCCAATTGGTTATCTGACTGATACGTTCAGTACACGTATTAGACGTGAAAGCGGGTCCTAGTGATCCTTTAGTGAATGCTGGTGGGCTTCGGTCCACTGGACTGTTTCGAATTTCGAAGTTAGAGGTGTCAGAAAAGTTACCACAGGGATAACTGGCTTGTGGCCGCCAAGCGTTCATAGCGACGTGGCTTTTTGATCCTTCGATGTCGGCTCTTCCTACCAATAGGACGCAGAAGTCCTAAAATGTCGGATTGTTCACCCGTTTAAGGGAACGTGAGCTGGGTTTAGACCGTCGTGAGACAGGTTAGTTTTACCCTACTGTTAGACGGATTGGCATAATGCCGATCGACAACCTGTGACAGTATGCCCGACATAGTACGAGAGGAACCGTCGGGTGGTGCCTCTGGTTGAACGTGCGGTCGAAGTCCGTGCGTGATGCTACGCACCTAGCGAATAACAGCTGAACGCCTCTAAGCTGGAATCCGATCTGGAGCAGGTTGCTGCTAGGGACGCTTTCGAGCAACAAAGTCCTTGCACACACAAGGCCGCAGGCAATACTTACGAGCCAAGGCCCGAGGCTGTGTCTACGGGCGCAGCGCAGGGCCGAGGTTCTGACTTGCCGTTTCGATCACTGTGGCTGTGTGCCAAATGACCTCGGGAAGACTACCCGAGTTACTACTATGGGCGCTCGCCCTTTAGTATGCTCCGCAGCTGGCGTACACTGAGGAGTTCGGGTTTCTGAACGACTCGTTGAGCCTTGCTGGATAGTCTTCGGACCATCGTCCTCTGATCTGGAGCAGGGTGTAACAAGGTCTCCAAGACCGAGTACACTGAAAGCACGTAACTACTACCGCAAGCGGAAAAGCTATCATGAGACCCACTCGCAAACCAAGCACTCGACAGGGAGTCAGTGTTCGTATAGCTATCAAGAAGCGACGTTTAGCCAACGCCAATTGGGGAAGGCTCAAGGCCCAGGAAAAGCACGACCAGAACAATCGGGAAGAACAGGGGAAACATCAGATAGAGGAATCACAAGAATCAAGACAGAGATTACACAAGGAAATATCAGAGGAGCTTGAACCTGCTTCAAGTCCAATCAGGAGAGCATTGCAATCTACTCCACAGAGAACTCCCAAGAGACGGAAGATAGAGGTGGCACAGGAACGTGATCAGATATCAGAATCAGAGGAATCACAAGACTCAGACCAGGCATATGAGGACTACGGCTTACCAGAGGAGTTTGGGTCTCCCCCGAGTCCGATCAGGAGGGCATTGCGACCCGAGTCCACAAAGAATGTACCTGAGGAGAAGCAGATTGACGTGGACTCCAATCCGAGAATCCTTGAAACTTTGACAGAGCGTGAGTCTCGCGTTCACACAGATATGGTACTTCGACAACATATCGTCCCGTTGAGATCCAGAGCACGTCGTGAGGAGGAACGCCGCAAATTGAAGGAGGCTATAGCAATACCGAAGATGCCAGGACCAAACGAACATGTGCCATTCTCACTTTCAATGATGGTTGCTCGAGATGAGCGCTACCTCAGGGCATACAATGAAGCAGCAGCCAAATTTAGGGGGGATTTGGTAAGCGGATCTGATCCAGAAGGGAGTTCAGAAGGAGACAGTTCCGAGGAAGATTCAGAGGAAGAACTACCTTCAGAGGGAGAACGACCAGTATATGATGCTCCAGAGTTCGAGGAGATGATGAAAGGTGTTGAGCCATATGATCTAGAGAAGTGCAGGCTGGACACTCCAGTAGAGGAAATACCAGGCTATGATGTTGAGAAGGGAGGGTCTGCACTCGATATGTACATCAGAGGATATGGCAGCGAGATACAGAAGGAGTTCGATCGCATCGTACTTCGTCCTCCGACTGTGCGATTTCCGAGGATGCCGTACCAGTATCGAACCGATAAATGGGGGAACACTATGTACAAACGGCTCTGGAACCCCAAAGATAGATACCCGGTTGCATATCGCTGCTATTCAGTTACCTATATGTTCCAGGGAATGGAGTACCTGCTGAAAGAGGAAGTGAAGGCTGTAATAGACGAGATTAACCGCGATGAAGAGCTAGATCCCTGTGACATAAGTGAGTACTACTGGCCTCCAGAGGTACCAGGGATCCCGTACATCAAATCCATGGTGTACCACTGGCTCTTCTTGAAGAACGTCAGATACGTGATTAGGAATGGGGAGATCCACTTTATCGGAAACACTGCACCTCTTAAGATACCAAATTGGCTAAAGTCCTTTTCGCAAGATTACGCATTACTTACTTTCCACGACGATAGAAGGACTTATAAATCAGCTATCATAATGCTATTTAAAATGAAGTATATCCGCCTGGAATGGATAGCATCATATCTGGCCGAAATTCAGGTGAAATGGGACTTTTCGAAGGAATACACATGTGTGAGAAAGTGCAAGAAGAAGAAAGGCAAAGATGGTTTCAGAATGCCCCTGGGTCGTGCTTGTTACAGTCCAAGCTGCTTAGTTTGGACGTACGGCAGAAAGCGAAAGATTGCTCCACTTCTCACGGAGGAGGATAAAGAGCCTATATTTATGTAAATAGGTAACAACGATTGTTTAAATGAACAACTTTATTTCCTTTACATATCGTCCTCTAATCAATCCTCGAGATTGACACCAAACTGTTTGAATGTGTCTACCACTGCCTTTATTCCGATCTCTATCAGTCTTCTTTGTTTGATCTCTTCGTACGTTATCTGCTCTAGTTTTACTCTCTTTACTTCTTCTGTATCCAAGAACAGTTCTCTTTTGTATATGACCTTGACTTTGGGCTCTAGTATAGGCCTTGCGATTCTATAAGCAATCTCTTGGCTGGCCATCCTGACTACTACAATTCCACTTCTAACGACTGCGAACCAGAGTTTGTTCAGGCCCGCAGCAACTATCCAGTAGTTTATCCACAACTGGATTCCTTTCAACCCTCTGGACCGTTTTAGTTCTTCGATTAGATCGTCCACGTCTTGCTCGGTCCGGAGATAGCACCGTGTGTACCGTGCCATACGGTGCCAATCTCGACAGACCAGCCTGAATTGGTCCAAATCTTCTTTGTTCAGATACTTTGTTACTTCTGCAAGAATGTTTGGACCAAATCTGACCTTGCTTGTCTGTCCGGCCCTCTTGGAGAATCCTTTCTTTGGTGCCCAATGCAGACATTCTTCAGTTGTACACACAAGGCCAAGATCACTAGGCTTGATTTTCCGCTTGTTCCTGACCCAGGAGCATTGTCTCATAAGCTGATTCTTCTCCCATCCTTGCTCATGTGTGTCAAAGGTCACCCTTCCCATGTAGGCAATCAGCCACACTGATTCGATTCGTCTTTCCTCCATTTTAATTCTTGTGTACCCTCTCTTTCTGGCTTCCTCGAATGCATTTCTTAGCCATATCGGCAGATAGATGTCTCTCTTGCTTACTAGATGGTGTGTCTTGAGTAGATCAAAGTTCTTTAGAACGATCTGGGAGTAAAGCACTACCTTGAAATATGGGACTCCTTGTACTCGTTTGGGTGCTTCTCCCTCAAACTTGCCAAAGTCGCAGAGTGAAACCTCGTCGACTATCAGGCGCTCCATTGTGTGGCACAAGGCTTCGAACATCTTGAATCCCCTAGCATCACATTTGGTGATAGTAAGCTCCTTTCCTTCCCTGATGAAGTCCGCCTCTTTGTATGGTTCCACGTAGCCTGGGACCTCGATCAAGGCCTTTCTAAGCAATCGAGACGAGATGATTATAAACCTTTTCCTGCTGGCCAGATTCGCGTCTTGTTTCGGTTCCATCTGATCTTGAGCCTCTGCTTGTCTGGTGAGATCTTTTATAAACTCATCAAATATCATTGGTTTCCTCTTTGAACGTACTCGAATTAAGATGGGGACCAGATCGTTTTGGTTCCCTGGAACCTTTTCCTCTAGTAATCCCATAGGTTGAACTGCTTGGGTCACTTTTGCACCTTCTGCACGGGTATTCTGGGACTCCGACTTCCTCCTCTTTCCGAGTCTTTCCTCCGATTGGCGGTCCCGTCTCCTCTTTCCTTTCTTCCCTGACCTTGGCTTTGGCTCGTTTCTCGCCTCTCTAGTCTCCTCCTGGTTCTCTGCCGTCTGTGAGTCTTGGCTTCGCTTCTGAGCTTTTGCATCAGGAACTTTCATTGACTCCATGTTTGTGTTAGCTCTGACCAGGAAAACGGGATTCATTTATCACTTCGATTTTGTAAAAACAAGGAGAAGCTATTGTGGCACGGCTAATTTTTCTAATTTTCTGATTGGATGTTCCAAGGTACAGGTTTTCGTTGAGCCTGTTACAAAATTTTGATGGGAGCTGATGTATCCAGACTATATTTTCATATTAACTGCTCTTATACTCAATTGATGGTCCAAATGGCCCTGCCGCCTGAGGCTGATCGTCTGGCGCCGATTTTCGATTGGCAGCCTAGAACCACAGCCACGCGTTCAAGTCCTTGGTCACTGGCAGAGGAGGCACGAACACGACCTCTCTTCCTTAGTGCTGAAGATCTCGCTGGGACGTCCAATACTCTGCTGTGGCACTACTGTGACACTACTGTGACACACGTGAAGGTCCTGTAGGATCATGCAGTCCCATGGCTGCAGGACTAAACATAGAAAGGCTGAGGTGTGTTTCACACAACAGCCACGCGTTTAAGTCCTTGGTCACTATCAAAAGGGCACGAACACGACCTCTCTTCCTTAGTGCTGATAATCTCGCTGGGGACGTCCAAATGGCCCTGCCGCCTGAGGCTGATCGTCTGGCGCCGATTTTCGATTGGCAGCCTAGAACCACAGCCACGCGTTCAAGTCCTTGGTCACTGGCAGAGGAGGCACGAACACGACCTCTCTTCCTTAGTGCTGAAGATCTCGCTGGGACGTCCAATACTCTGTTGCCTGGAATCGCCAACTCTCCGACTTGGTGTCCTCCGACTCGCAACTTAGTATCTGACTCCGATTTCCGACCTGGTTCGGGGAAAATTTTGGGCTGGCTTCTATAGCTCTAAACCTTGGGGACATTAGGGGTATAAGACACTGCGATGGGGGCCACATATATATACTCTAGAACTATGCCAAACAAACGCTTCTGAAAAAGTGGTCTTTTTATACAGGAAAATCCCTAGGGAAAATTTGTGGCGACCAGGTCGATTTTTCAGAAGCGTTTGTTTGGCATAGTTCTAGAGTATATATATGTGGCCCCCATCGCAGTGTCTTATACCCCTAATGTCCCCAAGGTTTAGAGCTATAAAAGCCAACCCAAAAATTTTACTGAGAGAATCTTAAGGACGGTATGGCAAAATTTGATTGGTTAGAAGAATTTACTTTGTTGATCCCTGGAATGGGAGCATAGCGCGCGATATCACTCCCCATGTATTCTATATAATACTTGTGATATAGATGCGTCTAGACATGAAACTGGAGTGAAAGGTTGCGAAGGGGGGTAGAGACATTCAACATGTGAATTTCACCAACACTAGGGGGCATGTTCGAAATTTGTTTTGGAATCCTACTTTTCTCTCAAAGGCCCGGAGAAATCTATATAGCTTGTATTATATTAATTACATGGGAAGTGATATCACATTCGATGTTCCCATTCCAGGGATCAACAAATTAAATGCGTGGCTATCCTGAAAAGATGGTCTCCCTCGGCGAACTGAAGAACTAGCTGGGAAGCAACCTAAGACTACCAGAGAAATCTATATAGCTTGTATTATATTAATTACATGGGAAGTGATATCACATTCGATGTTCCCATTCCAGGGATCAACAAATTAAATGCGTTTCCATTTTTCAAAATTTTCCTTAAGATTTCTTAAGGAAATGCTAGGTATACGATCGGATTTCATGGAGCTCCCCAGGATCACTATATAGGGGGGTCAGGTACCTAAGCCTGAGCCGGGTAAATTTAGGAGGGCGCTCTGGGTCCCCCCACCAGAGCTTACAGGGGAATGCAGGTGGTGTTAAGCACGGTCCTCTGGAACCTAGCAAAACTGCGTGGTCTGTGTGAGCGTACTGTGGCGACCTTAAGAGCTCCTTAAGGAAATGCTTGGCGACCTTAAGAGCTCCTTAAGATTTCTTAAGGAAATGCTAGGTATACGATCGGATTTCATGGAGCTCCCCAAGGGCGCATGTATAGGCCAGCTGGGTGTTGCACGGCGTGCTGCAGCACTCAGCTGGCCGCCTGTGCTCAGTAGCTAATTAGCCTAATTCTTTAAGGGAAATTACCCGGGTATGCAGAGCACAGGTGGGTCCTGCGGTAACCAGTACTGAGGGTCAGTACTGGCTCCCGCAGCACCTGCCCTGGTCTTCCAGCATCCAGTCCTCTGGGTTTCTGGAAGAGCGCGATGCAGGTTTCTGTGGAACCGGTACTGGAGGTGCCAGCAAGCTAAGCGAGCTGGAGGGGTCAGGCCGGAGCTCCACAGAGCCTGCTTCCAGTCGAGCCTGGAACCTGAGGTTCTGGGTTCCTGGAACGAGCACGCCATGCAGGTTTCTGTGGAACCGGTACTGGAGGTGCCAGCAAGCTAAGCGAGCTGGAGGGGTCAGGCCGGCTCCACAAGGTGGGGTTGGTTTCGGTCAGTCGTTCATTGAGCCTAGAATTTCCGAGCTGGAAGAGCGCGCGTATGCGCGTATGCGGGTTGCGGGTTGCGGGTTTCTGTAGAACAGGTACTGAGGGGTAAGGCCGGAGCTCCACAAGGTGGGGTTGGTCAGTCCGTTCATTGAGCCTCAGGTTCCAGAGCCTAATCTCTCACTGTGTGCAGGGTCGAGGGATGCGACTATCGGGGCTGTGAGATCTACTAGTTAGATGGAGTGTCCAATGGCCATGGGCACCACCACAGCCCCTGCATCAGTGTGGGATGACAGCTCAACCTTATAGACTGGTAACTGCCCGTGGTAGGCCAGGTGACTTCCGGGTGCCAGTTTGCACCTGGGGGGAGCCGGCTGATGCACGGGATGGTGTTTACCACCGACGGATTGACTTTCATGGGACAGATGAACTGTCGTGGAGCAAAGCGACTACGAACTACTGTGTCAACTACTGTGTCAACTACTGTGACACTACTGTGACA
>JAKOUW010000194.1 GCA_029782365.1 Chloroflexota bacterium
CTCGAAGACCACGGTGATCAACAACGCCAGCCTGAGCGCGAACTGGATCAGCCTGGGGGGCAGCGCAACAGCGCCAACCGGTGCAACCTCTGCGCGCATCCGGCTGTACAGCCAATACACCCACGGCTGGCTGGCAATCGACGATGTGAGCATGATGAAGAATGGCACCTACAACAATTTGGTGCCCGACCCGGGCTTCGAAGCCGGTGACAACACGCCCTGGCTCAGTGTGCGTGACAGCCTGTACCCGGGGACGTCGCTGGACTGCAGCGGGCGTGGGGCGAGCAGCCCGTACAGCGGCAGCTACGCCTGCGCCATCGGCAACCTGGCGAGCGGGGCGCTGCAGTCGGCGAGCATTGCGGTGAGCGGGAACAAGCAGTACGACCTGTACGCCTGGGTGAACGGCAAGCTGGACGCAGCCGACAGCGCCGGGGGCTGGCACGTGCGCGCCCTGTACTACACGGCGGGCAGCGCCTACATCGGGTACAAGGATGTCTACACCGGCACAGCGGAGAGCAGCAGCCTGACCTGGCAGCAGGTGGGCGGGCGGCTGTTGACCCCGGCCAACGCCGCCTCGCTGCGGTTGGAGCTGCGGGTGGAGGGCGTGTCGGGCTGGCTGGACTTCGACGACGTCAGCCTGCAGGAAGTTCTCACGGTTAACCTGGTATACGACGCCGAGAACCGGCTGGTGAAAGTGCTCCAGAATGGGACATCCATTGCTGCGTTTGGCTATGATGGAGACGGGGTGCGGGTGAAGCAAACGCTGACGACCACCACACCGACCAGCACCTATTTCGTCAAGAACTACTACGAAGTGTCGGGCGGGAGCGTGACCAAGTATTATTACCTGGGCAGCCAGCGGGTGGCCATGCGCAGCAGCGTGGGCGTGCGCTACCTGTTTGGCGATCACCTGGGCAGTACAAGCGTTAGTGCGGATGTGAGCGGGGGGAACGTGACGAAGCAGTTATATAAAGGATGGGGTGAAATCCGGTATGCCTCGGGCAGCCTGCCGACGAAGTACCAATATACCGGGCAGTATTCGGATAGTTATATTAACTTGGTCTGGATGAACTCGAGATGGTATGATCCGGCGCTGGGTAGATGGATCCAACCGGATGTAATTGTACCAGCAAACCAGGGTACTCAAGGTCTAGATCGCTATGCATACGTAAACAATTCACCTATGAATTGGGTGGATCCGAGTGGTCATGGGCGAGAAAGCACAATTTGTGGGCCTGACGGAATATTCTGCGACAGAAATGGTAAACCACTCAATAATTCACAGGTTTATGAGGTGCTCGTTTCAGAAAACTGGATTGAACCCATGCCTGATCCTTTGTCTCTTTATGATCCCGATTTCAACACCATGGATCGTGTTAATGGCGTGCTCGCTAATTATGAAAAGGTCAGAGAATTCTTCTTTACCCAATATGGATGGAACGCCTTTGGGAAATTCATGGACCTAACGGGAAAGTTGTTAGATAACGTGTTCATGGCAATGGTCGCAATTGGGGAATTTGCGTCAAAAACCGGAGAGGCTTATCTGGAATCCATCGAAGCTCTTTCAAACCAATATTATGGGATTTTAGAGAATAATGGTCCTATGCAGTGTAGCGGTAGCTGTAACTTATTAACACAGCTATTATGGGCTACACAATTTGAGGTTTGGTACAATGCTGAATTTTATAATAATTATGTATCAACAGGTGCGTGGATGGGCCAACTTGGCACTGCTCAGATGGCTATTGATGGATATCATCATGGGGAAGAAGATTCTTCATGGTTTTGGGGTAATGTAACGAAAGAGAAACAAAAAAAATATGCGCTTACGATTACTCCTGTGTTATCTGATTATCCTGATAAACCTTGGTATATCGTTTATTCGCATGAGATAAAATGATATTTTTTATTTACTTTCAAATGAACAAATCTATCTTTGGTTTCCTTCGATTTCTGATGAAACATTTACGCATTTTCTTAATGCTGGCTTTTCTTACATTTGGCTGCGGGCAGCCGAAAACACTATCTCCAGGGATGGGTACTGTTATCTCTCCAACCTTGATGGATACACTTCCCTCTACGGTTACTACTACAACTACTTCCACATCTACCCGAAAGGTGATTGCCAATCCATCGGTAACACCAACAATTACTTCGACGGCAACGCAAACTCCTTATCCAATACCAGTTGGGATCATGAGCAATGATGAATTACAACAAAAAATGGATGCCTGGGTTAGTGAAGGGATCATTATAACGGATGCGGATAGGGAATTAGACGAAGTAGATGGCCACCCTTTGAGATTGGGTGTACTTATAAAGCCCGACCACATCGTGCCTCCGTTAAACTGGGCGCAGCTCATTTTCTATAACCTAGGCTTCACGATTATTGAAAACAGCCAAGGTATTCCGTATATCCTCAACATGGTGGGATTTGAAGATGGACAAGGGGAACGATTTACCTTCCCGCTGCACATCGGAAGACTATTGAAAATAAATAAAACCATTATCTTGGGCGAATATTATGGTAAGCGAATCAATTGGGGGAAAATTATCTTCCAGGATAAATTTACTCCGCGCCAATTTGTGCAAAAGAGCACAGAAATTATCGATTATATAAACATTGGATCAACGACAGTTGGCACCAATGGTGAGGGAAATGAAGAAGATGATTTTATCACCGCTGCTACAAAAACCACAAATGACCTGATTCAATTTTTAGATTGCGAGAAATGCTCACTACAAAATATTCCCGTGAGCCTCGAACGCTATATCAATCAAATTCCAATAAGGTTTGAACCGACGATACCTTATTTTTGGAGATATACAGTCAGTTATAAAAACTAGGTTCAACAAGTATTAACGAATGAGATACTGGTTACTCTTACATTCGGCATACCGTGACCAACTTGGTGCCCAACCCGGGCTTCGAAGCGGGTGACAACACGCCCTGGCTGAGCGTGCGTGACAGCCTATACCCAGGGACGTCGCTGGACTGCAGCGGGAAGGGGGCGAGCAGCCCGTACAGCGGCAGCTACGCCTGCGCCGTCGGCAACCTGGCGAGCGGGGCGCTGCAGTCGGCGAGCATTGCGGTGAGCGGGAACAAGCAGTACGACCTGTACGCCTGGTTGAACGGCAAGCTGGATACGGCCGACAGCGCCGGGGGCTGGCACGTGCGCGCCCTGTACTACACGGCGGGCAGCGCCTACATCGGGTACAAGGATGTCTACACCGGCACAGCGGAGAGCAGCAGCCTGACCTGGCAGCAGGTGGGCGGGCGGCTGTTGACCCCGGCCAACGCCGCCTCTGTGCGGCTGGAGCTGCGGGTGGAGGGCGTGTCGGGCTGGCTGGACTTCGACGACGTCAGCCTGCAGGAAGTGCTCACGGTTAACCTGGTGTACGACGCCGAGAACCGGCTGGTGAAAGTGCTCCAGAACGGAACGTCCATGGCTGCGTTTGGGTATGATGGAGACGGGCTGCGGGTGAAGCAGACGCTGACGACCACCACAGCGACCAGCACCTATTTCGTCAAGAACTACTACGAAGTGTCGGGCGGGAGCGCGACCAAGTATTATTATGCCGGGTCGCAGCGCGTGGCCATGCGCAGCAGTGTGGGTGTGCGCTACCTGTTTGGCGATCACCTGGGCAGTACAAGCGTCAGCGCGGATGTGAGCGGGGGAAATGTGACCAGGCAGTTGTACAAGGCATTTGGCGAAATCAGGTACTCCACAAACCCAAGCCTGCCGGCGAAGTATCAATATACCGGGCAATACAGCTACACCAGTGGGGCAACGGGGGACTTCGGGCTGATTTTCTACAACGCACGTTTTTACGACCCTGCGCTAGGCAGATTCGCCCAAGCGGACAGGTTGGTACCTAATCCGTTGAATCCGAGTGATTTTGATAGATACAATTATGTTGGATCAAATCCTATTAACTTTAGTGATCCGTTTGGGAATCATAGGGTTAGAGCATCACATGATTGGGAATGTGGGCCTGATGGAGGCGATTGTCAAAATGGTGACTTGAATCATATTCATCAAGGAAAAGGGTGGTATCCAATTTCTAATGGGAATATTGTCGTGAAATTTAAAAATCTTCCTGTTCTAAATCCTGAGTGGGTTCAACCATTTGGGTCTACTGTTTTCGCAAAGAATTATGGCCCAGGTTTGAACTATACGGGTTATTGTCGGGGATATCATTGTGGTGTAGATTTGGGCGGTCCAGCTGGAACACCAGTTTATTCAGGATTTTATGGTTATGTTGCGAATGCAGAAGGAGATACTGTTTGGGTTTATGTTGGTTACAAAGATAATCAGGGAAATTTTTCTGGTTTATCGTTTTATAAAATTAAATATCAACATGTTAAACCTAATATTACTGCGGGGAATTGGGCTGGACCTAATGATGTAATAGGATATATTGTCGATGATCACGCTCATGTAGAAGTGAGGTGGAGTACTGAGCCGGCCTCCAAGAATGATATAGACCCAGGCGGAGCGGTTTATATAATGAATCCATTTTATTTCATGAATGTTTCACAAGTTACAAAAATTCAGATAAGCTTGGAACACCAATTACTTAACCCTGCCACAGTTGCATCAGGATCTTTCACGAATGAAAAAACCAATCTATTCACACTTCTAATGATTTCCCCCGGACCAGGAAGACTACCATGATGAACAATCCGTGGCGATATATTTATGTTCTCCTTCTTGAAGTTATACTGTCTACTATTATAACAGGGTGTAATAACGGATTGCCTGAAACAACTCCATTCTTTGCAAGTAATATGACGCCAACGATTGCCAAGCTAATTACGAAAACACCAACACTGCATCCGACTGCCACTCCCACGATGGATACTGTGACACCTACCCCTTTTTCTACCGAGCCTGCGAAATGCGAAAGCGAAATCATCAAAATCCCTGATTTTGCCTTCCTGGGTTGGTGGTCGGGTGACAGCCGTTTTTTG
>JAKOUW010000198.1 GCA_029782365.1 Chloroflexota bacterium
CCTGCCGGACGTCGTCAAGAGGCTCGGCGTCCAGAAGGTGAACTTCTTCGGCGGCGAGCCGATGCTCGCCTTCGACAGGATTCAGGCGATTGTCGAGACGCTGGCCCCATTGGGCGTGCGGTTCGGCATCACATCGAACGGCGTCACGTGCACGCCTGAGCAGGCCGCGTTCCTCAAGGCCCACAACATCGGGATGCAGCGATCCATTGATGGATGCCCGGAAGCGTGTGCAGTTAATCGGCCAGACGTTTCAAAGAGATATCTCGAACTGACGGACCTCATCGGCGACAAAGGCAAGCCGCGGCGTTCGACGATCACTGAGAACGCGGCCCATCTCCTTTATCGCTCATGGTTATGGCTGAAGGACAACGGTTTCGGCGGCGGCTGGACGCCGATTCCAGACAATTATTCCGAATGGAGTGATGCGGCCCTCGACACTTGGGAGGCCCAATTGAAGGCGATCGCACGCGACTTGGTGCGTGATGTCCGGTCTGAGAAGAAGCCCTTCTACAACTATTGGTTCGCGAGGCTCGGCCCGGCACTCAAAAATCCAAAGAGCGCCGGCCCGCGTGGCTGTGGGGCTGGCACATCGCTCTTGGCGTTGAGACAGGACGGCTTCTTCTTCGCGTGTCATCGCTTCGTCAGCGACGATGCGCTTTCCGACTGGTGCTGGGGCCACGTGTACGACGTGCTGTCTGGCCGCGAACTCAAACCGGGCCCGGACGCGGAGAGGGCCATTCGTATCTGCAAGAAGGATTTCGCGACGGCCCCGGAGCTCGAGCAGTGCCGCAATTGTGAGGCACAAGCCGGGTGTGCGGCGGGCTGCTATCACACCAACAGGGCCGTCAACGGCGATGCCGTAAAACCGACTCGCACGTGGTGCGAGATGCGGAAGCGAGCTTTGAAGATCACAAGGTGGATCGATGAGCAGATTGGAGGACAGTACCAAGACTGGTGGCGTCAGACGGCTGGCAAGAGCAGGCAGGCTCAACGGCCATCGCCGTCTGCTGCGAGCGGTAAGCCTAACTGTGCATGCTGCGAGTAATGCTCGGATGCGGCCACGCTATCGCGTGCCATCGCCGACGCCGCAAAAATGCCCGTGATATGCCCCGCGGCCCGACGCGTCTTTGGAATTGAATACCTGCCTGACCTTTGAGCAAATGGAGCTATGCCATGACTGAAAAAAGCTATTACCTCTTGAAAATCGAATCTGGCCAATGGGCAAGCGAACGAATATCGGAGCAAAGCGCCAAGGCCCTGGCCCTCTTGGCCGTTGCTGAACCCCTTGTCACTCACCGCTTTACCCTAATCGAAATCCTTCACCCGACCGGCCAACGAATGTGGCTTCTCGAGATATGTGAAAAAACATAGACTGTTATTGAAGCACCAACAAACTCTTGTTCCTAGTTGGGCATTGCTTATTATCCGTACTTTGGAAGAGGAATACGAAATGACCAATGAACAGTACGCCGTCTTAACCGACGAACTTCGCAACGACCCACTTGGTCGCGGTTATGCTCCGATGACCGACGAAGAGGTCGCGGGAGCTCTGAACGAAAAGAACCGTCGCGTGCCTACGCAGCGGTTCATCTCGATGCGGGCCATCGCAGCTGCGCTTGACGACCTCGTGTTTCACTACCAGCGATAGGAGGTTACACCATGTCACTCCAACTCGTAAAGGACCTGATTCGCATCCACAACCTGACAGGCACGGCACAGGAGATTGCCGATGCCTTAAATGCGAAGACGGAGACCGTCGCCAATGATGAACTCTACACAGTCGCCGGAATCATCCAGGAACTCGGTCCCGACATGGCTCGCAGCGTGATTGCAGCCTTCGAAGCGTTTGCTCAAACCGATCCTCTGCTGAAGGCTGTCTATTACAAGATCACGAGCACTGGGATCAGTTTCTCTGATCCGGATACAGTGGCCATGATGGACCAGCTCCAGGCCGCTGGAGTGTTTGCTCAAGAGCAGGTCGATGCGATAAAAAGCATCGGGTTCAAGAAGAAGTCGAAGTGGGAGCTGGCAGCCGGTGACGGGGCGGTCATTGATGCGGATACCGTTGCAGCTGCATTGAACGACAATCCAACAATCTCCAGGCAGGTGCTTGTCAGTGCTGTACGACAGGAATCTGGTACGAGCGTGACGCTTCTTGTCCAGGAGCTTGCCGACGGGAAACCGTCTGGAAACCGGCAGACGTTCGTGTGGAGAGCTGGCCAGCCTCTTCCGGACGATCCTGTTGTCAGTCAGGTGATTTCCAGTATCAACCAATCCCTGTCTGCGATTGAGGTGTGATTATGGCAAACGTGTGGGCGATCAAAAGCGGTAACTGGTCTGACCCGACGGTCTGGAATACAGGTGCATTACCAGGTAACGGTGATATCGTCGCCGCGAATGGGCATACTGTCACCATTGACATGGACCTGGTAGGAAGCTATGCGCCAGCAGCGATTCGGACAAGCAACATTGGGGGTACAGCTGGCGGTAACTTTGTCGTCGCGTCGAACCGGCAGATTGGCGACGCAAGCCACACTGTTGAGATTGGTGGAAGTGGAAGCACAACGACTGTCATTACGATCCAGTCTGGCAATTACGACGTTACGTTCTACGCGAACATAACAGGCGCGTCTGCTAACAACGCATACGGCATACACAACAACTCTAGCGGTACTGTTAATGTAACCGGCAATGTAACAAGTGGGTCTGGTAGCTACGCATACGGCATACACAACAACTCTAGCGGTACTGTTAATGTAACCGGCAATGTAACAAGTGGGTCTGGTAGCTACGCATGCGGCATAGCCAACAACTCCACCGGCACAGTTATTGTAACCGGCAATGTAACATGTGGGCCTGGTAGCTATGCATACGGCATACACAACAACTCTAGCGGCACAGTTACTGTAACCGGCAATGTAACAGGTGGGCCTGGTGGCGAAGCATACGGCATACGCAACAGCTCCACCGGCACAGTTACTGTAACCGGCAATGTAACAGGTGGGTCTCGTGTCGGCGCATACGGCATAGCCAACAACTCCACCGGCACGATAACTATCAATGGCGACATTACCGGGAAAGCCACAATTGGATGCTATTCCACTGCAAACGGCACGCTAATCGTCACAGGCAATGTATACGCCGATCCATC
>JAKOUW010000202.1 GCA_029782365.1 Chloroflexota bacterium
CTGCCCTTCCAGGTCAGTCAGCGTGGTCGGGATCGATGTCATGTAATTGTCCGAGTAGAGCAGGCGGGTGGCGCTGGAGGCGCTGTCGATGATGCCCCAGTTGGCGTCCGTCCCACCCTGCTGGGCGCGCGCCTGGATGTAGAAGACGTATTTTCCCCCTGGCTTGATCACCTGCTCGGGGATGCTGTGGTGCCCGGCGGCCCAGCCGTACTGCGGCGGGTGTCCATCCTGGCCCACCTGCAGGTAATTGCTGGATGGGTCGCAGCGTACGTATGTGGTGGCGCCGCTCACGCCGACCCAGGCTGTGCCATATCCCAAATAGGGGTTGCATTCTTCATACCCGTACATGATGAACAACGAGCGCTCGGCGTCATTGACGTCATCCGGGTTAGTCCAGCGCTGGTAGCTCATTTTCACCTGCCCGCCCTGGCCGTTGTCGATCTTGACCAGGTGCAGTTCGTCGTAGTAGAACCTGGTCGCCAGCAGGGCCTGGCTCTCGTCTCCGTTTCTTTCCTCCACCGAGAGCAGGGTCAGGGTGTGGCCGCCGTGCGTCCATTGGAAGGCCGGCAAAATGACGTTGCTGGTCGCCGTGTCGGCGGCATAATTGAATCGGTACACCCGCACGGTTTGCGGGCTAACCCACTGCCCGCTGGGGTCGTTTTGGATCTTGATCCTGGCCAGGCGTTTCTGGGCAAACAGGATTTTATAATCTGCTGTTGTCCAGGCATTCTGGTAATCGCTGCGCCCTTCGAGCTCGAACTTGAGGCGGTAGTGGTTGTTGGCGTAGGTGATCGTCTCCGGGTACACGGCGGTCACGTTCTTGCAGGCGGCGGATTTCTCTTCGTTGGTGTAGCTGTAGCTGACGGTGTTACTGTAGATGTCGGTCACCGTGCTGAGCGACCAGCGCCAGACCAGATCCAGGCTGCTGCTGTCGCCTGCACAACCCTGGGTGGTGTGGGTGCGCGCCCGCGCATTGCTCGTCTTGCCAAATTTGTAGACCAGGCCGTCCTTGCTCCAGGCTGTCCAGGTGTTGGCGCTGCTGTCGAACTGCACTTTGACAAACGATTGGTCGGCGGTGTTGTAGGTGGTCACTGCGCCGTTGGTACTCATCGGCAGCAGCAGGCCGCCTACGCCGGCCATGGACAGTTGGAAGGTGTCGTCATACAGCTTGTCGTTCGTGCCGTGCATGTTGCGCGTGACGGCGCCTGTTTCCAGCGACCAACCCATCCCGGCGAACCCGGCCTGGCTGAAGGCGGAAGCTTCATCGATCACCTGGCTGTTGTAGCTCAACGCCAGGCTGGGCTGCAATCCGCCCGGGCCGGGCGGCGTCCAGAATCCAAGCGAGTATACCCCGGCGCCCGTGAAGCCATCCACCTTATAGGCATCGACGGTCGGCAGGCTGGCGGCCTGCCAGCTGTTGCCTTTGTAATCGAACACGGTCAGGTGATCGCTCTGCGCGCTCAGGGTGTGATTTTTCACATCCACCACGCTGGGCAGCGGATACCAATCGCTTTCCGTTTCATCGTAATAGAACACGGCCAGGTCTTCGGCCGTCCAATGCAGGCGCGCCAGTTCTTTTTCTTCATACCGGAAGGTGAGCGTGAGCGGCTCTTTGAATTTCTTGACGTCCTGGCCGCTGTGCTTGTCCACGGCGACGATCTCCACCGGGCGCCCGCTCAACGAGACCGGCGGCAGCTTGTGCGGGCTGGGGCTGCGCACGTTGAACGCCAGGTCGGCTTCCGGCGCAGCGGCCTGCAGGCTGACCCGCCCGCCGAGCCCGTTCACGCTGCCTGCTTTGCCCTGCAGCAGCTCGCCGCTCTCCCCTTCCACCAGCACCGTTTGCTGGTCGACCAGCGCGCCGTCCAGGCGCAGGCTGAGCTGGAACACGAACGGCGGCGCGGCGCCTTCCCTGGCCTGCCATTCCAGGCTGTCCACCGCCCACGGGTCTTTGACCAGCCAGCTTCCCCCGTCCAGGCTCGCCTGTGGATCGATTGGCGCCAGGCCGGGTGAGGCCAGGATTTCCAGCGTCGCGCTGGCCCCGGCCTGCAAGGTCTTGTATTCCTGGATCTTCCAGTTCAGGCGCAGGCTCTTGCCGGGCAGGTAGATGGCCGGGCTGATGTCTGCCCGCAGGCTGAGGCCGGAATCGGCCAGCAGCTTCTCGGCGCTGGACAGCCCGCCGCCGACCGCTAATGTGGGCGGCACGGTCGCCGTGATGGTGGGGGAGGCCGTCGCCGTGGGCGTCTGCGTCGGGATGGGCGTGGCGGCCAGGGTGGGGATGGCGGTGACGGTGGGGATGATGGCCGCCGAGGCGGTGGGCGTCGCGCTGGGCAGCGGCGTGGTTGTCGCCGTGGCGGTGAGGGTCTCGGTCTGCTTGACGATGGCGGTCGGCGCCGCGGCTGCCTCAGCAGGCCAGACAGACGGCGGCAGGTTCAGGCTGTTCAACAGGATGGCGAGGAACACAAGAAAACGGATCTGGCGCTGCATGAATGACCTCCCTTTTCGGTATTCTGCGTGGGTTATTCTTCAGTATTTATTGTACAATTTTTTTTTTTTTCAGTTTCAAGTGACATTTGTCATCTCTTTTCCGAAACCTTCGCCTCTGTTTTTGCCTCTCCTCATTGCCAAGCCATTTAAACCCGATTACAATCACCCGTATGTTTCGCAACAACCGACGCCTCCTCCTGACCTGCCTGGCCGTGCTGGCGGCCTGCCTGTGCCTGGGCGCTTTGGGCCTGGCCGGCGCCGCCTGGTATGCCTACCAGAACGCCCCCCAACTGCTCACCGGCAGTCCCTGCGCCGGCCTGCCCGACCCCAGCCCGCTGCCCGACGCTAACAGCCAGATGGACCAGATCGAAAGCCAGGTGATCGGCCTGCGCGGCCTGCAGCCCAGCGGCCCTGTCAAGCGCGGTTTCCTGACTTACGCCGAGCTGCGCCAGCATGTGCTGGATAATTTCTTCAAGGATTACACCGCCCAGGACGAGCTGGACAACGAACATGAGCTCGCTGCCCTGGGTTTATTGCAAAAAGGTTTCGACCTGCAGAAATTTTATCAGGACCTGTACAGCGAGCAGATCGCCGGCTTTTACGACCAGGAGACCAAGGATATGTACGTGGTGCAGGATAAGGGATTCGGCGGCTCCGAGCGCATGACCTACGCCCACGAATACACGCATGTGCTTCAGGACCAAAACTACGACATCCGCGATGGTCTGAAGTTCAGCGACGCCGCCTGCAAGAAAGACAGCGAACGCTGCGCCGCCATTTCCTCCCTGCTGGAAGGCGATGCCACCCTCACCGAGCAGAAATGGTTCGGCAAATACGCCACCCAAAAAGACTGCAGCGATGTGACCAATTTTTATCTCAGCTTCCAGAGCCCGGTCTTCAACAGCGCGCCGCCTTTTATGAAACAGGATTTCGTCTTCCCTTACGTGCAGGGCAAGGAATTCGTCCAATATCTGCTGGATGCCGGCGGTGAAAAAGCTGTGGATGCCGCCTACAGCGATGTTCCCCTCTCTACGGAACAGATTCTGCACCCCGAACGCTATCCCGGCGATAAGCCGCTGACGGTCAGCCTGCCTGATCTGAGCGCCGCCCTGGGCGAAGGCTGGTCGGAGATCGACCGCGGCGTGATGGGCGAATGGTACACCTACCTGATCCTGGCAGCCGGCGTGGACCCCAACACCCAACTGCCCGAAAGCCAGGCCAAGAGCGCCTCGGCTGGCTGGGGCGGCGACGCCTACGCCGTGTATTACAACGCCGGTAAGGAAACTGCCGCCCTGGTCCTGAAAACCACCTGGGACACCGCCCAGGACGCCCAGGAGTTCGCCCAGTCTTTCTCCGCCTACGCCGGTAAGCGCTTCAGCGCTGGCCCAACCAGCAGCCTGTGGACCAGCCCGGATGGAATGCAGGCTTTCGCCATCCAGGGTTCCACCACCTATTGGTACAGCGCGCCGGACCAGGCTCACCTTGATCTGGTGCGCCAGGCGCTCAGCTTGCCTTGAGCGATGGCGCTGGATCTGGCGCGCATCCGCGCTCTGTGCTTTGACCTGGACGGCACGCTGAGCGACACCGACGACCAGTTCGTCCAGGCGCTGGCGCGGGCTCTGCAGCCGCTGTATTTTTTGCCGAAAGGCGACCCACGGCCGCTGGCGCGCCGCCTGGTGATGTTCACCGAGGCGCCGGGCAATTTCTTGCTGGGCGTCCCCGATCGCTTGCGCTTCGACAGCCAGCTCGCCCGCCTGGGAGATTTCTTGTACCGCGCCGGCCTGGGCCGCCATCCTCACCCTTTTTTGCTGGTGCCCGGCGCGCAGGCCGCCCTGGAACAAGCGCGCCAGCGTTTCCCACTCAGCGTGGTCAGCGCCCGCGGCGAGCGCAGCGCCCGCCGCTTCCTGGAGCAGTTTGACCTGGCCGGTCACTTTCACGCCGTTGCCACCGCCCAGACCTGCGAACACACCAAGCCCTACCCTGACCCTATCCTGTGGGCGGCCCACCAGATGGGCGTCGAGCCGCAGGCCTGCCTGATGATCGGCGATACCACTGTGGATATCCGGGCCGGCCAGGCAGCCGGCGCACAGACGGTGGGCGTGCTGTGCGGTTTCGGCACGCAGGCCGAGCTGCAGCGCGCCGGCGCCGACCTGATCCTGCCTTCCACCGCCGATTTGCCCGCCGCCCTGGGATTGGCCGATCCAACAGCATAATTCATAAAAATTCCTTGTTGCTAATCTCTCATTAACGCATATAATATATCTATGCGTAAAATCATATTTCTTATGTTGGGGTTTTCAATCGCGCTGTTGGGTCTTTTCTCCATACCGGCGAATGCCCAGAAAGCTCAACAGGCAGAGTATTTTTCGCAAACCGGCCATTGGGTCAAAGGAGAATTCCTGGACAAGTGGACCGCGGCGCAAAACGGTATTTTGTTATACGGTTTTCCGCTGACCGAGGAATTCCAGTCGGGAGGCCTGCGCATCCAGTACTTCCAGCGCGCTCGCTTCGAATTCCATCCCGAAAACCCGCTCACCCGCCAGGTGGTGGTGGCCGATTTGGGCGTGCAGATGTGGGTGCTGGCGCAGAAAAGCTTTGCCGAATCGGCCCAGCCGCCGCTCAACAGCCCGGCTTGCCTCAATTTCAGCGGGCAGGCTTTGCGCGTGTGCTATGCTTTTAAAGATTTTTACAACGCCAACAACGGCCCCGAACAGTTCGGCAGCCCGCTTTCCAATATCGGCGTGGTGGATGGCCGGCTGGTGCAGTATTTCGAGCGCGCCCGCTTCGAATGGCATCCTGAGTTAGCCTCCGGACAGCGCGTCACCCTGACCAACATCGGTCAAATTTACTTCGATCTGAATGAAGACCGCCGCTGGGCCATGCCCGAGCTGGCCGCGCCCAGCGACGCCAATGTCGATTCGGCCGTCAACCTGATCCCGGTCAAGAGCCTGCAGGTATACGTCTTTCCGGTGCATGCCACCATGGAACCCAGCGGCAGCCAGTCAATCTATGTGATTGTCAAAGACCAGATGCTGCGGGCGGTTGCCGGCGCCAGCGTAGACATCCTGGTCACCCTGCCTTCCGGTAAAACGGTCTCCACCGTGGTGCAGACCGACGCCAGGGGCATCGCCAAGGCGGTGTTTGAGATCAGCAATGAGAGCGCCGGTTTGGCGCAGGTCATCGCCCGCGTCAGCCTGCCGGAAATCGTCCAGCAGAGCGGGCGTTCCTCTTACCGCATCTGGTAATTGATGTTTAATTCCGCAGCTGCGCCAACAGCTGCTGGTAATCGCCTGCGTTGGGTGGATTGAGGGACAGGATAGCCATCACGCTTTCCACAGCGGCGGGTTTGTTCCCCACCTTGAGGAACAGCTCGCCGGCCCGGTCGTAGCGTTCAATGGCTTCTTGCGTGCGCCCTGCCTGACGGTACCCATCGGCCAGCATGCGCTGCGCCAGCGGTTGGTCGGGATGGTTTTCGGTGACTTTCTCCATGAAGGCCAGGGCCTGCAGCGCTTTTTTGCGTTCGAGCAAGAACTTGACGAATTGGTTGATTTCATTGTTCGCCTGGTTGGCCAGGTTCAGGCGGAAGTTCAATTCGATGATGGTCAGGCGTGTCTGCTCATCTTCAGGCTGCAGCAGGCGAATCTGCTCGTAGGTGCGCAGTGCCGAGCGCCAGTCCAGGCTTTGCAGGTCGAGGTCGGCAATGCGGGCGAGCAGGCCGGCTTTCAAGGTGCGCGGCAGGGCCTGTTCTTGAGCCATTTGCAGCGCCTGCATCAGGGTGCTGCGCGCCAGCGCCAGGTCAGCCATGGCATTGTACATGTCAGCAATCCGGGCAAATTCATCGATCGCTTGCTCAATTTCTCCCGTTGAACGCAGCAGTTCGACCAGCTCGAGGCGCGTGGCTACATCCATCGGCGTGATCTCGATCACCTTGCGATAAATGGCAATGGCGCGCTTATTCTCGTTGCGCATGCGGTAGGTATGCGCAACCGCCAAAAACTTAGCCACCGCCGCCGAAGACTGCCCTTGTTTGAGCAGTAGATCGCCCATAGCGATATGCAGAGGCAAATACACCGGCGCTGTGTTGAGCGTCAAGAACGCTTCTTCCATGGCCGAATGATATTTGCCCGCCCGGCTGAGTTTTTGGATGCGGCCCAGCGCTTCGACGATCTCACTGCTCACACCCTCCAACAGCAGGTCGGCAACCGGCGGAACTTCGCCATCGGCGCCAGCGGGGAGCTGCGAGCGCGTCTGGCGCACCCGTTCCAGCCAATCGGGGCTGACCAACAAATCCAGGATCGACTGGCACATGTGAGTTGAAGCCCCATTTTGCCCGGGCTGCATTTGCGCTTCGATCAACGGATGATACTGCTCGGCCAGCTGCTCTGCTTCTTCCGGGCGCACGGCGTGCATATCCGCCAGTTTCAGCGCTTCCAATAAAGCCGCAGCGGCTTCCGGCAGTCGCTCTAACTTGAGCAGGGCCTGACCCAGCAGCAGATTGGCGCCCATGGCCAGCTCGGAATTGGCCAGGGCGTGTTGGAGGTGGGCCAGAGCCTCTTCCTGGCGGCCGGCTTCCACCAATAAAGCCCCGAGCATATAAAACACCGCCGGGTGTTCCAGGCCGGCATCCACGGCGCGCTCCAGCTCGGCAATGGCAGCCCCGTTTTCTTTGCGCCCCAGCCGCTCGACCACCTGGTTCAAAATTGCCACGTTGCGGGTGACATCCAGCTTGCTGCCGCCTGCGCCAGGTGCTGAATCGCGCAAGATGGCGTCCATGCCGGTAACCTTGTCACTGCCGCCCGATTCCATTGTCTCAAAGACCAGACTGGCCAACTCGGCGATGGCTTTCTGGCGCGCCGCGCTGAGCGGGTCTATGCGCGGCTCCCCCTGTTCTTCTTTCACCGGCGCTGGTTTGGGTCTGAAAGCCGCCGGGATCTCATTCGGGCTGCGCACCGGCATGGGCAGTGGCAGCAGGCGGCCAAGCTTAATCATGCTCATCGCCTGGCTTGCATCGACGCTCTCGGGCATAATCTGCAGGCAGTGCGCCGCCGCCTGCGTGGCTTTGGCCACATCTCCGCTGTGCTGCAGCAAGCTGGCAACGATCAGGTATGCTTTCACCGCTTCAGCGGTGCGTCCCAGGCGTTCGTACACCAGCCCCAGGCGCGAGTACGCCTGGATGAACTCGGGGTTCAGACTGATGACGTGCTGCCACAGGTCAATGCACTTGTTGATTTCCTTATTCTTGACGTACAGTTCGGCGCTGCGCATGTACGCCCCAATCGCCTGGTCAATGCGCCCGGTGCGTTCGAACAGCTCAGCCACTTTTTCCAACGGGATCGGATCCTCCGGCGAAACACGCGCCGCCCGCTGGTAAAACAACAGGGCTTCCTTATAATCCCCCAATTCGTACAATGCCAGCGCCAGGCTGGTCAGCGCTTTCGGGTCATCTGGAAATTCTTGCAGGGCCTGGCGGTAACAGCCCGCCGCTTTTTCCCAGGTTTGATCCCAGGCAGCCGAATGCCCCTGGTTCATTGCCTTATCGAAAATTGCCCGGTTTCCTGCCATAAAATTTCCTGAATGGATGGAGTGAGACGCCTCGCCCGACTAGGGAAGCACTTCCATTGTACCCCAGTTTAACCCATAGCGCGCTTCTGTCTGCAAAGGCGCTTTGAGGGCATACGCGCCTTCCATAACCTGCTGAACCTGGCGGGCGGTTGCCTGGAGCTGTTCCTGGGGGCATTCGAGCACCAGTTCGTCATGCACCTGCAGCAGCACCCGGGCTTGCAAACCGGCCTGCGCCAATGCAGGCGGCAGGCGCAGCATGGCAATTTTCATAATATCCGCAGCGCTGCCCTGGATCGGCGCGTTGATGGCTTCGCGCTCCTCGCGGTTGCGCACATTGGCGTTGCCCTCCGTCTTCAAACCGGGGAAATAGCGCCTACGGCCGAGCAGCGTCTCCACGTAGCCCTGTTCGGCTGCCGTCCGGCGCATCTGGTCCAGGTAGCGCTTGACGCCGGGGAATTGGCGAAAATACGCTTCGACGAAATCTTCGGATTCGGCCAGGGTCAGGTCGCTGGTGCGCGTCAGGCCGAAAGCGCTCATCCCGTAGATCAGGCCGAAATTGATCGCCTTGGCGTGCCGCCGCTGATCCTTGGAGATCTGCGCCAGGGGCAGGCTGTACACCGCCGCCGCGGTGGCGGCGTGGATATCCTGGCGCGCCTGGAAGGCCGCCAGCATGGCCTGGTCTTCGGCCATATGCGCCACGATGCGCAGTTCCACCTGCGAGTAGTCCACCGAAAGCAGGTAATTGCCCGGGCTGGCGACAAAGGCTTTGCGCACTTCGCGCCCGAGTTCGCTGCGGATGGGGATATTTTGCAAATTGGGCTCAGAGGAGGCAATGCGCCCGGTGACAGAGCCGGCCTGGTTATACGAGGTGTGCAACCGTTGAGTCTGCGGGTTGACCTGGGCAGGCAAGGCATCCACATACGTGGATTTTAACTTAGCCAGCTCGCGGTACTCCAACACCCAATCCACCACCGGGTGTTTGCCGCTCAGGCTCTCCAAAACGTCAGCCGAAGTGGAATAAAAGCCGCTGGCTGTGCGCTTGGTCCCGCCGGGCGCAGGCAGTTTCAACCGGTCAAACAGGGCGTGCGAGAGCTGTTGAGTAGAATTGAGATTGAAGGGTTCACCCACCGCCTGGTAAACTTGCCCTTCCAGATCTGACATGCGCTCCTGCAGTTCGCGCGACATCTGCGCCAGGTAGGGCCGGTCCAGCCCAATGCCAGCCATTTCCATATCCGCCAGCACGCTGATCAGCGGCATCTCCAGCTCACTGAACAGCCGGGTGGCGTGGGCAGCCTCCAGCTCGGCCTGGAGCTGCGGGATCAGGCGCAGGGTGACCGCCGCGTCGGCAGCCGCGTAGGGGGCAGCCTGGGCGATGGGCACGGCGTCCATCTCTTTTTGATTTTTGCCTTTGCCGATCAGTTCCTCGATATGCGTCATCTTGTAGTCCAGGCGCACCCAGGCCAGGTTCTTCAGCCCCAGGTTGCGGCTGGTTGGGTTCACCAGCCATTCGGCAATCATCGTGTCGAACGACAGCGGAGCGGGTCGCAGGCCGCAGCGCGCCAGGACGACGAAATCGTATTTCAGGTTGTGGCCCACTTTGGGAATGCGCGGGTCGGTCAGCGCCGGGCGTAAAGCATCAAGCACATCTTGCAGGGGAAGCTGGCGGCTGTCGAAGGTAGGTTGATGCCCAACGGGGATGTAATAACCGGTCTGTTCATCCACCGCCAGCGAAATGCCCACCAGGCGGGCCTGCATCTGGTCGGTCGAAGTGGTTTCGGTATCGAAAGAGATACGCTCAGCCGATTCCAGGCGCTGTCGCAGGCTGGCCAGCAGCTCCGGCGTGTCGACAATCACATGGGCAACTGTCTCGCCCTGGGCGGCGGCGGCCGGCTGGCTGGCGGGGGCAGGCGCTTCGAACATGCTCAACTGCTGGCCGCGGGCAGCCAGGCGCTTGGTAAACACCGGATAGAGAGCGGTCAGGCGCGGCAGCAGCATGCGGAACTCCAGCTCGCGGAAGATCGCTTCAACCTGCTGGGGGCTGAAATTTTCGATGCGGGCATGCTGCATATCCAGCGGCACGCGCAGATCGGTCACGATCGCTGCCAGCCGATGGCTGAGTTGGGCGGACTGGCGCCCATTCTCCAGCTTTGTGCGCACGCCTTCTTGCAGCTCGGCCAGGTGATCGTAAATGCCAGCCAGGGTGTCATATTTCTTGAGCAGGTTGGCGGCTGTCTTTTCGCCGATGCCGCTGACTCCGGGGATGTTATCCGAGGTATCGCCGACCAGCGCCTTGTAATCCACCACCTGGTCTGGACGCACACCCAGGTACACCTCCACATCGGCCGGGCGGTAATCCTTGGCGTCGCCCAGCGATTTGCCCGGCAGGTTCACCACGATGCGTTCGGTGACCAGCTGCAGCAAATCCCGGTCGCCGGTGATAATCTTCACCGTAAAACCGTCGGCAGCCGCCTTACGCGCTGCGCTGCCCAGGATATCATCCGCCTCGTAGCCTTCCATTTCCAGCCGCGGGATATTGAAGGCATCCACGAGCTGCCGGATGCGTTCGATCTGGCTGCGCAGGTCATCGGGCATCTTGGCGCGGGTGCCTTTGTATTCCGGAAACAGGTCGTCGCGGAAGGTCTTTCCGGTGTCGAACGCCACCACCAGGTAATCAGGCCGGTCTTGTTCCAGGATCTTGAGCAAGACACTGGTAAAGCCGAACACTCCGGCGGTCGGCTCACCTGAGCGGGTGGTGAAGCTGGCGGAACCCCGGGTCAATGCAAAATACGTCCGGTAGGCCAGGGCATGGCCATCGATCATATATAAAACTTCGGGCATGATGTTTACCTTTGCACGCGCGGCGGCGCCAGGTTAGGGTTGACCTGGCTCAAGCGGATATGTTGGATGTAACGGTGAATAATCTCTGGAGAAGGCGCAGCGCCGGCGCTCATGATCAGGTAGCCGGGTGCCCAGAAATCGCCGGAGGGATTCGGACGCGCCAGGTCCGGGAAGGCGGCGAAAATAAACCCGGAAGTTTGCTGGCGCACCACCCGGATCATATATCCAGGTGCTGTGTTCGGCAAAAGGCGCGCCAACCACAGCAGATAGCCTGTGTCGACAGACAACTGCTCCAGGCGCCAGCCGTACGCCAGGCACAACTGCGGCAGCCATTCATTCAGGCGTACAGCCAGGTCGCCAGTGAGAGACTGGCCAGGCAGGCGCGGCAGCAAGACACAGGCATACACCAGGTTTGCCGAGACAGGCGAGGCCAGCAAAGCAGGCTCTGAAAAGCTCTGCGAATTGGATGCCGGCTGCCCAGCGGGTGGGATATGGGGGATATCGATGCTGTCAGCCGTTGGGCTTGGCGCAGGCTCATCAGAGAACAAATCAGCCTCTGCATCGTCCAGAAAGGGACGAACGGACGGATTCTGCTCCGGCCCGCTCTGGCCCGGTGTAGCCGGAGGAATGTTATCTAACAAAGATTGAAAATCGGGGCGCAGGGTGTTTTGAGCCGGCAGCTCAGCCAGGGCCGCCGCAGGGGAAGTTGATTGTGTTTCCACCGTGGAATCAGGGTTGGTAGCCAGGTTGCGCGCCAGGCGGCTGGCCTGGGTGCGAATCATGGAAAATGGCGTGGTAGCGTCAAATGCCAGGGCCAGGAAAAGGCTCTCGGCCAGGGTGGTGGCGTAGACGATCACATCCTTGCCGCTGTGCGGCAGGCGCGTGTAGCGCGCCAGGTCCGAGCGCGCCGGGCTGTGGGTTGTGATGGGCCGCGTCTGGTTAGCCCAATAAGAAGAAACCACGCGGGTTAACTCTTGAGTCTCTTCCTGGGTCATTTCGCCTGCTGAAGCCCAAAGCTGGTTCTCGCGGATGATCAGGGCCGCCAGCGCAGATGACTCCAAAGATAGCCGTGCCAGGTATTGGGCGGCCCGGGTGATATCCTTCAGCCAGTCAGGTGTAATGTCATTGTTGCGCACGATGCGCAAACCGCTGGGTGGTTTGGGCAGTTCAACCACGCTGGTGCTCCTTTTGGCACACAGGTCATCCACCAATTCGACCAGCTCTGGCAGGTAAAACGGCTTGGTCAACAATGCATCCGGCTTGATCTGCTCCACCAGAGCATGGTTAAAATCGTTCAATGGCGGCACCAGGATTGTCAGAGCACCCGGGCAGGCAGCCGGCAGCGCGGCCGCCCGCGCCCGGTTGGCTTGATCTGCCTGGTCATCGATTGCAGGAAAATCAGCGTCAATGATCAGCAGGTCACAGGCTGGCAGCGCGCTTCCCAATCCCGCATAAGACGCCAGCCGGACCTGGTATCGCTGGGTGTCTTCTAGCGTTTGTTGGATTAGCTCCCCGAATCCCGAGGTATCGGTCACCAGCAGCACAGATATTTTCATCCAGGATAAAGTCTATCACTATGCTTTGGTATAATCAAGTAGAATAAGAAATATTATTGTAATGAACCCATGACAAAGACCGGTGGATTGCTGCGCTTGCTGATCGTGTTCGTCCTTCTGATGTCTGCTCTGCCAGGAGTTGGCGAGGCGCGCGCCGCCGGGACGAGTGATACCCCCCTGCCTCGTCAAAAAACAATCACCATCTCCTATAAACTTTACACCTGGTGGGTGGTGCGCTGGTCGGATAATCAGTTACTGTGCACCGTGCGCACCGACCATGAAACCTGGCCAACGGGCAGTGAAATCTACGCCTCATGTGGGAAGACGGTTTATGCCGAATGGGTTAACACCACCGGCTGCAGCCTGCCGGCCGGCGGCGATCTTTCATCCTGCCCCGGTGTGTACCTGCACCTGGTCAATGTCGATAATGCTGAAAAAAACATACTAGTGGATCTACCTGATGCGCAGGTCTGGTTGAGCCTGGGAAAGTGCAACAGCGCCAACACCGGCAGCCTGTGTACCCAGGCGCCGACTCTGGTGCTCACAGGCGATGAACCCCTGGCCAGCGAACATATCACCGCCATTCACGGGCTTTTCAACGGCAAAGAATTCAACTGCCTGGGAAACACCTGTGAAATTCCCATCCCTGCCACCCCAACCCGCGGCGTAAAGATGGAATTTTGGGCCGATTCGAGCTACGGCGACAGCAGCCTGCATTTCAACGCCCAGGTGCGCATGATCGACAGCGGCCTGGCGAATTCCGCTTCCAACGCTGGCTGGTATCTGGATGTGATCAGCACGCAGTGGAAAGGCAAGGCTGCTGCCAGTTGTTCGCAGGTCTGGAACGCATTTCCGCCCATCGGAGATTTGCCCACCTGGCTGACCACCCCAGAAACGCCGGCTTTAATGGCCAGCGAAGCGCCTTACCAATATCTCGCCGGGCGACTGATTGCCCAGGGTATCGTCAACGCATCTGGCTGCCCGGGCGGTGGTCTGCTGGCCAACGGTTATGCTGATGCCTGCGGTATGGATGCTGCCAAGCCAAAAGTGCAGGATTGGCAGAACGGTTTCGACCAGGAAATTTTACAGGCGGCTGCCAATACAGGTGTGCCCGGTCAGGTTTTGAAAAATGTCTTTGCGCAAGAAAGTCAGTTTTGGCCCGGTGCTTTCAAAGATCCCAAGGAATTCGGTTTAGGCCAGCTCACCGATAACGGCGCAGAGACCTTGTTGTTGTGGAACCAGTCTTTTTACAACCAGTTTTGTCCGCTGGTTCTGACCGCCAGCGCTTGCGAGCGCGGCTATGTTTATTTGAACAAAGATAACCAGGCGATCCTGCGCGGTGCTCTGGCTGCCCAGGCAAAGTCAGACTGCGCCGACTGCCCGGGCGGCATAGATCAAAACAGCGCCAATTTTTCGATTACTCTTTTCGCCCAGACGATTCTCGCCAACTGCGCCCAGGTGGCTCGCATCGTGTACAACGCCAGCGGCCAATCGCCCGGCGCTGTCTCCGACTACGAAAACCTGTGGCGCCTGACGGTCGCCAATTACCACATCGGCCCAGGCTGTTTGTCGTACGCTGTGTACACCGCCTGGAACCGCCGCGACCCAATGGACTGGACCCACATCTCGCAGTACCTGACCGACCCCTGCAAGAGCGCCATCAGCTACGTGGAAAAAGTGTCTAAATAAAAAGAGAAGGGCGGCCTGGAGGCCGCCCTTCTCTTTTTATTTCAGCCCTCGGATCAGTTCGAGGAACTCTTTCCATTCTTCCGTGAAGAAATGCACGGTGACATTGTTGATATCGATATGATAGGTTGTCTCGCCATCTGGTTCTTCCGCGCTCCAGATCATGTAATTTTCGGTTTCAGCGACGACATTGGTTTCGGGTTCTTGGGTTTCCTTAGCCATCTTTTACTCCTCTTGTTATAAATGCTGATCTATGGCAATACCTGCCATGGGTTGACAAATTGTCCGAAATAGCGAATTTCGAAATGCAGATGTGAACCGGTCGAGTTGCCAGTGCTGCCGATGTTGCCAATCAGGTTACCGGCATAGACGCTTTGGCCGCAGCTCACCAGCACGGCGCTCAGGTGGCCGTAAACGGACTGGTAACCGTTGCCATGATCGATCATCACCATATTGCCGTAACCGCCGGTGGACCAACCTGCGAACACCACCACGCCGGCATCGGCTGCCCAAACCAGGTCCCCAGTCGCGCCGGCGATATCGATGCCCAGGTGGCCGGACCAGAAGTCATTGCCCGAGAGAAAATGGTTGGCCGAAGGCCAGATAAAACCGCCTCCGCCGTAGGCGCCTGTGTAGCTGCCCGTGCAGGCGCCCGGTCCGAGCACCGATTTGGATACGCCGGCGTTGCCGCGGGCGATGACCGGCACAATCCAGGTTTGGAATTTGCGCGAACCGCCGGGGATCATCACCAGCTCGCCGGCGGTGATTTTCGGGTCAGCCAGGTCCAGGTTGTTGCCGGTGAAGTTGACGATGTCTTCTGCTTTGGCTTTGAATTCGGTGGCGACCGATGCCAGGGTATCGCCCTCTTTCCACTTGTAATACACCCCATTCACAGGGGGTATTTTCAAGATCATTCCAGGCGCCAGCGAATCCGGGCTGTCTTGCAACTGGTCATAGTTGGCCCAAAGCACCGATTCGGGCTTCAAATTGAAATCTTTCGAAATGCTGAAAACCGAATCGCCCGGCACCACCGTGTAATCAATCGCCGTCTCGCGTGGGCGGGAGGGGATAACGGTGTGCAAGGTAGAATAACGCACCAGCGATTGCTGGGTGTTTTCCGTGCTGAAATCCGGCATGCTGATATTGGCCAGGGCTGGCGGCAGGGTCGGCTGGACAACAGCCTGCACAACCGCTGAGGGCGGCGGTGCGGCTGCAGCAGCCTGTTGTTTCCAGAACAAGTAGCCAGCCGTCAGCAGCACGGAAAGTGAAATCAGCCACATCCCCAACACGACCAGGGTATCGCCGCGCCGCCGCCCGTCCTGCCGGGTTTGGGCAGGTTCGGGCTGTCTAATTTCGGATGGGGTCTGGCTCTCAGGGTCTACCGGTAAAGTCGAGGGAGCCACTAATTATCCTCGTTCAGCGTTTCCAGGAAGGTCTGGTTTTTATCCGTCTTCTGCAGGCGCTGTAAAATCGCCTCGGTGGCGGCAGTCGGGTCGAGCCCGGCGCCGTAAGGCGGCTGGGCGACAAGCTGATCGTACATCCGGCGCATCAACCAGACACGCGGCGTGATATCTGGACCCAACAGCAATTCCTCACGGCGGGTGGATGAGCGCTCGATATCAATGGCGGGGAAAATACGCCGTTCTTGCAGGCGGCGAGACAGATGGAGCTCCATGTTCCCCGTGCCTTTAAACTCTTCATAGACAACATCATCCATACGAGAGCCGGTATCGACCAGGCAGGTGGCGATGATAGTTAACGAACCGCCTTCTTCAATGTTGCGGGCAGCACCGAAGAAGCGCTTGGGTGGGTACAGTGCCGAGGGATCGATGCCGCCAGAAAGCGTGCGGCCGGAGGGCGTCACCACCAGGTTGTAGGCGCGCGCCAGACGGGTGATCGAGTCCAGCAAGATCACCACGTGACGCTCGTGCTCTACCAGGCGCTTGGCGCGCTCCAGCACCATTTCAGCCACGCGCACATGCGACGTGACCGGCTCATCGAAGGTAGACGACACCACTTCGGCATCCACCGAGCGGTCCATATCAGTCACTTCCTCGGGGCGCTCACCGATCAAGGCGACCATCAAGTGCACATCTGGGTATTTGGTGGAAATCGAGTTCGCCACCTGCTTTAGAATGGTCGTCTTTCCAGCTTTAGGTGGAGAAACGATCAGGCCGCGCTGGCCGCGCCCAATCGGTGAGACCAGGTTGATCATGCGCGTCGCCACCGTGTGGCGGTCGGTCTCCAGGTCAAAACGCACATCCGGGAAAATGGGCGTCAGGTTTTCAAACGCCGGGCGGTTGCGCAGTTCTTCCGGGTCTATGCCGTTAACCGATTCAACCTTGAGCAGGCCGTAATGCCGTTCCGACTCACGCGGCGGGCGCACGTGCCCAATAATGAGGTCGCCAGACCGCAGGCTGTAGCGGCGGATCTGCGATTGAGAAACATAAATATCATAAGGGCCTGGCTGGTAATGGCCCGAGCGTAAAAAGCCGATGCCATCGCTCATTATCTCCAACACACCGCCGCGTAATTCTATGCCCTCACGCTCAGCTTCGGTTTGTTGGATGCGCAGGATCAGATCCTCTTTTTTCAGGCGATGCGCTTCAGTTACATTCAATTCGCGCGCCATCTGGCGTAAAGTAGCCAGAGGCGCTTTTTCTAATTCAAGTACTTTCATAGTGAAGAATTCCTGTCTTAATAGCTCAACAGTGGGTAAAATAGGTGGGATTAATGCGGCTGCTGCGCGATGCCCACACCTGAAACACAGCAGTGCACCTTGAAAAATGGCTGTCTCAAATAAAATCACCAATCAGTGGGACAATTAAATTATAGCACTCGATATCTGGATAAACAAGCGTGTTTGTCGATGATTTGCCTCAAGGGGGATCAAGCTAACAATTATTGCCGCTGATTCCCAACCAGCCTGGCAAGCACACCTTTCTAGTTAATTTTACCAAATAATTCACTAAAATTCACCCCATTTTTGTAATATTATTTTCCTTTAATCAACAGTTTGGGAGCGGCATACATTCACCAGACTGCTGCCTGGCATCTCCCAGCGACCACTCGCCTTCTAAACCACCTGCGACAATGGCTCAGGCTTCTTTGATCACGTAGGAATGCTCGATCTGGCACGCTTTTTCCAGCATTGCTTGCGCCGGGCAGTATTTAGTCGATGAGAGCTCGATCGCCCGTTCGACGGCCGCCGCCTCCACCCCATGGCCTTCGATCAGGTATTCCACTAGCACATGAGTAAAGACTTTGGGATGGTCGCTGGCTCGTTCGGCATGCACACGCGTTTCAAAAGAGATCACATCCTGGCGTTTCTTCTGCAGAATGGATATCACATCCATCGCCGTGCAGCCTGCCAGGCCAATTGCAATCAGCTCCATTGGCCGCAGGCCATCATTGTCGCCGCCCACACCAGGGTCGGTGCCCAAACCGACCTCAAAGCCCGAGTCTGCACTGCCAGTAAAACTCATCCGCCCTTTCCAGACAACTTTTGCATCCATACTTATTTTGCCTCCAAGAGGGGTGTCAGGTATTTTTCGAGAATATCACGGTTTACCGGGCCTGTCCAGGCAAGCCTGACTACGCCTTGCCGGTCAATAACGTACGAATTCGGCAGGTTTTGGTTGGCAAAAGCGGTCAGCGCCTGGTTTTGCGGGTCTAACCAGATCGGAAAGGTCAGCTCATATTGAAACACGAACTGCCGCACATCGCTGGCAGGGTCGCTCTGGTTGACGCCGATGAGGACAAAACCCTGTTCCTTGTGCGCCTGGTAATATGTTTGCAGAGCCGGCATTTCCGCTTTGCAGGGAGGGCACCAGGTGGCCCAGTTATTCAGCAGCGCCACCCGCCCGTTCAAGGCGCCCAGGCGTACCGCTTGACCATTGATATCCATTAATGTCAATGATGGCGCCGGGAATTCCACCTCCACCGGGGTCGCCCAGACCGCCGGGGGCAGTAACCAGCCGCTGCCCGGTAGAATAACTGCGGCAGCAGCTCCGCCAACCAGCAAAAACAAGCCCAAACCTAAGAGCAGTAGTGAGCGACGTCCGATCAATGGTTAATTCCCAATTTCCTCATGCTGTTTGGAGGGCGCGTTGAATTTCCTTCAGGAGATAATCCTCAGGTACTGCGCCGACCGTGGAGGCGGCGCCATCATTGATCGTCGTTTGCGGCACGCCGCTGACTTCGTACTTTATGGAAAGGTCAGGGAACTCCATCGCGTCGACCATTTCCGCGTGGATGAGCGGGTTTTCCATCGCCATTTGGTGAGCGAGCACAACTGCCCGCGGGCAGTATGGTCAGGTGGGCGTTGTAAACACCTGCAGCAGCACTGGAGTGGTGATATCATGCAGCGCTTGGCGCGTAGCAGCCTGCAGTTTCGAATCACGCCCAGAAACAAGCACCAGGTCATTGATCAATGAACTAAATTCATAACCGGATGGCACGCCGGCGAACTTAATGCCATAATCCACCAGAGAATCTCCGTCGCGCCCTGCCAGCACTATGCCAGGCGCTTTGTTCACCCGGTACTTTTGCGCTGTTTCAGGGTCAGCGTCAAGGTCATATTCGCGGAGGCTTAGTTTATCGGAGAGTTCTGCCACTTCTTGCAGCAGTTGGCGGGTCTCACCGCACAGCGGGCAGTCCTCCTGGCGCCCAAAAAATAATAACGCGACTGGCTGAACCAGTTGTGCCGCCAGAATTTGTTTCACCTGAGTGGATACTTGATCTGGGAGTAATTTCTTCACGCTCGATTCCTTTCCCCTCACGGGGGGTAATTTTCTTATCAGGTGCAGCCAGCGCCGCCGCCTAAACGATAACCGCACAATCTGCACACCAGTTCCAACAGGCCGTCGTACTCCAGGCTGGCCTGGCGGCAAATCGGGCAAAGGTCACCCGACTGCGGCGGCGGGACTGGGGGTATGTTTACGGGTTGAAGCCGGGCCGCAAACGGCAAATCGTTCTCAGCCG
The DNA here is from genome assembly GCA_029782365.1 of Chloroflexota bacterium. Taxonomy (GTDB): domain Bacteria; phylum Chloroflexota; class Anaerolineae; order Anaerolineales; family UBA4823; genus CAWBUW01. The sequence continues at coordinate 19,110 of JAKOUW010000202.1, forward strand.
TCTGGGATGGCGCAGGTATGTCAGCCATCGATAATAAGATGTTGGGCCAGGCAAAAGGTGACAGCCGCAAGCATCAACGGTTGATAAATTCATCCAAGTCGAGCCGATGCAATAAACGCTCGCGCACACCGTTTGGCAACGACTCTTGCTCACCATCCACTTTGTACAGACTGATTGTCCGGCGCAGTGTATCCACCACGACGCGGCAATTTTCGCAGCCAGCCAGGTGAGTTTCCAATTCAGCGCACAACTGCGCTTCCAGCTCACCATCCAGGTATTCGGACAGTGAGCCGAGCAAATGATGGCAGTTACTCGAGTGTTCCATGCGCTTTTTTCTCCATCCAATCCGCAAAATATGCCGATAATTCTTCTCGCAGGCGCAGCCGGGCACGCGATAGGCGTGTTTTGACTGCAGTTTCACTTATTCCCAATACATCCGCTGCCTCTTGCGTCGATAAATTCTCGATATCACGCAGCACGAAAACCACTCGCAGAGTTTCTGGCAGCAGCGCGACCGCCTTGTCCAGTTCCTGGCGCAGTTCGCTGTCCAACAGCTCGTGCTCCGGGATGAAACGCCAATCCACAATTTGCAGAGGTTCGCTTTCTCCATCTTCAGTCTCTACCGGCGCATCCAACGAGATTGTTACTGGATGTTTCCGCCTCAACATCATTAAGGCTTCGTTGGTCGCAATGCGAAACAGCCAGGTGGATAGGCTAGACCGCCCGTCGAAGTTGGCCATGTAGCGAAAAGCCTTGACAAATGTTTCCTGCAAAGCATCCTCAGCGTCCTGTGGATGGTTCAATAATTTGAGCACCAGGCGGTAGAGCCGGGCGGAATATAAATCCACCAGTTCGGTGAATGCTCGACGATCCCTCGCCCGCAAGCGGTCAACAAAGACAGATTCAGCAGTATCATTGATTGGGTAATTCGGTTGTTTACTCATTAGATGCGATTATCAGCAGAACGTTGCATAATTTTCTAGATTCCGGTAAAGTATACATCATCTTTCCCACCTACAAAGAAAAAGGAGTTGATTAATTGCGCTGTGCCGGCGCTCTGCACGGGACAGATTGCAGCCTTATTTATGGACACTCCAAATTTACAACCGCTTTTGAACCCGCGCGGGATCGTCATCATCGGCGCTTCCAGTGACCCAACCAAACTGGGTTACAGCCTGGCGCGCAACCTGGTGCAGGAACACTTCCAGGGCGCCGTTCATTTCGTCAACCCGCGCGGCGGAAGCCTGTTCGGCAGGCAAATCTATACGCATGTCAACCAGGCGCCTGACCCGCTTGACCTGGCTATCCTGCTCATCCCAGCCCCGGCGACACCCGATGCACTGCGAGCCTGCGGCCAGCGCGGCATCCGGGCAGCTATTCTAAGCTCGGGGGGTTTCCGAGAAACCGGCCCAGAAGGCGCACTGCTGGAGCAAGCCTGCCTGGAAATTGCCCATTTCTACGGGATGCGGCTGCTCGGCCCGAACTGCGTCGGCCTGATTGACACACACCAGCGCCTGAACGCCACCTTCCTGCAGCCGCCTGGCCCACAACCCGGTGAAATCGCCTTTCTCTCGCATTCCGGCGCGATCTGCGCCGCCATTATTGATTGGTCGCATGGGCAGGGCTTTGGCATGTCTCGCCTTGTCAGCCTGGGCAATGAGCTGGATGTCAGCGCGACGGATTTGTTTGCTCCGCTGGCCGCTGACCCACAGACCTCTGTCATCACACTTTACCTGGAAAGCGTGCAATCTGGCGAGCGGTTTGTTGAAGAAGCGCGCCGAACTGCCCGTGGTAAACCGGTTGTGGCGTTGAAAGTGGGGCGCTACGCCAGCGGCCAGCGGGCGGCGGCCTCGCACACTGGCGCGCTGGCTGGCCAAGACAGCGCGTTTAGCGCCGCATTTGAAAAGGCCGGCATTTTGCGCGCTCAATCAAGTGAGGAGATGTTCGATATGGCGCGCGCCCTGGCCTGGTCACCGCCCCTCCCAGGGCGGTCGATTGCTATCTTGACCAGCGCCGGAGGGCCAGGGGTTACCGCTGCCGACGCCCTGGAAGCCAACGGCCTGCACCTGGCGGATCTTTCGGAGATTACACGCCAGGCACTGCAAAGCGCTCTGCCCCCGGCCGCCAGTGTACATAACCCGGTCGATATGTTGGCCTCTGCTGGCCCCGCCGAATTTGCCGGCTGCCTGAAGTTGGTGTTGGATGATCCGGGAGTGGATGGCGTGCTGGCAATCATGCCGCCGCCGCCGGCATCATCGGCTGGCGGCGTGGCACGCGCCATGATCCCGGTGATCCAGGCGCACCACAAACCAGTCGTTTTTGCTTTGATGGGCGCACGCTTGATTGGTGAAGCCGTCGAGCACTTGCGCGCCGCCCGCATCCCAGAGTATCGTTTCCCGGAACGGGCAGCCCTGGCCATGGCGGCCCTGGCGCAGCGCGCTGAGTTCCTGGGTCGCCTCGCAGAACCAGCCGTTGAATATACCGACGTAAACCGGAACCTTGCGGCGCAGATCGCAGTTCCATCCTCCCTTCAAGGCATGCTGCCGCCCGAACAGGTGATCGAACTGCTGCAAGCATACGGCGTCTCCTGCGCCCCGCTCAGCCTGGCAGTGACCGCTGACCAGGCAGTGGATATTGCCCAGCGGCAGGGCCTGGGCCAGGCCGGGTGCAAATTTGTTTTGAAAATCGCCTCGCCCGACTTGGTGCACAAAAGCGACATTGGCGGGGTTTTGCTCAACCTGGACACCGTCGAGGCCGTGCGCACCGGTTTTCATCAACTGTTAGAAAAAGTGAGCCAACGCCAACCACAGGCTCGCCTCCTTGGCGCATACGTGCAACCAATGGCCCCTGCAGGTCAAGAGGTCATCATTGGCATGACACGCGATCCCCAATTCGGCCCGCTGATCTTGTTTGGTTCAGGCGGCGTCGAAGTGGAAGGATTGAAAGACCTGGCATTCGGGCTGGCGCCGCTTTCACGTCAGGAAGCCGAGACGATGCTCCAGCGAACCTGGGCGGGCAAGAAACTGGGGGGTTTTCGCAGTCTGCCTGCCGCCGATCGCGCCGCCGTTATCGATGCCCTGCTGCGCCTGGCGCAGTTGTCCATCGACTGCCCCGCCCTGGCCGAGATTGAAATTAACCCACTGCGCGTTCTGCCTGCCGGGCAAGGGGTTCTGGCAATCGACGCCCGCTGCCGCCTGGAAATGCGCAAGAGCGATCAGGCCGTGTAAAACGACTGGCGCACCAGGTCAACCAACTGCGCCAGTCCTTTCGTTAGCGGAGCGGTTTCAATGAATTCGTGTATAGTATGCGCACCCTCGCCGTGCGTCAATCCAACGGTCAGAGCCGGCAGGCCGCGGCTGAGCGGAATATTGGCGTCAGTTGAACCTATGGTCATAATCGGCTCGTAACCCTGGGCTTGCAGGCTTTGCCGTGCTGTTTTGAGCAGTGGATGCTCATCAACCAGCGCGCCCGCCGGTCGCTGCCCGATGGTTTCCACTTCAAAGCGAACATAATCATCGCCGCTGCGCGTGCAAGAGTGCGCCAGCTCTTGCGCCTGTTTGGCCATTGCGGCCAGTACCTGTTCGCTTTCTGAGCGCAGGTCCAGCTCTAAATGCGCTTCTGCCCCAATGGTATTGACGGTCGTGCCGCCATTAAAAACGCCCACGTTAAACGAGCTGCGAGGAGTCGATGGACAGTGTATTTGTTCCAACCGGGTGACCAGGCGGGCCAGTTCATGAACAGCGGATGGCCTGCCGAAATTGGTCCACGAATGTCCGCCCTGGCAGCGGCATGTGATCCGGAAACGCTGCACCCCCAGGGCGCGGTTATAGATGTGCCCGAGGGCCATCCCTTCCACCACTACATAACCGGAAGGAGCCGCGCCGAAATGATCAACCACCGCTTTCATGCCACACAGATCTCCCAAACCTTCTTCGCCAACATTCGCCACCAGCCACACATCTCCTGGCAGGCGCTGTTCTTCGAGCAAACTTTTCGCCAGGCCTAACAATCCGGCTACGCCCAATGAGTTATCGCCAATGCCCGGTCCGCCGATCCGATCTGGTCTGCGCTGCACCGTTAAATCGGTATTCATCGGAAATACCGTATCCAGATGGGCTGAGACAACCATCGCTGGTCGCAGCCCAACGCCAGGCAGACAGCCATACACATTGCCTGCCTCGTCTGAGAAGACATTTTCCAGACCAATAGCGGCGAACTGGCTGCTAACATAAGCAGCCCGTTGGCCTTCCGCAAACGTTGGAGCAGGTATTTGTTGGATGGCAACGGCTTGATCCAGGGTAGCCGACACCAAGTCATACTCCATATTCATTCATCTCCTGTTTTTTTTATACACGACGGACATTTTCTCTCAACGCGTCAAGGCGCGCTTGTGCCAGACCAGGCAGAACATCCAGCGCAAAGAGTGGTCCGCTGCCTTCAACAGCGATCGAAGCAGCAATATTCCCATGTAATACCCCCTGTAATGGGTCAAAAGTGCGCCGGAATCCAGCCAGGAACCCGCCGCAAAAAGCATCACCAGCACCAGTCGGGTCAGCCAGGCGCGCTGGGTAAGCCGGAATTTCCCAACGTGTCTTATTCAGCGAATCGTATAATATTTGGCCACGCTCACCGCGCTTGATCACCACGAACTCACAGCCGTAAGCAGCCAGGGCAGACGCCATTTCCCAAATATCGCTGCTGCGACCATGGAAAAGGGCGCGTGTTTCTTCTTCCGAGGGTAGAAACGCAGTCAACCCGGTCAGCATGACCGGAATGTCGTTCCAAAAGACCGGCGTCATCGTGCCGGCGGAAGGGTCCAGGGTGATCGTGGTGAAACCGGCCTGGCGTAAAACTGCCGGGATGAGCGTGTGCGTCAAATAATCGATCGGGCAGAGATGTGCGGCTGTGGCGTCCAGGTAATCGGCAATCAGGTCGCCCTGGCGGAGAGAAAACGGGCCAAGCTGGGTGCGGCTGTCAAGCATAGCCTGCCCGCTGCGGTAACCTAATAAGGCCCGGGGAAGCTGCTGCCCCAGGCGGGCAAAATGAGGCACTGGATCATCACTCTGACGGGTTTTTCGATCAACATACACGTAAAAGGATCGTGCATCGAGGGCTTCCGGTTGGATGCGAATGCCTTGCCGGTCTATGCCAGATTTTTCAATAGCCTCAATCCACTCGCGCGGGAAATCTTCACCGACCCGGGCGACTATCCCCGGCATTGGATCTGGCTCCCAGGTCATGAACCCCGTCGCCGCATACAACACATTTCCACCGAGTTTGTCTAACAGAAGTTGGCCTTCGGGCAGGATGCAAAAATCCCGACGAAGTTGGCCGAAAAATACTGTGCGGGGTGAGGCGTCCTGGCTCATGGCACTGCTCCCTGGGCTTGAATCTGGCTGGTATGATCGGCGCAGGTGCACGCACGCAGGCGAGTCGAACCCTGCACCAGAAAACCCTGGTAAGCTTCTGACCCCTCTTCGACATGCCACCGTTCAAATTGAAAAGGGATTGCCCCGCCAGCGGGTATCCATTCTCCATTATACTTGCGGGCGATGTGTACGTGAGTGCCGGTTGCCCGCCCACCTTCGCAGGAAGGGTGGCCCACCGGGTCGCCTGTTTTTAATCGCTGACCCAGACTGGTGCGTCCATCCGTCGCAATATGCAGGTAAAAGATCACCCAACCGGTGCGCTCATCGCCATCGCCGTCCAGGTCAAGCACCACGATACCTGTGTCCGTGCGCGCCACCACTCCATCCGCCACAGCCGTAGCCCAAAGGGTTGTTTGCACACAACCACCTGTCTCTGCGCCCGGTGCAAAATCCACTGCCGCCAGGGGATCGCCATCTCCCCAACCGGTGTGCGGCCCGCCGGTGTACGCCCAGGTTGCCCCGGGTAAAAACGGGAAAGCAAAAGCAGGCTGCTGCAGACTGCCCGGAAGGTGGGGCTGTTGGTTCGCCCAGGGATCGCCAAAGATTTTCCGGTATGTAGCCGCAAAACCAGCTTCACTGGTCGCCAAAGCATACCCTTCTGCGGACAGGCGGCGAGAAAAATACCACTGCAGAGCCACGGTAGCTGCATTTTGCCATGGATCAGGGCGCTCTGTGCGGCTGTTCTGCAAGTCAAAAGTCTTTAAAGCGCCGCTGCGCCAGGCGTAATAGCCATTGTTCAAGGTATTGGCCGCCCACACCAACTGAAGGTACATGCCCTGGTAATCCACCTGGGCGACATCGCCCAGGTGATACCCCTGGCGGCCGGCCGGCGGCGTGGGGTTGGTGAGCGCCCCTGCCTGGTATTCTAACAAGGCGAGCAGAAGACGTGGGCTGACGCTGTAATTCCTCGCCACCAGTTCAACGATTTGCGCTCCACTGCGGTTATCTCCGGAAGCATATTCAATATAACTCTTCAACCAGCCCGGGTATTGGTTGACCAATTGTGTGGCCGAAAATCCGATTTCCGCCGGTCCATTCACAAACAGGCTGTCTGGCAGTATCTGGTAGGGCGTGCCCCAGAATGGAGCGTAGTAAATCGGTATTTTCATCGGCATGCCTGGCGGCATGGTGGTAGTTTGTTCTGGGATAAACGGATTGGCTTTGCGTATCTCTGCGACCGTGGTATTGAAGTGCGCTGCCAGTGAAGACAATGTATCGCCAGTTTGGGCTGTATAATCCACCAGTTCACCAGGCGCATACGGCGGGCGCGTTGGAAATGGAGGCGTGGTGGGAATGGGAGTATCTGCAGGCAGGGCATCTGTCGTCTGCAGGCCGCTCTGATCCTGGGCTGCGCTGCAGGCGCTCAGCAGCAGGCACAGGACTATGCCAATATGAGAGAACAGTAAGCGCCGCCGCATCGTCATTGTTCTTTCAAATAATCCCACATCCGCAAGGCAATCTCGGTCATGGCTGGCTCGATCTGCTCGTATTTTAGCGGCTGGTCACCTGGGTAGGCAAAAACATCTGCGACGTACGAACGGTCGCCGCTTGTTGTGGGAATGGTGAACACGGCTGCGTCCGCCACAATCAGGCGTGGATCCGTGACAGTGCCACGCTTGTTATACACCGGGTAGTTGGCAGGCAGAAATTTGTGCAGCACCCCCAGGCGCAAATCATCGCCTGGAGTATAAAATTTGAGGTGCTCCAGCATAATACGCCGCCCGGCGGGCTGGATGAAACGGCCTGTGTACAGGCCTTCGAATAATCCTGCGATCTCCCAGGCGGTAGAATGACGGCCAAACACATCCGTGTGCGGGGCGCCCCATTCGACCAGCGTGCGGGTAATATCCAGGTGACTTTGCACAATGCTGTCCAATAAGCTGGAGGTAGCTGCCTCCTCGGATGCCACCAATGAGGCCCGCAGAAGTTGGGCATATGTGCGGCCGCCGATGCCATCAGCCAACATCGTTTCATCCACCGCCAGCCCGCGCTTTTCGAGCGATTTGAAGAAAAGCATGGCAATCGGGACTTTGATCACAGACGCCGGGTGCAGGCCGATACGCTCGGTACGGGCATATACAACCCGCCCTTCCAATTCTTTCAGCAGGATGCGCCATTCGCCGCCAGTTTGCTGGATAACCGCATCGATCGCTGCTGCCAACTGCGTTTCACGGGGGCCAGGATCTATCAGCGGAACTTTCCGGCGGATGACATCAAAGCCTCCATAACCAGTCAGGCCGAGCTTGTAATTGCGCCGATCAGTCCAAACGCCAAACTGCCCACGATCGGGGGCATCTGGGTCATACAACAGCACCTCATCAATTTTGTAACCCTTCTCGGTTTGAAAGTTGGTCACAGAGTACGGACGGCCCAATTCATCCAACCGAGCCACAACCAGCATATGCTCAAAACTGCCAGCCGGACCGGCATACAAATAGAGAAAGTCCCCCACCTTCAAAGGGTAGGCTTTGAAGTCGAATTTTGCTATCGAATCGTCTGTGTGGAACCACTCAAACTGATCAACCGGGAAAGTGCGCTCCAGAACACCGCGCCCCTGGTCAGGGCGCGGGTTCAGCAGCCAAAAATCGTGCAAATCGGTGTATTGGGAAATAAAACCAGCCCGCCGCAGTGTAACTGCCGATAAAGGTCCGCAGACACTGGCTGGATGGCCGTCATTTTTGATATACCCCAAGGAACGGGCTACCCGAATCGCCGCCGGTTCATCCAGAGCAATGTACTGGCGAGCCGAGGCCACCAGGCGCTCTCGCTGGTCAGCCGAATAAACTGATTGAAAAGCAGGGCCAGCGGGAGTGGCGGTGGCAGGCTCTACAACCTCGGTTGGAATGGGTTGGTTTGTGGGCGCAGGAGTGGTAGATGTGGGGGTTGGCGCAACAATGGTTGCCGTAGTTGTCGGTATGACAGCTTGTGAAGCAGTCATGGATGGCGTCCACACAGGCGCGAAAGGCGTGTTCGTTTGTACGGTGGTTTGCAACGGCTGACAGGCATCAACAACCACCGCAGCTCCGAGCAGGCCAAGAGCTTTTAGAAAAAACCGGCGAGACAGGCGTGCCATGTCAATCGACTAAGGATTCCTCGTCCGTAAGATACGCGATTCGAATGAGCCGTACATACTGGCTGTGACAGTATCGCCATTGCGGGTTAGCGTCCCCAGGTATGGATCTGTACCGGCATGCGCAATCCAACCATCCAAATTAAATGGCAGTGGCCCATCAGCAGCCACCCATTCCCCGTTGTATTTTCGGGCAATATGCACATGGGTGCCAGTGGCTACACCGCCTTCGCAGGAGGGATGCCCCAGCAAATCGCCCATCTGGACGGAAGCACCCACTTCAATGCGATCTTTGGTCGCCAGGTGCAGATAGAGTATATCCCAACCGGTGCGCTCATCGCCATCTCCATCAATATCAACCATCACTACCCCATTGCCTGAGCGCACCACAAGCCCGGCAGTAGAAGCCAGCACCCAGGCCGGCGATTCGACGCAGCCGGAGACATCCCGCGCAGGGGAAAAATCCAGAGCGGCGCGCGAGCCATCGTGTTCCCAGGCGCCGTGCGGCCCGCCGGTGTAGCTCCACAATTGACCGATGAAGAAAGGCAAGATCAGCGGCGGCTGCTCCACTCCAACCGGGAAAAGCGGCTCGACGGTTTGCGCGCGCTGCCAGGCATCGCCAAACATTTTATTGTACAACTGCATAAAGCCATGATCCGGGTCGAGGGCCGCTACCCAATCATTCAAGTTGAAGGCGCGGGCGAAATAATATTGCAGCGCAACTGTGCCAGCATTCAGGCCTGGCGCCAACCGGGCTGATACATCATCGGGAAATTGGATCTGGGTGATGCTCCCATCGCGCCAGCCATAATACCCAATCGAAAGCTGGTTGACCGCCCAGATCAGTTGGGCATACAATCCTTTCCGGCTGGCTTTCAAGTAGCCCAGCGGGTAGTCGGTAGCCACCAGGCTGTTAGGTTCACCATACACCCAGCCGCTCTGAAATTCAAGGATCGCCAACAACAAGCGAGGGTTTATCGAGTTTTCGATGGAAATGCGCTGGATAATTTGAGCACCGCTGGTCCATTCTGTACTCCCCAGCCACTCTGAATAACGGCTCAGGTGTCCGCCTGCCTGGCTGACAAACGCCTGGATATCGAAGTCGCTGGCAGATGGCGAATTCACCAGCTCGCTGTCAGGCAGCAAATGGACTGCTGAGGTTGTATTGGACAAACCGTGGGGAATGATCAGGAGCTGATTGGCTGGCATCAATCCTTCGGCCTTGATATCCACCGGTGAGGTAATTGCAGATGGATCCACATCAAAGCGCTTCGCGACTGCCTGGAGGGTGTCACCGGACTGGACATAATACAACACCGGAGTGATATTAGGATCGATGGTCGGGGCCGGTCTGGTGGGAGCTGGCGTCGGAGGCGGGCCGCCAACCACGATGGGTTGGTCGGTGGGAAAAATCAACTCGGGCGTTATGGTAGCAAATGGTAAACCAGTCGGCGACGAACCGCGGCCAGAGGTGGAAAAAATCGGATCGGAAGCAGTCAGCATACCCACTGCACAGGCCAGGTTCGAACTAACCAACGCCAACAACATGACCAGCCATGCCAGCTTATGTAAGATTGGGCTGTTTTTTCTAACCATTTTGCTCAGCGACTGATCGTGCTCTCTTCACGAAAAGCATTCCAGGCTTCAATTTCCGTGCCATCTTTTACCAAAAAGCCATTATATTCCTGCCCGGTGCCTCGAGACACCCAGCCGTCCAGGATGAACGGCAGTCCTTGGTCTGCAGGTATCCATTCCCCATTATAACGCCGGGCCAGGTGCAGGTGTGTTGCCTGAGAAACGCCGCCCTCACAGGAGGGGTGTCCAATTCGTTCGCCGGCCTGCAGATACGCGCCAACCTGTACCCTATCACGACTCTCGGTGTGCATATACAATACTGTCCAGCCGGTTTGTTCGTATCCATCGGCGCTGCGCGGGCCGGAAACATCTAAATCCTGCACCACAGCGCCATTGCCAGCGCGGACAATCAACCCGCTGGCGACCGCCACAACCCAGGCATCGCTTTCGGTGCAGCCGCGTTCACCGCCGGGCGGGGCAAAATCCAACGCCGCCCAGGCTGAACCATCCGACCATCCGCCGTGCGGTCCACCGGTGAAGGACCATATCGCCCCAGGTTCAAATGGAAGCTGCATGTCAGGTTGTTTCAATTCAGCAGGAAGAATCGGGTCTACTGCCCGGCTGAAAGGGAAACCGAACATATTCATGTATTTTGCATAAAAGCCTTTATCCGACACATCGGCGTCCCAGCGATCACGGTTGTCAAACATAGAAAATAAATGCTGCACACCTGCTGTTCCAGCATTTATGGCAGGGTTCACACCCACCGCACTGCCATCCACCAACAGCCAGCTTTTGACAGCATTGACGCGCCAACGATAATATCCCAGGTTCAACTGGTTGGCAGCCCAGGCAAGTTGGCGGTACAGCCCTTTGCGCCAGCTCTCGATATTGGCAATTGGGTAATCTTTGGTCGCCGGGTCGGGATTGGAACGTGACACCCAGCCGCTGCGATATTCCAAAACTGCCAGGAGCAGGCGCGGACTGACAGAATATTCTTGCGCTACGCGCAGCAAGATATCCGGCCCGGCTGCCTGACTGCCATCCACCTCTTCGTGGTAACCAGCCAAGAAACCACCCGCCGCCCGCGCGTACGCTAACGCGTCGAACCCCACGCTGCCTGGGCCATTCACCAACTCAGAGTCAGGCAGGATTTTGAACGCCGCGCCGATATCGCCGGCTTGAGGCTGTGGCACACGAATCACCTGGCCCGGTGAGATGACATTCAGGTCGCTTAATTGATTGGCGATCGCCAGGCCTTGCAAACTGACGCCAAAATATTGGGCGATGCCAGCCAACGAGTCTCCTGGTTGGACGGTGTATTGTTCTTCGACACTGTGCTGTGCCGGCTCGAAATGCGGCGCATCGGCCGTTGGTGTAAATTGAGGCAAAACTGGTGTCGAAATTGGCACAAGACTTTCCGCCTGTGTCGGCGCAGCGCTGTGCGCCAGGGCTGTTTGTACCAAACCAGGGTCGCTAGCGGCTGGCGCATCCGGGGTTCCGCCAGCACCAGGGCGCAGGCAGGCAGTTCCGACAGCCACGAGAAATAACGGTAAGAACACCACCCAAAAAGTGGGGGGATGCCTGTGTGCCTTGCTGTGCGCCATACTATATTGCATTCTACCTTATTTCAAGCCGGGATTAGGAGAAGGTATAATTAAAAGAACTGCAATCCAGGAGGTTGATACTTGAGTGGATTAAATTTTGTCTTCAAAATTATTCGCAATTTGCTCGTAACGGTAATTCTGGTCACCGTTTCCCTGGCGCTCCTCGGTTATTTTCTGGCCGGACGGGCTGGATTTGTCAACGGCGCCAGTTGGGGCGTTTTATTGGGATCAGTCGGCGGGATTTACAGCAGCGCCGTGCTGGTATTGGCCAATTCAGGCCGGGATTATTCAGGAAGATTCGGAGCGTGGTGGATTAAGCAAGAAACAGAAGGGGACGGGAAACCTCCGTCTGAAGAACCAGCGCACTCTCAATGGCCGGTAAAACACTGAGCTAATCCAAGCATGCTCGACACGCAGCGAAAACAGACAGCTTCACGATCAATTATTATTCATTCCAAAAAAGAGAACCTATGACACAACCTATTGTCGAATGCATTGCTAATTACTCAGAAGCGCGCCGCCCTGAAGTGGTGGAGGCGATCATGGAGGCGATTCGTTCTGTTGCGGGCGCGCACATCTTAGACCGCCATTCCGATTCTGATCACAACCGCACTGTGCTCACATTCGCCGGTGCGCCGCCTGCGGTAGAAGAAGCAGCGTTTCGTTCTATCGCCAAGGCAGCCGAGTTGATCAACCTTGATGAACATCGCGGCGAACACCCGCGCATTGGCGCTACCGATGTGGTGCCTTTTGTGCCGATCTCTGGCATCAGCATGAGCGAATGTGTAGAAATCGCCCGGCGGCTGGGTTTACGGGTCGGGAAAGAACTGGGTATTGCTGTGTACTTGTACGAAGAAGCAGCCACCCGTCCAGAACGCCAAAACCTGGAAAACATCCGCCGCGGCCAATACGAAGCTCTGAAACAAGAAATCGGCGTCAAACCTGAACGCGCTCCAGATTTCGGCCCAAACTGGGTCGGCCCTGCTGGAGCGACCGTGATCGGAGCTCGCCAGCCGCTGGTAGCCTTTAATGTATACCTCACCACAAACGAATTGGATATCGCCAAGAAAATCGCTCAAGCGGTGCGCCATTCCTCCGGAGGTATGCGTTACGCAAAGGCTCTGGGACTCTTAGTGGATGGGCGAGCGCAGGTTTCGATGAACCTGACCAACTATCGCAGTACGCCCATCCATCGCGTGGTTGAATTGATCCGCCGCGAAGCCGGTCGGTATGGAGTGGGCATTCACCACTCTGAACTGGTTGGCCTGGTGCCTCAAGAAGCGCTCGTGGACAGCGCTGTTTGGTATATGCAGCTCGACCAGTTCGAACGAGGCCAAATTCTGGAACTGCGCCTGAACGCCGCCTTGCAAGAGATTGGCACCAACTCGGCGCCAGAACCGGTCTCGTCAGGTGACTTTTTGGACGCCTTAGCTGCCGGGACAGCCGCGCCCGGAGGCGGCTCGGCGGCAGCCTACAGCGGAGCAGCGGCGGCGGCTCTGGTCGCCATGGTTGCCCGCCTGACGATTGGCAAGAAAAAATATGCTGCTGCCGAAGAAAGCATGAAAAAGATTGTTGAACAGGCCGAAGCACTGCGCAGCACCCTGTTTGCCGGCGTCGCCAAAGATGCCGCCGCTTATGAAGCCGTCATGCAGGCGCTAAAACTGCCCAAATCTACCCCTGAACAAGAGTCTGCCCGCAAGGCACACCTGGAGCAGGCGACCTTGGGTGCCATGCATACCCCACTAGAGACGGCCAACCAGGCGGTCCAGGTCTTAGAATTGGCTCAGGCGGTGGTTGAACAAGGCAATCTCAATGCCATCAGTGATGGCGGGAGCGCCGCGGCACTGGCTCGGGCCGCCTTAGATGGAGCTGCGCTCAACGTGCGTATCAATGCCAACAGTCTCGCCGATCGCACCCTGGCTCAGCCGCTCTTAACCGAACTGGCGAAACTGCAAAAGCGCGCCGGTGAGCTGGAAATGCATATCCAGGCAGCCCTGGTTGAAAGAGGCGGGCTGGGTCAGGGATGAAACTGACCGGGGACAAATGCGCCTGGCTAATAATCGCTCTGCTGGCGGCATGTTCTCCGCAGGTGAACATCCCGTCCCCCAGTCAGACAAGCGCTCCACCAACCATCCTGCCGGCGGCTTCTGCCTCCTCAGGTTCATTTCCAACGCTGCTGCCCACCACTTTCGTCACACCAACAGCGCACCCGCCTGGCTGGTGGACTGAGCCCTACCTGCCCGAACCGTTGCGCCAGTTCCTGCCGGATGGATGGCTGGCTGCGATCTCCCGGCCAGCAGCCTCTGCCTACCTGGAGATCGGAAGCCAGGGAAAAATCATCGGTCACTGGACTTTTGTCCTGGTTGCACCGTTCGCTACCTTGCTGGATGGCATTAGCGAAGCAATGCTTCGCCAGACTTGGAGCGGAAAATCTGGAGATTCGTTTTCTAACCAGCCCTTGCTGGTCAGCCCAGAAACGCTGGCAATTTTAAGCGCCTGGTGGGGCGCGCCTGCCGATGGTGCGGTTCAAATCTTGCCAGCCTCCGAGCTGCTCGATTATGCTCGCCAGCAGCGACCTGAATCTGGCTGTGCTTGCGCAATTTTACCCTTCGAAGCGCTGGAGCCACGTTGGAAAGTGCTCACCATCGATGGCATCTCACCTTTGATGAAAGAATTCAATTCTCTTGCCTACGCCCTCAACGCTCCAATCAGCCTCGTCAGCGTAGGACAGACCCTTTCAGCCAAAGACAGCGCCAGGTTGGCAGCCATCTCCAACAACCGCGATCCGCAAAAACTCACCGAAGTTATCCTCACAGGCACAACAGCCCTGGTGCGTGCCACTGCCTGGATGATGGAAACGAAAGGGATTACTTACCCCGCTGAGGATATTGGTAGAATTTTGAGCAGCGCAGATATCACTCATATCAGCAATGAAGTCTCGTTCAACGCCGCCTGTCCGCCAGCCAACCCCAACCAGCAGACCCAGATTATTTTTTGCTCACCCCCGGCTTTTATTCAATTATTGGAAGATATCGGCGCCCGTGTGATCGAATTGGATGGCGACCATCTGCTTGACCAAGGCGCACAGCCTTTTTTAGATACCCTTCAGCTTTATAAAGATCACGGACTGGCGGTTTACGGGGGCGGAGCGAATGCAGAAGAAGCCGCCCGCCCTGTTTTGTTCGATGATCACGGCAATAAGATCGCCTTCCTGGGCTGCAATGCAAAAGCTGTCGGCACGGTCACCACTGCCACCGCTGAATCGCCTGGCCCGCTGCACTGCAATTGGCTCGCTCTGGAAGAGGAAATTACCAGCTTGAAATCCCAGGGATACCTGGTGATCGTCACACTTCAGCATACTGAATACTGGAAAAACACGGTCGATCCTACCGACCGGCAGGATTTCTTGCGCATGGCTATTGCTGGAGCGGTAATTGTGCACGGCAGTCAGGCCCATATGCCGCAAAATTTCGAGTTTTATAACAACTCGTTTATCCACTATGGCACCGGAAATTTATTTTTCGATCAACTGCGCATCGTCGATACTGCTAACCAGCGAGTGGCAGATAAGTCTTTCGTTGACCAACATTTCTTTTATAATGGGCGTTATATCAGCACGGCACTATTGACTCTGCAATTTGTCGATTTTGCCCGCCCGCGCTTGATGACACCTGCCGAGCGCTCTGCCTTTTTAACGCTGATTTTCCAGGCCAGCGGGTGGAAATAAATTTTATTTAGGGAGAAGAAAATGGGACTCAAACCTGATCATTGGATTCGCAAAATGGCTCTCGAGCAGCACATGATCGATCCGTTCACCGACCGGCAGGTTCGCCAGGGGGTTATTTCTTACGGCGTTTCATCTTACGGGTATGATATCCGCGTCGCCGATGAATTCAAAATTTTTACCAACGTCTTTTCTGCCACGGTTGACCCAAAGCAGTTCGACACTCGCTCAATGGTGGATTTCAAAGGCGAAGTGTGCGTGATTCCGCCCAATTCATTCGCCCTGGCCCGCACGATTGAATATTTTCGCATCCCGCGCACCGTACTCACGGTCTGCCTGGGCAAATCGACTTATGCTCGCTGCGGTATTATTGTCAATGTCACTCCCTTCGAGCCCGAATGGGAGGGGTTTGTGACGCTGGAAATTTCCAACACCACACCGCTTCCAGCCAAGATCTATGCCAACGAAGGGATTGCTCAGGTGTTATTCTTCGAGGCAGATGAACCCTGCGAAATTTCCTACGCGGAAAAGAAGGGCAAATACCAAAAGCAGAATTCCATCGTTCTGCCCAAACTGTAAACCAAACTGTATGCCGCGCGCCAGGAAACGTGCACATTCTCAAACTGCCACCAGTGAATTTGGTGCTCCGGGGCGGGAAAACCACGACGCTTCACGCTTTTACACGAGTCGCCTGTACAACGGGCTGGAGACCGGCGGTCAGGGAGAGGAGGTCGAAACCCCCCTGCCGTTGGATATGTTAGACACCTTGTTGTGCAAGTCGAGCCAGGCAATGGATGAACTGCCAGCCAACTGCATCCATCTGATGGTTACTTCGCCGCCCTACAATGCACGCAAAGAATACGACCAGGATCTCAGCTTGCAAGAATACCTGGGTTTTTTAAAGAGTGTTTGGCAGGAAACTTACCGGGTGCTGGCACCAGGCGGGCGAGCATGTATTAATGTTGCCAACCTGGGCCGTAAGCCATATATTCCACTGCACAGCTACATCATCGAGCAAATGGAACAGATTGGGTTTCTGATGCGCGGCGAAATCATCTGGAACAAGGGCGCCAGCGCCAGCCCCTCAACCGCCTGGGGAAGCTGGCTCTCAGCGGCGAACCCTGTGCTGCGTGACACGCACGAATATATTTTGGTGTTCAGCAAGCAAAGCTTTGCCCGCCGACGTAAAGACCGCCAAAGCACGTTAAGCCGTGAGGATTTCCTGGAGTGGACGCGCAGCGTGTGGAGTTTTCCGGCAGTTTCGGCGCGCAAAATCGGCCACCCGGCGCCATTTCCAGAGGAACTGCCGCGCCGCCTGATCCAGCTTTACACGTTTGCCGGGGAAATTGTGCTCGACCCTTTTGCGGGCAGTGGTACCACCTGCCTGGCGGCTGCCCACCTGGGCAGGCATTTTGTCGGATATGATACCAACCCTGATTATATCGCTCTCGCTCGCCGAAGGCTGTCGGATGCGGCGGAGAAAGAATAAACCAGCCTAAGCAAAGCAGTTAAGGCTTCACGGTTATCATGGATTTAATCTCATCGAACGTTGCCTGGCCTATGCCAGGCACTTTCATGATATCCAGTGCCTTTTGGAAAAGGCCGTTTTCCTGGCGGTAGGTCAGGATTTTTTGAGCGGTGACCGGGCCAATACCTGGCAGGCTGTCGAGTTCTTCCAGGGTAGCGGTGTTGATATCCAAAGGATAAACTATGGTCGGCGTAGGCGTTTTCCCAGGTTTTGACGCTCCGGGTGGTTGAGCTGTTGGTAGAAAAGGCACCACCACCTTCTGCCCATCGCTGACCAAAGCTGCCAGGTTTACCTGTTGGGAGTTTGCCTGGCTGGTCAGGCCACCAGCAGCCTGAACGGCATCCTGGATACGCTCTCCGAGCAAGAGTGCATATACACCCGGCCGGTTTACCGCCCCCGCCACATAAACCAGGATTGGTCCAGGCGTTGGGGGCGGCAACAAGGTTACTGGTTCACCCTGCGGGGGACGGCTCAGCCAGTTAACCAGGCCTGCTGCCAATAAAGCAGCAGCCGCGCTGAACGCAGCAACCCACAGGTATTTACGCACGCCGAATTAACTGTGCACCTGCTCGACCTGCAGGCTGAGTCCCAGGCGCTGGCGGGCAGCGTCGATATGGATAATGCGCGCTTGCACCGTCTGCCCCTCGGAATAATACGCTTCCATCTCCATACCTGGCTCCAATCCCATCTCAGAAACATGGATTAAGCCATCCACGCCTTCCTCAAGACGGGCAAAGGCACCATAGGTTGCCAGGCCGGTGATAACAGCCTCAACAATCTGCCCGGCATGGTAACGCTGTTCTGCAGTTTGCCAGGGATTCGAACACATACGTTTCAAGCTCAACGCAATGCGTGTGCGGTCGCGGTCCACATGGATGACATAAGCAGTCACCCGGTCGCCGATTTTGACAATGTCACCCGGGTAGCGAACGCGGCCCCAAGAAAGTTCAGAGACATGGATCAGGCCTTCTACCCCGCCCAGATCCACGAACACGCCAAACTCGGTGATATTAGTTACGACGCCGCTGACACATTCGCCGGGTTTTAACTCCAGCAAGAGCTGGTTGCGCCGGCCGGTGCTGGCCTGGGCTGCGCGCTCCGAAAACACGATCCGCCCACGCCCCTGGTCACATTCAATCACCTTCAACAACAGCTTTTGACCGACGTAATCTGCCAGCACATCATCACGCGCTTCTTCCGGCAGATCGCAAACGACATCAACCAGATGAGAGATTGGAATGAAACCGTGAATGCCTTTACCCTCGGCTAACAAACCGCCGCGGTTATAACCAACAATACTCAATTCTAAAGTCTCATCTGCGTCATATAGATGCTGCACAACCGGCCAGTCCACCGCAGGTTGGTGCAGAGGCATTATGTTTTCTTTGTGCTCTGAAAATGATTCCATGTTCGCCCGGAGATCCCCATTGCCTCCATGGCGTTCTTCATCTGCCAACAATGACGCCCACCAGGCCTCATCATTAGAGATGGTTTCCTCCCCGTTAAGGTGGTAATTGTGGTTCACCTTTAATCTGCCTCCCAAATAATATTTGAATAATCGAACGAATGGATTTCCTTTTAGATAAATCGAAGCGACTCCTTAATGCCGGGAGCCATACGGCGCCACCTCCTTTTCTTCATGCTCTTCGTGTTCGAGTTGGGATTTTTCTTCCATTTCTAAAATTGTGCGGGCGACGGTTTCAATCGCCACACGTTGCTTCCGATACAAATCTGCTTCCGACATGGCCAGACGAAGTGCAATCTCTCGCACTTTGTGGCCTTCCATAAATTTCATCTCTAGAATATTATACAACATCCATTCGCCTGTGAAGCGTCTTTCACCCTCCGGTCTCACCTGTTCCATGGCATTGCGCAAAATTGCGCGCAGCGCATTGGCAGGATTATCCTGGTGCTCTTTCATCGCTTCTTGCACGATTGATAGGCGCATGAGCGGGCTTTCCAAAAGTTTGGGACCGCCCCAATAATGCGTGAGCGCTTCTTTTACCCACAGAGAAAAGTCTTTTGGCGCAGTTGGCAAATCTGCCTCGATCATCAAATTATTTCCCTCGTAGCGTGAAGCGGCGCGTAATCGTTGAATGATTTCCACTTCAGGTGAGAGCGCTTGTAAAGAATTGACCAACTGCTGCTGAACCAGGCGGTCTTCCAAAGCGATCGCCGCCCGGCTTGCCAACAGCTTAATGCTTTGGCGCTGGTCCACATCTGGCATGATCGGGCTCGTATGGCGTATTCCCATTAAACCCAACAATACTTGCACCTCTGTATGTGTCGAAAACAAAGGCACCAGCCAGTAATCTCCCCAGGCAAACAATTCGCCGTTGCCATTGCGTGAGACGTGTTCCGGCAGTGACTCGGTGAAATCGTCTGGCAAATCGGGCTTGGACCCTGCCGTGACAACGATTTCACTGCCCTCGCCGCCCACAGAAAAAACAAAAGCCTGTTCAGCTTGCAGCCGGTCACACAAGGCAATCAAGATCGCTTCCAAAAATTGGCGCAGGTCGCCCGAGGTTAAAACTCTGTCTTCCAGCGTTTGAAACAAGGCGGCATTGGCCTGATCACCGCCATGGAATAACCAGCGTTCCCAGTAAGGGGAAGCCAGGGTGATTAAATATTCCAACAAAACAATGCTGCCGGCCATGACGACTGGCACAAAGGCCGAATAAGCCTGGCCAAATTGCTCTCCGATCCGTCGGGTAATCGTAACGAAAGTCAGGACAAGCGAGGCTGTGCCAGGCCCGCGCAGCAGCCACTTCAGCAGGCGCCGCTTCACCACCCGGTCTGGCCAGGATACGCCAAAAAAGGCCACCGAGTAAGCCATCACCACCAGCAGCACGGCCACCAGCATGTTGCTGACAGTTACCCCCAGCCAAAAAATGAACGGATGCTGGGCTGCCAGGTTTGCTCCAAATAACAGGTAAGGGAATGAACCCATTGCCGGAGCGGAAGAGCCCGCCAAAAGGTAAAACATTCTCCTGCGGCTGGTGGTGGTGCGGGTTCGCCGGAAGGCGCGCCAAAAATTGACCAGCGCCCAACCCATGCTGGCAACGTAAAACGCAGTGAACAGCCAGAACATCGGTGTTCTCTGCAGGTGGGGAGCTGGCTGTAAAGATTCGTTGAGCGGGCCAACCAACCATCCAAGCAGCAGGGCTAACATGAAGAGAATCGCTACGCCGTAGCTCAAGCGGATGAGCAGTACACGTCGGCCACGTGAGGGTCGGCCGGTCGTTGTGAGCAGGGCGTCAGAGAAATGCAGGTAAGCAATGGGCAGGTAAATCACACCCACCCATTGAAAATTCAGCCAGAATGTCAGGTCAGCGGCAGTCTGCGAAATGGAAATCACTGCTTCATTCACAAAAATGACCACCACGCTTACCAGCACACTGGCGAATGAACGCGCTACTCGATCCCTAAGGTTAAAGGTTAGAGCATAGAGCAAAAGAGAGAAAGCAGTTACAGAGATCCCGGCCGTCAGCAGTTGGTTCAGTGTCTTCAGGCCAGAAACAATCAAATCGTACATACCGGTCAGCGCACCATCTTCGAGAAAAACAGGGCTATATCGTGATTGATGTAGTATCGGTCATTATACCCACAGAAAGCAAAACCGAGCTTTAAAGCGAGCGAAATTGCCGGGTGATTTTTAGGCTGCATCTCCAGAACCAGGCGGCTGCAGTCGTGTTGGGCAGCCCAGGCCTGGCCTGCCAGCACCAGCGCAGAGCCGATTCCCTGCCTGCGCACGCGGCGCGCAACTACCAGGTCGGTTGCCCAGGTTGTTGTCGGCGCTGCTTCCAGGTTGAGGCTTAGATAGCCGACTGGTTGGCCATCCAGCTCAGCTACCAATATACCGGATCGGCGCATCCAATCAGTCAGCAGCAAGCGCCGCGGCCGTGGGTATTCTACCTTAGCTGAGCGCGGCAAATGGATCGGGCGGAATTGAATATTGATTTGGCCGCTTTCTTCCTGGCGGGTTTCCATTTGCCAGGCGTCATCGCTGACGTAATCGTGATCCATTCCTGCCAGGATCGAGATATCCTTTTCTTCTGCGTGTCGAATTTGAATTTTAGGCATAAACACCTCTATGGGGATGACGGAGGAGCAACCACCGTCACCTGAATTGTACAGGGCAGTAAGAATTTCCCCTGGTTATCGGCTACCATTAAACGCAAGAAATAATCGCCGGGGGGCAAGACGGTAGTAATCCAGTTCCCCAACGAACCTTTTTTGACCACTTTTTCACCAGCATTGATGGATAACCACACGGTATCTCCAGGCCGGGCAATTTCATATTTATAGAAACCGAGATTAGGGATATCGACTGTGCCGGTGATATCGACAACGCCGCTGATTTGAGCGCCGTTCTTCGGGTAAGCAATTTCAACAGACCCGGGTACACATCCACTCTGTTCCCCTGCCCCGGCGGTTGGCTGGGCAGTGGCAGCCGAGGGTTGACCTCCCACTACTGTGCCCTGCGGCGCAGCGGTTTGCGAAAGCGGCGCGGTGGCCAACAGGTTGAGCGTCGGCGTGGGCAAAGGCAGCGCGCCAGGCAGCGTTGGAGCAATGAATGCCACCAGGGTAAATTCTGCCACCGCCATCAACAGCGCCAACACTAAAAAAGTCGCCGCCTGGTTCAACTTCGTCTGGGCAATACTGCGTTCCATGCCAAAAGCAGCTGAGCGCAGCTCTTGCCAGGCAGCATAAAAACGAATCAACTGCCAGGTTGCGAACAATCCCAACGCAGAATAAATCCAGACTTCATTTCCACTGAACGCGCCAATAATGGTATCCATACCAAGTCGCCGTCTCTCCATGACCCGGCAGCTATATTGATTGTAAGATAGCTTTGAGCAGCAAAGTCAGTTTTGGGACGATCTTATGCCCGGCCTCGAGCACTTCATCATGCGTGGTCAGCGTGTTGCCATCCAGGTTGGCTTTGTTGCTGATGCCCGAGATACCCAGGACTCGCATGCCGCTGTGGCGCGCCACTGTCACTTCAGGCACAGTGGACATGCCTACAGCATCTGCGCCGGCAGCCTTTAGAAAACGCAGGTCAGCGGGAGTCTCAAACGAAGGCCCAGCCAGACAGACATACACACCTTCCCGCAAGGTCAGTCTCTGCTGCTTAGCAGCCTGGCGCGCCAGATCGAGGAAGGCGCGGTCATAAACCTGGCTCATATCCGGAAATCGAGGACCATATTCCTCCAGGTTGGGACCGCGCAGGGGATTATTGCCAGCCATACCGATCAGGTTTAGATGATCGGTGATCAACATCAGATCACCGGGTTCGAAAGACTGGTTAACCGCCCCGGCCGCATTGGTGACGATCAGCGTATCGACACCCAGGCGGTGTAATACGCGCACAGGTAAGGTCACCTGAGCCATCGAATATCCTTCGTAATAATGCGCCCTGCCTTGCATCACCGCCACTTCATGGCCTTCCAATGAACCAATCACCAGGCGACCCTGGTGCCCAATCACGGTTGAAACAGGCCAGTTAGGAATCGCATCGTAGGTTATGGTCTGAGGTTTTTGCACCTCATCAGCCAGCCCGCCCAGCCCTGAACCGAGAACTAGGGCAATGCGCGGCTTGTACGTGATGCGAGCGGTTATGGCGGCTCTGGCTTCCTCAATTTGGGCCAAGGAAATAAAATCACTCATCATTTCTGCTCACAAAAAGGAATAAAGATCAGCCTCGGCAAACAGATTACTCTGGCCATCCCTCCAGCGCAAACTTAAGACAAAAGACCGTGACTCATGAATGATTATAACATGGCGGGCTGTTTGAGCGCTTCGATCAAATGAAAGCAATTCAGGGAATTCAAGTAAAATATAGAAGGAGAAACCCCAATTAACTCGCTAAAACAGTTTTTTAGATCGCCCGAATTCGTCTCCCGTATCAGCCAAGGAGAGTTCCGGACCATGGTACTGCCAGTTCCATTGGTTAGCCTGGTTTTATTTTTGCTGTTCTGGCTGCCTGATTTCAATTTTGCTGCGAATACTAACCAGAGGAACCTGGAGCTGGCAAGTGGTTTGATTGGTTGTGTTTATATTGGCCTGGTGCATGGAGGGATGCTGCCGCGTTTGCAAGCGCGCACCTGGCTGCACTGGTTGTTGGCAGTCCTGGATGCTGTCATATTGAATCTCCTGCTCCTGCTAAGCCCATCGTTTCCGCCCACCATGATGTACGCATTGGTGATTATCACCATACTGTCAGGGGCCAGCCTGGCGGGTAGGTGGCCAACGTATTTGTTTTTACTCTTTTTCCGGTTCATCCTAATTTTCCAGCCAAACACCGAAACAGGGCGCCTGATCGGAGGTTTGACCTGGGGTGGCAGCCTGGTGATCACCGGGGTGGCGATCACTGAAATTGTGCTGCGCCTGGAAGACTTGGTAGTGGCAAAAATGAAACGCCTGGAAGCCATCAACCAGATCGCTCGCATCATATCAGCTACTATCGAAAAAGATGAAATCATACCCCGCTTGAACCAGGCGATACATGAGGCCATTGATGCCGACTCCCATTTCCTGGCTCTCGTCGAGGGCGATACACTGCACCTGCAGTGGTTTTATGATGAAAACCAGTTGTTTCCTGCTGTCAGTATACCGATTAAAGGCACGCTTTCACAATGGGTAGTGCAGAATAAAAAATCCCTCCGGCTGCGCAATGTCCCCAAGGAAGGCCCAAGGTACGGTATGGATTCATCCACTGTCGGGACAGAGCGCATGAGCCTGTCTTGGATCGGCACACCTTTGACGACTAACCAGGAAGTCATTGGCATCGTTGCCCTGGCATCCTACCGTACCAATGCTTTTCATCCAGAAGATCTCGAACTGCTGGAAAGCGTTGCTCAGCAGGCGGCAATGGTATTGGACAACGCCAATCACCACTCCGAAGCAGTTGACCAGTCTCGGCGCGATAGTATGACACAGGTTTTGAACCATGCTTATTTTCTCTCCAAATTTACCGATTACACTGCTGATGAACGGCTCCACCCCTTATCATTGATGATGGTGGATATAGATTACTTCAAGCTATTCAATGATACCTACGGCCATCTGACCGGTGATGTAGCACTGAAAGAAGTGGTAGCCTGCTTGAGACAATCTGTCCGCTCTACAGATTTGATCGGGCGGTGGGGAGGCGAGGAATTTGTCATCCTGCTGCCCAACACACATGCCAAAGACGCTGACCTGGCTGCAGCGCGCATACATAATCTGGTGAGCGTAAAAACAATTCTGTCGACTTCCGGGGAACCTTTACCACTGCCCACAGTCAGCATCGGGATTGCCGAGCTGCCAGACGAAACCACTCTCCTGGAAGTGCTGGTTCACCTGGCCGATCAGCGTATGTACGCAGCCAAGCGCAAAGGCCGCAACCAAACGGTGCTCGGCCCATAAACTGCGAGAGCGAGTTAAATATTGCGCCAGACTTCAGGCTTTTTGCAAGACTTGCTGGAAGGCCTCTTGAGCCTGGTCAACAGCGTGATCATCGATCCAATAATGAGTCACCAGGCGAAAACGCCGGAGGCCAGTGGCACTGACTTTAACCCGCCAATTCAACAGCGCTGCGGCGACTTGCTGTGCATTGAAGGGCACTTCGGGGGCCAGGTTAAAGAAAATCATGTTGGTAGCCGGAGAACCGGGGTCCAGCACAATACCAGGTAATTTTGCCAGGCCATCTGCCAGGCGATGAGCACGTGCATGGTCCTCTACCAGCCGGTCAATCATGGTTTCCAGAGCAACAATGCCTGCGGCAGCCAGGACACCGGCCTGGCGCATGCCCCCACCCAGCATTTTGCGCACCCGGCGAGCGCGCTCAATAAACGCATTTGAGCCGCACAACACCGAGCCTACAGGCGCACACAACGCCTTGCTCAAGCAAAAAGTCACCGAATCGAGAGGCGCTGTCAGCTCTTTCGCGGGAACACCTAAATAAACCGCGGCGTTGAACAGGCGCGCTCCATCCAGGTGTACCTTAAGCCCGCGCCCGTGAGCAAAATCTGCCACCTGGCGGGTGTAGGCCACGCTTTGCACCGTCCCACCACAGCGGTTGTGGGTATTTTCGAGGGTTATCAGGCGAGTGTGTGGCTGGTGCGGGTCGTTATCCGGGCGCAATGCGGCCTGGATATCCTCCATGGCTATGGAGCCATCTGGCTGGTTGGACAGTTGGCAGGAGTGGACGCCTCCCAGCGCCGAGATGCCGCCAGCTTCGAATAAAAAGGTGTGAGCTTTGTTGCCCAGGATTACTTCATCGCCGCGCTGGCAGTGGGCTAAAACCGCTGCCAGGTTGCCCATGGTGCCCGAGGGAACAAATAGGCCAGCCTCGTGTCCGGTCAGCGCAGCCGACATCTCTTGCAGCCGGTTGATGGTGGGGTCCTCCATATAAACATCATCGCCCAGCGGCGCGGCGGCCATCGCAGCCAACATAGCCGGCGTTGGGTGAGTCACGGTATCAGATCGCAGGTCAATGTACTCCATGAAATATCTCCTTCAAAAAATACTGGGCAGTATCACCGGCTGCGCAGGAAGGCGAGAATCCGGTTAAGCTCTTCGGACAGCGGGGCTTCAAATGTGCGTGGCAGGCGTTCGCCAGGCAGGCGAATAGTCAACCGGGCCGCATGCAGGAAATGTCGTTCCAGATCGATCGAAGAATGCTTGTGGCCATAAATGCGGTCCCCTGCCACCGGGCAGTTAATAAACGCTAGATGCAAGCGAATCTGGTGCGTCCGCCCAGTTAGAGGATGCACTTCCAACAAAGTGTGGCGGGTGAAGCTCTCCAGCGTTTTATATTCGCTGATCGCTTCTCGCCCTTTATCGGGCGTCACCACAGACATGTGGCTGCGGTGTATGGCGCTGCGCCCGATGGCAGCTTCGATCCGGCCAACAGGGGTCGGCGGCTTGCCATCCACCAGAGCCAGGTAAACCTTTTGCGTCTTACGGTCACGAAACTGATCTTGCAGGAAACGGTGAGTCCGGTCGTTTTTAGCCAGCAGGATCAAGCCAGATGTATCCTTGTCAAGGCGGTGCACCACACCAGGGCGCTGTTCGCCGCCCACCCCTTCCATTTCAGGAGCATGAGCCAGTGCGGCATGCACCAAAGTACCGCTGAAATGCCCGATCGCCGGGTGCACAACCATCCCCGCAGGTTTGTTGATCACCATCACATCATCATTTTCAAACACAATCTGTAAGGGGATCGCTTCGGCTTTGAGCATGGTAGGCGCCGGTGCAGGCACCAACACGACCACCTGAGACGGTTTTTCCAAGAGCTGACCAGCTTTGTGTGCTGGGATACCATCCACGGTGACGAATCCTGCTTTGATCAGACTTTGTAAGCGAGCACGCGAGAGTTCTGGCAGGCAGGAAACCAGGTACTTATCCAGGCGCTGTGCTTCAAGCCCGCCGAACTGAAACGCCCGGCGCGCATCAGGCATCTTTTTCTCCACCAGCTTCTTCAACCGGATGTGAATCAGAAGGAGGAGCCTCGGCTTCAAGGCCAGCAGTTTTTTTGGCGAGCTGTTGTTCCTGGCGTTCCTTAATCAACATCCCCAAGATGAGCACTGCGACGCCGATCGAGATCGAGCTGTCGGCAACGTTGAAAATGAAGAATGTTCCCACAGAGATAAAGTCCGTCACATAACCCTGGTACAACCGGTCAATTAAGTTGCCAACCGCGCCAGCGAACTGTAACACCAATGCCAGGCGCAAAAACCATTCTTCATGCTGGACGCGCGGATAATAATATAAGATAACCACCGAAACCACCATTGCCAGGATGGAAAAGACCAGGTTGCCATTCTGAAACATGCCAAACGCCGCACCGGTATTTTGAATGTGGTAAATGCGTGCGATCGGCATCAACCAATCCCACGGCGACCAGGCCTCTCCGATCGGTAAGCGTGTGCGCACCAACCACTTGGTCCATTGATCGAGAGCAATAATCAAGGCAGCAAAGCCGAGCAGTTCGGCATACAATCGTACGGTTTGTTTCAACCAATCCTCCAGGTAACTCCCGTAAAGAGAGCTGTCTACTGGCTTATGAGCCAGGCAGAATACATTTTACCTTAGTTCTGGTTGATTCTACCTGTCTCTAAACCGTTTATCCCCCACAGTCCAATTCGAGCCTGACCAGGGCCCCTTTACCTGGCGGACTGAATGCTTCGATCTTTCCTCCGTGCGCTTCCACCAGGTAGCGGGCAATCGAAAGCCCCAGACCCATGCCGGTGGATTCGCTGGATTTATAAAAACGGTCGAACACATAGGGCAAATCGGCAGGCGCGATGCCTGCTCCCTGGTCTTCCACTTCGATCGCCAATTTATGATCTGGCTCCAAATGGCAACGCAGTTCAATGAACCCACCGGTTGGCGAATGCTTCATTGCATTGTTCAACAGGTTGGTAATCACCTGGCGCAGGCGGGCCGGGTCTACATTGCACTGCGGCAAACCATCAGTACAAATTACCTGAATAGTCACCTGTCCATCTCCCGGCTGAAAAGAAGCCGCCGCTTCGTGCAGCAGCAAAACCAGGTCTGTTGGTTCGCGGCGCAATTGCAAAGCGCCGCTTTCGGCCAGGGCCAGGGTGCGTAGATCCTCCACCAGCCGCTCCAGGATTTCTGTCTCTTCGAGCAGCGAGCGCAGATTTGCCTCAGACGGAGAGTAAACGCCATCCAGCATCCCTTCAAGGTTGCCGTGCAATATCGTCAGGGGAGTGCGCAGTTCATGGCTGACATCGGCCAACAGGTCACGTCGATGCGTATCTGTGGCGTGCAGGCGGCTTAACATGCTGTTGAACGCCCGGCTCAAGGAGCGCAGTTCTGCAGGACCGCGCACTTCGACAGGCGTGGTGTAATCACCATTGGAAACTCGCTCGGCGGCGGCAAGCAGGTCATCCATCGGCATAGACATACGCTTTAACGCGGAAACCATCCCTGCCGTCAGGCCAATCGCAAATAAGAACCCAAAAAACGAGAAAAGCAGCCACCCTGGCTCAATATGCGGCCCGGGGATATCGAACAATCCCAGGAGTCTGCCTATCCAGGCCAGGGCGGCCCAAAACAATCCACCTATCAGCAGGTTGGCCAGCACAAACATGCAGCCCAGGCGGGCAAAACGGAAGCGAGGTCGATGGCGCGGCGGCCAGGGCTCGTTTTCGGGCCACCAGGGCGGTCGGCGGCGAGGTCTGGGCAATGGTAAGTGCATCATCAGCGATCAGCGAATTTGTAACCGATCCCATATACTGAGAGAATGTAGCGCGGCTGGCGGGGATCGGTTTCGATTTTGTGACGGATATTCTTAATATGGGCGTCTATTGCCCGTTCGTACGATTCAAAAGCGATGCCGTGGATTGCGTCCAAGAGCTGGGCGCGGGTAAAGACGCGCCCGGGTTGACCCGCCAATGTCGCCAGCAGTTCAAATTCAGTTGGGGTAAGCGGCTGGAGAGAACGGTCAGCCGCGCTGACTTTCATGCGCGGTAAATCGAGCGTCAGGTCAGCGGCTTGCAAGCGTTCCGCTGATTCCTGCTGGTACTGCTCCTGCCGCCGGAATAGAACCCGCACACGCGCCACCAGCTCTTTGGGGCTGAAGGGTTTTGTCAGGTAATCATCGGCGCCCAATTCAAGGCCGACTAGCTTATCGCTTTCCTCGGCTCGAGCGGTGAGCATGATCACCGGCACATTTGAAAATTTGCGCAGCTCGCGAGTGACGTCCAGGCCATCCATCTGCGGCAGGCTTAAATCGAGAACAACCAGGTCTGGCAGATCGGCTCGCGCTTTTGCCAGCGCACTGCGGCCATCGACAGCGCTCAGCACGCTGAAACCAGCGCGTTCCAGGTAATCGCGCACTATCTGGACAATTTTCGCTTCATCGTCAACAACCAGAATTTTTTTCATGATCATGAATTTATTATGCCATCAGCAGCCAGGCTGCCGACAATTCCCAGCAAAATACAACGTTTCCCTTCAGCCTTGCCAGGCGTACTAGAAGTACCTGGCAAAGCCTGGGGAAATTATAAGCGATTTGGGCGTTTATTGCCCGGCGGGCGGCTCAGACTTTGGCTCGTGGGCGCGGCGGTGCCATTCATCGAACATCGGCGGAACGCCCTCACCGTGCATACCCGAGGGAGCGTGGTGCATTGGTCCGTGACCATGCCAGACACGCGGTCCCCACAGCATGCGGCGGAAAGCGCCAAAAGCCAGGAACAGCAGGAAAAGAGGGATCAGGCAGGCCAGGAAACCAAACGGGGCCAAAAAGAACGGCGGGAAGAAATGCAGCCCATAGCCGTAACGATATACATCCCCAGGCACGCTGCCTGACTGGGCCAGGTTGGCGGCCGCGCCCTGGGTTATGCCCGCATTATAAGCGATGAAGGCAATCCCGGCAATCGCCGCCAGTAAAACAATTCCAGCTGCGATGCGAAATACGATGTGATTTTTCATAGCAATCTCCTTTTCATATTTGAATCCTTTTTGATCGGTACCATGCTTGCATTATCGCTGGAGATTGTGAAGAGAGTGTGAAGACAGTTGGGAGAAATTATAGAGACAACCGAGGCAAACCCCGGCTTAGTCAGCTTGCTTTGTGGCTAAAAAGTCGAGTTGGTGAGCAATAAAAATCAGCTCAGCGCGCTCTACCTGTGCGTGGCGTGATTTCAGCCAGTCCTGAAATCGCTGGGATTCCAGCTCGGGATGCCTGCCGAGTGATTGTTCGAAGAAATACAGGATATGGTGTAAAAAATAAGCTTCATCATTGGGATAACTGCCAAAGCTGGGAAAGACCACCCAATCTGAAGAACCTGAGGCCTCGACCAACATGCCGTTGCGCCGCAGCAGATCGAAAAGATGCCGTCCAGAACGGCTGTCGCCAGAAGGCCTGCCATCGGTCACTCGCTCATCCATGCTGCGATGATACAAATGGATCACCAGCGCATCAAAAACGGGGTCGATAGCAGGCTCAAAGATGGTTTCGCCGTCGAAGTTGACCGTGAAATAACCCAGGCCGCCGGGTTTCAGCGCCAGTAGAAACTGGGGCAGAGCAGTGGGCAGATCAAATAAATCCAGGAAGGCGTGGGCGATCAAAACATCCCAGGATGCCCGGTTTTCCCCACGCCCACAAAACGAAAGCGCATCCTCCGTTTGCAGGTTGACGCGCCATGCGCCGCCAGATTGGTTGGGAAACCTCTGCCTTTCGAGACGCTGTAAACCTCGGGTAATATTATCTGGATCATTATCGATCCCTAAGTATTCGCCCGCTGCCACGATACCAGCGGTTTCCAGGCGTTCCAACATCGTGCCGATCCCGGCGCCCAGTTCAAGGCAGCGCGGCGCTGGCAGGCGGTGCAGCCTGGCAGAGAACTGATCGAGCACAACCCGGTTCAACGCACGGTCATCGACTGTTTTCTTGGCTGCCAGGTATCGGGTGAAAGAATACATTATGTTACTCCAATTGCGCTTGTAAGAACTGCCGGATAGCGCGGCCGGTTTCCTGCCAGGAGGGAAAAGCCGAGAAGCGCAACCGTGCGGCCAAAGCCATGTTCGCCAGCCGCACCCTGTCGGTGGAAAGCCATTGCAAACGCTCTGCCAGGGCTGGCGCATCGCCCGGGGATATGAGATAGCCTTCCATCCCATTGCGAATAATTTCACTTGCCGCCCCTGCCATGGTAGCGATAGCCGGCAGGCCAAATCCCATGCCTTCCAGGTAAACGATGCCAAACCCTTCATAAGTAGATGGAGCAGCCATCACCTGAGCCTCTAGCAAACACTGAGCCAGGGCTTCGTCATCCAATACGCCGTGGAACTTAACTCGGTCGATCAATCCCAGCCTCTGCACCTGTCGCTGCAGTTGGCGCGTGTACGCCGGTTCCACTGCCAGGCTGCCAACTATCTCCAGGCGGCAGGCATTGGGTGGCAGCAAAGCCAGCGCTGCCAGCAGAGTATGCAGACCCTTGCGAGGAATAAGGTTGCCGACAAAAATAATCCTCAGCGGGCCTTTCAGGCCAGCGCGGCGGACAATTTGGTCTTCATCCGGCAGACCGCCCTGAAAACGGCTGCCAGCCGGATAGGCAATCAGGTGCGGCGCTTTTTGGACATTCTCATCCAGCGAGGCGACTGCCTTACGCGTGACCTCACTGTTGAAGACAAAACTGTCAATCGTTTGGATATACCGTCTTTCGACGCTGGCGTACAGATTGTTTTGCCAGGCAGGACGCTGCTCGCTGCTGCGCAGGTGATGAACAATGCTGGTCAGGGGATACAGCCGGCGCGCCGCAAGTCGCTGCCTGAGACGCCGGTTGAGAAGAAACAAAGATGGGTGGTTCAATTCATCCTGCAGCAAACAATCTACATCCAGGTTCGCCAGGCGGGTCAATAATGAAACTGAAAAATTTTGCGCCAGGCGCAGGGGGTAGCCTTGCCAGGGTTGGGAAAGGATTTCAACCCTGTCGCCCTGGCTGCGCAGGTATTCAACCAACTTTCGATCGTATAGAAAGCCGCCAGACAGGCTGTCCAGGCTGCCATAAATCACCAGGCCAACCCGCATTTGGACCATTCAACGGCTTAGGCTGTAAGCCGCCCAGGCGATCTCGTTTTCCCACAAGCGCACCGTGATCGTGTGAATGTTGGGTGCCTGGATGCGCATGGCGAGCGCATCACACAACAAGCGGGAGAAACGCTCAATGCTTGGGTTCAGGTCTTTGAACTCTGGGAAATCATTCAGGGTTTGATCGCGATATTTTGCCGCCAGCTCATCCAGGGCCTTTTCGATTTCAACAATATCCACCAGATAGCCGTGGCGGTCAAGTTCCGCTCCGTCAAGCTGCAGTTCAAGCATGTAATGGTGTGAATGGCACTGGTTTTCATCGCCCCAGTCCCCCCCGATCAGGTAATGTTGAGCGATAAAATTACGTTTGACAGCCACAGAGTACATACCCAAACCTCCAGCGAAAGATGGGTTGATTATATCAATACCTCATCACTTCTTAAAGTCTGTGATCCAAGTTGCCAGGGCAATCACAATTGAGCGGTTACTTCCCTCTGGAGGAAATATGCCTTTTTTCTACGGAATGCGGTTGCAATTGGTCTGCATGTTGCAGCGCCGTGTCCGATCACCCGCAGTATAATCCAATCGAAAATTCAACTAAGGAAAAGATATGGCACCTGACAATTTATTTACAAAACGCAGCCTCGGAAAAACCGGGATTCAAATAACGCCCATCGGCCTGGGAATGATGGAATTTTCCGGCGGCGGGGGGTTGATGGGTTTTGCGTTCCCCACCATCAGCCAGGAAGAGAAAAACGCCACCGTGCGCGCCGCGCTGGAGGGAGGCATTAATTGGTTTGACACGGCAGAACTTTACGGGCAGGGCGTGTCGGAAGCCTCGCTGGCGGCCGCGCTCAAAGCGGCTGGCAAGCGCGATTCCGATGTGGTGGTCGCCACCAAATGGTGGCCGCTGATGCGCACGGCGCGCAGTATTCCGCGCACCATCGCCGACCGTCTGCGCTTCTTAGATGGCTTCTCGATCAGCTTGTACATGGTGCACCAGCCCTTCAGCTTCTCATCGCCCGAAGCCGAAATGGACGCTATGGCTGACCTGGTGGAAGCCGGTAAAATTCGCTCGGTGGGAGTGAGCAATTTCAATCCCGAACGAATGCGGCGCGCCCAGGCGCAACTGCAAAAACGCGGTTTGCCGCTGGCGGTCAACCAGGTTTTGTTCAGCCTGCTCGACCGTTCGATTGAAACCAATGGCATTTTAGAAACGGCCAAGGAACTGGGCGTGACCATTATTGCATATACGCCGTTGGCTTCTGGTCTGCTGTCTGGCAAATATCATAAAAACCCGGCTTTATTGAAAAACAAGCCGTTTTTCTGGCGCACTCGACTCCTGCAAAGGATGGAGGCAAGCCGTCCACTGGTAAAGGCCTTGGAAGAAATTGGTGTGAAATACAGTGCCACGCCTGCCCAGGTGGCGCTGAATTGGGTGATTAATTTTCACGGCGAAACCATCATCACCATCCCAGGGGCCACCAAAGTCAGCCAGGCTTCGGAAAGCGCTGGAGCGATGAAATTTAAACTTTCTGCAGATGAGCTGGCTCGCCTGGACGAGCTCTCACGAGGATTCCGCTGACCGTTTCCCAACAAAAAGATTGACAATTCCATCCTAAGGTATTATACTATAAGTATAATACCTTAGGATGTATAAATGTTGCCTGAAATCGATGAGTTATTAGCGCAGTGGGAAGAAACCTATAAAAAAGGCCTGTTGAGTTTTTGGCTTCTGCTATTGCTGGCCAAACGCCAGGCGTACCCTTATGAGATGAAAATTGCCGTATCAGGCTTAAGCCAGGGCACGCTCAGCGCTGATGAAAACAGTATTTACCGGGCACTCAACCGTCTGGCGCAGGTGGGTATTGTCGATAGCGTGCTTCAGCCGTCAGAAAGCGGTCCGGCGCGCCGCTATTTCTTTCTTACAGATCGTGGTCAAGAACTGTTGCGACGCTTTATTCAACGTAATATCCTCATTTTTCAACACCCATCCATCGCTACCCTCATTCAAGACATCCTTTCGAAAGGAATATGAAATGAACCCGCTTGAGGCATCTTCCACCCAGAAATTAGCGCGTGCTCAAAAAATCCTCTGGCTTGTCTTTAGTTTAGTCGTTCTGGCTGGCCTGGTTTGCGCGGCAAGCGTTCTCTTCCCCACATTTTATGGTTCGTCGTTGGGTTTGCCGGAACTGTTGATTATCCTCGCGATTTTATTGATCATGGTAGGCGTAGCTGGAACAGCTTGTTTTGGGGTTTATCTTTTGCTCAAGCATTGGATAAACCGCGAGAATCAAGTCTTTTTCTAGCTTGCGCAACTTATCGACCGATTTGCGCCAGATATAAGAAATATTTTGGACAAGGCGTCGCCGGATCGTCGGCAATCAGAGTATATTTTGCCAGCAAAGCATTGAATAGTGGATTGTTAAGAGGGTAATGATAATTAGCACTGAATTCTGCCGACAGATCCTGGCCGCGCGCTGCGCTCACCAGGGCGGCAAAAGCCGTGTGCTGGTCATTTACACCCAGGGTGTTTAGCAGAGGTTGCAAAATGCAGGCGTATTTAGGCTGCAGTGGGGTGAAAAAGCGCACAGCAAAATCAGCCGGACGTTGGGCCTGGTAATGAAGCCAGATGCCATCGACATCATCTGGGTTGAGTGCAGCAAAATTCGCCCCACTGCCCAACCAGGCCTGGTATGAGTCGGTCACATTCTTAGACCAGAAGCTTATCTGCTGTTGTATAGAGCTCGCCGCCTCACTGCTGACTGGGTAGACGGCAGGTGTATTCACTACCATCGAGAGAGAAGTCAGGCTGGCAGCCGTTGCCACGCCTTCGGTATATTGAAAAATTCCCAGGCTCTGCTGAAAAATTTGCGAGGCCAGTGTGAAATTATGTGCCAGCTCGTGCTGCATCACTACCCACTGCGGCGAGCGCGGGGCGATGAACGGCACCAGGAAACAATTCTGCCAGGCATTGCCAGCGATATTCCATCCCAGGCGGATCGGGTTTCCTGAGATTCCACAAACCCTTTGCTGCTCGGTCTCGCCAAAATCAACGGCAAAAACCTGGCGAGCGCCTTGAAACGGTTGTAAGCCCAACAAAGAACTTTGAATGATATAACCATACTCATTGACCAAAGGTATTTGATGCCGGGCAACGTCGGCAGACAAATCGGCGCCGTTGATGGACGCCGGGTAATACAGCAGCGTGTGGGTGGTGGTAATCGTATTGAATACCTCCGGGCGAGCCTGCGAAAGTACTCGCACCACGCTCGAATTGGCTGCTTCGCTGCCATTAACCGCGGCGCGCACCCATGTGCCTATTTCGTTGCTGGCCTCACTTCGCAAAGGGGTGACGCCGCCATCAGCCGCCACGGCGATCAAACTTGTATCATACCCATAAAAAGAGAGAACGCCGGCTACCGGCTTCCCGGTACGATCAACAACTGCCAGATGGATGGAGCTTGGCGTTCCAAGGCTCAGGTGCAAAGACGGCGGGTACAAATAATAGGCGCCATTTGATGAATCGCTTGGGAAAAATGCCTGCGCATTCTCAATAACTGGAGCAAGCATAATCATCAAGGCAGATAAAAAGGAAATTATGATAATGACACGCGGAGTGAAGAAACGGCATTTGCTGAAACAGATACGATCAGTTGACATGTTTGCCTCCGGATCGCGCATCAATACTTAATGCGCATTTTCATCATAGCATGAATGTCAACCTGACGCGCCACCCTATTTCCAGATTCAGGCGCCGTTCTAATTATATAGATCTGTTTTACGCGTACAGTACAATCACCTGGATGGCCTCCCCTGGCCTTTCATCCAACAACGCATATGCCTGGGAGGCTTCCTGGAAAGCAAATCTGTGAGAGATCCAGCGCTCAGGCTGAATCTGGCGCAGTAAATCCCACACTATGTGGTAACGGCGCTCTTTATCCCAACGGCCGCTCAAAGATGGGTCAATGGTACTGACCTGGCTGGCGAGCAGCCGAATGCGGCTGCGGTGAAATTCTGCGCCAAGGTTTAGTTGAAGCGGTTTTTTACCGTACCAGGAGCCAATCACCACCCGCCCGCCAAAGCCGGTCACGGAAATTGCCTGGTTGAGGGCGGTAGGCGCGCCAGAGACTTCAAAAGTCAGGTCGGCTTCCCCGCTCAGTGCGGTGTGAATGGCCGCCAGGGCGTCCGATTGAGCCGGGTCCAGGCAAACCGCCGCGCCGGCTGCCAGGCTGGCTGCACGTCGCTGAGGGTAGCAGTCTAAGGTAACCAGTTTAGCGAGTGGAAAGCGCGATAAAAGGAAACAGGTAAGCAAACCAACCACGCCCTGGCCAAAGACCACCACCCGCTCACCCAACAGAGGACCTCCATCCATCACCAGGTTGGCGGCAGTCTCTAGATTCGGGAAAAAAACCGCCTGTTCGTCGGAAATATCTGTGGGGATCGGGAATAACATTTCGACTGGCGCGATAAAATGCTGTTGGTGGGGTTGGAAGCAAAACACACGCTGTCCCAGCCATCTCGCATCGACGCCAGGTCCAACCTCGATGACCTGCCCCACCATGCAGTATCCGTAGCGCAGCGGATAAACGGCATTGCCCGATAATGTTGGAATATTGGCGTCCAAAGTCGTCTCAGAAGAGAACTGGCCGCGGTAGAAAAGCATTTCCGTGCCGCTGCTGATCGCTGAGCAAGAGGCGCGCACCAGCGCCTCGCCGGCCGCCAAAGCAGGCAGCTCTTGCGGGCGGATCTCAACTTTGCCGGGCCTGGTGAACCATAAAGCGTCTGTCTTCATGATAAATCTCCCCACACGATCCAATCCTCTCCCAGCGCCTGCCAGCCAGCGGCAACCAGACGTGCATCAACGCGCTCGATGAGAGCCGGCTGTCCTCCCAACAAACGAGGCGCCATGGTTAAGACCAGGCCGTTCGCCAGGCGCGCCTGTAAAAATGCCGTGATCACTGCCGCCCCGCCCTCGACAAACAAAGAGAACACCTGTCGTTTCGCCAGTTCTTCCAACAGCGCTGCTAACTTCAAGCCTCCTTGCGGCGAGGCTGGTAGAGGGATAATATCAGCGCCAGCCTGCTCCATAGCTTGCCGCTTGTGCCAATCAGCACTTTCCAGACTGGCAACCCAGGGACGGCGTGGGTGCTGGAAAACAGCCGCCGAAAGCGGGCTGCGCAGATGGCTGTCCAGGATGACCGGACGCGGCTGGGCTGAAGCCAGCAAACCGTCTGGCAAGCGGGCTGTCAGACGTGGGTTGTCAGCCAAAAGAGTGCCGATCCCCACCAAGATTGCCGCATGGCGGGCGCGTAGTTGCTGCGTCAGTCGCATTGAAGCGCTCCCACTGATCGGGAAAGGCTTGCCTCGTTCAATGGAGATGCTGCCATCCAGCGTTTGAGCGTAGGAAAGGGTCACCCATGTTTGCCCTCGGCGCAGTGCAGTCGCCTGGCGCGCCTCCAGCCAATCGAGTAAGTTTTGCGTTCCAAGTGCTGCGGGAGATGAATGGATTGCAGACGGCATGTTATCTACAAATTTACCATGAATCATATCTTTTGCTATAATTTTCAACCATGATCGCCCGCTTGCGTCGCTCTCCCCTGACCATTATTCTCCTGACAATCTATGTCAACGTATTCGCATATGGCATGATCGCCCCATTACTCCCATTCATTGTCACGCGTTACCAGGGAGGACCTGCCCTGGCAGGGCTGGTGGGTTCAATGTACGCTCTGATGGAGTTGCTCAGCGGCCCGGTGTTAGGTCCTCTTTCTGACCGCTTTGGGCGGCGGCCTGTGCTGATCGCTTGCTTGTTGGGCACTGCTCTGGCAATGGCGCTGCTTGGACTGACCAACAGCCTGGTTATTCTCTTCCTGGCGGTTTGCGTAGACGGCCTGACCGGCGGCAACATGACGGTTGCCCAGGCTTACGTAGTGGATATCACCTCGGAAGAGGAGCGCGCCCGCGGCATCGGCCTGGTAGGCGCAGCCATGGGCCTTGGATTGATGACCGGACCAGCCCTTGGCGGCCTGCTGAGTTATGCCAACTTGCACTTGCCAGCCTTGGTTGGCTGTGGACTTTCTCTGTTCAACGCTGCATTGGGTTGGTGGCTGCTGCCCGAATCGCTGTCTGCCCAGCAGCGCGCACCAGGGCTTCATCTGCCCTCGTTAAATCTCTTTGCCCAGCTGCGGCGGGTGTTGTCAATAAACGCCCTCCGCCCCTTGCTTTTCATCATTTTTTGCTTGAACCTCAGTTTCTCTGGTCTTCAAAGCAACTTCCCATTATTCAGCCAGGCGCGTTTTGGCTGGACAGCTCTAGAAAACGGCTTGTTGTTTGCATTCGTCGGTGTTTGCGCTGTATTGACGCAAGGTTTCCTGGTCGGCAGGCTCAATCCGGTGTGGGGCGAGCGTAAATTAATCCTGCTGGGGCTTTGCCTGGCCTCGTTCATGCTGGCGGGTATCGCGCTGAATTACCAGGCCTGGTTGTTATATCCTCTGATCGCCTTCATGGCGCTGGGCACAGGGCTAAGCATCCCGTCGCTCACCAGCCTGGTGTCGAAAACAGTCAGCAGTGCCCAGCAGGGCCAGGTGCTGGGGGGGGTGCAATCGCTGCTCAGCCTGGCAGCCATTATTGGACCGGGCATGGCAGGTTTGACTTTCGAACGGATCGGGCCGAGCTTACCTTATTGGTCAGGCAGCGGCTTCGCCTTGTTAGCCCTGGCGGCTGCATTGCTGTCCTGGCGGGCAAAGCCATCAGTTGAAACTGGTTTGTCATAAGTTTGTCAAGCAAACCCCACGTCGATCAGCTAAGCTGAAATTGAAACGCTGAATGATTTGCGTTTTAAGGAGGCTGAGATGAAAAAGTACCTGGTTTTGTTAGTTCTGGTGTTTACCGGGATTATCATCTCTTATCTTTTGTCCTCTGGAAATAATCTCCGGAAACCATATATTCCTCCAATCGAATTGACTGCCATTATCGAACCAACGTCTCGCACCTTCATTGGCCCGAAAACTCTGGCAACAGCCCTGGTGACCCTGCCAGAAGCAGTCCCATCATCTACCCCCACAGCAGCCAATGGGTTTCAGATGCCCCCAACGGCGCTGCCAGATTATGTTCCTGGCAACAGTATGGCCGCCCTGGTGGGTGAATCGCCATTCACTATCTCTCTGCTGCCTGGTGGATGGCAGGCATACAGGATCGGTCCATCGGCATCTTCCCCGGGTTACCTGGTCGATGTCACACCGCTTCGACCAGCCGTCGATGGCGTACATATGGAAAACAAAATCTTGCCAGTGTATCTTGGCGGCCAATGGATCGATGTATTATGGCTCCGCTCGCCAGAAATCCAGGAGCCCTTGCCAATCCAGGTTGATCTGATCTCCACCAAAGGTTGGACGATGCCTTTCCAGATCGATGCTGTCCTGAAAGGGGGTGATTGGGCCGGTTTTGCCATGTTTGCTAACCAAGAAGGGTCTGGCGGCGTGCTGGATATCACGCCGGGAGGCAGCGGCTTCCAAAGCGGAACTTATATTGAAAATACCCGTGTCCAGCCTGAATTTCCCGGCGAATGGCTGCAGGTAGCGCGCGTGCAGGTCTCCCAGGGTTCGGGCGAGGTGCCAGTACACCTGACGTATTACACACCGGGCAGTCTGGGCAGGGAGGTGTTTCGCCAGGCAATGACTTTGCAGCCAGGGGTTTGGTCAGGCTTTGGGATTGCACCCAGTTCCTCCCGCCAGGGGTATGTGGTTGAAGTGATACCTCTCGAAACAGCAGATAACGAGGTCTCATTAAGCCTGGTGCAGGCAGAATTCGACGGCGTCACATGGACGGATGTCCTGCGCATCATGGTGCCGGCCGGGCGCCTGCCATTAGACGCGTTGGTGCGGGTGTTGGTTGTGCCTGGGAGTTAAAAAACCTTCGCTAGAAGGTTGGCTGCCTTATTTTCACCTTGTTCAGCGTCGATCAGGGCGCCTAGAGAACGAGCGCGCTGCCTGCATTGCCCATTCCGGCTTAATTCATCGAACAAAGCGGCCAGGCTGTCAACCGTCAGTCTGTTTTGCGAGATGGGCTGCGGCCCAACCCCTAAGGATTGAACCCGTTCGCCCCAAAAAAACTGGTCAACCCCCACCGGTGCAATCGCTGTGGGCAAGCCGGCGCGCAGGCTGGCAGCGGTCGTGCCGGCCCCGCCGTGATGGAGCGCACCGCTCATTTGAGGAAAAAGCCAATCATGTGGGATATCTTTGACCAGCATCAGGTTGGGTGGAAGGTTTGCCTGCGCACCTTCCATGCCGCTCAGCGCGGCGATAATGCGCCGGCCGGAGAGGCGCGCCGCCTGGACCAGCATGCTCGCCAGCTTGGATGATTGGCGCATGCTGCCAAAACCAGCATACAGCGGCGGTTCACCTGCCTCCAGGAAGCGCAGCAGGTCAAGCGGCGGCTGCCACTCAGGCAAACGTTCGAGAAACCAATAACCTGCCAGAGAATAGCAGGCTGGCCAATCTGGTGGAGATGTCAGGACATACGAACTGATCCCATAAATATGGGGAATTTGCCGCTCTTCCCAAGCTTTGAAAGGTCCTCCAATGGGCAAGCGGGGAAGCCCCAGGGAGCGCCGCCAATGGTTGAACTCCATACGCCAGGGCTGCCAGGTAGCCTGTTCCATCAGACGGTGACTCAGCCAGTTATACCAGGCGCCAGGGGTTTTCCGCCAGGGAAGGAAAACGCTTGGAAAAGAACTGGTTGGCGCCAGCGGCTGCAGCGGGCACCAGGCGCAAGGCACACCCAGGGCATCGGCGATGTTTTGGCCCCAGGTGGTTGGCAGCCCGACGATCAGCCCTGCGCTGCCCTGACAGGCCTGCCAGGCGCTTTCCAGC
Organism: Chloroflexota bacterium; assembly: GCA_029782365.1. GTDB lineage: Bacteria > Chloroflexota > Anaerolineae > Anaerolineales > UBA4823 > CAWBUW01. The sequence continues at coordinate 59,461 of JAKOUW010000202.1, forward strand.
AAGGCAGTAAAGACCGGCCGTGCTGCCCGCCAGTAGGCCAGGCTGGCCTGCAGCCCTCGCCAAAAGCCCTGGTTGAAGGTGAGGGGCATCGTTTTTTGACGGAAGAACAGCTCATTTGGACTGGCTGAAAGCGGTACAAAGTCGAAGCCATACTGCTCCACCAACACCTTGAACTGCAGATGAGTAGCAATGCGAACTGCACATCCGTTTTCCCGCATGGCAAGTCCCAGGGCGATGTAAGGCTGGATGTCGCCGCGTGTCCCGCTCAACAGTATTGTGATAGGTTTCGGCACAAACCAATGATACATGATTTTTCATCGCTGGCTCTTACTACCTACTCATCCATTTTTTGTCTCTTTGCGTATAATTGATAAATACCATCAACAAAAGGAAGGTTATATGAACAAAAATACCCTGCGTACCGCTATCCTGGTGCTTGGCTTGGCCACCGCTCTGATTCACTTTTCACTCAACTTTCTGATGGGGGGGTTTGACCCGGTCTTCACCGCCAACGGACTGGGATACCTGGCGCTCCTGGCTGCATTCTTTCTGCCGATTGCCTTTTTGAAAGGCCGCGAAAAAATAGTCCAATATGCATTCATGGGATATACTGCGGTGACAATCCTGGCTTGGGTTGCGATTGGCGAAAAGAACATCGCTACCATCCAAGGCGTGGTCGGCTACACCGCCAAGGTGATCGAATTGTTATTGATCGCCTCGCTTTATTCATATTCACGATCCAGTTAATATTATTCGATTGCCTCTGTGGAAGAACGCTCCCAAGCGCAAGCGGTCGCCAATTATTACAACCGCAATACACGCCTGTTCCTGAGCCTGGGTGGCAGCGGTATTGATAGCGCGGCGATACACCGCCAGATTTGGACCCCGGGCGTCCACACGCGCCGCGCCTCCTTTGCATTCCTGGATGAGCATGTGGCAGGCAGCCTGCCTGCAAAACCTGGCGGAAGAGGCCTGCGCTTTCTCGACCTGGGCTGCGGCATCGGGGGCAGTGCCACCTGGATTGCCAGTCACCTGGAAGCCCAGGTGGTGGGCGTCACCCTCAGCAGTGGCCAGGTGCGAATGGCCCAGCAGCGCGTAAGCCGCCTGGGGCTGGCCGAGCGCTGCCAGTTTGTGCAGGCTGATTTTTTGCACCTGCCTGAACTGGGGATATTTGATGGAGCCTGGGCAGTTGAATCTTACAGCCATGCCGTTAACAGCCAGCGTTTCTTTGAGCAAGTGGCCCGCGTACTCAGGCCGGGGGGCCGGTTGGTTATCGCCGACGATTTTATAGCCCCGAGCACAGCCAATAATCCCTGCTCTACCAGGTGGGTAGAGCAGTTCACCTCGGGCTGGCAGTTGGTCAACCTGGGCACGGTCGCATCCACCCTCCGCCAGGCAGAACAGGCCGGGTTCCGGCTGATGAGCGATGAAGATCTCTCACAATACCTGCGCTTTGCACCAGCCTGGGTCACCCGACCGGCGGCAGTTCTGCTCAGTCTGCCTCTACCGTGGAGCTTTTGGCGCAGTTTGCGCGGCAGCACTGCCCTGCAAATTTGCGGGGAAAAGGGTTGGACGCAATACCATTTCATCACCTGGGAAAAGGTTTTATAGGCGCCTAGTTACACGACCCTTTGCCAGTCTTGCGGCCAATGTTCTAAAACGCGGCGCGCCTCATCAGTGATCCGCCTGGTAATAGCGGCCGGTTCGTTGCTCAGGCGAGTAAGCTCCGCCGCCAACAACGCCGGCGCAAATACAATAGAAACCAGGTTGTGTTTATACGGCGCCCAGGCCACCTGCAGGGCTGCCGCCAGCAGTTCGCGGTCTTTCGGCTGGCGGCGCAGACGGGTCAGCGGGTTGCGCAGGGCTTCTGCGGTGAACACGCCACCGACCACTGCCACCACGATGCGCGTTGCCGGCGCTAAACGGGCGAAAAAGGCAATGCTTTCCGACCATGATTCTAATGATTCCATTGCCCCGGTTTGGACGAGCGGATCAGGCTCGATGTGCCCGGCAGGGAAAGTGGCGAGGCAGCCGCCTTTCCTGAGGTGGTTGGCGGCCGTGCGGGTGAGGCCGGCGCGCGCATTGAGATCATCCGGCAGCAAGAACAACTGCTCGCTGACATGGGGCAGAGAGCGCAGGAAAGGCCGGTCGAGGGCAATCGCTTTCAGGTCAGGCCGGCTGATGCAGGCGAAAAGAGAAACAGTATCCGCCAGGCCCGGGTGATTGGAGAGGATCATCAGCGGGCCCTCAGCGGGAATGTGCTCCAACCCATTCGCCTGCACACCCCCCGTATGTTTGCGCGCCAGCGCACTGCTGGCCTGGGTTAATCCGTTTTTACCGGTCAGCTCGTCAAACAACAAGATATCCCGGGCAAAGCGGACCGAGGGCGGGCGCGCCAGCCAGCGCAGCAGCCGCCGGCCGAAGCGCACATTCGCCAGTCCCCAGGCGCTCAGCACATCATCGATATTGACTTCTGTCAGGTGGGCAAGCTCAGCGTTCATAAAAACCACATCTCCGCAGATCGATGGTTTAAAAAACGTTCATTCCGGGCGGGCTGCCAGCCACAAGCCGAGCCCGATCAGCGCGCCGCCGACCAAGAACAAGCCAGAAAGCTGGTCTTTGAGCAGCAGCGCCCCCAGTCCAACCCCCACCAGCGGCTGGGCAAAAAAAGTCAACGAGGCCACGCTGGCATCCAGAGTGGCGAAAGCCCGGTTCCACATGTACATCGAAAGGGCGGTAGAAATGACCCCCAGGTATAGCACCCCCAGGATGACCGCGAAGGTGATCTGACCGAGCGGTGTGACTCGCAGCTCAAAAAAGGATGCCGGCAGCGCTGTGATCAATCCACCGAAAAGGAAGACCATCGTAGCAGGCAGCACGGCCAGGTCGCGCGTGGCCTTGCGCACCAGAACCGAATACAGCGCCCAGGTCACCGCCGCTCCCACCAGGATCAGGTTGCCGATAAACAAATTGGAAGAAAAATTCGCCGAGCGTGGGTCGATCACGGCAATCACGCCAATGGTAGAGATCACCAGGGCGAAAAGGCGCATGCGGGTCACGCGCTCGCCGAGCAGCCAGGCAGCAAACGGCAGGATGAAAGCCGGGGTAACCGATGTCACCAGGGCAGCGTTGGAAGCGGTTGAAAGGTGTGTGCCGACAAACTGCAGGGCCACCGAAATGCCATAACCGACAAACCCAACGCCCAGCGCGACCATCGTCTGGTGGCGGGTAAAACCTGTGCCACCCTGACGGGCGATAATCGCCCACAGCACCACGATGCCCATCACCAGGCGAATTGTTAATAAGGTGAAGGGCGGGATAACATCCAGCACAACTTTACTGATCACATACATGCCCCCCCAAATAGCCGCTGCGCCCAAACCATACAATATCCCACTCAATTGACGATCATGCCTCATAAGTAACCTAAGTTTTCTCTATTCTGAAACATAAACCCGGGGTACCCGGGCGCTGATATTGGTCAAGATTTCATACGGAATCGTGCCTACCAGGTCAGCCAGATCATCGGCGCTGATTTCGGCTTTGCCCTGCTTACCTAACAGCACGACCTCGTCGCGTGTCTCTCCCGGGTCGCCTTCCAGGTTCACCATCAGTTGGTCCATGCAGACACGCCCAACGATTGGATATTCTCGACCGCGCGCCAGCACATAGCCGCGGTTCGAGAGCAAACGGAAATAGCCGTCAGCATATCCCACCGGTAAGGTTAAGATCCGCACGGAGTGATCGCTTTGCCAGGTTGAGCCGTAACTCACCGGGTGATGAGGCGGCAAGATTTTACTGTTCACCGGCATGGATTTCCAGGTCAGCGCCGGGCGCACACCCACACTGCGCTGTGTATCCTTATCTGGGTAAACACCATACAACATGATCCCGGGCCGCACGATGTCGAAATAGGCCTCTGGAAGCTGCAAAATAGCCCCAGAATTGGCGGCATGGACCATTGGCCGAGGCAGGCCGCTTTCATCGTAAAAAGCCAGAGCGCGATTGAATCGCTCAAGCTGCAGCCGGGCGTGACTCAAATCGGCCGCGTCGGCATTGGCAAAATGCGTGAATATTCCGCTCACCTTCACATGCTGAAAGCTCAGGCTGGCCTTCAAAAGGCTGTGAGCATCGTCATACTGCACTCCCAACCGCCCCATACCAGTGTCCACTTTAATGTGGACATCAGCCTGCAAGCCGCGCTTCACCGCCTCACTCTCGACCGCCTGGAAATTCTCCAGCGAGCCTACCGTGAGAATAACCCCGTATTCTAGGTATGCAGGCACCTGGTGAGGTTGGATACCGCCCAATACCAGGATCGGCTGGGTGATTCCACTTTGACGCAGGGTAATTGCTTCATCCAAGATAGCCACACCGAACATATCAGCGCCGCATGAGGCCAGGTGGCGGGCGACTTCAACCAGGCCATGACCGTAGGCGTTGGCTTTGACCACCGGCATCACCCTGGCCGGCGCGACTTTTTGACGGATGGCTTGCAAGTTGGCCGCCAGTTGATTCAGGTTAACCACAACATGGGTTGGGCGCAGAGGGATAGCTTGATCGGGCATGCGCCTATTTTAACCGACATCTGGCTGACCGGTTATTCCTCTTTAAAATATGTTTTGCATCTGTCTGAGCGGCGCACGTAACAGCCAGGCTGTTGACCTTTACCTGTTCACCCAGGCTTACCCCAACCTAAAAGAAACCTGGCCTGGACCAATGAAGTTCTAGACTCAGTTGGACTGTTGCCTGGCCAGGTAGAACAAAGCCAGAAACAGCAAAATCACCGCGCCGCTGATGCAGGGAAACGCCAAAGTCGGATTCGGTGTTGGTGCGCTGGGTGTCAGCGCTGGGGCTGGCTGGGTCGATAAGGCGGGTAAAGGGGTGTGCACTGCAGCAACGGCTGTGCTGGAAGCCATGGGTTGAATGGCAATTGGAGTAGGTGTGCGCCGCGGGAGTGCCGTGGGTTGAGGACTGCCAGCCGCCGGAGGCTGGCTGACCGGGCTCGCCGTCGTTTCATACGCCTGCCCGCCAGTCACTACGATCACCTGCTCTCCCAGCGCAATGGCTGTTGCCAGGTCAGGATGCGCCTGCAGGAATGCAAAATAATCCTCGGATAAGAAGGCCAGCTTAAGGGTAGTCATGCTTTCCGGGTCGAAGGAAGTATCGATCCATTTGCCATCCTGTAAAACGAAGGTGCGTGAGCCGATTAGCCGCACACGGCCGATCATATCAACGGAGGCTTGCGGCGCGCTCTCGGCCTCCGCCAGGGCGCCCTGCCCCGCGGCATCTTGCACCGCTTTTTGCCCGCTGGCTGGCGCCGCCGGCAAGGCCTGCAGCGCGTTGTATTGGTTTTGGGCGATCTCATGCTGGGCGGCTGAGCCCAGAGCGCCGGGTTCTGTCACCAGGTATGAGGTGTAGGGTGTAACAATACCATAACGAATACTCAGTCGTACGATTTGGTCGATGATCTCTTGCGTTGCCCCCTGCAAGCGCACCTGGTTCAACAAGTAACCGATCTTGCGGGTAGCCCACAGGCGAGGCAGGGCTGCCAGCGGGCCAGTTTCCGCATGGTTGTCGACTGTAAAAACCTGCTCTGGGAAACTCAGCGATTGACCAGTTCCGTTCAACTGGCCGCGCAAAGTAACGTCGCTAACCCCGCCTTCCCGGTAACGTCCAACGGCAATAATTTGCGAGCCGCGAAACAGGTCAGGCAAAGGCGCAGGATAGATGTCGCTGGTGGAAATGCTGCCAAAATCCAGGCTCAAATCGGTCAGCACTGGCGTACTAATTTTTTCATAAAAGCCGGATACAACCTCGTCGATCGTTTGTTCGGGCAGCACATAGGATGAAGCCCCATGATGCGCCTGGGCCAGGGAATCCAGCAGGAATGTATCGACGTCATATCCTACCCCGAAGGCAAACAGGCGCAGGTTCGTCGGCGCCGCTTTGTTGAAGTTATCCAGAATCACCGCGCTGTCGATCACGTCTTGAGTTGGCAGGCCATCGGTCAGGAAAATCAGGTATGTGGGGCGTTCAGGATGCGTCATTGCGGCGGCTTCGAGCAAAGCCCGGTTGATGTCGGTGCTGCCCGCCGCGCTGATCTTATCTACCCAACGTAGAGCCTGGGGCGCTTCGTTAGCAGGACGCAGTGCCGGCGCGTAGGATTCAACCGCTGTGCTGAAAGATATAATATTGAATCGATCAGGCGCGTTCAAGTGGCTTAAAATGAAATCCGCTGCCTGGCGGGCCTGTTGGATTTTGGCCCCATCCATCGAGCCGGAATGATCCAAAACCAGCAGGATATCCTTGGGCTGCGGCGCAGCGCTGGCCTCAGGCGAAGGTGCGATTAGCGCCACAAAAAATCCGTCTGGGTCGTGCGGGTTGAAGGGGTCTCGGTAAGTCAACAGGTGGAAGGCAGGAGTTTCTCCGAGCGAATAAAAGAGCGAAAAATCGCTGTCAGGAAGGACTTGATCAGCTTCAAAGCCTGCGGAAGCTGTATGATCATCTTTACGAACGACAGAAATGCTGTGTGAAGGAGAGTAAACGGCTCGCAGGGCTGAGGTGGAACTGATCTCAACGTTGATTGAAACGTTTTCCAAAGGTTCAGCCGAAAATTTTTCGGTGTTGAGTGGGTAGATATAACGCACAAGCCCATGGTCGGCGACCAAAGCCTGGGTGTACTCAAGCTCTACCCGGCGTTCGGTGCCCGCCGGAATCGGGAAAATTTGCGCCTGGACAGCGCCGCGCCCGGCGTATTCCAGCAAGGCTGGATCGCGCAACGAACGCACGATCTCCTCGTATTTTCGGCGGGCCTGCTCGGCGTCTAACACAGAGCCATTGACCAGTTTACCATCAATCCACAACTGAAAGCTGGTCACCACCGCATCTTGCGGCAAAGGGAAGAGGTATGTGCCTTCCACTGTCCAATTGTTTGGGTTGTAAAATACCTGGTCAACATGCGTGATGGCAACCTGGTCCTGGATTTTGACAGTGACATGATGATAGCGCACCGCCAGTTGACTGATAGGCGGCACAGGGGGCGGGCATGGACCAGGGTCGCAAATGGGCGGCTCCGGAATGATAATGCCATCGGCCCGGGCTGCGGTTGGAAAAATCAACCCCGATGCCAAAACAAACAGCAGGGCAATCCAGCCTGTTCTTTTCATGCCAAACTCCTGGCCTGGTAATCCGAAACAAGATACGGGGGAATTACTCGGCTGTGGTATAGACGCCAAAGTCCATCGAATTGTTCCGCTGGTGCTGTAAGCCAGCCTATTAGCAGACTTCTACTTAAAAAAATATATGATCGCCACGGTAATGCCCAGCAAGACCACAATCCAGCGCAGCGTAACCGGCTTCACCTTGCCGGCCAGCTTGCCGCCCAGCGCTCCACCGACCAGCGCGCCGGCCATCATCACCAGAGCGACCGGCCAGTTGACCGGCCCTGTGATGACAAAAAAGAGAGCGGCCGCGGCATTTGTGACAAACCCAACGATTTGCTTCACCGCATTCAGACGAGTGAGCGTATCTTCCAGGACCAAGCCAAGCACCGCCAAAACAATCACACTCAATCCTGCGCCAAAATATCCGCCATATACTGCGGCCAGCGCCACCGGCACAACCACCCAGACTGCAGGCAGTCCAGCGCCAGCATCCGACCCCTGGCGCGCCTGGTTGCGGCGCAGCAGCCAGGCGCGCAGCGGATCCTGCACCGCCAGGAGCAGCGAAGCACCCAGGATCAAAAACGGCACGAGCTGGCTGAATAATTTTTCGCCAGTATTCAAGAGCAAAATGCCGCCCACCAGACCGCCAACCACAGCAGCCGGAAGCACCAGCCATAAGCGCTTGCGCTGTCCTTGCAGGTCTTTCGCCTGGGCCAGCGTGCCGCCGATATAACCGGGCAGCAAAGCGACTGTATTGGTAACATTGGCGCTGATCGGCGGCAAACCAACTGCCACCAACATAGGAAATGTGACCAGCGTGCCGCCGCCAGCCAGCGCATTGATGCCTCCCGCCAGCATGGCCGCCAGGGTGACGAGGATGTATTGATAGAATGTCAGCATGGTGTTTTGGTCTCCGTTGTTAAATGTATCACAATTGCCCATTTCCGACAAAAAAATTGGACGACCCGAAATCCATCAAATCAGCCAGATAGGAAGATGCATTTCTCGATTCAATTGCTTTGATAGCGAATCGGGTATAAACTTATTCTAAGACTGAAAAGGAGACATAGATGACCAAAATCACATCAATCGAAGGCATAGGCGAAGTATTCGCACAAAAACTCAGCAGCGCCGGCATCACCACCATCGAAATACTACTCGAAAAAGCTGCATCCGCCAGGGATCGCAAAGCGCTGGCAGAGAAAACCGGTATCAGCGAGGCGTTGATCTTAAAATGGGTCAATCGCGCAGATCTGTTCCGCATCCATGGTATCGGAGAGCAGTACTCCGACTTGCTGGAGTACGCCGGCGTGGATTCAGTGCCTGAGCTCGCTCAACGCAAGCCCGAGAACTTGTTGTCTGCAGTCACCAAAACGAATTTAGAGAAGAAACTGGTGAATAAACTGCCCACCCTTGACCAGGTTACTAACTGGATTGAGCAGGCGAAGCAGCTTCCAAAGCTGGTGACACACTAAGTCTCAGCGCCATCCAAACCCAATCGAAAGCCGGCGAGTGCCGGGAAGTTTTGGCGCGCCTGTCGACATATAATTTTTTATGGTTTGACAGGCCGCTAATTTCGATTGACAGCAAATTGAAGTCTCAATTTACACTGAGCCGCGGCGCGTTCAGATTGGTTTGGCTTGAACTGCCCAAGCTGGGATTTTCTTAGGTATAATTCCCCCCATGCTGCTAGAAAAACTAATTGGAATCGAACAACGGTATCAAGAAATCAACCAACAATTGATGGACCCAACGCTGGATTACCAACGCATAGCCGACCTGGGTAAAGAACGATCTGATTTGGAGGATCTGGTCGGGAAAGCGGTGGAATATCGCCAGGTTGCCCAGCAAATTGATGAGGCCAGGCACATGTTGAGCGAAGAAGACGCAGAACTGCGCCAACTGGCGGAAATGGAGATCGCTGAATTGGAGCCGCGACTGGCAGAGCTGGAAAAAGAAATCAAAGGTCTCCTGGTGCCCAAGGATAAGCGCGATGAGCGCAATGTGATTATGGAGATCCGGGCTGGCACCGGCGGTGACGAAGCCGCTCTATTTGCCGCTGACCTGTTCCGCATGTACAGTCGATATGCCGAGACTCGCCGCTGGTCGGTCGAGCTGCTTTCCGAAAGCGATATCGGCATCGGTGGATTCAAAGAAGTCATTTTCATGGTAAAAGGCCGGGGAGCTTATTCCCGCTTGAAATTTGAATCGGGCGTGCACCGCGTGCAGCGTGTGCCAGTCACCGAGTCTTCCGGGCGCATCCATACCTCCACGGCCACGGTAGCAGTACTGGCCGAGGTTGACGAAGTCGAAATCAACATCCCGGATAAAGACCTGGAGATCGAGGTTTACCGGTCTTCGGGCGCAGGCGGCCAAAACGTGCAAAAGAACTCCACAGCAGTGCGCATCATTCACCTGCCCACTGGCATGGTTGTCTCCTGCCAGGATGAGCGTTCTCAATTGCAAAACAAGCTGCGCGCCCTGAGCATTTTGCGAGCACGTTTGTACGAGATTGAGGAAGAAAAACGCCAGAATGAGCTGGATTCCACCCGGCGCTCGCAGGTGGGAAGCGGCGAACGCTCGGAAAAAATCCGCACGTACAATTATCCTCAGTCACGCGTGACTGACCACCGCATCAATATGTCCACCTATAATCTGCCGGGCTTTATGAGCGGCAATCTCGACGAGTTCATCGACGAACTGGCGACGCGTGATGAAACCGAGCGCTTGTCCGCTTCTGGCGCCGATGAGGATGAGGACTGATCTGCTCGACCAGACAACCCTGGCCGTTCTGGGCCGGCAGATCACCAGCCACATCGTCTCAATCAGCAGCGAGCCGGCCTTCGAAGCCCGCTTGCTCTTAGCGCACGTCCTCGCACAGACTCCCACCTGGATCACGGCGCATCCGGAAACCCACCTCACACCAGCCCAGCAAAAGGTTATCGCTGAACTTGTCGAGCGGCGCGCAGCTGGTGAACCACTGCCCTACATTCTGGGGCATTGGGAATTTTTCGGGTTAGACTTGATCGTCAGCCCAGCCGTTCTGATTCCACGCTCCGAAACAGAGTTATTGGTAGAACATGCCCTGGCCTGGCTTCGCAGCCGTTCGGCAGGTCAGCGAGCGGCTGATATCGGCGCTGGCTCTGGTTGTATCGCGGCTGGTATTATGAAAAACATATCCAACCAGAGGGTTTTCTTGTGCGACATCTCTCTCCCTGCACTGGAAATCGCCCGCCAGAACCTTCTGCGCCACCTGCTGCACGGTCAGGCTCTCATACTGCAAACCGATTTGCTGTCGTGTTTCGCACCAGCTTCTCTCGACCTGGTGTGCGCCAACCTGCCGTATATCCCTACCCAAAAGCTTCAAGCTTTGCCGATCTTTGGCCGTGAGCCAACCGTGGCGCTGGATGGCGGCGCCGACGGGCTGGAGGTTATCCGCCGCCTGCTCGAACAGGCCGCCAGTGTGCTGGCTCCTGGCGGTATGCTTCTGCTGGAAATCGAGGCTGGGCAGGGCGGCGCCGCCCAGAAAGCCGCACAGCAAGTCTTCCCCCTTGCCAATGTAAGTCTCTGGCAAGATCTCAGTCAAAAAGATCGCCTGGTCAAAATCCAAAACTAAGCTATGTTTATTTACCTGTCAAAGATTATTCCACCTCTGATATACCCACTTGGATTAACCTGCCTCGCCCTGCTGGCAGCGCTCTTTACCCAACGCCGCCCGCGTCTGCAGCGCGCCTTGCTCCTGGCGGCCTTGCTCATCTTGTGGTTGTGCTCCACTCACCTGGTTGTCGATCCTTTAACCTATTATCTGGAAGATCAGTTTCGCACCCCACCCGAGCTGCAGCGCCCTACGCTTGAGAAAGGAATCAGCCAACCGCTTGCGCCAGTAATCGTGGTGCTCGGCGGCAGCGTCGGCCCGGCCAGCCCACCCCGCCAGGTCCCCGAAATGGGGTCCAGCACCACCGCCCGGCTGATTTATGCAGCCTACTTATATAAGCTCGGCGTGGCGCCGCATCTCTTGCTGACCAGTGGAACAATCGATTGGATGGGCGACCAGGGCAGCCCGACAGATGATATGCGCTTTTTGTTAAGCCAGCTTGGCGTGCCCGATTCGGCGATTTGGATTGAAGACCAATCCCGCAACACTTACGAAAACGCTGTGTTCAGTCAAAAAATCCTGGCCGAGCGCGGCATCCAGAAGATTATCCTGCTCACCTCGGCTACCCACATGCCTCGTTCGGTGGCGTTGTTTCGCAAGGTAGGCCTGGAAGTGATACCTGCCCCCTCGGATATCCAGGTCAGCGATAACGACCTGGAGGCGCTGCGCAGCCTCAATCCGGCCACCCAACTTTTAAATTTGCTGCCCAACCCAGGAAGTCTCGGCCGCTTGACCGTTACAATGAAGGAATATTTGGGGATCGTGGTGTACCACTTGCGAGGTTGGATATAATTCAATTATGAAAACTCCATTCAAAGGCAAACATATCATCCTGGGCGTTACAGGTTCCATTGCCTGTTATAAAGCCGCTGATCTGGCCTCAAAGCTGGCGCAGGGCGGGGCCGAAGTAGACGTGATCCTGACCGAGTCCGCCTTGAAATTCATTACCCCTCTCACCTTTCAATCCGTCACCGGCCGGCGGGTCTTCACGGATGCTGATTTATGGGGCAGCGAGGGCCATGTGCAGCACGTGGCCTTGGGGCGCAAGGCCGACTTATTGGTGATCGCCCCGGCGACTGCCAACACCCTCGCCCGTCTGGCGCACGGCATCGCCGACAACCTGTTGTCCATCACAGCCCTGGCCTCTGCCTGCCCGTGGGTGATTGCCCCTGCTATGGATGGCAATATGTATGCAAACCCGGCTACGCAGGCCAACCTGTCCGCTTTGTTGGAGCGCGGCGTAACCGTCATCGGCCCGGCCAGCGGTCACCTGGCTTCTGGTTTGATCGGCCCGGGGCGCATGGTCGAACCAACTGAAATCATCGAACATTTGCGCCTGGTATTGGGGCGAGACGGGCCATTGGCAGGCAGCCACATCCTGGTCACCGCTGGCGGCACCGAAGAGCCGCTTGACCCGGTGCGCTCAATCACCAACCGCTCATCGGGCAAACAAGGGTTTGCCCTGGCTCAGGCTGCTCTTGACCTGGGCGCAAAAGTGACTCTGGTCGCAGGGGTAACCGCGCTGCCCACACCTGTTGGCGCAGAACGGCGAGAAGCGCGCACTGCCCGCCAAATGTTAGAGCGCGTGTTGGAACTGCTGCCCCAGGTGGACGCACTGATCATGGCCGCCGCGGTGGCCGATTTCCGGCCGGCCGCACAGTCTCAGCAAAAAATCAAGAAGGAAGGCGGAGCGCCAGAGATAAAACTCGAAGCCAACCCCGATATACTGGCCGCCGCCGGGCGCATCAAATATGAACTGGGTATGCCCGATGTGCTGGTGGGTTTTGCCGCCGAGAGCCAATCCCTGGTCGAAAATGCGACTGCCAAGCTGAAAGCCAAGAATTTAGATTTGATTGTAGCCAACGACATCAGCGCCAGTGATGCCGGTTTTGCTGTAGACAATAATCGGGTCACACTGTTGGAAGCCGGAGGCAAGGTGGACAGCCTGCCGCTGATGGGCAAAGACGAAGTGGCCGAGCTTGTGCTGGCGCGCGTCAGCGCTTTATTGCAGGGGCGTGAAATTCTGCACATTTGCCCTCAAGCAGATTGGGAACAAGCCCAGGCCAAAGGGGAATATCGCGCCGCCTCGCTGGAAAGCGAAGGGTTCATTCACTGCTCTCGCCAGCGCCAGGTCTTAAAGACTGCCAACCGCTATTTCCGCGGTCAATCCGACCTGGTGGTTTTGTGGCTCAAACCCGCTCTGCTCAAAAGCCCTCTACGTTTTGAAGATTCGCATGGCGAGCGCTTCCCGCATATTTATGGACCGCTCAATTTGCAAGCAGTGTGGGCAGTCACGAATCTACAAACCGATGCAGATGGCGTTTTCCGCCACCTGCAGGAGCCGCAGGCGGGTTGAGCATCAACCAAAAGAATGGATACAATTCAACGCGCTGGCTCGCATTTCGTCAGTTGAGCAACTTCTCTCCTGAAAATTCTCTGGCTCTGCCTGCTGGGCAGACAAAGTTATCCAATCGGCAGCCTATTGAATCTGGATCATGTTATTGTAAGGTGACAGGTTGGCTAAAACGAATAACCTCTATTTGGATTTTTCTTGCATTAACGCCAGCATATTGCCTTCCGAGTCTTTGAAAAATGCCATCCACAGGTTATACGTGTCGGTTTGGTGGACAATATGAGGTTGGTCATGGAATTGCACACCCTGTTCAGCCAGGCGCTGGCAAGCTCCATGAATATCCGGGGTCTGGTAGTAAAGCAAGAAAGTGGAAAAATCTTTCGTTTCGCCCTTTTTGACGGTTTCAAGCAGCAGGCGCACACCGCCGCAGTCGAAAAAAGCCATGTGTGGAAATTCAAAAAGAAACGTCATCCCCAACGTATTTTTATAAAACTGCACCGCACGCGCCAGGTCCGAGACCGGGATTAAAATTTGGCCGATTTTGGAAACAATAGGATCTGTCATCACAACCTCCAGGTTATTTTGGATGCACCGATATACTTAGCTTAGCTAACAAAATTTTATGATAAAATACCTGGCATGTCAAGGGCAAATTCCGCCAATGAAATTTCGGACCGGCTGCACTCTGCCGCAATCCATCTCCTTCGCCGCCTGCGGGTCACCGACAACGAATCGGGCTTGAGTGCGCCGCGCCTCTCTGCGCTGTCGGTAATCGTTTTTGCAGGGCCGGTTACCATCACTGACCTGGCCCGCGCTGAACAGGTGCGCACTCCGACAATTTCTCGCTTGCTCAAAGAGCTTGAACTAGAGGGGTATGTCCAGCGCATCACAGATGAAAATGACCGGCGCATTGTGCGAGTCCGCGCCACACCGGCCGGGGAGACGCTCTTACAGCGAGGTCGCGCCCGCCGCATCGAACAACTGCGAGCTGCCATTGAACAGCTTCCAACCGATCAAGTGGAGATCTTACAGGCGGCGCTGCCTATCCTGGAAGCGCTGGCAACTGGCAAGCCGTGATCAATCGTTCAATTTAAATTCAACAGTTTCGGTTCGCCTGCCGGCCTGTGCTGGTGGATGCGCGCCGGGTTTGAAACCAGGCTGCCTGCCAGGTATGCCTCAAGCGCCGACTGGATGGTTTTTTCACCAGTCAATATGACCTGTAAACCTTGCGCGACGGCGCCATCATAAGCCGGCTGACCCATCCCACCCACAACCAATACCTGACAGTCAGCGATCGGCGCAAACATATTACCATGTCCATGCCCGTCGGGGCCATCTTCATGGAGATGGGGTTCCTGCGCCGCTCCATGATGCGCTTTTGAACGTTGTTCAAGACTGGGCTGTTGGCTGCCTTCCAGGGCGGCAACCACGTAGAATGGGGCGCGCCCAAAGTGGCGAGTGATTGTAAGGCCGTCATCTGTAGCAAATGCAATTTTTACCATATAAATCGTTACTCCTATCGCTCCGTATTATCGATGAGATGCCGCCAAATGACAAGGGTGATGCATTTTAACAACTCGCTGCAGGATTTTTCAACCGAAAATCCTGCAGCGTGGAAAAATTACTTTGAAATTAAAAACGGAGCGCCAGGGTGATATTGCCAGGAAGTATCAGGCAGTTGCTGTTGGGCCTGGTTTCTGGGCGGCTGAGCGGTTCACTCGCCTGATCACCAGGTCCGCTGCGATGACCAGCAGAATTAATAACCCGATAAAACCGAACCAGAAAGTTGGGCGCCCAGCCATCCCCGCCAGGCCGGTCGGGTTGACCGAAAACAACGCAACCATACCGCCCTGGTAATGGCCTGGGACATGACAGGCTAACTGGTATTCACCAGGTTGGTTAATCACCCAGGTTGCGCTCTTGGATTCGCCCGGGTTGACATCTTCGATTTCAGCCGATTCGCCATTCATATTGAGTGGGTTGTCCTCATCGCCTGCTTTCTCTAACACCGTCTCGTGAGCTACCGTGCCCTCGCTGGTCACCACAAATGTGATCGGTGTATTGGCTGGCAAAGTAGTTTGCGAAAGCTCAACCGAGTATTCCTTCACGTTGACGTGAACTACGATCGGGGTATCTTGCTCGGCTGCCGCTGTGCCAATAAAAATAAAAGAAGCAAGTGTTATTCCAACAATGACGATCAATGAGACATACTTTTTCAGGTTTTTTTTGATAAAAAGAGAGAGATTGTTCTTCATAGCTTTATCCTTAAAACCAAATTCAAAATAAGGAATGGGTGGGTTTAATTTTTCTTATGGAAATAATGTAGCATAAATTTAAGACAAAGTAAATCACCTTTGTCGTATTTTTCGGTTTTCTAATCAAACTCTCACAAAACGAGTGATTATCTGCATTTCTAAGGTTCAAAACATAAAATATATTAATTATTCTAATAAAAAACGAGGGTTTGTATGCCAATCATGAGAATCGGCAAATATCCATCGAAATAAGTTTTATTGGAAGAGCGTTTTTGAGCGCCTGGTTCCGAGCCTTTATCTGCACTGATGAAAGGGGGAATGTCCGCTGCAACAACCCAACCAGAATAATCTGGAAAGCCAACGACGCCGGATCAGGCTGGCATCAAGGCCGAGAACTGAAAAACGACTGTTCCCTCATTCGGAAAGCAAAAATACCACCACTTCTCGAGGTCCATGCACGCCAACTGTCAGGGTCATCTCAATATCAGCGGTGCGTGAAGGGCCTGTCACCAATGCCGCGTTCGATGACTCTCTGACAGCGGGCAGGGTTATCAGCTCTTCCAAGCCGGTGACAATCTGGTTGGTTCGCACAATTGCCACGTGAATCTCAGGCAACAGGGAAGCCCAAAGAGTTCTTCCAACGCCAGAGGCAACCAATAATGCCGCAGGGTTTGCAGAGGCGGCGATCACACCGGTCAACCCAATTTTACTAACGGCATCCGGCTGTTCGGTCAATTCTAGCTCTTCTGTCCATAAGAATTCGGCCAAGCAGGCTGGCATGTCGGCCGTAAAGCCGGCCAACTTCAACGGCTGACCGCCAGATTTCGCTTTATATATTTCCCGCAGCCGATCCGGCAGCTCAGTTTGCTTGCACATCACCAGCATGCCGCCGTTTGCCAGCCAGTTGGCCTTGAAGCTGTCCACCAGGCCCGCTTGCTCTGAGACACTCGCTGTCCCTGTGAAATGAGACTCCTCTGGCTGGCTCATTTTGAAAGGCTGGATGTGTTCAGGCTGCCGTTCTAGCCCCGGAAATAAATCGTGGAAAGTGCGGCGAGCCGGGCGCGGAAAATCCTTGGAGTATCCCCAGCCTGTAAATGCCGGCAGCCGCAGCCAGGCAGAGCGCGGCGCCAGCGCCGCACCCATTAACCCGACTGCTTTTTGCGCCAATTGAAAGCGCAGGCTGGACGCTGCCAACCATCCAAACAAGCGCAGTCCCAGCCGCAAGGGAATGGGTGCGTTGGAGATCGAGGGCTGTTTCACCGGCATGGGTTGTCCGGGTGCGCCTCCTGCTCCAGCGCGCACCCGCAGCAGTAAACCGGGCAAATCGATATCAACCGGGCATGCATCCCGGCAAGCTCCGCACAGGCTCGAGGCGCGCGCCAGGTGGCTGAAATTCTCATTTCCCAACAGCAAAGGGCTGATCACAGAACCGATCGGACCGCCGTATGGCGCCTGGATTCCATCCTTGCCCACGTAGGCGTGCCCTCCCAGCTCACGAAAAATCGGGCAGGCGTTCAGGCAGGCGCCGCAGCGGATGCAGGAAAGTGCCTCATGCAGTGCCCCACGGCTGGCGACCAGGCGTCCATTATCCACCAGCACCAGGTGACGTTCCAGCGGCCCGTCAACTTCACCAGGGCGGCGCGGGCTCTGCAGTAAACTGGTGTAGACCGTCAACTTTTGGCCGGTGGCGGATCGCGGCAAGACAGAAAGGCAGAGAGCAAGATCTTTCAGCGTGGGCACGATGCGTTCCAACCCCATCAATGCAATGTGCACCGGTGGGATGGTAGATACCATGCGCCCGTTGCCTTCATTGCTCAAAATGCACATAGTCCCTGTCTCTGCAACCCCGAAATTCACACCCGAGAGCCCGATGTCAGCTTGCAGAAAAACCTGCCTCAGCCGCCGGCGGGCCAGCGCTGTCATGGTAGGGATATCTTCACTGTATGGCGCTCCCAGTTTTTCAGAGAAGGTGCGTGCCACATCCGAGCGCCGCAGGTGCACTGCCGGCGTGATCAGGTGAGCGGGCCGTTCGCCGCGCAGTTGAACGATATACTCCCCCAGGTCGGTCTCCACAACTTCAATGCCCGCCGATTGTAAAGCTGTATTGAGCTCGATTTCTTCGCTGACCATCGTTTTGGATTTCGCCACGCGGCGCGCCCCATGCTGGTGAATGATCCCCAGGATGATCGCCACCGCTTCACTGGCATTTGCCGCCCGGTGGACGGCTACGCCATTTTCCTGCACCTTCCGCACAAACTGCTCGGCATAGACTTCCAGGTTGCGCACCACCTCCAAGCGCAGTGAGTGCATCCGCTGGCGGCGCTGGGCAATGTCAGGCAGTTCTGCCCAGGCCTGCTGGCGAGCTCTTATCCGGCGCTCGGCATTCGCATCCAGGGCAGTTTGCAAAAAGGGATCATCTAGAGCCGCCTGGATTTTTTGCGAAAACGCCTTGGGAAGCATTATTCCTCCTGGCGGCTGTTGAGCACCTGCGCCAGGTGCAGGACTCGCTGTGGTTGGCGGCGGCGCTGCAGCCCGCCGGAGATATGCGTGATACAGCCTGCGTCGCAGGCCACCAATGTGGGCGCCTGGCTGGCCTGCAAAGCGGCCAGTTTCCGCTCCAACATTGACCCCGAAACACGGGCATGTTCTACGGAGAACACTCCACCAAAGCCGCAGCATTCCGGCCCGCCCGGCAGGGAACGGACTTCCAGGGGCGCCGCGCTGCGCCCATCCCAGACATGTTCCAACAGCCAGCGCGGCTGGCGGTCCACACCCAGGCTGCGCAGCAGATGACAGCTGGCATGGTAAGCTACCGGGCCTGCGAACTGGGCGCCGACATCGCTCACGCCCAAAACATCCACCAGGTATTCGCTGAATTCATACGTGCGCTGCGCCAGCGCCCGGGCTCGCTCCAGCCATTCTGGTTCCCCAGCGAATAATTCCAGATAGCTGTGCCTCAGCATGGCCGCGCACGAGCCGGAGGGCGTTACAACGGGATGAGGCTGTGCTTCGAAACAGCGGATCATGTGCGCAGCCATGTCCCGCGCCGGCTTGCGCTCACCGGCGTTAAATGCAGGCTGCCCGCAGCAAGTCTGGTTTTTCGGAAAAATGACCTGCCCACCCAGGCGTTGGAAAACGCGCACAACCGCCTCGCCTACCTGTGGGTACAGCGTATCAACCAGGCAAGTGATGAAGAGTTGGATGGTGAATGCCATAACAGGTTCATTATACGCGCAAAAAACACCAGAAAATAGCTCAAAGTTGAGGTTTTTTAGTGGTAATATTGAAAAGTTATCCTTTTTTAATTATGCTGAGGACGAAATCAATGGAATCATATCATGCAGAAATCCCCCTGAAGTTTAACTTACCGCGCCGCTTAGGACGCCTGGGCAAGTTCGTCTACAATTTGTGGTGGACCTGGACGCCAGAATCACAGCGCATTTTCCTGCGCATCGATGGCAGTTTATGGGAGGCCGTGTACCACAATCCGGTGCGCTTCTTAAACCAGGTTTCCCCGGCCCGCCTGGAAGAAATGACCCACGATCGATATTTCCTGGATTTTTACGACAAGGTGGTGCGCCATTTTGACGAGTATATGAATGCTCGCAACACCTGGTTTGACCACACCTACCCCAAGCACAGGCACAGCCTGGTGGCGTATTTTTCAAGCGAATTTGGTCTGCACGAAACCCTGCCTATCTACGCGGGCGGCCTGGGCGTGCTTTCCGGTGACCATTTAAAAGGCGCCAGCGACCTGGGCCTGCCGATGGTAGCCGTCGGTTTTATGTACACCCAGGGTTATTTCTCTCAGAAAATATCTGAGGATGGCTGGCAAGAAGCCCGCAATGTGCGTTTAAAGTTTGAAGACCTGCCCGTCATGCAAGTCTTGGATGAAAGTGGGAAACCCCTCACGATCATGGTTGAGCTGGCAGGGCGCGGAGTGCACGCCCGCATCTGGCAAATCCAGGTGGGACGCATTCCTCTTTATCTGCTCGATTCAAACGTAGAAAACAACACCCCGGCAGATCGCGAGTTGACTGCTCGCCTGTACAGCAGCGACCTGGACCTGCGTATTTCTCAGGAGATCATCCTGGGAGTGGGAGGCGTGCGCGCCTTGCGCACCCTTGGGTACAGCCCAAGCAAATGGCACATGAATGAAGGTCATTCGGCCTTTATGGCTCTCGAGCGGGCGCGAGAAATGGTCATCGGCGGCCAGAAGTTTGACAATGCCGTCAAATCAATCCAACACACCAACACCTTCACAACCCACACGCCGGTGCCCGCTGGCAATGATGAGTTCCCCCTTTGGCTGATCGATAAATATTTCTCCAATTTCTGGCCAGAATTGGCCATGAATCGCGATCAGTTTCTTGACCTGGCGCGTGTGCGCCAGGCTTGGGGTGGGGAAGCATTCAGTATGCCAGTGCTTGCACTGCGTCTTTCGGAACACCACAACGCCGTATCAGAGCTGCATGGACAAGTCGCCCGGCGCATGTGGCACCACCTTTGGCCGGACCTGCCGGAAGAGAAAGTCCCGATCGATTACATCACCAACGGCGTGCATACCGACACCTGGTTGGCTCGCCGTTTGCAAGGGCTGTATGACCGCTATCTGGGCAGTGACTGGCGAGAACACCTGGATAACCCGGCGTTATGGCACAGCAAAATTGAAGATATCCCTGACGAGGAATTCTGGAGTATCCGCCGCCATTTGAAGCGCAAATTGGTCGGGTACATCGGCGAACGCGCCCGCCAGCAGTGGATTCACTCGGGCATCCACCCGGTGCAGGTGATTGCTTCCGGCGTTATGCTCGATCCCTATGCCCTGACAATCGGCTTTGCCCGCCGCTTCGCCACCTACAAGCGCGCCGGCCTCGTTCTGAGTGACCTCGACCGCCTGCTGGAGATGATTAACCGACCTAACCGGCCAGTGCAGATCATCTTTGCCGGCAAGGCTCATCCCGCCGATGAACCCGGCAAGCTGTTGATCCAAGAAGTGTATCGCAAAGTCAAGAAAGCTGAAAACGGCGGGCGGCTGGTATTCCTGGAAGACTACGATATGAACCTGGCGCGCTACCTGGTGCAGGGAGTAGATGTCTGGTTGAACACGCCCAGGCGGCCCAACGAAGCTTCGGGCACATCCGGGCAAAAAGCCGCCATGAACGGCGTGTTGAATTTCTCCGTCCTGGATGGTTGGTGGCGGGAAGGTTACAACGGCCGCAACGGTTGGGCGATCGGCACCGATCAAGAATTCACCGACCTGGCCGAGCAAGACAAAGCTGATGCCAACAGCCTGTACAACACACTTGAAAACGAGATCATTCCACTCTATTATCATCAGCGCACCGCCGACAACCTGCCTGGTGAATGGATTGCGCGTGTGAAAGAATCCATCCGCACGCTTTCCTGGCGCTTCAGCATGAACCGCATGATCAAGGAGTATACCCGGCGCATGTATTTCCCCGAGCTGGAACTACCCGGAGCAGATAAATAAACCATCTCAAAAACAAAAGCTGGGTCTTCCCAGCTTTTGTTTTTAACCTATAAACCTGCCGTTTCTGTAAACCACTTCGCCATCGACCCGCATTTCCGAATCGGTTTGCAGATCACAAATCATATCCCAATGGATCACACTCTGGTTGACGGAGCCAGTCTCAGGGTAACCCGCCCCCAGCGCCATGTGAAAACTGCCGCCAATTTTTTCATCGAACAGAATATTTTTGATTGCGCGGTTAATGCCAAAATTCGTTCCGACTGCAAATTCGCCCACATAGCGTGATCCCGGATCGCTGTCAATCAACTGCAGCAGCAGATCCTGGTTGCGCCGGGCGGTTGCCTGCACGACGCGGCCTTTCTCAAACTTCAACTCGACGCCCTCAACCACACGACCCGTGTACACAGCCGGGTAAGTGAAACGCACCCAGCCGTTCAGCGAATCTTCGACCGGCCCGGTGTAAATTTCGCCGTCTGGCATATTGAATACGCCAAAAGAATTGTTGAACTTTCGATCCTTGATCGAAAGCGTCAGGTCCACGTTGGGGCCGTGAAGTTCGACTCTGTCATGGCCTTGCAGGAGGTTTAATGCCGAGCGCTGGTCAAGCTCCACCTGATTCCAGGCGGCCAATGGATCGGCTGTGTCATCATCTGCTTTGCAAGCTTTATAAACGAAATCCTCAAATTCATGCAGGCCCATCTCAGCCTCCATCGCCTGGGCCTGGGTAGGGAACAGTGTGCTGACCCATTTAAACTGCCCGGCCGCGCCGCGCGCCATTTGTGTCTTCAATATCGGCGCAACACCTTTTTGGTAACGTTGGATGGAAGCCGGCGGCACATTGGTCAAGGCGCGCGTATTCGCCAGTGAATGGATGCGGATGCGCCCTTCGAAAGTATCATAGGCCAGTTTGGTGAATGTAGGAGGAACATCCAATTGAATATCGTGCGCGTGGGTATAGAATAATTCCTCCTGGTCGGGCAGCGTCAGCGCCAGGTGGGGATAACCGCCGCGTTCCAGGATCAAGCTGTACAATTCCCGCACCAGGGGTTCAGCCAGCAGGGTGCATTCAATTAAAATGCGGTCACCGGGTTTTACGCGTGTAGAATGATCTACCAGGATTTTAGCAAGTTTTTGGACGCGTGAATCAGACAAGGTCTTCTCCTGATAAGAATTACGAACGATAAATTATATCACGCCGGATGAAATTTATTTTGAGTTATTTTGATTATCTACAATGGGTAGTGCAGTCAACAAGGCTGCCGGTCGACCAAATCAATCACGCATATTTTGCCTGCCAACAAATATTTATTTTTTCGTAGAACGTAAAACCAACCACAGGCCTCCCCCTGCCAGCACCAGCGCCGCCAGCCCGCCGGCGGCTGCCGCCCACAACAAAAGATTTCCCCCGGGTTGTGCCTGGCTCGCAGTTGAGATGTTTATTTGACCGTCTTGCCAGGTATATGGGATTGCCTCGCCTTCTCGGCTGGCCAGGATAGCGCTTTGCAAGGTGAGTGCGGCTGCGCCTTCTGTTTTTGCTCGAACTTCCAGCGTGACCAGGCTGAGCGGACCGTGCAGCGGTTCAGCCGGGTTGAGCAGAGTACCGGCAAAATCAAATGTTCCGACTGTGTTATCACCCTGGTTTTGGGCGACGAATCCCTGCTTCAGCCAATCGCCTGGCGAGGCCTGCAGCCCTTCCTTAGCAGGGTCAGCGTCAACCATTTCGATCAGACTGGGGTCGAATTTCAGATGCAGTTCAACCCCGTATAGGTTCTGTTCTCCCTCGACTTTAATCTCCAATTTGCTGGTCTCGCCGGGTCTCAAAGAAATGCTCGATGGCACTGGCGCAATCGCCGCGGTTTCACCAGCCGCCTGAGAGACGGATAATGGGCAAACCAGCAGGCTGAACATAACCAACAGGAAGCAGGCCGCATGGATGCGTGTTCGCAAGTCACTCACGATTGTTCTCCAGCAATTTCCTGGCATTCGCAAAGGACCAGCGCCTGCGCGCCACAATGATGCCAGCCGCGCCTGTGAACGCGGCGGCGCCCGCAAATCCGCCCACTGCGATGGCCAACAATGTGCGCTCTTGCGCTCCCGAACCAGATGATGGTAAATCTGTTGGAGCGTTTTGGATATTGAGCGGATGGGCATAATCGGCCTGGCCTTTGGTCTGCCCGCCAGAATTGGTGTTCGGACCAGCTGTCTGGTCGGCGTCAGCCTGGGATGCCGGCTGAGCACTCGCCATGATTCGCGGCGTCGGGGTCGGCGATTTCGGTTTCACCACCAACAGTTTGCTTTCATCCGGTTGAACTACCAGTTTGCTGCCCCGCCGGTCAGCGCTTTCGACAAAATTTACTGCCAGGCGGCTGGATTTGCCGTTGGCTTTGCCGCGGAAATAAATCGACAGCACGACACCCTCCCCTGTCGCTGGTGGCGTTGGGTTCACCTGAGTCAGTACATACATAAACGTGCCTGCGGTATTATCGGCGATGTTGCGCACAACAAAATCGGGTTTAGGAAAACTGCCTGGCGTCATCTGCACCCCTTCCTGTTGGGAATCCATATCGACAATCTCAACTGCCAGCGGATCGAAAGCGCCGCGCACATCCAGGGCGTAGATACCCCTGGCATCCTCCAGGATCAGATCGACTTTTTCCACCTGCCCCTCCCCGATCTTCTGGACATTCGGCGAAAATCTGAGGGCGGCTGTGCCGGACTTTGCCTGCACCGGAATTGCAGGCAGCAGCGCTGCCAGAGTCACCAGCACTACCCATAATTGAACCCATTTGCCAAGGCGTGTGATTGTTTCCACCAGGTAAACCTCCAACAGTAACAAAAATCAGTTGGAGGCAGCCCAAACAATTGGACTGCCTCTATTTTAACAAAACAATGAATTTTACGGCCAGGGTTGTGGAGCAACCAGAGAGTAGTTGCCGCCTGCCAGCACCAGGTCGAGAATATTGGTGACGCTGTCCGCATTGATATCGGTGCTGCCCGGCCCGCAGGCTGCCGCCGGCCCGCCGAAGGCGCCGCCGATGCAGCCCAGGTCAGTCACATCGATTTTACCGCTGTTGTCGGCGTCGCCGCCTTTGAGTTTAACCGCCGGCGCCGCATACGCATCGCCTGGCACCAGCGATTTGGTCAACTGTGCGCCCAGGTACAGCCCATGCGCGGCGTCAAACTTGTAGCTCGTCCCACCCGGCAGCACTTTGATGTTGCTGATGCTCCAGGCGCCGGTCGCAGGATCGAAATTGGTGGTGTACGGGCCAAAAATGCCGTCCGTCAGGGTGATGGTGCCCGCATTGGTCGGCGTGGCCCGGCCTTGCAGGGATACTACACCGCTGGCGCTGGCAAAGCCACACACCATCAGGTGCAGCGGCGCAGCCGCTGTGTGCCCAAGAACATTGGCATCCCGGTCGGACAAGATGTCATTGCTGACTGTCACATCGAACTCACCGCCGTGCAGACCGGTGAAGGTGATCTCAGCTACGGTGCCCGAGCCGCTCACTGCCGCCTGCGGATCCAGTCGGCTGACGGAGAACTGGCACTTGCCATTGGCGCAGGCCGCGTTCCAGGGGATCGACCCGCCGGTCGTGTCGAAGAAGCTGTTGACAAAGGCGCCCGAAGCACTCACCAGCGATTGATCATAATTCACCTCGAACTGGTAGCCGTACAAACTGGCGATATTGTTCAGGTCAATCTTCACGGTGCTCATTTCGCCGGTGCAGAAAAGGGCCTTGTCAGTCTTGGTTTCCAGGCTGGCTGCCGCGACTTCGAAGCGCACTGCCGGGATATAGGGCGTCCATCCTGTATCACGCCGAAACACACCCACACCGCCAGCGCCGCCATCTGAGTACCAATTGGCAGTTTTCGTATTCCAGAACACATCGTCCGGGTTCACATCCAAGCCTACGCTGGGCATGGAAAGGTTATTGAGAGCAAAATTCAAAGAATTGTATGGACCTCCAACACCGATAGGCTGGTAGCCATAGGATTGCGTATTGTATGCCAGGCCGTAGATGACTTCATCCGGCAGAGTGACATTCAGGCTCGAAAAGTCGAAGGTCACGTTAAAGGCAAAGCCGTTATAGCATATTCCATTGGAAGCGCGCCAGCCGAAACCTTCCCCATAGCCAGTATTTGGGCAGGTAGGATCGCTCTCTGGCCGCCAGGGCATATTCATCACCTGGGTCAGGGTAGCAATCAGCGCCCCCGGTTTTGGGGCGGGGCCGCTCTTATCCACCTGGTAAAGGTTGAAGGTGAGCGGGTGGGTCCACCCGCTGTCCGGCAGGCTGGGATATTCCGAATGCCTGGCCCAGGTGCTCATGGTCACGGTGACCGAGGATAGGCTGCGGTTGGCGCCGGCAAAAGAGACATGATCTCCTACTTCGGCTGCCTGTTGAGCCTCGTACGGCTGGCTGGGCAGGTTTCTCGGCAGAGGGGAAGGGATGCTGTCGTAGATGGCGTTTCCAGTGGCAGTCGCCTTGCTGGCGGGCAAAAAGGGAACACAAAGCGCCATGATCATCAGCGCCGCAAAAATCTTATAGATGGTTTTCATTTCATTTTCCTTCAAATAATCAACAAGAGAATTTGGGTATCAAATAGGAATAGCAATATCGACCGAACCCACAAGGTTGGTTAAGAATAGAGGATGTCAGGCGCCTCCTTCATCTGGACAATCCATATGGCATTGGCCGGAGCCGTGTAAAACAAACCCTCTTTTGTGCGGCTCTGGAGATTTCTTTGGATCAGCAGGGCTGATATCCCTGGCCGGCTTAACCCCTTTCATAAACAAGAAAAGCCTGGCACGTAACAGAGCATCAGCGTGCTCTGGTGAGGCTTTCGGTAGCCGGGCTATCTCTTTTCATCGAGACCCTTGGCTTTGCGTCCCTACCTTACGATAGGTTTGCCCTTATCGTTGTCTCCCTTGGCAGATTAATTTCATTAAAAATAACAGAAGGAATTCCAACCGCCTAGTGACAGATGTCATACGCAGACCTGATATTTGTCACAATACTACCAAAAACAGGGAAAGATTATTGCATAATTATTGTAATAAATAGATAGATTGTCAGAAAATTAATCTTTTACCTGGATCGATTCGATTACAAGCTGATGCGGAAAGCCAGCTATCTTCACAGCACAGCCGGCGCTCCTATGATCGATGCCGCGCCTTTTCCACCATTTCATTAATTTTAGGGATGAGCGCGCTGCAGCAGCGTGCTCATCCCGCTGCATCGATTTACATCGAGGGCCTGGTCAACGATACACCGATCATCAAACCGATGATGAAGGCGATCAAGATTACAATGATGACGGTTTCAAATGTCATGCTGATCATATGTGCCTCCTTCTTACACCCAACGAATCGGTCATCCTTTTACCAACCAGCAGGAATTGGAACTATGCTACGGGCACTTGTTTGCATCAAAATGGTTGAGCATTTTTTGAGTTTCCTTTCCAATTGACTTACACCGGTTAGTTTGTTATTTCTATTTTGACAGGTTCAAGCCAGCCCGCAAGACTGCCGTTTTTGGTCATCTTCGGACACCAGAGGGTATTTAAAACCACTGCGCCCGCACATTTACGGGTGCGGGCGCTGCAGTAACGCACCTAACCGATTTCAAGAGAAAGGCACAACTGGCTCAACAAAGTCACGGAACCAGCGGGCCAGTTCCTCGCGCGTGTGAAAACCATAAGCGCGGTACATTTTCCGCAGGCGCGTGGCAATGCCGTCCTCCGAATAATCAAGCAGCTCGGCTATTTCCCGGTCAAGTTTCCCCTGCAGAATGAGCCGGATAATTTTTACATCGTCAGTGTCCAGGCCAACCCGCAGCGCCAGCGGGAAAATCATCCGCAGGTTAGGGCGCACATTCGATGAAACAATCACGTGTCCTCGCAAAGCTTGCTCGATTGCTAACGACAGTAAGTCTCTATAATTATATTTATCAATAAAACTCACTCCGCAGGCCAAAACCTGGTAAACGATCCAGGGTTCTGGGAAGCGCGACAGGACGATAAACTGCACCTGGTCGGCGTACTCTTTGGTGAGGCGGCGAAGCAAGTCCAGGCTGCGTCGAATGTCTTCTTCCTTCCCGGCGAGGCCGCTTTTGCTGTTCACCGGCACCTGGAGATCGTAAATGACCAGATCTGGCAAAGCGACATCGATTTGTTTTTGTACATCCTCTGTGTTGCGTGCAATACGGATCTGCTCCTGGCGAAAACCGGTCGCCAGCAATTGGCTGAGTACAGCATCACTGTCCAATTCGAAATCTTCAACCATGAGGATAGTCAGCTCGTTTCTAGGTTTCATCTCCATTTTCCATCTCCTCATCCTGCCAGGTAAATTTGTTCCCCAGAGGGAAATTGACGATAATAGATGTACCGATGCCGGGCAAAGGTTCTATTTGCCAGGTCGCTCCAAACCAGCGGCGCGCATCCAGGAGAATCGGCACGATTCCAGTCGCCTTTTCCAGGTCTTCGAAGCGAAAAGGCCTTTCGACCAGTCGGTTCATCCGTTCAGCCTGATCCGGGTCAATAGCAATGCCATTATTTGAAATCGATAGCTGGATAGAGTCAGCCTTTAGTGCAGATTTTACCGTAATTTCTGTAGCCTCAGCGTGCACCAGCGCGTTCGAGACTGCCTCAGCGATCACTTTGTACAGCACTTCGCCCAATTCATCTGGAGGGATTGCAAGGAAGTCCTGCGTACTCCACTTCAGACGCACCCCTGGAAATAAAGCGCGCAGTTTGGTTTCCAGGTGCAAAACCGGCTCTGCCAGCGATGAGCTGTGCAGAGTGCGCTGTTCAACCAAAATTAAGTTCGTCCATTCCCTTTTTAGGCGATCCAGTCGGGAGTTAAAATCTTCAAGTTGATTCAAGACGTGTTGAGATTCGGCGCAATGAGATAATTCTCCCAGGTTGATTTCGTTGAATGTGCGGCTGACACTCTCAAAAGCCGCCTCGGCCTGGCTGTGAGCCAGCGGCGCGGCCCCAGAGAGTGGTCCGCTGACCCGTTCGACGCGCCGCTTGAGAATAAGTGCCAGGGCAAATGTTTTGGCAAACGCCTGCAAAGCTTTGATCTGCTGCTGCTGGAAGAAAGTCCGTTGGCGGAAGTTTAGAAATAGGGAGCCGACGATCTCTCGACCAACCCCTAATTTAATGTAAACTGTGGATTTGATCTTTTCTCGCCTGACAAAGCGAAGCGCATGACCAAGCACGAGCGCTTCTTCGGGAGTGCAAACACCCTGGTTAGGGCCAAGCAAAAAATCATCCTCATCCGAATATGGTTGAAGATATACATCTTCTTTTATCCCCAACAATGTGTTGACGCGCGAATTGGAAGGGATATGGTTGCCCAAAAGATCTGGCCAGAAAGCTTCGCCCTCTACCACCAGGCCCGGCAGCGGCACACAGGTGGAAACAGCGTGCTTGTAAATTGTCACCAGGTCGGCATGGAAGAGACTGCGGGCTTGTTTCGCCACCTGCGCCAGGGCCTCATCCAGGTTACGAGTTGAAGCCATTTTCAGTACTGTTTCCTCAAGCAGGTTGTAAGCAGTTTGCACCTCATGCGAAACATGGCGCTCGTAAGCCAGAGCCGCTCCGATCGAGTTGGCAATCTGCCAAAGGATTTGGACATCCCAGCCATCGAAAGCGCCTCGAAATGAAGATTCGATCTCAATCACCCCGACACATTCGCTTTCCACCAGAATGGGCACTGCGGCCTCTGAACGACATACCAGGTCAGCATCCTGGTTGAAATAAAGTGTGCAGTGCGCGGTATCGTTGCACAGGTGTTCTTTGCGATGCGTGGCAGCCCACCCCGTAATGCTCGCCTTCTCTCGTTGCTCGATCGGCCACCCAGAAGTCGGCCAACTGGCTGAGACAGGTGTGTAGCGTCCTTTCATGAAAAGCTGGCCTTTTTCAGAATCCAGGATGTGCAGATACACCCGTTCAAACCTCAACAGCATCCCGATCATCTGGGCAATTTGGTTCAATTGGTTGTCAGGATCGCTGGTCACCGGGTGGGTATCAAAGACCTCACAGAACGCGCGATTGGCACGCAGGTAAGCGCTAATCTTTTGCAGCGCCTCCGTCTGCCCGCGAAAAGATGCCATGCGCCGAAAGAGAAAATGCAAAAACAAGGAAACAAATGTATACCAGACCAGGGGTGATACGATATCCGGCCAAAATTCTTGTATCCAACCCGGCAAGAAGAACATAGCCGCTGCCAGGTAAGAAATAACACTGGCCAACCAGGCTGCGGCAAACCATTCTGTCGCATTGATTTTTAGCTTATAGCTCGGCCAGATAACCACAGGGACATACAGCAGCCAATATTGACCTAACAGATAGCGTTCACCAACCAATTGAACCGCTGCAAGGTTAATTACGGAGGCGGTCAACCAGAAAACCGCCAGGACCGCCAGCCAGGGCTGTTTGTTTTGCACGAGAGCCGCATACGGTTTCATCCAGTCTGAAAGAAAACCCCACAAGCTGTGATGAGGATGTCGCTGCTCACTGAGAGGTAAATCCAGGGCATACAGCTTCCAAAACAGCGATACCAGCAAGACATTCATCAGTAATAAAAACACGGACCAGGCCCAATGCAGCCGCAAACTGAATATTACCGCTGCCAGGGGTAGTATCATGATATAGGGAAAATTATTGACAGCCCATAAAATCAAAGCGCTGCGTTTTGTGACTTGATCAGGGAACCGACCATCGATGAATTCATTCTCGCCCATAAAACCTCGCTTTTTTCGCACTTATTAGTATAGATGAGATTGATTATTAAAGCGTGTTTATTTGGATTCGAGGCAAATACACGCACGGGTGTTCAAAAACAGCTTTTTCTGAAGAAAAATATATTGAACAAAAATGATGCTTTACAAAATCTCACCTCTCAGGTAAAATAATCAGCCGTTGTCATTATGTAAGTTTCAATTTGGAGGATTTTGCCTTGGCTAACTCTCGTTCTGCAATCAAACGTATGCGCCAGAATCCAAAGCGCCGTTTACGCAACCGCTTTTTCATCGGCTCGGCCCGCGCCACCGTTCGAAAAGCACGCTCGTCAATGGAAACCTCTTCCCTCGAAGAGGCCCGTCAGGCCACCCTGGCAGCGGTCAGCGCCCTGGATAAGGCCGCTGAAAAAGGCATTTTGCACAAGAACAATGCCGCCCGCCGCAAAGGCCGCCTGATGTCACAACTCGCCCGGCTTGAAAAGCAGGGTAAGTAACTTCCCAGCCAGCTTTCGTTTTTTATTCAGGATAAACATGGGGTTTGCTCAGCGATCATCGAATCGCCTGGCAAACCCCTGATTGCTTTATGAAACAGGTCTTACAAAACCTGCGCAACGGCCAGACCTCAGTGGTCGAGGTGCCGCTGCCAGCCGCCCGTCCGGGATGTGTGCTGGTGCGCACTGCTGCGTCATTGGTTTCTGCAGGCACCGAGCGCATGCTGGTGGAGTTTGCCGAGAAATCGCTGGTCGGCAAAGCCCGTTCTCGTCCTGATCTGGTGCGCCAGCTGATCGATAAGGCGCGGCGCGAGGGCCTGCTGACCACGCTCGAATCAGCCTTCAACCGCCTGGACCAACCGTTGCCACTGGGATATTCATCGGCAGGCGTTATCCTCGCCCTGGGAATGGGCGTGCAAGGGCTGGAGGTTGGCCAGCGGGTAGCCTGCGCTGGGGGCAATTATGCAGTGCACGCCGAATATGCTGTGGTGCCGAGCCAATTGGTCACGCCAATCCCAGACTGTGTCGATTTCGATTCGGCGGCCTTTGTGACCCTGGGCGCCATTGCCCTCCACGGCTTTCGCCTTGCTGAAACACAGCTCGGCGAGCGCCCGGCGGTGATTGGCTTGGGCTTGCTCGGCTTGCTGACTGTGGGCTTCGCCCGGGCCGCTGGCTGCAGTGTTTTAGGCGTGGATATCGACCCTCGGCGGGTGCAGCTTGCGCAGCAGCTCGGCGCGCAGGCTGTGTTGCGCGCCCAGGCTGTCGAAGCGGCCGCCAGTTTCACCGGAGGGCGCGGCTGCGATGCAGTTCTTATTTGCGCCGATACTGCCTCTCCGGACCCGGTTGAACTGGCGGGAGCAGTTGCCCGCGACCGGGCGCGTGTCATCGCCACTGGCGCAGTCGGTTTACACCTGCCGCGCAAAGTGTACTATGAAAAAGAGCTGACGTTCATCAATTCCCGCTCGTATGGACCTGGTCGCTATGATCCGCGCTACGAAGAAGGCGGCCAGGATTATCCCCTGGGGTATGTGCGCTGGACCGAAGGGCGCAACCTGGAGGCAGTTGTTGATTTGCTCGCAACCGGCAGGCTGGATGTGCACCCGCTGGTCAGCCATCGCTTCCCTTTGGACCAGGCGCCGGCAGCGTACGAGCTGATCACCGGTAAAACCCAAGAACCTTTCCTGGGCGTGTTGCTCACCTACCCGACCAGCGCCGAGTTTACAGCCCAACCCGCGCCGGAAAGATTTGTATTCCAGCCAGGCCAGCCCGGTGGACAACACAGCCCCCTGCGCCTGGGTGTGCTGGGCGCAGGGAACTTCGCCGCGGCGGTCATGCTTCCGGCGCTTAAAAAGACCCCCGGCCTCTCCTTGGTGGGCATCAGCTCCGGTTCCGGGCTGACGGCCCGAGCCGCCGCCCAAAAATTCGCTTTTCAATACGCCGCCAGTACCGCCAACCAGTTGCTGGAAGATCCGGCCATCAACACAATGGCCGTGCTCACTCGTCATTATCTGCACGCGGGCCAGGTCTTGCAGGCGTTAAGCGCCGGCAAACATGTCTTCTGCGAAAAGCCGCTGGCCTTAAACCTGGCAGATTTGGATGAGATCGCCGCCGCTCTTGCCAAGGATGGGTCGCCCTTGTTAACCGTCGGTTTCAACCGGCGCTTCGCGCCGCTGGCTGTGCAGCTCAAAGCTTTCCTCGACCAGCGCCATGAGCCACTTTTCGCTCACTACCGGGTCAACGCTGGTTATCTGCCGCCCAACCACTGGCTGCATGACCCGGCTCAAGGCGGCGGGCGCATCATCGGTGAAGCCTGTCATTTCATTGACTTCCTGTCTTTCGTGGTAGGCGCACCGCCGTCCACCGTTAGCGCCCAAGGTCTGCCAGAAAACGGCCGCTACAATGCAGATAATGTTGTCTTGAGCTTCGAGTTTCCCGATGGTTCGTTGGGAGTTGTCACATATCTCGCTAACGGCGACAAAGCATTCCCAAAAGAACGCCTGGAAGCATTTGCCGGCGGGCGAGTGGCCGTTCTCGATGACTTCCGCAGCCTTGAACTGGTGCAGAATGGACAGCGCAAGACAGTGCGCTCTCTGCTGCGCCAGGATAAGGGCCACCAGGCTGAATGGTTGGCGTTTGCCCAGGCTGTTCAGCGAGGCGGTCCGACGCCCATCCCATACAAGCAGTTATTCGGCGTGGCGCGCGCCAGCTTCGCGGCTGTCGAAGCGTTGAAAACCGGCGGCAAAATATCGCTCAACGGCTGAGCCAGGTGGCTGCCAGCAGAGCCGCCAGCCCAGCGGCATCGAAGGCGATAAACCTGGCGGTGGATGCCTGCGCCGCCGTCTGCCCCGCCAACAGCGTGGTGTAGATCCAGCTTTCTCCCACCAAACCGATTGCCTGCATCATGAACGCCTCAATTAAGGATAGGCGGTTGCGGCGCGGCTGGCAGGTGGCGAACAAATAGGGCACATTCCACATTAAAAATAAAACACCCATCGCACGCACAGCCGCCGCTCCCGGGATACCTGCCAGTTGAAAGCCAGGGGCGTACCACTCAGGCCAGAGCAGAAAAACCAACGCACACTGTATGTTGAACACCAGCACACAGCCAACCAGGAAACGAGCCAAAAGCAGGCGCATTGAGGTATTATAATGGTCGAACCCGAATGTGCTGATCATTCGGGGTCCCTCATTCGCGAGCTCTGCTAAATGACCCAAACACTCACATCGTTCGGAAACCTGGCGCATAAAGCCTGGATAGCGTGGACCACTTTGCGCGAGCTGGGCCTGGCTCAAACCGCTTCCTATGCGCAGTACAGACTGGGCATGCGCAGCGGCTGGATATCACGCCAGGTGGAAAGAGGCATGCACTCCGCACAGCTCGCCGCAGTCATTTCCACAGACAGTCCTACCGCATCCGATGTTCTTAACCCAAACCTGGTGAAACTGCCCGCTCCAAGCGCCGTGCGTGCTTGCCTGGCGCCAGCCGGCTGGCAGGCTTTATTCGGCGAAGCAGATGAGATTCTCGCCGGGCAAACTCGACTCTTCGGTGGGCTGCCAGAGCCCATCCAGCTTGCCAACACAGGTCCGCTGGAAGATTGGACTTCCTACGAAGGACGTGCCTGGTTGGATACCTTTGGCGATATCAAACTCATCTGGGAGCCCGGCCGCTTCGGTTGGGCGGTTACGCTGGCCCGCGCTCACCTGGCAGATCCGCAGACCCGTTACTCCAAATTTTTCTGGCAACAAAGCGCGGCTTTCCTCGACGCCACCCCCCCCGGAAAAGGGCCGCATTGGAGCTCAGCCCAAGAAGTTGGCCTGCGACTGGTTTGCCTGGCGCTCGCCTGGCAGGTATTCGGCTCCTCCGCGCCGAGCGCTCCAACCGGGTTTACGCATGAGCTGTACGGCTGGTTGGCTGCCCATGCGGCGCGCATCCCCCCCAGCCTTTCTTACGCCCGCTCGCAGAACAACAACCACCTGCTCAGCGAGGCCGCCGGTCTGTACACCGCCGGGCTGTGGCTACACAGGCACCCTTCGTCAAAAAAGTGGCGAGAACTCGGCTGGAAAACCTTTCACACCGGCCTGCGCGACCAGGTCTACCCTTCCGGCGATTACAGCCAGCACTCCGTGAATTACCACCGCCTGATGCTCCAGCTTTCACTGTGGATGAGCGCCCTCGCCAGCCAGGTTGGTGAAACCTTTCCCCCAGAAAGCGCCGCCCGCCTGGCAGTAGCTACCGACTGGCTGGCAGCTTTGGTCGATGAAACCAGCGGACAACTACCCAATTTAGGAGCCAACGATGGGGCCAACATCTTGCCCCTGAGCAGCCAGCCTTATGCCGATTACCGGCCTACCCTGCAGGCTGCCGGCCGTGTTTTCCTGGGCAAGGAACTGTTACCTCCCGGTCCCTGGGATGAAATGAGCCTGTGGCTGGCGCCGGCCGTGCGAATCGACCGTCCCCAGCTCACCTCTTCAAGCGCCCGGCAGGGCGTGCTGCGCAGTCCAAACGGCCGCTCCTGGGGGTACCTGCGCGCTGCCCATTTTAACCGCCGGCCAGGCCATGCCGATCAACTGCATGTCGATCTATGGTGGCGCGGAATCAATATTGCCCTCGATGCCGGAACTTACGTGTACAACGCCCCTCCACCGTGGGATAACACCCTGGCCTGTGCCCAGGTACACAACACCATCACTCTGGATGGGCAGGATCAAATGCTGCGCGCCGGGCGGTTCTTATACCTGCGCCGGGCGCAGGCGGATTACACAGAACGGCTGGTTGCGCCGGATGCCAGTTGGGAGCGCCTGACTGCCCGCCATTCCGGTTATCTGCGCCTGGGAGCCTGGCATGTGCGCACTCTGGCGCGCCTGGGCGATGCATGGCAGGTAGAGGATCAGCTTCTGCCGGTGCGCGCGCCTGCGCCGCGCCTCCACCAGGCGCGCCTGCATTGGCTGCTGCCTGATTGGGACTGGCAGATCGAGCAGGATGGCGAGCAGGTTCGCCTGGAACTGGATTCGCCTGGCGGCCGCATTCTGCTTCTGGTGACTCCGCAAACTGTGGCAACCGTCGGTTTTCTGCTGGCGCGCGCTGGCGAGTTCCTGGCCGGTGAAGGGGCTCCCTCGCCTATTATGGGTTGGCGCTCGCCAACTTACCACTACAAAGAGCCGGCTCTTTCGCTGGCCGTAAGCGCCAGCGGATGCTTGCCGTTTGGCTTCACCAGCCTGTGGCAGTTCCCGGAGACCTGAGATGCATATTCTGCTGATCCACCAGGCTTTTGCCGCCCTGGATGAACCAGGGGGCACGCGCCATCACGAGCTGGCGCGCTTTTTGGTTGAAAAAGGTCACCGCCTTACCGTTATCGCCAGTCCCGTCAGCTATTTGACCGGCAGCGCGCGGCCCGGCAAAGCTACCTGGGTGGAGCGGCAAGAGGAAAACGGCATCACGATCTTGCGCGCCTACACCTATTCAGCCCTGCACCGCTCCTTCGTGCACCGGGTATTTAGCTTTCTGAGCTTCATGGTTTCCTCTTTCTTGATTGGTCTGCAGGTCGGCGGAGTCGATGCCGTTTGGGGGACTTCGCCGCCGATTTTTCAGGGCGTCACCGCCTGGGCTCTCGCTCGCCTAAAAGGCGCACCTTTTCTTTTCGAAGTGCGCGACCTGTGGCCAGCCTTCGCTATTCAAGTCGGCGTACTGCGCAGCTCCCTGCTCATCCGCCTCTCAGAGTGGTTGGAGCGCTTCCTCTACCACCACGCCGACCGCTTGCTGGTTAATTCTCCCGGTTTCATCGCTCATGTCCGGGCACGCGGCGCTCGCCAGGTAGACCTGGTGGCCAACGGTGCCGACCCTCGCATGTTTGATCCCACGATGGACGGCATGCCATTTCGCCAGCAGCACCATTTACAAGATCTATTCGTGGTGATGTACGCTGGCGCACACGGCATGTCCAACGATTTGGAAATCGTCCTGCAAGCCGCAAATCTGTTGAAAGATGAGCCTCAAATTGCCATTCTCTTTTTGGGCGATGGCAAAGAAAAACCGGCCCTGCAACACCGCGCCCAGGCGCTTGGGTTGAGCAACGTGATCTTCGCCCCTCCGGTGCCGAAAACAGAGATGCCCACCGCCCTGGCGGGAGCCGATGCCTGCCTGGCCATTTTGAAACCCATCCCTTTGTATGCCACAGTTTACCCCAACAAGGTTTTTGATTACATGGCGGCCGGAAAGCCCGTCATCCTGGCCATTGAAGGCGTGATCCGCCAGGCAGTGGAAGAGGCTCGCTGCGGGATATTTGTTCCGCCCGGCGATCCGGTTGCTCTGGCCGCCGCCATCCGCCATTTCGCCTCCGACCGCTCAGCCTGCGCCCAGATGGGTCGCAATGGGCGTGCTTACATTGAAGCACATTTCGACCGGCGCATCCTGGCTGGCCGCCTGGAAGATATATTTCTCCGTCTGGCGGATCACAGGAAGGTCAACAGGTGAGCGACGCGCCTGCCCTCGATATCCAGGAAAAAATCGCGCCGGAGTCAGACCTGTTCGGTTCGCGTGAAGTTCAGCAGCGCAATTTCTGGAATGTGCAAATCGATGGCATGGGCGTCGGCATCGCCAGCTCGGCCTCGAACTATCTGGCGCCGTTTCTCACCCAGTTTAACGCCAGCAACGAGCAGGTCGGCCTGCTGACCAGTATGTCTGGCCTGACCGGCCTGCTGCTGGCAATTCCCATCGGCCGGTTTCTGCAAACCCGCCGCAATGTGGTCCCCTGGTACAGCCTGGCGCGCCTCTTGTACCTGGCCAGTTACACGCTCACCGGATTGGCACCTTTCATACTTCCGCGCAGCCAACTGGTGAACGGTGTGCTGGTAATCTGGGCACTCGCCACCCTACCGCAGGTTGCGCTGAACGTGTGCTTCACGGTGGTGATGAACGCAGTTTCCGGTCCGCAGGGCCGCTACCGGCTGATGAGCTGGCGCTGGTCCATCCTTGGATTGGTGAGCGGTGCTTCTGCATTCGTCGCTGGAAGATTGCTGGATCAAATCGGCTTTCCCTGGAATTACCAGGTAACCTTCATGGTACTTTCCCTGGGGGGCTTGATCAGTTTTTTCTTCTCCCGCCAGCTCACTATCCCCGATAACCCGCCCGCACCTTCTGCCGAGCAAAAGCCGTTGACCAATCGCTTGAAAGAAATATCTCGTGAAGTGGCTAACCACCCGCCTTTCATCTCTTTTGCCGCCCGTCGTTTTGTTTTCCTGTTTGGGTTTGCCCTGGGCACACCCCTTTTCCCTCTATTTTTTTTGCGCAACTTGAATGCCAACAACACCTGGATCGGTAATATCGCCACAGCCCAAACACTGGTGCTCACTGTGGGTTATTTCTTCTGGGCGCGCCTGTCGAAGCGCGCCGGCGGCCGGCTGGTGCTGTTGATCAGCACCCTCGGCGTGGCAATTTACCCAGCCGCAGTCGCCATGACCACCAGCCTCGAGACGATCATGGTATACGCCGGCCTGGCCAGCATTATGCAAGCCGGCATCGATCTTACATTCTTCGATGAACTGCTCAAAACAGTCCCGGTCGAACAAGGCGCAACTTTTGTCGCTGTCGCCCAAACAACCTCGCATTTTGCCAACATGGCGGCTCCTCTGGTTGGCGTGTTCATCGCTGACTGGATCGGACTGCCCGGCGGCTTGTTGGTCAGCGCGGCAATTCGCTTGTTAGGCTTTGCGTTGTTTCTGGTTCAGAGATGATCCAAAATTCCCAGAATAATATTTTGTGCTTGATTCAGCAGAGGTAAAAATGATAATTCCTCCAGACAGTAAAATTTTGATGATTGGCGATTCGATCACCGACTGCGACCGGGCCAGGCCGGTTGGCGAGGGCTTTTTCGGAGGGCTTGGCAGCGGCTACGTGGCGCAGGTGAATGCCCTGCTCCAGGCTTGCCGGGCTGGGGCCCATTTCCGGGTGGTGAATATGGGCATCTCAGGCAATACAGTGCGTGATCTCAAAGTACGCTGGCAAACCGATGTTTTCAACATGGCGCCGGATTGGCTATCGATCATGATTGGCATCAATGATGTCTGGCGGCACTTCGACTCACCAAAATGGATGAAAAAAGGGGTGCCTTTGGAAGAATACAAACGAACTCTCGACGGGCTGCTCGCATCAACCCGGTCCGAGCTCAAAGGCCTGGTCTTGATGGCTCCGTATATCCTCGAGCCTGACAGAAACGAGCCGATGCGCGCCATGATGGATGAGTACGGCGCTGCCGTTAGGGAACTTGCCCTAAAATACCAGGCGCATTTCGTCGATACCCAGGCCGCATTCGATGATATTCTAACGCATCTGCATCCCCATGCTTTGTCGGATGACCGCATCCATCCGAACGCTTGCGGACATATGGTGATCGCCCGCGCCTGGCTGAACGCTGTCGCTTTCCCCTGGGGATAAATTTTACTGCTCTTCACCCGATATCAACCCCTGGTCGATGGAAGCAGCGCGGTATAATACCGCTATGCCCAGGAGCAAAGCCCCGGAAGATTTGACCATCGAGGAGCTGCGCCGGCTGCTGATCGAAAAGCGCCGCGCCATGCGCCAGGAGCACCGCGAACGCTTCCGCCGCAGCGGCCGGGTGGTTTTGTTGGCCTCCGATGAACCCCAAACCGCCTTCGATCCCAACCATGCCACGCCGGTTGAAGAAGATGGAGCGGTTAATGAGCCTGCCAGGCCGGCCGCACGCCGCTGGATGGACAGCTTACTGCTGGTGATTGAAGTTGCAGCCGTCCTCGGTTTAATCTGGGTGGTTTTCAATGGCGTGCAGGTGGTCCAGTCGCTCAATGCCGAGTTCTCGCAGGCCCTGGTCTTGCCCACGCTGACTCCCACTCCTTTGATCGTGGCGGTTGTCCTGCCATCCGGTCACACTCCCCCAACCTCGTTGGGCGGATCAGCCCCCAACGACGCCGAAATCCCCGAGCACCTTCGCCCACTGGTCCAACAACTGGCAGCCATACCGCCGCCGACCCCCGGGCCGCAGCAAGCGATCCGCTTGCAGATCCCTGGTTTGGGCGTTGACGCGCCAATTGTGCAAGGCGACGGATGGGAACAGTTGAAGAAAGGTGTTGCTCAGCATATCGGCTCGGCTAACCCCGGCGAAAACGGCAACATTGTGCTCAGCGCACACAACGATGTGTTTGGCGAGCTGTTCCGCTATCTCGATCGCCTGCAGGTGGGAGACCAGGTAATTATCCATTCTAGCCAGCGTTCCTACACCTACATCGTAACTGGAACTGACATCGTCGAACCGACGCGCGTAGATGTGATGGCTGCCACCACCAAAGGTATGGTGACCTTGATTTCATGCTATCCCTATCTTGTGGACAACAAAAGGATCGTCGTGCGTGCAGTATTGCAAAACAATGGGTCCTGATCGTTAGAGTTCCGTAAGAATTGCTTTGGAATGCTTGACTTTGTATCTTTGACGCGCATAGAATAAAGATGTACAGTTGCTTCGCACGCGAGGCAGCTTTATATAAGATTAGCTGTAGGGTTTCATCACAGCGGGCAGGAACATGGAATACAAAGACTACTACAAGATTTTAGGCGTCGATCGGAAAGCAACGAGCGACGAGATCAAACGGATTTATCGCAAACTCGCCAAGCAATATCACCCCGATCGCAATCCGGGGAATAAAAAGGCGGAAGACAAGTTTAAAGAAATCAACGAAGCCTACGAAGTGCTCGGAGATACGCAGAAGCGTGCTCGTTACGACCAATTGGGTGATTCTTATTTTAATTGGCAGCAGGGCGGCGCAAACCCTGGCAACTTTAATTGGAGCGACTGGTCCACAGCAAGCGGCAGCGGTACAGGCAACCTGGACGATCTGTTTGGCAGCGACTTTTCCGACTTCTTCCGCACAATTTTCGGCGGCATGGGAGGCATCAGCGGCATGAGCGACGCGGGCCGCCGTTCTTCCGCGCGCACTTCTACAGCCCGCATAAACCCAGTCGAGCAAGAGCTCGTCATCAGCTTGTCTGAGGCCTATCACGGGGCCACGCGCATCCTGGAAGTGAACACCCGCCGCCTGGAGATCAAAATCCCGGCAGGCGCCCGCACCGGCCTGAAAGTGCGCGCTGCCGACGCCATCATCTCTCCAGGCGGTTCAAAGCGCGACCTTTACCTGTTGATCAAAGTGGCTGAAGATGCACAGTTTGAGCGCAAGGGAGACGACTTAATCACCAACATCACCCTCGACCTGACCACAGCAGTACTGGGTGGAGAGGTTACCGTGGCCACCATGACAGGCAACATCATTCTGACAATTCCAGAAGGCACCCAACCCGACCAGATGTTCCGTCTGGTCGGGCGCGGCATGCCGCATCTAAAAGACCCCAATGTACATGGGGATTTAATCGTGCGCGTCAAAGTTAAACTGCCGCGCAAATTAAACTCGGCGCAGCGCGAGCTTTTCCAAAAGCTGGCGCGCGCCTGATGTACCACAAAACCTGGGCTGGAAGACCAGGTATCAAGCAAAACCATTTATTTGTTCACGTTCACAAAGGAGCTGCCAATGCTTAGCGAAACAAATCTTCAGGAGTTGTTGGATTTTCGCTCCGAACACCCTATTTTAAGCGTTTACTTGAACACCGATCCGACGCTGGGCACCGACGCTGGCTATCGCCTTGAGCTGCGCAACATGCTCAAAAGCGTAGATTTGGCTGAGGACGTCACTGCGGTGGAACGTTTTTTTGAACATTCCTACGACTGGACTGGTCGCAGTGTAGCAGTCTTTTCTTGCGCGCCGGCTGGTTTTTTCCGGGCATACCCACTGGCGGTGGTTGTCAAAAGCCGAGTCAGGATTAACAACACCCCTCACGTGAAACCATTGGTCAATTTGTTGGATTTTTACGGCGGCTATGGTGTTGCCCTGGTAGACAAACAAGGAGCGCGCCTGTTTTACTTCCACCTGGGCGAGCTGCGTGAGCAAGAGGGGGTTTTGGGAGAGAGCGTGCGGCATGTCAAGCGCGGCGGCGCGTCTTCTTTCCCCGGAAGGCGCGGCGGTTCTGCCGGGCGAACTCGCCACCAGGAAGAACTGGTTGAACATAACATGAAAGATGTAGCAGAATTCGCCAGCCACTTCTTCAGCGAAAACAATGTCCGGCGCATCGTTCTGGCCGGCAGCGAGGAAAATGTCAGTATGTTTCGCGGTCATCTGCCCAAACGCTGGCAAAGCCTGGTAATGGGCAGCTTTTCGATCTCCATGAACGCCAGTAAGGACGATGTGTTATCTCATACGCTGGAAATAGGCCGCCAGGCCGAATTTCAATCGGAGAGCCGCCTGGTTGAGTCTGTGATCACTGGAGCCGCTAAGAAACAAGGCGCTGTGATGCACCTGGATTCGACCCTGCGCGGCATCCATGATGGACGTGTGCAGACCCTGGTGGTGCGCGAGGGTCTGCGCAGTCCAGGTTACCAATGCCAGGGTTGTGGTTTTCTCACCGCCCACGCCCTGGGAAACTGCCCATTTTGCTCCAAACAATTCGAACAAATTCCGGATGCCGTTGAGATGGCAATCCGGGTTGTGATGAAACAAGGCGGTGAGGTGGAGATGCTGCAAAGCCCGGATGCCAGCGAACGCCTGGGTGATATCGGCGCCATCCTGCGCTATTGATCCTTCTCGTTTTGAAAAGGCTGGAGGGTTGCACCTTCCAGCCTTTTTTGTTTACAACGCCAGCCAGGCTGATCATTGATGATATACTTCTAGAACCGTACCAGTTTTCGTTCAAACAAGTTCAACCACCTATGCCTGATCGTGGACAAATTGAAAAAGCAATTATGGCGTTGGAAGCCCAACGGCCAACGTTAGGAGACGCCGTGGTGGACCTGGCTGTGGCACCGCTGCGCCAACAGTTAGCTGCTTTGCACACCAATCCGCCGGAGCAGCAGCGCAAGTTTATAGCCGTTTTATTTGCCAATATTGTTTTGCAAATTCAAACCGGGGGGGACGGCCAGGAAGAGAACGAAGAAACAGTCGAACTGGTGCGAAAATTATGGGACCGGCTGGACCCGATCATCGAAGCGCACGGTGGCCAGATCGATAAACACATGGGCAGCGCGGTGATGGCTTTGTGGGGCAGTGATGTGGCCAGCGAAAATGATCCCGAGCAGGC
Source organism: Chloroflexota bacterium (assembly GCA_029782365.1). Taxonomy (GTDB): domain Bacteria; phylum Chloroflexota; class Anaerolineae; order Anaerolineales; family UBA4823; genus CAWBUW01. The sequence continues at coordinate 101,266 of JAKOUW010000202.1, forward strand.
GGTGCGGGCTGCGCTCACCATGCAGGCTGAGCTTTCCGGCCTTGGCGCGGCCAGCCGGGATGAGTTCGCCAGCCTGGGCGAACTGCAAATACAGGCCGGTATCCATTACGGGCTAGCCGTGCTGGGTGAAGTCAGCTCCACCGGCGAAAAAACAGCCATTGGGGATACTGTCAACACGGCCAGCCGCATTCAAAATGCCGCCGCCACGGGTGAAATTCTTGTTTCGAATGACATCTACCGGCATGTGACCGGTTTGTTTGATGTCCAGGCTCTCGCGCCGCTCCTGGTGAAGGGCAAATCCGAACCGCTGCGCTTGTTTAGAATTCTCAAACCTCGCATCCAGACTTTCCGCAGCAGCGGTCGGGGAATTGAAGGCGTGGAAACACGCATGATTGGCCGCCAGAATGAGCTGGAAGAACTGCAAGAATTGCTGCGCTCCGCTGTGCAGACACACACCACACGCACGGCTTTGATCTTGGGCGAAGCCGGTGTCGGCAAAAGCCGCCTGCTGCTCGAATTCAATCAATGGGCCGAACATGAAATGCCGCGCATCACAATTTTACGCGGCCGGGCTGCCCCGCATAGCAGTCACCTGCCCTATGCACTGCTTCGCAGCCTGTTTGGCAATTATTTCGAAATTCGAGACGACGACCCATCCAGCGCCGTGCTGGCCAAGCTAGAAAGCGGCATCCAAAGCTTGACAGGGCCTGGCCAGCAGAACATCACGCCGTCTGAGCTGCGCCGCAGGGCGCATTTCCTAGGAGCATTGGCTGGTTATGCAGTCAGCGACAGTCCCTTTTTGGCCGCGGTGCGCAGCGACCCACGCCAGTTGTACGACCGCGCCTTGAACGACCTGGCTCATTTATTCCTGGCAGCCACGCGCTATGCGCCGGTCCTGATCTTGCTTGAAGATCTGCATTGGGCCGACAGCCAGTCTCTGGATGCATTTCGATCGATCCTGCGCAAGCAGCCCACCTTGCCGATGATCCTGGTGGGCACAGCGCGCCCTTTGCTCTATGAGCGGTATCCAGCCTGGGACAGCACCACCCCTGACCAAACGCGGCTTGTCTTGCGCCGGCTGACGGCCGACCAGAGCCTTTATCTGCTGCAGGAAATCTTGCAAAAAGTGGAATATGTGCCTCCTGAGTTGTTTGGCCTGGTGATTCCGCGCGCCGAGGGGAACCCATTTTACATCGAAGAATTCATAAAGATGTTGATTGACGACGGCATCATTCGCACAACCGAGCGCGATTGGCAGGTAGATGTCAGCCGGCTGACCGAATTACACGTGCCTTCTACTTTGATGGGTATCTTGCAGGCCCGCCTTGACGGTCTTGATCCGCATGAAAAAGCAATCATTCAACGCGCCTCGGTCATCGGCCGCACGTTTTGGGAAAATGCTCTGACATTTCTCAGCACCGACCAGCACGGCGATCGAACGCTTCCGAACATGTCCGAGACTACCATTGCCTTGCAGCATCTGAAAGAACGCGACATGATTTACCAGCGCATCCATTCAGCCTTTGCCGATACGGATGAATATAATTTCAAACATATCTTGCTGCGCGATGTCGCCTATGAAAGTGTGTTGAAACGAGACCGGCGTATCTACCACGCCCGCGTGGCGCATTGGCTGGTGGAAGTGACACATCAAAACGATCGTTCTGATGAATATGCTGCGCTGATTTCAGAGCATTTTGAGCTGGCAGGTGAACCTGAGCAGGCCGCTCACTGGTACGAGCAAGCTTACAAACAGGCCATCGCCCGTTTTGCCAATGACGAAGCTGCCAGCTTCTTGAAGAAAGCGGCAGACTTGCTGCCGGAGTCCCGATTGGCCGATCGCTATCGCCTGTTAAATGCTCTGGAGGCGATTCTCGACTTGGAGGGCGACCGAACTTCCCAGGCAGAGACCCTGGTCAGCCTAGAGAATTTGCTCTCGACATGGTTCGAAAAAGATCCAACTGCAGCAGGCGTCGAGCGCAGCGCGCTGGCTTTGCATCAAGCTGAATATGCCGAATCCATCGGCGAATATCGCCAGGCCGCCGTTTACAGCCAACAGGCAATCAACCTTGCCGGGCAGCTTGGGCAGACCGAAATACAGTCGGCGGCTTACCTGGTGCTTGGGCAGACGCTCATCAACCAGACAGAATTCCAGGCCGCCCGCTCTGCTTACCACAAAGCAATCGAACTCGCCCGCCAGGCCGGGCGCGGTGACCTGGAAGCCTCCAGCTTGCGCAGCCTGGGCCGCATCGCATCCGACCAGGCTGAATTTTCCCTGGCTTCCAGTTATTACCAGGCTGCGTTAGAGATGTTCCGCAAGACAGGCAACCGGCGCGGCGAAGCGGACGCCCTGGCAAGCCTCGGCGCGGCTGCCCTGGACAGCAGCGATTATCCCACCGCCCTGGCCTTCTTCGAGCAATCGCTCCACATTAAACGGGAGATCGGTGACCGGCGCGGTGAAGGCCGCTCGCTGGGCAACATGGGCTTCATCGCCAGCGATCAGGGGAATTATGCCCGCTCGCGCGCTTATTTTGAGCAGGCAAAGCAAATATTCCACGAAGTGGGCGATCTCCAGGCAGAAAGTGTGGCATTGATCAACCTGGGGTCCGACGCATTGGCCCAGGGTAATTACACTGCGGCGCGCGATAATCAATTGCGCGCCATCGAAATCCAGGAAAAAATCGGTCACCGCCAGGGTCTGTGCATTTCTCTCGATAACCTGAGCCTGATCACTTACCATCTAAACGATTATGAGGGCGCGCTGATTTACTGCGACCGCACCCAGCAGTTGGCCGAAGAGCTGGGCCTGCGGCGTATGCTGGGCTACTCATTCCACCACCGAGGACATAACCTGCGGGCGTTGGGGCGCTTGCCGGAAGCGTGCGATTGTTACGCAAAAGCGCGGGAGGTTCGCCTGGCTATCGGCGAGCGCACCATGGCGGTCGAATCGAGCGCTGGCCTGGCGGCAGTCGCCTGGGAGCGCGGCGAAAAAGAGGCTGCGCGGGCAGAGGTCGAGGCGATCCTTGATCACTTGCAAACTGACGGATTCACCGGCATGGTCGAGCCGTTCTGGGTATATTGGGTATGCTTCGAAGTACTGCAAGACAGCGCGCCTCAGCGGGCAAATGCCTTGCTGTTGGAAGCCTATACGGCTTTGCAGGAGCGGGCCAGTAAAATTGGCGATGAAACACTGCGCCAATCCTACCTCTCGAATGTGTTTGCACACCGGCAGATCGTTCATGCTTTTCACGTGAAAGCCCGCGCCCAGGGCTGAGCAGTTTGATTAATGGCCGGGCTTGACAGAGCTTTCCAATTGTTGCGATCGTCGGTGCAGATCCACCACGCGCGGAAAATGTCGCGCCCGGCCAATCGATTTTAAGACCCCATCGCTCCTATGGCTTGCCTGAAATAGCGCCCACCTCAGGCGCAGCCTATTCAGCCGTGTATCCGGCCGCCACAGGGCGGCACACAATTCATCAGCAGGCGGCTGCAGCGCCGGCAGATGAGCGGAAAGCCCAGCCAGGTAGCCTTGCAGCATACTGAACAGCCCATCCAGGCGGCGGGCATGTGCAGTCTCTTCCAGTGCCACGCCCGGCACGATTGCCCATAAATCAGCCAGGCCAGGCAGCAAATTTTGCGCCGGATTTTGCAGGATTGCTTCGACGACGCTCATTGCCAGGTCGGCCGGAGCCGGTAAAAGGGCTGGCCATGAGTTATCGTCGATTCGCTTGGAGTTGGCCCACACTGCATCATCTGTTGAGACTCGCCTGTCATATTCCATCAGGCGCCACTTCAGGCGCAAAACCTCACCAGCCGGGTCAGCCAGCGAACAGGAGGCAACAAGTTCGAAATCTAGCGCGCCCCATTCTGCCGGCTGGCAGCGCCAACCGGAGCCAGCCAGCACCTGCAGCGCAAGCCGGGCGTGCTCGGGAAGAACGAGCAAGGTCAGCGGGTCAAAAAGGCGGCTGCCGTAGTCAGAATCGGTCAATGCGCTCACCGCCGCCCTGCCCAACAGTAGCGTAGGAACTCCTGCCCGTTCCAGAAAATGGGCAACCTGGCGGGCGGCAGGCAGCCAGCGCTGGTTTAAATACCAGGTGCGCCGCCAGATGCCATGCAAACGACCCATCAAGGGATCGTCTGCAGCCAGGCTATGCAGACTGCGCCAAACCAGCGGCAGCAGCCGGTAACTGCCGGGATCCAGGTTTTCTGTTTCCACCGGCACGCGCTCCCGCCAACTGCGCCAGGCTTTCAAGGAATGCGGAGAGTCGAGCAGTGCAGCACCCAATAGCAAACGTTGTTCAAAAGTAGGCGGCCACATCATTCGCGCCACAGTACACCCAAGATTCCTTTTTCTCAACCCTCAGCCTGGCCGGCCAGGTCGCGCACAGCCCGCGCCATCACCTGGTTTACTTCAAAATTTGCTTCAAGAAATTCTAAAACAGCCAGGGCTGACTGTGGGCTGCGTTCATAACCCTGCACAAAACGCGGCAAGGCGAGCGCGGTGGATGGAAAACGCTGTTCGAAGCGTCGTTCGTTGGAGAAGGGGTCTTTGAAACCATTTTTCTCCTGTTCCACTCTGCTCGCCAGCTCAACAACCCGGTCGACGGCATAATGTTGGATGAATCGCTGGGCCGAGAGTTTTTCTCCTCTGTGAAAGCGCTGCAGTCCGACGTACAGGTTGGTCAGCGCTTCGCCCACCTGCCACTCCACGTCGGGCCTGGCGGGCGGCAGTCCCACGCCGGGCGGCTCGGCAATTTGGTCGGGTACACCGGCGCGTTTCCAGACCAACCTGCCGGGCGTAAACGGCACATGGCGCAGCTCGGCCGGCTCAAACACAGCAAACTCACAGAAAATGCCATCGGCATACAAAAGCTTATAGCCATCCACCGTGTTTTGAAAAGCATACGCCAGCGGGCAGATAGTGCTCAGCCAATCCAGGTTGTCGATATACCTGGCTTTAAAGCCTTCTTCGACAACTGCAAAAAAATCCAGGTCCGAATACCCATCCAGGCGTCCCAGCTCACGACCCACCGACCCCAAGCCTATCAACGCCACACCGTGCCCGGAGTGCTCCAGAGAGCGTCCTATTTCATCCAACCTTTTCAGCAATCGTTCTTTCGTATCCAAGTTTCATTTCCTTTCGGTTTGAAGCCACATTTGGTTGCCATCGGTGGTCACTTCGATCCAACCGCTTTGGTCGGTGCGTATGATCTGGTAGCCTTGCCAGGCCTGCAGGGTTTCAGCATCCGGGCGTCCATCCACATCCTGAGCGGAAATGCTCAATAAGACCACTTTTGGCTGCAGGCTGGTTGTCCAGGTGGAGGGGTTGTCTGCCGCCGCGCCGCCGTGCGCCAGGGCGACCACACTCACGCGGCCCACTTTGATGCCTCCCTGCAAAGTCTGTAAGCCAGCGTCATCGATGCCCAGGGGCAGCAAGGTGCGAAAACTGCGCCATTCCAACAACAGCACGCCCCCTTTTGGACCGCAGTAGAGCACATGTAATTGCGCACCCTGGCCCAAATCCAGGGAATGGCCGGCGACGGCCGGGGTTATCGGAACGCCGGCAGCCTGCAGTGCGCCAAACAAACTGCGCTGCACCTGTGAATCATGGGTTGGTCCTGCCCACAAAACCTGGCCCGCCGGATAGCGCGGCAGAATATCGGGCAGCGCTTCGATCTGCGCCTGGTTGACGCCTGCCACCACCAGCCAATCCAGGCGCCGGTCAAAGAGCGGCAGGCGTTGGCCCAAGCTGTCGCCTAAGCGCGCCGAACTGGGACCTCCGTTCACAAGTACGAATCGCCCACCTGGCGTCTGTATCAAAAATGCTTCTCCGGACCGGCCTGCGGCGTTGATATCCAGCATCACCAGATGCAGGCGGCCGTCCGGTGCCTGGGCAGCGGCGCGCCAGGCAGTCAGCGCTGCCGCGCCAAGCAGCAAAAGAAGCACACTGGGCGCCAGCAGGGGCTTGATGCGCCCCAGCCAGACCGCCCAGCGCTCCCGTGACAGGTAGAAAGCAACCAGGCCGCAGTATATCCCAACCACCCACCAACCCGGCAGCGGGCCAGTGCTGACCTGTGCGCCCGGCAGAGCAGCGAAGAATTCCGCCGAGAGTATGGTGTAACGCGCCAGGGGCCAGGCCAGGTAAGCCAGGATCTGACCGAATGGCTGCCAGAGAAAACCGGCCAGCACGCTCAGCCCGCTCAAAATCATCAAAGCTGGTTGGACTGGCAAGGCAACAAAATTCGCCGCCAGCGCTACCAGCGAAAGGCGCTGGAAATGAGCAATCATCAGGGGTAAAGTAAATAATTGGGCGGCCAACGTGATCAGAACATAATCGGCCAGCAAGCCCGAAGCAAAACCTGCCGCCCAGGTTGGCAGGCGACTGTGCAGCCAGGCGCTCACCCAATCACTCAGCGGCCCTCCCAACACCACCAATCCTAAAGTCGAAGCAAAAGAGAGCTGAAACCCCACATCCCACAACACATCCGGCTCGATCCAGGCCATCACCCCCGCGGCCGCCCCCAGGCTGTTCAAGCCATCCTGGCGGCGTCCGATCTGCGCCGCCAGCAGCGCCAGCCCACCCATCCAGGCTGCTCGAACGGCCGAGGCTTCGGCGCCGGTCATCAGGGTGTACGCCGTGATGCCCACGCCTGCCAGCAAAGCGCCGCGCCAGCGCCCAAAAGCTCGCCCAGCCAGCTTGAGAAACACTCCCGCCAGGATGGTAATGTTGAAACCGGAAATTGCCAGGACATGGGCAATCCCGCTGGCCTGGAAAGCGGCCGTTACGCGCGGCGGCAGCCCGCGGTCTGCACCCAGTAACACTCCTGCCGTCAGCCCAGATTCCGGGTCAGGGTACAGGCGATAACACAGGGTCAGTGCTGCCGCCTGTACCTGATAAAGCCAGCCTTGCAGAGAAAATTCCTGTGCGACTTCTAAGCGGCGTGCGCTGGCGCGCGGCATCAGGCTGAGGATGCCTCGCCGGGCCAGGTAAGCCTGGTAGGAAAAAATCTCACCCGCTTCCGGTGTCACCAGTTCGCCGCGCACTTCTACCCGGTCTTGATATTGCCAATCAACAGCCGGCTCCAGTCGCGCAAGCAGGAGGCCGGTGGTAGGCTCAAAGGATGCATTCTCCAGAGACCGCGCTTCCTCTGCCTGCAGCAGCAAATTGGTGTAGCCGTCGCGCCGATCAGGCGGCGCGGCCAACCGGCCGCGCACCACCCAGGCACCTGGCTGATCATTCAAAACAGCCAGATGGTGGCTGTCGAGTGGCGGGTGATCAGCCTGGTAGCGCGCCCCGCCCAGGCAGGCGGCGCATGCCAGCAGTGGGATGAAGGCCGGGAAACCATACGAGTGGCCCAATTGCCAGGCCCAGGCGGCGGCGTGCTGTAACCAGGCTGGCCGGCGGAGAGACCGTGCCCCCAACCCGCTGATCGCCGCAAACACCGCACAGCCGGCCGCCAACCCCAGCCAGGCGGCAACTGGCAACTTCAGGACATCGGCCAGGGCTAACCCGCCGATCAGCGCCAGCGACAACCAGAGCAGCGGCATCTTCATGTCACAAACTCTCGCCTCGGCAGCTCAGCCATGACCACCTCGACCGGTTATGAAGGCCAGGGCCAGCGCAAAAAAGGCACCAGCATCGCCGTGCGCCGGCGGTAATCATTGTACTCCCGCCCAAACTCGGCCTGAAGCTTGCGCTCCTCCAGTATCGCTCCCAGGATGATATACACGCTGATGCCCAGGTTGAAAGCCAGTAAATTGAGCGACATGGATGGCATTAACCAGATAAAGGCCAGGCCGGCCGAATACAGCGGGTGGCGCACCCAACGGTACAACCCGCTCACCACCAGGGTGGGAGGCTGCGTCTCCACCCCGTACAACAACTGGCGTAAACCCAGGAACTGCCAGACGCCAGTTTGCAGTAAACCAACCAACAAAGTCAAGAGAGCCAGGAGCTGCCCGGCCAGTGTCAACGCACGCCAGGGCCAGGGAATCTGATACAACTGCCGGTCCTCGAGCAGCACCGTCAGGGCCATCACTGGCATCAGGCTGACCAGTGCAAAGGCATTATACACAAAACGGTACCCGCGCACACCCAGCGGGCCAAAGCGCCGTGCCGTCTGCTTCATCCAAAGCGTCGCCAGCGCGGAATGCAGCGCCCCATACAGCAGGACAGCCAGGAAAATCACCGCAAAAGACAGCACGCCGCCCTCCTAGCGCTTATTTTTGTATAAATCACGGAAGCGCGCATCCCGTTCCAGGGTCAGCCGCAGGCCTTCAGCCAGGGGGATGCGCGGGATATAGCCCAATTTCTCAGCCGCCAGCGTAAGGTCGGCGCGCATGCGCGAAACGCCCGCCTCGGTGCGCGTATTATACACAATTTCCACCTTCGAATTAATGATGCTCAGCACCACTGCCAGCAGTTCTTTGACGCTCGTTTCGACGCCAAAGCCAACATTGATCACCAGGTTATCAAGGTGCGGGGCGGTGGCGGCGGCAATCATAGCCCGCACAACATCGTCCACGAAAACATAATCGCGCGTCTGCATACCGTCGCCGTGGATCACAACTGTCCCGCCGCGTAGAGTCTGGCGCAGCATATTCATGACAACTGGTGGGTGCGAAGGCGGCAGGTGCTGACCAGGCCCATAGGCGTTGAAGACCCGCAGGCTGACTGTTTCGATGCCCCACAAGCCGCCAATGGTGCGCACATAGTATTCCGCCGCCAGCTTAGAGACCGCATAAGGCGAGCTGGGGTTGGGCCGAGCTGATTCTTTGAGCGGCTGTTCCTGGTTGTCACCGTAAACCGCTCCCGAAGAAATAAAGACCACTCGGCGCACGCCAACATCACGCATCGCTTCCATCAATGCCACTGTGCCGCCCACATTGACTGCATTATAATCGCGTGGGTAGATGATCGACTCGGGCACTGCAACGCGCGCCGCCAGGTGATAAACACAATCCACATCCTGCAGTAAAGTCCACAATTTGGGGCGGTCGGAGACATCACCACGCGTGAAATGAACATCTGGCACCAGAGCCTGCGGATCGCCTGTGGAGAGGTCGTCCAGGCCGCGCACATGGTGGCATTCCAGGGCCAGTTGGTTGGCCAGGGCTGAACCTAAAAAGCCAGCCGCGCCGGTGATTAAGAAATTCATTAGATCCTCATTCGTTTAGTTGGAAATATGATAAAGACCACGCTGGAAGCGCATATAAATCATTATACTATGGACTGAACCCCATCCATCGGGGATCAACGGTTTTTGCTTTTTTCCGCCAGCGCAATTCGCTTGCTCAAAGCCGGATGCGAATACAACAGCCACTCTTCCCAGGCTTCCGGGTCAGCGTCAGCCAGGTTCTGGTTTGCCAGGCGAGTCATAGCGGATGCAAAAGCCGCCGACTTGCCGGTGACAGCCAGGGCATATTCATCCGCCCGCTGTTCCCGCCAGCGCGACATGCCGTTCCCCAGGGGCATGGTCACCAGCCCGTAGAATCCCATGACCAACATCAACAAGGGCAGGGCAGCAATATCAGCCGGGCCAGACAGTCCGAAAAAAGCCGCACCCCAGCGCAGCGCCAGTCCAGCCAGGTAAAAACCAACCAGCGTCATCAGCGTGTCGAACAGGATGCCCAGCGGAATATCTTTGTGGACATGGTGACCCAGTTCGTGCGCCAGCACAGTTTCGATCTCATCTGTCGTGAACTCCTTCAATAAAGTATCGCCCAGGATAATGCGCCGGGTGTTGCCCAAGCCGGCCAGCGCGGCATTGGCCGCTTTGGTGCGCCGGCTCATATCGAATTGAAACACCCCGCTCACCCGTGTGTGCGCCTGCTCCGCCAGGCTCAGCAAGCGGTGCGCAAGTTCGGCATATTCATCGCCCAGCGGGCTCACTTTGTAAAATAACGGCATCAGCAGCACCGGTGCCAGGTTTGCCAGTACCACATTGAATAAGAGCAGAATGCCTGCCGCCCACAACCACCACCAATCCGGCGAGGCGCGCAGCACCGTATAGATCACCTCCAGCGCCAAGCCACCCAGTAATCCACCGACCACCATCCCTTTGACCTGGTCAAACACCCAACCGCGCCAGGTCTGGTTGGACATGCCGAAGCGGTGCGGCAGAACGAAACCTTCGTAATACGCCAGCGGCAGGTTGAGGAAGAAATAAATACCGCCAAATACCAGGGCAAACGCCAGCACCAACAGCCAATCGTTGCTGGTCAGCCCAACTTGAAGGGCGCTGCGCAGGCCAACTGACCAGCCGAAAACCAGCCAGGACAGGGCGTACAGGCCGCTGACAGCAATATCCGCCAGCATCAGTCGGTGGGAAATGCGAGCATACTGCTTGGCCTGCCTCTGGCGTTCAGGATCGAGTGAGATTTGATTCTCAGGCCTTACCGGATATTCCTTAACTTTTGTATTGATTTCATCCGCCATATATTATCCTTCTGGCATCAACGTTTTTTTCATACTCACGGTTTCAGCGGTACAGGCGTCGGCCCATGGCCGGGATAAATCATTTTCACATGCAACATGCGGATTTTGCTCCAACTTTGCTCAATCAATTCCTGAGTTTCTTCTGTCGCCAGAGCAGGTGGAGTCAGGTCGCCGGTAAAAGCGCTGCCATCATCCAAAACCAATGTAACGCTGTCCTCTGAATGGCCGGGAGTATGGATGATCTCACCCTCCAGACCAATTCTCTCCAAGAACGGGCGGCTTTGGGCTATTTGCAACTGCAGGCAGCCCGCCAGCTTAATTTCCTGGTAACCCATGCTGGGTTTTATGTAGCGCCTGAGCTGCGGAACCGCCGCCAACTGCTCTTCCAAGATGACCAGGCGGGCGCCGTGCTGGATGATCTCTTGGGCGATCCCGGCATGATCGGGATGGTAGTGTGTTGCCAGGAAATAACGCACATCCCGCAGCGCCAGATTTTTCTTCAGCAGGTTAGCCAACAATTTTGGCAGTGTGCCCGGCCAACCCACATCCACCAGCAAGCCGGCGCGGCCTGGCTCGACCAGATAATAGTTAGTGGAATCGTATCCGATGTTGAGAATATTCATGGCAGTGCCTGCTTAGTATAATATAGCCTGCCGAAAGTAACGGAAATATGAAACGACTGAATGCCTGCCTGCTATTTATGAAATGTGCTTTGCCGCTGTTGAATACTACGGAGAGCTTTGGTCGTCATCGACCTGCCAAGAAGTGAGCTTATTCAAGAGATGGTAGAATTTGACCCGGCGTAGACGCCAGCCCTGCTCAATTCCGTCAAGAAACGTTCGCTTTTCAAGGCGGCTTTGGCCGCATGGTACCCGCACATGCCGTGCACACCGCCGCCCGGAGGTGTAGATGAGGAGCACAAATAAACTCCTTGGAGCGGGGTGCTGTAAGGTACAACTCGCGCCACCGGCCGGGTAAACAACTGCCAGATATCCTGCACTCCCCCGTTGATATCACCCCCGATATAGTTGGCGTTATAGCTTTCCATGGCGGCCGCGCTGCGCGTGCTGCGCGCCAGGATACGCCGGGTAAAACCTGGCGCAAAGCGCTCGACCTGCGCTTCGATGGCAGCGGTCATATCTTGCGTGGAGCCGTTCGGCACATGGCAGTACGCCCAGGCGGTGTGCTTACTGGCAGGAGCCCGGCTGCTGTCGAACAGGCTTTGTTGGGCAAATAATACAAAGGGCCTGTCAGGATGTGCGCCCCGCCACACAACCCGCTCAGCGCCGCTGATCTCCTCCAAGGTTCCCCCTATGTGAACCGTGCCTGCCTGGGCGCAGCCGGCTGCTTTCCAGGGAACCGGTCCATCCAGCGCCCAATCGATCTTGAACACCCCCGGCCCGTAACGGTAACGCTCCAGGCTGCGGCGGTAGCCTGCCGGCAGGCGCTCGCCTATGATTTGCACGAGCTGGCGCGGCGTCAGGTCGAACAGGGCCAGGCGGCAAGGCGGCAAATCAGCAGCGCGCTCGACGGGAAAGTCAGTCCGGATTTCGCCTCCCAACGAAGACAGTTGCTTTACCAATGCATCAATGATGGCCTGCGATCCGCCGCGCGGCACCGGCCAGCCCACAGCATGCGCCAGGATGCCCAAAACCAGGCCGAAAGCGGCGGTGGCCGGCTGGTCGAGCGGGATCATCGAGTGTGCCGCCATACCAGCCAACAGGGCCCGGGCAGGCGGCTGGCGAAATGTTGCTTTTGCCAGCCAATTCGCCGGCAGACCGGCGCGCAAGCCGAAACCAGCCAGCGTCAGCGGATGGCGCGGCGGCAGCGGCAAAGGGCCCAGGATATCTGCGATGATCTTCTCCCAATTCGCCACCAGCGGCTCCATCAGCCGCCGGTATGCCGGTCCGTCCCCTTCCAACTCGGCGGCAGTTTTCGCCAGATCCTGGTATATGACCGCTGCCCGGCCGTCGTCCTGGGGATGAGCCAGGGCTGCCGGAGGTTGGATCCATTCCACCCCCAGGCTCTCCAGCGGCAGGCTGCGTAAAAAAGGTGAAGCCAGGCTGAGCGGGTGGATGGCGGAACACACATCATGGCGAAATCCCGGCAGGGTCAATTCTGCCGTGCGTGCCCCACCCCCAGGCGTGTCTTTCGCTTCCAGCACCAGAGTCCTGGCGCCGGCCTGGGCCAGGGTGATGGCGGCCGACAGCCCGTTCGGGCCAGCGCCGACCACCACAGCATCGAATTCAGGCATATCCCCTACTTGCCAAACAGGCGGCGCACCAATGCCACGGGCATGTACAATGCCGAGCGGATGCCAGCGTTTTGCCAGATGTTGCTGGCTTCTTTCCACTGCACGCGCGGGTCAACCAGCACATTCTGTTGGATCACGTGCCCCTGTACGCCAAAAGATTGCGCCAGGTTAGACAGCGTGCCTTGCCAGAATACATCTTCAGCCTGGTGTCCGAAGCCCAGGCGGAAGCTGATCTCGTAAATCGGGTCGTTGGCCCGGATCAACACCTGCACCTGCGCCACGGTCGATCCATCTTCCTCAAACGAGCTGAAGGTGATCATTCCGGCGAACATGTGGCCTTGGGGAGTCATAAATGAGAATGATGTGTCATCGGCATAAATGACCATGATGCCGGTAGAGAGTTTCAATCCCCCGGGCGCCGTCAAGTTGATCACACCCACCTCACCCGGCTGGATACCGCGCAAAGGCACATACAAATCATTGCCTTTCGGCCAATACTTGGGAAAATTAGCTTTCCAGGTAGAGATAACTTCTTGGGGCGAAGCGGATGCCCCACTCAGGCGGATTTTGTAGGTCTTCTGCCACATCTGACCGAAACCAGCCGATAAACCGGACAGCCTCCGGCCATCGACATTCAGGTTGATCGCCCCGCTGGGCACTCCCGGTGATTTTAGTTTATCCACCGGCTTAGCCCAGCCGGCGTTTTGGTTCGTATCCGAGGTTGATTGGTCAGACATTTTTACCTCCAAAGTTATGCCGCCGCCAGAGCTTGCTCTTCGGTTTCAAAGATACCGATGGCCTCATCCAGGCGAGTAAGTGAGAAAATTTGCCGGTAATGGTCGCTCAAAGCGCAGACAAACAGGCGTTGTTTTTGGCGCTGGATGCGGATCAATAACGTCACCAGTAAGCCGATGCCGGAGCTGTTCATATACTTTAAATTCTTGAAATTCAAGATGATGCTTTTTGCCCCGTCACTGTTTACCCTGGTGTAAGCATCCATCAAAGCGCTTTCTGCCTGGGCGTTGATTTCACCATCAATATCAAAGATATAGAAGCCCTCAGCAGAGCCCTGCGAAACTTTGCGGGTCTGAATTTGAACATTGGCTTGAGACATATCAACCTCCTGACAAAATTAGTTTACTTGCCGGTCCCTGCGGCCGCGGCCGATTCATCCTCGTAAATCGTGAGGAAATCGGCGAGACGGGTAATCTGGAATATTTCTTTGTAATGATCGGTCAGTCCGAAAACCGCCAGCTGGCGGTGCGCCTTGCGCGACCGGGCCATGATACCCACGATCAGGGCGATCCCGGTGCTGTTGATGTAGCTGACCCGGCCGAAGTTTAAGATCACCGTAGCCGGGTTTTGGGCCTCGGCCTGGCTGTACGCAGTATTGAGCGCCTCATCCGCAGTGCCATTGATTTCGCCCATCAAATCAATCACCGCCAGGTTGGACTGCGAACGCACCTGGGCTTGAAATCCCTTGGTTTGTAAAACCTCGCTCATTGCACACCTCCTGTCAAATGAAAAACCAGCTCAAGGGTGTGATGCTCGGCATCCTCACGCACGTTCATCTCATCCACCATATTCTTGATCAAGAACAATCCCCAGCCGCGCGGCGATTGCAGCCCTGCCAGTTTGGCATCCAGGTCAGGCTCCACAGCCGTCGCGATATGCTGCCCGGCGCCGTGATCGGTCACCTCTACCGCCAGCCTCTCACTGGAGTGCAGCACACGAATGTGAACAGATCGTTCCGGGTTGTACTGGTTGCCATGCTCCATGGCGTTCATGGTGGCTTCGCCAACGGCCGTTTTCAACCGTTCCATGCGCGCCGCCGGCAATTGGACAGTAGCGGCCACTGCCGCGACCTGTTCCAGCGCCTGGCGTTCGTTGCCTGGTTGGCTGGGGATGTCAAATTCAGCCAGCACCTGCACATCTGGAGCAGCGGCGCGTTCCAATGTGACGAAGGTCACGTCATCTTCCTGGTCCCATCCCGGACCGGTGAAAGCGGCCAGTTCATCGACCATGCAGCTGATCAGTTCATCGCCGCATTTTTGGACGCCTAACAGTTCTTGCAGGCGGGGGAAGCCGAACATTTCTCCCTGGGTATTGTGCGCTTCCACCAGGCCATCGCTGTACAACACAACATTCTCGCCAGGCATCAACTCAACTTGCTTTTCCTCATACGGCATATCTGGCATCAAACCCAGCGGCATACCCCGCGCCCGCATTTCCTGGATGCCCTCGGCTGTGCGCCGGTATGGCACATTATGGCCGGCATTGGCGTAGCGCACCACTCCGCTGACCGGATCGAGCAGAGCATACAGGCAGGTGACGAACATCTTGGGCGGCATATCCTGGCAGAGCAAATTGTTGGCTGTTCCTAAGACCTCGCCGGGATCAGTGTGCCGCTCGACAACCGAGCGCAGCACACTGCGAGTGGTTGCCATCACCAGGGCAGCCGGTACACCTTTATCCGTAACATCACCGACAATAATGGCGATTTTGCCATCCGGCAGGGTGATAAAGTCGTAAAAATCGCCGCTGACGGCTCGCGCCGGCTGCCAGTAGGCGGCCATTTTCCAGCCCGGCAAATCGGGTACTTGTTTGGGCAGCAGCGTTTGCTGGATGACGCGCGCCACACGCAGTTCCTGCTCAAAGCGCTCACGCTGCGCCGCTTCGATCTGCTGTTGGCGGGCCAGTTGCGCCACTCGCAGCGCCGGGGCGGCCTGGGTGGCCAGGTTGCCCAGCAGGCGAATATCATCACTCGAATAATCGGCCTCGCTCAAGCGCGGCCCCAGGTTAAGCAGCCCGATCAGCTCACCCTGGCTGACCAGCGGCACAGATAGGCGGATCCCGGCTTCCTTGAGCTTCTGCAAGGCTGGCGAATCAAGTTTGATCTTCTCGATTTCCACCACACCGGGCGAGTTTAAAATGTAAGCCAGGAAAGGATCGTTGGGGGCAATATCCATCTCCAAGGTCACCGCCTGCGTGACCTGGGCAAGCTGGCTTTTGGCAGGCCCGGCAAGTTCAGCGCTGCCTTTGGCTTCTGCTCTATCTGCCGGGTTCTTCTTCCAAAGTTTGGTGATCCATTCCATTTGCTTTACTCCGTTCAACTATGCAAAGTATATGCTGCGACCGTCCGGAAATCGTTACGAGAACTGTTACGTAAAACGAATTTCAGCCTATTTTTCGATTTGCCCATGCTCCCACTCGGCCGGCAGGCGTTTAAGCGCCCGCCATTCAGGCGTCAAAGGGCGCACCCCCAGCTCGTTGACAATGCGCCGGGCGGCGATACCCACCGCCGCAGTGAAAGTGGGATAAGCGATCTCCAACTCGGCGAGCTGCTCCACCCACATCTCGGTCAGCATGCCGGCCGCCACCAGGTGAATGATCTCCAGGGCCTGCTCGCCGACCACATGGGCGCCAAGCAAGCGGTGCGTTTCGCTCGAGACAATCAACTTACACAGGCCAACTGTGTGTCCGTCGATCACGGCGCGGTCCAGCTCTTTGTAAGATACTACCGCGGCCACGCAGTCGGTGCGCTGGCGGGCCTGGGCCTCGGTCAAACCGACGCTGGCATATTCCGGATCAGTGAAGCCGCCGTGAGGTACAATCTCATGCCGCTCGCGACGGGCGCCAATCAGCACGGCGTTTTCAGCCGCTAACAGCGCTTCATAGCCGGCGCTCTGCACCAACATCATCCTGCCGGTGATATCGCCGGCGGCAAAAATGTGCGCCGCGCTGGTGCGCAAAGCATCATCGACCACCACATACCGCCCATTGGTTTCCACGCCGGCGGCCGGCAGGTTTAAGTTGGACAGGTTGCCCAGCCAGCCGGTGGATAAAATCACCGCCTCGGCCTGTAAAGCTTTTGCTTCATCATGCAGGCGAAAATTAACCTGTAAACCGGCCGAGGTTTTTACGATGGATTGGATTCCCTGGATGCCGGTGAGCAAATCAATGCCGCGCCCGGCAAATTCTGCTGCCACCTCCTGCGAAACGGCCTCATCCTCAACCCCCAGGATGCGCGGGCCTACTTCTAACACTGTCACCTGGCTGCCAAAGCCAGCCAGGATCGAAGCCAGCTGGCAGCCAGTGGCGGCTGCGCCAACCACCACCACCGAGGCTGGCAGATTCTTGAGCGACCAGATGTCGCTGTGGGTCAACGCCAGCTCTTCCCCGGGGAAATCCAGGCGGCGCGCCCGCCCGCCGGCGCACAAAATGAAGTGGTCGGCCTGCAAACGCTGTCCATCCGCCAACTCCAAGGTGTGCGGATCGACGAATTGTGCATTGCCCACCCCGGCAAGCACCCGAGCGCCGGCTTCTTCCAGGTGGCTGATGAGCTGTTTTTTCTCATGAATCGTGTACACCACCTGCTGGGTGCGGTTGATCAGACGCTCGAAATTGAGCGTCGGCGCCGGTCCTTCCAGTCCGTAATCGCCCTGCTGCTGTGCATCGCGCAGCAGGCGGGCCGCCTTAGCCAGCACGCGCGTCGGCACACAGCCGTCGTTGGTGCATGTGCCGCCCATGCGGCTGCGTTCGACCAGGGTCACTTCCGCGCCCAATTCCCGGGCGCGCAGGGCGGCTGTCACACCAGCTGGGCCGCCGCCAATTACAATTACCGATGTCATATCATCGCTCCTTTGTGCTGCGAACAGTAAACCAGCAAAACAATACGATAAATTTGATGGACAATACCCATTTTACCATATTGTGAAATAATACACAATACAATGCTCTTATTTCTTCGCCAGCCACAGGCTGCTTGTCTCTGGCTTCATCGTCTTATTCACCATGTTCACCAACGCCCCGCTCAAGTAATCCAGGTTGGCCTCCTTCTGTGCGACAGCAGCGAAATCAGCCAGGGCTGCTTCGGCGTCGTATTTCTGGCGGTAAAAGCGCCGGTCGATAAAGTCTTGAATACGCCGGCGCAGCGGATTGAACAGGGCGGCAATCAGCAAAGTGGAGATTACGACCGCGGCAGGCGACTGCTGACCGCTCAGGGTGGTAAAGAGGGCTTGCAATAAGGTCACCCCGCCAAAGTACACCAGGGCCAATGCACCCGTCACGAGCGAATAGACCAGCGTGCGCCGAATGATCAGGTCAATATCGAAGAGGCGGTAACGCAGGATGGCAATTGCCAAAGAAATACCCATCACAGGCAGGCTGGATGCTGTCAATACCCTGAACACAATGTTGAGAAAACCAAGTTCGCCAAAATTAATAAAATTTAGCGTAAAGAGTCCCATTCCCACCACCATACCACCTACTGCCCAGCGTAGTTGAGCACGGCTAATCGCATCGTGCATCGTCAAAGCGCTGTGCAGGAGCGCCCCCATGGCAGCCAGGACCATACCCAATGTAATTGGAAAACCAATCGTTGCCAGAGGTGGGGCAATAAAGAGCAGAACAGTGGTGCTGCTTCCTAGAAGAAAAGGAACGACCAACAACCATGTCCGCCGTTGGATAAAAGTTTTAGGTCTCGGGAAGGACAGCGCAAAACCAAGCAAGGATGGTCCAAACATATAAGCGAAAATAACATTACTGAAAAAAACCTTACCAAAAATAGCAAGGTAATCGAAATACATGCCCAAACCATCTGGTAGAGAGCTGGCGAGCACCGAAAAAATTATTGCCAGGCCAAAAAGGAACAAGAAGCGCCCGGCAAGGTTTGCTGGACGTTTGAGGAAAGTAAGCAACCCAACGCCCAACATAATCAGGGCTGAGAGCCACATGATCACGCTCCTCAAATCGGTGAAATTGCTGCGCAGGTAGGAGGAAAAGGTCCAGTGAACGATCGGAATGTCGATCGTCAGGGTTTGCCCGCCCCGGATCACCGTGACTGGGATATGCCCGCCAGCCACCCAGCCTGCCGGTCGTGCGTGGGCTAGCCTGTCACTGTTGAGGATTTGAGCTGCCGGAATCCACCCAATGATATGCAGAGCATCACCTGGTTGCAGCATTGATAGGGCGCCTACAACATTCTTTATAATATAAAAATCATAATCACCAGCGGCATTATCGTCGCTGTTGATCTCCCAACCTTCCGTAGGCAGTGTAAACCGGTAGGCAAGTTGGCCGATGTTCAGCGCCAGGAAAAGCAGCGCGCCCAACAGTAGCAGCCAGGCCGAGCGGTCAAACCGGGCTTCAAGGTTATTTATAGGTGTAGGATCGCTCACGACTTCTCCTGGTTTGTTGCCCTGCTTTTTGCCTTGGGCCTCATCCAAATCAAGACATGCTCGGGCTGCAGGGTAGCCTGGACTATCCCGAGCATGTTATTCGTCAGCAGTTCCAAGTCCGCCTCGGAGCGGGCAGCGGAGGCAAACGCCGCCAGTGACTGTTCTGCATTATATTTCAGGCGGTAAAAGCGCCGGTCGATGAAATCTTGAATGCGCCGGCGTAGCGGGTTGAATAGAGCGGCGATCAATAAGGTCGAGATCACCAGCGCCGCCGGCGACTGCTGCCCGCTCAGCAAGGTAAACAGGCTCTGTAGCAAGGTCACCCCGCCAAAATAGATCAGCGCCAGCAGTCCGGTGAGCAGTGAATAAACCAGGGTGCGCCGGATGATCAGGTCAATATCCCATAACCGATTGCGTAGGATCGCGATGCCGATGCTGATTGGCAATAAAATAAAACTCAGATTAGAGGTAATTGAAAAGATCATTTGTTTTTTTGAATAGAGCGTTTGACTGTCGAGGGCCTGGCTAAACGGCGGAACCACAAGGAACATTAAAACCACTGAAATCCATATGGTAACCCCTGTCACCACCCACTTGGTCTGCCGCCGTTCCTCAACATTTGATATTCGGAAGAAACGGTACACCTGTGAGGCAACACTCCCTCCAAACATACTGGTAAAGGCGACGCCTGCGAGCAACATGTACAATGGATTGTCCGTAACCTCGCTGCTTGTGTTGATGTAACTCAAAGCAAATAAAAGGCTCCAAACAAATATAAAAATCCACATAAAGCGCGGCACAATCCGCCCATTGGGAAAGGTGATAAATAGGATGGGAAACGAAACCCAGGTAAGCCAGGTTAAGAAATTGTTCAATAAAGCAAATTGTGGATACTTATCTACCATAAATCCCCCCGGATGAAGGGTGCCGAACAACCATAGTGCGAGCGCCATAAAAAGCACAGGTGGATTATTCCGCCTGAATGCGAAAATGAGCAAACCGACGGCGCAGAAAATCATGGTTACAAAGATGCGGTAAGCATTCTGGTAAATTGCCCATTGTTCAAGAGTGATGCCATCCACCCGCAGGCTAGCGACATCCTGAAGACTGGCTCTACCCGTGGAATGGCAGGCGATGATGCTGTCCGTGCAAATTGCATTTGCGCTTTGGTAATTTGCCTGCAAGCTCCAAATTTTTTCTGCAAGGGACAAAACCGCCAGGAGGATCCAGGCTATTTGGATGAGCAAAAGCCAGCCATGTGCCTTGAGATTCATTGAGCTGTCTTTCATTCTCTTTTTCTTTCGTTTGGCTTCTGGTCTGCCTTGAACCATAAACTGCTTTGTACCGGCTGCAGTGTCTGTTCAACCGTGGCGGTCAATTGGTTGGTCAATGTCTTAAGGTCCGTCTCGCGGCTTGCCGCGGCGGCGAACTCCGCCAGCGCCTGCTCGGCATTGTACTTTTGGCGGTAAAAGCGCCGATCGATGAATTCTTGAATGCGCCGCCTCAGAGGGTTGAACAGGGCGGCGATCAGCAGTGTAGAGATCACCACGGCCGCAGGAGACTGTTCACCGCTAAGGGAAGTGAAAAGGCTTTGCAGCAGTGTCACACCGCCAAAGTACACAAGGGCCAATAAGCCAGTCACGAGCGAATAAACCAGCGTGCGCCGGATGATGAGCTCAATATCATACAAACGGTAGCGTAAGATAGCGATTCCAATGGCTACCGGAAAAGCAAAAAGTCCGATGGCAAACAGGATGTTTCCAAAACTTTCGGTATGACCAAATGCATTGCCAACAAAAACCGGGATATAACAAATCGCAAAAATGGCGGCCGCAAAGAACAGCCATTTGATTTGCTCTTTTTCGATGGCGTGCGCATGGCGGAAGCGTAAAAACAAAGAAACCACACACAAAACAATCCATACCAGGAATGCCGCCATGATAGGCGGTAAAACCACCTGGTTGCTCCACGCCGGGTCCATGAACCCAAGCGGGTTGGGGTAAGACCAGTCAACGTTGCCGCTGCCCGGAGCCAGGCTCCGGCTGAGCATACTCAATACAGGCAGCACAGCCGCCAGGCCGATGCCGGCATAAACCAGCCATTTCCAACGTGGGCTGAATGGTCGCCCGGTGGGAAAGAGCAGCATCATAAACATCAAAGGGAAAACCAGCAGCCCCCAGTCCCAATTGCTGAACCACAAAATTACAAGAAAATAGAGAGGCGCCGGCCTGGGCAGCGGCGCATATCCCTGGATATATGGGGCTAAAAAGGCATCGATTAACGGAAAAAGGGAAACTGAAGGTAGCATCATCAACATTCCGATCCTGTTCCCTGGCTGGCGAGAAATGATCAGCGCTCCGAAAAAACCAAAGCAAACAGGAACCAGCGGAAAAACAATCTGTTCCCAACCAGGATATTTTCCCCCCGGGCGGGTGATAAACGCTGTTATGCCTGGCGCAATAAAAGCCGCACTGGTCAGGGCAAAAAAAAACCAGGTGCTAATCGTCTCAATTTTATTTCTCATGACCTTCGCCAGAATCGATCGTGGTCAATGAACGCTGTGGATCAGATGATAGCCATAGGCTTACGTGCTGCGGCTGCATTGTTTTACGGACTGTGTGGATCAAGCCACCTGTTACCGCCGAGATCTCTGTTTCACTGCGCGCCGTCTCAGCAAATTCGGTCAGCGCCCGCTCGACGTTATATTTTTGGCGGTAAAAGCGCCGGTCAATAAAGTCTTGAACACGCCGCCGCAGCGGGTTGAACAAAGTTGCGCTCAACAGGGTAGAGAGCACCACCGCGGCGGGAGACTGCTGTCCGGTCAACGAAGTGAACAGGCTCTGCAGCAGGGTCACCCCGCCGAAATAGACCAACGCCAGTAAGGCAGTCAAAGCGGAATACACCAACGTGCGCCGGATGAGCAGGTCGATTTCGTACAGGCGGTAGCGCAGGATAGCGATGAGAATGGCTATCATGATGAACAGGAAACCCGCTGTAAACACTGCCTGCTGCAGCAAGGCTGTCACCAAATTCGCTCCATATTGCCCGCCAGATGGTGGTTTGAAAGCAAACAAAGCCGCCAGGCTCAAAACCGCTGCCATGAGCACGATGGCATAGCTCACCCATTTCGTCTGCTGTTTCTGAATGGGATCTTTCAGTCTCCACTGCCGGAAGACCTGGCTGCCCAAGGCGCAAAACCCGAATAAAAATGCCAACCATAATAACGGCCGGTCAGGGGTGTTGGGATTAATAAGCACAGTCCAGAGCATGTAAGCGAACCAGATTCGGACGATCCAGCGGCTCCAGCGCGGCACCGCTTTGCCATCCGGAAAATAAAACAAAGCGATAAAGAAAAGCTGCCACGCGACAACACCGATCACATTGTTGAAGAAATAATCCAATATCGCCAAATGTGCCGTGACTGGCTGGAATAAAGTGTTTGTATTGCCCGCCATCACAAATATGAAAGCCAAAAGCAGGCTGAAGCCGTCCAACGCCTTGCGCCTCAGCAAGATAAAACTGAGCGTCCAACCCGCGCCGAGCGCGATCGTAGAAAGGCCAAAATAGAACCAGCCCACGCTTTCTGCAGGCCAACCCAATTCATGAAGCCCGGCCTGGACCTGTGCACCGCTCCAACTGGTGTTTGGCACATAACTGCCGGCGTGCTGTTTGACATAGCCTGGGAATAAGATTGCGCCCGCCAATGCGATGCACAGCGTTACTGCCAGGTATGAGATTACAATCCAATAGCCCAGGCGCAGCCATAAGCTTTCATGCCTGGCTGGCCTGGCGCTCATGGCGTTCTCCTTTCTGTTTTGGCTAACCACAGGCAGATTTGGGCCGGCTGCAAAGTGTGGTCGATAGCATTTGTCAGCCACCCGGTCAGAGTTTCAACCTCGGTCTCACTCCTGGCCGCGGCGGCAAATTCCGCCAGCGCCCGCTCGACGTTATATTTTTGGCGGTAGAAGCGCCGGTCGATAAACTCCTGGATGCGCCGGCGCAGCGGGTTAAACAGGGCGGTGATCAGCAGGGTAGAGAGCGCCACTGTAGTGGTGAATTGCTGTTCGCCCAGCGAAGTGAACAGGCTTTGCATCCGCGTCACCCCATCGAAATAAACCAGCGCCACCAAGCCGATCGGCAAATAAACTCTGGCATCAATAACCCGCCATGCACGTGGTATAGAGGTGTACATTTCCTCAGTCATGCCGCCAGCCTGAATGCTGGCCAAATCCGGAGGCGTGAACTGCTGGCGGTCACGGCAGTCTTGCAAAGATGCTGCGCAAATGACATGCGCATCCTGGTAAAACAAAACCAGGCTCCAGGCAAATTTAACGGCCCACAGCACGGCCAGGATGATCAAAAAGCCTTGGGCAATTTGAATCCGGGCAGGTGTTGCGAAAGGAGCAGCCTGTTTCATACCCATGTTATATCAGCCGGGCGTCCGCTGTTTGTTACGAACAGCGTTACGGGCCAGCTTCAGGGCTGGCGAGCCAGGGCATGCGCCGTTAATATCAGGTCCATCGCATCGCACACGCCGGCGATCTTGACAAAAGCCAGGCGGTTGTCTTTCAAGGCCCAGTTGAAGCGCCCAATCGCTTGATCACAGCCGCAGTTGGTGCACACCGATTTGACATACACCTCAATCTGATCGCCCTTGACAGTGAAATCTCCTGCGGCCATGAATTGGCCGTCTTTTTCGGCGTTAAACTTGCCCGCATCAGTGAATTTGATTGCCCAATTCCCTTTATTGTTGGAGTACCCGGGATCCAGCGAAGTTATTCTTGCCAGGTCATCCGAAGAGATGGTGGTTGCATAATTTCCAGCCAGCAGTTGCGCTCCTTGGGTTGGATTGAGGGTCGGCTCAGCCGGCGCCGAACTGCACCCCGTCAGGATACCAAGCGCTAGGATAACCGAAAGAAAGATATGTGTGAGTTTCATGTAATCCTCCTGAGGAATAGGTTTAATCCCTCGTAGTATTGGCCGGGAACAGCCAGATATTTAATCGAACCGGTTGCAAATTTTCCTGTGCCACCTGCGCCAACTTGCTCTGCAGCGCTTCCAGGTCGGTCTCGCTGCGCGCTGCGGCGGCGAACTCTGCCAGCGCCTTTTCAGCGTCGTATTTCTGCCGATAAAAGCTCCGGTCGATGAAATCCTGAATGCGCTGGCGCAGCGGACTGAACAGGGCGGCAATCAACAGCGTGGAGAGCACCAGGGCAGCCGGCGACTGCTGACCACTCAGCGAGGTGAACAGGCTCTGCAGCAGCGTCACCGCGCCGAAATACACCAGCGCCAGCAGCCCAGTCAGGGCCGAATAAACCAGCGTGCGCTGGATGAGCAGGTCGATATCCCACAGCCGGTAGCGCAGGATGGCAAAGCCGATCGAAAGTGGGAAGCCGATCAGCAGTAGAGAAGAGAATTGGATAAAGACCGCGATCCAAAAGGCATAGGGTTGGTCGCTCTCGGTTACCTCAGGGAAGACCACACTGAGCGTGCCAATCGCCAGGAAACTGACCAGGAGCAGAATTGATAAAAATACCCATTTGATTTGCTGGCGCTCAACGGCGCCGGAAACTCGCCAGCGGTAAGCCTGGCTAAAAATGGCAAGAATGATCGGGATGAACATCAGGGCTGCCAGCCAGGGCGGCGGCGATTGTCCCTGGTAAAAGAAAACATCTATGATAAATCCGACGATCAACAAGCCAGCAAACCAGCGCGCCCAAACTGGAGAGAACTTCCCATTCGGAAAAAGGTAAAAAACGACAAACCAGCTCATCCAGGTAAGCACACTGGTGTACTGTAAAAACCCAAGCCCTGGAAAGATAAACTGCAAAATAAATACCTGGTTGGATGTCAGTGTGCCGTACAGCACCAGCACCAGCGAAAGATACAGGCTGAACCAATCCCGGCCGCGGCGCAGGTAAATGATCAAGCCGACCAGGCAGTAACTGGCGGTCGCCAGCACGCTGAGCAGCAGACTAACGGTTAGCCAGGTTTCCAGGGAAATTCCGAACCTGCCCAGCACCATATGCAGATCGGCTGGCGTCCATTTGAAAGGCATGAACTTTTCAGGATGCTGCCCAGCATATCTGAACCATTCAATCATACCCAGGACATACAGCAGGATGCTCCCTGCAAACACCCCGCCCCCTGCCAGGCGGGCCAGGCGAAGCAGGCTGGTATATTTGGGAGGTTGGTTTATCGTGTGGTCCACAGCTTAGTTATACCTGCCCGGCGTCCGCCGTTCGTTACGGTTCATGGTACCAGACCTGTTGATCCACACCTATTTCTCATTCAGCCAGAAGGTGATCTTTTCGGGCTGCATCGTCTGTTCGATCACACCGACCACACAGGCAGCCAATGTTTGAAGTTCAGTCTCGCGGCTGGCCGCAGCGGCGAACTCCGCCAGTGCTCGCTCGGCGTCATATTTCTGTCGGTAAAAATTCCGGTCGATGAAATCTTGTATGCGCCGTCGCAGTGGGTTGAACAGGGCCGCGATTAACAAGGTGGAAAGCACCACGGCAACAGGCGACTGCTGACCACTCAGCGAAGTGAACAGCCTTTGCAGCAGCGTTACTCCGCCGAAATAGACCAGCGCCAGCAGGGCAGTCACCAGGGCGTATTGCAAGGTCTTGCGGATGATGATGTCGATATCGTATAGTTGATAGCGAGTGATCGCAATGCCAACCGCCAGGTAAAGCGGCAGAATGCTAACGTTGTACAGGATACCCGGCAGGAAGGTTGAGTAATCAAGGAGAACAATTGAGGCTAAGAATCCGGCAGCATAGATTGCCCCACCCACTACAAACCACTTGATTTGAGTCCGTACCTGCTGCCCGGCTGATCGGTACCTCAACCACATAGCCAGGACGGCAATCAGCGACATTCCAACGATCGATAGAAAGCCAATCGCCGATAGCACTGCATAGATGTTGAGCGCTGTAGGTAGAAAACCAATTGGATTATCGACCAGCGGCGCATCCCCACCAATGCCATTTAAATTTGACCAGGGCACTTTTTGGGCGAACAAATCCAGGATCAGCGAGATGAAAGACACCACTGCCCACCCATGGAGGAGGCGCCAGCGAGGCGCCGGCGGTTTCCCGTCTGGGAACCAGAGCATCATCAGCATGTAACAAATGAATCGGATGATATAAGTCGTTTCACTGAATAACAACATCGTAAAAAGCAGACTCGAGTAATGAACGGGTGAGGTGCTGTTGGCGTGATATTTGAGTCCTTGCGACAGGCTGCTGAAGGCGAATGTCAATCCGATAACCAACCATAACCAGCCGATACGGTTGCGCGGCTGCTTCATCAAAATAATCACTCCTAAGATCGGCGCGCCGCAACCGAATAACGCCCCGCTTAGAAATTCCAAGGCTCTTGCATCCTGTCCTGCCGGGTTTACGAGGATCAAGATAGCTGAAACAGGTAGAACAACCAGGGTAAACAATGCAACTCCCCAGGCAGTCAGGCGTTCCCAGAAAACGTTCAATGCTTTTCTCCCTAATCTTTCAGCCACAGGCTCATTCGCTCCGGCTGCATGGTTCCTTCCACCACCTGCAACAAAGCCACTTTCAATTGATCGATGTCAACTTCATCGCGAGCCGCGGCGGCCAATTTGGCCAGCGCCTGCTCGGCGTCATATTTCTGGCGGTAGAAACGCCGGTCGATGAACTCCTGGATACTGCGCCGCAGTGGATTGAACAGGGCGGCAATCAACAAGGTGGAAATCACCAACGCCGCCGGCGACTGCTGGCCGCTCAGCGAAGTGAACAGGCTTTGCAGCAGAGTCACTCCGCCAAAATACACCAGCGCCAGCAGGGCAGTCAGAGCAGAATAAACCAGTGTGCGCCGGATGAGGATATCGATATCGTACAAACGGTAGCGCAGGATGGCAAAACCGATCGAGCCAGATAGGAACAGATAGCTGAAGCCGCCCACCGGCAGCATAACCAGCGCGGCAAACAGTAAGCGTCCCGCCGAGGGCTGCGAGGCGGGATAAAAAGCATTCATCCATATCCAGGGCACCGCGGCCATGCCAGAACCTAAGAAACCGGAGATGACCCACTTCGTTTGCTGGCGCTCTAATTGCGTCGAAACGCGCCGGTAGCGGTATATCATCGCATACGCCAGGAAAGCAAACCAAATCAGCGCCGCAACGGTCAACATCACTGCCGCTTTCGGGTTCAGGATTGCGGGTATGCTGAATACCAGGTACGGCAGGATGATCCAGCGTGTCCAGCCTGGCACAAAACGCCCGTTGGGAAAGATGAAAGGTAATATAAAGAAGATGATCGTATCCAACAGGTAGAGGGCATCGGCAGCAGGCTGCAGCCATCCCAAAGAGTAGACACCTTCCAATACCCAGAGGATGAGCGTCAGCGAGAGCAGCAGGGCCACCCAATCTTCCGATTTTCGCCAAAAAATGATGAATCCTACGAGAAGAAACGGCAGTTTGGTCAGGGCGGTGGCGCCGTAAAACAAGAAGATCGTCCATCCGGCAGAAAACCCCATTTGGGCCGCAACCTTAATATCTTCCCGGGTGAGGTTGTTCACCGGGCATTCCATCCCCTCGAGCGTGCACCCCTCAGCCGGCGGTTGGCGAAGCTGGTTGAACAGACCGAGCGCAAACAGAACCAGTGCCGCGCTAGAGATCAACACCCAGGCTGACCGCGCCCAGGGGCGCCATCTTGCAGGCAGGGTAGAGGTGGAAAGGGCTGCCGTGTTCATGCCAATTCACTCGAAGAAATTGATCCAGCAGGGTCTGCATGGAGTGCTTTTAACTCTTTAACCGCAGGTTTCAACCAGAGAATTGCCTGTTCTGGTTGGATGGTCGCCTGCACTACACCGACCAGTTTGCCGGTCAGGGTGGGCAGGTCGGTCTCGCTGCGCGCCACAGCGGCAAACGCTGCCAGCGCCTGCTCGGCATTGTATCTCTGGCGGTAAAAGCGCCGGTCAATCAGATCCTGGATGCGCCGGCGCAGCGGGTTGAACAGGGATGCAATTACCAGAGTCGATATCACTAGGGCTGCCGGGGACTGCTGGCCGCCGAGAGATACAAACAAGCTTTGCAGCAGCGTCACCCCTCCCAGGTACGCCGCTCCCAGTAACAGTGTAATCAACGTATACAGCAGCGTGCGCCGGATGATCAGATCGATGTCAAAGAGGCGGTAGCGCAAGATGGACACAGCGATAGAAACCGCAATGAGGACAAATACGCCGTCCCAACCGAGAGGCTGGATAAAGGTTGTGATGAACGTGATGTCTCCCTGGAGCGGGTCATTGCCTGGAAGCAAAGCAGCGGTGGAAGCGGCAGCGGCAAATAGAACCATTCCGACAAGAATGGTGAACACCACCCAACGGATTTGCTCCTTTTCTGATGGGGTGGAAGCCCAACGGTAACGATAGATTGGTCCCAGGAATACGCTTAGGATTACAACCAGGAAAAACACGGGCTGAAGCCACCCCAGGCCGGCAGCAAACGCAACCATCGACGCCGGCAGCGCAAAGTCATAACTGAGCAGAATATTGGCAACGCTCAGGCCAAGAGCCACCGCCAGCGTCCAGCGCGGCGCGAAATGACCGGTTGGGAAGGTAAAGAAAAAAGAATTGACGCACATATTCCCAATGAAGGCCGCAACCGGCACCAGCCAGGCCCAGCCGGGATAAGCCGCAGTAAAAGATTTCCACAAAGGAATAGAACTGGCCAGGCCAGATCCTATCATCATGGCCGAGATGAGCAGGCCGTTCCAGTCTCTGGATTTGCGCAAAAAAATTAACAGGCCCATCCCGCCCCACGCCAACGGCAGTGGGAGCTGCCAGGAGAATACCCAGGCGGTGTAGAAATCGATGCTCAGGTGCATCGCTTGCAAACTCTGCATCTGAGCAGGTGTCAGGCTGATGGCATGCAATTCTTTAAAAGCCGCTGCCTGGCTGGCTATGTGCAGACAGGCCAGAAGAAGTGTGAAAACCACCCAAGCCAGGCGTCCTATAAGCAAACGGCGGCCGGTAAACTCACGATCCATGGCTGATCCTTCCAGTCTCGGCCTTCAACCACAGGTTGAGCTGCTGTGGCTGGAGGGTTTCACTCACCGTAATCATCAAGCGGTTCGATAACTGCGCCAGGTCGGTCTCGCTGCGCGCCACAGCGGCAAACGCTGCCAGCGCCTGCTCGGCATCGTATTTCTGGCGGAAGAAACGGCGGTCGATGAAATCTTGGATACGCCGGCGTAAAGGATTAAACAGGGCGGCAATGAGCAGGGTAATGAGCACGATGACCGCTGGCGAGGGCTGGCCCTGGTTGGCTGTTGCCAGTCCCAGGATCACCACGCCCGCGTAATAGATCATAGCCAGCACGATGGTCAAGATGGAATAAACCAGCGTTCGCCGGATAATGATGTCGATGAAGTACAAGCGGTAGCGCAAGATGGCGATACCGGCAGAAATCGGCACCATAATCAGCGCGAATACCAGGACGACAGCCTCAAATTGAGAAGACGGAGCGTTTGGATCTGAGGAGAGAAAAATCGCAGCCGCTGATACCAGCAAGAGTGGAACCGCAGCCGCATAAGCCATCCAGCGCAGCTGCTGCCGTTCGACATCCCTTGCGCTCCGGTAGCGCAACACGAGTGAAAGAGCGCTGGCGCAGATGGCTGCGTCGCCGAGCAGGTACGAAACCTGGTTGATCCACACACAAATTGGCTGCAAGGCCTGTACGGCAAAGGGGTTTTCCAAATTGGGAAAGTCAGGCAGCGGGCCGCTGAGCAGCATGACAGCGATAATCTGTATAGTGGTAAACAGGATCAGGATATTCACCAGGATCTGCCAGCGCGGTGACAGCAGTTGACCATTGGGAAAATAAAGCAAGGGAAAAATCAAAATAAAGGCGAATAAGATGATGCCAAACCAGGAGGTGATCCAGGCCGCAGCCAGCCCAATACTGTGTTCGACTTCATTTCCCGGCAAGGTAAACCTGGCAATATCGAGCAGCAGCCAGTCAATGACAGCCAGTAGAGCGACAACCATATAAATCGATCCAATAGCGTTCTCCGGGCGGCGGTGACGCACCAGGCTGCCGATGCTTGCAAAGCTGAGAATGATCAGCATTTTGCTGACTTCTTCGAAGACTGTAGATGAAGTCATAAACAATGGGTTCGTCAAGGCCAGCCACAAATGACTTACACTGAGCAAAGCCAGGATAAACCAGCCAGACCAGATGATCAAAGGCCGTCCGGGTAAATTTTCCAACGCTTTGCTCGCTTGCATCCCCTCAGTGTTCCTTTTCTGGCGCCATGAGATCCATCACCATTTGCCAATCGACTTGGGGCCGCGGCATGCCGCGTTTTTTTAAGTACTGTGTGGTATTCTTGCGCCCATCACTCACGAAACGCAGATAGATGCGCATCCCGCCGATGCCCATGCCGGCGATGAAACGTTCAGGCCGCAGCAGCCAGCCGGCGCCGTCTTGCTCCAACGTGCCCTGGATGACAAAGCTTTTTAGATTCCACAATTTTTCGTCGTGGCGGTGACACAGCAGGCAGGCCTTGCCGGATTGGATAGACAGGCCAGGCGAGACTGCGAAACGCAGAAACTGGCCAGCGCTGTCTGGCTGCGGCTGGACGCGCTGACTGCAAGGCATGCCATCTCCGTCAAAGGCGGTCAACACGCCGCTGGGAAACTCGGGCAGATAGCGAGCAATCTCATCCCACATGGCTTACCTCGACAACTTCAGGCGCATGCGAGAAATCGGCGTGCGGCCACCAGGAGATGCGCAGCGGGTAAATGGTGATCACCTGGCGCATAAAATACCAATCCATCAACCAGCGTGAGAGCGGGTTGGCCAGGTACATCTGCATGCCAGGCTGTTTGCGCACCAGGTTTAGTGCCTGCGCCCTGGCGGCCTGCTGTACGCCCGGCGCCAGTTCATTCATGGAAGCCAAAATGCGGTCCGGCGCATCGGCGCGCCCTTGCACCAGCACAGCCGGCGGCTGGCTTAACCCGCTGCCTGCCGGCTCGGAGTACAGCAGGGAAACACGCCCGTCGCGGCGGATGTTGACCGCCTTCTGCTGCAAACCGATGGATGTCAGAATCACAAATTGAAACGGCTCAGGACAAAAAATCGGCAGGATTGGCCAGGAAACCGGATAGCCATTTTTACCGATCGTGGTGACTTCCGCCGTCATAAAACAAGTAAGCACTTCCACCACTGCTGCCGGCAGACTGGCCGTCAGCCTGGATGGTTGAGTCGTCGCGCTCATTTTATAATACCCTGCCTTTCTGCAGCCAGGGCATCTCGTCTAATGCTGGCTCGCATCCATAAGGAGATTTGCTGTGGTTGAATGGTCCGCTGCGCCACCTGCAGCAGCGCACTCGATAGGCGCTCGACATCGGTTTCTTTTTGAGCCGCGTCAGAGAATGAGGCCAGCGCCTGTTCTGCGTCATATTTCTGGCGATAAAAACGGCCGTCGATGATGTCTTGCAAGCGTCGGCGCAGCGGATTGAATAAGGCGGCAATCAACAAAGTGGAGATCACCAGAGAGGCTGGAGACCCCTGGCCGCTCAGTCCGACGAATAAGCTTTGCAGTAGAGTAACGCCGCCGAAATACACAAGGCCCAACACTGCTGTTAAAGTAGAATAGAGCAGCGTACGCCGGATGACCAGGTCGATTTCCCACAACTTGTACCGCAGGATCGAAGCTCCGATCGCCAGCGGTAAGATAACCGGTAATAAGACACCCACTACGCCATTGCCTAAAAACTCCCACCAGAAACCGGGCACTGTGATTGTCGCCAACACTGTAAACAAGATAGGAGTGAGAGATTGAATCACCACTAAGCTGAGAAATACACCCAGCGCAGTGACGATCCACTTGGTTTGCTGGCGTTCTGATGGAGAAGAGACATTCAGGTATCGGTAAATCTGGCTCACTAAGCCGCCAAGCGCGTAGGCTATTATCAAAAACGAGCTCACATCATCGAGCAGTTTTGTGAACATACCGAGCACTGATAAAAAGTATGGGACAAACGCCAGATAGCGGGTAAAACGTGGGACAAAATTACCGTTGGGAAAGAGATATAGAAAGACAAAAAATGTGGGGAAAGCGATGCCGGCTATTGTACTGAAAACTGAATTCATCCAGCTCGGGTTTTGTAGATCGATCAGTTTCAGATTACTGAAGCCAGGAGCGGTACTAAAGAGAATAAAACTGGCTAGCAACCAACTCCATGTTTCTGCTTTTTTCCAAAAGAGTAAGGCTCCCACCACCCAAAAGGAGAGCAGGCAAACCAGACTGGCCGCGAGCATGCATGTGGCAATGACCGCAGGCGAAACGCCCGCCAACCTGGCTGACTGTTGAATTTGCTCTCCACTCCAATCGGTGAAAGCCACGGGGCTTTCATTGGTGGGTTCCAGCTTGAGCATTCGCTCGTAACGCAAAGGCAGGAGATAGACCTGAAGGACGATGGTCAGAAGAATCCACACCAGTAGAATAGCGCGTACAAGCTTCTCCCAGGGGTGATTTGTCATCTTAGCTTTCGCTTTTCCACCATACAGCAACCCGGTTGGGTTGCAAGGTTCCAATCACAAGCCGCATCATTTCACCAGTCAAGTGGTCAAGATCAGTCTCCGAGCGGGCTGTTACTGCGAAAGAAGCCAGCGCGTGCTCAGCGTCATATTTTTGGCGATAAAAACGCCGATCGATGAATTCTTGCAGCCGCCGGCGCAGCGGGCTGAACAAAGCGGCGATCAGCAACGTCGAGATCACCAAAGCAGCCGGCGAGACCTGGCCGCTCAACCCGACAAAAACGCTTTGCAGCAGGGTGACGCCGCCGTAGTAAACCAGCGCCAGAAAACCGCTCAGCAGTGCATACAACAATGTGCGCCGGATAATCAGGTCGATATCCCACAACCGGTAGCGCAAAATCGAAAAGCCGATGCTCAACGGGATAAGCATACCTGCCAATTCGAAATAAAAGGTATTTAACAGCAGGCGGGGTGCGCTTTCCACAAGGAATAGATTCGAAATGAGCGCCCAGACCAATACGCCGCTGGCAAAAACCGTGAAACCGAAAACCACCCACTTGGTCTGCAGGCGCTCCACCGGGGCGGATTCTTTCAGGTAGCGGTAAATCTGACTATACGGACCCAGGATCAAGAAAGAAAACCAAAAGAGACCGATCAGAATATTGAAGATATCCGCACGGATAAAGAAGGCTTTGCTTGGCCAAAGGCCGAACAAAACCATGCCCAGCCAGTACCAACGCATCCAGCGCGGCGCAAAACGGCCGCTGGGGAACAAGGCGATAAACAGGAACATGACGATGTTGCCAAGATTGAAAACCAGGTCGGCAGGCAATGCCAAAGCATGGTTTAGCGCACTGACCGGAGTTTCCAGCCCGGAAGAGCAGAAAAGGATCATCATGCTGGAGGCGATGAAAGCCAGCCAGTCATTGGGGCGCAGCAGGAAAATGAGAACCCCGATTCCGCCCCACACCAGCCTGGAGAGCACAAATGCGCCCAGGTACAGGTTGGCATAGTTGGAAAGAGATACCCCAGCCTGCTCCAACATCCCGACCTGCACTGGAGTGAGGTAATCACCCTGGCCGCAAACTGCTTCCCCAGCCTGGCAAACCTGGCTTTTGGCGAAATACTGCTGCGGCAGGCCGATGGCGATTTTCGTTGCTGAAAGCAAGAATAGGCACAGCCATGCCAGCCGCACAGCGATTGAGCGCGTCTTCAATCTTCTTTGGTGAGCATAATCTGCGGCTGACACTGTATGTCTCCTGTTTACACCGCTCAGCGTCTTTCCACGCTCATCCACACCCCGCTCTTCGGCCGCAGAGTCACCTGCGGCATCAATTCCACCCGCCGTCCCGGCTGGGCCTGCAGGCGGTAGCGCTGGACTATGGTGGCAAAGATTAATTGGGCTTCCACCAGTGCAAAGTTATTGCCAATGCATTGGTGCGGCCCTCCGCCGAAAGGCAGGTAAGCGAAACGCGGCCGGCTGGCGCTTTGCTCCGGGCTGAAGCGCAGTGGGTCAAAACGCTCGGGGTCTGGCCAATACGCTGGCAGGCGGTGGATGACATACGGCGGCACGCCGACGATCGAGCCAGCCGGGATATGCCTGCCGCACACCTCGTCATCGGCCATGCAGGCCCGGTTGGTAATCCAGACAGGCGGGTAAAGGCGCAAGGTCTCGTCGATCGCCAAACGCACGGTAGGGAACCGGCCCAGGTCTTCGAAGTTCGGCAGGCGGCCGTTCAAAACGCCGTTAGTCTCTCTGGCCAGGCGGGATTCCCATTCAGGCTCACGCGACAGGATGTGGAACAACCAGGTGAGCAGGACTGCCGTCGTTTCGTGACCAGCGACAAAAATGGTGATCACTTCATCGCGCAGTTGTTTTTCCGACATGGCTTCACCGGTCTCTTCATCATGCGCCGCCATCAGCATGCCCAACAGGTCATTCCCATCTTCGCCGCTCTTGCGGCGATTTTTTATGATCCCATAAACTGTCTCATCAACCTGGCGCAGCGCCGCCACAGCACGCCGGTTGCGCGGTGTGGGGAAGCCGAACTTTGGGTAAAACGGCACCTGGAAGCGAAAGTTCATATCCTCCAACAGCAGGCTGATGGCGCCGCTGATAGCCTTCGTTTCCTGGTCCATGCGGGTGCTGAACATCGCCTCGGTGATGATCTTCATCGTCAGGTCGGTAAATTCCTGGCTGATATCCAAAGCCTGGCCGTTTTGGGCGGCTTTTTCCCAGCGTTCCAGCATTTTCAGCGTGCGCCCAGTCATCACTTCGGCAAAGCCAGCGATGCGTTGACGGTGAAAGGCAGGCTGCATCAGGCGGCGCTGGCGCAGCCACAGGCTGCCCTCGCTGGTGAACAGGCCGTTCCCACCCACCTGGCGAATGATATCCCAATAATCGCCTTTCAGGTAATTTTTGTTGTTCTCCTGCAAAATGCGCTGCACGCCTTCTGGGCTGTTAATTTGGTAAAAATGGATATTGGCCAGGCGGTAAGCCGCCACATCGCCGTATTCCTGCGCCATGCGCAGAAGAAAGGCCAGAGAGTCGCGTCGGAATTCGAACATACTGCCGAACAAGAAGTTGCCGCCTGGCCCTGAGGCTTTTTGCTGGGTGAGCGGCTGAACATCGGTCTGTAAAGTGAACATAATTTTGTTACCTCTCTCTTCGACCATTTATAGGTTTATCTACAAATGATCCGCACGATCCTGTAATGGATATATTGTACCCAATTAATCGCATTGCTTACATCCACATTTACAGACCCAAAACTAATCCATAAATGCCATGCGCCAGGGCCAGCGCCAACGGAGGCAGGTTTGCCATGCCTGGGCCTGTTCTGGGCAAAACAACCGCCAACGCCAGGCCGTACAACAGCAGGCCATACACCAGGCCTGTTAACCATCCAGGCAGCCGGCGCGGCAGCAGCGGCTGCAGCAGGCCAAAAACTGTCCCGTACACTGCTGAAACGCCGAGGTGTACCAACACTCCTTGCAAAGGCACCTCAATTCCAGATGGGCTGAATCGGCTGATCGCCTGGTCTAAGGTGTCGCCCAGCGCCAAACCTACCAGCACCAGCACGACTGCCATCACCAGCCCGGCCGCCACACCGCGCAGCAATCCGTGTGCGGCCCGGTCGCCGGTCGTTTGATTTCGAATGGATGAAGAGTTGTTCGCAAACATCGTTGTCTCCTGTTCTGTGCTTCTACTTTAACAAACCAGCGTTCCCTATGCGTTACGAAAAACGTTACGAAGAATAATGATATACAAGAAACACAAATGTTACGAAATCGTTTACAATAGAAATACTGTAACAGCGGGAGGAGTATGCTTTGTCCACGCTTAAGTTGTATTTGCTAGGATCGCCCTACCTGGAGAAAAATGGCCAGCCGGTAGAAATGGACACGCGTAAAGCATTGGCCCTGTTGGGCTACCTTACATTGGCCGGCGCCGCTCAAAACCGCGATTCACTGGCGGCTTTGCTCTGGCCGGATTACGATGAAAGCGGGGCGCGCGGCGCCTTCCGGCGCACACTCTCCACGCTGAACAAGGCGCTCGGCGATGGTGTGCTGGATATCAACCGCGAAAGGATTTCTATGGCCGCGGAGGCCCCGTTGTGGGTGGATGTCCTGGAGTTCCGCCGTCTGTTAGCCAGCACAGGCGACCATCCTCACACCCGCCGGGAAGTCTGTATGGTCTGCCTGCCGGTGCTGCAGCAGGCCGCCAGTCTGTACC
This sequence comes from Chloroflexota bacterium, assembly GCA_029782365.1. Classification (GTDB taxonomy): domain Bacteria; phylum Chloroflexota; class Anaerolineae; order Anaerolineales; family UBA4823; genus CAWBUW01. The sequence continues at coordinate 137,398 of JAKOUW010000202.1, forward strand.
GCGGCGATTTCCTGGCCGGCTTTTCACTGCGCGACAGCGCCAGCTTCGATGATTGGCAGGCGTTTCAAAGCGAAGCCCTGCGCCAGGAACTGGCTGGGGCGCTGGAGCGCCTGGCCCAAGGGCAGGCCGCATCGGCTGATTTCAGCGCCAGCCTGCAAACCGCCCGGCGCTGGCTTTCGCTCGATCCCTTGAACGAGCCCGCCCACCGTTTGATAATGCAATTGTATGAATGGAGCGGCCAGCACGGCGCCGCGCTGCGCCAATATCGCGAATGCCTGCGTGTGCTGGAGCAGCAGTTGGGCGTCACCCCCTTGGAAGAGACCACGCGCGTGTACCAGGCCATACAGGAACAGAGACTGGCAGGCCCTCAGCTTTTTGATTGGGCAGCGCCACCCACCCAGACCCCGCCGGGCGTTTTCAGCGCGAACAATAGTCACACACTTCCTGCACTGACTGTCGCCAGCGCGGCTGGACGCCCGCTGGTAGGTCGGGCAGCAGAGATGGATTCCCTGCTGAGGGCCTACCGAACGGCCAGCCGCTCCGGCTGTTTTTTTGCTCTTCAAGGCGAAGCGGGCATCGGCAAGACGCGCCTGGCGCAAGAATTTATGGACCAGATTATCAGTCAGGGCGGGCTTTGCTTGTCCGCCCATTGTTACGAGGGCGAGGAGAGCCTGCCGTTTGGCCCACTGGTTGAGGTGCTGCGCGCCGCTTACAATCTGCCCCAGGCAAATGACCGACTGGCAGGGATTGCTCCAGCCTGGCTGGCCGAGGCCGCCCGTCTGACGCCTGACAGCCGCCTGCCAGGTCCGCCGGCTGGCGCCAGCGACACGCCTGCCGCTCAGCTCCATTTTTTGGAAGGATTGTGCCAAACGCTGAACGGTTTGTGCGGCGCGTCTGCCGGCCGCCCGTTAAATGTTTTATTCTTCGATGATGTGCACTGGGCCGACAGCGCTACCCTCGATCTTCTGGCTTACCTGGTTCGCCGCCTGCCCGGCAGCGGCATTTTTCTGCTGGTCTCCTGGCGGGCAGATCTGGTGCCGACCGAAAACGGCCTGCGGCGCCTGTTAGCCGATGCCCGGCGCAGCGGCTACGGAGGTGATTTGAACCTGGCCCGCCTACCGCTGGAGGCCGTACGCGAGCTCCTGACAGCCTCACTGGCAGCGCGAGCTGAGCCCGGCTTGCTGTCCGTTCCGGCCCTGGCTGAACAGCTCTATCAAGAATCTGAAGGACTGCCGTTTATCCTGGTGGAATACCTGGAAAATCTGGCCGACCAGGCCCGGCCCGATTGGGCTCTGCCGCAGAGCGTGCGTGACCTCATCCACGCTCGTCTGGACAGCGTAGATGAAACCAGCCGCCAACTTTTGACCACGGCAGCTGTTTTGGGCCGGTCTTTTGAATATGAAATCTTACGCCAGGCTTCGGGTCGCAGTGAGATGGAAACCATCGGCGGCCTGGAAACTTTACTGCGGCGCGGCCTGGTGCAAGAGCGTCCGACCATTGCCCAGCCAGGCGAGGTGCTCTATGACTTTTCGCATGAAAAACTGCGCCGGTTAGTATACGAAGAAACCAGCCTGGCCCGCCGCCGTTTGCTGCACTTGCGGGTGGCCGAGGCACTGGCGGCGCGTCTGCGCCAGCAGCGCGAGAACGCCGCTCAGGTGGCGCATCATTATCAGCAGGCCGGGCAGTTGGACCAGGCTGCCGTTTATTTTGCCCAGGCCGGGGAAAGCGCTCGCGCCCTGTATGCCAATCAGGCTGCTATCGCTCACTTCCAAAATGCTCTGGCCTGCGGTCACCTGCGCCCGGCAGAGCTCCACGAAGCATTAGGGGATTTGTTTACCCTGACCGGCCAATACCAGTCTGCTTTGATGAGTTATGAAACGGCGGCTGCGCTGTGTGCTCCAGCCCGCCTGGGCTGGCTGGAGCACCGGCTCGGGAATATCCACCACCGCCGCGGTGAATGGGAGATGGCCGAGTGCCACTTTGAAAGCGCCGCTCAGGCCTTCAACGAATCGGAGAACTACGCCGAGCAAGCCAGGGTGTTCGCCGATTGGAGCCGCAATGCCTACCGACAGGGCCGCCTCACACAGGCAGAGAAACTGGCCGCCCGCTCGCTCGAGCTGGCCTCCTCCAGCGCCAGCCAACCTGCCCTGGCTCAGGCCTATAACATCCTCGGCCTGCTCGAACGCAGCCGGGGCAATTACTCCCTCGCCATTTCTCACCTGGAGCACAGCCTGGAAATCACCAATTCCTTGCCAGACCCGGTCGGGCGCGCCGCAGCGCTTAACAACCTGGCGCGCGCCTGTGCCGACGGCGGCGACCTGCCCAAAGCCATTGAGCTGACCCTCACGGCTCTTGAATTGTGCAATCAGCAGGGCGACCGCCATCACGGCGCGGCTTTGTTGAACAACCTGGCCGATCTTTACCATGCCGCTGGCGATGCTCAGAATGCCATGCAGCACCTCAAACAAGCCGTCACCCTTTTTGCGGAAATCGGAGATCAAGCCGGCAACCTCAGCCCCGAAATCTGGATGCTGGCTGAGTGGTGATCTGAAAATTTTACTGGGTCAAGGCGGATTTTGCCTCTTGACAGGATCTGTATTTGTACCTACAATCCATATACCATCCATATGGATGGTATATGGATTGTAGAAGGACAGCAGGAATGGCAGACACAGAAAAAATCACAATCAACATGAGCGCCGTGGACCTGGGCCAGATCGACCTGCTGGTCCAGGAAGGCTTCTACTCGAACCGCACCGACTTCATCCGTTCGGCGATCCGAGCACAGATCACCGCTCACAGCGATTCACTCAAACAGGTGATCTACCGCAAATCGCTGGTTATCGGCGTATTGTCTTACTCCAGTGCCGAGTTAGAAGCGCGCCGCGCCAGAAACGAGAAACTGATCATCAAATCGGTTGGGATGGTGATCCTGGGTGAAGATGTTAGCGCCGAGCTGGCCTCAGCTACTATCGAAAGCCTGGAAATCCACGGGGTTCTCAAAGCCAGCCCGGCAGTGCGGCAGGCCCTGGAAGGCCGCATCAAAGGCAGCGGCTGACCCGGGTCCGTTAGGCCGCAACCGCCGAACCCGCTTTTGCGAATGAAGAACATCCGGAAATATTCTTTAGCGTTTCAATCTCTCACAAAGGAGAATAATGGACACAGCTACCCTTTCAATCAAACTGGTAGATATCCGCAGCGGCAGCCGTGCAGAGCTGGCGGCATTGAGCAATTTCTACAACCAGGTGCGCAGAGAACGTCTGCCTGATGACCCGCCCATTGCTCTGGAAGACCACCTGGAGCGTTGGAAAAATATTCCCCAATTTGTCAGTGTAATCACGCATGTCATCTGGAGGCCGGATGCCAGCGAGTTGCTCGCTGTCGAGGAAACGCAAATCCTACAGATGGAAGAGAACAAGCATATCGCCCAAATCTCAATCGATGTTCTGCCCCCGCACCGCAGGCAGGGGTTGGGCAAGCGGCTGTTAGCCTGTGCGGTTGACACCGCCCTCCAAAATAACCGCAGCCTGATGTTGTTCGAGACATCGGAGCGCGTTCCCGCCGGCGAGGCCTTCATGCAGCGTGTAGGAGCAGCCAAGGCTCTCGAGGCACACACCAATCAGCTCAAACTGGACGAACTCGACCGCCATCTGGTGGAGGCATGGATCGAGCGCGCCAGCCAAAGCTCTGCCGATTTCGAGCTGGGGCTCTGGCAGGGACCTTATCCTGAGGACCGCCTGGCGGAGATCGCCAGGCTCAACGAAGTGATGAACCAGGCGCCCAGAGGCAGCCTGGAAGTCAATGATTTTCATTTCACGCCCGAGCATTTGCGCCAGATGGAGCGCAATATCTTTGCCGACGGCACACAGCGCTGGACATTTTATGTAAGCGAGCGCCAGACTGGCGCCTTCGCCGGTTTCACCGAAGTGATATGGAACGCCAAGCGGCCTGATGTCTGCCAGCAGGGCGGCACTGGCGTGTGGCCACAGTACCGCAACCGCGGCCTGGGGCGCTGGCTCAAGGCGGCCATGCTGGATAAAATCCTGCGCGAACATCCAGAGATTAAGTTTGTGCGCACTGGCAACGCCGACTCGAACGCCGCTATGCTCAAAATCAACCTTGAGCTGGGTTTCAAGCCCTACCTGTCTCAGGTGCTCTGGCAGATTGAAACACCTCAGGCGCAGGCTTACCTGGGCAGGTAGCCTGATCGAAGAACTCTCCTTCATGAAGAGTTCAGCCTGAGGGTCAGGCACCCACTCCGGGTTCATTGGGGATTGCCGCCTCGTTGCAGTGCTTTATACCATTGCCCTGGTTCAGGGACATTTCTCCCGTCATGAGATAAATATATGCTATCATTGCAGCAAGCTGGCGCGCAAAGGCAGGCTTGCTGCAATTTTTTTCTGGAGGTCTGTATGGAGGCACATCCAAAACTCGGTGTCATTGGAGGTTCTGGTCTATACCAGATGGCCGGGCTGCAGAACAGTCATGAGCTTGATATCGACACCCCATTTGGCCAGCCATCTGCCCCGCTGGTCAGCGGCGAATTAAACGGCGTTGAGATCGTCTTCCTCGCCCGTCACGGGCGCGGCCACCACATTTCCCCCAGTGAGATCAATTACCGGGCGAATATTTATGCATTCAAAATGCTGGGCGTCGAGCGCGTGGTCAGCATCAGTGCCTGTGGCTCGCTGCGCGAAGACTATGCCCCGGGTGATATTGTCATTCCCGACCAACTCGTCGATTTCACCAAAGGCCGGGCGCGCTCCTTTTTCGGCGAAGGTATGGTGGCACACATCAGCGTGGCCGAGCCTTTCTGCCCACAACTTTCAGCCCAGGCAGCCGCAGCGCTCACCTCGACCAACGCCAGGCTTCACCAGGGCGGTGCATTTATTACAGTCGAAGGACCGCGCTTTTCGACACGCGGTGAATCAAATATTTACCGCACCTGGGGCATGTCTTTGATCGGTATGACCACCTCGCCGGAGGCCTTTCTGGCGCGTGAAGCTGAACTGTGCTACTGTGCCATCGCCCATGTGACAGATTACGATGTCTGGCGGTTGAGTGAGGAACCGGTCAGCGTTGAAACAGTGATCGCCGTGCTCAACCACAATACTGCCATCGCCCAGCAGGCTATTGCCAACCTGGCCGCCGCCTTGGGCAGCCCGCGCACATGCAACTGCCCGCATGCCCTGGCGACTGCCTTGATCACCAACCCCCAGTTTATTCCTCCTGCCACCCGGCAGAAACTGGATTTGCTGGTGGGCAAATACCTGTCTTGACGTTGACTCCGGAACGAACCCTTTCGTCGGAAAAAATTCACAGCCGCCTGCTTGGCCTGGCAGCGGTTTTTATGATCCTGTACACACTCAGTGTCAGCCTGTCGCCGGCCCTGCACCAGCAGCCAGCCAACATGCGCCCCTGGTTGGTGCTGGCAGTCTGGCTGGTCTCCGCTCTGGCCATCCAGCGCCAGTTGCACCTGCCGCGTTTTCGCGAGGCACTCACCGGCCTGGATCCCTTTCTCATCCCCCCTGCACTGCTGCTTTCCGGCTGGGGCTTGCTTGAAATCACCCGCCTTTCCCCTGATTTCGGCGTGCGACAGGCGGCCTGGCTGGGCCTCGCAGTGTTGGTGTTTTGCCTGGGCCTACACCTGCCATCCGATTTAAACTTCTTACGGCGCTACAAATACCTGTGGCTCACCGGCGGCTTAGCGCTGACCGGCCTGACCCTGGTTTTTGGCACCAACCCCCTGGGCGCCGGTCCGCGTCTCTGGCTGGGCTGTTGTGGATTGTATTTGCAGCCGGCCGAGCCGCTCAAACTGCTGCTCATGGTTTACCTGGCGGCTTACCTTGCCGACCGGCAGTACCTGATCCCTGAAAAAAGCCTGTCTGGCCCGCACTCGCTGGGCGGCCTGTCCAACCGCCTGGCATACCTGGCTCCTTTGTTGGCACCCACCGTGGTGATGGCCGGCCTGGCGCTGGCTCTGCTGGCAGCTCAACGCGACCTGGGCACCGCCTTGATTTTTCTTTTCTTGTACGCGGCGATGGTTTACCTGGCCTCAGGTAACGTCGTGATTCTGTGGGCCAGCGCCGGGGTGATTGCTCTGGCCGGGCTGGCCGGTTATACCATGTTCGATGTGGTGCGCCTGCGCGTCGATTCGTGGATCTCGCCCTGGGCTGACCCCAGTGGGCGCTCATTCCAGATCATCCAGTCTCTGATGGCCATCGCCAGCGGCGGCCTATTCGGTCGGGGGCCGGGCTCGGGCAGCCCGGGCTTGGTGCCGGTTGCCCATTCTGATTTCATCTTTTCAGCTATTGCCGAAGAGACCGGACTGCTAGGAGCGCTCGGCCTGCTGGTGCTGGTTGGCCTGCTGGCCCAGCGCTGTTTGCGCCTGGCCCTGCAATCCACCGATACCTTCTCTCGCCTGCTGGCAGCTGGCCTGGGCGCTTACCTGGCCGGCCAGTCCATTGTCATCGTCGGCGGAAACCTGCGCCTGCTGCCGCTCACCGGGGTGACGCTGCCGTTTATTTCGTACGGCGGCTCATCGCTCCTGATATCCTGGCTGGCCTTGCTGCTTCTGGTTCTGATTAACCTGGCCCCGCGCGCCAGCGCCGCCCCGCGCCAGGCTACCAGAGCGTACTTCCAGCTCACCTGGCTGCTGGCCGCCGGCCTGGCCTGCTCAGCACTGCTGGCCGGTTGGTGGGTAATCTACCGCGCCCCCGACCTGCTCAACCGCACCGATAATGCCCGCCGCTCGATCGCCGATCGTTACGCCCGGCGCGGCCCGATCCTGGATCGCGAAAACCAGGTTATTCAAGAGACCACAGGTGAAACCGGAAGCTACACCCGCCGGAACCTGTATTCCCCTCTTGCCCCGGTGGTAGGTTACACTAGTGTAACTTACGGCCAGGCCGGGTTGGAAAAATCTCTCGATCCCTACCTGCGCGGTCTGGAAGGCATACCTTCCAGCGCCGTGGCCTGGAGCCAGTTATTATACGGCGCGCCGCCGCCTGGCCTGGCGGTGCGCCTATCCATCGACCTGCAGATGCAGCACGCCCTGGATCAAGCTCTGGGGAGGGAGAATGGCGCTGGCATCCTGCTGAACGCCGAGAGCGGGGAAATCCTGGCGATGGCTTCTCATCCGTATTTCGACCCTAATCAGCTCGACCAGGATTGGGAAAAGCTGCGCGTCGACCCAGAAGCTCCGCTGCTGAACCGGGCAGTGCAGGGGTTGTATCCTGTCGGCGCCGCCTTAAGCCCGCTCCTGCTGGCGGCGGCCTCTAGTCAGAGCCTCGGTAAACCGCCCACAGTTTCAACTAACTGGCTCTACGGAACCCAGCCACTGCGCTGCACCCAATCCGTGGTACAGGCTTCAGGCTGGGCCAGCCTGGTGAACGCTGGCTGCCCGGATGCAGCCGCCCGCCTGGGGGAGCTGCTCGGGGGTAATGTGCTGCTGTCCTTGTTCCAACAGTTTGGGCTCTACACTGCGCCTGGCGTGCGCCTGCAGGCCGCCTCTGGCGCCGAACCGGCAGTTTTCAGCGATGCACGGCGCGCCGCCCTCGGGCTGGCGGCGCCAGGCAGCCCAGGCCAGCCTGCCCTGACTATCAGCCCGCTGCAGTTTGCATTGGCTATGTCCGCTCTCAGCAATGGAGGGCGCCTGCCCGCCCCGCGCCTGGCGCTGGCCTACCAATCCGGCGGAGCAACCTGGAATCTGTTCGCCTTCAACCAGGCGGCGCGCCAGGTGCTGCCCAAAAGCCTGGCTCAGTCAACAGCCGACTCCCTGGCCGATCCCGCCCTGCCCATCTGGCTCAGCCAGGCAAGCATCCCTGCCCTGGGGCCGACCGGCGAAGTGGATTCAGCCGGGCTAACCTGGCTGGCGGCGGGTACGCTCCCGAGTTGGCAAGGCGCTCCGTTGACGTTGGTGCTCTTGCTTGAGCGAGATGATCCAGAGCTTGCCCTGGGTATGGGCCGCCGGGTTTTCGAACAAGTGTTAGTGACTGCTCCCTGACGATATCAAGCCGTCACCAGGCGCGTCTTGCGCGGCGATAAAGCCACTGTCGCCACGGCTCCGGCGTTGAACGCCAGGAAATCAGCCTCCACCCCGTCACTGAAAATCACCCCGCCTTCGGGCATGTGCGACTCCACCACCAGCGGCTCGGAAGGCTCCACAAAACCGCAGACGATACCTGCCGAAGATGTCTTGCTGACAAATGGCTCGCGCACCACAAACACCAGGTGCTGGCTATCCCAGCCCAACACAGGCGAGGCAACCATGCCTGGCGAGCCTTCCGGCCGGCCTGCGCTGAAACGCGCCGCCATGCCGTTTGCCATGTTAAAAAGACTGCTCAGCCAGCCAGTCGTACCAACGCCGGTCGAAACGATAATTCCGCTGGAAGACTGATTCTCTCGCTGACCACCCCATGCAATGGCATAGCGGGCTGAGATGTGACTGTGCACACCGATGAACAGGTCGTTGAAAGCCAGCAGGCTTTGACCATCATTTAAACGGGCCTCGGCCAGGGAGATCTCGCCCAGTGCAGCAGTTCCCTGCAGAGCGCGCCGCACGGCAGCCGGGGCCTCTTCGACGCCAAATGGCAGCAGCACCCCATCAATATGCACCGGGTCTGGATTGACCGCCACCAGCGGCTGTCCCTGCAGATACTTGGCTGTATTCACCACCAGCCCATCGACGCCGATGACAGTCACAACATCCTGCGGAGCAAAGATAAAATTGGGCAAGAAACTGCGCTCGACCACCTGCAGCCTGGCGATGCGCTGCAAGTGGCCGGACAGAGATTCCACAGCGCGGTAATAGCGCTCGTGTTCGCTCTCGTAGAAGCTGAATTCACCGCCGCTGTGTTCGATATAGAACTTCGCCTGGCCGCGCGTGTTGAAGCGCTCAATCAGCCCTTCCAGGCGAGTCTTGCGGGTCACCAGCACAATTTTGGGATCGGACATTTCAGCCTCCAGGATTCAGGCAGGGGTACGCTCATTCTTTCTTCAACAGGCTCTCCAGCAAATCGGGCGAGATATTCAGGTTGCCGATCTTGCCAGCATTTTGAGCAATCTCTTTCATCGCCAACGAGAGCATCTTGCGCGGGTCGGCCGACTGCATCATCAAGAGCTGCAAAACATCGCGCTCCAGGTTGGCCAGCGGCTTGAGGGAGGCCTCAAGGGTATAAGTTTGCGTGTCAGCTTCCAGGCGGGCATTTTCAGCGCGGGCGACCGCCAGCCGTTTGCGCTCTTCCTCCAAGCGAATTTGGCCGTTTTGCTTGCTCTGGCGCACATTTTGTTCCTTGGTCTCCACCGCCAGGTCGGCATCCACCTTGGTTTCGCGAATCTGGCGTTTTTTCTCTTCGACCGCGATTTCGGTGTTCAATTCGTTTTCTTTGATGCGTCGCTCCTGCTCCACTGCCGCATTGCGCCGGTCGTAGATTGCCTGGTCGGACTGGCGCAGCAAATCCTCGCGCGCTTCGGCTTCCAGTGCGCGCGCCATCTCTGGCGCAGGGCGGATCGCCTGAATGATGACTTCCAGCACTTCTATTCCCAGGGCCAGCAGCGCCTCGCTCTGGTTGATACTGGCCGCTACGGCGGCTGAAATCGTCTCGCAGGCGTGGATTGCCTGGCGCAGCGGGATGCGCTGCACCTCGGCGCGCGCCAGCACCTGCACCTGATTCACCAGGCGCTGAGGCAGTTTCTCGGGATCTTCCGAAATATATTCGTCAAGCCTGCCGTCGATCGTATAATCCAGCAACGCAGCCACTTTGTTGGGATCGGAGATCCGGTAAGTGAGTTGGCCCTGGATCGTGAGCGGTTGAAAATCGGCGCTGACTTCGTTAAAGATGAATGGCACATCGGCGCTGGCCAAAGGGATCACTACAATAGAAGAAGACGGTTTGAGATAGAAGAACGCCAACCCAGCACCGCTGTGGCGCAGTTGGCCATTGGCGTAATGGATGATGTGCTGCGTCGGTGCAGCCTTTAGATATTCGATTCCGAGCATTCCAACCTTCCTTTCAGACTTACCCATCCGGGTAATTAGTGTATTATTTACACATATTATAAGTGTAAATAATACACTTGTCAATACCCTGTTGCCTGTCCGGTGGTAAAATGAAGAAAACCAAACAAGGAGTTTCACATGACTCTCCCGCTTTTGCCAACCAACCGGGCTGTGTTTATGATCTTCACCGTCTTGTCACTCATCATTATGTCTGTGATGAACTTCGCCGGCCTGCCGCTCAACACCGCCGCCGCGCCTTCCGGCATCGTCTCCTTCGAAATCGCCGGCTCAGCGGCCAACGCCCAGGCAATTCTGGCTTCTTGGGACAGCGCTGCGCGCGTGCGTGCGGCCTTCATCCAGGGATTAGATTTTCTCTTCCCGCCGGTCTATTCTACCGCTGTGGCATTGGGCTGCCTGCTGGCGAGCACCGCGCTGGCCCGTCGCGGCTCGCAATTGGCGCGCTTCGGCAGGGGGTTGGCCTGGGGACAGTGGGCGGCAGCCGGCTTTGACTACGTCGAGAATATTGCCTTGGTAGCTCTGTTGTTCGGGGCGCCGGGCTCGCCTTGGCCGCAGATTGCCCTGGCGTGCGCGCTGGTGAAATTTACGCTGTTGTTCCTGGGATTGGTCTACTGCTTCTTCGGGCTGGCGATGCGCGCCGTCCCTACCGCCCATTAGCCAACGATGGCGGGTTCTTTCTGCCGGTTGAGCACTGCTCATTGCAACATTCCGGCCGTTTTTACGTAATGATTAATAGCCTATCGATACAAGGAGAAGAGTATGTTTAAGAAACCGTTCCTATTTGCCTTTTTGGCCATCGCCCTGGTCACACTGGCCTGTGGAGTATCAATCAATCTACCCGAGAGCCAGGTCAAGACCGGCCCCACCCAGATTGACGACATCAACATCCCGAACCTGGATGGTTCAAAAGACGCTCAGATATCGCTCAGCTTTGGCGGCGGCAAGTTAACGCTCAACCCTGGCGCCAAAAGTGGCCTGCTCAGCGGCACTGCCACCTACAATGTGGCCGATTTTAAACCGACTGTCAAAACCGAGGGCAGCACTGCCAGTGTGGAGCAAGGTAATTTGCAGATCAACGGCCTGCCCAGCTTCCAAGGCGACATCAAAAACGAGTGGGATTTCAAGCTCAGCGAGAGCAAAACCATGCAGCTCAAAATCAGCGCTGGCGCCTACACCGGGCGCTACGAATTTGGCGGTGTGCCGCTCAGCCGCCTGGAGATCAATGACGGTGCATCGGATGTCAACCTGGCTTTTTCGAAGACTAACCCAGTAGAGTTGGGAGCCTTCGATTACACGACAGGCGCCTCAAATGTCACCCTGGAGGGGCTGGGCAATGCCAACCTCGATGCGCTGACTTTTCGTTCCGGGGCGGGCAGCTACCGCCTGGATTTCAGCGGTGATCTGAAGCGCACTATGGAAGCCCATATCGAATCGGGCATCTCCAGTGTCACCATCGTGGTGCCAGAGAATGCCAACGTGAAGCTGTCTTTCGAGGGCGGCATTTCAAACGTTGACACATATGGCAAGTGGGAGAAATCTGGCGACCAGTATGTCCAGAACGGCCCCGGCCCGCTGATCACGATCGTAATCAAGATGGGCGCCGGCAGCCTGGAACTGCGCAACCATTAATAAAAAAGAGCCGCTTCACAATGAAACGGCTCTTATTTTAGCTTTCATCAGGCGGCAGGCTGCGAGGCGGACTGGCAGTCGGCGCAGGTAGCCGGGTCATCCCGGCAATTGGCTTCTGCAGAGCAGGCAGTTTCTTCCCAGGGCAGCGGTCCTTCCACCTCCCAGACGGTGACGCTGGCGTCGATATCAAGCTGGCCGCAGGCCAGGGCGGCAGAGATGCGGTGGTGTCCGTCTTTGACGAAGTAGCGCTCCCCAACCTGGATCAGGTCCACCGGCGGCATGATCTCGCCGCTGTACATGGCGCTGGCGATGCTCAGCCAGCGTTCGCTTGTTCGGCGGGAAAGAGGGTTGAAGTGGAGGTCAAAATCATTTGCCCGGCCCAATGAGCCCACGATCAGATGCAACGGCACGCTGTGTGCGCTGGAGGCGTGGACGGCTTTGATTTTCAGCAAATAACGGCTCAAATCAGCCAGGCAAGCTCTGCGCAAGCCCAACCGCGCCAGCCAGCGGCTGCGCTGTCCACGTCCGTAAGCCTTCTCAAACAGGGCCAGGGCCGCGTAATAATTTTCAACCATCGGGTTGAGATTCGGCTGAGAGATGACCGGGTCGCTGAGGCTGTTGGGAGTGGAAAACATAATCGGTTTCCTTTCTGGCTTGCTCTTTTCATTCTCACTATAGCAAACCAGCCCGGAAACCCACTCAGGCGTGCGATCAGGATTCAACTGGCCTTTCGACCAGTTCTGAACCTATCCGCCTCGGCGGTACGGGTTGTGCGGCTGAGCCGCACATTTTCTTATACCAGCTTGCGCTGCAGCGCCAGGGTGACCGCCGCCACCCGGTTATCTACACCCAGTTTGGAGAAAATATTGGCGATGTGGAACTTGACAGTCGAGGTGCTGACATAAAGGCGCGCAGCAATTTCACTGTTATTCAAACCATCCACCAGCAGTTTCAGCACTTCGTATTCGCGCTCGGTTAGCCCTTCGCCGACTGGCACAGTTTGGGTAGTCGCCTGCACCAAAGCCTGGGCGGCCTCCGATGACAGCGTCATGCGCCGAGCCGCCGCTGAGCGGATGGCGCTGGCCAGCTCAGTGGCTGAAACGTTTTTCAACAAATAACCGATTGCCCCAGCCTGCAATGCGCCCTGCACCAGGTTCTCGTCTTTATAACTGGTCAGGGCCACGATCTGGATGCTGGGGTAACGCTTGCGGATGGCCAGGGTGGTAGCCACGCCATCCATACCCGGCATCACCAGGTCCATTAAAATAACATCAGGCTGCAGCAAGCCCACCTTGGCAACGGCATCCTCGCCGCTCTCGGCCTCGCCCACCAACTCCAGGTCAGGGTAAACCATCAGGAAGGCGCTCAGGCCGCTGCGCACCACCGCATGGTCATCCACCAGCATGACTTTTATTCGTTTTTGTTCGCTCATTTGATACCTGCTTCGGGCTAAAGGATGATGGAATAGGATAGGGCGGCGAGACTGGACGTTCACACCGAACTAATTTTCCCGAATTGCTGTTAATTATATATCAAATCAACGCAAGGACAATTGGACAACCAGCGTATCCAACGCTACATCCGCTTCCATCTCACTGGATTTCAAAATCTCGTCCATCTCGATCAGGCGGCGGTAAACACCTTCCAGCTCGTGCAGTGTGAACTGGCGAGCGTGTTCGAAAGCCAGTTTTGCCGTGTAAGGATGGATGTTGAGGGCGCGCACCAGCTCTTCCTCTCGCCCGCCCTGATCCAACAGGTCACGCGCCAACAGCAGTTGGCGGAATTGATTGGTGATGCTGGACAGCACCTGAATGGCATCGCGCTCTTCCAACTCCATGCGCAGCGACCGGAGGGCGTGCTGAGCGTTATGAGCGCGCAAAGCATTGACCAGAGCAAAATCTTCGGCCTGGGCAATCGAGATCGCCACATGGTGCACATCATCCGGCTCCACCGGCCGGGCGTAATTCACATAGGCCAACAGCTTGTCAATCTCTGCCTGCAAAATGTGCGGCTCCGGACCAATGGCATCGGCAAGCCGTGAAGCCCCCTGGGGTGTGAACTGACCGCCTGTCTGGCGCGCCATTTCCTGTATCCATTTGACCAGCTCGGTGCCGATGGGCATTTTGAAAAGCTTCACCTGCGCCGCGCTGCCTGCCTCCACAAACCACTTTTCCAGCCAGTGGTATTTAGCATCGCCGCGCTTTGTTTTGGGCAGGTTGAGCTGCCCATCGACTACCAGGATCAGCCGGGTCGTGGGCGGCACCCTGCCCAAGATATCCAACAGCCTTTTTTGTTGAGCAGGAGATTTGGCAGTCTCCAAAGGATGGTGAAAAATCACTAGGCGTTGGGATGCCAGGAAAGGCATGGCGTTCGCCGCCTGTACCAGGTCATCCAGGCTGTGTGTCCGGCCGTCCAGGCGGGCGGTGTTCATCTCCATCATCATTGCATCGCCGGCGCCGACCGACTTCTCTTGAATAAATCTGGCCGCGGCGAAATCGTCATCGCCGTGCAGAAGGTAGAGATGCGGCTCGCTCATCCGTCGCGCGTGCGCACGAAATGCACCGTCGCGCCAGCCGCCCGCTGGCCGGGCAAGTTCAGGCGCATTTTACTGCGCGTGATTTCCACCACGCGCAAGTCACCTGGTTCGCCAGAGGTGGTGACATACTGCTGTATGCGCAGTCCGAGGGGCACCGCGGCGATCAGCGCCAGAGTGGCCAGTGCCATCGCCATGGGCAGGCGCTCCAGGGCATCGCGCCGCCGTGTGCCACTGCCCAGCATGGCTGACCCAGCCGCCAGACCGGCCAACACGCCAGCGGTGGCGAAATTGGTGCCGCAGTTGGGGTGGATGGCCAGCCCGTGCTCACCAGCGCGCATGCGCCCCAGTGCTTCATCGACAGCTTCCTGAACGGCATCGCTTGGCAGATCGCCAAGCAGGCGGAAACCCGCCGCCGTGGAATGGCCGGCCATTGGCACCCGGGGAAAACGTCGCGCCAACACATGCAGGGTGGCGTGCTCCAGGCCGTGGTTGCGCCGGATGCGCGACAGGATCGGTTGGTTTAACAATTCATTCAACATGTGCTGATTATACCGGAAGTTGCCGGAAAACGCGCCTGGGCGGCTCAACCCCTTCGCCGGGGAGGTAAGAAGCGAAGGCCGCTTACGAATTGTTCTGCGCCGTAGCCTGCAAGAAGCCGAAAAACATCAAGATCACGCCAGCCAGCTCGCTCAGGTACAGCAAGTCCACCATACCGGCGGCCACGAAAGTGCCGCCCATGGCCGGCATCAGGCCGCCTGCCGCGATCAAGATGTTGCCCAGCAGCCGGTTGGCCAGCACTTTCTTGCGCCAGAACAGGAATGCGGAGTAAATCGCCCCGCCTACCAGAGTGAGCGTGCCATAGATATTTAGCAAGATTGTCAGCAGCACGGTCAGGCCGCTGCGGGTCAAAATCCCACGGTATTGCGCGGAGGCAGGCTCGGCCGGGTTAAAACCCGCCGCTTTTGCGGCATCCACCGGGGCCGCCAGCATCAGCACCAACGCGGCCAGTGAAACAACCGCCAGCGTGATATTGAGCACCTTTGCCAACCCGGGGCGGCGCACCAACAAGTTTACCGTTCCCTGGCCCAACCAGGCGGCAGTTAACATTGCCCCGCATAAGTACCAAATTTTTAGTGCGTATTCATTGAAAGTAAAACCCAACCAGACCTCGGTCAGCGTGCCCAGGCCGTACAAAACCAGGCCGGCGCCCCAAAATAGCAGGTGCAGGCCGCCGCGCATGCTGTAGCGCGACAGAACGGCGATACAAAAGGCAAACGTGATCAGGGTGGTAAAAAGTGACAGGTAATGCATCTTATCCTCCTAAGATAATCAACCCAGCTTAATGACTTTGAAAAACACCAAACGACATCAAAACAACCAGCACAATCGTGCCAGTCAGCAAAAAAGTCAGGACAGCCAGGAAAATGGGTGCGGCTTTGTCAATCCAGTTCGCAGAATTATAGCGTTTGCTCTTGCGGTTCATTTCACACCTTTCTGGATCGATTCGTAGGTTTGCAAAAGCGTTATCAGGATCTGGTCGGTAAACACCTGGCTTTTACGCACCAGCTCGCTCCAGGCATGCGGCGATGCCACACTGGCTTCCTCGTAATAATCCACCAGAGAATCCACCAGAATGTTGCGGAAGAACAAAAAGGCTGAGACCGCTTCTGAGATAGCCAATCCACAGCCCTGGCCGCGAGCGGCATATTCGAAGCCAAGCGAACGGGCTTCGGCACTGGTTTGCTCCGGGGTAATGGTGTTCGAAAGGTGCGAGATCAGGCCCAACAGCAGCGAGCGCCCGCTCAGGCGGTATTGATCGCGCGCTTCGTTTGTCAGGCGCAGATACCAGGGCTCGCCCGCCAGACGGCCTTCGTTGAGTTCCAACCGTGTGCGGCGCAGCGCATGTTGGATCATCAGATCGACCGGAGCCTGACCGCCGTTACGCGAACGCATCCACAGGTCAATATCGGCGCGGCGGAAGCGGCGGTGTCCGCCCTGCGTGCGGTGGGTGGGCAGCTTGCCGTTATTGGCCCACGAACGCACCGTACTGGGATGCACGCCGATTAACTTCGCCACTTCGCTTAAACTCATCCATTCACCAGCCATGATCACCTCATATTAGCCATCGTTGGCCAGCGCCACCCGTTCCACCAAGTTCAGCTCATCTTTAGCCGGGCCGGTGGGGCGCAGCGCCTGCGCGTCCAGCCGGCGCAGCAGGGACAGGGAAACGATCAACATTGCGCTTTCCAACAAAAAGACGATGATATAGCCCTGGGCGGCGTCATGCGAAAACTGGGCGATGCTGTCGCGCACCACACCGCTGAGCATGGCGCCCAGGCCGCGCGCCAGCGCATCGGCCATGCCCCAGGCGCCAATGAACAGCCCTACGCTGCCCGACTTCGTCATATCGAGCATCAGTCCAAGGTTCGAGACGGTAGCCACGCCGGTCGAGAGACCCAGCAGTACCACGCCGGTGTAGAAAATGCTTTTGTTCAACAGCACGCCGCTCAAGGCAATCAACAGAAATGCGCCAATGGCGCCCAGCGAACCGGCTGCTGCCGACTGGCGTTTGCTGAACCGGCCTTCTAAGAAACCAGCCGCCAGTAAAGCCAGCAGTACGCATGCACCCCAAATGGAGGTGATGCGTGTGGTGGCGCTGATGGATAAATTGAAGGCCTCACCAGCGAACGGCTCGAGCAAAATATCCTGGCCGAGAATCGCGCCCAGCAGCAGCACGAGGTATAAGAAAAAGCGCCGCGCTTCGGGATTGCCCGCCACCGCTCGGCCGTAATTCAGCCAAGAAAGGCGCTGGTCTGGCGGGATGGGCTGTTCTTTTGAACGCGGCTCCAAGCCAGCCAGCCCAAGCAAGCCCAAACCCAGCGCCGCCAGCCCAACTGCTCGGAAGGCAGATTGCAGTGCAGAGGGTGAGTACACCTCCAACAGGCGGCTCAGGCTGATGGCCGTGATGATGATTCCGCTGATCATCATGAACCACATCACCGAAACGGTGCGCGATCGACCCTGCTCGCCCGACAGTTCGGACGCCAGCGACAGGTAAGAAACGGTGGAAAAATTAAACCCCATCCCCCAGGCGCCGAAGGCCAGCGCAGCTAAAGCCAGGCCGGCGCCTGGCCTGGCGGCCAGTGTGAAGGCTGCCAACGGCGCCAGCATCACACCACTAACGCACAGCAGGAGGCCGAGCAAGATGTACGGCGTGCGCCGCCAGCCGAACAGAGGATGGCGGTCGGCGAACGAGCCGATGGCCATCTGAAGCGGCGAGAAGAAATACGGCAGGGAGGCCAGCGCGGCCACCAGGGTGGCGGAAAGCGCCAGCTCTTTGATCATCACTCGATTCAAGGTGCTGTTAATGGGCACCAGGGTGATCGCCACCGCGACATGAATTAAACCCAATTGAACGCGTTTATGCAGCATGCTGCCTCCAGAAACGCAATTATTGCGCCGTATGCGGCTGGCGTCAATGTAGATTCGCTTAGAATTTCTATAGAAAATGCTTAGATTACCCGGCTGAAAACCTGCTCCACCAGCAGCAGAAACTCCTCAGGCTGCTCGGCGGTGAGCAGGAGGCTGCGCATTTCGGGTGTAAGGGGATATGGAGATAGGTAGCGGCTGGCGTGTTTGCGAAACAGCACCAGCCCGCGCTGCGGGCCGTAAAACGCCAGGCTGAGTTCCAGATGGCGCAGCAAGGTTTGCTGTACCTGCTCAGGCGGCACCTGCAGGCGGTCCAGGCGGGTGAAGATCCACGGGTTGCCAATCGCGCCGCGCCCGATCATCACCGCGTCACAGCAAGTGTGCGCTTTCATGCGAGCGATGTCGGCGACCGTTTTGACGTCGCCGTTGCCGATCACCGGGATGCGCACCGTGCGCCGCACCTCGGCGATGGCCTCCCAATCGGCCTCTCCGGAGTAGGATTGAGCCTTGGTGCGCCCATGGACGGCAACCAACGCGCCGCCCTCCTCTTCGATGATTCTTGCCACCAGGCGGTAATTCTTGCTGGCTTCATCCCAGCCCAGGCGGATCTTGCCGGTGATCGGGATATCCAGCTCACGCGTCAGGCGGCGGAATATGCGGGCGATCTTGAGCGGGGTTTTGAGCAGACCGGCCCCTGCCCCGCGGCCCGAGACGGTCTTGGCCGAACAACCCATATTAATATCGATGATATCCGGGTTAAAGCGCCGCAGGCGGCGGGCCGTTTCCAGCAGGCGCTCTGGCTCGTTATCGAAGATCTGGAAAACCATTGGCCGCTCGGCGGGCAGAAACGAGTACTTTTCATGCACATGCGGGTGCCCGCCCAGGATATCGATAGCGTTGATGAACTCCGTGTAGCTCATCGCCGAGCCAAGCTCGCGGCACAGCGCCCGGAACGGCAGGTCGGAATAGCCGTCCATCGGCGAGAGGATCAGGTCACCATAGACGGGGATCGAGCGGATAAAAAAGGAGGGCGTGTCAGGCATCGGATTCAAGCTGAAATCGGAGCGGCATAGTGGGATTATTTTACCCGAAAATTCCAAGGTTTCGGCTTCAGCTTCCATTGACCAAGATCAGTAAAAATTTTTCAAGAAGGTCATCAGATTGTCGAATATCAGACGATAATTCAGCGACTCCAACAAACACATCAAGATCCGAATAGAGACTTGCTTGACTATGAGTGCGAGAACCGAATACAAACATGTTTAAAATAATCGTAATTGTTTGGGTTCTCTGGTCTGCGGCGCAAACACCGGCATGCGGGTGGCAATCCCCAGGCAGGCGCACTCGCTGTAGAAGGCATCCGCCAGGTCTTTTTGGTGGAGGGCAGAACACTCATAAGAAAGGCCGAAGCGGTGCATATATTTTTCCTTGACGCCGGGGAAGAGCCGCTCGAGCCGGGCATAATAATACTCACGCGAGCCAGTGCGCAGGGTCATGCCGAAGGCCGGTAAGATGTAGCTGGCGCCGTACTCTTTGGCCAGGCGCACGATGGCCAGCACATTCTCCTGGCTGTCCTCCAGGAAGGGCAGGATGGGCATCATGGTCACGCCGGTCAGGATGCCGTTCGTCGCCAGGGTTTGCATCGCCTTCAGGCGGGCGGAGACCAGCGGAGCCCCAGGCTCGACCTGCCTGCCCAGTGCATCATCGGCAGTGGTGATGGTGAAGCTGACCGCGGCGTACCGCCGGCTGATTTCTTGCAGCGTTTCCAGGTCTTTGAGCACCAGGTCGCTCTTGGTGATCACATGCACCGGAAAGCCGCGCCGCGCCAGCACCTGCAGCGCCTGGCCTGTTAAGTTGTACTGGCGTTCGATGGGCATGTAGGGATCGTTCATCGAGCCAGTGCCGACCGTGCCGAGGATGCGCTTGTGCGCCAGGGCCTCGTCCAACAGTTCAATGGCGTTGACTTTGACCTGGATGGCGGCAAAGTTCTCGATGCCATAGCAGGCGCTGCGTGAATCGCAGTAGATGCACTGGTGCTGGCAGCCGCGGTATAGATTGAAGCTGTACTTCAGGCCAAACCAATCATCCGGCTGGGGCACCGTATTTAATATCGTTTTGGCCTGGATCTCCTGCGCCATACCTGCCTGCTTTTGTCAGCCTTCGCTGGCTTTTTCAGCCACCAGGGCGCGCTCGAGCGCCTGGTGCAGCGTGCGCACTTCGATCACTTCCAGGTTCTTTGGCCAGGGCTCGCCGCGCCGGATGCGTCGGGGCACGATGGCGGTTTTAAAGCCCAGCTTGACGGCCTCCTGCAGGCGGGCGGGCATCTGCCCGACCATGCGCAGCTCGCCCGACAGGCCCACTTCCCCGATCAACACGGTGTCGGCGCGCAATGCCACGTCGCGGTACGAAGAGACAATCGCCGCCGCCGCCGCCAGGTCGGCCGCCGGCTCGCTTATCTTGAAGCCCCCCACCACGTTAGCGAAGATATCGTGTTCGCCCAGGCGCAGGCCGGCCCGGCGGGTGAGCACCGCCGCCAGCAGCAGCAGGCGGTTGGGGTCCAGGCCGTTGGAGGTGCGCCGCGGGTTGCCGAAGTTGGTCGGGCTGGTCAGGCCCTGGATCTCGACCAGGATGGGGCGCGTGCCTTCCATGGTCACGGCGATGGCCGAGCCGGGGGTATTGACCATGCGCTCGGCCAGGAATGCCTCGGAAGGGTTGGTGACCTCTACCATGCCGCGCTCGCGCATCTCGAAGACGCCCACCTCGGAGGTAGCGCCAAAACGATTCTTCACCGAGCGCAGCAGACGGTAGGTCTGGAAGCGGTCGCCCTCCAGGTACAGCACGGTGTCCACGATGTGCTCCAATACGCGCGGCCCGGCGATGTTGCCCTCCTTGGTGACATGCCCGATCAGAAAAACCGCCATGCTGCCCGACTTGGCCAGCTCACGCAGGCGAGAGGCGCATTCACGCACCTGGGTGACCGAGCCCGCTGACGATTCCAACCCTTGCATGTACGTGGTCTGGATCGAATCGACGATCAGCAGGCCGGGGCGGGTTTGTTGAACGTGTTCCAGGATGGTTTCCAGGTTGGTCTCGGTGACCAGCAGTAACCCATCGGGCATGGCCGCCTCGGCTTCCGCCGGGTTTGAGCCATCCGCCGGGCTGAGCAGGCGCACGGCGCGCATCTTGATCTGGCGCTCCGATTCCTCTCCTGAGACATACAAAACCAGGCCGCTGCGCGCCACCTCGACGGCCAACTGCAGCAGCAGGGTGGACTTGCCGATGCCCGGGTCGCCGCCGATCAAAACAATCGAGCCAGGCACGATGCCGCCGCCCAGGACGCGGGCGAACTCGCCCATGGTCAGCGGCAGGCGCGCCTCGTCGGCTGCCTCGATATCCGTCAGGCGGCGCGGCGTAGAAACCCCGGCCGGGCGGGCTGCCGCCGGGCCGGCGCCGGAGGGCGGCGCCACCCGCTCTTCAACCACGCTGTTCCAGGCGCCGCAGTGCGTGCAGCGCCCCATCGGTCGGGCGAAGACATGCCCGCATTCCTGGCAGATATAGCGCGAGTAGGTTTTGGCCATGGATCCTCTTTAGAAAAGAAGGGCTGCACCAGGCAGCGCCCGAAGCAACCCTTCTTTCAGGTAAAGTTTGGCAATAGTTGGCTTCAGACGGGCTGAGCCGCCTCTGGCGCAGCGTCCTCTTGCTCGGGCAGTTTCAGCACCACTTCATCCTCCACCAGGTCCACCAGGATGGTGTCACCGTCATGGAAGCGCCCTGAGAGCAGCGCGTCGGAAAGCTGGTCTTCGATCTTTTGCTGGATCAAGCGGCGCAGCGGGCGGGCGCCCATATCAGGGTCATACCCCTGGTCAGCCAGCATATTGAGCGCTTCGGGAGTGGTTTTGAGCACCACATTGTGCTCGGCCAGGCGCAGGGCAACCTTCTGGATTTCCAGCTCGACGATCAGGTTCAGGTTTTCGCGCGTCAGGGCATGGAAGACGATCACACCGTCCAGGCGGTTGATAAATTCTGGACGGAAGACACGGCGCAGCGAGTCCATCAATTTCTTCTTCATGTCTTCATAGGCGCTCTTCTCGGCAGCGGTTTCGTCCACCTGGGTGAAGAAGCCCAGGGAAGTCTGGCGCTTGATCATATCCGCGCCGACATTGGATGTCATGACGATGATGGCATTGCGGAAGTCTACCTTGCGGCCGCGGGCGTCGGACAGGTGCCCTTCTTCCATGATTTGCAGCAGCATGTTGTGCGCTTCGGGGTGGGCCTTTTCGATCTCATCGAAAACCACGATCGAATACGGGCGGCGGCGCAAAGCCTCGGTGAGCTGGCCGGCATCCTCGAAGCCAACATAACCGGGAGGCGCACCGACCAGGCGGCTGACGGTGTGGCGTTCCATGAACTCAGACATATCCAACTGTACCATGGCCTCTTCGCTGCCGAACAGGAAGCGGGCCAGGGATTTGGTCAGCTCGGTCTTGCCGACACCGGTGGGGCCGAGGAAGATAAACGAGCCGATCGGGCGGCGCGGGTCTTTCAGCCCGGCGCGCGCTCGCCGCACAGCCTTGGAGATGGCTTCAATGGCCTCGTCCTGGCCGATGATCGAGCGCTTCAGGTCGCCTTCCATTTCAAGCAGGCGCTGGGATTCTTTCTGGGCAATTTGCATCACCGGCACGCCGGTCCACATCGATACCACCTCGGCGATGTCCTCGGCCGTCACAGTCGGGCTGTTGGAGCGGTCCCACACTGTGCGCAGGCGCTCGAACTGGTTTTCCAGCTCCTCGATCTGTTCGAGGATATCCTGAGAATCATCGTTGCGGCCGTCTTCCAGAGCCAAGGCCTGGTTCTGGCGCAGTTCGCGCAGTTGGTTGGTTAGCTCTTTGGCGGTGCGGGCATTGGGGCTCTTGTACATGCGCACGCGTGATGAAGACTCATCGATCAGGTCGATGGCCTTGTCGGGCAGAAAGCGCTCGGTCACGTAACGAGACGATAGGCGCACAGCGGCATCCAGCGCCTCATCCGAGATGGTCAGGCGGTGGTGCTCTTCGTAAGCCGGGCGAATGCCTTTCAGAATCTCGATGGCTTCGTCGATATTCGGCTCATCCACCATGATGGGCTGGAAGCGCCGCTCGAGAGCGGCGTCGCTCTCAATATGCTTGCGGTATTCGTCCAGGGTGGTGGCACCGATCACTTGCAGCTCGCCGCGCGACAGGGCCGGCTTGAGAATATTGGCGGCGTCTACCGAGGAGCCGGCCGCGCCAGCGCCAACCAGCATATGCACTTCATCAATAAACAGGATTGCGCCCGAGGCTTTGAGCTCGTCGATCACGCGTTTGAGGCGCTCTTCGAACTGGCCGCGGTACATCGTGCCGGCCACCAGCGAGCCCACATCCAACTGCAGGAGGCGTTTGTTGAGCAGTGGGGCGGGCACATCGCCGTCCACGATGCGCTGAGCCAGCCCTTCGACAATGGCCGTTTTGCCAACGCCCGGCTCGCCGATCAGGGCGGGATTGTTCTTGGTGCGGCGGGCCAGGATCTGGATCACACGTTCGATCTCCATCTGGCGGCCAATCACCGGGTCAAGCTTGCCATCTTCCGCCTGCGAAGTCAGGTCAGTGGCCAACTGGTCGACCATGGGCGTTTTGCTGTTCTGCTGTCCCTGGGCAGGCGTCGCAGAGGCGGAAGAGACAGAAGCCTTCTGATTGCTTTGGTCTTTTTCGGAAGAGGTGCGCTTGGAAGCGCTGCTCTCCTGCAGCACACGGCGCGTTTGTCGCCGGATTTGCTCCGGGGTGACGCCCAGGCGGCGCAGCACATCCAGCGCCGCTCCATCGCCCTGGCGCACCAATCCGAGCAGCAAGTGCTCGGTGCCGATGTAGTGGTGGCCCATGCGGCTGGCCTCCTCAATCGCCATCTCCAGCACCTGTTGGGTGCCGGGGGCCAGGTCCAACCTGCCGCCCTGCGAATCGCCAAAGCCCACAATTTTCTCAACCATTTCCTGAATGCGGTTCACTTCCAGGCCCAATTCGCGTAAAACTCGTCCGGCGACCCCGCCTTCTTCCCGGATCAGGCCGAGCAGCAAATGCTCGGTGCCAATGTAATTGTGGCGCATCCGTTCAGCTTCCTGGTGAGCCAGGGTCAGCACCCGGCGTGCTCGCTGTGTAAATCTTTCCATGCCAGCCATGGCATCCTCCTTACGGCGTTGTTACAACCGTTGATACATCTACCTGTATTGTTTGCGGCGCTGCTCCACCCGCTGAGGGATAGAATGCGCCTGATAATAAATAAACTCTTTCCTAGCGATTCTACCAGAGTTTCAACCGCATTGCGCCTTCGGGCTGTTAGAATTTCCTTAATCTTTCGCAGAGTTGAGGGGTAGTGCGTAATTGATTTGTCTGGTGCAGAGCATCGGATTGGATTTTCTTCTCAACATCCCCATCGAAAAAAGAAAGGGGCTGTCCGAATTTGGACAGCCCCGCAAACACCAGTTTATTCCTTGTCTTCGCTTTGTTGGGCGGAAGACACTTCGTTGGAGAGAGCAATCTTCCAGTCCAGGTCGGCGTAGGCCGGCGAGTCCACTTTGCGCAGGCTGAGCCCAATGCGGCGGCGGTCAGGCTCGATTTTAATCACCCGCAGGGTGACCACATCGCCTTCCTTGACCACCTCTTTCGGGTGATTGATGCGGTTTTCGCTCAATTCGGAGATGTGAATCAGGCCTTCCATATCACCTCCCAGGTTGGCGAAAGCGCCAAACTTGGTCAGGTGGGTGATGGTTCCGGAAACGAGCTGGCCTTCTTTGATGCTCTCCACCTTCTTCATCCAGGGGTCCATCTGTGTCTGGCGGATCGACAGACCGATGCGCTTGCGGTCACGCTCGATGCCGATGACCTTGACCTGGACTTCCTGGCCCACTTTGAGGACTTCATTGGGGTGCGTGATGCGCTCCCAACTGATTTCAGACAAATGCACCAGGCCGTCGGCTCCATCGATGTTGACAAAAGCGCCAAAATCGGCCAGGCTGGTGACGCGGCCGGTGCGGACAGAACCGACCTCCAGCTCGTCCAGGAGACGGTCTTTGATAGTCTCGCGGGTTTCTTGCAGAGCAGAACGTTCAGAAAGAATCAGGCGGTGGCGCTGGCGGTCAACCTCGATCACTTTGACGGTGATCGGTTCATTGACCATCTTGGCCCAGTGCGCTTCAGGCGCGCCGTTGCCTTCTGGGCGGCGGAAAACGCTGATTTGCGAGGCGGGGACGAAACCGCGCAGATTGCCGATCGGGACGATCAGGCCGCCCTTGTTGTAACCGCTGATCTTGCCATCGTACACATCACCAGAGGAGAGCATGTCTTCGACTTTTTGCCAGTCGTACTCTTCACGGGCGCGCACGTATGACAGGACGATGGTGCCATTTTGATCTTCAGGTTCGACAATATAGACGGGGATTTCCTGGCCGACTTTGAGGGCGGCCAGCTCTTCAGGGCTGATCTGGTCTTTTTCGCGGCCAGAAATGATGCCTTCGGATTTCGTTCCAACGCTGACCAGGATTTCTGATTCGCTGATCCTGGCAACTACACCTGTGCGAATTTCACCCCTCCTGGGAAAATCGAGGTTTAACCCCTCTTTTTCCAGAAGCTCATTCATGAGTTCGTTGCTTTCCGTTCCTTCTGGGTGCTGCTCGTTGAAATTATCTGCGGACATCGCCTCCTGCCCGTTCAGGGCATTGTTCTGATCCATATGATTTGTTCCACTCCGGTTGAAAAAGTATAGACTCTTATTATACCTTAAACCAACCAGTTTGTGAGGCAAGACATGAAAGAATAATTAAATTGTATAGTCATCCGAGTCGGGAGAAACAGCCCTCACGCCGCACCATCTCCTGCCAGACCCGGCAGGCCGCCGGCCGAGCGGGCAGTCTGGACCGCCCGCACCACCGCCTGGGCGAAGACCTCGGCGGCCAGCGCGCCTACCAGGCTGGACTCGGCCTGGTAAACGCCGGTGGCCAGGGTGAAGATCGTATCGCCGTCGAAGAGCGTGTGCGCCGGGCGCACGGCGCGCGCCAGCCCATCTTGCGCCATCTGCGCCGCCAGGTTGGCCTGCTCTTTCGTCAGGCGGGCGTTGGTCGCCACCACCCCGATGGTCGTATTGCCCGCCGGCGGGTTGAACGGCTGGGCCATGCCGCCCAGGCGGCGCAGGATATTGAGGGAGCCGGCGAACGGCGCCCCTGGCTCGGCAGAGAGGCGCGCCCCGGCCAGGATGCGCCCGCTGTCCGGGTCAACCACATCCCCCAGGGCGTTGACCACCGCCAGGGCGGCGATGATCAAGCCGCCATCCAGGCGCACAGCGGCGCTGCCCAGGCCGCTTTTCATCGCCAGCGCCGGGCCGAGCAGCTTGCCCACGCTGGCGCCCATGCCGGCGCCCACGTTACCTTCAGCCAGCGGCGCGGCGCTGGCGGCCTGGCAGGCGGCGTAGCCCATGGCGGCGTCGGGGCGCACGCGGGCTGAGCCCAGCCCCAGGTCGAAGATCACCGCCGCCGGCACGATCGGCACGCGCCCGGCGGCCGTTTCGTAGCCGGCGCCCTGCTCCACCAGGTGCAGCGGGCGCAGCAGGTCGGTCTCGCGCGTGCCAGGCGCGCCGCCGCGCTGGTCCACGCCGCCCACCGCGCCCGCCGGGCAGAGCACCACCGTGCAGCCGGTCAGGGCTGCGCTGTCGTGGGCATGGCCCACCCGCAGGCCGGGGATGAGCGTCAGAGTCTGATTCATAGGTTCCATAGCGCCTCCTGGAGGAATAAATTAAGAAAAGCAACAATCCTATTTTAGCAAAAATCGCTACTCGAAAAAATAATGATTGGAAGGGCGTTGCAAAATTAGGCGTAAGAAGAGGCCCAATTTTCTCTTATATCAAAGGCTAATCTTTTTGGCTGAATAATATGATCCGTCAGATTACAATTGACTTGGCCAACACACATGATCTTACCCCTGATGGTTCCATCGATGGCCCTGGCTTATGTCTGGAGCAAGCAGGCTTATTTCCTCCCGGTTTAATTGTCACCATCAGCAGCCACAATTTTAACGGCGCCGGTTTTGCCGCAAGCGAGACCGTGCACGTCGATGGTAACCGGCCAACAGCTACACTGCCGCCTGCGAAGCGGCTGACGATGATCTCTCGTCTGGTCGTGCCAGGTGGTTTGGTGGGTGGATGGAAGAGCTGTGGGAGATTATCCTTGTAAAGCTACCGAGCTCTCATCTGGAGTTTCGCAAAGTGGAGATTATACAGAGGCAACCATTAGGCAAAGTTTCACTCCTGGTTCAGATGGCACGGAAGTGACCCAAACCAGCAGGCAGAGAGTGGAGGCTCTTTTGCCAGAACTGCGACGCTCACATAAATGTTTGATGGCACTACTATCGCAACCTGTTTAACAAACAATAGTGGCATTATCCGGTTTTGCAGTTGTGAGGTCATTCTAACGGCAGCCCGGCGCCCAAGATTTAGATCATCGCACTGACCGCCGCCGGTCGCGGGAAGGTCAGCTTCACACTCTGCGTTTTCCCCGGGCCGACCGCCAGCGGCAGGGGCGGCTCGGACTGGCTCAGCGCCAGCGCCGGGCCGCTCTCCGGCGCCAGGGCGATTTCCCCGGCCGCCAGGGAGGCCTCTTTTTGGCCGGCGTTGTAGATGGAGACTTCCACGGTGATGGTGGTCTTATCGGCCGAAGGCGTGACGCCCAGCAGCGAGACCTCCACCTGCAGGGAGGCTGGGTCGGGCGCGCTGAAGTGGGTGATGGTTTCGCCCTGCAGTTCGCCACGCAAGATAAAGCCCAGCCCGCTGGTGTTGGTGGGGGCGAAAATGGTGATCATCGAGCGCGACTGGTCGAGCAGGGCAGGGTCATTCAGCACACCCGGCGTCATCGCCGACAGGGTGTAAACAGTCGCGTTGCAGGTGGTTTGCGTGACGGTCAGCAGGTCGCCGGCTTTGACCGAGGCGGCCAGCACCAGGTTGTCCCGCCCGGGGTCGAGCAGGTAGACGGCGTTGGTGACGGTGCCTTCCACCCAGAAGATCTTGCCGGGGGCGCTGGCGGGCACCGCCAATACGCCGTCCTGGTCGGGGCGCGTGGTTTGGATGGCGTAGCTGTCGCCGTGCAAAGCCAGGCTGGCGCGGCAGCCCGCCGCCGGGAAGAAACCCTCCCACAAGCCGTTGAGCTGGTCGCCGAAGAAATACCAGCCGGCCGCCAGCGCCAACAGCACCAGCAGGCACAGCATTAAGCTGCCCCACACCAGGATCGGCGCCGGCCGGCGATTGCGGGGCGCGGCGGTGGGCGGCGCCGATTTGACCGGCTGCATTTCCGCAGCAGCCTGCGGCGGTTGTCCTACGCCAGTGGAAGCCGTCTCGGCAGGCGGGGTCGGCTCGACATCCGCCGCGGATGGGGCGGCAGGCTCAAGCGCTGGCGCCACCTGCACCGGCTGGGTGGAAGACTGCACTTCCTGTGGGGCAGGTGCGGCGCCCGATTCTTCTGCCAATGAGGCCGGGGGCTCGACAGCTTCGACAGGCGCGGCGGCCGGTTCGGCCTGGGGCGGGCGAGCGGCCAGGCGGTTTTGGATCCATTCCATGGCCTGCCAGGCGCGCTGGCTGCCCGGGTTGATTTCCAGCGCCTTGATCACGTAATCGATGCCCTCCGCCGGGTCCACCAACCCGGCCAGCATCAGCCAGGCGGTCTCGGATTCGGGCGTTTCTTGCACGGCCAGGCGCGCCAGGCGGGCGGCCTTTGGGCGGTCGCCGCGCTGGACGGCGTCCAGGGCGGCTTGTAAATTCGAAGAGTAGTTGGGATCGCTTGTCATAGGAGCACCATATGCGGTTGGGAAAAAAATTGGTTGGAGATTCGTCTCGAAAACCATCCCGCTTTAAATGATCATACCATCGTTTGTAAAAATAGAGTTCTGGTTAAGAAGGTTTTTCACTTGACAAAATCCAACAAATATCTTAAAATATCATCAATAAACAATAAAATTCAACAAGAAACCCAGGATTTATGACCACCTACGAACGCCGTCAATCGCTCCTTGCCCTGCTTCGCACCCAGCCGGGGCTCAGCGTGCCCGAAATTGCTCGGGCGCTCTCCATCTCGGATGGCACGGTGCGCAATGATCTGAACGCCCTGGAAATGGAAGGCCTGCTGATCCGCGTGCACGGCGGGGCGGTGCTGCGCCAGGAGCGCCAGCCGCCCACCCCGGTGTTCAGCCAGCGCCTGGAAGCCCGCTCGGCGGAAAAGGAGTGCATCGCCCGCTGGGCGGCCGCCCTGGTGCAGAACGGCGAGGCGATCCTGCTCGACTCGAGCAGCACCGTGTACGCCCTTGCCCTGCAGTTAGAAACGCGCAGCCACCTGCGGGTGGTGACCAACGGCCTGGAAGCCGGCAAAGTGCTGGCGCGCAACCCCAGCAACACGGTGATTTTGTTGGGCGGTGTGCTCAGCCAGGACGGCTCGTCGCTCACTGGCATGCTCAGCGAGCAGGTGATGGACGAGCTGCACATCCACACCGCGTTCGTCTCGGCCAGCGGGTTCAGCCTGGGCCGCGGCCTGACGGATATCTGGCTGGAGGAGGCCCAGCTCAAGCGCCGGGCCATCCTGGGCGCCGACCAGGTGTACGCCCTGCTCGATTCATCGAAATTTGGACACGAGGACCTGTCTTCCTTCGCCCGCCCCGCCCAGATCACCCGTCTGCTGACCGATGCGCGCCTCAGCCCGGCCTGGCAAGAGCGCCTGGCGCAGGCTGGCATCCCCTTCAGTCTGTGCAGCGAAGCGCCCCCTCCGCCTGAACCGTTCACTCAACAGCCTTGATTACCCCAGAAAGGAACTTCTTATGTTAACCCCTCCCTATCCCGAGCTCGACGATCTGCTGACCATGATCGGCGAAGCCGGGCGCCACATTGCCAACATCGAAGCCAGCGAAGGCGCGGCCGGCAACATCTCGGTCTGCCTGCGCTGGCCGCTCGAGGTGCGCACGCGCTTCCCGCTGGTGGACGAATACACCCTGCCCCAGCCCGTACCCGAGCTGGCCGGGGCGACCTTCATCGCCAGCGGTTCGGGCCGCCGCCTGCGCGAATTCATCGATGAGCCGGCCGCCAACCTGGCCTGCATCGTGGTCGACCCCGGCGGCCTGACAGCCCGCATGTACACCTCTTACCAGCGCCGTTTCGAGCGTGTCACCAGCGAGTTTAACTCACACGTGGCCGTACACTACGACCAGATACGCGCCTCCGGCACCAATTTCCACGCCATCATCCATGCCCAGCCCCTACACCTGACTTACCTGAGTCACATCCCGCGCTACCAGGACGTGCAGTTCCTGAACACCAGCCTGCTGCGCTGGCAGCCCGAGACGATCATCAACCTGCCGGAGGGCATCGGCCTGATCCCCTTCCGCATCCCCTCCTCGCCCGAGTTGATGCAGGCCAACGTCACTGCCCTGCGCCAGCACCGCATCGTGGTGTGGTGCAAGCACGGCGTGATGGCCCGCTCCGACATCTCGGTCAAGCGCGCCGCCGACCGCATCGAATACGCCGAGACAGCCGCCAAGTATGAGTACCTCAACCTGTCCGCCGGCGAGATCGGCGACGGGCTGAGCCCAGAGGAGATCCGCTCCATTTGCAAGACGTTCAACATCCAACAGGAAATTTTTTGAAGAAAGATTGACAAGCCATTTCTTTAGGGTATAATATTGCCCGCTGGCCCGTTAGCTCAATGGCAGAGCAGTTGACTCTTAATCAATTGGTTGAAGGTTCGACCCCTTCACGGGTCACCAGAAGAAAATCCGCCATCAAGCGGATTTTTTCGTTGTTATAATACCCTCTCAGCAATGCCATCAGCATTTCGTCGGGAGGTACCCCTTGACCACCTCGCCTGTCATCCAGGTCAACCAGTTATGCAAGACATTCCAGGTGCCGGAGCGCGAAGAGGGATTGAAAGCTGCCCTGCGCAGCCTGGTGCGGCGGCGCACGAAGGATGTGCACGCCGTGCAGGAAATCTCGTTCCAGATTGAGCCAGGGGAAGTGGTCGGCTTCCTGGGGCCAAACGGCGCCGGCAAAACCACCACGCTCAAGATGCTCGCCGGCCTGCTCTACCCCACAAGCGGCGAAGGCAAAGTGCTGGGCTACACGCCCAACCGGCGCGAAAAAGCCTTCCTGCGCCAGATCACTTTGGTGATGGGCAACCGCAACCAGCTGGTGTGGGACATCCCCGCGCTGGACTCATTCGACCTGAACCGGGCGGTGTACCAGATCCCCCGCCCGCAGTTTAAGCAGACACGCGACGAGCTAATCGAGATGCTGGGTGTGCAGGAGCTGGCGCACAAGCCGGTGCGCAACCTGTCGCTCGGCGAGCGCATGAAGATGGAAATCATCGGCTCGCTGCTGCACAGCCCGCAGGTACTTTTCCTGGACGAGCCGACCATCGGCCTGGACGTGACCATGCAGCGCCGCCTGCGCCAGTTCATCGCCGATTACAACCGGCGCACCGGCGCCACCGTGCTGCTCACCAGCCATTACATGGCGGATGTCGAAGCGCTGTGCCGGCGGGTGATCGTCATCCACCATGGCAAACTGCTGTTCGATGGCGCCCTGTCCGACCTGGTGCGGCGCTTCTCTTCTTATAAAACCATCGGTGTCACGCTGGATAAATCCGGCCTAGATCTGGCGGCATACGGCGAAGTGATTGCCGTGGATCAGGAGCGGGTCACCCTGCGCGTGCCGCAGGCCAACGCTTCGCAGGTCACTGCAACCCTGCTGGCAAACTACCAGGTGGATGACCTGACGGTGGAAGACACGCCGATCGACGATGTGATCGAAAAAGTGTTTGCCCAGGGCGAGCGCCCCTCCGTCGAGGCGGCATGAGCGCCCTGCTGGATTTCTACCGCACGCTGGGCAAGATCGCTGTGGTGGTGCAGTTCCAATACCGCGTCTCGATGTATTTCTACATGATCGGCATGATCACCGAGCCGGTGATTTACCTGGTGGTGTGGTCAACCGTGGCGCGCGCCCAGGGCGGCTCGGTGGCGGGCTATACCCCCGGCGCGTTTGCCGCCTATTACATCGTCTGGACGCTGGTGCGCAATATGAACATCGTCTTTACGCCTTACGGATGGGAGCAGCGCATCCGCAGCGGCAATTTCTCGATCGACCTGCTGCGGCCGATCCATTTTTTGCACGTCGATATCGCTTATTTCGCCGGCTGGAAGCTGGTGATGATCACCCTCTGGCTGCCGATCGCTGCCGTGCTGGTGCTGGCCTTCAAGCCCGACCTGCACCCCAACCTGCTGCAGATCGCCGTCTTCCTGATCGCCATTTGGGGCGCCTACCTGATCCGCACCCTTTTCCTGGAGACGCTGGGCATGATCTCTTTCTGGACGACGCGCGTTGGGGCCATTTACGAGCTGTACTTTGCCCTGGAACTGCTGCTTTCCGGGCGGCTGGTGCCCATGCCGCTGATGCCCGCCTGGGCGCAGCAGCTTGCCTGGTTTGCGCCTTTCCAGTGGACCTTCAGCTACCCGATCGAAGCGTTGGCCGGCAATTATTCTGCCCAGCAGCTTTTTCTCGGGCTGGGCATGCAGGCGCTGTGGATTGGCCTGGGAATGCTACTTTTCAATTTGATGTGGCGGGCCTGCAGCCGTCACTACTCGGCCGTGGGCAACTAAGGAGGCAGGCATGAACTGGAAACTGCCTTTCGTGTTTTTGCGGGTGGGTGTGCTGAACGAGCTGCAGTACCGCGTGAACTTCTTCCTGCAGCTCCTGCAGTCGCTGATCGCCATTGTCGTCGGCCTGGTGGGCCTGGGGTTGGTCTTTGAGCACACCACTGATCTATCCGGCTGGTCTCGCCCCGAACTGCTGGCTGTGATGGGCGTGTACACCCTGATGGGCGGCGTGATCCGAGCTTTCATCCAGCCCAACATGACCCGCCTGATGGAAGACGTGCTGGGCGGGACGCTGGATTTCGCCCTGACCAAGCCAGTGGATCCCCAGGCGCTGACCAGCCTGCGCGAAGTCTCTTTCTGGCAGTTGGTGGATGTGCTGGTCGGAGTGGCGGTGATGGGCTGGTCGATCAACGAAATGCAGCGCAGCGTCGGCTTAGTCCAGGCGCTGGCTTTCGTGGCGGCCCTGGTATTGGGCGGCCTGATGGTGTACAGCTTCTGGCTGATCCTGACCACCGGCGCTTTTTGGGTCACACGCATGGACCAAATCATCGAACTGTTCCAGGGCGTGTACCAGGCCGGGCGCTGGCCGGTTTCCATATACCCGGACTGGCTGCGCAGCGGGCTGACTTTCCTGGTGCCGGTGGCGTTTGCCGTCACCGTGCCGGCCGAGGCGCTCACCGGCCGCCTGACCTGGCAGACTCTGCTCGGAGCCGCGCTGTTGGCGGCCGCCCTGCTGGTTTTCTCGCGCTGGTTCTGGCTGAAAGGGCTGAAGAACTACTCGGGCGCCTCAGCCTAGCACCTGTTCAATACGGTATAATCAGCTCACAATCCCGATCAACGGAGTGAAGAGATGAGCGAACGCAAAATCCGCGTAATCGTGGCCAAGCCCGGCCTGGATGGGCACGACCGGGGCGCCAAGGTGGTGGCGCGCGCCCTGCGCGACGCCGGTATGGAGGTGATCTACACCGGCCTGCGCCAGACCCCTGAGATGATCGCCGAAGCCGCCCTGCAGGAAGACGCCGATGTGATTGGCCTTTCGATCCTGTCCGGCGCCCATATGGCCCTCACGCCGCGCATCCTGGAGCTGCTGCGAGCCAACGGCCAGGAGCATGTCAAAGTGTTCATCGGCGGGATCATCCCCGACGAAGATGTTCCCCGCTTGATGGAAATGGGCGTCACAGGCGTGTATGGTCCCGGTACGCTGACGGACACCATCATTGGCGATATCCGCAAAGCAGTCGTCTGAAGCGAGCGCGATGGGGCTGGCTGAAGATATCCTGGCCGGCGGCCGATTGGCGTTGGCGCGTGCCCTGACCCTGGTAGAGAACGATGACCCGGCAGGGCAGGCGGTCTTATCTGCATTGTTCCATTCCACCGGACGGGCGCACCGCATTGGGGTGACCGGCGCGCCCGGCACGGGCAAATCCTCGCTCGTCAACCAGCTGGCGCGCTTCTACCGCCAGCCGCCGGACGCGCAGCCGCCGCGCCGCGTGGCGATTGTGGCAGTGGACCCTTCCAGCCCTTTCACAGGCGGGGCTATTCTGGGCGACCGCATCCGCATGCGCGACTTAGCTGGCGATCCCGGCGTGTTCATCCGCTCGATGGCCACGCGCGGCTCGCTGGGCGGGCTGGCAGCCGCCACCGCCGGCGCCGCGCAGTTGTTCGACGCCGCCGGCTTCGACGTCATCCTGATCGAGACGGTGGGCGCCGGGCAGTCCGAGGTGGATATCGTGCGCCTGGCGCACACCACCCTGGTGGTCGAAGCGCCGGGCATGGGCGACGACATCCAGGCCATCAAAGCCGGCATCCTGGAGATTGCCGACATCCTGGTGATCAACAAAGCCGACCACATCGGTGTGGAAAACACCGAGCGCGCCCTGCGCAGCATGCTCGAACTGGGCCACCCGGCGCGTCTGGCAGGGTCGCAATTTCTGCACCATGGCCAAACCTACATCCCGCAGGCGCCATCTGCCGGGCAGGCTCCGGAAGCTGAAGTGTGGGAGCCGCCCATCCAGCGCAGCGTAGCGCCCGAATCGAAGGGCATCGCCGAGCTGGCCGCCCACATCCAGCGCCACCGCCTTTACCTGGAATCCAGCGGCGAATGGCAGCGCCGCGATTACCAGCGCCTGCAGCATGAGCTGCACACACTGGTGCAGAATGCCTTGCTGCAGCGCTGGGAGCAGCAGCTTGACCCAGCCGTGTACCAGGATATCCTGGCCGCGCTGGCCGGGCGGCGCATTTCCCCCCACGCCGCCCTGCAGCGGCTCTTAGGATCGGCAGACAGCCGCCGCTGAGCAGGATCAACCTATGCCAGAGCTCCCCGAAGTCGAAACCATTGCCAACGGCCTGCGCCAGGGCGGCAGCGACGGCAGCCCCTCGCTGATCCATCAGGCTATTCTGAGCGCCTGCGTCCTTTGGCCGCGGTCCATCGCCGAGCCCGCGCCGTCGGAATTCGAGCGGCGCATCGCCGGGCAGGTGATCACCGCTATCGGGCGGCGCGCCAAATACCTGGTGATGCAGCTCAGCCAGGATACCCTGCTGATCCACCTGCGTATGAGCGGCAACCTGCTCGTAGAGCCGCACAACGCCGAAATCCCCACCCACCACCGCCTGCTGCTCTTCCTGCAGGGCGGCTGGCGGCTGGCGTTCAACGATACACGCAAGTTCGGGCGCGCCTGGCTCACCAACCAGCCCGACCAGGTGCTGGGACGTCTGGGACCCGAGCCGCTCGACCCGGCTTTCAGCGCCCAGGAATTTTACCGCCGCCTGCAGGCCAGCCGCCGCCAGCTCAAACCCTTGCTGCTCGACCAGGAATTCATCGCCGGGCTGGGCAATATCTACACCGATGAAGCCCTGCATCTCAGCAAGCTCCATCCGCTGCTCACCGCCGATCAACTGGATGAGACGCAGGCTGCCGTGTTGTTGGACAACATCCGCCGCGTGCTTTCCAGCGGCATTCGCCATCACGGCGCCAGCATTGATTGGGTGTACCGCAACGGCGATTTCCAAAATTATTTCCTGGTTTACCAGCGCGACGGACAGCCCTGCCGCAAGTGCGGCGCCACCATTCAGCGCCTGGTGGTTGGCCAGCGCGGCACACATTTTTGCCCGGTCTGCCAACCAACCCCGGAGGGAGGCAGACCTGCATGAGCGCCGCCGGGGGGCTGGCGCCCGCCATCCCACTGCTGTGCTTTTTTGCCATGACCTTCTTTGGCCTGGGCTTTCTCACCAGCTATGTGATTTTCGTGTACGGCAAAAAGGCCAGCCAGTCTGGGCCGCCCGCTTCAACGGCGGATTCCGCGCCTGACCTGCAACTAGCCGATGCGCCCCAGGCCGTGCAGTTGGACAACGCTTCGCCTGGCTCCCTGCGGGAAAGGCCAGCTGCAGAAATGCGTCAGTCCCAGCCTGCGGTTGAGATACCGGCACAGGAAAGACCCCCAACCCCTGTGGTGCTCAGCCTGCCGGCCGCGCCTGCCGCAGCCGACGTTGAACCGCTGCGCCTGAATCCACTCGCCAGCGTGGCGCGCCTGCTGCAGCGCGCGCCTCTAACCGCCGCACCGCTGTCCATATCGGCGCAAATTGACCGCATCTTACAGCAAAAGATCGCTCCCGAAATGTTTGCCTATACGCAAATTCACCTGGTTGATCTGCCCGACCACACCCTGGGCGTGGTGGTCGGGGCGCACACCTACGCCGGTATCGACAGCGTGCCCGACGAAGCGGTGCGCGCCTTGATCCGGGCGGCCGTTGCCGAATGGCAGAAAAATAACCTGGGACGCTGAATTCGTTGGTTTGTTAAGCCAGGGGATTGACCGCCGCGATCTCTAAAGACATACGCTCGACCAGCGCCTGGCGCTGCGCGGCAGGCAAAAATGCTGACCGCGCCCCGGCCAGGATGCACTCCTGTAGCACACCCAGCGGCACACCCAGCTTCTGGTAGGCGATCTGATATTCATCCGTCAGGGTGATCGCCGAAATGCTCGGGTCGTCGGTGTTTAGAGTCACATTCAGCCCGGCAGCCAGCATGCGCAGCACCGGGTGCTTTTCCAGCGCGGGTACAACGCCCGTTTGGAAATTGCTGGTGATGCACACTTCAAAAGCCGCGCCAGTCTGGCGCGCCTGTTCCACCACCTGCGGGTCTTCCATCACCTTCACCCCATGCCCGATGCGCTCGGCGCCCAGGTGCGCCAGTGCGTCGGCCACGTTGGCCGCGCCGCTCCACTCGCCGGCGTGCACGGTGATGTGCAGCCCGGCCTGGCGCGCCTCGCGGAACAGGTCGGCGAACGGCAGCGCCGAAAACTGTGCTTCGTTGCCGGCCAGGTCCAGGCCGATCACGCCGCGCGCCATGCGCTCCAGCGCAGCGCGCACCGCTTTTTCGGCGACTTCCAGCGGCTCGTGGCGGTTCAGGCTGACGATCAGGCGGGTGTCGATGCCGTATTCCTGGTTGGCCAGCTCGGTCTGAGCAATCACCCAATCCATCACCTCGCCCAACGGATATCCCTGCGAGACGCTGAGCGCCACTGGGGTGAAGCGCAGTTCCAGGTAACGCACGTTATCAGCGGCCGCGTCGGCGATGGCCTCGCGTGTGATGCGTCCGATCACCTCGGGTGAGCGGTAGAACTGGCGCAGGGTGGTAAACTTGGCCAGGAAATTCTGGAAAGTGTACGGGTCGGAGCCCAACACCTGCACCAATGGGCGCAGCTCGTTGGTCGTGCCAAAAGACAGGCCGTGCTGGCGGGCCACATCGGCCATGGTAGAGACGCGCAGCGAGCCTTCCAGGTGGCGGTGCAGATCGACTTTCGGCAGGCGCCGGAAAAACTCTTTCGAGGGTATGGCCTGGTTGGACTCTTGCACGCCCATTTTCATAAAATCATTATACTCGATTCAGAAAAATCGGCTAGCGGCGCCGGCGGCGGCGTTTCTGGCTGCGGCTCAGACCGCCAACGGGCTCCTGCTCATTTTCCGCCTCCTCCTCGGCATCGATAATCTCAGCTTCCAAGATAGGGGCGCTTTCCATGCTCTCCTCGACCGCTGCGCGGCCAGACGCTTCGGGTCGGCGGGCAGGCGCCTGGCGGTCGGCTGCCGGCTGGCTGCGCGGGGTGTAAGCGAACATGCGGCTGATGACACCCAGGCGCATGTTCGCCAGCAGCGCTGCAAACAGCTCTGAGGCGCGCGCTTTGTACTGCACCAGCGGGTCGCGCTGGGCGTACGCTTCTAGCCCGATCGAGACGCGCAGGGCCTCCATCTGGGTCAGGTATTCCACCCACAGCTCGCCGATCACCCCCAGCAGCAGCTGCCGGTACACTTCGGTCAGGCGGCGGCGGCCGATTTCTTCATAGATCAGGCGCTGGTCGGCGGCATCCAGGGCGCCCACCGGGTTCAGGCGCAGCTTCTCACTGGCCGTCGGGCCGAGTAAGTCGCCCAGGCGCTCCTGGAAGCGCGCATCGAATTGATCCCAATTCATCCCAGCAATGGCGCCCTGCGCGCCCAGCCCCCAGATAAAGCGCATGGTGGCCTGAGCGTTTTCCAGGTGTTCCAACACCTCCTCGCTGATCTGCTCCGGAGCGCGCCCTTCCAGCAGGCGGGCGGCCAGGTAAATGAAAGTCAGACGAGTGGTGTGTTGGATAACCCGGCGGTGTTTTTTGTCGAACGAAACTTTCGAGCCCTGGGGCAGCAGGTAGAGCAGGTTGAGCAGGCTCTGGTGTGAAAGCTGGGCAAACTGGTCTTGAATCTTGCTCAGCCAACTCTCCAGGTCGCGGCCCACCTGGCCGCCGTCCAGTCCAGCGCCCACCAGGCGCTCGCGGCGGCGCTGCAGCACGGCCTCAGCGGCCTGCACCAGGCGGTCGGCGAAATCTTCCCAGGCGTCATCATTTTCTACGACCGGCGCGCCAGAGGGCAGTTCCAGGCTCTCATCCAGGCGGCGTTCAACCGCGCCCACCAGGCGACGCACGGCCTGGTCATATTGGTACTGTGTGACCTGGTCACGCACATCTTCCATCACTTCGCCCGGATCGCTGCGCATCAAGCGCATCTGATCGCTGGACAGTCGCAGCGGCATATGCAGTTCGCCCGCCAGTTCGTCGGCGATCTGCCGGGGGCTGCGCGCTTCCGTCTGCTCGCTTTCTTCGCCGCCTTCCAGATTCATCCCTTCGGCAAATGTATCCAGGGTGCTGTAGCGCTCCTCCAACTGCTCCTTGAGGCGGCTGTGCGCCACATCCAACAGTTCTTGCAGGCTGTGCAAGTAATGGTCGCGCTCGGCATCCAACGCTTCTGCTGTCACTTCCAACAGGGCCAGGCGCACCTCATCCAGCGATGCAAAGTTGGATTTCTTGGCGCGGATGTGCTCAGCAACCAGGTTGTTGGTGTAGGTCGGGAAAATGTTGCCATCATAAACGATGGACGGCTGCACCTGGTCTAGCCAGGCCAGCAGCTTCCACGGGCCGTCTTCATCTTTGAGCGCTTCAGGGACGCGGCGCTGCAGTTCGGTGCGCAGCATATCTTCAACATTTTCGCTCAAGTCTTCTTTGACGAAAATCAAGTCACGCTGGTCGTAAATCTTGGAGCGCTGTGAATTGAGCACATCATCATATTCGAGCAGGTGCTTGCGCACATCAAAGTTCGAGCCTTCCACGCGCGTCTGCGACTGCTCGACAATGCGCCCAACCAGGCCCGCTTCGATCGGCACGGCATCGTCAACTTTCAGGCGCTGCATCAGGCCGTCGGCTTGCTGCCCACCGAACATGCGCATCAGCTCATCTTCCATCGAGAGATAAAAGCGCGAAGAGCCTGGGTCACCCTGGCGGGCGGCGCGGCCGCGCAGCTGGTTGTCGATGCGCCGGGCTTCGTGACGTTCCGAGCCAATGACGTGCAGGCCACCCAGGGCGCGCACCTTTTCCTCATCGGCCACATACTGGCGGAACTGCTCTACGGAAGCGGCGCGCGAGCGCAGTTCGTCCGCGTCCACCAGGTCGAGGGCCGCCGGCCACTGGCTGATCGGCAGTCGGTCGATTTCAGGCAGTCCATTCCTGCGCAAGCGCTCGGCCACATCCTTGCGCCTCAGCAGCAGGCGCACCTGATCCATCGTTTCGTCGGAGAGCTCGCCGCCCAGGCGGATATCCACACCGCGTCCGGCCATGTTGGTGGCGATTGTCACCGCCCCATACGCGCCTGCCGCGGCGATGACCTTGCCTTCCTTGTCGTGCTCACGAGCGTTCAACACCTGGTGTAGGATGCCGGCTTTCAAGACCGCCACCAGGCGCTCGTCACAACTTTCCGGCAAATCCAGCACCTGGCGCAGGTAAGGCAAGTTGGCTGGATCGTACGCCGTGGAGGAAACCTGCAGGTCGCGCGCCATTTTGCGCATGTCTGGAGCTGAAAGATCTGCCAGCGGCACATTTAGGAACTGCAGTTCAGGCACCTGGCGGCCGTCCTCTTCGCGGTTGTTGCGCTCCATCCAGACGTAGCGCAGGACCAACGTCTGGGCCAGGCGCTGCAGTGGGTCGGCCTTCAAACGTGCCGAAAGGCGCTCGGAAAGCTCGACCGAGGTGGTGCCCAGCAAGACCGGCCGCCCAAGCACGTGATAGCGCAGGACTTCGCGCGTGATGGCTCTAAATTTGGCTTCTTCGGTGCGGTAAACGACATCCGGGTAATCCTGGCGGCGGTAGTACACCGGCGCCTTCTTCAGGTCGTCTTTACGAGCATAGTAGCGGAATTTATAGCCATAGGCATCTTTGCCTTCCTGTTCGTGCAGACCTGAATCGGGCAGGCTGGCCTGGTACTCCAGGTTCGTAGGAATAGGCATGACTTCCAGCTTGTAGATTTTGTTGAACTCTTCAGCTTCGGTCAGCGCCGTGCCTGACATGCCAGCCAGTTTTTCATACATGCGAAAATAATTCTGGATGGTGATGGTGGCGTAGGTGACATTATCCGCCTGGACACGCACGCCCTCCTTGGCCTCCACTGCCTGGTGCAGGCCGTCCGACCAGCGCCGCCCGGGCATCTGGCGGCCAGTAAACTCGTCAATGATGATCACTTTGTTTGCCTGGACCAGATAATCTTTGTTGCGCCGGTAAAGGAACTGGGC
Source organism: Chloroflexota bacterium (assembly GCA_029782365.1). Taxonomy (GTDB): domain Bacteria; phylum Chloroflexota; class Anaerolineae; order Anaerolineales; family UBA4823; genus CAWBUW01. The sequence continues at coordinate 177,771 of JAKOUW010000202.1, forward strand.
GCGCAGTGCCTGCTCCAGATAGCCCATGGTGCGGGCCTGTTCAGGGGTGACATCTTCGGGTCGTTCCGGGTCGCGCAAAGCCACACCCAGCAATTCTTCCACATGCGACTCGCCAGCTTCCGTCAGCGTGACGTTTCTATCCTTTTCATTGACATCATAATCTTCCGGGCGCAGTTGGCGCACCACCTGGGCCATCGCCACGTACTGCGCCGAATCGTCCGCCGCCGGACCAGAGATGATCAACGGCGTGCGCGCTTCATCGATGAGCACATTGTCCACTTCATCGACAATGGAATAGTAATGGCCGCGCTGCACACGGTCGTCGATTCGCATGGTCATGTTGTCACGCAGGTAGTCAAAACCGAATTCGCTGTTGGTGCCGTAGGTGATATCTGCCCGGTAAGCCTCGGCGCGATCCACCATGCGCAAATGGTGCTGGTCTTCATGGGGCGAGACGCGCTCCCAATCTACCAGGAATGCTTTGCGGCCGTTCTCCGTTCGGGCGGCCATCTGCAGCACACCCACGGAAAGCCCCAGCGCCAGATATATTGGCGCCATCCAGCGCGCATCACGCCGCGCCAGGTAATCGTTCACCGTTACCAGATGCACCCCTTTGCCCGCCAAAGCGTTGAGGTAGATTGGCAGGGTCGCCACCAGCGTCTTGCCTTCCCCGGTGCGCATCTCGGCGATGTTGCCCGAGTGCAGCGCCATACCGCCGATTAACTGCACATCATAATGGCGCAAGCCCAGGGTGCGTTTGCTCGCCTCGCGCACCGCGGCAAACGCCTCAGGCAGCAGATCATCCAGGCTTTCCCCCTCAGCCAGGCGCTGGCGGAAATGGGCGGTCAGGCTGCGCAGTTCTTCCCCAGTCAGCCCTTCGAATTGCTTTTCCAATGTGTTAATTTTTTGTACAGTACCACTAAAGCGGTCGATTGTGCGTTTGTTCGGATCGCCGCCGATAAAGCGAATGATTTTATTCAGCATTCAAAAACATACCTTTCCAGTCGTTATTCTTCCCGTTGGCATTATACCGCTTGAAGGGTGAATTTTGGAGGCGTGTTGTTGCTCGGCCAACTGTACGCTCCCAAACCTCCACTCTTGAGTTTGGTGTGCAATTAACTGAAATTGACATCTGCCAGGCCGAGCAATTATTTGTTAAAATGCCAGCAGGAGAAAGAACTATGCTACCTCTACGCGATGAAATGCGAACCCGCCAGACGCCGTATGTTACCTATGGGCTGATCGCGGTGAATGTCCTGGTCTATCTGTGGGAGATGCTGGTTTCGATGGGCAACCCATACTATCAGTACGCTTTTGCCCTGGTGCCCGCCAGTTTCTTGCGCGGCATTACGGTGTTCAATGTGCTGACCATTTTTACGAGCATGTTTATGCACAGCGGCCTGGCCCACATCGGCGGCAATATGCTCTATCTGTGGATTTTTGGCGATAACGTCGAAGAAGCCATGGGCCGCGGGCGCTTCCTGCTCTTTTACTTTTTGGGCGGCCTGGGCGCCTCGATCGCACACATTCTCACTAATCCCGGATCCGAAATCCCAACCGTGGGCGCCAGCGGCGCCATCGCCGCGGTGCTGGGCGCTTACCTGCTGCTCTTCCCTCGCAACCGCATCTTGACCCTGATCTGGCTCGGTTTCTTTGTGCGCCTGACGATGATCCCGTCCACCATCGTGCTCGGCTTCTGGTTCATCCTGCAGCTTTTCCAGGGGCTGCTCAGCCTGGGCGGGCCGGATGTGGGCGGCGTGGCGTTTTGGGCGCACATCGGCGGGTTTGTCATCGGGCTGATCGGCGCACGCATTTTTACCCTGCCGCGCCTGCGGTCGCCATATGATGATTATTCCGGCCGCTGGTATTAATTGATGTGATGGATAAAGCAAAAAGTGGCGCTGAGCGCCACTTTTTGACTGAAGAACGGGTTACGCTGCTATTTGCCTTCGATGACCTTGCCGGGTTTGATAGCGATGCGGCGGGGCTTTAATTCCTCTGCTTTGGGCAGGGTCAACGTCAGGACGCCGTGTTCATAAGCCGCCTGGATTTTATCGCCGTCGACGCGGGCGCCAAGAGAGATGCTGCGGGCGAAGGAGCCAAAGCGGCGTTCGCGCAGGTGATAGCGATTTTCCTTTACTTCCTGGTCTTCCTTCACCTCACCCTTGATGGTGAGCACATTGTCAGTGAATGTGATTTCCAGGTTATCCGGGTTGACGCCGGGGATAGAGGCCTTCACCAGGAAGGCTTCGTCGGTTTCGACGACATCCAGCGGCAGGCCCCAGGCCAGCGGGCGAGTGGTGTTCTCGAGCTGGTTCAACTGGGTATCAAATAAGCGATCGACCACGTTGCGCAGAGAGAGCATTTCCTGGAATGGATCGTAGCGAGATAACATGAGACACCTCCAAAAGAATTTTATTTCTTGATTTTTTGATTCGAGCTTGCTGCTCTTTTTTTGTTTTTACGCTGCACAGTTTAACAGGACTGTATAAGAACTAAATCGGACGAAAGTATGAAATTTGTAAGAATCATATTGAATGATTCTTACATTCGCGGATCAAAGCGAAAGGCTGCCATCGCTGGCAGCCTTTCGCTTTTCATTCTTCGTGGTCGTGTCCATCGTGAACGTGGCCGTGATCCAGTTCGTCAGGGGTTGGGTGACGCAGGGCGGTGATATGCACGGCGAAATCCAGCGTCTTGCCAGCCAGGGCGTGATTGAAGTTCAGGCGCACGTGCTTGTCCGTGATGTTCTCAATCACCGCGTAATGGTCTTCGCCTTCGTCGTCGCTCAAGACCAGCTCCTGGCCCACCTGCAGGGGAATATCATCGGGAAACTCACCCCGCTCGAAATCCTCGTAATCCTCCGGGTCGATGTCGCCGTAGCCATCCTCGGGCTGCAGGGTGACCTGCTTGCGGTCGCCGACCTGCATGCCCACCAGTTCTTCCTCCAGGGCGGGCAGGATCTGCCCGGCGCCCAGAATGAAGGAAATGGGCTCGCCGTCCTCGGATTCGGAATCTTCGATCACTTTGCCATCCACTGTGAGGCGGTACGAAAGTGTAACCACCATACCGTCTTCTACGGTTAAATTGTTCTCGCTCATTTTTTACTCCAGGGAATTGATGGAAGGTATTGTAACATAGCATGGAAAATATCCTCAGATTAAGAAATTTTCTTGGAACGCCGCCGGCAGCAGGCCGACCGTGCCGGTTTGGGCGGCGATCGCCCCCAAATTGCGCCAGACTTGTTGGCGCAGTTCCAGAACATCCATCCTGTACTGCTGAGCAACCAGGTATTCAACCCAGCCCACCCGCAGGGGGATGGCAGCCGGCGGGTCGTTATAACCGTGATCGCTTTCCACCAGCACGCGCTCCAGCGGCACCCGGCTGCGGAACTTAGATTGCCGGGCAACGGCGGCGTGAATTGAAAAATAACACCCCAACTCCACGGCCTGGCTGGTTTCGGCGGCGCTGCCAACCCACCAGTGCAAGATAGGCGCTTTCAAGGGGCAGCGCCGCAGTTCCGCCAATACCAGGGCGCACGCCTGGTAACTGTGGATACTGACAATGCGCGGCTGGGCGGCCAGGATTTGTAAGATTTGCCGGAAAACGTTCAATTGGACATCCATCGCTGAACGCGCGCCTCTGTCCAGGCCAATCTCCCCGGCCAGTGGGGAATGCTCGCTGAGGCTGGCGAAGCGTTCCGCCGAAAAACCATCCAATGCCCTGGGAAAACGTGGGTGGCAGCCGACCCCCCAGGCGATTTTATCATCGCTGCGCCGGGCGCTGTGGGCAGCCTCCTCCAAAGATAAGGCCATGGCAAGCACGAAGCCAACCTTTCGCAGGTTTGCTGGCGGATTTTCTGGCGATAAGTGGCCGTGTGCGTCGAGAGTGGGCAGTTCCACATTTAAATTCTAGCACGCGGATCTGCTTTTCATTCATCATGTTATTTCATTTAATTTCTCAGCTTGCCAGCGGGGTCGGACCGCTGGCAAGCGGCAATGGCACAAATTCGAGTGAAAATTCACCCTTCAATATATAATATAATTAAGGTCATGAGCCTAGGAAGCAAACTCGTCGCTGACCATCCGCCGGCCTGGCAAAAACTGCCGATCGCCATCCGGCTGGCCAGCCTGATGGCTTTTTTGGCCATCCTTCCTCTGCTTGTGTTTGGCTTTTTTAGCCGTATGGCGCTGGAAAAGCAGGTGGTTAACAACGCGTATGCGCTGAACTTGCAGCGCGCTGAAATTACCCGCCATATCCTGGACGCCCGGCTGACCGATGCCCAGTCCGATATCGAATTGATCGCCTCTGATTCTTTGGTTACCCGTTTCCTCTCCACAAGCGGCGAGCCTGAGCGCCTGGTAGCCCTGCTTCAAAAATACTGCCGCTATCACCAGTTGAATGCGCTGTATGCTGCCGACCGCACCGGCAAAGTGCTGGTGGCCCAAGATGCACGCCTGGTTGGGCGCAGCCTTGAAAGTGAGCCGTACTTTCAGAAGGCTGCAGCCGGTGGAATATTGATCGACAATCCGCGTTACGATCCAGGCGACGGCCAGGTGTTTATCCATATCGCTGCGCCCATCGTCGAACAGGATGGACAGATCATTGGCGTGATGGTTGGGCGCCTGGCAATGGAAAACCTGGATGAGCTCATTGCTGCAGATAACAATTATTCCGGGCACGGCGAATTTGGTATTTTATGGGATGAGCAGGGTATCATCCTCAGCCACGGCCTGACATCGAGACTGCGATTTCAACCTGTTGATATGCTGTCAATCACCACCTATGCCGCTCTGGCTGCCAGCCAGCCTTATGGTCCGAACACGGCTCAGTTGATGCAATCCACCCCGCTTTATCCCGAGATTTTGCAGCACGAACCGTCTGCCTCACCTTACGTGCATATGACACAAGGCGCCAGGGATGAAGTCTATGCCAGCCTGGCACCCCTGACACAGGCCCATTGGACGTATGGTGTATTCATCCCACGCACCGGGGTGAACAGCAGTATCCAGAACATGAGCGGCGACATCGTCACTTTCAGTTGGGTTATCATCGCCGCCTCGCTCTTGTTCAACATGGCGGCGGCGTTGTGGGTTGCCCGTCCACTTCAAAAGATGGCCACCACGGCGCGCGCCATCGCCGCTGGCGACACCAAACAGCGGGTAGCCTTGAAGCGCGGAGACGAGATCGGCCAACTGGCTGAGGCTTTCGACCATATGGCCGATGTGCTGGCTGAAAAAGAAGCGCAGCAACTGCAGAACGCTGATCAGTTAGAAAAAATCGTCCAGGCACGCACTGCATCCCTGCGCGAAGCGCTGCGCGAAAAGAACACCTTGCTGCGCGAAATCAATCATCGCGTTAAGAACAATATGCAGGCTATCATCGGCCTGGTGGATCTGCGTCTGACACACGTCTCAGACCCGGCATCTCGCCAGGCCCTGCGCGAGTTTCAACACCAGGCCAGAGCGATATCACTGGTGTATGAACAGCTCATGACCACCCAGGCCATGTCACGCGTGAATATGAAACAGTATATCGAGAATCTGGCCGCACACGTGATCCAGAACAACGAGCACCCACAGGCGGTTGAGCTGGTGATGGATATCGTACCATTGGAGCTGGATGTGGCCCAGGCCATGCCGTGTGGGCAGATCATCAACGAGCTGGTTTCCAATGCTCAAAAACATGCCTTCCAAACTCCTGATGGCCGCGCGCCTTCCATCACCATTACACTGCGCCAATCCGACCAGCTCTGCACCCTGGTGGTCAGCGACAACGGCGCCGGCCTGCCGGCTGACTTTTCCCTGCAAGCCGATAAAACCATCGGTATGCGCCTGGTCAATATGTGGGCCACGCACCAGTTGGGGGGAACCCTGGAAACACAGGTAAACCAGGGCACCCGCTTCACGATACGCTTTCCAATTGTCTTCGGCGATTTGGATACCTCGCCCCATAAAATCGCGTGAGCCAGCGTTTACCCGAGGTCGGGCAATGCTCGCAGATCCACCTTCAGACTCTCTGTGCCATGCAATTCAAAAATGATGAGCTCATTCAAGCCTTGCTTTAGCAGCGGCGCAGGCAGGTACAGCGCTTGCTGAGGGCCGCGCGCCCAGTAGCGCCCGAGGTTAAAGCCGTTGATCCATGCCACGCCTTTTGTCCAGCCCGGCAGGGCAAGGTAGGTATCGACCGGATGGTCGACCTGGAAAAAGCCGCGATAAAAAGTCGGGTTATTGTGCGGGCGCGGCGCTCCGACCGGCGTAAATTTCAATCGGCTGAGGTCTGACAGCGGCAGCGGGTACACCTCCCAGCCAAACAAGAACTGATCGGCCAACGTCACCCCGCCCAGTATCCCCTTGCGGTCCTGCAGCGCCGGGCCAAAATTGACCCGCCCCATATTTTCCACCAGCAGATCGAGCGTCACGCCCTGTGGGGGTACATCGAATGTGGCGAATTCCTCACCGCTCTCCCTTTCCAGTACGCTGTGGAATTGGCCGTCTAAGAACAACTGCGCCCGATCATGCAGTTGGCGGGCCTGAAAGATCCCCTGCGGGCGCGGCCCGCTGACCCGGGTGCGGTACAGCAGAAAACCATAATCCTGGTCGTACATTTCCATCGAGAGCGGCGTCAGGCTGGAGTGGCGGCGGCTTAAGTCGGCCAGCGACTCAAACAGACCTGCGGCTTCTGTAATTTCCACCGGCCCGAAAGCGGCGGAAGGCGGCGGCGGAGCTGGCGGGAGCACTGGCAAATCCACATATTTCCCCAGCACCTGGCGGTAAGCCGCAAAACGCGGCCCAAACCCGCCGGCCTCATCCAGGGGAGCGGCGTAATCATAGCTGGTGACGTCGGCGCGGTACAAACCCATCTCATCATTGGCGCCGTTCATAAAGCCAAAATTCGTCCCGCCGTGGAACATATAGAAATTCACCGAAGCCCCGCACGACAGGATTTCATCCAGGGTTTTCACCGAGCGCTCGATTGAAGCACTTCCATCTGCGCTGACATGGTGCGGCTCACCCCAATGATCGAACCAGCCCGACCAAAACTCAGTCACCATCAGCGGTCCGGTCGGCTGGTATTCACGCAGTTTGTCAAGAGCTTCAGCCGCCTCAAACGCAAAGTTAACGGTCTTCAAAACATCCGGCAAGGTACCGCTCTGCAGCCAGGCGTCGCGCGGCCCGTCAGAGGTAAACAAGAAGTCGGCAACACCGTGGGAACGCAGCCCATCAGCCAGGTGCTGCAGGTAGGTCTTATCAGCGCCGTAACTGCCGTATTCATTCTCCACCTGCATGGCAATAATCGGCCCGCCGCGCGAGGCCATCAGGGGCGCCAAACGGGGAAGCAGGGCATCGAAAAAGCGATCGGCGGCTGCCAGGTAGGGCGGGTAAGCGCAGCGCACCTGCATTGCGGGGTCTTTGAGCAGCCAGTACGGCAGGCCGCCAAAATCCCATTCCGAACAAATGTATGGTCCGGGGCGCACAATCACTTTTAACCCGACCGCGGCTGCCGTTTCAATAAAGGTCACAATATCCAGCCCATCTTCGAAATGGAATTCGCCTGGCTGCGGCTCATGCATATTCCAGGCGACATAGGTCTCTACGGTATTCAGCCCGAACAGGCGCATCTTTTCCAGGCGGTCGCGCCAGCAGGCGCGCAGCACACGAAAGTAATGCATGCTCCCCGATAGGATGCGAAACGGTTGTCCATTGAGTGTAAATTGATTGCCTGAGACTGCCAGCATACGACCTCCTGTAGATCGCTTCTTTTCTGAAGCGGACACCTTCATCTTCCAATATGTTAACCGATTTCTTCAAAAAAAAGCGATGTTTGCGCGGCAAATTTTGGCTTTTCAAAACCTGGGAATTATTTCTCTGCCAGTCAGGTGCGTCGAAATTGGTATCAGGGCTATAATATTTATATATACTTCACAAGAAAAGGAGCAAAATATATGTTTGTCCTGGTCGGAATGATCGTTGGGTTCCTCGCCTGGTTTATCCTGCGCTATGTGCTCACCTCGCTCTACACAGTAGACCAAAATGAACGCGCCGTGAAAACGATCTTCGGTCGAGCTGAACGCCTGGGAGATGCCACCACGGCCAATTCTCCGATTGCCGAATCGCTTTCAGACGAAGATAAACAGCGCTACAACTACCCGCAAGTGCGGGTGATCCAGCCTGGTGGACCTTATTTCAAGTGGCCTTGGGAAAGGATTTACAAAGTCTCAATCGCCACACAAACCATGAACATGGCCCAGGATCCGGAAGACCCGCGCTCCAACGCGGGGGGCACCATCCTGGAAGCGGTCACCAAAGACCAGTTGAACACTGGCCTGACCGGGCAAATCCGCTACCGGGTAGCCGAAAGCAACCTTTACGCTTATTTGTTCGGCGCCAAGCGGCCAATTTCACATGTTATGGGCTACTTCGTGTCGGTGCTGCGCGAGCGCATCGCCAGTTTTGAAGCGCCCCAGGCCGCCGGCAGCGATGACACAAGCGCTGTGATTGGCGTGTCGATCAATGACCTGCGCAAGAATCTGCGCGATCTGAACGAACACATGGAGCGCGAATGCGCTTCATCCGCCGCCCGCTACGGCATGATCCTGGACGCCTCGCTGATCACCGGCATCGATCCGCCGGCGGAGGTCGAATCCGCGCTGGCCGCGATCAACACCGCCCATAACCAGGTGTCTTCGGATATCAGCCTGGCCCAGGCTTCGGCCGACCAGAAAATTGTCCAATCCAGGCGGGCTGTGGAGATCGAGACACTCAATGCACAGGCTGAGGTGGAGCCGTTGGTTGCCCTGGCAGACCAACTGCGCTCGTTGCGTGACAGCGGGCCAAGCGCTCTGCAGTCGTACCTGCGCAACGTACGCCTGAAACTCTACTCGAGCGCTCACAGTATCATCCGGGAGGTGGAGTGATGGACAGTTTTGTTCAATTCTTCATCGGCGCAGCGGTCACCTTTTTTGGCATGTGGTTTGTCATGCCAATTTTCCTGTTCTTCTTGCGCCAGATTGGCTTTTATACCATTGTGGACGAAGGGACGTGCCAGGTATTTGTCTTGTTCGGTAAAGTCATCGGCATTATCCCTGAAGCCGGCCTGCACATCTTGCCAGCTCGCCTGGGGCTGAGCGCCTTTTTGGTGAACTGGCTGGGCAGCCGCAAGGTGCTCGATATGCGGCTCGACCAGCAGTACCTGCGCAGCAACCCGGTCAACTCAGAAGAAGGCGCTCCGATGGGCGTGGGCATCTGGTACGAAATGTACATCAGCGACCCGGTGGCCTACTTGTTCCGCAACGTTGACCCGCGCGGCTCGCTGGCGGCTAACGTCAGCAACGCCGTGGTGCGCACGCTCAGCAACCTGCCGCTGGACAAAATGCTGGTCAACCGCCACAGCATGAGCCGCATGGTGCGCGAGGAAGTCTCACCCCGCTCGCATGAGTGGGGTTACAAACTCGGCTCGGTGTATATCCGCAAGGTGCATTTCCGCGATACCGGCATGATTAAGCAGATCGAGGCCAAGGTGGTCAACCGCCTGCGCCAGGTGACCTCAGCTATCAAGCAGGACGGCGCTAACCAGGTTAACATCATCACCAGCACGGCTGAACGCCAGGCCGCCATCGAATTCGCCAAGGCTGCCGCTATCCGGCCAAAGATTGTCGGCGAGGCGATGCAGAAGATCTCGGCCGACGGCGAGGTCGCTTCGGCCATGTTTGAAATCCTGGAAACGCAGAAAATCCTGGAAGGCAAAAGCCAACTGACTCTTGTACCCAACGAAGGCACCCTGCTCAGCCAGCTCTTAGCCGCCCAAAAACACACCTAAATAAAGCCAGCGGGTCGCCCGGTACAGCACAATGCCGGGCGACCCTTCATTATTCATTCAATAGAGCCTGGATAGCCGCTTCTGTTTCATCGTAATCCCCTTCGCCAATGTGCACATAGCGGATATTTCCTTGCTTGTCGATCAAGTAAATGGTCGGCCAATACTGCGATTTATACGCCAGCCAGGTATCACCGTTGTTGTCCTGGGCAACCGGGTACGGCACATCCAGGTCGGCAATTGCCCGCTTCAGGTTGGCTAGATCGGCTTCGTAGTTAAATTCGGGGTAATGGTTCCCGATCACCACCAGCCCCTGGCTGGCATACTGCTCGTACCACTTGCGCAGTGAGGGGATGACATGCTGGCAGTTGATGCAGTCGAACGTCCACATGTCTAACAGCACCACCTTGCCGCGCAAATCGGCCAGGCGCAGCGCGGCGGGCGTGTTCAGCCAGACCTGGTTGGTTAGTTCTGGGGCCTTACCCAGGCTTGGGTACCTCCCTGCATCCGCGACAGACCCCAATGCAGGCGCCTGGCTGCAGGCAACCATCACCAGGCTGATCAGCACGCATCCAATACCAGATACCAATAAACGCATTTTCACCTCCAGCATGAGATGACTTCATTTCGGCAAAATACAGGTAAAGACCGTTCCAATTCCCGGCTCACTCTGCACGCTGATCGTCCCGCCGTGCGCCTCAACGATGCCGCGGGCGATCGCCAGGCCCAACCCGGCGCCGCCGCTGAACCGGCTGCGGGCTTTGTCGCCTCTGTAAAAGCGTTCAAATATGTGCGGCAGGTCTTGCGGAGCAATGCCTTCACCGCTGTCGCTGACCGTGATAATTACGCCACCCAGGGCAAGCGCGGCATGGATGCTCACCTTGCCGCCAGCCGGGGTATGTCGCAGCGCGTTGCCCGTCAGATTATTAAGCACCCGGCCCATGCGCTGTACATCCATGCGCACAGGGTCGATGCCCGCCTCGGCGGAGCCTTCAAGGGTCACCGACTGGCGGCCGGCCAAGCCCGAGAAGCTCTCAAGGGTGTCTGAAATCAGATCCGAGAGGGAAGCCGGCTCCAGGTGTAACGGAATCCCGCCGGCGTCGAGTTGAGATACCTGGAACAGGTCTTCCACCAGTTCTGACAGATGGTCCACCTCTTTACGCGCCTGCAGCAAATACTGTTGGGCGGTCTGCGGGTCTTCGACAATGCCATCTGCCAGCGCTTCCACCAGCAGGCGAATGCTGGAAAGAGGTGTGCGCAGATCATGCCCGGCCCAGGCTACCAGATCGCGGCGCAAGGCGTCGAGCTGTTTCTGCTGTTGATCAACCACCTCCAAGCGCCCCGCCATCTGGTTGAAAGCCTGCGCCAGCGCGGCGATTTCATCTCGCCCGCTGTCGGCGACCCGCGCAGCCAGGTGGCCCCCGGCGATGGCGCGGGCCGCCTTCTCCAGGCGAGCGACTCGCTCTGCCAGGGCGTTGGCGAAAAAACCACCCAACATCACCGCAATGCCGCCTGCAAACAGCAACAGGATCGTCGCCAACAGCAAATCATGCTCGCTGGCGAACATCAGACGGGCCGTCAGCCAGACATTCAAGAAAGTCAATCCACTCGCCAACAGGTAGGTGCCGACCAACGACCAGCGCAGCGAGGCGGCGCGTTCCAACCAGCCCAGGCGATAGGCCCCGTAGCCAGCGGCAGCCGAGATGAGCGCGGTGAAGGAGAGGAACTGAGCCATGTGCTCCAGGTCGCTCATCGGTGGGCGCATGAGGCCGTAAAACACCGCCAGCGTGATCAGCAGCACCAGCACAATGCCGCTGGATAGCAGGAACGTTCGCGAAATCGGCTTGCGGTCCGGCTCAGGGTTCAAACTTGTACCCCACTCCCCAAACTGTGCATAGACGCAGTGGGTTGCCAGGATCTGGCTCGATTTTTTCGCGCAGGCGGCGGATATGCACCGTCACCGTGCCTGGATCGATATAGTCAGAGAGTCCCCAAACGCTTTCTAAGAGTTGGTTGCGGCTGAATACCTGACGTGGATGGCAGGCCAGGTAATAAAGCATGTCAAATTCTCTGGCCGTCAGAACGATCTCATGCCCAGCCAGGGTGACCAGACGCGCCTGAGGGGCAATTACCAAATCACCAAACACCAGTGTGCCGCCTGCTGTTCCGTCCAGAGAACCACGCGCCCGCCGCAGCACTGCTCGCACCCGGCTGACCAGTTCCTGCGGGCTAAACGGTTTGACGACGTAATCATCGGCGCCTATTTCCAGCCCGGCGATGCGGTCGTGCTCCTCACGCCGCGACGTGAGCAGGATGATCGGCACATCACCGCGGCTTCGCAGGTGGCGCGTCAGGCTGAAGCCATCCATCCCAGGCAGCATGATGTCAATAATTGCCAGGTCAGGCGGCTGGCGGGTGATGGCTTCGAGCGCCTCGAGGCCATCGGCATAAGTGGTCACCGTGTAACCACTACGTCTGAGGTACAAACGCACGACTTCACTGATATTCGGCTCGTCTTCCACAACGGTAATGTGCGACATAAATTGATTATAAGCGCAAAAAATTACACAATTCTTAACCTGCTCTGAGCTTTTATATACCTCCAACATTCTGTTGACATAAATCTAACGCTCTCTGGATAGAATGCAAGCGGGTTTATCCCAATTCTCTTCTATTTGCAGGTTGGAGAAGCTTATGAAACTCGATAAATTTACCCAAAAATCGCAGGAAGCGATCTTCCAGGCTCAGGAACTGGCGCAAGAGCTTGAACACCAGGCGATCGAACCGTCCCATTTACTGGCGGCGCTGCTTGGACAGGAAGAAGGCGTTGTGCCGGCGCTGGTCACGAAGGTAGCTGGCGGGGCCCAGGCCCTGCTCAGTGAAGTGCAAAACGAGCTGGACAGCCGCCCAAAAGTGCGCGGCGGCAACGTTGAAATTGGCCTGGCGCAGTCCACTATCGATGTGCTTGGTGCCGCCGAGCGCTTTGCCAAAGGTATGCAGGATGATTATGTCTCCACGGAACATCTGCTGCTTGGCCTGACGGAATCGATCGAAAGCCGCCGCCTGGCTGCTTTCGGCCTGACAAAGGATTCTATCTTGCTGGCGCTTAAATCGGTGCGCGGCTCTCAGCGCGTCACCACGCCCGATCCTGAGGCAACATACCAGGCTCTGGAAAAATATGGCCGCGACCTGACTGCTGCAGCGCGCAAAAATCAACTCGACCCGGTGATCGGGCGAGATGAAGAGATCCGGCGCGTCGTTCAAATTTTGTCCCGCCGCAGCAAGAACAACCCGGCGCTGATCGGCGAGCCCGGTGTGGGCAAAACAGCTATTGTCGAAGGGCTGGCGCAGCGCATTGTCAACGGGGATGTGCCAGAAGGTTTGAAGAAGAAACGCCTGGTGCAGCTCGATATGGGCGCCCTGGTGGCAGGCGCCAAGTACCGCGGAGAGTTTGAAGAGCGTTTGAAAGCGGTGCTCAAAGAGATCACCGAATCAAGCGGCGAAATCATCCTGTTCATTGATGAAATGCACACGGTGGTCGGCGCCGGTAAAGCCGAAGGCGCCATGGACGCGGGCAATATGCTCAAACCCATGCTGGCGCGCGGCGAACTGCACATGATCGGCGCCACCACATTGGACGAATATCACAAGCACATTGAAAAAGACCCGGCGCTGGAACGGCGTTTCCAGCCTGTGATCATTGGCGAGCCCAGCGTTGCCGATACAATCTCAATCTTGCGCGGATTAAAGGAACGATATGAAGTGCATCACGGGGTGCGCATCACCGATGCTGCCGTGATCGCTGCCGCCAGCCTGAGTTATCGCTATATCGCTGACCGTCACCTGCCGGATAAAGCGATTGACTTAATTGATGAGGCCGCCGCCCACCTGCGCACAGAGATCGATTCTAAGCCGCAGTCGTTAGATGAGGTGGACCGCCAGGTGATCCAGCTTGAAATCGAGCGCCAGGCGCTGCGCAAAGAGAAAGACAAAGCATCAAGGGAGCGCCTGGATAAACTGGAGCAGGAACTGGCTGGCCTGAAGGAAAAATCCCAGGCGTTGACCGCCCGCTGGCAAAACGAAAAACAGGTGATCAGCAGCCTGCGGTCTCTTAAAGAGCGGTTGGAACAAGCCCGCCAGGAAATGGAGCGCGCCGAGCGCGCCGCAAATTATGAACAGGCCGCCCGCCTGCGCTACGGCGACCTGCGCCAGATCGAAGATCAAATGCGCTCGGCGGAAGCGCGCTTGAAGGCCATCCAGGCACAGGGTGCGCTGTTGAAAGAAGAGGTGGATGCCGAAGAGGTGGCCGCCATTGTCGCCCGCTGGACGGGCATTCCCGTGACACGCCTGCTGGAAGGCGAAACCGCCAAGCTGCTGCACATGGAGCAGGGGTTGAGCGAACGGGTGGTGGGGCAGGATGAAGCCCTGCGGGTGGTGGCCAATGCCGTGCGACGAGCGCGCGCTGGTCTGCAAGATCCTAACCGCCCGATCGGCTCGTTCATATTTCTCGGCCCAACCGGTGTGGGCAAGACAGAGCTGGCGCGCGCCCTGGCCGAATTTTTATTCGACGACGAGCGCGCTATGATCCGCATCGATATGAGCGAATACCAGGAAAAACACACCGTCAGCCGCCTGATCGGCGCGCCCCCCGGCTATGTCGGTTATGACGAAGGCGGCCAGCTCACCGAGGCAGTGCGCCGGCGCCCGTACTGCGTGGTGCTGTTCGATGAAATCGAGAAAGCGCATCCTGAGGTCTTCAACGTTTTGCTCCAGCTCCTGGATGACGGCCGGCTGACCGATGGGCAGGGGCGCACGGTGGATTTCCGCAACAGCGTGGTAATCATGACCTCAAACCTGGGCAGCCAATTGTGGGAAGGCGGCCGCCAGGCGGAACGAGAGGATATCGCGCGCCTTCTGCAGGGCTATTTCCGTCCGGAGTTCCTTAACCGCATCGATGAGATCGTCACTTTCCATTCATTGGGCCGTGAGCACCTGATGAAAATCGTGGATATCCAACTGCGCCGAGCCGCCCACCTGCTGGCTGAAAAAGGGTACGATCTGGAAGTCAGCGAAGCGGCGCGCGAATTCCTGGCCGAAATGGGCTTTGACCCAGCCTTCGGCGCCCGCCCACTCAAGCGCGCCATTCAGCGCGAACTGCAGGATCCATTGGCGCTGAAGATGCTGGCCGGCGAATTCAAAGACGGCGACACAATCCGGGTTGAGCGCAGTTCAGATGAAGGATTGGTCTTCAGCAGCGCGCCGAACCTGGAGAACCAACCCGCATAAAAGGATGGGCGGTTTGCCGCCCATCCTTTTTAGTTGTTCCTGGCCTGGTTCATCAAGGTAAAGATTTCAAGCGGCTCGCCTCTAGCTGGTGCCGGCACCAGTTTGATTGCCCCTTCAGGGCATTGGCCAGCGCACACACCGCAACCCATGCAGATATCCATATTGACCCGGCTGTACAGGTCGATGCTCAACGCCTCAAACTGGCAGTGTTCCTGGCAGGTGCCGCATGCCTGGCAAAGTGCTTCGTCCACCTGGGCGACATACCCCGACGAGGTCAGCATGGGAGTGTTGTTGCGCTGCGCCTGCATGGCCCCGCAGCAGCAAGCGCAGCAGTTGCAGATGGCATAGAAACGGCCCAACATGGCATCCTTGAAAAAAGCATGATGCACATGGCCACGCTTGTCTTCAGCCTCCAAGATCTGTGCTGCTTCTGCCTGGGTAATCCAGCGCGCCCGATCAGTTTGGTGTTCGATGATATAACTCGCAAAAGGCTCGCCTATGATCAGACAGACATCCAGGGGCAGACAGGGGTGCGCACGCGCCGCCCGGCACGGGCATTCCAGGGCAACGATATGGTCAGGGTTCTTCAAGATAATATCGCGTGCCAGGGCGTATGGAATGATTTTTTCCAGGTTCTCGATTCGCACATCTTCCCGCACGCTGACCAACTGGCGGGCAGCCGGCAGCGGCACTACCTTGCCGTGGTATGTATCTGCGAAATTCAGGTGACCGTCCGGTCCAACCGGCAAGTGACGGTCTGGCGTCGGCGCTTGTAGCAGCCGGTCTGTCGGCGTTGAAGCGGATGTGCCGATCAGCTTGCTGACTAAACTGGCCAATTGGGCGCCCCATCGCCTGGCCAGAGGGTGCTCTCCGGTGCCGATGCTGATGTACAGGTACGGAAAGCGGATATACAGCCAACCGTGCAGGAATTCTTTCCAGCCAAAATTCTTGGAGCGGCGGGCTTCTTGTAAAAAGGCAAAGAAGGATGGCTTAATCATATGAAAATTATGGCTGCTTCAGCAGGTCGGAGCAAGTGTCAAGTTACACTGATGTTTGTCACATCCTGAATCATTCTCTTGCGCAGATAGTTGGTTGACTTTGCCCTAAATTTGTTGCTACAATGAAATTAACAAATGCTGCATTTCCCGGTTACTTCCGCAGCATTTTGCAGGCTGCAGCCCGCTTTTCGGGTCATAACGTCTGCTCTGTCAAGCTGCCCGAGCCCCGTCATTCGAATCCAATCCCGATCGCGGGCATCTGTGTACCGTTCTTTCATTCGAACCGGTGGCTTTTCACCTAGATCGAAAGAGGAGGCTCTTATGCACATGCTCCGCAAGTTTCTCATCACCCCGCTGGTAACCGGCCTGGTTTTATCCATGCTCATCGGTGACCTCATACCGTTCAGCGCCGCAGCCCAGGTTCTACCGGATCCGGTGCGTACTTCCTACAGTGTATTTCCATCTCGCCCACCAACCATCAACGGCCAAATCAGCCCCAACGAATGGGCAGATGCCCTGGTGTACAACTTGCCCCACGGCACAGTATCGATACTCAACGACGCCATCAATGTCTACTTTCTGTTCAACATGACCGCCGATACCGATGCAACCGGGTTGGATTATTTCTGGCTGGCTTTCGACGCCAACCTGGATGGCGCTATCACCCCCAACGTCGATGTCTTATACAGCCCTCTATCCTCCACCCAGCTCTGCCGGCAGTCTTTCCTCGGCCCAGACAGTTGGAGTGTATGCAAACCTACCGACTCCCAGGTATCCGTGGGCTTTGGCGGCGCCATCAACGCCACGCCGAACCACCGCATCTATGAGGTTGCTATCAGCCAGGCGGAGTTGAACACAGCTCCCGGCGGGCAGTTACGGATTGGAGTACGAGTTTATTCTGCGGCGCCGTCCTTTAAGGATGAAATGCCGGTCAACCTTTCCTCAGATATGAGCAGTTATGCACTTTTTTCCCTGGATAAACACGAAGTGCTGCTCTTGATCTTGGCTCATCCCGAATTCCTGGATGCCCTGCAAACGTTGAAAAACCATAAAGATTACACCGATATGCCGGCGTATGTCCAGTCCTGGACGGATCTCAATGCCAGCCTGCGGTCTCTGGGCTGGGATACACCGGAGCGCATTAAGCAGGGCATTGTTCGTTATCAAAAATACAGCCAGACGCAGTATGTGCTGCTGGTGGGTGACGCCGATCATTTCCCTATGCGCTACACAATCACAGACCGCGCTGACACAGCCGCTTTTAACCGCGCTTATTATGCCACAGACCTGTATTATGCCGATTTGTACGAAAGCGCCACAACCACATTCGAGAGTTGGGATGCCAATCACGATCACTATTACGGCGAGCTGCACGGGGAGACTTACACGGGTGTTGTCAATGTAGACCAGGTGGATTTGATCCCCGACGTCTCTGTTGGGCGCATCCCCGCCGACACAGTGGCTGAAGTCACCAATTACATCAGCAAAGTGATTGCGTATGAAAACAACGCTTACAAGTCCGCCTGGACCTCCCATGCGCTGGAAATCGCTTCGCACGATTGGGTGCACGATGCCTGCAGCACCGCTCAAACCATCGCCGCCGATTACCTGACTGGCTTCAACAACCGGAAGCTGTTTGAATCTGGCAACCCCTGCGCAGTGACCGACCCACCCAGCAGTGCCAATATCCTGGCGGACCTAAACGATGGGGCGCGCTACGCAGTGTATGTCGGCCACGGCGGCCCCGAAGGCTGGGCAATCCCCGGCGATTGGTTTGAGTACGGCGACCTGGCGGGGCTGACCAACGCCAGCACCCCGGCGATCGTCTTCTCCGCCGGATGCAGCACATCGCGCTACACCACCGAGCCGCCCTATTCGCCGTACACCGATGTCAGCGGCGTGCACCATATTGGCACCGTGGCTGGCGAAATCTTTACCACTGTGCCTCCTATACCTGACGCCTTACAAGTAGCCGATAATCCGCGCACTTTTGGAGAAGCTATGACAGTCGAGAGTCTCACCGGCGCAGTTGCATACCTTGGCTTCTCCACCGGCTCTCAACCACCCGCGATCGACCTGGCGCGACTGTTTTACGAATCCCTGGATTACGGCGCGACCACCCTCGGCCACATGTGGCGCTATATGATTTACCATTATTACCAGCTCCATCCTATACCCGCCAGCCTCGGCTCCCCGGATTGGGTGGTAGTGGCGACCGCCCACCAACCCTGGAAACTACCGCTCTTCGGTGATCCATCTCTGCGCATCAACGGAATATCCCACTTCCAGAAATCCGATTTCGCCAGTACCTATGAAATGAATCACGATGGTTGGCCGGGCACGCTGTCGCTGGCACCGGTGCGCGGCAGTTATATCGAAAACATACCCAACATGAGCGGCTGGTATTCCGGCGTCACCGGGCTGGTCTCGGCCAGCGGACTGGTGCGCTCCTGGGATTACCCCATCCCCGAAGCCGGCTGGCCTGACCATAAGATACGCCTGCGCATCGATTTCGCCAATACTCCCCTGAACTACTCCGACGATCAAAACTTTGATGCTTACCTCTTCAGCCAGACGCGCAGTATGATGGCAGGGATCACCTGGTGGAACAGCACACCGTTCGGTTTTTATGCCCGCAAGATGCCCAACGTCACCTCGAACGATCCCTTCGATCTCAGCGGTTGGGGAGCGCTGCAGTATGAAATTTACACGCCAGGTTCGGTCGCCTTCACCAAAGCTGATTTTAGCGGTTTTTATGACCTATCGTACGATGGCTGGAAGGCCATTCTTAAGCTGTACGCCGTCCCTGATAATTTCGCCGCTCACTCGCCCAACCTGCTGGGAGAACTGACCTGGCCGAATGGCGTGCGCCGCAGCGTCTATGGCTATGTGCGCACCCCTACCTACCCACTCGACGTTTCTTTCGGCCCGGATCACACCATCCTGTTCTACGTTGATTTTCCCAACACCCCGGCTAACACCGCTGACGATCAATCCTTCACCGGTTACCTGTTCACCCAGACGAAGAGCGCCATCGCCGGCACAACGGATTATCACGGGACGAATTTCGGCTTTGCCGCCATCAAGCAAAAGGCCGTGTATATCCCACTGTTGAAGAAATAAGCATCGACTTTCATGCATTCGAAAGGCGGATTGGCTCAAATGAGCAAACCCGCCTTTCTTCAGATATAATAGTCAGCATGGAAAGAACAGTACCCAGCACCGCTTCCGAAGAAGTGGAACTTTATTTGCGCACATATTATTCCCTGCTGCGTTCCACGGCGGAAGTGCAGATCCGCACCCTGGAAGAGGTGCACGCCGGGATGAACTCCCTGCTCCACCCGGATGCGCGCCTGACCAAGCCTGATATGTCTGCTTTCATTTACAGCCTGCTGCGCTTGCCAACCTGCATGAACGAGGTACAGCGAGTGGTGCTTGGCCAAAGCGAGGATGTTTTCATCAGAGGTGGCCATAACCTCATGGCCGGTTGGGAGCCGGTCAGCGCAACGGCCCGCCGGCGGCGCTGTTTTTTCAACGGAAGTGATACACTGGCTTGTTTTATCGCCAGCCGCACCGACATCGACGATGTCATCCCGATCCTGACGGCCTACCAGATCGAGTGGAACAAAATCCACAATCTGCTTCAGCCGCACCACGGCTTCGACTTCGCCTCGCTGGAGCACAAAGCCGGCGCTCAGCAGAAGCTGGCCCAGGTATTACAGATCAGCCTGGATGACCTGGCCCGTCTGCGCTCGATCTGGGGGAGTGACTTCGGGCACAACCTGCAGAAGATTTCCGAAAACTCACGCCGACTGCGCGTGCAACTGCTCAGCGGCTCGCTCAGTGAGTACCGCCGGGCGACCAATATCTGGTGGGAAAATATTGAACATGTTTTCTCCTCAGTTTCGCAGCGCCCGGTGTACTTTATTTCCAGCAATACTCACAGCCTGGCCAACCTGCTCTCTGGATTTGCCGAGGAAAAGCAGCCCGAACTGATGGAATTTATAAAGAGGCCTGAAAACGCCTCGCTCAAGGCGAACTGGCGGGAGATTACGGATGGTCTGGTGCCAACCAGCCGCGAGAATTTCATGTACTATCTGCTCAAAAAATACCAGGGCGTTTATCCCGAATGCATCCAGGAACAGCATGCGGCTGAAAAACGCTCTGGCTTCTGGCGCATTCCCAGCGAACACAGCTTTGACCTGGAAGCCCAGGTGGTCGATCTGAACTGCCTGGACGTCTCACGGCTGGACCCGCGCTTACTGAATGGAACCAAGAATATCCAGGCTGAGGCGCTGCAAGAAGCCCTGGCTGCCAGCGACGCATTGATCTTGAATATCGATTACCCCCTGGGCTTGGCGGCCTACAACATCTTATCTGAGGTGTCTGACCAATCCGGGCGGGTGTTGGGTGTATATGTGATCGGCAAATCGGCCAGCTTGAACGCCGTGGTGGGCGATATTCTGATACCCAACGTGGTGCACGATGAGCACTCCAAGAACACGTTTTTATTCTCCAATTGTTTCGTCTCCGCTGATGTTTTCCCATACTTGAATCACGGTGCAGCGTTGGATAACCAGAAATCCGTCACAGTGCGCGGCACTTTCTTACAAAATACCCACTACATGGATGTTTTTTATCGCGAGGGTTACACAGATATCGAGATGGAAGCCGGGCCATACCTAGCGGCAACGTACGAAATGTACCGTCCCCAGCGCCATCCGATGAACGAAATAGTCAATCTCTACGGCTTGCCGTTCGACCTGGGAATCCTGCACTACGTTTCTGACACCCCGCTCAGCAAAGGTCGCAACCTGGGCTCAGGCAGCCTTTCTTATTATGGTATGGACTCAACCTACGCCGCAACTGTGGCCGCTCTGCGCCGAATTTTTCAGCAAGAAATCCTGCGCTCAAAATAATTGGAGATGAATCAATGAACTCACATGTGGCCGTAATCAGTTTGTATGCCGACGACCTGGAACAGGCAGTGCATTTTTACAAGAATATTGTTGGGCTGTATTTGATATCATCGGGAGGCGGCAGTGAAGGGCATCACCGGCCGCATTTCCGTCTGGCCGATGTATACCTGGTGCTGCTCAACGGCAAACCGCAGCCGCCTGTTTGTGAGAAGCCGGTGCGCTTCCCTTCTCTGGCCATCGCTGTAGATGACCTAGATGGAGCGGTTGCTCGCCTGAGGGCGAATGAAATTGAGCTGCCCTGGGGGATCGAAGCAGACGCGCGGGCGCGCTGGGTGATGTTTTATGATCCAGCCGGAAACCTGATCGAGCTGGTGCAGTCGGCGCGCGGCGTGATCTAATCGGCGCTTTCAGGCGTCGGGGCGCAGGCTTTCCACCAGGCCGCGCAAGGCCAGGATGTACGAACGCCAGCCAAAACCGGCGATCGTCGCTTTACACACCGGGGCGATCATTGAGCGGTGACGGAATTCTTCCCGCGCCTGAATGTTGGAAAGATGGACTTCGATCGTGGGCAGCGCCACTGCAGCGATCGCGTCGCGCAAGGCGACCGAGGTGTGGGTGTAGCCGCCCGGGTTGATGATCACACCGTTAGCCCAAAGCCGCGCTTCGTGCAGCCAATCAATCAGCTCACCTTCGTGGTTCGACTGGCGAGCTGTCAGCTCTACCCCCAGTTCGGATGCCTGAGCTTCCAACCGGCGGTTGATCTCTTCGAGCGTCATTCCCCCGTAAACTTCCGGTTCGCGCCATCCCAATAGATTTAAATTCGGCCCGTGCAGTGCCAGTATTTTCATAATACCTCCAGAATCAGTGCGTCGTCAACTTCGACGCCTGTCACCACCTCACCGATCTGCAGGGGCAAGACAAACTGCACCCGCCCCCCTCTCCGTTTTTTGTCCACGTGCATAGCCTGGACGATTGCTCTCTTGTCCAGGTTCGCTGGTACTGCCGTTGGCAGGCCGATCTGTGCAAGGCGCTGACTCAGTTCTTCGCTCAGCCCATTGTGGGCTGTGCGTCCCAACCGTTCCGCCAGGCGCGCCGCCACCACCATTCCGATGGCCACCGCCTCGCCATGGCGCAGCGCAAACCCGGAGACCAGCTCCAGCGCGTGCCCCGTGGTGTGGCCCAGGTTCAGCGCCGCCCGCCGGCCTTTTTCATACGGATCTTCCTGAATGGTCTGAATTTTCACAGCTATCGCCCGGCGCACGATCTCGGCCAGCGGGCCGGCCAGTTGTCCACTCTTTTCTTGCAGCGGCAGCTCGGCCAGCAAGTCGAACAACCCTGGGTCGGCGATCACAGCGTGCTTGGCCACTTCAGCCAACCCGCTGCGCAGCTCAACCAGCGGCAGGGTCGCCAGCGTGCGAGGGTCTGCCACCACCAGGCTGGGCGGGTGAAATGCGCCGATCAGGTTTTTACCCTGCGGCAAGTCGGCGCCGGTCTTGCCGCCCAGGCTGGCGTCCGCCATCGCCAACAGCGTGGTTGGCAAGTTCACCCAGCGCACGCCGCGCAGGAACGTCGCGGCGGCAAAACCGCTCAGATCCCCGGTCACTCCGCCGCCCAACGCCGCCACGCTGCTGCTGCGCTCGATGCCGGCTGCCAAAAATCCCTGCCAGATGCGCATCACCGTTTCGATGGTTTTAAAGCTCTCACCCGCCGGGATAACGATTTGCCGGACGGCAAACCCGCCAGCCTTCATGCTGGCTGCCACCTGGGCGCCATACAGTCGCCCGGTGTTTTCATCGCATACCAGGGCCAGCGGGCTCCGCAACCCATGAGCTTTCAGCAGGTCTCCCAGGCGCCCAAGTGCTCCTGGCTCCACCATCACATCGTAAGGTTCGCCCATGCCAGAGACGCGAAAACGTCCCAGGCAAAGCTGGGCTTGCCAGACCGCCCTGGGCGTGTCCATGCCGGTTGTGTCCAGGCTGGTGGGAAACGAGGCATAATGCTCGGCGCGCCGCGCCAACAGGTCATTCAAACGCAGGCGCAGATCGCCCGCCAACAGGGGGCGTACCCCGATGGTGCTGGCAGGCGCGGCCGTCAGGCGGTGTTCGAGTGTGTCCAGGCTGGCGGTCAGGCGCAGAATGATGCCAGCGCTTTCCGCCAGGCGGCGATTTTCTTGGACGGTCAGAGTGCCGCCGCCCAAAGCCACCACGCCCGGCTCTTCCTGAAAAAGCTGTTTCAGCGTCTGCTGTTCGCGGGCTCGAAAACCGGATTCGCCCTCGGAGGAAAATATCTCCGGGATGGTTTTGCCCGCCTGCAGTTCCACATTGTGATCCAGGTCATAAAAGGGCAGACCGAGCTGTTCGGCCAGCGGCCGCCCGATGGTGGTTTTCCCCGAGCCAGGAGGGCCGTACAACAAGATAAATTCCATCTCAGGCCTCCGGCCAAAAAGTGAGCTCACCGCCATCCATGCCCAGGTCCTCCAGCCGCGCCTGGCGCAGCGCGGGGTAGCGCGACTGCATCTCTGCCAGGGAATCGCCACCCAGCTTTTCCAGCAGGGCATCGGCCAGCACAAAAGCCGCCATAGCTTCCAGGATCGGCACAGCGCGCGGCACCGGGCAAAAATCCGAACGCTCGTAGCGCGTGGGGGCCGGCTCGCCGCTGGCCAGATCGACTGTTTGCTGCGGTGTGAGTGTGGTGGCGATCGGCTTCATGGCGGCGCGCATCACCAGGGGCTGGCCGTTGGTGATGCCGCCTTCCAACCCGCCTGCCCGGTTGGTCGGGCGGGTGAGCGCCTGGCCCTGCAAGGCGATCGCGTCGTGCACCTGCGTGCCCGGCTGATGGGCATTTGCGAATGCCGGCCCAAACTCGACGCCTTTGATCGCCGGCACGCTCAAGAGAGCAGCGCCCAGACGTGCCTCCAGCTTGCGGTCCCACTGCACATGCGAGCCCAGGCCTGGAGGCAAGCCGAGCGCCAAAATTTCCAAAATGCCACCCAGCGTGTCCCGCTCGTCCATCACCTGGCGAATGCGCTGGCGCATGGCCGCTCCGGCCTGCTCGTCTGGACAGCGCACATCGCTGGCTTCAGCAAGCTGCAGGCGTTCATCCAGCGCGATGGCCTGCACATTGGCTTCGATCTCGCCGATAGCGACCACATATCCGCCCAGCCGGATGCCAAACTGGCCCAATAAATGCCTGCACACCGCGCCGACAGCCACGCGCGCCGCCGTCTCGCGGGCCGAGGCGCGCTCCAGCGCAGGTCGCAAATCGCGGTAACCATACTTCACCGCCGCCGTCAGGTCGGCATGTCCGGGTCGCGGGGCGGTCATTGCAGGGATGGCCTTGCCGCGCCACTTGCTGTGATCCACGTTTTCAATCTCCAGCGCCAACGGCGCGCCGGTCGTCTGGCCTTGCATCACGCCGCCCAAAATGCGGACGGTGTCCTGCTCTATCTTCATGCGCGGCCCGGCGCCGTAACCCTGCTGGCGGCGGACCAGCTCAGCATTGATCACTCCAGGGGGCAGGGGCAGACCGGCCGGCAGGCCTTCTAATATGGCCAGCACAGCAGGGCCATGCGATTCACCAGCGGTCAGGAAACGGAGAGGCATAAATTATCTCGAAGAATGAAATGGCTGCCGCCTCAACCCGGCAGCAGTTGGCGTTGTAAAGCGGCCTGCATCACAAGCCGCGGCGCGCTGGCGCCTGTCCAGCGCTCGAAAGCCAACGCAGCCTGTTCAACCAGCATTCCCATGCCGTTGGTGCAGGCCAGTCCGCTTAGAGCAGCGCGCTGCAGCAGGCGCGTTTGAGGTGGGTTATAAATCAGATCATAGATTCGCGCTCTGTAAGGCAGCGGCAGGTCTGCCGGCCAGGGGCAGCCATCTACCGCCGGGTGCATCCCCAGGGGAGTGGCGTTGACCAGCAGTTCACACACGCCTGCACTGGCCAGGTCTGCAGGTGCCAGCTCCAGGATGCGGCTGGCGCCCAATTGGCGAAACGGCTCGGCCTGCTCCAGGCGGCGGGCAGCCAGGCTGACCTCCCAATGCCCGGCCAGGGCATAGACGACCGCTCGCGCCCCGCCGCCTGCTCCGAGCACCAGTGCCCGTCCAGAGGCGCCAGGCGCAAACTTCGCCAGGTCGGCCAGGAAGCCGGGCGCATCGGTGTTATCACCCCACAGTCGGCCGGCCTGCATATAGATTACATTAACCGCTCCAATCGATCGCGCCGCAGGGGTCAGCTCGTCCAACAGAGGAATAACCGACTGCTTGTGCGGGATGGTGACATTCAATCCGTGGATCTCACCCTGGCGCACGCGTTCGAGCAAGTCGCGCAGCAGTGTCAGGCCGTCGGGCAGGGGTGGCACGGCGAACAAATCATAATGGCCCGCCAGGCCCTGTGCTTGCAGCGCGGCGTTTTGGATGGCGGGTGAGCGGCTGTGCCCTACCGGGAAACCTATCAGGCCCAGGGCAAATGACCTTCCAGTGCTCATCCGGAATTCCCTGAAAGCGCCTGGCCGTTGGAGGATACGTACGCGCCCAGCTTCCTCAAAGCTTCTATAAAGCCGGGAAATGACTCGTAGGCCATCTCTGCACCGCTGACTGCCAGCGGAGATTCAGAAGCCAGGCCGGCTATCGCCAGCGACATCGCCAGGCGGTGATCGCCGTGCGCTTCGGCGTGCCCGCCGCAGGGCGGGGTTTTGCCGGGCAGGCGGAAACCATCCGGCGTTTCTTCGATCTCCACACCTACCCTGCGCAGTTCCTGGCACAGCGAGCTGATGCGATCGGATTCTTTGTAACGCAGTTCCTCAGCGTTGCGCACCATTGTCGGGCTGTTGGCATAAGCCGCCGCCACAGCGAAGATCGGAAATTCATCGATCATGCGCACCACCAGATCGCCGCTGACCTCTGCACCGTGCAGCTTGCTGTAGCGCACGCGCAGGTCACCTACCTGCTCGCCATTTTGTTCGCGGCTCGAGAAGACAATATCGGCGCCCATTTCCAGCAGCACATCCAGCAGGCCGGTGCGGGTGGCGTTCAAGCCGATATTGCGCAGCATCAGCTCGGAGCCAGGGGTGATCAGCGCAGCGACGATCAGGAAAGCCGCTGCAGAAAAATCGCCGGGCACGGTAAACGAGAGCGGCGCCAGGCCATCGACTGGTGGCGTCATACGCACGGTATTGCCTTCTACCTGGACCAGCGCACCCATGCTGGTGAGCATGCGTTCGGTGTGGTCGCGCGATGGGCCAGGCTCATGAATGGTGAGCGTTTCTTTACCGCCCAGCCCAGCCAGGAGAAGGCAAGATTTCACCTGGGCGCTGGCAACAGGCAGGGTATATTCAATGCCATTCAACGGCTGTTCGGGCGGGCGGTGGCCCAACACCAGCGGAGCCGTCTGGTTCGGGCTGGCCTGGATGGGGACACCCATTTTTTGCAGAGGCAGCACGATGCGGTCCATCGGACGGCGGCGCAGCCCAGGGGTGCCATCCAAAACGGCGGACACACCCGCCGCAGACAGGGCGCCCGCCAGCAAACGGATGGTGGTTGCCGAGTTGCCGCACTCCAGCGGCGCGGCAGGCTCTGAGAAGCCGCCTAACCCGCGCCCCTGCACCTGCAGCCGGGTGCCATCCAGGCGCCAGGACACTCCCAAGGCAGTCAGCGCGTTCAATAATGGTCTGGTCACCCCGGCAACCAGCAGGTTATCGATCTCACTGGCGCCGCGCGCCAAGGCGCCTAATAAGATGGCACGGTGTGAGATGGATTTATCTCCTGGCAGCAGCGGGCTGCGCACTTCCCCACGCAGTGCGCTTCCAGGCGTGACCTTGATCATCACCGGTTTATCCATTGTCTAGCTCCTTCCAAGGACAGCGGCCAGCCGGCGGGCTTGCTGTACCAGTTCAAAAAACTGCTCCGGGCGCAGCGACTGTCCGCCGTCCGAAAGGGCGCGGTCTGGGTCGGGATGCACCTCAATAATTAACCCATCCGCCCCGGCAGCGACTGCCGCGCGGGCGATTGCCGCAACATAAGTGCGCTGTCCGGTGCTGTGGCTGGGGTCGAGCAGCACGGGTAAATGAGTAAGTGATTTTAACACTGGAATCGCATTTATGTCAGTGGTATTCCGCGTAATTGTTTCAAATGTGCGGATGCCGCGCTCGCAAACCGCCACGCGCCGGTTGCCGTGCGAGAGAATATACTCTGCCGACATCAACAGCTCTTCAAGCGTGGCACTCATGCCGCGCTTGAGCAGCACCGGGTGCTGACTTTCACCAACCGCATTCAGCAGATTGTAATTCTGCATGTTGCGTGCCCCAATTTGCAGCATGTCAGCGTATCGCACAACGAGCGCCACCTGCTCGGGCGCCATCACCTCAGTCACCACTGGCAGCCCGGTCTCGGCGCGCGCTTCCGCCAGCAGTTCCAGGCCAGCCTCGCCCATTCCTTGGAAGGAATACGGCGAGGAACGCGGCTTATATGCTCCGCCGCGCAGCATCTGCCCACCTGCTTCTTGAATGGCATGGGCTGTCTCCATCATCTGCTGGCGGCTTTCCACCGAACATGGCCCGGCGATGATGGTCAGTGCGGGTCCGCCAATGGCAACGCCGCCCACATGGACTACCGAGCCCTGGGGGTTGACATCACGTGATGCCAGCTTATAAGGCCGGACAATTGGCGCTGTGTCGAACACGCCCGGCATCACGCGTATGACGTCACCCTGCAGGCGACCAGCCTCGCCGACGACTACAATCACCGTGCGTTCCGTGCCGCGTATCAAATGGGCTTTTAAACCCTGGTTTTCAACTTCGCCAACCACAGCGCTGATTTCTGCCTGGCTGGCATTGGTAGACATGGTGACAATCACATGCGACCTCGTTGAGAAAAGATAGTTAGCATCCTAAAAATCCGGGATAGGGTTCGTCACCGACCGGCAGGCCGTTAGCTTTGGAGACAGCCTCAACGGTGCTCTTCAAGGCGGCTGGCGCGGGTTCCAGGGCGCGGCGCAGGCTGCCGATAAATTCAGCGGCAGCCTGCGCCGGGTTGTCCAGGCGGCGGTCAACCGCATTGATCAGAGCCGAACCGACGATCACACCGTCTGCCAGCCTGCCCACCGCCTGCGCCTGCTCGGGCGTGGCAATGCCAAAACCAACCGCCACTGGTTTATGGGTCGCCTGGCGGACTCGCTCCACGAAATCAGCCAGCCCGGGCGGCAGTCCCTGGCGGGCGCCGGTCACGCCGATGAGCGAAACCAAGTACAGGAAACCGCTGGCCTGAGCGGCGGCGGCAGCGATGCGCTCGGCGGTCGAGGTAGGCGCCAGCATAAAAACCAGGGCCAGGCCGGCAGCCCGGGAGGCTGCCAACAGTTCGCCGGCCTCTTCGAGCGGCAGGTCAGGGATGATCAGCCCATTGGCGCCAGCTTCCGCTGCTGCCTGGCAAAAGCGTTCCAACCCATAGCTCAGCAGCGGATTGTAATAGCCCATCAAAATCAGCGGCTGCCTGACGCCGCGCTGGCGCAGCGCCTGCGTCATCTCCAGGCAGCGCGTCAGAGTCATACCCTGCTCCAGCGCCACCTGGGTGGAGCGTTGGATGCTCGGGCCGTCGGCCAGTGGGTCAGAAAAGGGCAAGCCTAATTCCAACAGATCCGCCCCACTGCGCGCCGCGCTTTCTATGATTGCTAACGAGGTGTCCGGCGTGGGATAACCGAGGGTGTAATAAGGCATCAGGGCCGTCCGCCCGGCAGTGCGTGTCTCAGCAAAGACCTGTTCAATTTCTGTCAGAGGTTTCTTACTCATTTTTTTGCTCCAAAGCCTTGATGACCGTGTCCAGGTCTTTATCGCCGCGGCCCGACAGGTTAACCAGGATGAGCTGGTCGGGGCGCATGCCCGGCGCTCGCTGAATCACATCGGCAATCGCGTGCGCCGATTCCAGCGCCGGCAAGATGCCTTCCAGGCGGGCCAACGCCTGAAATGCTTCCAGGGCCTGCTCATCAGTCACATAGGTATATTCGGCTCGGCCGGTCTCGCGCAAAAAGGCGTGCTCCGGGCCGACTGCGGCGTAATCCAGCCCCGCAGAAATGGAGTGAGTGTTGGCGATCTGGCCATCCGGGTCTTGCAGCACGTATGTGTACGTACCGTGCAGCACACCCGGACGGCCGCGCAGGCTGGCCTTGAGGTCAGGGGTTTCGGCGAAACGGGCGGCGTGTTTCCCGCTGGCGATGCCCTCACCGCCGGCTTCTACCCCCACCAGGCGCACCCGGACATCGTCAAGAAAGGCATGGAACAGACCAATGGAATTCGAACCGCCGCCAACGCAGGCTACGCACACATCGGGTAGGCGGCCAGCCTGCTCCTGAATCTGTTGGCGGGCCTCAATGCCAATCACTGCCTGGAAGTCGCGCACCATGGTCGGGTATGGGTGCGGTCCCAGCGCCGAGCCGAGCAGGTAATGCGTGCTTTCGACGTTGGTAACCCAATCACGGATGGCTTCATTGATGGCGTCTTTAAGCGTGCGGGTGCCGCTCTCCACCGGGCGCACTTCTGCCCCCAGCAGGCGCATGCGCAGCACATTGGGCTGCTGGCGGGCGATATCCACTGTGCCCATGTACACCACGCACTCCAGGCCTAAGAGGGCGGCCGCGGTGGCGCTGGCCACGCCGTGCTGACCGGCGCCGGTCTCGGCGACGATGCGGCGCTTGCCCATACGCTGCGCCAACAGCGCCTGGCCCAGCGCGTTGTTAATCTTGTGGGCGCCAGAGTGCGCCAGGTCCTCGCGCTTCAGGTAGATTTGCGCCCCGCCCAGGCTGGCGCTCAGGCGACGGGCGTGACTGAGCGGCGTGGGCCGCCCAACATATGTTTTTTGCAAGAGCGTTAGTTCCGACAGGAAGGCGGGGTCGAGACGCGCCGCCTTGTAAGTCTCCTCTAACTCCGCCAGGGCAGGCATCAATGTCTCGGGGACAAATTGCCCGCCGTAACGCCCAAACTTGGCCGGCAGGGCCGCCGGTGCTGTTTTTTCTACGCTCAAGACTGTTGGCATAACTTTTACCTCCTAACGGTTGAAGCGCACACCTACCGCTTTGCGCACTTTGCGCATCAGCGGGGCGCCCATGGCGCGCGCCCGCTCGGCGCCATCCAGCAGCATTTTTTCCAGGTAAGCCCGGTCTTTGCTGAAGGCCTCATAACGGTTCCGGGCTGCATCAAAATTGCGCTCCAACACATTGAACAATTCTTGCTTAACCTCGCCATAGCCGAAACCGCCGCGCAGGTATTTCTGCCGCATGGCTTCCACTTCTTCGGGCAAGGCAAAATGGCGGTAAATATTGAAGATGTTATCTTCATCCGGGTTCTTGGGCTGCTCGGGTGGGCGCGAGTCGGTTACGATGCCCATCACGCGCTTGCGTACCTGGCTGGCCGGGGCGAAGATCGGGATGACATTATCATAACTTTTGCTCATCTTGCGCCCATCGATGCCGGGGATGGTTGCTACCGACGGCTGGATAAAAGCCTCGGGGATGACCAGGATTTCACCGTAGTTGTTGTTAAACGCCATGGCAATATCGCGGGTAATTTCGATATGCTGGCGCTGGTCTTCGCCGACCGGCACGATGTGGCTGCCGTACAGTAAGATATCTGCCGCCATTAAGACGGGGTATGTGTACAACCCGGCATTGATGCCTTCATCGGGGTCGCGCTCCGCCTTGACATTGATATCCACAGCGGCTTTATAAGCGTGGGCGCGATTCAACAGGCCCTTGGCTGTGAAGCAGGCCAGAATCCAGGTCAGCTCGAACAATTCTGGCACATCTGATTGCCGAAAGAAGATGACCTCTTCCGGGTTCATGCCCAGCGCCAGCCAGACCGCCGCCACATCATACGTCATGCGTTCAAACTCTTTGCCATCGCGCACGGTGGTAAGGCCGTGGTAATCGGCTATGAAATACAGCGCTTTATAGGTTTGGGCCAGCTCCAGGCCAGGCTTGATCAGCCCGAGATAATTGCCCAGGTGCGGCGTGCCGGTTGGCTTGATGCCAGACAACGAAATTTTTCGCTCCATGATTCTCACTCCCAAAAAAGATAGACTCTCAAATCGCCTTGGCGGCGCGGATAAACTGGCGGATCTTGTGTGGATCTTTTACGCCCGGCGCCGATTCTACCCCAGAAGCTACATCCACTCCCCAGGGTTGCACCTGCTCCACAGCCTGCGCCACGTTTCTGGCTGTCAGGCCGCCGGCCAGCAGAAGGCTCACCCGGCGCGCCAGCCCGGCGGCCAGGGACCAATCGCCGGTCTGCCCGGTGCCGCCAAACAAAGCGGGATGGTAAGCATCCACCAGCCAGGCCGGGACGGCCGCTGGCGGCAGGTAAGCCGCCAGCGCTTGTTCCAATTCGCCAGCGCTGGCCGGCCGCAAGCCTTTGAAAGCGCGCCCGGCCAGCGCTGTCAGCAGTTCGGGGGATTCGGCGCCGCTGAGCTGAGCCAGGTCGAGGCCGCATCTTTGCAGCGCATCTTCTACTTCAGCTAGGCTGGGGTTAACAAACACACCTACCAACCTGACGGTTACGCCGCGCTGTCGCAGAGCCTGGCAGATGCGGCGGCATTCTTCTACGGAAATGAAGCGCGGGCTGGGCGGGTAAAAATTAAAACCGAGCAAATCGGCGCCAGCCTCCACAGCCGCCAGGGCATGCTCGAGGGTCTTTAACCCGCAGATCTTCACCCGCAAAGCGCTACTCATCCCGCCTGCTCCTTTTTGGCCAGACCGGCCAACTCACGCACTTTCGCAGCCGGGTCAGGGTTGGCGACCAGCGCTTCTCCCACCAGGACAGCCTGGATGCCGGCCGCGGCCAGTCGTTCGACATCGCTGCTCTGCCGGATGCCGCTCTCGGCAACCTTGCAAACGCCCGCTGGCATGAGCGCCGCCAGTTCCAGGCTGGTTTCCAGGCGGACAGTGAAGGTGTGCAGGTCGCGGTTGTTGATGCCCACTAGGCTGGCCCCGTTTTGCAGAGCATGCTGCAGCTCAACCTGGTCGTGCACTTCCACCAGGGCAGCCATGCCCAGCTCGCCCGCCAGGCCGAGCAGTTCTTGCAGTTGCGCAGGCGCCAACCCGGCGACGATCAGCAGTACCGCATCGGCGCCTGCGGCGCGCGCCTCGTAAACCTGGTAGGGATCGTAGATGAAATCCTTGCGCAGCAGCGGTATGCCCGGCAGTCGGCGGCGCACCTGCCGCAGGTAATCGAGGCTGCCCATGAAATACCGCTCGTCGGTCAGCACGCTGATCGCCGCTGCGCCGTTTTCAGCGTACAGTGCAGCCAGCTTGAGTGGGTCAAAATCGACGGCGATCAAGCCGCGCGAGGGCGAGGCGTGTTTGATCTCGGCGATCAATCGCACCCCGCCGCCAGAAGCGCGCAGGGCGCCCCTGAAATCCAGCGCCGTGGGCAGGTCTGAGGCGCTCGCCCGCAGATCGGACAGCGGAACGGTCTGGCGAGCTTGCTCCACTTCCAGGCGCTTATGGGCGAAAATCTCAGCCAGGATCGACATGCGGTTACCCTTCCGCTACGATCTGTTGGCTGTAAGAGACCAACCTATCCAGGCGTTCGAGCGCCGCGCCGCTTTCCAACGAATGCCTCGCCTGCTCCAGGCCGTGCGCCAGGTCGCCGTCTTCGGTAGCCATGGCAGCCGCGGCGTTCAATAATGCCACGTCACGCCGCGGGCTTTCATCCTTGCCGGCTAAAAGCTGGCGCAGCAAGCGAGCATTTACGACTGGCTCGCCGCCGTGCAAATCTTCTTTGCTGGCCGGGCGCAGGCCCAGGCTGGCTGCCTCGAACTGGTAAGTTGAGACGGAGCCGTCCTTCAGAAAACTGACCTGATTGGCGCCGCTGGTAGTCAACTCATCCAGCCCGCCGCTGCCATGCACCACGAAGGCCGCTTTGCCACCCAAGTCGCGCAGGACTTCGGCCAGCGGTTCGGTCAGGTCTGCATCGTAAACGCCAATTAACTGGTGCGTGGCGCCTGCCGGGTTGGTCAGCGGGCCGAGCAAGTTGAAAATCGTGCGCTGGCCGATCTCGCGGCGCGGTCCGATGGCGTACCGCATGGCCGGGTGGAAGCGCGGCGCGAACAAGAAGCCGATGCCTACCTCACGGATGCAGGCCGCTACTTGCTCGGGAGCCAGTTCCAGGTTGACACCCAGGGCGCCGAGCACATCTGCCGAACCGCACAACGACGAGGCAGCCCGGTTGCCGTGCTTGGCCACGCGCCGCCCGGCGCCAGCAATGATGAAGGCGGCCGTGGTTGAGATATTGAAGGTGTGGGCGCCATCGCCGCCTGTGCCGGCGGTGTCCACCAGCGGGCCGCCATCGCTGGCCAGGTTGACATGATTGGCCTGGGCGCGCATCGCCCGGGCGCTGCCGGTGATCTCATCGACTGTCTCGCCTTTCATGCGCAAACCGGTCAGGTATGCGCCGATCTGCGCCTGGGTAGCCTGGCCGGTCATGATGATGTTCATCGCCTCTTCCGCTTCCGTCACGGTCAAAGAGCGGCGCTGCATCACGCGGGCAATGTATGGTTTGAGCAAATCGGGGTTTTCCATAAGCGCTCCTATGTGTGCGCCAGGGCGCCGGGCAGCGTGCTGCGGTTGGCCTGCCCGACAGCCAGGAAATTGCGCAGGAGGTGTTTGCCGTGGGCAGTCAGGATCGATTCGGGGTGGTACTGCACTCCATAGACGGGGTGCTGGCGATGGCGCAGACCCATCACTTCACCTTCCTTGGTGAAGGCGGTCACCTCTAAAACGTCAGGCACCGGCTCAGCAACGATCAGCGAATGGTAGCGGGTGGCTTCAAACGGACTTGGAATGCCCACATACAAGTCTTCGCCGTAATGGTACACCGGCGAAACTTTGCCATGCATCAGGCGCGGGGCGCGTACCACTTTGCCGCCAAAAGCGGCCCCAATGCACTGGTGTCCCAGACAGACTCCCAGCAGGGGATGGCTCGGACCCAGGCGCAAGATGACCTCGTTCGAGATGCCCGCCTCGCTCGGGTCGCCCGGCCCAGGCGAGATGACGATGTGGCTGGGTGCAAGCTTATCGATCTCCTCCACGCTGACCGCGTCGTTGCGAAAGACCTGCACCTGTGCCCCCAGCTCTCCCAGGTACTGCACCAGATTATAGGTAAACGAGTCATAATTATCGATGATAACAATCATGGCATACTCCTTTTAAAAACCGCTCACAGGCCCTGTTCGGCGCGCTCCACCGCCACGGCCAGGGCGCGCGCCTTGTTGAGCGTTTCCTGATATTCACCATCTGGATCCGAATCGGCGACTATACCAGCGCCAGCCTGCACGCTGATGCGTCCATCTTGCATGACCAGTGTACGAATGGTGATGCAGGTATCGGACGAGCCGTCGTACGAAAAATACCCCACAGCGCCGGCATATGGGCCGCGCGGACCGGCTTCCAGCTCGTGGATGATTTGCATGGCGCGGATCTTAGGAGCGCCACTGACTGTGCCAGCCGGGAAGGTGGCGCGCATCAGGTCGAAGGCGTCCAGGCCCCCGCGCAGTTCGCCCTCTACGTGCGAAACGATGTGCATCACATGCGAATAGCGCTCGATGACCATCTGCTCAGGAACGCGCACACTGCCGTAGCTGCACACCCGACCCAGGTCGTTGCGCGCCAGGTCTACCAGCATTACATGCTCGGCGCGTTCCTTGGGGTCGGCCAGCAATTCACGCTCCAGTTGGGCATCCTCAGCGGGCGACTGGCCGCGCCGGCGTGTGCCAGCGATCGGGCGGATGGAGGCGGTGCGGCCTTCCAGGCGCACATGCATCTCGGGCGAAGCGCCGATCAGGTACAAGTTGGGTTGGGGATTGCCAGGCTGGCTGGCCAGTCCGTCGAAGTCAAAGAAATACATATACGGCGAAGGGTTCAGGCGGCGCAGGGCGCGGTAGATGCTGAAAGGCGCGGCGCCGGTGGCGCGCTCCAGCCGTTGTGACAGCACCACCTGGAAAATATCCCCGGCGGCGATGTGCTCCTTGGCTTTGAGCACAGCCTGCATGTATTGGGCGCGGCTCATATTGGAGCGCAGCTCGCTGGCTAGCGGTGAAATCGGTTGGATGGCGCGCTCAGCAGGCGGCAGCGGGCCAGACAGGCGCTGCTGAATCTTATCCAATCGCGCCTTCGCTTCAACCCGAGCGGCCGCTTCGCCGTCCTGCAGGCTGACATTGGTCAGCAGCAGCATCCGGCCAAAAGCGTGGTCAAATGCCACCAGGGTGTCGGCCAGCAGGAAGAGAGCCTCGGGCAGGTTGGGGTGGGCATCCAGGTTCAGGGATGGTTCAAAACGCCGGGTCATCTCGTAAGCCAGGTAGCCCACCAGCCCGCCAGCAAAACGCGGCAGTCCAGGCACCGCCACCGGGCGGTGTAGTGCCAGCTCAGCGCGCAGCGCGCCCAGCGGATCCTGGCTGGCGAGAATCTCTACACTCGCGCTGCTCTTGCGTAGTAGCTGGCCATTTTGCAAAACGTAAGCTGCGCTTGGGTTGATACCGATAAACGAATAGCGCGCCACCTGCTCGCCGCCGCTGACCGATTCGAGTAAGAAAGATGGCCCGCTGCCCGCCAGCTTCAAATAGACTGATACCGGCGTTTCCAGGTCGGCGGGCAGCTCACGCAGCACCGGCAGTAAATTTGCCGGGGCGGCTTGCTCTGCAGTGATGGTAGGGGTCGAGTATGGTTCGATCAAAGAACACCTCCGTACAAATAAAAAAAATCTCCTCGCCGCGAGCTGATGCTCGCAGGGGCGGGAGATTTCCCGTGGTGCCACCCTGGTTAGGCGGTTTGCTTAAACAAAAACCCTGCCGGTGATGCGACAGGGGATAAAAGCCAGCCTCACTCTTTCCGGGTACGCACAACCCGTAGTTGTTGAATACCCTGGTTCGCTAACGGGAACTCCCGGTTCGAGCTACTCAGCAACATCCACCTTTCTCTCGTACAGCTCCAAGGTCCATTCCGCTCCAGCGTCCGGGCAAGACTTTCACCTGCGCTTGCTCTCTGTGCCGGCGTTTCGAAGCGTACTCGTCCTCTTCACAGCCTTTGGATTTAATTGTGGTGTATTTATATCAAGATTCGGCGCAAATGTCAAGTTTTTTAAGGTTGGCAGGATTCTATTCCATGCTTCGGGTATAATTTTCCTCCAAACCGGGTTCGGCGGCGAGAGAGGAGCAAGCAGTGTTCAAACGTAAAGGTGTTGATGAACGTCACGTGCGGGAATTAGAGAAAGAGGCGTCGGCATGCGTGGCGCATGGCCAGTATGCTGAGGCGGCTGAGGCTTACAACCGCGCGGCAGCGGCCTACCTGGAGGAAAACGTCCTGATCTACGCCAGTTACAGCCACCAGGC
The DNA here is from genome assembly GCA_029782365.1 of Chloroflexota bacterium. Taxonomy (GTDB): domain Bacteria; phylum Chloroflexota; class Anaerolineae; order Anaerolineales; family UBA4823; genus CAWBUW01. The sequence continues at coordinate 214,149 of JAKOUW010000202.1, forward strand.
ATTCCACCAGTGGCTGAAAGCAGGGGATGCGCCGCGCGCCGCCAGCCAGGCGAACCAGGTTTTCCAGGTTTTGGATGACGCCGGTTGGTTGGGTAAATCCATGGAAAAAGTGATTGATTTAATCCTTATGATCAGCGAACTGAAAGCAGCCGGATATCCGGATGAGGCCCAGGCCTTCGCCGAAAAGATGGATCACAAGTTGGCAGAGTTCGGTCTGATGCTCAAACCGGCGTCCGGCGCCGCCTTACCAGCCAACTGCCCTTCCTGCGGGGCCGCCCTGCCTACCGTTTTCGGCGCAAGTGAGGTGAAGTGCTCATTCTGCGGTTGGAGCGGCCGCGCTGCTTGAATTTCGAACCATAAAATTTTCACCGGGCGGCTGACCGTAAGCAGCCGCTCGATGAGGTGGATGAACTCAGGCTGCGCTGCTGGCGAACTGGATGCGATTGCCATCCGGGTCATAAAATGTGCCGTACATGATGACCCCAGGAATGTTGACGGCGTCGTCGCAGCGCACACCCCGGGCGCGCAGCGCCTCGGTGACGGCGGCGGCATTGTCCACCGCCAGCACCAGGGTCGTGCCGCCACCCACGGGCACTGGACCGGGGCCTTGCCAGCGGTTGATCGACACATGGGCTTCGCCTTCTTTGCCCCATTCGATCCAGCCGATCTGATCATCGGCGTAGGCAATGGGCCATTCCAACACTTCGCTGTAAAATTTCTTGGCGCGCTCCCAATCGGTGACATCGAAGGAGACAACATTGACATTCTTGAACAGGGACATGGCAACCTCCTGTATGGGTGAAATGGATTGATTTCTAAAATATAGAACATAAGTTCTATTTCGTCAAGGGTGATTTTCAATGATAAAATCAACGCGCAGCGCCGAAAATTGAATTTCACGGAAAGGGATGAACAGGTTATGCACCTTGATAAACACCAGATCATTGCTGATTTAGACAGCGCCCGGGCTCGCCTGGATGCAGCCATCGCCAGCCTGGACTCGTCCGAGATGATCTACCCACGTTGGCGTTTAAAAGAACTGCTCGACCATATTGCCGGCTGGGATGATGCGGTGCTGACAGCTCTGCGCTCGCACGCTGCCGGTGAGACGCCGGTCGTATCGGCGCCGCGCGGCATCGATTATTACAACGCCCAAACCGTTTCGAGGCGCGAGACCATTCCCTTGGAGCACACGCGCCGCGAATATGAAGTGACGCGACGCCTGCTCAAACAAATCATCCTGGAAATGGCGGATGAAAGATTCTCTCAACCGCTGGTTTACCCCTGGGGGCCAAAAGGCACTGTCTGGCAAATGATGGAAGTGTTCGTTGAGCACGAGCACGAACACGCCGAAGACCTGGAAAAGTTGGTCACCAGCCATTCAAATTACACCGCTGCGGCTGGCTGACCTTCCCGACAATGCCCGCCTTCCTCGCCCCACCGCTCTCCACTGCCCAGGTGGGCAGCTTTGCCCGCGAGACACTGCTGACGCGCCTGCCTGAAATCGGGCGGCGCACCCTGGCGGAAGGGCGTTTCGATTTCCAGGCGGCTTCCCGCCTGCAAGAGCTGTTCGCCAGCCTGCCAGGCGGCGGTATCCGTTCGCTGATGGACACCCAGGCTCCCGATTGGTCTGCCTGGAATACATGGGTGGAATTTTATGCCGGACAATCCTGGCAGGAGACGCCCTTCTTTTTTTGTGAAATGTATTTCTACCGCCGTTTGCTGGAGGCCAGCGGCTATTTTTCAGCCGGGCCTGGTGCGCGGCAGGACCCTTTTGCCCCGCAAAAACGCCTGGCTCTGAATGAAGCCTGCCTGGCGTTAGACAGCTATTTCGCAGGCCCGCCGGCGCCCGACCTGTCATCCCTGCTGCACCTGGTGTTGTGGGGCAACCAGGCCGATCTCAGCCTGTGGCCGTCGGGATCCGAGCGACCAGCAAGCGGCGCGGCCGAGCGCCTGTTGAGCGACCAGGCAAGTGAAGCGGCTGCGGCGTTGACGGCCAATCCCGGGGGAACGGTGGAGATCATCCTGGACAACGTCGGCGCTGAACTGGCCTGCGACCTGCTGTTGGCCGATGAACTACTGGGCAGTGGGCGGGCGCGGTGCGTGAGACTGTGGGCCAAAATTCACCCAACCTTCGTTTCCGATGCCATCGAGGCGGACATCACCCAAACCCTCGATCACCTGGTGGGCTGCGGCCAGGAGACGACGCGGCATTTGGCAGGGCGCCTGGTTGAAGCGCGCCAGTGCGGCAGCCTGCAGATCGCCAGCCACCTCTTCTGGACTTCGCCGCTGCCCGGCTGGGAAATGCCTGCCAGCCTGCGCCAGGAAATGGCCGGTGCGAGCCTGGTGATCAGCAAAGGCGATGCCAACTACCGCCGCTGGTTAGGCGACCGCCAGTGGCCGTTCGACCTCGCTTTGAAAAAGGTTCTGGATTACTTGCCGGCCCCCCTGCTCCTGCTGCGGGTGATGAAATCCGAATTGGCCGCCGGTCTGCGCACCGAGCAAATTGCCCGGTTGGCGGCCGATGAGCCGCGCTGGATGATCAACGGGCGCTGGGGCCTGATCCAGTTTATGCCTGCAACGGATCAATACCACTGAAAGTCACCTGGCCGTCCACGCCGATGATCAGCTCAGCCTCGGGCAGATCGGCAAAATCGGCCGGAGTGTAACGACCGCTTAGGAACAGCAGGCGCTTGTTAGCCGAACCAAGCAGGCCGCGCGCCATGCGCTGCTCCGCCCGGTAGCGCCCGCTGATCAGCACATCCACGCAGGCCAACAGATCACCAATGCCGGGCTGGCGGTGCAGTTCGGCCTCTTCAAACCCGGTGAACACGATCACCGACAGGCTGGTCTGGCGGCGCACACTGCGCAAAAGCGCGCCCAGCGCCTTCGTCTGCTGCAGCGGTTCACCTCCGCTGATGGTAAGGCCCTCCAGATTGTCCTGCCATGTGGCCAGCCGATTGGCCAATTCATCCACCTCCACCCATTCCCCGCCCTGCGCCGGGTGTGTCTGCGGGTTAAAGCAGCCTGGGCAGCCCAGGCTGCAGCCCTGCAGCCAGATGACCGCCCGCCGCCCTGGGCCGTTGGCCTGGCTGTTCTCCAAAACAGCATGCACCCTCAGGCGGGCGCCATCTCCGCTCATGGCTGCTTTAGCTTTAATTCCCCGTCTTGCGGCGCAGGCGTTCCTGCAATTCGTTCGGGGCGCCTTCTTGAGCTTCGGGGGTCAGTTCGCGGTTTTCCACCTGGCCTCCCAGTGCAGCCTCCAACCCAGCCGTCAGGTCCAAGCAGGCTGCGCCCTTCACGCCGCGCACCTCAATGCGCACCTTGCCGTTCTTATCGATAAAGACTTCAACTTCTTGCATGTCCATGGATACCTCCGCTAAGCCATGCGGCGCATGGTCAGGTGAATCTGGCCGTCTTTTTGGGTTTCATCGGCCACCAGGCTGAAACCCTGCTCAGTCAGCATACCCAGGGCAGCGCGATAGGCGTAGCGCTGCATCAGGTTGTATTGAAACTCCTCGCGCACTTTGGCAGGCAGGCCCCACCAATCTGCCACGATCTCATACTGCTCATCCATCTTGCGAAAACCGACCTCACGGCCGAACATTCCCAGCCGCACCTTGACCTCCGCCGCCTGGCGTCCCCCTCCCACAGCATGCACCGTCAGCTCGCCTTCTTCTGCTGTATATCCCAGGTCTTTCAAAGCCTGCAGCAGGTAGTTTTTTTTCACAATTTGAGTTCTTAAACGAGTAAAGTGAGACACACAATCTCCTTTCAGGAATTTCTTACCAAGTCACACATTCAGGACAATTTAACCACAGGATAATCCCGGTGAGTAGTTTTGTTGGTATTTAAATCACGCGCCGTCAGCAGCAGGCGCTTATTGGCATCGATGTTGAACACCACCTCGAAGCGCGGCTCGCCCAATGCTGCCGGCGGATCGGCTTTTAAGAAAGTGGGTTGATTCTCATTCATCCAAAAAGTTGCGCGGCGCTCCTCCTCTTCGGGAGCCAAGGCGCTCAAACGGGCTGCGCCCGAGGGGTCGAAAACCAGTTCGACGCGTTCGCCGGAGCGCGCCGCCAACCGCTGCTCGCCCAGCTCGAAAATCGCCAGTCCGAGCTGAGTTTGCCCGTCATACGTGGCTTTGATTGTCAGGCGGGCGATAGGCTCATGGGTCGGATACGGCGTCCCGCGCGGCACCAGCACCCGGAAGTCGTACTCATTGCGCGCCCGGTTGACGTAGCGGATGGCATAATCGTGTTGGATATGATCGTAAAAATCCAGGCCAGCGATAAAAGAGGCCGCACCGCGGGCAATGGCATCCAGCGGGCGGTCGTGCATCACGCGCTCTTTGCCAAAAATCCGTCTCAGAGTCTGTCCCACCGCCGGGATCTGGCTGCTGCCGCCCACCATCAGCACGGCTTTGATGTGCTCTTCGCTGTAGCCGCGCTCGCGCGAAGCATTCAGGGCGCGCCGGATGGTGCGGTCGATATCTTCAAAGGCGTTGTGCTCATCGAGCAGACTCTCGAAGGCGGACCGGCTGAACTCAGCGTAGAGCGCGGCGCCGCTCTCCGGATTGACCACGCTCAGGCTGGCCTGCTCGTGCCAGGAGAGCTGCTCTTTGAGGCGCTCGCACTCCACCAGCAAGGCGCCGCTGATCGGGCGGATATCCTCATCTGCATCGGTGCGCCCGTTGCGCTTGAGCACTGCCTGGAACAGCCACTGATCGATCGTCATGCCGCCCAGTTCCAGGCCGGCCTTACCCAGCACCCGGCAGCGCCGCCCGGAAGGCAGGGCCGGCCCAGCGCCGTCAGACGGATGCGCCCCTTCCGCCTCGATCAACACCACCGCCACATCCAGGGTGCCCCCGCCGAAGTCAAAGATCAGATACACATCGCCGGGCTGGATGTGCGCTCCATAACCCAGGGCGGCCGCAGAAGGCTCATCGATCAGACGGAAGCGCGATATACGTGCTGTTTCCACCGTTTGCTCCAGCCAGTTCTCATAATGCTCGAAAGATTCCACAGGCACCGTGAGGGCGATTTCTTCATCGCCTGCAGCCAGCCCAGCCCCAACGGGCGTAGAAGCCGCCGCCAGCAGCACGCTTGTCACCAGGTCGCGCCCGGCGTCGAGCGGTGAAATGCGCCGCCCTTCCACCAGCTTGTACAGCGGGCTGCGGTTGATGATATAGCGCTTCATCCAGCGAAACGTTTGGTTGTTATGATACAGGCCGCGTTCCAACACCTGGTTGCCGATCCACATCCGACCGCTGCCGACGCCCGGCTCGGGCGCGCCATAATGCACCAACGACGGCACAACTGAGATTTCCTCCTCGCCCTGCAGCACCAGGCGTCCATAATCGGGGATGGGTAAGGTTGCGCTGGCGCGGCGCGTTTCATCCCAGACGGCCACAACGGAATGTGAGGTGCCGAAATCGAATGCCAGGCGGCCGGTCATTGGACAGATTGGTCGGCGCCAGCTTCCGGCTGCACGCCCGCTTTCACCAGGCGCTGGACACCCTGGCCGCTCTTGCGGTACACCAGCCCCGGCGTGCGCACCAGCACAACCTGACCAGACTGTGCCATGTGGTTTGCGCCCAACAAATGATGGTTGTCGGGGTTATATGCCACCGTTTCACCGGGCTCTTCGCTCACCTCGACGCCGACGTTGCCCAGTACCCGCAACAGGCTGCGGGCGATGGCCAGCGTATCGCGTGCCTGGATCTCTTTCCCCTGCTTTTCCAGCAGGTAAATCTGAGTCAGGAATTGGGCAGCGGGCGAGCCCAGCTCAGCCAACAGAGCCGTGAAGCGTGCCTGCAGCGAGGCTGCCTGTTCGTTGGCCTGGCCAGACTGCTGGTGCAACAGGGCCTCCTGCAGCCGCTTGACCTGGGTTTGAGCCTGTTCCAGGTCGAGACGCAGGCGCTGGTTTTCAGCCTGCAAAGCTAAAATATTTTCTTCGGATTCCGGTTGGGAGTGGAGCTTGTTTAAAAACAACTTAAACATACATAAATTTATACCACAACTGCAAAATTCTGTTGAATTGATGAGAATTTTTGCTCAGAACCTGAACTTCTGTAGAAAGCTCATGAATAGCCTGGACAGTCGAGTGGCAGCGCGACTGCGCAGGATGACCGTCAGGTAGAGTACAATGCCGAAATTAAAGAAACTTGCCCCGCGCAGGTCGGGCACCGCCCCGATGTTGACGCCTTTTGGCCACAACAATGCCAGCAGGGCGGCAAATTGTGGAATGAGCACCTTGTCGTAACTGACGATCAGCACCGCCCCGATAATCACACCACTCACGCTGCCAACACCCCCCAGGATAACCATCGCCAGGGCCATCACCGAGATATGAAATGCGGCTGCGCCAGGATCCATGTAACCCAGGATGCTGGCCTGCAGCGCGCCGGCTGCCCCGGCCAGCAGGCCGCTGAACACAAACGCCAGCTGGCGGTACCCGCCGGTATAGATGCCGCTGGCCTGCGCCGCCGTTTCATCGTCGGCCGAAGCCAACCAGGCCCGCCCGATGCGCGAGTTCGCCAGGCGCCGACTGAGGGCCGCCGCGACCGCCAGCGATAACAAAACCAGGTAATACTTGGCGCTCGGATCGCTAAGCGTGAGACCCAGCAAGCGCGGAGCGGGGATGGCGCCGATGCCGCTGGCGCCGCCCGTCAGCGGCCGCGCGATAACGATGACTTTCTGGGCCAGCAGGCCGAAGGCCAGCGTGGCTGCTGCCAGCGAATTATTGTGCAGACGGCGTGCCAGGCCGCCCTTGAGCAGCCCCACTGCCCCGCCCAGGGCAGCGCTGGCTGCCAGCAGAAAGCTGAAGTCAATTTTCGGCCAGGCGCCGGCCAGCCACGCCGCGGCATATCCACCCATGGCAAAACTCGCAGCGATCCCTAAGTCGAGCGCGCCTGCCAGTCCAAGGGGCAAATTCAATCCCAGGGCCAGGATGGCGAAGATGCCGATCCCCGCCAGGATGACCTGCCCGCCCATCCCGCTGGCAGAGGCAACGAGCGGGTAGAGCAGCAGCGCCGCTCCTCCCGCCAGTTTCAACCAGGTTGCACCGCGGCCGACTGGCGCACTTTCTGCCTTCAATTTGGCTGCAGGATCGTCGGCCGGCAGAGCTGCCGGTCTGTCCGCCGGTTCGCTAAGGCCCGCGTCTTCTTCCACTTCCGCGCCGCCGCCCAACCCGCCCGGGTAAAGCGCCAGCAGGATGATCAAGATTGACAACAACAGCACAGGCGTCCAGGCGGCGTTGATGAAATAATCGCTGAAAGCCCCCAAAACACCTAACAGCAGGCCGCTGATCAACGCCCCGAGCGGGTTGCCGATGCCCCCCAGCAGGGCGGCGGCAAAGGCCACCAGGCCGCTCTGCGCGCCGGCGTCGCCAAACGGGCGGGCATAATACAACGCAAAAATAAATGCCGCTGCGCCGGCCAGCCCGCCGCCCAGGGCAAAAGCCAGGCGCATCGTTCTTTGCCCGTCGATGCCGATCACCTGCGCCAAGAGGGGATTCTCTGCGTAGGCTCGCAGCGCTTTCCCTCCCTTGCTGTGCTTCAGGTACTGGCTGACTCCAACGGCAAACGCCAAAGCGAGCATGATCACCAGCAGGTCGTTGAAGCGCAGGGCCAGCGGAACACGCCAGCCCAGGCGGCTGAAAATGTCAAAGTTTGGCAGGAGATCGGGAATGCGGTCGGTCGGCACTTCGGGCAGGCCAGGCACACTGCGGTGCTCACCTGGGATCCAACTGTGTTGAAAGGTGCGCCAGACCAGCGCGGCCTGAAATAAAATGAACGACAGCCCCAGGGTGGCGATCAAAGGTAAAGCAGAGGCCGAACGCAAGCCCCCATTTGCCTGGCCAGGCTGGCGGAAAGGCCGATAAGCCAGGCGCTCGATGAGCACACTGAGCAGGGCACTGAAAGCCACAGCCGCCAGGCAAACCAACCCCAGGCTGGTCGCCAGCGGCAGGGCGCCCCAGGCTGGCTGGATGGCGAAACCGTTCACCAGGCTGGTGACTAACGCCGTTGTCAAGGCAAAGACATCGCCGTGAGCCAGGTTTAAAATACGCACGGTGCTGTAGATCAGCGTGATGCCGGTGGCTATCAACGCCAGCACCGCCCCGTTGGAGAGCCCGAGGATGAGCAGCTGGCCGAACAAGGCCAGGCAGTTGACGCCCACACCGCACAGGCCGGCCGGGCGCGCTGGCTGCTCCAAGGCCCCGCCAGCATTCGGCGTTCCAGGCAGGCGGTGGGCGGTCCAGCCAGCCTGCAGGGAGGCCGAGCAGGAAAGTCGCCCCTGCCAGTTGATGGTTATGTCACCCGAAGCCTGCCGGGTGCCGCTGAACACGCCCTGGATAGTCAGGTCGCTGCCCGGCCTGGCGCTGAAACGGTCGCCATCGATGCGCGGCTGGTCCGACACAGGGATTGAAAGGTGGTCAATCCGTGAACAAGGCAGGCCTGCCAGGCCGCGGTAGCTGTACCCCAGGCTGATGATGCGCCCGGCGGCCACTTGAAAGGTCACGGTGATGACCCGACCAGATTGAGTCTGGCCGCCGCCCTGCCAGCTGCCGTCCAGCGGCGTTGCCGGTTGGTTTGGGCTGGGGGTTGGGGTGGGCTTGGGAGCGCCTGGCTGCATACCGCAGCCTGCAGCCAGGCTGGCAATCAAAAGCCCAACACCGGCCAGGATCAGCAAAATGCGCAGGCGCTGGTAATTCATCCTGCCTATTATACAATTTCGATATCGAATTCGCCGCTCTTGATTTCTGGTGCAGCTTCAATTTCGATCTCATGGCGCAATCGATGCTGAAGAAGCAAAACGGCAACAGTCACCGCCTGCTGTCCGGCCGGGGTGAGCGCAGGTGGTCCAGCGACAACCGGGCGCTGCAGAGCCTGCAGGATAGCCAGTTGGTTGGGCGTGGCTTCGATCAGCGGCCTGCTGAACAATTCTGGCAGTTCCTGGATGCGCAGATCCCACAATGACAGGGTGTTCTCAGCATGGGCGACCGCCAGGAACGACTCATCCGGCGAGACATGCAGTGACTGTATGGGCTCACCTGCGGCGCCCAACTGCCCGCTGGCGCGCCGGCCAGGCCAGCTCATGAACTGCAGCAGGCCATCCGAGCCGGCGCTGATTACCAGCGGGTATCGCCGCAGCGCGGCCAAGCCAACCACCCGGCCGTTATGGCGCAGCGGCTTCAGATCCTCAGGCTTGCTCAGGCTGGCTTTGCGCCGGGTGATCAGCACACTCTGTCCATTCAATTTACCCAGCAGAAGATCGTCGCTGCCCGGGACAAATGTCCCGCAGCTCACCATCTGGCGGGTATCGCGCTCAGGTGTGAGAGCCTGCAGCTCGGGCAGCGTGATGAGCAGAGCGCCGGAATGCAGCAGGGCTGCCAGCGGGCGCTGCGGATGGACGCAGGCAGCGCGCGGCCAGAAAGGAAACACCTTTCGCAGAACCTGGGTCGGCGCGCCGTCCATCTCGAAGAGCGTCACGAACTGGCTGCGGCCAGTCAATAGAAAACCGGCTGCGCTGACCGGTTCCAGGGCAGTGACTGAGCCGGTTTCGTTATAGATGGCCTGGATTTCGCCCTCGCGGTAGGCATAGACCTTACAATGCTCCTTGTCGTTGTTGGTGCGCTCGGCAAACAGCAGGTCACCTCGGCGCGTGTAGGTCACTTCGCCGATTGAATGGCTGAAGCTGGCCGACCCAGCGCTTTTCAGCGTCAGGTGCGGCTGGCCAACCTGGAAATCCCACACCACCACCCGCCGCCGCGATGTGCCCAAGGCAATGTGCGGCTGGCCAGGGGCAAAGGCCAGGTCGTTCAGGCGGCCGTGCACCAGGCGCACACGGGCGCGCAGCACGGCTGGCGTCATGTTTACGCCGATATCCGCGCTGGCAGCCAGCGTTGCCTCGTCCGATAATGAGACGATCCGGCGAAAGACTGCCTGCTCCTCTTCGTCCGGCGGCTGCCAGCCCGCCGACTGAAGGGCGCGCAACGCGCGCAAAGCATAAGCCAGGGGCAGCTTGAGCGCCAGGCCCCACAGGCGCGACCATTGGCGGTCGGACTGAAGAAGCTGCAGCATCAGTTCGATCTCTGTCGTACTCATCTGGCGCAGGCGGCTTGATTCATCGCCGCCCACCAGGATATTCAGGTAGCCCGGGCGTCCGGCCCGTCGTAAACGGCTGTTGATGCGCTCGCGCAGCGCTGGCTCAGCCGCATCGTAGATCGCGCGCAGCAGGCTGTGATCGAAATCCAGGCTTTCATAGCGTTCCAACTGTTCGGTGATGAAGAAGAAGAGGGCGCGTTGAGGCAGATCAGCCGGCAGGTAACCGCCGGCCAGCACCGCCTGGCGCAGGGCAGGATCATCAAGCTGAATAGCGAGCTGGCAGACGGCTTCCTGCGACTGGCGCCTGGTCAGACCGGCGAGCGCCAGGCTGGCTTGTGGGCCAACCTGCGGGTCTGGCAGGAGGTCAACCAACGCGCTGACGATCTCTGGACCATCCTGCTGCAGGGCGGCTGGGTTGGCGCAGTGCAGAGCGGTCAGAGCGCGCGTCTCGGGCGGCCGGCTGGCGATATATTTTCCCATCGCCAGCGCTTGATCGAGAGGGTGGGAATACGCCGCCGCCTCGGGTTTTCCGTGGCGCGCAGCCACCCACCAGCCAGCCAGGGCATCGATCGTTGTCTGATCGGTCAGTTTTGCCAGGCAGGCCTGCGCGCGTTGGGCAAGCTGAGCGTCTCTGTCCAGACTGGCGTGCAGCAGGGCATCCAGTCCGGCGGGGGAGACTCCCTGAGCAATTTCCAGGCGCCCGGCCTGCAGTGCAGAGTAAACCAGCGCCTCGGGCGGGGCTGAAGCGACCCAGGCGCGCCGGGAGATCAACCGCGCCAGGTTCACAGAGCGAGTTTTCAACCAGGCGCGGCAGGCGGCGTCCACCTGGCGCTGGCTTTGAAACAACTCAATAGCCTGCAAAATAAACGCCTGGCTTTGCTGGTCGGGCATACGATCCAAGCCCGAAGCGAGCGTTTCCAAGGCCAGAAGCGAGCCATCAGCAGCCAGCTCACGCAGGGCGCGCCTGCGCAGCCAACTGCCAATAAGCGGCAGGCGGCTGAACATCCAGGTTGACAGGCGTTTGACGGTTTTCTCATCCATAAATATTTGTATCTCGGCAGGATTAATTTTCGATAATTTGGATAAATTTTGACACTTTTTTGCCTTTAATACGTTTAATCTACAAGTGATTAATTCGACTTTTATTTTATCGAAAAGGACAAGAATATGAATACATTGCATCTCTCACGAATAACAGGCTGGTTTCAATATGCACGGATTATATTCCACCTGAGCATTTTATCCGTTTTAATATTTACCCTGCTTTTCTCAACCAATAACACATTGGCCGCCGGAGGCCAACTGCCGGGGGCGCCTGGCGCCTCAGCAACCATCGACCAATGCCGCAACGGTACTTTTGCTTCCCCAGCCAACTGCGATGACAGCGGCGGTGGGAACAGCGGCTGGGTCAATGGCAATGCCAATGCCACCCAATCCCATTGGTCCGAAGGCCAATCTCTCCCCGAACGCATCAAAATTACCGGTTTGTCAGCCGGCTCTCACTCCCTTCGTTTCACGTACGACTATACCACCACCTCGGGCGGTGAACACGCCTTCGATTACCTGACCACCTACAACCGCAGCTACCCGGCAGATGTGTGCGGGTCATTTCTGTCGCCTTGCCCTTCTCCCAGCACGTTCCCCATTCCGCCCGATCCGGTGCTGCCTACCTGTGATTCTCCCCAGCACTCGGCTGGCACAGGGGGTATTCCGGAGGTTCCTGGTGACTTCACAATTTACAACGGCACTATCACCGGCGCGGCTTATGTGCCGCCCCTGCATACCTGTCACGGCGTCAGCAAGGCAGTGACCATGGTCATCACCTTTACCAGTACTACGCTGAACGTCGCCATCGCTTTTGGGGCGCATATCGCTGGCGAGTTCGATTGGGGCAACGGGCAGAGTGCCCATGCCATTAATGGCTCGCCCTATCACATTTATCTAAACAGCCTGGATGGTGCATCAACGGGCAGCCAGGATAACCAATTGATGGCCGCCGCGGTATACTCGACCGATATCGCCACGAGCGTCTCCGCCACCAACCTGACCGCCTACTCGCCGGTGCATGATACTGCCTCGATCAACGGCATGTTTGGCAGCAATGTATCTACTACCCCGCCGATTGCAGGCATGCTGAATTTCTATCTGTGCGCCGACAATACGATCCCCTTCGGTCCACCAGATCCCAACGGCTGTGATCACTCCGACCTGAATGCTGTCTTACTGACCAGCACTCCGATCACCGTCAACGGTAATGGTTCATACGACTCACCTACCTATACGCCTTCTAAGAACGGTTATTACTGCTTCCGAGCCGAGTTTACCCCAGATATCAACTCACCCTACCCATTTGCTCGTGAATCGAATGCCCTTACAACCGGCGGCGCCGCTGAATGTTTCCTGGTGCAGAATCCCAACGCGGTCCACCTGACCAGCTTGCGCGCCGTGGGCGATGCCCATCCCAATCCGCTCGTGCTGGCAGCTGCGGCTGCCCTGCTGTTAAGCCTGGGAGCTCTCGCTCTGCGCCTGCGTTCGATGAGCAGGTGACTCTGCGCGGTCTAACAAAAACAGCCACCTCAATCCGGGCGGCTGTTTTTGTTTGCCTAAAAAATCACTCGCCGGTCATGATGAACAGCGGCATCATCTCAAATTTCTCGTAGCGCGGGCGCAGGCGTTCAATGTTGTAATAGCGGTTGATATCGACCACTTTCTTTGTGCTGGTTACGACTTCGATTGGCAGGTTGTCGTAGCGACCGTTCTTCAGCACAACCACGCGGCCGTGAATTTTTTCCAGGATCAAATCCAGAGCCAGGTTGCCGTACGCCATCGGCACGATCGAATCGATGGCATCGGGATCGCCGCCGCGCACCATGTAACCGAGTTTCTGGTTGATGATGTTGATCGTTTTGCCGTTGTTGTAATTGGGAGTCAGATCTTTGATGCGCGCCGAAACCAGATCGCCTATACCGCCCAGCTTGGCATGGCCATAGGCGTCGGTGGTCATATCTTGGAACACCATGTCGCCGCCCTGGAACATGGCGCCCTCAGAGATCAGGACGATCGAGTAGCGCGATGGGTTGCGGTTGCGATCGTACACCAGCAGTTCGGTGAGCTGATCGATGCTGAATTTATGCTCTGGAATGACACAGCGGTTGGCTGCCCCGGCCATGGTGGGCAGCATTGCGGTGAAGCCGGCATAACGCCCGAAGACTTCCATCACCAGGATGCGCTCGTGTGAGCCGGCGCTGGTGCGCAGGCGGTTTGTCATCTCAATCGTGCGTGTCACGCAGGTGCTGAAGCCGATACAGTAATCGGTGCCGGGTACATCGTTGTCCATCGTCTTGGGAATGGCAATCACTTTGACGCCTTCCTGGTAAAGACGAACGCCATAACTGAGGGTGTCATCGCCGCCAATGGGAATCAAGTAATCCACACCCAGGTAGTCCAGGTTTTTCAGGATTTCAGAAGTCAGATCATTGGCGGAATCCTTATACGTCTCACGCAAATGCATCGGAACTTCTTCTTTTTTGACCTTGCTGGGGCGGGTGCGGGAAGTGTGCAGGAAAGTGCCGCCTGTGCGGCCAGCGCGGTTGACCACTTCTTCGGTCAGCACCTGATAGTTTTCGGAATTGTCCGCTTCAGGGTCGCGGATCAATTCCATAATACCCGCCCAACCGCGGCGCAGGCCGATCACCTGGTAGCCCTCGCGCAGGGCGCGGATGGTAACAGCGCGGATGGCCGGGTTCAGGCCTGGGACATCGCCGCCGCCGGTTAAAATGGCGATAACGCCTTTGGTTTTCTTGATGACTGTCATAACTTGACCTCGTATAAAAAAAATTATGGCTCACAGGGCCGCTGGGTTCAGACCCAGGTCGGCTCTTCGTAAATCCCGAACACATCTTTCATTATACCGACAATTTCGCCAAGTGTAGCATACGAGCGCACCGCGGCGAGCAAGTAGGGCATGGTATTTTCCGTGCCCTGGCAGGCAATGCGCAGGCGGTCGAGAGCCTGGCCTACAGCCCCAGCATCGCGCGTTTGGCGCAGGTTGGCTAGGCGCTGCGCCTGGCGCTGGTAACCCTGGGGATCCATCTCAAGGATGGGAATGCCGGCCCGAGAATCATCCTGGTAAGCATTGACCCCCACAATGTGCCGCTGGTGGGTATCGATCTCGCGCTGGTAGCGGTAGGCCGCCTCGGAAATTTCGGTCTGAAAGAAACCTTTATCAATCGCCGGCAGCACCCCGCCCAATTCATCGATGCGCCGGAAGTACTCGTAGGCTGCGGCTTCAATATGATTGGTCTGTGCTTCCACAAAAAATGAGCCTGCCAGTGGATCGACCGTGTTTGCCGCGCCGGATTCTTCAGCGATCACCTGTTGGGTGCGCAGAGCGATGGTCACGGCGTGCTCCGAGGGCAGCGCAAGAGCTTCGTCCATGCTGTTGGTGTGCAGCGATTGTGTGCCGCCCAACACCGCTGCCAGAGCCTGAATAGCAACACGCACAATATTGTTTTCCGGCTGCTGGGCAGTCAGCGAGACGCCGGCGGTCTGTGTGTGAAAGCGCAGCAGCCAGGAACGCGCCTGCCTGGCGCCAAACGTGTGGCGCATCTCGCGCGCCCAAATGCGCCGGGCCGCGCGGTATTTGGCGATCTCTTCGAAGAAATCGTTGTGCGCGTTAAAGAAGAACGACAAGCGCGGCGCGAAGGTATCAATATCCATACCGCGCCTCAGTGACCAGCGCACATATTCCATGCCATCCGCCAGGGTAAACGCCAGTTCCTGGGCAGCAGTCGATCCGGCTTCGCGAATGTGATAGCCAGAGATGCTGACGGTATTCCACTGCGGAACACTCCTGGCGCCGTGTTCGATGGTATCGATCACCAGGCGCATGGAAGGTTCGGGCGGGAAGATATATTCTTTTTGGGCGATATACTCTTTCAGAATATCGTTCTGCAAGGTGCCGCGCAGTTGGTCGGGGCGCACACCCTGTTTTTCGGCGGCGACAATGTACATCGCCCAGATCACCGCGGCCGGGGAGTTGATAGTCATGCTGGTGGACACTGTTTCCAGCGGGATATCGCGCAGCAGGATTTCCATATCTTGCAGAGAAGACACCGCCACGCCGCACTTGCCAAACTCGCCAATGGCTTCGGGAGCATCGGTGTCATAACCCATCAGCGTGGGCAGGTCAAAGGCGACCGACAGGCCGGTCTGCCCCTGCTCGAGCAGGTAATGAAAGCGGCTGTTGGTTTCTTCTGCTGAACCAAAGCCTGCGAACATGCGCATTGTCCACAGTTTGCCACGGTGCAGCGTAGGATGCACACCGCGCGTGAAAGGATACTCTCCGGGCATGTTCAAGTCGCGCAGGTAATCCATGCCCGCCACATCCAATGGCGTGTACAGGCGGTCGACCTGCTCGGAAGAGGTGGTCATGAATTTATCCTGGCGCTCCGGCAGGCCCGCCAGGGTGCGCTGCAAGCTGGTTTCTTCCCATCGTTCCAAGGCCTGTCTCAGACGCTCAAGTTCTTGAGGATCGTACATTGAATGGCAATCTCCTGTTGGCATAATAAAAAACGCTCGCCGCTGTGGGTGTTAGCCTGGCATTTCACCAACAAAAAATTATAGCATGAAACATTTGACGAAGCAGAGTCGTAGTGGTAGAATGCTTCCGCTATTGCCCCCATCGTCTAGAGGCCCAGGACGGAGCCCTCTCAAGGCTCAAACAGGGGTTCGAATCCCCTTGGGGGCACACATAATGTTTTATAGCTTTATCGCAATAGGATAAGCGAAACTCACCCGAAAAGAATTTTTCGGGTGAGTTTCGCTTATTCCAAGTAAATCGATTGGTTACGCGCTCTCTGTATGCCTCCCAGTCAGCATTATGGCAACCCCAATGCGAAGCACCTTACCGCTTCGTCTGGGAAAAGCCATTTTTAAATTCAAAGAGGTGCAGTATGAGCCGGGGGGTTCACACGCCACATCTGATCCGGACTTCTATGCAGAGGCCGATATTCAGGATGTAACGGAAAGCCCGAAAGACCCCTGGACGGAATTAATCAGCGTCACTGGCTTCCCCAAGAAACTCGAGGATCAATTATCAGGCTGTTTGTTCAGCATCACTCTGCGCAGAGATGTATTGCGTTCGAATTGCCGAGTGGTTTTATGGTGCACACCCGCTCCGCAGGTATCGCGGATGATCAACTCTCCCTTCACTTTGACTTCGTCATTTTCACGGGTGCCGTCCGAGATTTGCTGCAAAAGAATTTCAGCAGCAATCATGCCCATTTCATAAACCGGCATGACCACCGTGGTTATATTGGGCCGAGCGATCCAAGTGAATTCGCGATTATCATAACCCACCACGGCAATATCCTGGGGAACACTCAGGCCGTTATCCTGAATAGCATAAATAGCGCCTAACGCCATCAGATCGTTAGCTGCAAAAATGGCAGTCGGCCGGTGCAATAAATGCAAAAGGCTTCTAGCAGCCCGGTATCCTCCCTCAATTTCCCAATCTCCAGCCTGAATCCATTCTTCCACAAGCGGTACGCCGTACTTTTCGAGGGTGATTTTATATCCTTCCAGACGTTCTTTAGAATTATGCCAGTTTTCCAAACCGCTGATGTAAGCAATCGAACGATGACCCAGGTGAATCAGATGCTCCACAGCCAGGCTGGCGCCGTAAATGTCATCAGGCACAACCGAATTTTTGATCGATGTGCCAAACAGGCGGTGAACAAACACACCAGGTTTATTGGCATTGGACAGCGCCTCGCTGCTGGTCAAATGGGAATATTCTACAAAGATAATACCGTCCACCGGCCGGCTTAAAAGCGAGACAATACCTGCCCGCTCTTGTTCGAGGTCCCAATCGGAATTAACGATCAGGCTGATGAAATTGTTTTCTTTCAGCTGGTCTTGAATACCGCGCACCACTGGCGGAGTGAAGGGACTGAGCAGGTCATCCACGAGGATTCCCACAGTTTTGGTCTGCTCAGTTCTCAAGCTGCGGGCAACCAGGTTGGGCTGGTAACCCAGGGCATGGGCGGTTTCCAGGATCTTCTGGCGCACCGCGGCCCTGACGGGGTAAGTGCTGTTGGTCAGCACCCTGGAGACGGTGGCAATAGAAAAGCCGGATTCTATGGAATGTCTGGTACCA
Source organism: Chloroflexota bacterium (assembly GCA_029782365.1). GTDB lineage: Bacteria > Chloroflexota > Anaerolineae > Anaerolineales > UBA4823 > CAWBUW01. Next base: position 231,416 of record JAKOUW010000202.1, read on the forward strand.
CTCGACTGAACAAGACCGGCAGATCCTGGCGCAAAACCGCTGGGGGCAGGCTCTGCCTTTATTAGAAGATGTGTACAATTTCGGCGATGCTCTCCTGGCCGGAGGCATGCTGATAACCCTGCTGCGCAATGCCGACCGGGTAAAAATCGCCTGCCTGGCCCAGCTTGTCAATGTAATCGCTCCGATCATGACCAGCGAGCGGAGTTGCTGGGCCCAGACGATCTATTGGCCTTTCCTGCATGCTTCGCAGTATGGGCGCGGCGCCAGTCTGCAGCCGATGATCAACTCCCCCAAATATAGCTCAACGGACTATGATGATGTGCCTTTCATCGACGCGGCGGCTGTATTGGGCGACGATGACTCCCTGAATATCTTCGCTCTGAACCGCTCCGCCGACAGCGATTTCGAGCTCGCCTGTGATTTACGAGCGTTTGGAAACATTCGATTCAATGAGCAAATCGTACTTTATCATGAAGATGCAAATGCCGTTAATTCAGAAACCGAACCCAACAAAGTCATGCCTGCGGTTCGTCATGAGTGCGAAGCTGAGAAAGGGAAATTGATTATTCGACTGCCTGCTTTGAGCTGGAATGTGTTGAAATTTTCGGGATACAATTGACAAATCCCGCATTTAATGTTACATTGTTACCAAGTTACCAATTAACGAGCGAAAAGAAATCTATGTCTCCCAAATCGGATTCACACACATTAAAAATCGCACGTATCCAGACAGGCGTGCGCATGGAAGTAAAAATGTTGAAAGTGCTCAAAGCCCTGGCGGAATACCTGGATGTTTCGCTCGGTGATTTACTAGAAGGAATCATCGCTCATGCTTTTGAAAACAAGGCTCCTTTCAGCGCCTCAACCCTCGAAAAAATCGCCATGTTGAAGAATATTTATGGGATGAATTACGGGGCTGAAGGCAGTCACCAGCTCGTCGAAGAACATCCGCAGGAGTGATCAAATGGCAGAATTTCCACCCAGCGGGCTTGCTGTAGTCAGTGTGCGCACCCATCATCTCCACGAAACGCTGATATTTTACCGAGATGTGGTAGGGTTGAATGGGCTGGTTCATCATGGGCACCAACCCGCCTTCGAGCTGGGGAATGGCGCCTTCCTGGTCATCGTCGAGGCCCACGAGGATGCCCCTCCAACAACCCCGGAGCCGCGCTTTCCTTTGCTGGCATTCGCCGTCCAAGATTTGGATGAGGCTGTGGCGCGGCTCAAGTCCCATCGAATTGACCTGCCCTGGGGAATTAACAGCAATCCGCAAAGCCGCTGGGTAGAATTCTACGATCCCGGCGGAAACCTGATCGAATTGGCGCAGTTTATCCACTGAGGGTCTATGGAAGATAAGATTTTAATGGGGCTGGGCAGCCTTATTCAGGCTGCATCATCAGCGCAATGGGAACAAAGCCTTTCAGCCGTTCCCCTTCACAGCCAGGTCAGGTTGAATTTCATGACAGAAATCCATCATCGTACCAGGTATTTTGTCGTGAGCGAATTGGTCAAAAGCCAGCATCCCATTTCGCCAAAATGGATCTCCAAAGCCCTCGACATTCCCAATCAGCAAGTGGAAAACATTCTGGGGGATTTGGAGCAAAACCTGTTTTTCCTGGTGCGCAATGAAGAGGGCTGTGTGACCTGGGCATTTCCATTCACCGTCCAACCGACAGCGCATTCGCTAACATTCAGCAGTGGAGAGCGCTTATACGGCGCTTGAGCAGAAGACGCAGTGGCGTCGTCCTTCGTGCAAGGACGGTTACTTAACAAGCAGCTTGCGGTGGAAATTTCTACGGAATGCGAGCACTGCGGCCAAAGTCTTCATCTCACAGTGGACAGAGATTTGCAGGTGTTCGTGCGCGAAAACAAGGCAAGGCCTTTGATCTTCCTGCCTGATGTGACCTGGAGTACTTTCACAGAGCCCAACATCATTCACGCTTACTGAATGAATTCATTGTTCTTCTGGTCAGAAGAACACGCCAGGGAATTCAGGCAAAACTCTAGCCAGGTCAACGGCATTTACCTGACATTGGAGCAGTGCGCTTTGCTGACACCCATCACCCAGGGTGGGCTTTTTGCCTTCAATCGGTTGAGACCTTAGCAAATTATTTATCATTCACATCCTGACCAGGGACAGGCTATTACCAGAGTATGATATGAATCCGACCACAATCTTTTTCTCCATAATTCCTGTTTTTCTTGGAATGTTTTTCTTTCTCGTCGGGGGATTGGTTTGCTTTTCCGGCGTGCGGTCGCGCCAATTGGAGAACGCCTCGCGCTCTTGGCCCTCGATTCCCGGGCAAGTGACGAGCGCTGAGATGAAAGTGGAGACGATCAATTTCCGCACGCGCCTGGGCGGTCCAAGCACCGATTATCGGCCGCTGATCCGGTATGAATATGTGATCGAGGGTATCCGTTACCAAAATGACCAGATCACCTTCGGCGCAATCAAAATGGACAAGGCTAACGCCGAGGCAAAACTTGCCAGTTACCCGGTGGGTTCAACGGTAACTGTGTACTACAACCCCAAAAAGCCGGACCAGGCAGTACTGGAGCACACAGATACCGGTTCGATATTATTTATCCTCGTAGGTGCAGTTGGCCTGGTGATAGGATTGTGCGTAGTCTGCTTCGGGATTGCGCTGATTGCCTCATTCCTCAACACAGCCAAATAAGAGTGAACCTTTTTCAAAGTCATTCTCTCTGCAAGATGCAGCGACTTTTTTCGCCTTCTGCCCCCAATTGATTATTGCTCTTTCGACCCGGATGTGGCGCCTTTGCCAGCGGCGGATGTCACCTGAGGAGTCCAGCCAATTTCAGCTGCGCGCCCGCCCATGCCTGCCGTGAATCAAAGCCAACCCCGTGATCTTCGATATCCATCCACGCAGGTTTGCCGAGGTGGAGCCGGATGGCAGCCTGTGAAACGCCGGCGTGTTTGATGATGTTATTCAACGTTTCCTGGGCGATGCGGAAAAGGCGGGCTTCTTCTGTTGGGTTGAGCGGCTGGCGCCGTTCCTGCAGGTGGCGCTGCAGAGAGGCGGCGACATCTCCGCCCACAACCATCTGGGGTGCCAGGTGCGAGATCAGTTCCTGCATTTCTCCCAACGCGCTCTGGGCGAGCTGTTCCAGCCAGTCGAGCTGCCCGGCAACCTGCCTGCGGTCGCGCTCCAACAAGAGCAGCGCCGATTGGGTGGTCAGAGTCATACTGAAAATGGTTTGTGTAACCGAATCGTGCATTTCGAGCGCCAATCGCTGGCGTTCGCGGCTGGCGGGCATGGAACTTAAGCTGTTGGTTGACCCGCTGCAGTTCTGCCACCACGCGCGGCGAATAGAGCTGCATGGCCTGCATGCCCAGGATGGTAAAGCGAAAGGAAAAAAAATCCAGCTCGCTGGTCAGGAGCAGGAACAGAATCAAGGCGGTTTCCAGGGAGAGGAAAACGATGGCTGTCCAGGGCAGGAGGCGAGTGAGCCAGGCATTTCCGGCGAACAAAAACAGGCAGGCTGCCAGGGCAAGCAGGGTTTGGCTGATCAGCGGCTGAACTTGGAAAATGATCACCGCGCGCAAAACCGCCGCCAGGAACATGAAACCGGCAGCCAGGTAATAGATCCAGCGGTGCAGCCAGATGCCGGTCAATTCTTTGTGCGGGACCGAGATGTTGTTGGAGGCTAAGTGGATTCCCTTTGTGTAAGCCTCGCGCGTACGTCTCGATATCATTCGAGTTCAGATTCTACGTCAATGATCCAGGTATTAATTCATTATATACTACCTGTCGAATTGAGTCTCAAGCATCTCGCAAGTTGTGCGGTTTATTGTACAAAATCGCATTGTTCTATTGCAAAAGAGCACCCAGATGAAGCAATCCTATTGCAATGAACGACGATCTAAGCGGTCATCTCGAACGTATGCCTGCCGCTTTCCACCCGGTAGGTTTCCTGACCTGGCATAACCACCGTGGCAGCACAATTGCCCGGAATTGTCACTTCCAGCAGGAACAAGCCATCTTTCCGTTCCCAGCGCGCCACCACCTCGCCAAAAACACTTTCATACCTGGCGCTCGCTTCATTTAGGCTGCCGCCGAAATGCGGCGCAATCAAAAACTCGTTTTCTCCGGCGACATTCAGGCCGCCCACTGTATTGAACAGCCACTCGCACACCGCACCAAAGGCATAATGATTATGCGAGGCCTTGGGATGCCCGTCTTTGTCATAACCTTCCCAGCTTTCCCAGATGGTGGTCGCGCCATGGCCGGGCTCGTACAGCCAGCCGGGACAATCTTCATTCTCCAGCACCTTGAAGGCAGCTTCCAATTTGCCAGCGGCTGTCAGCACCGGCAGAATAAACGGCGTTGACAAAAAGCCTGTGCCGATGCGCCAATAATTTTCGGCAAGCGCCTGTTCTAGCCTGTTTTCAACATTGGTTTTGGTCTCTCCTGCCAGCAAGCCGAGGGCCAGCGGGCGCACCAGCTTGGCCTGGCGACTGGTGTTGGCCGTACCGTTCTTGACGAAGAGGAAGTTGTAAGCCTTTTTTGCTCCTTCAGCATATTCTGAGTACCGCTGGTGGTCTTCTTCCAGGCCCAATGCTTTCGCCGCCTCGCTCATGCACTGCATCTGATAGCTGAAATAAGCCGTCGCTTCCTCAGGCTTGGGCAAAATTATGTTGACGATAAAATTGCCTGGTTCAACCCCTGCCGGTTCCAGCCACTCGCCGAAGTGCTGGTAACAATCATACGTATATTTTTTATACGGATTTTGCTTGAACCAGTTGGTGATAAACGTCTTTGAGGCGCGGCGGATCGAAAATTCAGCAAAGGCCTTCATCGATGGATAACAGCGGCGGATAAATTCAATATCGCCGTATATTTTATAACAGCGAAAGGGCACAAAAATCGAGGCATCCCCCCACCCCACGCCGCCGTCCATCGCCTGGATGTAAGCGTCATTGCCAACGGCCGGGACAATGCTGTGCGCCTTGCCATCTTTCGTTTGCCGGTCAGCGAGGTCCTGCAGCCATTTGCGGAAAAAGGGTGCGGCGTTCATCAGGTAATTCGCAGTGTTGCAAAAAATTTGCGCATCGCCCGTCCAACCGGCGCGCTCACGCGTTGGGCAGTCGGTGGGTACATCGGCGAAATTGCCCTTCATCGACCAGCGCGTGTTCCTGACGAGTTGGTTAACCAACTCGTTCGAACAAGTGAAATCGCCTGTCTCTTCCAAGTCTGAATAGACGGCAACCGCCCGGAAATCATGCGGGTTAACGGCATCCAGGCCGTCCACCAGCGCGTAGCGGAAACCAAAGATGGCAAATTTCGTCCGGTAGAAGTCATCATGGCCTGAACAGATGAACTCGACCTTCTGGGCGATATACTCCTTTGCGCCGCACTGGAAGTTTTCTTGAGTAAATTCGCCGTGGTCCAGAGCCTCGCCCATTTTCAATGTGACCTTCTGCCCGGCTTGTCCTTGCATATGGAATTCAACAAAACCGGCAATATTCTGCCCGAAATCGAGAATCTGGCTGCCATTTGGCGAGATGATGAGCGCAGGCGCAAATCTTTCGTGTTGTTTCACCTTGACGTTGTTCGACGCGCCTGGAATGACGGCGTATTTGTCCAGCCTGGCCTTGCCAGCATAACTCGGGCTCAACCTGGAGTCAACAATCTCCCCGTTTTTCAGATCCGCATAGCGGATTGCCCCGTCATTGCTCCAGCCAAAACGCTCATCAGACCCAATCGTTTCCTTCGTCCCGTCCTCAAAAATAAGTTCAAGCTGGCATAACAGCCGGGTGCGCGTGCCGAACACGTTGCGGTAGCTCATGGCGCCGACACAGCCGCGATACCAGCCATCTGCCAGCGAAAGTTCAAGGGTGTTCTCGCCTTCCCCTGCCATCCCGGTGATATCATAAGTCTCGTACTGCAGGCGCTTGTTGTAGTCGGTGTACCCTGGAGTCAGTTCGGCATCGCCTACTTTTTCGCCATTCAACACAGCTTCGTACAGTCCACAGGCGGTGACGTACAACCTGGCATACAAGACTGGCTTATGTATCTCGAAAATCCTTTTGAAACAGTCAACTGGATAACGCAGTTTCTTGTCGATTGCGCAGTTTGCAGTGATCCACTGCCCCGACCAATCGGATGGTTCGAGCAGGCCCATCTCAAAGAATGCCGAGGATTCGGTGCCGGGTTCACCATTCTCATCCCACAGCCTGATAGACCATTCCACGCGCTGGCGGCTGCGCAGTTCCCTGCCTGCATATTCGGCGCGCATGCTGCTCGATTGGACCTTTCCACTCTGCCAGGTTACCTCGCCATCGATTTTGGCGATTATGCTGTACGCCGTTTGTTTGTTGGCGCCGGACACATTCCAAAAAAGGCGCGGTTTAACAATGTCGATCCCAAGAGGGTTGACCAGGTATTCAGTCTTCAGGTGTATCGGGGTAATCATCGTCTTTCTCCGGTGCGCAATTATGTTGATTGGTTCTTGCAAGGAACGAGCATGATTGAAGGAAATGTTGAGCGCTGTTTCCTAATCGATCTGCACCATTTCTTGTTTTGCCCTGCCAATTTCGGCATACATCTCATCGCGACTGGTCTTCTTGAGGAGTGGGTAGAAGACCATTATTCCTATTGCCAGCAGACCGAATACAGCCGGAATGGCGAAAAGGACCAACCCCAACCCGCTGAACAATGAAGCCGGGATCGTCGCCGCATCTTTGTAAAGCTCAGCGTCATAGCCCACTCCGACCAATACGACGCCAGTCAAAGCGGAAGAAATGGCTGCCTGCAGTTTCAGGACCATCTGACCAACAGCATTGACCATCCCTTCCATGCTCTTCCCCATCTTGTATTTGTTGTAATCCATGCACTCCATGTTGATGAGCGTCCCCGGGATGTACCCCATCCCCGATCCGACCAGTGTGACGAACAACAGAGGGTAGAGAATCGCCACCTGGCGAATCGGGCCTGCCAGGTTGATCAACCACAAAACTGCCAGGGGCACAATGGTAATCATATTTGCGACGATTGCGCCTACACCGGGAGTGACATATTTTTGCACAAATTGTGCCAGGAAAGTGCCTGCCGCCAGGCCAAAGAGGATGCTCAGGCCCCAGATCATCGACTGTGTGCCCAGGTTTTCTGCGCCGAAAGAGTATTTGATATAGTATGTGATGGCGGCCATGATGAAGGAAAACACAAATCCGCCAAACAGGCCGGACAATGACGAAACCAGCAAGGGTTTGTTTGCTTTGAACATTTCCACCACATCTCGAATATTGACCGCTTCTTCGTCGGCATTGCTGTTGCCCTCTTTGATCAAGGTAACACCAAACATAGACAATACGGTGAAAGGCACCATGAACAAGATTACCGCCAGTCCAATATTGGGCGTCACTCCATCCCGTCCCAGTGCAATGGCAATTGCCATAAAGAAAGACATCAGGATGGATAAAAACGTGATGATGATTCTCGGCGCCACCAGCAGTTTCGTCCGCACGACGGCGTCATTGGAGAGAGACTGCACCAGCGGATTCATCGGCAAGAGGGTAAAGGCGGTATCGAATATGATGTACAGAATATAAACCAGGGCCACTTTAGTAACGTCCGACAGGTTGGCGGGTATATTGAACAGGGCGATAATCAGGATGGTCGAGGCCAGCGTTCCCCAGAACATGAACGGTTTGAACTTACCCCATTTTGTGCGTGGACTGCGATCCATCACAAAGCCCAGGATGGGATCATTGATCCCATCCCACAGGCGCCCCACCAGCAGCATCAGCGTCGCCACCTGGGCGGCTTTCCCGGCGATGCCAGTATAAATACCCGCATAGTCGGTGATGTAGATCATGAGAAAGCCAGTAATGAGCGAGTTGGCGATCATCTGCGAAATGCCCATTGTCGAGACGCCAAACATTGTTTTGAAATCCAGCGGGTACTCTTTCTTCTCTTTGCTCATAATAAATTCTCCTTGGTTCTTAATTTGTGATCACCAGCCAGTCATGCTGCTTTCATAACGTCATCTTTTGAAAATTCAATTTACTGATCGACCTTCGAGCCAGCTTTTCTGGATATCTCCCGGATCCCTTGCAAAAATTCCCCATTCGCCAGATGCACCAGGCCCGTAGTCACATTCCTGGGCATGCTGTCTGGGCTGACCAGGCTAAGGTTTTTCAGCGGAGTGTGCGTAGAGCTGGACATGATCATCTTGAAGGTAGGGTTGTTATAATCCACGCCGCCCAATCCTTTTCCGACGCTGCGCTCGATGCCTTTGACCACCTGCTGGATGATGAAACTGGACTGCATATCGTTGAAAGAGCAGTCCAATGTGTATTCACCCTTTTTCCACAGCTGGGGCGGCTCAATTTTCCAGCCCAACAGTGATTCGAAATCGGCCTGCGTGGGTTTTCCCTTGGGATGGGTATACCATTCCGAAACTTGCCCTGATTCCATCTTGAACTCTGCCCCTTGAATAAACACTTCGCCCTGCAAGCGGATATCCTGGCTGGAAGATCCTATCAATATGCGGTACGTCCCGCCTGGTACGCTCCACCCGCCCCTTGCCGCGTCATAAATAGCGAAGGAGCGGGCGTCCAAAGTGAACCTTGCTGTTTTGGCTTCGCCCGCCCTGAGCAACACCTTGGTAAATTCCTTCAATTCTTTCTGCGGCCGAAAAGTGATCGATTCAAGCGCTTCGACATATATCTGGATTACTTCTGCCCCCTCGACATCGCCAGTATTTTGGATGTGCGCTGAGACGCTCAACGCATACGGTGAATGAAGTTCGGTTGGTGAGATCTCCAGGTCGCTGTACTCAAATCTAGTGTATGACAGGCCATGCCCAAATGGGAAAAGAACAGGTTTGTCGGCTTTATCGTAATAACGGTATCCGACATAAATTCCTTCCCGATACTGCGCCTGTTTTCCGCCGGTTTCATACAGTCCCGCTGACGGCACATCCGCATAACACAGTGGATAACTCTCCGCCAGCTTTCCGCTCGGGTTAACCACGCCTGCCAGCAGCTCTGCCACAGCCAGCCCGCCGGCCTGGCCTGCCAGGTACATGTTCAGCACTGCTTTTACTCTCGACAGCCAGGGCATTTCCACCGGGGCGCCGCCGGACAGCACCACCACCGTATTTGGGTTTGCATCAGCCAGGCCGGCAATGAGCCGGTTGTGGCTGTCAGGCATCGCCAGACTGTCGCGGTCAAAACCTTCAGATTCATATTCATCCGGCAAGCCGGCGAATACCACCACAATGTCAGACTGCCGCGCCGCTGCAACGGCCTCCGCCAGCAGTTTTTCATCGCCCGGCCCTTTGAGCGGGTAGCCTGGGTAATAGATATAATCCAGGCCCAACGTGTTAAAACCATCCAACGCGTTGGACATCTGTGTGGGCTGGATATGCGAGCTGCCCGCGCCCTGATAGCGCGGCTCTTTCGCCAGCGCGCCGACCAGGGCAATCTTCTTCCCTTTGGGGATAGGGAGGATGCGACCTTCGTTTTTGAGCAAAACGGCTGAGTTGGCGGCGATTTTTTTGGCCAGTGCATGATGATCGGCCGCGTTGTAGCGATAACCGTTTTTTCGCCTGATGGCTGCTGTGAAAACCAAATCCAGCAAGCGTTGCACGCATTCGTCCAGGCGGGCCTCATCCAATTCTCCACGGCGGATCGCTGCGATCACCATATCATCGAAGTACCCTTTGCTGCCAGGCATCTCCAGGTCCAGCCCGGCGTCCAGCGCTTTCAGGCGGTCGTTCAGCGCACCCCAATCGGTGACCAGGATACCGTTGAAGCCCCATTCCTCGCGCAAAATTTCTCTCAACAAATAATGATGATCGCTGCAGTAAACACCGTTCAATTTATTGTAAGCGCACATCACCGCGGCGGGCCTGGCGCTCTGGATCGCTTTCTCGAAAGCGGGCAAATAAATTTCCCTCAGGGTTCGCTCATCCAGGATGCTGTCTGAGGCCATGCGCTCGTTTTCCTGATTGTTGGCGGCGAAATGCTTCAGCGCTGCCCCTACCCCCTGGCTCTGCAGTCCCTTGATCCAGCTTGCCGCCATCTCGCCCGCTAGAAAGGGATCTTCAGAGAAATACTCGAAGTTCCGTCCGCACAACGGGCTGCGCTTGATATTAGCGCCCGGGCCTAAAACAATGGATACATCCTCCTGCAGGGCTTCTTCACCGATGGCGGCGCCCAATTCAAACAACAAATCCCGGTCCCAGGAACAGGCGCTCAGGCTGGCAGTCGGGAAGCTGGTGGACGGGACGCTGCGGTTAATGCCCAGTTGGTCGGCGGCTGCCAGTTGTTTGCGCAAGCCGTGCGGTCCATCCGCCATCCGGATGGACGGAATCCCGTATTTCTCGAAGGCTTTGGTCGTAAAGAAGTCGGCACCCGAACACAGGGCGACTTTGTCTTCCAGGGTCATTTGGTCAATGATGGTTGAGAAATACATCTTCAATTCATCCTTCAGGCGATCATCAATTTATTTCTCGTAGAATGAGATAGAATAAATTTACCGGTTTTGCCGCTGGCAGTCTATCAAAAACTGGAATTTTCTTTAAAAATTAGGCGGCTTATTTCAATCAGGCAGGTATCCCATGACGCTGGCTCCGTTTACGCAAATCTGCGATATGTTTTATGAAGTCTCCTACCTTCCCCTGACGGTGTGCCAACCGCAGGGTAAGCCGCAGTATTGGGCGCCTCGCCTCGAGTCGCCCGATGAATCTCAAGAGGCCAACCAGGCGTTGATTAATACTTTTGCCCAGGCATCTCCTGACCAAAACAACCCCTTTGTGGAAATTTCAAGCCCAGCGTTTTTCTTTTCGGTGATCAAGCTGAACAGCGGAGAGTATCTCATCATCGGGCCGGCCTCACCACACAAGCATGCCCCCGCGGAAATTCACCAACTAACGATTCTACGGGGAGTGCCCGAGGAGAAACGCGCCGCTTATACTGAGCGCCTCGAACGCATCCCCGTTTTTTCGTTCCGCCAGTTCCTGACCACCATCTGCCTGGTGCATTACATGTTCAACGGCAGGCTGGTTTCCCCGGAAGATATCCTGCTCTCCCGATCGCCGATCCCCGCAAAAGTGGATGATCAGTTAGCACAGGCGATCTTCAATGCGCGGGAAAACCAGGTCATCCACACGCCTGCCAGCTTCGAACACTACATTTTACAGGCGGTCAGCGACGGCAATTTGCCCAAGCTGAAGCAGGCCCTGCTCTCGCCGGTATCCGGTTCGATCGGTAAAATGTCCGACGACCCTATCCGGCAGGAAAAATACACCTTTATCTGCTTCGTCACCCTGGTCACCCGGGCTGCCATCGCCGGCGGTCTGAACCAGGAGCTGACCTTTTCATTGAGCGATATTTACTGCCAGAGAGTCGACCGCCTGCAAAATATCTCCGACATTGCCAGGCTCTCCTGGGAAATGTGCATGGATTTCACCCAAAAAGTGGAGGCGGTCAAATGGAAAAACAAACCATCCCCCGGCGTGATGCAGTGCTGTGAGTACATTAGCCTCCATTTGCATGAAAACATCGACCTGACCCAACTGACAAACCTGGCGCGCACCAGCTCGAAAACGCTTTCGAAAAGGTTTCGCAGCGAAACCGGCCTGACGATCAACGACTATATTCATCGGGAGAGGATCAAAGAGGCGCAGTCGCTGCTGAAATACACCGATTATTCGATTTCAGAGATCGGTTATTACCTGCAGTACAATTCGCAGAGCTATTTTTCGTCCATTTTCAAGAAATTCAGCGGTCTGACGCCGCAGCAGTACCGCGAGGAGTAGGAAAGTAACATCCTTGATAAGATGCTTGCCTTTTCCAAACAGAGCTTAAGCATAGATGGATCATTTCTCACTCCGGGTTTACACAAGAAATTATTGCATTGTCAGGACTATAAGTTATTTTTTTCGAAAGGCGCTTTCAAACGGCCCGATAAACCTGCGCTCTTCCGACCAATCCACAATTGCAAAAATGACCTGCCGAAAAGCGCCCTGGAAATCGCCGGCCAGCGCCTGGTAGAACCATTGGCTGACCAGCCTGCCATCATTGCCGAACGCGCCGCAACCCCAGGCCCCAAGAACAAGGGAGTCATGATGATGCTCTAAGCCAATCCACAGCACTTTTGCGATCCGCTGGCGAAAGGTCTGCTCGATCTCATTTGCCCGGCTGGCAGGCAGGTGGCTGGCAAATGGCGCTGCGGCGGTGATGATCGCAACTGGGTACGGTTCATCGAGAAGCGCGCCATCATCCGCTCGGAAGACCGGAACAGCGGGAGAATAGAGCATGTAGCTGGTATAGATCGGGTCGCTCTGCTTCCGGTTAAAGGCATACATCGGCTGGTCTTTCAAACAGGCATACAGCCCTGAAGAGCGCGCCAGGTATTCCTCCTGCGCCCGGGCGCCGTCCAGGAATCCCCCACCCGGATGCGTTGCCGAGGCGAAATTCAAGACAGCCGGGGTCATTCCCTGATTCAACAGGCGCCGGGCAGCCGAGAGTGAGGTTTCGTTTTCCACTTCGATATGCGTTGCATAAAGACCAGGATGCTGGCTGACATACACAAACTCAGGCGGATAGGCAGCCGTTCCTCTGACGGCGTTTGTGATGGCGGCAGCCAGCTCCACCCGCTGGCCGGCAGGGCTGATGTAAGCTCCCTGCTGGATTATTTCAACGGTTTCCAAGCCGTACTTTTGAGCCAGATTTCTGGATATATGAGCGTTATAAGTAGTCATGGTGGACAGCCTTGCATTATGCCTTCACCCCCACCACTTCCCTTAAAAACTGCCCCGTGTAACTCTCTTCCACCTCTGCCACCTGCTCGGGCGTGCCTTCGGCTACAATGGATCCGCCCTTCTCGCCGCCTTCCGGCCCCATGTCGATGACCCAATCGGCCGTCTTGATCACATCCAGGTTGTGCTCGATGACGATCACCGTGTTGCCGGCGTCCGTCAGGCGGTGGAGCACGTCGAGCAGGCGCTGGATGTCGGCGAAGTGCAGGCCGGTAGTGGGCTCATCCAGGATGTAGATCGTGTCGCCGGTTGAGATGCGGCTGAGCTCCTTAGCCAGCTTGACGCGCTGCGCCTCCCCGCCCGAGAGGGTCAGGGCCGACTGGCCCAATTTCATATAATCGAGGCCGACGTCGTGCAGGGTCTGCAGGATGCGGCGGATGTCGGGGTAATTCTCGAAGAAGCCGAGCGCCTCCTGCACATCCATGTCGAACACATCGGCAATAGTCTTGCCTTTATAGGTGACGCCCAGCGTCTGGCGGTTAAAGCGTTTGCCGTCGCACGCCTTGCACTTGACCCACACGTCCGCCAGGAAGTGCATTTCGACTTTTTTGAAACCGTAGCCCTGGCATTCCTCGCAGCGCCCGCCTTTGACGTTGAAGCTGAAACGCCCGGCGCCGAAGCCCAAGGCGCGCGCCTCGGGTGTGGAGGCGAAGACTGCCCGGATCTCGTTCAGCACGCCGGCGTAGGTGCCCGGGTTGGAGCGCGGGTTGCGCCCGATCGGTTCCTGGGTGATATTGATGACCTTGTCCACCTGCTCCAGGCCGTCGATGCCATCGTGCGGGCCGGGGACGGTCTGCGAATCGTGCAGGGCGCGCATCAGCGCCGGGTAAAGCGTCTGGGCAATCAGGCTGGACTTGCCCGACCCTGAGACGCCCGTGACGCAGACCAGGTTGCCCAGCGGGAAGCGCGCCGTGATGGTCTTCAGGTTGTGCAGGCGGGCGCCGCGCACAGTCAGCCAGCCGCGCGCTTCGCGACGCTGGGCGCCGTTCGGCGCGGCCACGACGAGCTCGCCGGACAGGTATTTACCGGTCAGCGAGCCGGGGTTGTGCATCAGGTCTTCCGGCGTTCCAGCCGCCACCAAATCCCCTCCCAGGATGCCCGGGCCGGGCCCCAGGTCCAGGATCCAATCGGCCTCCATCATCGTCGCCTGGTCGTGTTCCACCACCAGCACGGTGTTGCCGATGTCGCGCAGGTGCGCCAGGGTGTCGAGCAGGGCGCGCTGATCGCGGCTGTGCAGACCAATGGACGGCTCGTCCAGGATGTACAGCACGCCCACCAGGCCGCTGCCGATCTGGCTGGCCAGGCGGATGCGCTGGCCTTCGCCGCCGGAGAGCGTTGGCGCTGGCCGGTCGAGGGTCAGGTAGTGCAGGCCGACATTGCGCAGGAAGCCCAGCCGCTGGCGGATCTCGTTGACCAGCTCCAACCCGACCTGGCGCTGCTCGTCGTCCAGGTGCAGGGCCAGGCTGCCGATCCAATCGTGGATGGCTTCGATGCTCCAGGAGGTCAGCTCGGGCAGGCGTTTGCCATCGATGGTGACGAAGCGCGCCTCGGGGTTCAGGCGCTCACCGCTGCACTTGGGGCAGGGCTTCTGGCTCATGAAGGACACGTACCAGCGGCGGGTGTATTCCGACTTGGTCTGGCGGAAGAGACGGTTGATGTGGTGGACGATGCCCTTGACGTCGCGCTCACTCTCGCCGCGCCAGTTACCGTCGCTTGTTTCGACATCAAATTCGAAGTGGACCTTCTCGCCGCCCGAGCCGTAGAGGATCACATGGCGAAACTTCTCCGGCAGTTCGTTCCAGGGTTTTTCGATATCCACGCCGTAGTAACGGCCAATCGAAGCCAGGTTGCGCCTCTGCCAGGCATTCTCGTCCTTCTTACGCAGGTCGCGGTACCAGCGCGAAGCGCCATCCAGCAGCGATTTATCCGGGTGCTCGATGATCAGGTCGGGGTCTACCTGCAGCTTGACGCCCAGGCCGTTGCACTCATCGCACATGCCCAGAGGGGAGTTAAATGAGAACAGGTGCGGTTCCAGCTTCGGGAAGGAAATGTCGCAGTTCGGGCAGGCGTTGTGCTCGCTGAGCATGATCTCTTCCTGGGCGAACCAGACGATCAGGACGCCGCTGCCAGCGCGCAGGGCTGTCTCAACGGAATCCACCAGGCGCGTCAGGTATTCCACCTGGCTGTGATCTCCAATCTCAGGCTGCTGGGACGGGGCGATGAAACGGTCAACCACCAGCTCAATGGTGTGCTTCTTGTCCTTGTCCAATTCTGGCAGGCCGTCCGCCAGTTCTACCAACTGGCCATCCACGCGAGCGCGCGGGAAGCCGTCTTTGAGCGCCTGGCGCAAGGCGGCAGCGTGCGCGCCTTTGCGGCTGCGCGCCAGCGGGGCCAGCAGTTGAAAGCGCGTCCCGGCGGGCAGGCCAGCCAATTGGTTGGCAATTTGCTGGGCCGATTGTGGCTGGACGGCGCGCCCGCACTGCGGACAGTGCGGCGTGCCCAGCCGGGCATACAGCACCCGCAGGTAGTCGAGTATCTCGGTGACGGTGCCCACGGTGGAGCGCGGATTGCGGGCGATGGTCTTTTGTTCGATGGCGATGGCCGGGCTCAGGCCGGTGATCTGGTCAACCTGCGGCTTTTCCATCTGATCCATGAACTGCCGGGCGTACGAAGACAGGCTCTCCACATAGCGGCGCTGGCCTTCGGCATAAATGGTGTCGAAAGCCAGGGAAGATTTCCCCGAGCCGGATACGCCTGTGACCACCACCAGCTTGTTGCGCGGGATGCTGACTGTAATGTTCTTGAGGTTATGCTGGCGGGCGCCGCGCACCACGATGGCTTCCATGCCGGGCGGCAGAGCAGCCTGTTGATTGGCAGGGTGGCTGTCTGGCAGATCCTCGTCATCAGGCAGCAGGAGGCGGGTGGAAACGGCGGCGCGGCCGCCTGCCTCGCTGAGGATGGCGAGCCGCTGCGGGCCTGAGAGCTGTAAAGCGCCAGGGTTGGCCAGTTCGTCTTCGCCGATCACCCCCAACTGGCGCAGTTTGGCGTAAATGCGCCGGGTGCGCGGCAGGCTGTCGAAACAGGCGCGCAGCTCATCGAAGTTCGCCTCCGGGTCAATGGTCAGCAGTGCGATTTGGTCGAGCAGCGCCTTTTCCTCCACCGTCAGGCTGGCTTCTGGCTTGGTGTGCAGCTCATCCCAATAATCAAACAGCCCCAGTTCCAGGCGGTTGAGCGCCTGGAAGTCATGCAGCAGGTTGCCGCGCATGCAGGGGAAACCTTTCCAGCGTCCACTGTAACGGAAGAGATCAGAGCGCACCTTGCCCAGGCGCGCCAGCCGCCAGGCAGAGCCAGCAACAAAGAAATCGTGGTCGCGGCGCAGGTCAAACAGGTTGCAGGTGATTTTGCCGCCAAGCAGCTCACGCGGCACGCCGCCCACATCCGGGTCAACCAGCACCCAGCGCGCTCGCGCTGCGTCCCAGTACTCCGTAATCCAGTGGTCCGTTTTATAGTCCTGCTCGTCGGACAGGTAGTCGGCGAAACCGACTCGCATGCGCGCCGGAATCTGCTTGTGCCGCAGCAGCGAGACCAGGAAGACGGCAAAGTCGCGGCACATGCCCACCGTGCGCTGCCTGGGTTCACGCGGCGCGTTCAGCGGCTCCGGCGAGAGCGCCACGATGCGCTCCAGGCGCTGCTGCATGGTGCGCAGATGCTGTTCGCCGCGCGCGGCAGGCGCCAGGTCTACGCCGTACAGCGCGGCTGCCTTGCGGTGCATCATCTGCCCCTGGATCAGGCGCACCAAACCCGGCAGATCATCCGGCAGGTTTTCATAAAGATGGATATAAGGCCCCGGATCGGTGATCGGGCTTTGTTCAAGATAGTAGGAAGTGGTATCCATAGGTTGGATGGCTGCACACCCTCGGGACCAAGTCTCTTCGGTCGATAATTCGTACACTTGTTCTATAAACTATTGTATCACGGAGTGGCCCAAGAAAAAATTAGATTTTTCGTGGCTGCCGGCAAGCGCGCTCCCAGGCTGTATTGTCTTTTTAGCCCCTATTCGCTGGCTGGTTTGTATTCTCCCGCTTCGATCCGCTTCTGGTCCTTTCGCAGCTTGGCGAAAGCGATTTCGCGCACCGCCAGGGGAATGCGGGTCACTTTTCGCTCGGTGGTCAGCGCTAACAGGTAAGCCACGGCGCACTTCTCCAGCACCTCCACATTGTGGACAGCGCGTTCCATGTCGTGGCCCAATACCAGCGCGCCGTGGTTTTGCAGCATGTACGCATTGTGGTGATTACGCACATGTTTGGCGATTGTATTTGCCAGGAAGGAGGTGCCCGAGGGGGCATAAGGAATGATCTCCACGCTGCGCCCCAGGAAGCGCACCTGCTCATCAAAAAGCGCCGGGATCGAGGCTTTGACCAGCGCCAGCGCGCTGGTGTACACCTGGTGTGTATGCACGATAGCATTGACGTCGCCCCGCGCCTGGTAAACTGCGGCGTGCATGCCCGCTTCTACCGAAGGCGCCAGCCTGCCTTCGATCACCTGCCGGTCGATGGCCAGAATGCACACATCTTCAGGCGTCATTTTCATGTAATCATAATTGGAAGGGGTGATGGCAAAAGCATTCTTCCCGGGGACGCGCAGCGAGAGATTGCCGCCGGTTGCCATCAAATAGCCCTTGCCAACCAATAGTTGGGCTGTCTGGACGATCAATTGTTTGCAGTCATCGTATTGTCCCATACTCACCTCACAGCGCAATCTTTACACTGTAAAGATTATAGAAGATTATCTTGACGGTGTCAAGATTTGAAAGTAGCATTGGGATATGGCAGGCAAAAAGTACCACCACGGCGATCTGAAGAATGCCCTGATCCGTGCTGGATTGGAGATCCTGGCGCGCGACGGCATCGACGGTTTGAGCCTGCGCAAAGCCGCCCAGGAAGCCGGCGTCAGCCACGCCGCGCCGTACGCCCACTTCACCGACAAACAGGCATTGGTTGCCGCCATCTCCGCCGAAGGCTACCGCCTGCTATTCAATCAGCTAAAAGCCGTGCGCGAAGCATTTCAGGATGAGCCTCAGCGCCAGTTGGTCGAGGCAGCCTGGGCTTACGTGCAGTTCGCGCAGTCCGACCCGGCGCATTTCCGGGTCACGTTTTCAAGCACAGTGAAGCAGGAGAAGGATTACCCCGCCCTGGTCGAGATCACCGCCAAATGTTTTGAACAGGTGGTAAGCATCATCGCGTCCTGCCAGGCGGCAGGCGTGCTGCGCCCAGCCCCGCCCGAGGCCATGGCGGTCAGCATTTGGAGCGCCGTGCATGGATTCGCCTCTCTGCTCATCGAAGGGCAAATCTCGCACCAACTGCTCGACCAAATGACCATCCGCCAGGCGCTGGTCTTCACACTCGATCAGTTAACCCTGGTTGCCCTCGCGCAAGGCGATTTCTCCGGCGATCAACCGGCAGCTTTGCGGCGCCTCGCATAAAGCGCAGCTTTTTCAGGGTCGTTCAGCCCACGATACAGCAGTTCCAGCTCTTCGAAGACAAACGTGTCGGGCTCGCCGGCTTCATCACATTCTTTTTCAAGGCACAGTTGAATGGCAAGTGCTTCGTCCAGACGGCCCAGGGAGCGCAGCGTCCAGGCGACCATCCAATGCGCAATGCGGATTTGTTGGGCATTGCCGTGGCGCTCAAAATAGGCAAGCGCCAGTTCGAATTCAACCAGCGCTTCTTCATACCGCCCAAGCTCGTGCAGCGCATAACCGGTGTTGTTGCGCAGCGAGCCCTCCCATTTTTTGGCCTGCGGTTGTGAAGACGTTTCAATCAGCTGCAGGGCTTTGTGATTCCAGGCGAGCTGTTGTTCGGGAGCGGTATCGATGAAGGCCATCATATGCAGAGCATCGATCGCCAGGTGATCCAGATTCGCCTCTTGCGCCAGCCGGGCGGCGCTCATATAAGCCGTGCGCGCCCGCTCTTTTACATACGCAGTCTGCGATTCGGGTGGATGCGTGGCGGACGAGAAAGTGCGGCCCAATTCGAGAAAATAGCGCGTCTGCGCTTCAGCGCTGGCGCCTGTTATTTGAGGCTCCAGGTCAGCCAGGATTTGCTGGGCGTGAGAAAAGTCGCGGCGCAGTCCGTAGGTGCGCGCAATTTGAGTTTGCAGAATGATCGTTTCGTCAACAGAAGCGCCCACCAGGGCAGCGCGAAAGCGCTGCTCACTCACTTCAGGCTGGTTGAAATCCCACAGGCTGGCAAGATCGAGGGCCAAACCTTACCTCCTGGCGCTGTCTCGATTCAAATGCCGGGCGACGGCATCGGCGATAAACTGAGCATCTTCTGCAATTCCATAAATGATGCCCGATTTGCGACTGCGCAGCCAGGGAAACCCAATAAAATACAAGCCCGGGATCGTGGTAATCCCCTCCTCGTGGACTGGCATGCCATCCATGTCCAGAACGGGTAGATGGATCCAACGAAAATCCGCCGTGAAACCTGTCGCCCAAATCACGGTGCTGATCTCTGCCTCGGCGAGGTTCAGCGATCTGTGCGTGGAAACACAGGCAGCCTGAGGGTCTGGAGCATCTGCAGGATCATCCTCCAGCGGTGGCGGGGGGATGTGCGCATTTGCCAGGTATGCGTCCACATTGTCCTTCATGCGCTTCGAAAATGCATCAGCATAAACGACATTCGCCGGCGCTTCATCGCTCAGAATGAGCGACCCATCCTGCACATCCAGCAGTCGTCCCAGGATCACCGCGCCCAGGCCAGCCAGGGATTGCAGGCTGAGCGTGTGCCCATACCGCCCAAGGCCAGAGACCTGCGGCTGGGCTGAGCGGCTGATCGATTTATCCTCCAGGCTGGCGAAGCGAACATCGATAAATTTCATATCGATCCACCACTCCAAAATATCGCGTCCCCGGTAGCGGCGAGGCGCCCGCCCCACTTTGCTGGTGCACAGGTACACGGTGCGGCCCGCAGACAACAAATCTTCGGCGATCTGGCAGCCTGATTGCCCGCTGCCCACGATGACCACTGCTCCGGGCGGCAGCGCCTGTGGGCTGCGGTAATCAGCGGTGTGCAGTTGGACGATATGCGCGGGCAGGCCAGCACGGATCGCTGGTGCTTTCGGGGTATGCTGGATGCCGGAAGCAATCACTATCGACTGGCTGGTAATCGTCTCCTCCAACTGCCCATTCGACCTGACCAGCACTTGAAAATTTTTCCCATCCTCCGCCTGCTCGATGGAAACAACCTGCGCCTCCGTGCGAACCGGCAGGTGAAAATACTCAACGTAGCGCTGGAAATAACCGACCAAATCCTCACTGCGACAAAAACCATCGGGCTGTGGGCCATCATATGGCAGCCCTGGCAAAGCATTCATAAAATTGGGGGTGTTCAGTTTAAAAGAATCCCAACGTTGTGAGCGCCACGGTTCGCCGATGCGCCCCCGTTCAAACACCAGATGCTGGAGGTTGTGGCGTTGAAGAAAATAGCTCACGCCCAAGCCAGCCTGCCCTGCACCAACAACCACGCTGTCCAGCATCGCCATCGCATTGACTCCTTGAGAAACTCAAATTTCAAGCTCACCCGACTATCTGGATAAATTATATCAAATTTTACCGATCATGGTTGTTCATGCACTGGCCGTTCAGTCTGTTTGGGTGCGCCGCCCAGCCTGGGAGCAGGCTTGTCTATATACTGATCCAGGAAGGAAGGCGCGTCTGGATGATCGATATGCAGAGCATGGTCGTAATCCCCTGCCGGGGGCGGCGCATCATAACGCACCGGGCGGATCACCCCGAACAGCTCCCAAAATCTGGCTATGTAAGTCAGAATCGAATAGCGGTACTGCTGCATTTTTACCGACTGCCATTCGACAATCGATCCCATCGAGCCCTGGATGCGCGCTTTGTCGCGCACAATGCGGCGGATCTGCTCGGGCGAGCGATGGCCCAGCGGCGAGATGAGCAGCAAGTGAGCAGAGGTGAACAGGATTGTAAAGGATATCAAGCGCACCCAGCCGCCCTCTTCCCATTTCCCCACGATTTGGCCGACGAAGACACTGCCCGATAGCAGAGCCGTTAAACCCGCCCCCCAGGCGCCTATGGCGCGCGCCCTGCCGGTGTAATTTTGCAGGAAATGCTGACGGACTGCCAGACCCATCACCGTGATCGGCATGAACACACCCACGCCGTAGAATGGGGCGGCTACGGTAGTCTGGCCGCGCACCAGGAGCATAATCACCACAGACACGAGAAATGTGATGGTGACGGAGCGGGTGAACGTGCCGCGTTTGTCGCGATAGATAACCACCTCGGGGATTTCTCCAATCGCCACATCGCGCCACTCTGTCGCCTGGGCATCTTGCAGCGCAGTCATGGATGCAGCAGCCAACATAAACACTGCCAGGATCTGGTAAGCCCAGAAAAGAATATCGCCTCCTGGAAATTGGTTGAAGCCGATGAAAGAAAGGTTGCCGACCAATGACCTGCCCATCGTGCCGTCAAACACATCGAAGCGAATGGCAAAAATCGTCAAAAACAGGGTGGTCAATCCGCCGTAGAACAGGAAGGAAGTTTGCACCATCCGGCCAATGCCAGATTTACCGCTGTAAAAGCTCCACAAATTCTCCCATTTTGGAAGATGTTGGCGTCCCCAACGCACCAGCGCCATATCTTCATGTTTGACAAACTGGATGCCGTTGGACATAGCTTCCAAACCGCTCAGCGCGACCATACCTTTCATGGACGCCGTCAGCAGGTGCATCAAGGCCTGTCCCAAAGACACCGGCAGAGGCGGCGTGGTAGGCGCTGCTGGAACTCCGTTGAAATGCGCCATGACCAGGCCGACGGCCATCAACCCTGTGAGGCCGGCAAACAGACCCAACATGACGAATATAATCGTGGAAGATTCCCCACGACCGCGGATGGTCATAAACCAGGTAAAAAAGGCTAACACAGCGCCGATCAGAAAATGCAGCCACCAATTTTCGTAAAGCTGTGGGAAGATGGAAAGCAGCTGATCGCCGCCGGAAAGAGCCGAGACAACGATCGTCAAGACATAGTCTTCGATCAATGTCACTGCTACGATCAGGCTGAGAGTCGGCTTAAGATAACGCATCGAGGCTGTATAAGAGCCGCCGCCTTCGTTGAATACTCCCAGGGAGTACATATATAAAGCGCCAAAGGCAAAGTTCGCCAGGGCAATAACAGCGACGGCGATGTAAGCGTAATCTTGTAGACCATACGGATGCAAGGCGCTCATCAATTCACCCGTGCCGTAATAGAAGGATGTGAAATAATCCACACCGAACAAGGCAATCGCCGCCAGTAAGCCAATCTGCCCGGCGCCGTGCATATGTTCGTGCGCGTCGTCCTTCTCTTTGGGTGCGACCTTATACGCTGCGTATGTCACAAGAATCAAGACACCAATTGCAAATAACATCCATTTACCTCTTTATTCTTCTACCAATTTCAGCCGATACCCCACCCCGGGTTCTGTGATGATGTAAGCCGGGCGCAGTGGATCACTTTCGATTTTTTTGCGCAGGTTGCTGATGTTCACCCGCAGCAGATGTGCATTTACTTCTTTTCGCTCGCCCCACACTGCTTTCATTAATTGATGGTGGGTGAACACTTTACCGACGTGCTTTACCAAAACACGCAGTAATTCATATTCGACAGGCGTCAAATCCACCAGAGAGCCTTTCACCCACACCGAACGGCTTGCCATATTGATTGACAGCGCGCCGTTGGTGAAAAGTGTGTCACTGCAGGTCGATGAATGCCGCAGCGCCGCCCGCATGCGCGCCATCAATTCTCCGATCATGAACGGCTTGGCCAGGTAATCGTCTGCTCCACAATCCAGCGCGGCCACTGTATCCTCTTCACGTGAGCGCACTGAAAGAACGATGATCGGAATTTCTGTCCAATTCCTTAATTGATGGATCACATCCAACCCATCCATATCCGGCAGACCCAAATCTAATAAAACCAGGTTGGGGTGACTGGTCGCGACCATGTCGAGCGCCTGGCTGCCCTGTTCGGCCTCGATGACTGCATACTCTTTGGCCAGCGATAAGCGTAAAAAGCGTCTGATTGGGCGTTCATCATCCACTACCAGGACGCGTGGAGCAGTGGTATCCATTATTTCCCATTCCTCAACCAGGCGCTGTCGAACAGAAAGAACACCTGCACCCACAGTAGGGTAATCAACATCAAGACCTGGCGTGAAAAATTCGGCAGAGGCAGCATGCTGGCTGTTACCAGCCCTGCCAGGGGCAAACCGCGCAGCAAAAGGGCAAGCCATTTCTTTATTACTCGCATCAAGGTAAGCATCTCCTACGTCAGGCTGTTGGCAGATACCGACCTTTTCCTGGCGCGCCATGCAAAGCCCGTCGTTGTCAAGATCGTGTCAACAACGGGCACATTGTATGCCCTACCCTCTCAATTTTTTCGCAAGAACAACCGGAGAGATGTCAAAAAAATGTCAAGATAACAGTGTCTAAAAAACCTTCAAGCGGTACCCGATCCCAGGCTCGGTGAGAATATAAACCGGACGAGCCGGGTCGCGCTCAATTTTTTTGCGCAGATTGCTGATGTTCACCTGCAAGATATGCGTTTCCCCTTCGTAGGCCGCACCCCACACCGTCTGCAGCAGTTGGCGATGCGTCAGCACTTTTCCGGCATGCTTGGCCAGAGTCTTCAGCAAGTCATATTCAGTCGGTGTCAGCGTGACCAGGCTGCCCCGGAGCAAAACCAAGCGGTTGTTCATATCAACCGTTAAATCACCAATCGTAAATACCGGCTCCGCCGCTTCTTTCGTAACTCTGCGCAAGGAAACACGCACCCGCGCCAGCAGTTCGCCGGCTCCAAATGGCTTGGTGAGGTAATCATCAGCTCCGGCGTCCAGGGCAGCGATTTTATCGGCTTCTTGCTCGCGCACGGAAACTACAATGATCGGGATGGAGGTCCATTCGCGCAGGCGCCTGGTCACTTCAACGCCATCCATATCTGGCAATCCCAGGTCGAGAATAACCAGGTCAAGCCGTTCGGCGGCTACCAGGTGCAGTGCCTCAGCGCCGTTGGCGGCTTCCAACACCGTATAATTTGCGCCGAGCAGGGTGGATAAAAAACGACGAATGGGACGTTCATCATCGACAACCAGGATGTGTGGTGAGTCAGGCATGGGATAATTTTATCTCATCTGGCGGGTTGAGTGCTTTTACGGTTCCACAGGCAGCGCAATCGTCATGGAAACGCCGCCCCCTTCTCGATTGGCGGCCCATATACGTCCACCATGCCCCTCGACGATGCCCTTGCATATCGCCAGGCCCAATCCGGTGCCTGTCACCTGGGTTGAACGGTGCACCCGGTAAAATTTGTCAAATATATGCTGTAAGTCGCTGGGAGGGATCCCCATGCCTCGGTCCTTGACACTGATCTGCACCTCACCATCCGCTGTCTGCAGCTTGATTTCCAGCGGTGAGCCTTCCGGCGAATATTTCAACGCATTATCCAGCAGGTTGTTCAGGACATGGCCGATCAAAACAAAATCCAGGCGTACCAACGGAAGATCCTCCGGTGCATCTACCTGCACACTCCGCCCGCTGAGGCGGGGTTCCATTTGGCCCAATGCAGTCCCAATTAAATCTTGCAGATCTGCCGGTTCGCGTTTCACCTTGAGCGCCCCGGCTTCGAGGCGCGTCATATCCAAGAGGTTGCCCACCAGACGGTTCAAACGGTCTGCTTCCTCACGCGCGGTTTCCACCAGGCTTTGGCGAGCGGCAGGCGCTAGCTGCTCGCCTTGTTGTTCGAGGGTCGTCAAAACACCCGTGATCGAAACCAGGGGCGTACGCAGATCGTGCGAGATCGAGTTGAGCAAAGCATTTTGCAATTTTTCAGTCGCCTGCAGCAGCTTGATCTGGCGCGTTTGCTCGGCCAGTTGAATGCGTTCCATGGCCTGGGCGGCCTGGTTGGCAAAGGCATCGAGCATTTTCATCTGGCCTGCATCCAGGGTTTGAGTGGGGATTTTGAGGTGCAGCACCCCCAGGGTGCGGCTGGCTGTTTTGAGCGGCAGGTAAAACCGCTCTGCTGTAGGTTCGTGTGTCGTGCCTGCGCCAGCCGGCTGGGCATGCTGAAAGACCCATTCAGCCAGGGCTGCCTCGCCCGCCGCAGGCTGTGGGAGCGCAGTACCCGGCTGGTCAATGCTCATGAGCGCCTCGTCGACCAGCCGCAAGAGCGCCACATCGCGCCCAAAATTGCTTTCCAGATGCGACAGCACGGCCGTGTTAATCGCCTCCATGCTGTCCGCGGCTGCCAGATCACGGCTCAGTGCGTAAAGGATATTTGTCTCCGCTTCGCGGTGTTGAGCGGCCTCGGTTTGTTCTCTTGCCCGGGCGGCCAAGGCGCTGATCACGATCCCGACCAACAAAAGCCCGGCAAATGTAAGCAAGTATTCGGTGTCAGACACGGCCAGGGTGAAGAATGGTTGGACAAAAAAGTAGTCGAAGGCCGCTACGCCGAGCAAAGAAACCAGGATCGCCGGGCCGCGACCCAGGTAGAGGGCGGCAATCACCACCGCCAGCAAATAAATCATTACCAGGTTGGTTGGATGTACCCCAACTCGGACCAGGAAGCACACACCTGTCGCCGCCGCGGTGAGCGCCACACCCCATAAGTACCTGCTCAGCCGGCTGTGAAAAACAATCCGTCTGACATGCCGCGGGGCTGAGCCAGAGGCAGTCGCCTGATCACCAGTCATTGTGGAAGAGTCCATAGGTTTATTGTAACTCAACCCCGCCCAGACACAACCTGGGCAGCAAAGGAGCAATTAATCCTTGACAGGCAGGCTCTCTTGTTGTATATTACGTTTAGTATTTACTAAACGTAATATACAAACAAAACGAAAGGTATCAATGGACAGCTCCCCACTCCAACAATCACGCGATATGTTCATTCTCGGCATGAGCCGCATCAGCCACTTTTGGGGTTTCCCGAAGGCAATGGGTTCCATCTACGGTGCCATCTACCTGGCCCCTCAACCCATCTCGCTGGATGAATTGGTTGAGCTGACCAACGTCACCAAAGGCGCAGTCAGCACGAATGTGCGCGCCCTGGAACGCCTGGGCATGGTGCACAAAATCGTGCGCATCGGTGAACGCAAAGATTACTACACCGCCGAAACCGATTTCTGGAAAGTCATCCGCGGCATTTTACGTGAACGCGAAAAGAGCGAGTTCGATCACGCTTTGCGTTCCGTGGACGAAAGCCTGAGTCTGCTAAACCCGCCGCCAGGCCAGCCGCAGGCGCCCGCCGACGCAGAGCTGGCGGCATTCTATCGCCAGCGCATGCAGGCCATGCAGGCCTTTTTCCGCTCACTGGACCAGTTGGTCGCCCTGGTGATGGCATTCGACGACCTGCGCGCCAGCGCCTTGCAAAAATTATTGGGCCGGGCCGTGAACGGTCCGGACAACACAGGAAAGGAACAGAGACATGACTGACAAAACCCTGCATGCTGTGACCGGCGCATTTGGTTATTCCGGCAAATACATCGCCCGCCGCCTTTTGGAGGCCGGTAAAGAAGTGATCACCCTGACCAACTCACCCGAACGCGCCAACCCGTTTGGCAGCCAGGTGCGTGCCTATCCTTTCAACTTCGACCAGCCCGAGGCGCTGGCCCGGTCTTTAGAGGATGTCGATGTTTTATACAACACGTATTGGGTACGATTTAACCACCGCCTGTTTCGCCACCAGGATGCTGTGCGCAACACGCTCACGTTGTTCCAGGCAGCTCGCCAGGCTGGTGTGCGGCGCATTGTGCATGTCAGTATCACCAACCCCTCCCTGGATTCCCACCTGGAGTATTTTCGTGGCAAAGCTGTGCTCGAACAGGCTCTTGTTGAAAGTGGGATTTCTTATGCTATCCTGCGGCCGACTGTGATTTTCGGCAAAGAAGATATCCTGATCAACAACATCGCCTGGGCTGTGCGCCGCCTGCCGGTGTTTGGCGTGTTCGGCGATGGCCAGTACCGCCTGCAGCCGATTTATGTGGAGGACCTGGCGGAGCTGGCAGTGCGCAGCGGTGCAGAAACTTCAAACCAGGTGATCGACGCCATTGGGCCAGAAACATACACCTACCGCCAGTTGGTAGAAACGATCGCCCGGCTGATCGGCGCGCCGCGCCGGATAATCCAGGTGCCGCCAGGCCTGGGATATCTGGCCGGCCAGACGTTGGGCTGGCTCACCCAGGATGTTGTCATCACGCAGGAAGAAATCGAAGGTCTGATGGCTGGCTTACTCTACGTCCAATCGCCGCCAGCTGGACAGACTTGCTTGAGCGAGTGGATCCAGTCTCACGCCGACACTCTCGGCCGACAATACACCAGCGAGCTCAAGCGGCGCATCGACCGCCGCGCTGCCTACGCCAGCAACTAATGCAATCATCCTGCAGATGGAGGCGCATTCCGCCCGGTGGTTGAACCGCAGTCCGGCAATCTCCTGTATACTCTGGATCGTTCGAAAGGAGATTGCAATGGTCATCATCATCGGATTCGTGATTCTGTTATTTGTCCTCGTAGCCGCCACTCCTTTGCTGGTGGCATGCGCTGATGCAGCTCAAATCGGTATTTTGACCGATTAACCGTAGAAAGACTTTTATGTTTCGCTTTTTTCAACGATTACAATGGAAGCTAACACTATCGTACGCGGTGGTCACCGTTGGGACTGTATTGGTGCTGGCTGGTTTATCCGTAGGTATCGCTCTTTACACCGAAAGCCAGACCACCTCGCGCATATTCAGCAGCTTTTACTGGTCAAAAACCGCTTTCCAGGATAATTTGCCCTACTTGCTGAACGACCCGCAGGCTCTGCAATCCTGGCTCAACCGCATCCAATCCCAAGGCTTTGCCTGGTCAGATTTTCAATCGTACGTGGTGCGTGAATCCCTGGATTACGCCAACACACTGGTGACCGGCTCCCAACCGATATATGTATTGGACCCAGAATTCAAACTGGTAGCCGCGGCTCCGCTGGCTGACCCCACGGCTCTCGGCAAACCCTTCAATCCACGCCAGGCCGGTGGACTGGGGCTCGAGTCAATCTTGGAAGCGGCCAGGGTGGGTGATAAAAATTATTACGCGCAGAGCTTTACCCGCCCGGACGGCAGTTACATCGCCGCCTTCCCGCTGCGCAAAACGGATGACGAGCCAGTGACTGCCATCGTGGTGTACACCCTCAAGCCAGTCCTGTTTGCAACCCCGACCAACCTGTCACTTTACACCACCTTTTTTGTGGTCATAGCCGTGATTATCACCCTGGTAGCCCTGCCGGTCGGCGCCCTGTTCGGCTGGCTGGCCTCGCGCGGCCTGCGCAAACGACTCGCCAGGTTGTCTTCGGCGGCTCAGGCCTGGAGCCAGGGAGACTTTTCAGCCGCGCCCAGCGATCGCTCAGGGGATGAGATTGGCGAGCTGACGCGCGCCCTCAACCGCATGGCCGAACAACTGCAAACGCTCCTGCATTCGCGCGACGAGCTGGCGCGCGTCGAGGAACGCAACCGCCTGGCGCGTGACCTGCATGACACGGTGAAACAGCAAACGTATGCAACGCGCATGCAGCTTTTCGCCGCCAGGAATCTGGTGGGGACAAATCCCCAGCAGGCCGGCGAGCATCTGGAAGCCGCTTTGCAGCTCAACCGCGAAACCCAGCAAGAGCTCAAGCTCATCATCGACGAGCTGCGCCCGGCTGCCTTGCAAGGCAAAGGGCTGGCGCAGGCAGTTCAAGATTATACCGGGCGCTGGCAGGAACACACCGGTATCAAAGTAAATGTCACCGTGCGCGGCGACCGTGCGCTGCCCCTGGAGGTCGAGGAGGCGCTTTTCCGGGTGCTGCAAGAATCGCTGGCGAATGTCGCTCGCCATGCCGAAGCCGAGAATGTTGAAATCCAACTGGCGTTTTCGCCTGATACAGCCTGCCTGGAAATCAGCGATAATGGATGCGGCTTTGATCCCGACAAGGTCCCGGCTGGCTCTCTCGGCCTGTTGGGAATGCGGCAGCGCCTGGCCGATGTGGGCGGTGCGTTGAAAATCGAGTCACAACTTTCCGCCGGCACAACCATCACCGCTGCAGTACAATTACCTGCAAATCTCATCTGAAGGATGCGTATGCCTATCACAGTCCTGTTGGTTGACGATCACAAAATTGTGCGCCAGGGTGTGCGCGCCTACCTGCACACCCTGGCTGACATTCAAGTTGTCGCCGAGGCTGATTCAGGCTCTGCGGCGGTCGGCGCGGTTGAAAAACATAAACCCGACGTAGTCTTGATGGACCTGGAAATGCCCGGGGAGATGGATGGCATCCGGGCGACGCGCCAGATCTGCAAACTGCGCCCGGAGACGCGCGTGATTGTGGTCACTTCGCACCACCAGGATGAGTACATTTTCCCGGCGGTGCGCGCCGGTGCCATTTCCTACCTGCTGAAGGATGTGGAGCCTGATGAATTGGCGGATGCTATTCGCAAAGCCGCCCAGGGTGAAGCGGTTATCGACTCGCGCGTCGCGGCCCGCATTCTCAAGGAACTGCAGGGCTTGCGCAAGGAGCAGATCAACCCATTCACTGAGCTTTCCGAACGCGAGTTGGATGTGCTACGCCTGGTCGCAGACGGAAAATCCAACGCCGAAATTGCCGATATGTTGGTGATTGGCGAAAGCACCGTGAAAACCCATGTTGGCAACCTGCTCAAGAAGCTGCACCTGGAGGACCGCACGCAGGCGGCGGTTTATGCCTGGCAGCAGGGCATCGTGCGGCGCAAAGGGTAGCCACCCGGGCTGGAGATTTACAGATCCAACCTGGCGAGGGTTGTATTTTCCAACAGTTCTTCAAACTGAGTGGCGGTGAAAACTGCCGCTCCCGGCTGCAGAGTGTTGGCCGCGCCAGCCGCTGCGCCGCGCTGCAGGGCGGAAGGTAAAGCGAAGCCCTGTTCCAACGCCAGGATGAACGCGCCAAAAAACGCGTCCCCGCTCCCCACGCTGCTGGTCGCACGCACAGGCAGCGGGGCCGCATGCCAGCATGAATCAGGCGCGCACAGCACTGCACCTCGCCCTCCCAGAGTGATGACAACAGAACCTATGCCCTGGGCATTGAGCGCTCGCCCGGCGGCGGCAGCAGCCTCAATCGAGTCGATCTCGCGCTGCCTTACGCTTCCTGCTTCATGGGCGTTGATTTTGATCCCTTCCGGGCACGCGGCAATCGCCGCCTCCAGGGCTGGGCCACTGCTGTCAACCCATACCCGACAGCCGAGGCGCGTGAGATTCATGGCAGCATCACCCATTACATCCGGTGGAAGCCCAGGCGGCAGGCTGCCGCTGAAACAAACCAACCTGCCAGGCGCTGCCTGCTGTTCGAGGCTGGCAAACAGCGCAGACCATTCATCTGGGCTGACCAGCGGCCCCGGTTCGTTGATCACGGTTGGCCCATCGCCATCAGCCGGCATCAAGATAATGCAGGTGCGCGTCTCGCCGGTGATCGGCGACCAAAATGCCTGCATGCCCTCGCGCTCCACCAGGCTGACAAATAATTGACCGCTCACCCCTCCAGCTAACCCCATGCACAGCGGCGTGCCCCCCAATGTATGAGCGGCGCGCGCCGCATTCACTCCCTTACCGCCAGCGGCGATCAGCACGCCGGCCGTGCGTTGAATTTCACCCACCTGCAGGCGCGCCACCAACATGGTGCGGTCGATCGCCGGGTTTGGCGTCACGAAAATCATAACAGCGCGTCAAAAGCGTTGGAGGGCCTGGAAAATGGCGTTGGCGCCAAATTCCACGGCCGCCGCCGGCACACGCTCATCCGCGGCATGGATCACACTGCTGAATTCGAAGTCGTCTGGGAGCAGCATGGGCAGGAAGCCGTAAGTTTGAATGCCAAGGCGCGAGAAAAAGCGGGCGTCCGTCACGCCGCTCAACAACAGCGGCACCGGGATGCCGGTTGGGTCAGCCTCTTTCATAATCCCCGCCAGCGTTTCGAACAAACCCATATCCAGGTCGGCCGGCCCTGGGTCGTAGGAGATGATTTCAAAATCCACCTCCTTGCCCAATAACTGGCGCAGCTCGCCGATCAAGTCTTCGGGTTTAAACCCCGGCAGGAGGCGTCCGTCCAGTTCGACTGACACCTCGCTGGGGATGACATTGGTCTTTGAACTGGCGTGCACCACGGTAGGGCTGGCGGTATGGTGCACCAGCGGGTCAAAAACCCGGCCGCGCCCGCCCAGCACATCCAACAGCCGGTCGGTCAGCGCAGGGTTCAGCAGTTGGCCGAGCACCAGCCCGGTCGCGCCGCCCAGGTTCGAGGCGATGGCGTCGAACATCTGGCGAGCCTGCGGGGTAATGTGGACCGGCAGCCGGTGATGGGTCAGCTTCTGCAGAAGCAATCCCAGGCGGTACATGGCGCCGTGCCGCACCGGCAGCGAGCCGTGCCCGCCCTGGCCGCGCACGGTGGCTTTCAACCAGCAGGCCTGTTTTTCCGAGACCTGGATGGGGTAGAACCGCTTGCCGCCAATCGCCATGCTGAATCCACCGAACTCACCCAGGGCGTACTTGACGCCGGCGAACTGTTCGGGATATTTCTCCACCAGGTGCTTTGCGCCGAAATCGCCGCCGGCTTCTTCATCGCTGACGAAAGCCAGGATGATATCGCCCGGCGGCTGGAGGCCCTGCTGGTGCGCCGCCAGGAAAGCCGACAGCAGCATCGCTACCCCGCCTTTCATATCTAACGCCCCGCGCCCCCAGATAAACCCATCCACCAGTCCACCGGCGAAAGGCGGCTGCGCCCATTTCTGATTTTCGGTGGTGACCACATCCACGTGCCCGTACAGCAGCAGCGGCGGGCTCTTGCCCTGCCCGGGCAGGCGCGCCAGCACATTCGGCCGCTCGGGGGTCAGGGCGATGATTTGCGCTTCCACGCCCGCCTCCACCAGGGTATCGCGGATATAGGTGATGCAGGCCTGTTCGTGACCTGGCGGGTTGGTGGTATTAAACTGGATGAGTCTCTGCAGCAATGGAATCGGCTGTTGTGCAGTTGGTAAAACAGAGGAAACATTGGTCATGCTGGGCTCCTATGTTGTATATATCTTACTCCTCGCCGCGCTGAGCACCTGGCGCTATTTGCCAGCGGCGCGTCCCTCAATGCTGGCAAGTTTTAATGCGCAGCGCTGTCCACGGTCCATGGTTTTGCCTCAGTCACGCAGCTTTTATGGATTGCACTGTCGTATATGTTCTAGAATAATTCTACAAAACACCGCCAGGTTTGGCAACCTGGCGGGTATTATGATCATACCGTCGAAAGGTCCCACTCCTCGTAAATCTTGGGCACATCGCTGATCAAGCGCCGGGTATACGATTCTTTCGGGCGCAGAATCACCTCGTCAGCCGTCCCACTCTCAACAAATTTTCCATGCTCCATGATATACACGCTGTCTGAGACGTAATACGCCAGGCCGATATCGTGAGTGATGAAAATCAGAGTCATACCGGTTTCATTGCGCAGTTTCATCAGCATATCCAGGATCGTGGCCCGCGAGCAGGCGTCGATCATAGAGGTGGGTTCATCGGCCAGCAGGATCTTGGGCTTTAGCAGGAAAATGCGGGCGATCATCAGGCGCTGCATCTGACCGCCGGAGAGCTCGAAAGGATATTTATTGGTCAGCTCCTCGTATTTCAGGTTGACAAAACTGCACGCCTCCGACATCAGTTCAACTTTCTTGGCCTGGGGCAGGTTCCGGCCGCCGCGCATATAAATGCAGTCGAGCAGCACGGCATCAATCTTGTTGAAAATATTGTATGAAGAGAACGGATCTTGGAAGATCGCCTGGATGCTTTTCCAGTATTCGCGTTTCTTCTGAAACGAGCTGATATCGCGCTTTTTGCCCTGGAAAAAGACCTCACCTTCCGTCTCGCTGATCAAACCCAACAGCATCTTGGCCAGGGTGGTTTTTCCGCTGCCCGATTCACCCACGATCGAGATGATTTCTCCCTCGTAAAAGGTAAAATCCACATGGTCAACGGCGACCGTTTTCTGGCGGCCGAGCCCGAATATTTTGGTGAGTTTTGAACCGCTCAAGCAAACTTTCTTCTCGTTAGCCATTTTTGTAGATCTCCCTGAGCTCTGATTCCGGTACAATACAGCGGAATGTGCGGTCTCCCGGTGCATCATACAGACGCACAGAGTCCATCTTGCACTGCAGGCGGGCGTATTTGCAGCGTTCAGCGAAACGGCAGCCGGATGGAGGTTTCTTAAGATTTGGCGGCACGCCAGGAATGGCGGTCAGCTTCACACTGCGCAAACCTTGTTCGGGCACGATGATCGAGCCCATCAGACCCTTGGCATAGGGGTGCAAGGGGTCAAAAACTGCATCTTTGGCGCGGGCTTTTTCCACGATCTGCCCGGCGTACATGACCATAATATCATCGGTCACGTTGTAGAGCAGGGGAAGCTCGTGAGTGATGAAGATCATCGCCTTGATCATGCCTTTTTCCATCAGGTCGCGCAGCATCTTGATGACCATCTTCTGTGAGGTCACATCCAGCGCTGAGGAAGGCTCGTCAGCGATGAGCACCTTGGGCCCCAGGATCACGGCGATAGCGATCACCGTGCGCTGTTTCATGCCGCCCGAAAGCTCCACCGGGTACTTCTGCAAGACTTCTGCAGAAAGCCCCAGGATCTCGAAGCGGTCGCGCGCCAGCTCATAAATCTCCCGCCGGGTGGCGTTGGGGTTATGCGCCTGGATCACATCCTCAATGAAATGGATGACTTTGCGGGTCGGGTTGAGGGCATTCATTGCCGCTTGCGGGATATAGGCAATCTCTTTGCCCAGGATTGATTTACGAACATCATCCGGATCCAACCCCGAAATGTTACGCCCGTCGATGATGATATCTCCACCCATGTAATGCAGGGGCGGAAAATAATAACCCATCAGGCTGAGCGCCAGCGTTGATTTGCCACAGCCCGATTCTCCGGCAATGCCCAACGATTTGCCTTCTTCGACTTTGAGAGAAACGTGATCAACCGCATACACATCCTCGTGAAAACGGGTGATATATTTGGTGGTCAGATCTTTAACCTCTAACATTACCTTTGCCATGTTGACCGCCTAATCCCTTAGCGCCGGGTTGAACACCTGGTCAAGCCCGGTATTCATTAAGTTCATTGAGAATGTGATCAGAGCGATGGTGATGAGCACCGGTAAATACGCCCACCACTTTCCCAGGATCTCTGCCTGGTAGATCAAGGCCCAGTTCATCATCAACCCCAGAGTGATCACTTCCGATGTCTTCGGCCCCAGTCCAAGGATGGACAGGCCAGCCTCCGACAGGATCCCCGAGGAGATCTGCAATATGAGAGCCATCACCACATACGAAGCAATGTATGGCAAGATATCATTGATAATAATATAGACAATGGAGTGCCCAGACAGTTTCGACAAATTGACATGATCGCGATTGCGCAGCGAAAGCACCTGCGCCCGCACTGCCCTGGCCGTCCACACCCAGGAGGTGAACCCGATCACTACGGCGATCGTAAAGGCACCGCGTTTCTCCTGCCCGATGCTGAAGGAGATCAGGATCAACAGTACAAAAGTGGGGATCACCGTAAACAGGTTGGTGACGAACATAATCACATCATCTACCAAACCTCCGACATAACCCCCCAATAATCCCAGAGTCAGACCAATTAAAGTGGCGATTAAACCAGCCACCAAACCAATCTCTAAAGATACGCCTGTGGCGCTGACCAGCTCTGTGAGCACATCCCGGCCAAAATTATCGGTGCCCAGCGGCAGCAAGCGGACATTGGCAACCTGGTTGATGTTCACAAAATCAGATTGTTTAACCTCGCCTACCGGTTCCAGGACGCCTGTTTGAGCGTTTTTGGCTGCTAAAATCTCCGCTTCGGTGGATAATAGGCCTTTGAGGGAGGTGTCCAGCCGGATATAATAATTGCGCTGGGCATTGGTCATTCCGGGTATATTCTTCTTAGCGTCGAATTTGGTTTCCCACATCTGCAGCAGGCCGCTGGTATCCGTAATATCGATCTGCTCTTCCTGGATTCCCGCCGCCACCAGCCACACTTTCATGGCCTGGCGGTCGTCAGGGCTCAGCTTGTTGGCGATCCGTTTAGCCGCCGCGTTATCCAGCATCAATGTATAAGTGGTGGATGCATTAACGGCATCGAATGTATTGACATAAATCCCGGGGGGAAAGAAAGTGCCTTGGGCGATAATCCCCAATGGTGAATCTCTGACAATGAGCGGGTAGATGATCACAAGCAATAGCAGGGCGACAAAGATCACAAACCCAAATACAAACTTGCCGGAGTGAAATATCTGTTGGATGGTATTTTTCATGCCAGCATCTTCCTTAATCAATCCGCCTGGGTAGTTTTAATACGGGGGTCAATGACGCCGTACAGGATTTCGATGAGAAAGTTAGCGATCAGGACCATGGAGGTGATGATCAGGGAAGCGGCTGAGATCAGGGGATAATCTTGCCCTGTGACGCCGTTCAAAAGCGTGTAACCGAGCCCCGGGTAACTGAAGATGATTTCCGCCACCAGCGCGCCGCCGACCATCGTGCCGATCGACAGCGCCAGCCCGGTGATCTGCGGCAGCATGGCATTGCGAAAGACGTAGCCGATGATTTTTTGATCCTTGATCCCCATAAAACGACTGAACTTCACATAGTCGGCGTTGAGCTCGTAAATCGACATCGAGCGCATACCGATCGCCTGGCCGCCAATGGCGATCAACACGATCGACCAGAACGGAAGCTGGTAATGGACGAACACCGACCAGATAAAATCCCAACTTAAATTGGGAATCATATCAAAACCGTACCCGCCGGAGGTGGGGAATAATTTCAAACCAACCCCAAAAATGACCATCAATATAACCGCCATACCGAACGGCGGGAAATTGCTGACAAAAATGCTGATTGGCATGAGCAGCTTATCGAAACCTCCTTTCAGATACGCCGCCAATGCGCCCAGCGTATTGCCGATCAACCAGCCAACAATGATCGCCGGGAACTGCAAAGCGATCGTCCAAATCACCGACGAGCGGATCACATCCGCCACCGTCCTGGGATATTGGCTGAAAGAGAAACCGAAATCGCCTCGCAGCACATTCCCCACGTAAATGAAGAACTGCTGGAACATGGGCTTGTTGGTGCCAAACAAGTCGGCGTACTGCTGGTAAATTGCCTGGACGCCCGAGGTGTTGCTCATACCCTGGGCAAGCCTCGATACGATCCCTGATACTGGGTCGCCGGGCATTAAGCGGGGCAAGATGAAATTCAGCAGGAAGGCGAATACGAACGTGACTACTAACCATAACACCTTGTTCAGAAAGTACTTTCGATAGCCTTTCAAGCAGCACCTCCAGTAAGTTATAAATTAACAGCCATGTTCCGGTTAGTGGAACATGGCTGTTATTATACTCGTTACGGTTTACTTTTTGACCAGAGTCAGGTTATAAAGACCCGCAATTGACCAACCATCGGTCAAATCGAGGGGTGGTACGGGCGGGTTGGTGCCGTCGCCCTGGTGCGGGAAGTTGGTCCACACGCTCTCGTTCACCGTGTGGAACGCCTGCGGGCGGTACATCAGGGTGAAGCTGGGGATATCGGTCAGGTAGATCTTGACCAGCTGAGTGTAATCTGCTTTCAGCTTGGCGGGATCGGTTTCGCCGGGGATGGCCTGGATCAGGGCATCCGCATCGGGGTTCTTGTAGCCGCCCCAGTTGCCGTTCCAGTTGCTCGCCATGCCGATGAACTCAGAGCTCAGCAGGTGGCGGATGCGGCTCCAGGGTTGGGTCGGACCAGCGCCGTCAGACCACATCATGAAGATATCATACTTCTCGGGCAGTGGGGAATCGGACTTGGTGACGACCGTCTGGTAAACAGCCCATTCGGGGTAGTTGGTGGTGATGTCGATGCCGATCTTCTTGCCGGCGGCGGCGACCAACTCAATGGCAGCCTGCCAGTCGGACCAGCCGTTGGGGCAGGTGGCGACATAGTGCAGGTCTTTGCCGTTGTATTCGCGGATGCCATCGCCGTTGGTATCCTTGATGCCGGCGTCGTCGAGCACTTTATTGGCGCCTGCAACGTCATTGCCGACCCACTGCAAATCCTTGACAGCGGCCTGGTCATACAGGGCCTGCTCGCCAGCGGTTGGGTTCATCAATGAGCGGGGAACCTGGCTGAAGGTAGCCGATTGATTGGTCATGGCGTTGGCGATGATGCTGGGATAATCGACGGCCATGGCGATGGCTTTGCGGACTGCCAGTTGATCCAGACCGTAGGACTTCAAGTTGAAGAAGGCGGTCGGCAGGCTGGCGCCGATGCCATACGGCGCATCGGGCAGGTAGGTGGAGATGGGCAGGTTCTGCTTGAGCCACAGGTCCTGAACATTGGAATTGAACTGCTGGCTGACATCCACCTCACCGGCCTGTAAAGCGGTGGTGCCGGCGGCGTTGTCTTTGTAAATCGTGTGCGCCAGGTACTTGGGTGCGGGCAGCTTGCCGAACATGGAAGCATCCTTGCCCCAGTAATTGTCATCGCGGATCATAACGACTTTGGTGTCGTCCGAGAAGAACTTGTGATAGGGGCCCGAGTAAACCACGTCATCAGCGACATCGGCCAACAACTTGGTAGTATCACCGGTGCGGGCTTCGAGCTTCTGAGTCCAGGCTTTTTGGATGACATAGTTGCTGCTGAGGTAGGCGGCCACGATCAAGGGGTTGACTGCTTTGCCATTGGCATCGAGCTTGGCCTTGACGACGACGGTCTGAGGATCCTTGGCGGTGATGCTGTCGATGTAATCCTTGTTGCTGGCGCCGGTGGGGGTGTTGTATTTAATGTGGGTGGCCCAGGTGTAGGCGACATCATCAGCGGTCACGGCGGTGCCATCGCTCCACTTTGCGGCAGCTTTGATCTTGAAGGTGATCTCAGTGTGCGCATCGTTCCAGGCAAAGGGGCCATCCGCCAGCAAGGGGTAGACCTTGCCGTCGAGCATGTTGTACAGGTAGGGGGTCTCGAACATGGTCACGCGGGCGTTATCTTGCTGGGAAATCCCCAGGCCGTTGTTGCAACTGGATGAATAAGGATTCCAGCACACCACTGCGCCCCACTGCTGGCCGTTAAAGTACAGCGTTTCGTTGCGGGGCAGGGAATTCGCGTCAGCCGGTTTTTCGGTTGGAGCCGGAGCGGCGGTTGGGGCTTCCGTGGCAACCGGAGCCTGGGTCGTAGCAGGCGTGCCACAGGCCGCAAGGATCATCGAGGCGATGATCAATACGGAAACAACAACAAACATCTTTTTCATTGTGAATTTCTCCTCATGGATTTTTGGAAATTAAGAATTCAACGCGTAGGTGGGGTGAAATTATTATTCTTCCGGATCACATCCTCCTTTCTGTTAAGGGTGGTTAATCAGGTTGGCATCCACATGATTGTCGAATGACAATTTCGGTTGGCAGCAGGGTCAGGGGATCAGCCTGCCCGCGGCGGATGAGGTTGACCAATTGCGTCGCGGCCACGCGCCCGACATCCTCGGTAGGCGCGCGCACGGTGGTCAGCGAAGGGATCAGATAACGGGCGAGACGATTCAAGTCATCGAAACCGACGACCGCCACGTCTTCAGGCACGCGCCTGCCGGTTTCTCGCAGGGCGCCCAGCACGCCGACGGCGGCTTCATCATCGCCGGCGAATACGGCATCGAATTCTACGCCCGCCATGATCAGCTCTAAGATGGTGGTGTAAGCCACTTCGCGCTTGAACTCGCCGGGCAGGATGAGCTCCGGGTAACAGGGAATGCCGTGCGCTTCGAGCGAGGCGACATAGCCCAGCTCGCGCCAGCAGGAGTCTTCGTGGTGATCGGGGCCGCGCAGGAAGACGATCTTATGGCGCTGGTGGCGTTCGATGAGGTGATCGACAATTCGCCTGGTGGCAGCCTTGTTTTCGACGGTCACCGAAGGAATGCTGAACGCGGCAGGTGAGGAGCGGTGGATCAAAACCATCGGAAAACGAATGGCATGCAGTTGGGCAATCTCCTCATCCTTGAGGCTGTCCACGAATACCAGCAGGCCGTCGGTGTTTTGCGGGCCGAGTGCCGGGGCAACTTTACCATAGGCCACCGGGTGGCGCGAGGCAATCAACAGATTTAACCCGGCCTCCGCGGTGACATCTTCAATGCCGTGCAGGAGCGGGGCGAAAAAATCGCCGTAGATATCGTAGGTGATCAACAGGCCGACCGTGTTGGTTTTCAGGGTCGCCAGGTTGCGGGCAGTGGCATGCGGGACATACTTCAGCATGCTCATCACCTCATCCAGGCGCGCCGTCACTTCGGCTGAGACGCCAGCGGTCTGGTTGATATACCGGCTGACGGTGGCTACGGACACTCCTGCTTGTTTGGCTACGTCGCGTATCGTAACAGAAGAAGATCTGCGTGTCATTGGGGGAGCCTTGGGATCTTGAATGAAAATGTTACTGTAACCGGTTACATAATAGCACGTTCTGCAAGGGAAGTCAATACCTTTTTCAGCAAATGCAGGAAATCGTGGTACACTCCGCCGTCAAGAGGTTTATGGATAAGACGAACACCCCCCAATTTTTCGGCATTCCGGCAAACCTGGCAGTGATGGCGTCTGCTGTGTTCATCTGGGGCCTGGGAGAAGGGTTGTTCATCTTCTTCCTGCCGCTCGCCCTGCAGCATTGGCAGGCCGACACCGTGCAGACCGGCGCGGTGCTCAGCATGATCGGTGTGATGATGGCGCTCGTGCAGGCGCCTGCCGGTTACCTGGCCGACCGCCTGGGGACGCGCCCGTTGATCCTCGCCGCCCAGGTGCTGGGGGTCGGGGCGGCGGCGGTCATGTCGGCGGCCAACAGCCTGGCGCTCTTCGTGGCCGGCCTGCTGGCCTACAGCCTGACTTCCTTGATCAGCGCGCCGCTCAACAGCTACCTCACCAGCCAGCGCGGCGGCTGGAGCGTGCAGCGCGCCGTGACCTTCGTCTCCGCTTCCATGGTGGCCGGCGAAATCGTGGGGCCGGTGCTGGGCGGCTGGATCGCCGGCGCGGCCGGGATGAATGTGCTCTTCCGCTGTTCCACGGTTCTCTTCCTGCTCTCCACCCTGGTCACCGGCCTGGCAGGCAGGGCGCCCGCGCCGGCGCAGCACGAACGAAGCGCCTTGCAGGCCGGCCCGCTGGCAAACCGGCGTTTCCTGGGTTTCGTGGCGCTCATCTCCCTGGCCACCTTCTGCCTCAGCGCGCCGCAGCAGTTCACCTCTCTCTATCTGCAAAATGTCCACCACCTGGCGATCGAGCAAATTGGTGTGCTGGGCGCGGCGGCCAGCCTGGGCTCGACGGTGATCATGTACGCGCTCGGCGGCCTGGGCGCGCCGGCTGGCCTGCTGGCCGGGCAGGCGCTGGTGGCCGGCTATGCGCTGGCGCTGTGGCGCGGGCAGAGCCTGCCGGTATTTTTGGGCGGCAATTTTCTGCTCGGCGGCTACCGCCTGTACCGCGGCATGGCGCTGGCCTATGGGCGCTCGCTGGTCAGGGATAACGAAGTCGGCTTTGCCTACGGCCTGGTCGAGACGGGCAGTGCCCTGGCCGTCATCCTGGCGCCGCTGGCCGCCGGCGCCCTCTACAATTACCAGCCGGCGTCCGTGTATGTCGCCAGCCTGTGCGCCCTGGCTGTCACCGCCGCCCTGCACCTGGCCTTCCTGCGCCCGCCGGCCGCGCCATCCTGATCGAATGGCGTGGGGGCAGGCCAGTGCGAACCCTAAGCCAACGAACCCAACTGATCCGCCAGCCGCAGCGCTTCGTCTTTGCTTTGGGCAGTCACGTCCACCACCAGGTGCACATCTTTTGGCAGCTCCGCCAGCCAATCCAGCGGCGGCCGCGGCTCGAGCGACTGATCGTAGTGCCACTGGCAGGTGAACCTGGCAAAGTACGGGTAAGCATCGATCAGCGCCCTGCCCGGCTGGTTGAGGTTGAGCAGGCGCAGGTTGGGGATTTGCTTGAAGTGCGCCCACTGGTGGCGGGCGTTGGCGCAGCAGTGCATGCCCAGGCCGCCGTAGCGCAGGGAGAACGCCTGCAGCTCGGGTAAAAAGTACTGCTGGAAGAGCTTGCCGCTCACCACGCCGATCTCGTCGACAGAGAGCGTCACCCCCTGCGGCATATAATACTCCGGGTAATGGGCGATGCACTGGCGGCCGTAGCGGCAGAACCACTCGTCCAGGAAAGCGAACTGCAGAGCCTTGACTTTCTCCACCAATTCAAAAACGGCGGGCGGATCGGTCAGCAGGGCAGCGTAAAAATCGCTCTTTTCCCAGATCAGCGCCGCTACATCCATCGGGCTTTGCAGATCCACCAGGCGGAAGAGCGCCTGCGGCCCGGCGCGGCGCGCCAGCTCATCCGCCAGCTCGAAGACCAGCGCCAGCGGCGGCGCGTCCAGCGTGGGCACGGCCAGGCGGCCGGCTTCGGCCGCGCTGCGCACACACGGCAGGGCAAAGGGGTTGTTATCCGGCGGGCGGTGCACCGGGCAGCCGAAAGCCTCGGCAAAGATCTCCGTGCCGGTCAGCAGATCCAGGCAGGGCAGGGTATCGTCTGCCAGCCAATCCATACGCTCAGTGAAATACAGGTAGTTCAGCCAGATCCACTCCAGGCGCTGCGCTTTCAGCTCCGGGTTGGGCAGGGGGCGGGGCGGCAGGCCGGGGGCGTAGCGGATCAAGTAGACCAGGCGCTGGGGGCTGTCGAGGTCATAGAAATCCAGCCAACGCTGTTGGATGATCGAGATCGGGCGGGAAGCCATGTTTGTTTTCCACCTGCACCAGGGAACGCCCGGCGCTATTTCCGGTAAGCCACGTAGATATCGGCCTCGATGATTTTATCGCCAGATAGGTAATGGTGCACGAAATACAGGTTGCCCTGCGCGTCGACCGAAGGCTCGCCGGCCAGCGAGGCGACGATCTGGGCGGGCGCCTGCCATGCGCCGTTCACATTTTGAGAGCGCCAGATGCCGTAACTGCGGGTGAACCACAATTCGTTGCCATCCGGGCTGAGAGCGGGCCAGCCCTCGCCGGCGGGCGTATTGACTGCCGCCACGTTGACCGGCTCTTGCCAGGCGCCATCCTGGCGCTGGGAAAACCAGATATCCAGCCCGCCCTTCCCGCCTGGGCGCTGCGAGTGGAAATACACGCCGTCCCCATCGGCGGTGAAATGCAGCTCTCCGACCTGGTAGGCCGGGTCGAAATCGGCCAGCTTCCAAGCTTGCCATTTCCCCTGCCGGTCGGCGGCGGTGAACCAATGAATGCCGTTGAAGCCGCTGCGGAGGCTGCAGAACCACATCGTCTCGCCGGAGACGAACTCGCAGCCGTCCAGGGCCTGCTGGCCGGCGTCCTGCAACAAAACCCGCTGCGGCTGGCCCCATGCGCCGCCCTCCCAGCGGGCAGCGTAAATCCCCGTCACCCCGTCCAAAAGTTGTTTCTCTGGCGGGATGTTTAAATCGGGGGTAAAGAAGAAATACAGCGTGCCGCCATCCGGCGTGATGAACGGCGAATCCTCGGCCCCGGCGGTGTTGAGGCGGCCGGGGACGGGCTGCGGGCTTTCAAATTCGCCGGAGAGCAGCACCGGCGGGTGCGCGTCGTTCTCCGGCGCAAACTTGGGCGCGCTGGCCGGAATCATCGTCTCGCGCTGCGGCGCCGGGGCGGCCGCGGGTGCGCTGCAGGCCAGCAGCCCCAGGGCGCAGGCCCAGGCGAGAACGAGAGGCAGACGGATGGGCATGTCTGTATTGTACACCTGGGTTGATCACGGGATGGCTCCGGGAGCCTTCCAGGCGCTGCAGCCTGGCGGGTTGAGAGCAGATTGCTCTTTAGTAAATGCCATTTAGGCGTGCGGGTTTACTAGATCGATCCTTGATATTTCCCGCTTCTTTGTTTAGCGTTTGGTCCGATCCGGAACTACCCAGCTTGACCAAGTCTTTCCATCAAACCGCGAAACTCCACGATCGAACGAGCCAAACCAAACACTGTCATCGGGCCCAACAATCATCGCACAAATTTTGTTATCGATCAATCCATCATCACTGGTAAAATGTCTCCATCCTCCACTGTTATAACGGTAAACTCCTATTCCGTATTCACTGGGCAATTCCCCAGGAACACCACATGGATCGAATGAGCTATTGCCATACATCGAAAAGCCAAACCAGGCGGTATCTTCCCGTTGGAAGGTCATGGCGACAATCGTGCTGTGGGGATTTTTCTCCCAAATTGGATGGATCGTCTGCCATTGATGATCCTGATATCGAAAAACTTCAGTATGTGTTGTTACCCAGACTGAGCCACTTGAAGAAATCGCCAAATCAGTCAATGCCGGATTATTCGCAAAGCCATCTAACTGAATGGAAGGGCTCCACTCCTTTTTGTGCTCATTATAGTAAGTAAGCTCCCCAACCCTATCTGGAAAGTCCGAGGACCAAATTGCCCAAATCACGCCGTCCGGCGTTACTGCAATGCGATCAGCACCTACCCCATTTTCGGGTATCCATTGACCATTGCTAAACCGCCCGAAGTATCCGCGAGAACCATCAGGTGGATAACGTGACGTATCAACCCACAGCCGGTCGTCTGCCGTTCTTACCAGGCTGGCAATATAATCGCTTGGCAGGCCAGTTTGCTTGGTGAAGCGCTGCCAGCTTACCCCATTGAAACGCGCGATTCCTCCCCCTAATGTGCCAAACCAGTATGCCCCATCCGCAGTTTGAGCCATCGTTACCACGTAATTGTTCCCTAATCCATCTTTCGCCGTATAGATGGTTGAACCTCCAGTTTTCAGATTCCAATGCACTGCGCCCCCCATTCCGCCTGTCCACAGATCACCGTTTCGATCGATTAACATTGTCCGGATTTGATTGGGATTGGTGTACTCTGCCAATGCTGGATCTTCCGTTGGTGAAGGAGGTGACCAGGTTGGGTAAAGCGTTTTCGTTGGTCGAGGAGTAAGTGTCAAAGTTGGTCGGGTGAGGGTCGGCAAAGCCGTATTCGTACGTATTGGTGTTAATGTTATCGAATTCGGTTCCGCCGTTTCAAATACGGCGGAAGGTTGGATTATTGAACTGGCAGTACACCCGGTGCTTGAAATAAAAAAAAACATATATGAATACACAATTAAGAAGTCTATGGATGAAGATTTGTCTCACCATAAGGAGGCTCCCTATCGACATGGCGCCAAAATCTGCTAAATTAGGTAGTGGTAGCATGGCTCAGGGTGTGCTTACCTGGCGTTTGACCCTAAGCCGGGTTCCTCTCTTTCCTGGGGATGAACCCCCAAGCATACCCGATTTTGGCACAAAAATGCCGCTCTTTTTGGAGCAGCCCGCTGGGTCCTAACGGATGGCTTGTCTTTATTCCGGCCCAATCGCCCTTATTCCCGCTTTTTAATTTGTCCGCGGACATGGCTCGACAAGAAGCGCAAGGGCCGGGAGGATATGTATCCGTCCACCTTGAATTCACGCCGACCAAGTTAATGTAACTGTTAATACGTACATTTAGCCAACAAAAAGAAAGAATTCTAGAATTATCGCCACATTTCTTGTGGAGTAT
This sequence comes from Chloroflexota bacterium, assembly GCA_029782365.1. GTDB lineage: Bacteria > Chloroflexota > Anaerolineae > Anaerolineales > UBA4823 > CAWBUW01. Next base: position 275,850 of record JAKOUW010000202.1, read on the forward strand.
TAAAACAAGCAGGTTCATTTCCTGGCAATAGCCGCCGGTGGAATTCCTCCGGGCTTATGTTTGAAGCGATATCGATTGGTTTAAGGTTATTCATCTTCAATCTTGCCAATTCTTCGAGGGATGTTTTACTCCTTTGAGGCCGAATATAAATTCTAAGAATAGGGGCCCACACTTGATCTTGCCAAGTAGGGCAGATTTTATACATTGGAATATTTGCTTCGTTTATCCTTAGGGCAATCCCCTGATTAAAGACCATGAAACCAATATTGTCATAAAAAACATATAGTCTATATGCAAAGGCTCCCGTTTCATATGGCCCATCAATTGCAACCCAGATGCGGGATGGTGCACCATAATTCAAGTTAATTTGTGAGGGAGAATAGCTTCTCCAGAGAGTTTGAAAATAAGTTCGGTCCAAGGAACTATCCACTGATGTGGCTTCTGCAGTTACATATATAGCTTCAACAATACCATTCTGATCTCGAAAATAAACATTGTTCTTTATTCCGTTTATATAGATATCCTGTGTTGTATGATAAATATAACCATCAGGTTTCGTTTCATCTCTTGGGGAAAGTCTTATATAGATCATTAATTCGCGTGCTGTATCCCATGTGCTTAAGCCAGGTGTAATTCCCCACCAACAGGGTAATGTGCAATTTGCGTCATACTTAAGGTAGTTAAGAAAATAATCTATGGCTTGGTTTTCGCTTAACGTTGGAGCTGATGTAGACGTTTGGGTTGGCGTAACAGTTGGCGAGGGCGTGATCGTAAGCACTGGAGAAATGGTTGTCGCCGGTGAATCGCTGACTGCATTAGTCGGCGTTATCGAATATTTTGAGGATGGGGTTAACATCAAGGATGATCGAAGAGTTGCCGTCAGGCGTAGAGTTGTGTCGGGGGTCAATTGCATTGTTGTAATTGGTTGTTCCGTAGTGGAGTTTGCACAAGCAATTGCCAAAAAAAGCAAAACAGGAAATAGTAAACTCAGGCTTGGCTTTATTCTATACATAAGAAATATACCTTATTTAATATAGCTAATCCATCTTGCCATATTAACATTCATCCATTGAAATCGAGCCGTTCCTGCACCATTATCATCACCGTCGAAGGAATCAAATGCCCAATTCATAAACATATCTGCAATATCTTCATCCGGAGTATTTCCGCCAGGCATCATTGTTGTAGGATGATAAGAACACTTAAGACCACAGCTTATGTTATAACCATCCATAGTTCTTGAAAAATTTCCATATTGAAGTCCAGTAACGTGGTTACCATTTTTGTCAACAATTTCGCTAGATGACAGCATGTTATAAGGAGATTTACCCACGTCTTTTCCAAGGGAATCGTATACTTTGGTGTGAAAGCTATGACCGAGTTCATGAGACACAAGCTCGGGAGTTAAATTATTTGGTTTGAATGCTATAGTAGAACCAAAAGATCTACCATAATAACCATTTAATGAATAACCAAAACAATCTCCAGAACAAAAAGTTATTGTACCAAAAGCTTTTTGGAATATTAATTTCGAATCTTGATCCATGACCCTCCCCAAAGAAGTAGCAACAGATTGCACACCACGCAAGGCCTCTTCTTTATCATTATCGCTCCACGATCCTTGTAAGACGACTTTATAATAAACCCATAACTCGGTTTTCGTAGCCATTGGAATTTTGCAATTCCCATCGGCATTGCAAATAGCGTGTCCCGACGGATCATTCCACCGGATAGGGTTATTGTTCGCGTAACCGTACCTATCCCAGGCCTGCACGCCCTGGCTGGCGAGCGGTATAATCGAGTCCGGCTGGGCCCAGCGGTTAAGATAACTGTCGTACCACCTTGCCCCATAGTAGTACAGCCCTATTTCCGCCTGGTTGCGCTGACCGGTGTACTGGAATGTAGTGGCCATCGTCCCATAAGCGTAGCGTGTCTCTCCCCAGCCTTTGTAGCGCAGCTCTGCCTGCGCCACCCCATTCGGGTCCACCATGCGGTTGGTGCTGCCCAGGTGATCGCCCAGCAGGAAGTTCAGCCCAATCGTCTGCCCGGTGCTGCTGCCGCTGCGCATCGCCACCCGCACTGCCCCGGCATAATAGTACTTCACCAGCGTGCTCGTGCTGCCCGTCCATTCGAAATAGTTGCCGATGTACACCGTTGTCACGCCCCCCGCCGTGCCCTTTACCCGCACACCGCTGCCATCATAAACAAACGCCGCGCTGGCTGCCCCGCTCACCCCGCTCATCTGGTTCTCGGCGTTGTACGCCAACGTGTAGCTCTGCCCAGACACCGTGCGCTTGACCATGTTGCCGTTCAGATCGTAACAGTAGCTGTTCGACCCGGCTGTCACCACGGCGTGCGCTTTGCTCAAGGCCCCATCCGGGCAGCTACCGCTTTGCGCCCCATAACTGTAGCTGCTGCTCCCTTTGCTCGCCAGGTTGCCGCTGGTCGCACTGTAGCTGTAGCTCTCGGCATACGTCCCCCACGTGCCCCCGCTGGCGCCCGCCGACAGCAGCCTGTTCAGGTTGTCATACGTAAAGCTCTGCGTCTGGATGCCGCCGGCTTTGTAGTCCTTGATCCAGCTCAGGTTGCCCATCGCATCGTAATTATACTCGAACGACTGCAGCGACGTGCGGTTGGCGTACGAGCCCGCTTTGAGATAGCGCAGCGCGCCTCCCTGCACGCTCCACGGGTGGTAGTCATAGTCGCTGACCACCACCGGCTGGCTGCCCAGGTTGGCTGCCCCCAGCCAGCGCTGGTCCACCCGTCCCGCCGCATCATAGATGGTCTGCGGCACGTAGTAGTAACTGTTATTGCTGCTGTACAGGCTGCTCAGCATCCCCTGCCCGTTGTAGCCGTAGGTCACCTGCTCCCCCACATTTGCCAGGTTATCCGCCGGGTATTTCATCCAGTTCAGCATATCCGCACTATTATAATTCCATTCCGTCTTGAACAGCCCGCCGCCCGTCACGGTCTTCACTTCCCGCACCAGCCGCCCCCGGCTGTCGTAGCTCCAGGCTGTTCCTCCCGAGCCGTCCAGCATGCCCGTGCGCTGTCCCAAGCCGTTCTGCCCCAATACTTCGCGGTATTCGTCGTACAACAGCGGCCCCACCAATGCCTGGGTGACGAAGTCCCAGCGCTGCCCGATGCCGTAGCCGTCCACTGCCCCGTCCGTGCGATTGGCTAACAGCGTCCCTGGCGCCGCCGTTTTCCACAGCTTGAGCTTGAAGGAGCTGTCCGCACCCATCTCCAGCCGGGCGGTGTACCACACGTTGGCTTCCACGCTCACCCCCAGGCTCACCTGGCTGGAGCTGCTGCCCACGTAGTCCCGGTAGAACTGCCCGCCGATCCAGTACAACCCCCAGCGCCGGTAGTTTGGGTTCCCCGATGGCTTGTTCTCCAAATAGATAATGCCCCGCCCGTTGGCGCGGTCGAGCCTGAAGGTGACTTCCACTCCCTGCCCGTCATTAAGCGCCGCGCTGCGTTTGAGGTAATTGACCCAGCCGGAGTTCTCGGCGATCGTCGCCTGCCCGCCGCTCAAGCTCACGCCATTCTGCGCCCAGCCTTCCGCCAGGCTGGCGCTAAAGCCGTTCATGAGTTGTATAATCTACTTCCTGAACGTCTTTACAATGTGGATTTTCTCCACGGAGAATTATTTTGACCAATAAATTGCCGCAGGGAGCCAATCAGCAATTTTATATTTCATACTGCTTTCGACCGAAACAACATAACCCCTGCGATCTGGTACATTCAATACAAATATGGCTACCCAGTTTCCATCAGGCGATAATGCCGCGTCGAACCCCGAGCCAGAAAGTTCCTGGTCTGGATGCCAAATCACACTTCCCGTGCGCGAATCAAGGATTAGCCAACACAGGTGAGCGAAATTCTGGCACGCTTGGTTTGCATTGTCCTCGGCATGGATAAAAAGGCGAGATCCATCTTGTGACCACTGCAAAACTCTTTGAGGAATATCTACAGTTGGTTGAAAATATGAAAATGGCAGGGTTGTTGAATTGAGAGATGCATCTACTATACCCAATTCACCGTTCGGCCTAGCATATAACACTTTTTCTTCCTCAGGCGCAAACGCCCAATCCTGTACTGCAATATTAATCAGTGAAAGTTCATTCGTACGCCATACTGATCCATCTTTTTCCAAAACCAGGTACTCTTCCTGACTAGATGGCAATGGACACCAAACCGCCAGGTACTCTGTTCTCGAGGATATGCCAAGCCAACCACAAATACCTGACAACCTGTAGGCTTCATGATGCAAGATGTTGTATAAAACGAGCGTTGACCGATTGGCGATAAGAAGGAATTTGTCTCTAAACAGCCATTTTAACTGTAAGGTGTCATACCCGGAATCATAGTGTAGCCAATCTTCGCTGTCAGTCCAAATAAGATTACCGTCATTCAGCCTGATATCATCAATCCATAATCTTACATGAATATGATTGAAAGTTGCATACGCGACTTGGTCTGAATAATATGCAAAAGCTAATGCATCTGAATTCCCACCAGGAGATTCCATCTTTGGATCAGTAGGAAAGAGCGGCACCAGATTGGAGCCATCGACTACTGGAGAATCAATTTGTGGGATGAAATTTCCATAAAAAGTTGCTCCATCCCAAATATAAATATGTCCTAAAGGGACCACCTCGTTGGTAGTGACGACCGGCTGAGTACCAGCAGGTGATGGAATGGTGGAAGTCTGAGCATTGGAAGTTTGCGGTAAAGCAGTTTCGACGGTAGGATGGGGTTTGGTTGAGGAAGGCTGATTGCTGGTAGGTTGGGGGGTAGTGGAAGGTTCCCGAGGTGTGAAGGTTGTAGAAGGAGTAATAGAACCAGGATTACTCGGAATAGTTCGCCTAGCTTCCATACCTGTAGTGGATGATGTTAGTACGGTTGGCCTCGGAGGGTTGGTTGAGTTCGATGGCGGCATCGGTTGTGCAGATCTGCAAGCAGATATAGCCACTAGCAAAAATGCGATCAAAGTAATGGCTCGATTCATGATATTGCCCTTTTACCAAACAATTTTACGATCTCAGGCATTAAATGCTATAGCTACCAATTGGGAGGTTGTTGGTTCTTTTCCAAGTCTACAGCGGTAGAATATTCAAAATTCGATATAAACATATGACGGCTTCCACCAAGGCCAGGAATGAATTGAGAACCCAAGTCCGCATATCTGAAATGAGGCCTACCTGGATTTACATAACTTGCCCAATAATCGCCCGGTTCTTCTTCTTTCACCATACGAAAATCCGTCGCACATCCCTTAACATATTGACTGGTTGGATCTGCCGAGGAGCCAGTTCCATAAGTTGACCAATTTTCATAAGCATTTTTTGCATTCATGTAAGCTTGTTTCCAACCTGATGCAAACAGGCCTTTACTACCCATCGAATAAACATCTGACCAATAAGCAGCTAACTCTTCAATAGTGGGATCATCAGGTAAGCCTGGATAAATTGGATAATTAGAATTCGTACCGTCGCATTTGCTGTAATAACACGATGCAGCTGATTGAACACCTTTTACTGCTTTCCATAATGTATCTTGCTTTTTTATGAGTGAAACCCTATTCAGATATGTCCAAGCAATTATTTTCATCCAATAATTCGAGTATGTTCCTCGGTTAGTTTCGGCCATTATTACTGCGGCTAAAAGACAGATTTCCCAATTTGCACAAGGATTCTGCTCATTTTCATTAAACACTGGCCATCCACCATTTCCTGCACCTCCGAGCACGCAATATCCGTCAGCATCATACAATTTGCATCCTTTCACGGGGTTTGGAGCCGGGTTTTTACCGCTCGGATCGACCAGGTTCACAGGGTTGTCGAGCACGTAGGCATAGCGGTCAAAACTGATGTTCGAAAAATGTAGGTTCACCCACCTAATTGGCCACGTTAACAAATTCAGTGAGGAGTATAATTATCAAGAAATGAAGGGGAGATAAGCAAGCCATTCTGCTGCGCCATATCCATTGAAAAATGTTATACCAGTTTTGGGGTCAATATGATACTTTGCCCATTAGCATGAGTTGTCGAGGCCTTCGAACTGTGAAGGAGACAATACTAATGCTTCCGCAAAACCCGATGACAAATTAGTTTCTCGGTTTTTCCATATAGTTACCGTTTTAGATTGCATCCTCCGGCCAAAGTGCCGGTTTTTGAAGGTTAATTGGCTGAGGCAGTGAAAATAACACGATTTTGTTTATCTCCATTGTCTGTCGGTTTTTTGGCCTCGACATCCACAAGTATTATCTGGTTGCCGTCGGCGTGGATGCGTCTGGTGTAGTTGAAGGCGTTAACGCAGATGTTATTATAACAGTCGGCTTCCAGTCGAATATCCCTTGCACTTTACCATTTTCGTCAAAATTAATCACTCCGCCACCAGTAATATTTAAACCAATTTCCCCGAGGTGATTTCCTGCATATGCTTGCATATTGCCAGGAATTGTTTTCGCCAGGCGCTCTTTCAAATCGTCATTAATAATTTCCTCGTATTGTGTCAAAAATGATTTAGATGTCTGAATTTCGATACCAATGCCATTTTGTTTGTAAACTTCCAATGGAAAACGCAGCATTTGAGTAACATGCTCACGTTCATCATTGGCAACCGCGGTGAGAAAATTTTTTGAGGCATTCAAAATCAAATCATCATCTTTTACACCCGCAATCTGAAACCGGTGATTTAATGTTCCACTTATGCCACTCTCCAATTTAAGATATACTGCATAAGTTCGCTCACTGGTTTTACTAGTTAATATTCCTGTTATAATCTTCTCCTGTAAAATTTTATCACTTGGATTTTGGCTACGTGGATCAGCTTTAGGAAACTCCCCTTCGATGCGAGCCTCAATATTATTTTCATCTTTTGTAAACAGCCACATGATGAAGTACCGTTCCGCAATACACCCTCTGATTTTATATTCCCTAACTTGGCCTAAATCAAAATAAAATCCCAAGATTTCGTTGTTTGTCGTGAAGTTTAGCTGCACCATAACATTCCCGCTCTCTGCTTGATCACCATTATATTCCCATAGCCAGTTACCTTCCATACTCTCTGTTATGCTGGAGGTGAATATACAATGTTGAATTTTCCAGGCATCTTGCGTAGCGGAAGGAGCTGGCGTTGCTATTTGAATTGGCGTGATTGTCCCAATAAGTGTAGGGGAAAGTATCTGGGTCAGTATTGATGTAGGTGATTGCTCTGCCAAAACTACAGCCGATGTGGGTAAAGAGGAGGAAATTGGGGTAATAGTACAGGCTATGATGATCCAAGCAAGAAATAAAAGGAAGGCTGTCTGGTGTAAGAATCTTTTTACTTGAAACACTTATTTCCTCCATTCAAGGATAATAAACATTCAATGGATTATTCATATATTCTTCCAATGTCGGTAATGTAATATCATAACCTGAAAGAAACATTAAAGCCTCCGCATAACGCCTCCTCATTAATCCAGGGATTTGTTTATTGGAGCCTGAGTCGATTGGCCCTTGGAGAAAATGAAATCCCGCCTCAATATATTTGCTATCGTTTATAAGATTTATCTTAGTTGGGTATTCAAGATGAAATCCCCAATTAAAGATAAGACTCACTAGAGCGTCAAACATGTGTTGCGTGATTGGTACTTTAATTCGTCTTTTTACAACTTGTATTGCGGATTCAAGATCTTTTTTCAACAAGTTTTCAAATTCTACGACTGAATAATTATTGTATATGTCTTCACCTCGTCTTCCATCGCAAGGGTCATCGTGAATTTTGTGCCCCCATCCAATAGTACAATTGCCTTTTCCCTGGCCTTTGGTATTAAAGTAAATCTCAGGTTGTTGTGGATCTGAAAGATCGTTATAAGGACGATCAGAAAAACCTTCTTGAATTTTTATGAAATCAAGTCCTTCTTGGCTAATTTCCCATTTATTAGGCATTTTCATTTCCAGGCTATTCTGGCGCCAAGGCGGCTTACAATAAGGGCCCCACGTTCCACAGGATACATGTTTACCCCTTTCCCAACAATTCCCTTCCTCATCGCACGTGGCATGCCCCGACGGATCGACCAGATTGACAGGGTTGTCGAGAACGTAGGCATAGCGGTCAAAACTGAGAGGCCAAAAGCCATTCGGTACGATGCTGTCCGCCTGCACGAACCTGCCCAACGAGACATCCACCCAACGGGCATTGTAGAAGTAAAGCCCCAGCGAATCCTCCCTGTACTGGCCTGTGAATCCCTTCATCGTCAATGTGATGCTGCCAGACAAAATACTGCCCCAGGGGGTGTAAGTCACTTTTTCCAACGGATTGATCTGGTTTCCACTACCTGTCAAGATGAGGGACACACTCCCCAGGTGGTCGCCCAGCATCCAGTACAAAGTCACGCTGCCCCCGCTCTCCTTGCGCATGGCAGACACGCTGGCGCCCAGCCCATAATACTTGGTCGTCCCATTCGAGTTCCATTCATAATAGCCGCCGATAAACACGGTGGTCACGCCCCCGATCACGCTCTTCACCCGCCCTCCCCCGCCATCGTTGTCAGCATCAATGGTAAAAGTACCTAAAACATCAACTTAAAAAGTCCCCTAAACATCATCTAAAATGTACCTTACTTGGGAGACCAAAGGAGGTACGCATGATTGGGAAGGAGGAATTTGCAGTGATCAAGGCATTGGAACAACGAGGTATTTACCTAAAGGACATAGCCGAACAATTGGGAGTACACCCGAAAACGGTGAGCCGGGCGTTGAAGCGGAATAGAGCGTGCAAACCAGAACGGAAGAAACGGGGGAGCAAACTGGACGCCTACAAAGCGCACATCGATCGGCTGCTGTCTGAGGGGGTGTGGAACGATGTGGTCATCTTGCGGGAGATCCAGGCCGAAGGATACCAAGGTGGGATGACGATCCTGAGAGTTTACATACAGCCGAAACGGGCGCTGCGAGCGGGGCGGGTGACGGTGCGGTTTGAGACCAAGCCCGGGGAGCAGATGCAAACCGATTGGGGTGAGGTGGAAGTAGAACTGGCAGGACAAGTGACCAAGGTGTATTTCCAGGTCAACCAGTTGGGCTATTCGCGGCGGTTTCACTTCTGGTGTGCAGACCGGGCGGATGCGGAACACACCTATGAAGGGTTGGTGCGCAGTTTTGAGTATTTCGGCGGTGTGACGGGCGAGGTGCTGGTAGATAACCAAAAAAGTGCAGTTCTGAAGGCCTCCAACGAAGGCCAACCGACGTTCAACGAGCGCTTTCTGGACCTGGCTGGGCACTATGGTTTCACCGCACGGGCCTGCCGACCGTACCGGGCGCGGACGAAGGGTAAAGACGAACGCATGGTCGGGTATATCAAACAGCATTTTTTCGTGCGCTACCGCAAGTTTGAGAGTTGGGTGCACCTCAACCAGTTGGCAGAGGGCTGGTTGAGAGAAGAAGCTGACCGAAGGGTGCATGGCACAGTCAAAGAAGTCGTGGCGGAGCGGTTTGAGCGGGAACGTCCGTCACTGAAGCCCTTGCCTGCCAGACGTTATGACACTTCTTACCTGGAAGTACGCCAGGTGGGCTGGGATGGGTATGTGGACGTGAATGGCAATCGCTACAGTGTTCCGGCAAAACTGGATGGGCAGACGGTGACCGTGCGGATAGGTCTGGATGAGACGCTGCGAGTATTCCAGGGTGAGACCCTGGTCGCTACTCACACCCTCAAAGACAAGTCCGCAGGTTGGAGTACCATCCCTGAGCATCACGCCGACTTGTGGAAAGGCCTGCTCAAGGTCGAGCAGCGTCCCCTGGCGGCTTATGCGGAGGTGGCCTGATGGAACTGCCCAACTTGTTAGAAAAACTGCGCATGGACCACCTGGAAGCCCAACTGGATGCCGTCTGCGAGCAAGCTGCCCAACGCCAGCTCGATTACAAAACTTTTCTTAGCCAGGCGCTGCAAGCCGAGTGGCAGGGCCGCTTCCAACGCGGCATCGACGCCCGGCTGCGCCAGGCGCGTTTCCCCTGGCTCAAGACTCTGGAACAGTTTGAATTTGACTTCCAACCTAGCCTGGACCGTAGACAGGTGCGCGAGCTGGCCGGGTTGAGCTTTGTCGAACGCGGGCACAACGTCGTCGTCTTAGGCCCACCTGGAGTCGGCAAGACTCACCTGGCCATCGCCCTGGGGATCAAGGCCGTGGAAGCTGGTTTCTCGGCCCTGTTCCTGACCCTGGAAGCGCTGATGACCCGCCTGGTGAAGGCAGCTAACGAGAACCGCCTGGAGCGCAGCTTGCAGCAGCTCACTTACCCCAAAGTTTTGATCATCGATGAGATTGGCTACCTGCCGCTCTCTAACCTGGAAGCCAGTCTGTTCTTCCGATTGGTCGTCCGGCGTTACGAACGCGCCAGCCTGATCGTAACCAGCAACAAGAGCTTTCTGGATTGGGGCGAAGTTTTCCATGATCCGGTCTTGGCCACCGCCATTCTCGACCGGCTGTTGCATTACTCGACTACCTTGAACATCAAGGGCGAGAGTTACCGCCTCAAGGAAAAACGCCGGGCCGGATTATTGGGACGTTCTTCTACCCAGGAACAGGAGGTGCCCGCCGAACCTTAAAGAATTGCATCGGACATTTTGACCGTTGAAAAAGGGACTTTTTTATCCGATGATTTGTGGACTTTTTGACCTGATCTTGACATCATAATAGCCGCCGATAAACACGGTGGTCACGCCCCCGATCACGCTCTTCACCCGCCCTCCCCCGCCATCGTAGCTGAAATTCGCCGTCAGTGTGCCGCTGATCACCTGGGTGAGCCTGTTTTCCCCGTCATAGGTCAGATTGCTGCTCGCCCCGCCGCTGATCGTCCGGGTGATCATGTTGCCATTACAATCATAGGTCAAGGTCCTGCACTCGATACGGCGTGCAGAATGCTGGAAAAGGTAAAACTGGATCAAACTTTTCAGGGGAATTATTAAAAAAAAGTGCCCAGGCTCTTTGGAACATATTGCACAGAACAATTACTGCACTCCAGAAATAGAACCAAATTTCAGTGTTTGCTCAGCTACTTGGGTATAACGATCGCTTTCCGAATCTTTGCCCTCGCTGCCGATCATTGTAGTACACATCATCGGATTACACACAACCCGAGTCAGGTTGTTTAAAGATCGGATTTCAGCCAAACAGTATTAGATTCTGTTGTGATTGTCACACCTTCGTTTTGCCAGGTAAATGGAACCATCCTTTTCCACTAGAAGTTGCGTTCTGATCGCTAATAGCTTATTAGATTCAAGGGGTCATCCATCCATTAACCCAATAGCCATGAATTTCCTCCAAAATGGAAATTGTATTATGGTTCAAATCCACCAAAACTGGAATTACTTCTCCAGAAGAATTAAATGTAATAGCTACTAATTGGTCGCTGTTCGGGCTCCAAACGATTGGATACGGCCGATAATAAATTCCATCAACAGGACAATAAACCTGTTTTTCCAGGGTTGCCATATCCATGATAACCAACTGTTCTTTAAGGTCTATTGGGTCGGCATTCGAGTCGTCTGTTCTCAGCCAGTAGCCAATACGTTGACCGTCAGGCGACCAAACCATATATGCAATACTTGCAAAACTATACTGATCCGTATAGTGTGTCAACTGGGTTATATTTCCGCTCAGATCAATGCTGAACAGCTCGTTTCGGTCGTTCGGCCCAGACGCTGGAGATGTTGCAATAAACTTTTTCCCATCAGGCGACCAAGCGTCAAATAAATCTACTCCAGCAAACTGCCTTACTTTATGCGGCAACTGCGCTAACGCTTTTTGGGATTTGCTATCCCACAAGACCATCTGCTGCGGTTCTTCGTTAGAATAATAGAATGCATACCGCAATGATGGATCCATGGCTACCGGCAGGAGGGTCTCAATGATCAGACTGATTGTAAAGGGATTAGGAAATTCAGGAATTATCTCTTTGTTTTCACCTGTAAAGGGGTTCAGTAGCTTTATAGTATAAGGCGGGTCTTTTTTCAGAATCAATATCCGATCATTGTCCAGCCACATCCACAACGCATCCAGTTCACCCTTTGGGAATATGTTGACGATCTCAGAAACGGTTCTAAGAACAAAACGACAGCCGTTTTCCGGGCAATCCTCAACGACCAAATATTGCCTGTTGGGACTGAGGATCACGGGGCCTGATCGGCTTGCTTCGCCCACCGGCTGAATAGCCCCAGTATTTGCATCCCATAACTTATATTCCACCACATTTTGTTCCAACAGGAGTGTGGTGGATGCGGGAAAATCTGCCTTTGTCGAGAGTTTCAAAGCTATACAGCCGGTTGGGTGGTCAGAATTGGTAACTGTATTTACAGGAGTGGGTGTTAATGACAACTTCGTCGGAGTTTGTGTAGGGATTGGAGTGGACCTTAAAGTTGATGTCGCAGTAGGCACAGGCGAATTTGTGGGGCTCGGAACAATTGTCGCAGTCGCGCTAGGGGATTCAGTTGCTGGTGGATAGGGTGCTTGCGTTGGAACAGCACAACCAGCAAGTAATAAAATCAAACAAAAGATAAGCGGGATTTTGCTATCGAACATTTTAACTTGATCCTTTGAAAATTTTTGCTAACCAGATTCAAATTCGTGGTGAATTATTCACTTTTTGTCACAAACATCAATCTTATTTAATAATTTGGATTGTGTCCAAGTTACCATTAGCGAGTAAGCACTATCCCTACTTTGTGAGCATGTAGCAGGAGAAGAAATTACAAAATCTACTCCTTCAACGGGCATGTGACCAAGAGCGCTATCAATACTTGTCTTGGGGTAAACTCCCAAGCCGAATGGGCTGTTTCGATCGCTTGGATTATTATCTGGATCAAAATAAGGATTTATGTTGTTCCAAAAATCATCCATAAAACCACCTATGGCGGCCAAGGCTTGCTGATTGGCAAATAAAAATTCTACATCGTATCCTGGTCCATCGTTCATAAAAGTGTCAACCAACAGTATTACACTGTCATATGTCATGAAAAAATTCATCGCACAATTTACTGAATAAATGTTGCCATTGCAATTATTTCTAGCATACCAAACATAACGGTTCAGGACCATTTGTATAAAATCCTTTACCTTACTTGGATCAGAAATCCAACCAGCAAGTTCTTTGGATAAACCGAATTCAATAATATCGTTGATTGGAATATTGATAGAAATTGACAATTTTAATAGTCCAGAACCGCCAGAATTCAAATTAACTAACTCTGGAAGATAATCGAGATCATTTGATTTATCGTGATCACAAAACACTCCGTCTGGCCCACAATCCGTGCTTTCGCGGCCATGACCACTGGGGTCAATCCAATTTACAGGTGAATTGCTTACGTACCCATAGCGATCAAATCCTTGCACACCCTGATTTGCTGGTACAATTACATCTGGTTGGGTCCACCTGCCCAGTTCCGGATCATACCACCTCGAATTCATCCAGACCAAGTTTATGTAACTATCCCGGTATTGCCCAGTAAAGCCCTTCATGGTCAGAGTAAGCTGAACAGAACCGGTACGCAGTCCGCCCCAGGGCGTGTACTTCGTCGATTCTTGCGGATTCCCATCCGCCATCAGGATTACCGAAGCGCTCCCCAGATGATCACCTAACATCCAGAACAAGCCCAGAGTAATGCCTGTTCCTTCTCGCCGCATGGCAGAGACACTGGCTCCGAGACCATAATATTTCGTAATTAACCCACTGTTATTCCATTCAAAATAGCCGCCAATAAATACGGTCGTCACGCCGCCAACGACACTCTTGACGCGCACACCGTTTCCATCGTAAACGTAATTGTTTGTATTCGCGCCCCAGCTTGCGCTGACCATCCGGCCTTCCGCATCATACCCCAGGGTGTAGGTCGTCCCGGAGATCGTTCTTCCAATCATATTGCCATTGCAATCATAGCTGAAGCTCTTCCCCGTTACCGCCGAGACAGCATGGAAGATCGGATTGCCCGATGAGCCCTGGCAGCCGCTGGCAGGCTGTGTCGCAGCGTAGGCGTAAGTTCCCTGCCCGCTCTTCGTGGACAGGCGCCCTTGTGGATCATACGAGTAGTTCTCCGAGACCGCCCCGCTGACCTGGGTCAGGCGGTTGATGGCATCATACGTATAATTTTGTGTCTGCGCTGCCAGGTTGTCCGTGATGGCGCTGATGTTGTCCTGGTTTGCTGTTTGCATGGCATAGCGCTGACTTGATCGTGGTTGTTCTATTGCCCGGCACACCCGTCTCTCTGAGAGGTGAAACGCTTCCTGCATCTCTTTCACCACCTCGCGCCGTTTGGCCGGGCTCACGATTTTCCCCGCAGCGCCTCCTTGATGATCGCATTGTCTAAGGCCAAATCCGCCACCAGCCGCTTCAGCCGATTATTCTCCTGCTCCAGCTCTCGCAAGCGCTGCGCCTGGTCAATTTTCATCCCACCATACATTTTCCGCCAGCGGTAATAGGTCTGATCTGTTACTCCTATCACTTTGCAGACCGCAGGTACTGTTTGGCCCTGACTGACCAACACTTCGGCTTCCCTTAGCTTGCTGATGATTTGTTCGGTTGTAAAGTTCTTTTTTGGCATTTTTCACCTGCCTTTCTAAAAGTATACCCATTTTTCGATCCATTTCCTAACTTTCATTTTGGATCAGTTTTTGGGGGGCAGGTCACTGCTGAACAGCAGCGCGCCGGTGTTGACGGTGCAGATCTTGTTAGGACACAAGTGGGTAGATACCACCCTGGGTTACGCCCGACTGTATGATGGCACGGTCGCGGCTGACTATTACCAGGCTATGTCGGGTATGGAAAAGCGCCTGGCGCTGCCGGAGGATTAGCTGGCACAACCAGCCAATATTGGGCAGCTTTTGGCAATGGTGGATGCACTTCACCAGGGAACACTCAATGAATCACAGATCAATCTGGTTCAGCAGCTCCGAGCCGGGTTGATGACGCTGACGGAACGAGAAAGTTTTATTGATGATGTTAAGGTGCTGACCCCGGCTGATTAAACCCGGGATTATTCAAGGATCAAGTTCAGGGTATAATCCAGATACCCCCAAACGGAAGGCGGACGGGCTGTGGACAAAGCCAGGCTTTGTTTATGGTTCGTTCGTCTTCCTATTTTTTGTTCTATTTTCTATACTTCAACTCATTTACTATTACTTTTGGATTAATAACCGACTTTAATAATCATCAAATAGGGTATAGTAGGATCAAATCTTTCGGGGAATTTATTGATAAAATTTTCCAGGCTTTTTGGAATGTCTTGTAGAGAACATTCGTTGCACGCAAGAAATTGAACCAATGCTCTCGTTATTTGCTCAGATTCTTGGGCATAACGATCAATTTCGGAATCTTTGCCTTCGCTGCCGATAAGTGTAGTTCCGACATTCACAAAATCAAGAAATTGAGACCCCATTTGAACGTATTGAAGTGGTGTAAACCTGTCCTGAAATATTATTTGTCCCCTTCCAATCCGTTTCCCGTTATATTCCCCTAATATTAAGGATGTCTTTAAAGTGAATAACTTTCCATTATGAAACGGAAAGGCAAACCTTTCACCCTTGCCATTCTCAAAACCAACCAAATTTAACAAAAACGGAGTGCCATTCTTATCTTCCACTATTGTAAAACCGATATTGTAGAACATAAACACAACTTCCTCTAAAACTTGCTTTCCTAGCAAGCCTAGCCTTAGAGGAAGGCCTGTTTTCTCATCCAGCATTCTTTCTACGTCCTCCAGGATGATCTTGCCATCAATCCAATCATTCACTTTTTGTTGTAACCCGCTTCTTGTCAGAACCCCTTCAGGTATTGGATAAGGGGTTTTTGTAAAGGTTGGTGTACGCGTAGGCGTTATCGTAGGGCTGGCAGTCGGTGTCCAGGTTGGCATGGCTGTTATGGTTGGGGTATTTGTTTGAGTTGAGGTTGTTGTCTGGGTTGAGGTGGGTGAAGGTTTGATGTAAGGATATGTCTTTTCCGTCAGCCCACAACCGGTTGCAAGAATGGAAAGCAGCAGCAACATGTATAAGCGTTTCATGAGCATAATCCTTCCACAGTAAATATTACTTATCTTTTTGGAGGAAGATAACGATCTCATTTTATTTCATATGAATAAACAATGAACCAAGGCTTTTCAGGATAATCAGATAGTACAGGGGTAATGGTCAGAGCATACTTTGTTTGCCCATCTTTGGTGACATTACCCCAAAACCAGGATGTATCTTCTCCATTAGAATACCGATTAACAGCCTTCTGTGCCGTATCAAGTTGACCCATCCAAGCACCCGTTTTTACATACTTGTCAAAAAATTCCGAATTGTACCAGGCTTCAAATTGTGTAGCCCATAGTAACTGTTGTGTAAAACTGCAGTTACCAGAACATTGCATTGGACCCGGATTATCCATAATATCCCCGTAATACTGATTAGATAGGGCTTCTATTGACTCCAGAAATGCTTCACCGGTTTTTGAAGCAAATTCACCCATGGCAACCATTGCCATAAAAACATTATCAAATAATTTGCCGGTTTGGTCAAAAAATCTACCAAACGCATCCCATCCATGCTTGGCAAACAAGTATTTTCTGGTCTTTTCATAATTAGCCAAAACACCATTAACTCTAGACATCGAGTTGTAGTCAGCAATAAAGATTATTGAAGCATCTGGTAATGGCTCTATCCAATTTTCCGTTAAAAGTATGTCGTAAATTTCCGAATTACTTAAAAGCTTACCCATTGTGTCGCAAAAGATTCCATCTGGACCGCAATCCGTGCTTTCGCGACCATGACCACTGGGGTCAATCCAATTTACAGGTGAATTGCTTACGTACCCATAGCGGTCGAATCCTTGCACACCCTGATTTGCTGGTACAATTACATCGGGTTGGGTCCACCTGCCCAGTTCCGGATCATACCACCTCGAATTCATCCAGACCAAGTTAATGTAACTATCCCTGTACTGGCCTGTGAATCCCTTCATCGTCAATGTGATGCTGCCAGACAAAATACTGCCCCAGGGGGTGTAAGTCACTTTTTCCAACGGATTGATCTGGTTCCCACTGCCTGTCAAGATGAGGGACACACTCCCCAGGTGGTCACCCAGCATCCAGTACAAGGTCACGCTGCCCCCGCTCTCCTTGCGCATGGCGGTGACATTGCTTCCCAACCCTTAGCATCTGATATCACACGGTTGCTGAGCTTCCATCTATACCTGTCGCGATGAGGGTGATCTCTCCCGAGAAAGATGATCTTAATTTACTTATCGTTCCCACAACACGAAATAATTCGTCTGATAATAGATAAGATTAAGGTCTGTCTGTTAGCCATCCCAACGCAGCCGAATTCGCCGCAAAGCGCCAGGCTTTGTTGGATTCCAGATCGATAATGATCAGATAAGCGCCCTGACCGGGCGTTCCCTTCTCAACGGCGATTTGTCTTCCATTAGGAGACCAAAGTAGATTTGAGCCTGTGTAATAGGTTCCCTGAATAGATTTTCCCCAGCCTTCTCCTGGAAGGCAAAAGGATCGAATTTCGCTGGTATTTAAATCCAAAACGGCCAAACGCATCGGAGTTCTTGACCGCAGTTCATCTCCTGCTTCGCGCCAGGTATCTGGCACTGTTCGCGCCCAGAATGCCACCTGCTGACCATTTGGCGACCAGGAATAACCCCCAAACCCAATTTCAGAAAATTGCTGACTAAGTTTGGTCAACCGTTTCATTTGGCCATCGACACTGAGTTGGTAAAGCTCTTCCTTGTTTTCTTCTTTCGCTAAATTGATTAAAAAGGTTTTGCCATCCAAGGACCAGGTTGGTTGATTACCATAAGACCCATAGGTATTTTCAATTTCCACGATAACTTTTTTAGATTTCAAGCTCCACAGCGATATCATTGATTTACCATCTTGAACCCAAGGATAAACAACAAATTGCATCGTAGGATCGTAGACAGTGGGGGCAAAGACATACCCTCCCCAATTGGGAACTCCATCAATAATATAATCGATGCCAGGAAAATCCGGTAATAATTCTTCCTTATTACCATTGAATGGATTCCAACGTACCATAGTTAACGGTAGATCGATATAGCCATCTCGTCGCTTTTCAAGATTTATCAGGATATGCTGATTATCTTGCCATCCCACAATACCATACCAGTTTTTTTCCGCAAGTTGTCTGGCAATAATTTTGCCGCCGCTTTCACGCACTACATAATAAACATCATTTTCATCATACCTGTTTCCATCCAGATATGCTATATATCTAGAATCAGGTGATACTTCGAAATTTCTCAACCAGTGATTCGATATTTCATTTAGAGGATATCGTTGATGTGTCCTCAAATTAAGGAAATATTGGTTTGAATGTAAATCTTGATCAGCATTCTCGTCGACCACCAGTATCCCATCCATATCCAAATTGTTAAGATCGGCCACCACCGGTGCGGCGCATTGAATAACGATTGTTTGAGGTGTTGGCGTGGCTGTTGGAATTTGTGTTGATGAAGCAGTTGGAATCTGCGTTTTTGTTACTGTAGGTGAAAGGCTTCTTGTAGGAATTGGGCTTGGCGTCAAAGTCATCGTTGAAATATTGGATGAATTCGTGACTAGCATCACGTTCATTGAAGGTATGTTGCCTACCGGTTTTTTTTGCCCTGGAGCACAACCGATAACCATTAACACAAGTCCAAATCCTATTGCTATACTATACCAATGGATACTCCGTTTTGCTTTCATCTTGCCTTCTCTCATATCAAGGGTTCTTTCTTGGAAAAGTATTAGATTGATTAAGCGTCAGAACATAAAACGGATTTTTTATATTGTCAATATTCCCATAAGTTGAGGGTGGATAACGAAATACATAGCTAGTAGGTGCACTTAAAAATAAACTCTTATTTCCCCAGGTAAAAGGATGAAAACTAACCGGATCCCAATTTCCATTCCAATAATTTCCTTCAGTTCGTTTCCATTCAGGGTCTGGTGGACTGACAATGCTAGCGACGACTTTTCGAGCTAACGCTAAATTCGAATCATCTTTTTTTGTTATTCCACTTAATTCCTTACCTTCCATCCATGCATTAAACCTCCTTCTAGCCGATTCCATAGCTCCAACCCAATTGAAGATATCCGTTGGTGTTATTCCTCCGCATGACCCGGCCGTTTCGTAATCACATTTTATATAATACCAATGTGCTGCAGCATGTTCCAATTCCACTATCTGCTCCTTTACAAGGTTTAGGTTTTGAAATTCGAAAGCGAGTATCATAGTCAAAAAATCAAGCACAGAGAAAGGCGAAGTACAATTCCGATTCCACCATCCGCAGCTGCGCGCATATACATAATAAAGATTAACCATTCGCTCTCCCCAATCTGTTAATCTGCTTAGTTCCAGCGAAGGTAAAAAAATTGAAATCAATGAAATTCCCGTTTGTGTCGGCAATGTTTGTGGCGGCGGAGGAAAATGATATCCATAGGTCCCGCAGTAGCTATCTGCATCGCACCTGGCTTCTTTTTGCCCCGACGGATCGACCAGATTTACAGGGTTGTCGAGCACGTAGGCATAGCGGTCAAAACTGAGGGGCCACATGCCATTCGGCACGATGCTGTCCGCCTGCACGAACCTGCCCAGCGAGAAACACTTATCTTAACCGCCTTCTTAGGAGATTTCCTCCCGAGAGTAGAATTATGGGTACCAAGCCAAATTCAATCAATCAGGAGGTTCTTTTATGCTATCCCAAATCGAAGAGTTCGTCAACTGGATTCACCGCCGCAGCCCAGGCGCCCGTACCTGGCGGGATTATGGTTACGACCTGAAGCAGTTCGCCGCTGCGGTCGAGAACAAGGCTGTAGATCAGGTTACTTTCAGAGATATTGACCGTTTCATCCTTTCTCAACGTGAAAAAGGCTGTAAACCCCCCACAATCAACCGTCGCCTGGCAGCCATAATGGCATTTTACTTCTTTCTTTCCGCTGAAGATGTAAAACTAATCTGTCCAGTTCTTCCTCGCCGTCACTTTCTGCGCGAACCAGAGCGGCTTCCCAGACCGGTCAAAGAAGCAGACTTGCAGTTGTTTTTTGCAGCCATCAAAGACTCAACGCCTGAAGGTTTGCGAGACCGGGCCATGTTTGTACTGATGCTGCGCTGCGGCTTAAGAATCGCCGAAGTAGCTGGTTTGTTATTGGCCGATTTGTATTTGGATGAATCCCAACCGCGCTTGGTGGCAAGAGGCAAAGGTTCACGAGAACGAGCAGTCTATCTTTCGCCGCAAGCTGAACGATCATTGCGAGTTTACCTGGCTGACCGACCAGAAACAGCTTGCGATGTCGTTTTTTTGAGTTACCAGCTCAAAGGACTTTCCACCACAGCCATCCATTACCGCTTGATGCGCTATCGGGAAGCTGCAGGGGTAAATTTTAGTGCTCATCGCCTGCGCCACACTTTCGCCAGTGACCTGATAAGCGCCGAGGTCCCAGTTACCACTATTCAAAAGCTGCTAGGTCATCGCTGGCTCGAAACGACACAGACGTATGTAGCTGCCAACGACTTGCAAGTACAGGCAGATTATTATGCTGCATGTAAAAAGCTGGAAGGATGGTCATAATGCCCAGACCTCTTCCCACCACAGCAACCGAAATGTACGACTATTCTGTATTACTCTCGCACCGCAAAAAACTGCCGTCAGATTTGACGCGTCCTCACCTCACCATGGATTGGCCCCCTGAGAACATCAAAATTCTTGAGGAGTATTGCCAGTGGTTGCAAACGGGTGGAACCAGCCCGCTTACCATTAGAATCTTGCATCTACCAATGGCAGGTCATGTCCTGGGGTTGGCTCTCAAACCTCACACACAACTTAACCTGGATAGCGATATCCAGAGCGCTTTGGATTATATCCTGGCCAAAAACCTTAGCGCCGCATGGACAAAAAACTGCCGAAATGCTTTGCTGCACTTCCGTCGATTTTTGCGTTTACAGCGCGGCTTGGGCGAGATTCAAAAAACGCCAGATTACTTTTCTCCGCCAACAAATGGATTGCCAGAGTGGTTAATCAGCGAAATTGCCAATTTTTTGCGACTTCGTATGCGTAATTGGCGTCCTGCGCGTCTGGAAACCAGTACAAAGCGTTTCTGGAGCGGCTATTTGCGCCTATGGCGCTTTCTTGTTGAGCATTGTGGGGTTAAGGTATTGGCAGATGTCCGCCGCAACCATCTCTTCGATTATATTGCTCGGCAGCAGGAATCCGGCAAATCGATCACATTTATTAACGACGATCTGCGTGATTTCCGCACTTTTTTAGCCTTCTTACAAGAACAAGGTTACTCGGTTCCGCAAACGTTGCTGCATTTACCGGACATCAAACGGCCAGAAACCCTCCCAAAATTCTTGACCGATGAGCAGGTGCGGCGGCTGCGAGAAGGGATTGAACAAAGTGTCTTCCAAGCAAAACAAAGCAACCACCTGCGAGATAGTTTGTTAACTCGAGCGATCTTTTATCTCCTCTGGCAAGGAGGGATGAGGTTGGGAGAAGTCGAAGAACTGCGTCTTGAAGATCTGGATTTGGGCGGACGTAAGGTTATGGTACGGCAAAGTAAAAATCTCAAGGACCGCACCGTTTATATCACTGATGCGGCAGTGCAGTAGCTTCAAGCATATCTTGTTATGCGCGGTGAGGGGTCGAGCGATCATGTCTTTTTGTACCGCAATCGGGCAATGCACAAAGACCTTGTATCCAGCCGTATCAGAGACGCGGGCCTGGCTGTGGGCGTTAAAGTATATCCGCATCGTTTGCGCCACACCTGTGCGACTCAGCTTTTAAACGCGGGTTGCAAGGTGACTTCCATCCAGAAATTCCTGGGTCACAAGAAGCTCAATACAACCATGATCTACGCCCGCGCCCATGACCAGACCGTCTCAGACGATTACTATTCTGCCATGGGCCGGGTCGAGCAGCGCCTGCAAGTAGGGCCAGAACCGAAATCGGCTGAAGTGCCTATTTCAGAAGAAGAGAAAGCCAAAATATTGCTTCTGGTAGAGCAGATGGCTTCACCAGAAGCGTCCCAGGAAGAAAGATTGAGTTTATTCGAGCAGATTCGCGGTCTGCTGTTTGGATGTCCGCCAGTCCAGATGCTGGTTAGAGTGGATGAAAACGCCTGGATTCCACCGCCAGGTGGTCTGGCATTGGCGGATTGATTAAGGGGGAAATTATTCGGTTTGTAAGGTGCTGTGCAATTGGCTACCAGCCGATTGCCCGGCGTTTTTACATGCCAGAATATTACTGCTAAGGTACTGAGTAGGTAGTCCAGTTTTGTCCATTAAAATGTGATACGCCCTTGTCATAAGTGCCGATCCAGACACTCTCATCCTGGCCAACAACAATGGCGCAGACTTTGTTATCTACCAGCCCGTCTTCTTGGGTAAAGTGCCGCCAATGATAACCATCATAACGATAAACGCCTCTTTCGTCATTAAGATCATATCTTTCGCCGCATCCTCGATTGTCCTCTCGAAATAGTCTGTAGGAGAGACCAAACCAGGCAATATTGTCTTTACCGATCGCGATTGCGGTGATCACAGGCGGCTGATCAATCCAAGCGGGATCCAGCCGATTGCGAAGCGTTCGACTGATTGCCTGGTAGATGTTTGTTGGTGTTGCTATCCAAACTTTTCCATCTTGTGCAACATTAATTGCGCTAATATAACTAAGATCTGAAATATGCTCCCATTTGCCATTATAGAAACGACCTAGTCCTTGGCGATAAGTTATTCCCCAAACAGATCCATCTTGAGCGGCAACAATTTTATCAAAGCCTCCTCCGATTTCAGTATGCCAGTTTTGTCCATCAAATCTGCCGAAATTAGCAACGTAATTAGGCTTTGCTTTATAAGGTGTTGTTTCTGTATCAACCCAAAGAGTTCCATCAAGAGTTGTCGTCATACTGACGATAAAATCGCCAGGCAAACCGTTGCGGGTGGAAAAGGTCTGCCAATGTGTGCCATCAAAGCGAGAAATACCGGCGCCCTTTGTGCCAAACCACACAGCGCCATCCAGGGTTTGGGCAATCGCAGTGATATTGTTGCCCGCCAACCCATCTCGCTTTGTGAAAACCGTATACCCACCCGTTTGCACATCCCAACGCACCACGCCGCCTGGACCGCCAGTCCAGAGGTCGCCGTTTTGTGTGATCAGCATCACCCGTATCTCGTTGGGATTGCCAGTCGGCTCGGAAGTAGGAGTATAAGTGTAAAAGTGGATGACACTTGCATTTTTTGTTAGTGATGGTGTGATGGTTGAGGTGGATGTGACAGCCAGGGTGGGTGTTTCGGTTGGCAGTGAAATCTCTGGGTTCTCTCTACTTGGAGTTGGAGATTCAACCCGTGGAGTCAGGGTATAACTCAAGTTGGAACTAACTGAACTTGTACAGCTTGTGACCAGGATCAACATCGCAATCAATCCGCATATTAGACTGGTTTTATGGGCTGTTTGTTTCATGGCTAATACTTTATTTGCATGGACAATGAAAAACTGTAAATGTGTAGATTGGCAAGGAGGGCTTACCTATTTCGGCTGATGTACTATACTGATATACTTGCGAAACTGTCAAAGGATCCTTATTCAATACATTACGAAAGCGAACCATTTCCCCGTAATCAGTCATAATGGTATTCATATAATTCGGCTCATCCTGTAAAGGATGGTCTGTTTCAAATCCTTCTGGATAATTCATTCCTGAAGCATCTGTAAAGCCTGTGGCTCCTTTTACAGGATCCATTTTTGAATTTCGTCCGTATTGGGACCAAGCTTTGCCAGCTTTCAACACTTCATGGGCTATTTGAGCAAATACATCGGGTGTAATCAAATCATTCTTTCCATTTACATAGTTATCATACATCCTTAGTAATTTTGCCATTTGCTCATCAACGGTCTTGCCAAATTCTTGTGTCAGCAATGGTCTTTCATGATTTTTCCAATTTTCAAAAGGCGTCAGATTACGATAGTACGCCTGAGAGCTAGATTGATGGGCAGATCGCAAATTGAGTAGAACCCAAGTCTTCATATAATTCACGTTATCTGGAACGTGCCCCGAAGATGATTCCATTGCGATCAACACGATCAGAATTTTCACATATTCATTATCGATCCCAATATTGTAGCCACCTTTTCCAATTGAAAAGTAGTCAAGATCATTAAGTTGATCAGTGTCACAAAATACACCATCTGGCCCACATTCTGGATTATGCCCCGACGGGTCGACCAGATTCACAGGATTGTTTCGGACAAAATTATAACGATCCAAGTCAACTGGATTGTAAAGATCAGGTATAATGCTGTCAGGCTGGTTCCAGCGGTTAAGATAAACGTCCACCCAGCGCGCCTGGTAGAAGTACAAGCCCAACTCCCGGTAGCTGTCCTGCCCGGTGAACCCCTTGCGCGTCAGGCTCAGGCTCCCCAGCCGGTCGCTGCCCCACGGCGCATATTTCACCTCCTGCACCGGTACCGGCGGGTTGCCGCTGGCGTTCAGGATCAGGGTCACACTCCCCAGGTGGTCGCCCAGCATCCAGTACAAGGTCACGCTGCCCCCGCTCTCCTTGCGCATGGCCGATACGCTGGCGCCTAGCCCATAATACTTGGTTGTCCCATTCGACGTCCATTCGTAATAGCCGCCGATAAACACGGTGGTCACTCCCCCGATCACGCTCTTCACCCGCCCTCCCCCGCCATCGTAGCTGAAATTCGCCGTCAGTGTGCCGCTGATCACTTTCGTCAGCCGGTTTTCCCCGTCATAGGTCAGATTGCTGCTCGCCCCGCCGCTGATCGCCCGGGTGATCATGTTTCCATTGCAATCAT
Source organism: Chloroflexota bacterium (assembly GCA_029782365.1). Classification (GTDB taxonomy): domain Bacteria; phylum Chloroflexota; class Anaerolineae; order Anaerolineales; family UBA4823; genus CAWBUW01. Next base: position 300,692 of record JAKOUW010000202.1, read on the forward strand.
AGGTCAAGCTCTTGACAGGAGTAGGATTCGAGGTTCCTGAAACGGCATGCACGATCGGATTGCCCGATGAGCCCTGGCAGCCGCTGGCAGGCTGTGTCGCAGCGTAGGCGTAAGTTCCCTGCCCGCTCTTGTTGGACAGGCGCCCTTGTGGATCATACGAGTAGTTCTCTGAGACCGCCCCGCTGACCTGGATCAGGCGGTTGATGGCATCGTACGTGTAATTCTGTGTCTGCGCTGCCAGGTTGTCTGTGATGGCGCTGATGTTCCCCGAGGCATGGTACTGGTAGCTCAGGCTCTGGCGGGTTTGTGCGCCGCCGGCAATTCTCTGTGTGACATTGCTGGACAGCCGTCCGCCCATGTTCGCCTGGTTCCACGGGTGGTAGCTGGGATCATTTCTCAACACCGGCTCAGCTCCGATGACCTGCGCTCCCAGGTCGGCCAGCTCCAGCCGGCCCGCGGCGTCATAATTCGCCTGCTCCAGGTAGTAGTAGCTGTAGGTGTTGCTGAGGATATTCTTCACCGCCCCCTGCCGGTAGTAGCTGTAGGTCACCTGCTCCCCCACATTCGCCAGGTTATCCGCCGGGTATTTCATCCAGTTCAGCATATCCGCACTATTATAATTCCATTCGCTCTTGAACAGCCCGCCGCCCGTCACGGTCTTCACTTCCCGCACCAGCCGCCCCCGGCTGTCGTAGCTCCACGCCGTTCCACCCGAGCTGTCCAGCATCCCCGTGCGCTGCCCCAACCCGTTCTGCCCCAGCACTTCGCGGTATTCGTCGTACACCAGCGGCCCCACCAGCGCCTGGGTGACGAAGTCCCAGCGCTGCCCGATGCCGTAGCCGTCCGGCGCACTGTCCGTGCGGTTGGCCAGCAACGTCCCTGGCGTCGCCGTCTTCCACAGCTTGAGCTTGAAGGAGCTGTCCACCCCCATCTCCAGCCGGGCGGTGTACCATACGTTGGCTTCCAGGCTCACCCCCAGGCTCACCTGGCTGGAGCTGCTGCCCACGTAATCCCGGTAGAACTGCCCGTTGTTCCAGTACAGCCCCCAGCGCCGGTAGTTGGGGCTCCCCGATGGCTTGTTCTCCAAATAGATGATGCCCCGCCCGTTGGTGCGGTCGAGCTGGAAGGTGACTTCCACTCCCTGCCCGTCGTTCAAGGCCGCGCTGCGCTTGAGGTAGTTCAGCCAGCCGCTGTTCTCAGCGATCGTCGCCTGCCCGCCGCTCAAGCTCACGCCGTTCTGCGCCCAGCCTTCCGGCAGGCTGCTTCCCTCGAAGCCGTCCACCCGCTGCAGCCCATCGTACAGGTAGCTCAGCGCATAGGCCGGGCTGCCCGGGCAGGCTGTGGTTGCATTGGTGTAATATTTCCCGCTCAACCGGTTCAGGCTGTCGTAATACATACAGGTGCGCTGGTTCTTGGCGTCATCCTGCCTGGTCAGGCTGCCCAGCGCATCATAAGCATAGCTCCAGGTTCCCATGTCCGGGTCGCTCATGCTCGTCTTACGCCCGGCGCGGTCGTAACTGAGCGTGGTGGTGGCAAAGGCGCTCGCGCCATCCATTTGTTTGACGGTGCTCAGCAGGTCTTGCTCAGTGTACGCATACTGCGTCCAGGGGCCGGCCGGCGGGTGCACTTCCGTCGTGCGCCCCCAGGCATCCTGCCGGGAGCAGGTGGTGTGGCTGGCCGGGTCGGTGACGCAGGTCTCGTAATACGGCTGCCCGGCGTTGTAGGGGATGGCGTAGCTGGTGGTCTGTGCGCTCAGGTCGGGGTTGGTCACGCTGGTCGCCCGCCCCAGCGCATCGTACGCCGTCTGCGTGTATGCCTGCCCCGTGTCCTGGGTATGGAAGCCGCTCCCGGTGGCAGCTTCGTACGGCACGCTCTGCCGGTAGGCGCGCCCGGCCGCATCGTAATAGGTGTCCACCACCACGTCGCGCGCCCCGCTGGCCAGCTCGGCGTTGGCGGTTTGCGCCTGGATGAGCTGGCCGAGGCCGTTGTAATACTTGCGCTGGATGGCGCTGCTGCCAGAATCCAGTTTCTGGCACACCTCTACCCCAAAGGGGGTGTGCGTCTGGGTGATGGCCAGG
>JAKOUW010000211.1 GCA_029782365.1 Chloroflexota bacterium
ATCGAAACCGTCAACCACCAGCTTTCGGAGATATTCCAAATTGAGATCAATCACGCTCATACTTTTTGGGGCCTGTGTACCAGGCTGTATTCCAAATTGACCGCACATACCTTGTGTATTTACATCAACCGCTTGTTGGGTAAGCCAGATTTCCTGCAGATCAAATCACTGGCTTTTCCCAATTAGCATAAGACCCTAATAGGTGTGCATATGAAGATTGACAACCAGCTCTTGCATGCTATCCTTTGATATCCGGTTTTCCTTGTTATTTTACGGACAGGCTTCTCATGGCAATTGACGATTCAGCAAGCGAAAGGTATAATCCGCTAGCTTGCTTGGCAAGGACTAAGCGCTTCTTGCAGCATATTTGAAGCGAATAATGGAGGAAGGTGTGACCAGTTTTATCGATGGCGCATTGATTATAACGTCAATCGCCTTAATTGTAAGTATCATTCTGCAGAGTAAAGGCGCCGGGCTTGGCGGTTTGACCGGCTCTGATACGGGTGGTGTATTTACCGCTCGCCGTGGGATCGAAAAAGTGCTCTTCTGGGTAACCATCGGTTTGAGCTTCTTATTCTTTATCCTGGCTGTTGCAACTGTTATCATTACCAAATAAGTATTTTCAAAGAGGGCGCGCGCCGGCTGAAAGGCCAATGCGTTCTTAGCAAAGATGGGCGCTTGGCAGCTAGTTCCACAGCGCCCGTCTTTGTTTTAAGGAAAAGTTATGATACGTAGATTACGCTGGCCCATATTGGTTGCTCTGGTTGCTTTGGCTGTAATTGCTTTCTTGCTCTTCGGACAGAAACCTGTTTTACTGCCAGTAGCGGAGCCCGCTGTCCAGCCAACTACCGGGGGGGTTTACACAGAAGGTTTGATAGGCCAAATGGTGCGCCTGAATCCAGTTCTGGATTATTACAATTCTGCCGATCGAGATATTGATCGCCTGCTTTTCAGCGGCTTGATTCGCTTTGATGACCATGGCACGCCGCTGGCGGACCTGGCTGATTCCTGGGGAATCAGCAAAGACGGCACAATTTACAATTTCTCCATTCGCGCGAACGCCAAGTGGCATGACGGCCAGCCTGTCACCAGCGATGATGTCATCTTTACGATCGATTTGCTGCGCCAGGATAATTCGCCGATACCTGCCGATTTGCGAGATTTGTGGAAAAAGGTGGATGTTAAGCGCCTGGATGACAAAACATTGCAATTTTTGTTACCCGAACCCTTCGCACCGTTCCTGGATTACCTGACATTTGGTGTGCTGCCTGCCCACCTGGTGGGTGATTTGAGCCTGGATCAAATGATTTCGGCGACATTCAATTTGCAGCCGGTCGGCAGTGGTCCATATAAATTCAAGCGCATACTGGTTGAAAACGGAAAAATCACCGGTGTCGAGCTTGAAGCGTATAAAGATTATTATCAGCAAGCTGCTTTTATTGAACAGATTATATTTCGGTATTATCCCGACTCAGCCGCCGCATTTGAGGCATTTAAAAAAGGCGATATCATGGGAATCAGCCAGGTTTCGCTGGATATACTGCCGGCTGTGTTGGCTGAGCCTGGCCTCAACCTTCACACAGGCCGCCTGCCGCAGCTCAGCATGATTTATTTCAACTTGAGCCAGACGGAGAAACCCTTTTTCCAAAACGCGGCGATTCGCAAAGCGCTTTTGATGGGCTTAAATCGCCAACGGATGATTGATAAAGGATTAGCAGGCCAGGGCATTTTGGCGGACGGACCTATTTTCCCAGGGACCTGGGCTTATTATGATGGGACGCCGCGGGTTGAATATGACCCGCAGGCCGCTCTGGATAAGATCAAAGAAGCTGGTTACACGATCCCCGCGGAAGGGGGCAGCGTCCGCAAAAACTCCGATGGAGTGGCCTTTTCATTTGAGTTGATCTACCTGGATGATGCCAACCATAAAACACTGGCTGAGGCCATACAGCAAGATTGGATGAATCTGGGCGTCGAAGTCATTCTCAAACCGCTGCCCTTAACCCAGCTAATTGGTAAACTGGACGGCCGCCTGTATGAAGCGGCGCTGGTCGATTTGAATTTAACCCGTTCGCCTGACCCAGATCCCTATCCATTCTGGCACCAATCCATGGCTTCTGGGGGTCAAAATTACGCCAACTGGGATGACCGCCAGGCGTCAGAATACCTTGAGCAAGCCCGCGTGACTTTGGATATCACAGAGCGCACTCGTTTGTACCGCAACTTTCAGGTGCGCTTTGCAGAGGATTTGCCTGCTTTGCCGCTGTTCTATCCTGTGTACCGCTATGCGGTGAGCTCCAATGTGCAGGGCGTGCGCATGGGACCGTTGTTTGATACGGCTGACCGTTTCAACACCCTGCCAGCCTGGTTCCTGGTGACCAAGAATACAGCCGGGGGGTTAGTTCCCACCAGTACACCCTGAGCACTCCGCTTGAATTCAAATGTGTGGATCAGCGCTGTCGGATAGCCCGCCCACACGTTTTATTTCCTCTCCCAACCCATGGATCTGGCGAATGCTGTACGCCACATCCACATTGCTGATCATGCGGTTGTCTTCAGCATGGCAGCGCGAGTCGGAACCTCTCATCACCAAAAAGGCATTGTATGTTGGGTGTTTGGCATGCGGCCAATGCGCTGCGGTCTGGTAATCGATGATTTCAATTTCACATTTTCTAACGATGCGAAGATTATATGATGATCATTATATTTAAATAATGAAAATACTTAAAGTCAATAAAAAATAATATGAGTTGTTGGTATATAATATTCTATTATGGAAATAAAAGACCAAGGCGTTGGACGGATTGCTTATTTATTAGATTATGGTTTGGATGAGGCTCAATTTCAAATGATCGTCCGCGGCGAACAATCGATTGGACGTCTTAACCAAGATTGGGCCGCTGCCCGCCTCCTGGAATTTGCTCCTTACGAAGATATCATCAGGATAATTGGTTACTCGGCATTGGTTCAGAATTGGCCGCGCTGGCGTGCCAAAATCAGCTCAGAGAGCCGGCGTCGAGGGCTTGACTTTTTATCCAATTGGCTGCTGAAAAATCATCCTGAATTGTGTGTATGAACGTGCCGATGAATCCCCCATCTGCCAGTTCCACGGAATTATATAAACTTCAAGATCGAATTCTTGCGATATGCAGCGCGGCAGAAACTGGTTTTTTCCTCACGGGTGGCACGGCTGTAGCGCGGGGTTATCTCAACCATCGTTATTCGATCGATCTGGAACTGCATGTTTCTGATTCGGTCTGGTTTTCACTTTGGGTAGAGCAGTTGACCGAACGCTTTCGCCAGGAGCCAGAATGGTCTGTCCAGATTTTGTCTCAGGATGAACGCGTGTGGAATATATTCATCCTTCAGAAGCACCTGGGATTGCGAGTCGAATTCCGGAACTCCGGGCCTTTGCACATGGGGAAATTGTTCGACCACACCCTCCTTGGAAAAATAGACAACCAGGAAAACATCCTCTCCAACAAGCTTGTTTCTTTGCTCGCCCACAGTGAACCAAACGATCTGGCGGATATTTGGGGGTTGTGTACTTTGAAAGGGGCACGATTGGATTTGATCCTGGCTAATTCAGCCAGCCGTGCTGCTGGAGTTTTTCCGCCAGATGTTTCTCGGGTGCTGTGTTCTGCCAGCAAAGACGATTGGAAACTGGTGAATTGGACCAATCCTCCGAATTTCGACGCTTATATTGCTCAACTGAACCAGATCGGTGAGAACCTGCTGCTGCCCGTTGTCACTACGCCTGCCCAAACCACGCAGGCTGTTTCATCTCAACCCGCCCAGGCCGCGCCTTCTGCTGGTCAACAAGAGGCTTCTCAGGCGGTGCGCAGACTGAGAGGGCCTGGACTGCTGAATTATGCTGCGGCAATCAAAGCGGCAGCTCAAAATTCGGTGTCGTCGGTGCCGCAGAACAGTGTGCCAGAGTCCGCCTCGCCCGCCGTTTTGGAAGGGTCCCTCAAGGACCAAACCGCGCTGCCGATTCAGGTCCCTAAGCAGCCGGTCGAAACTGCTCGACCTACCTACGAGGATGGCACCAAGGGTACTGCAGAACTCCGTATGCGTGCCAGGCGAAAAGTCGCCTATTACTTGCCGGTTTACCTGGCGTCCGGCGCATTGGTTCTCGGGCACCTGGCAGATATCAGCGAATCGGGCTTTCGCATTGATTGTAAAAATTCAATCCAGGTAGGCCAGGAGTTGAAACTGCGCCTGGATATTCCTCCGGAGATCGGGCGTAAACCAGCGATTTTATTTTCGGCCATTTGCCGCTGGTGCCAGCCAGATTATATCGAGCCCGTTCTCTACAATGCCGGTTTTGAAGTAAGTAAAATATCCCCGGAGGATGTTCAAATGTATAAAATGGTTATCGAGAAATACGGGATGCGCTCACGGATCTGGTAACCAGGATAATCAACAGGATCCCCACAAGCAAAAAGATCATCACTCCATACGCCTGCCAGATGCCCGCGATGTCTGCCAGACGACCAACGGTCAGCGGCAGCGCCAAAATGGCGGTGCCAGATGCCAGGGTGGCGCGAGCACTAGCGCCCACCGTATCGGTCGCGACTTCTATGGAAAGGGATACCAGGAGCGGATAAAGGTTAGCGATCCCCAGCCCCGTGATAAACAGCCCTGCCAGAGTCAGTGATACAATGCTTGAAAGCCAGAACAACAAGAAACCAGCACCCGCCAGGCATACGGAAAGGACCACGACCAGGCTGGCGGCAATGCGCTGAACAAGGCGGCTGCCTGCCCAGCGCCCTACAATCATGGCGGCGAGGAATAAACTCACTGCCTGTGCAGAGCTGGCCTTGGACATGCCTGCTACGTTGACCAGAAAATCCGCACTCCACGAAATCATGCAGATCTCAGCGGAGACTGCCAGGGCAATCGCCAGCCAATAAACCAGATACCACAGCCGGGCATTCCCGGATTTTGCAACAGGCGTTCCGGCTGATTCTGCGGCTTGAGGCACCTCAACCTTACCCAGGCCCAGGCGGATCAACAAAGGCAGGATTGCTCCGCCACCCAAGGCCCAACGCCAGCTGAGGCCGCTTCCGGCAAACCAGCCCACCAAAAGCGGTGCTGCAGTAGCTACCGAGGAGGCGATCACATTGGCTTCAGACAGCGCCACTGCCCGTAACGGTCCGTGCCTATCCGAGAGAGCTGCCGGTACGATCACCAGGATTAGCGATCCCACAAGGCCCATAATGAAAGAGCCGGCTATGGTAACAGCCGGGATACGGCCGAAAATCAGCAGGAGACCGCCGCTGCTCAAGCCGAATGCGCCTACCCATAAGGCGATCCAGCGGCCCATTCGTGCAATGATCTTATGTCCAGCCAGGCCGGTGATTAAAATCCCCACCGCAAAGGCTGTGAAATGCAGGCTGCTGAGGGTGTAGTTCAGGTTTAATTCGGTTTTCAGGAAAGGGGTGATTGGTCCGAGGATATTTAGATAATAGCTGAAAAAAGAAATGAGCAGGTAAGCCAGCCAGGTGAGACGGTCGCGTTGATATCGTGCCATACAGGTTCCTTTTGGTTACAGTATACCTGACTTTGCTAAGGTATAATCCCTGGTTGTGGATGAACTAACTGCTCATGCTCGAAAAATCACTTTTGTATTATTTGCTGTGCAAAGCCTGGGTTCGGCTGGTTTTATTGCGGGATCCACTGTGAATTCGATCTTAGGCGCGAAGTTAGGGGGTGGGGCAGCCTGGTCCGGCGTGCCTTCTGCGGTGTACATCCTGGGCAGTGCCCTGGCGGCAGTTGCCTGGGGAAATTATATGGAGCGCAGCGGGCGCCGGAGCGGCATTGTGCTGGGGTTGCTGCTCGGCCTGGGTGGAGCGGCGATCACTTCGGTTTCTGTGATTATCCATAATCTCCTGCTGTTTCTGTTGGGATTAGCTTTCATGGGCGCGGCCAACGCAGCGGTCAATCTCGGCCGGTTTGCCGCCGCCGAGGTTCATCCTCCCAAAGCGCGCGGACGCGCCATCTCTCTGGTAGTGCTGGGTGGAACTTTCGGGGCAGTTTTCGGACCCTTGCTCGTGTCACCGGCAGGCAGCCTCGCCAGGCTGGCCGGCGTCGATGATCTGGCGGGCGTTTACGCCGCCAGCCTGGTTTTGTTTGCGCTTGGGATGGCCCTGTCTTTTTGGGGAATGCGCCCCGAACCCAAAGAATTGGCCCGCCAGGTGGAAGCTCTTTACCCGGAAGAATATCTCTCCGGCAGCCCCGCCCGGCAGTTGCCTGAAATCTTTCGCCAACCTGCCGTCCTGACCGCAACCTGCTCGATGATCGCCGGCCAGGTAGTGATGGTTATGGTGATGGTAATCACCTCATTGCATATGAAAGACCATATGCACGGCCTGGACGCCATTTCTTTGGTGATTTCGTCTCACACAGTAGGGATGTATGCTTTTTCGCTGGTTTCTGGCTGGCTGCTGGACAGATGGGGCCGGCTCCCGGTCATCACGGCTGGTGCAGCTACGCTCATTCTCGCTTGCCTGGCTGCTACTCTGTCGCCGGATGTGCTGCCCCTGGCGGTTGCATTATTCCTGCTAGGTTTGGGTTGGAATTTTTGCTACGTTGGCGGATCAACACTGCTGGCCGACCAGCTTTCCCCGGCTGAACGTTCGAATATTCAGGGCGTGAACGACTTATTGGTTGGCCTGGCCTCAGCGGCTGGAAGTTTGGGTAGTGGGCTGGTTTTTGCGGCTTTTGGATATGCCATCATGGCTTATGCTGGGGCTTTCCTGGCGGGGCTGCCGCTCTTATTGGCACTTTTATACCCGGGAGCGGTTAAGGTCGAGCCAGCCAATTTATAATCACCTACAAGCTCAAGCATTCCCGCTGCGCAGTTCGTTGTGCGTCACAAGCAGCGTGGCTAGGATAATCAATATGCCTCCCGCCAGGCTGACGGGTGCTAACACCTCACCCAAAAGCACAGCCGAGAGCAGCACGGTGACCACCGGCTCCAGGGTGGAAAGCATAGAGGTGTTGGTTGGGCCAATGCGCTGCAAGGCAGCCAGGAACGTCACTACCGGGATAATGGTTGAAAAGATCACGATGCCGCCAACCGCTAACCAACCCTGACTGCTCGCCGGTAGGTGAGGGCCGTTGACCATCATCATCACACCAACACTGGCCGACGCAGAGGTGAAGATCACGGCAGAAGACTGGAAAGCAGATACTTCCCGCATCACACGGGCGCCGACGATGATATAAGCGGAGTAGATCACCGCCGCTGCTATTGCCAGTAAGGCGCCGCTGAACTGACCGCCTCCTGGGTTGACCGTCAATGCCGTGCCGATCAAAGCCAACGCCAGGGCCAGGAATTTCACCCTGCCAATTTTCTCTTTGAAAACCAGGGTGGAAAGCCCGGCGACCAGCACAGGGTACAGGTAGAGCAGTAAGGCTACCAGGCCTGGCGAAGCATACTTCACCGCTAACAGGTAGCACAACCCTTGCAAGGTATAGCCCACGGCGCCCATGATCACCAGGCTCAGCAAATTCTTGCCACGCGGAAAAGACTCGCGCCGCAAGAACAACCAGGCGGTCATGATGCTGCCTGCAATGGCGAAACGCAGAAATAGGGTTGTATAGGCGTCCAGGCCATCCTGGTAGGCATACCTGCCCAGGATACCCAAAGTGCCGAAACAAGCAGCAGAAAGCGCTGCAAAGCCGATGCCGACCATACGGTCGAGTGGGGTTATAACTCTGCGCAAAAGGATTTCATCCAGAACAAGGTGAGCTGGCTGCCCGTCCCAGCTAAGCACAAAAGTATATCATCGATTGAGCGAACAACGGCGAACGGATTGAGATTTCTCTGAAAATGAGATCGAACAAATTAAGGAGCAGGTTTAAATAAGAACCGGCTGATTGCAATTTTCTCCCCGTATACTTTGATGTCCGCCAGGTTTCCCACGCCCACTCCAGCCTGCTCTGCCAGGCTGAGGTGATTGTCGGCATGCAGGAAAGGGGCTGATCCGCCCGGTGCGGCAGGGTCAAAACCCATTAATGCCGCGCTGACGCAGTCAACCGCTACAGGGTCACGACCCAGCGTTATCAGGCCGGGTTTCACCTGCGTCAGGCCGCTGTCCCAGGGTCCTGCTCCTGCCTCAGCAGTGATAATCCCATCAACAATCGCCAGGTGGATCGGTCGAGTGCGGTTCAGGTCCACAATCACGCGCGGCACGCGTGTATCGTATTTGGAGGAACCATGAAAGGCCGAACGGTGGTTATCACTTTCCCTCAAGCGGTAGACAGAAATTGGGGCGATTCCGAACAAGTTCTTTAATGAAAGAGTCACCCCGGTGGTTGTGTGACACTTCATTTTCGCCACCGAAACAAACAGATCGAGCTCGTTGAGCAAACCATTCAGATAAAACCGGTCGTACACCTGCCCTTCTGGCGGGACAACCGCGCGGGCAAACCCCGAGTATGGAGCTGGCAGGCACAGATCCACCATTTTGGCGTTGGTCGATTGCGCCGCACGGCTGTATCCCCAGCTTGCAAAACTGGTTGGATCTCCCAATCCGTCCATAAAATAGATCTGGCTTGCACCAGCATCTATCAGTAGTTCAGCCAGTGCCTGGACAACCGCCGGGTGGGTGACGAAAAGCTCAGTTGCTGGGGGTTTCTCCGCTGAATCCCACCATGTGCCGCCCGTCAGGTTGGGTTTGATTCCCACCCTGGCCTGGCGCAGGTTGACCCCTTGCAAAGCGCCTGTATCCGCCAGCATTTGCTCGAGCGCCCTGCGCAAACCAACAGGGTTGTAATCAACAAGGCGTTGGATTCCAACTGCGGTTTTGAAAGGAGGCGTTACAGCGGTTGGCGATGCTGAGGGGAGCAGTGCGGGGGTGGAGGTCGGCAGGCTGGCGGCTGATGCTGCAGCCGTCGCCGAGGCCGTGAATGCCGGGGTATGTGTAGAAATGGGCGCAGCCGTAGTGGCAGCCAGCGTGGCAGGCGCACCTCCTAAACCAGGCCGGCAGCCTGCCAGCAGCCAGCCTGAGGCGGAGAGGGCGGCAATTTTTAAGAATTGTCGCCGTGATAGGTGATGGGATGACATGATTTTTAGCGATATTCCTGGCGCACCGGGTAAAAAACATCCAAGAGCCTGCAGGCAGTCAGCGCCCGGCCGCTGTGGAAAACTCCTCCTGGAATGATCGCCACATCGCCAGCAGTGCACAGGTGCACTTCTCCGTCGATGATCATTTCAAATTTGCCTGCCAATACATGGGTCACCTGTTCATGCATGTGCTGGTGGTGCGGCAAGGCTGCTCCTGCATCCACTTCCCAAAAAGCCAGGGTGTTGTGTTCAGTATGGATAAATCGGCCGTGGTAGCCAGGCACGATATCGATGGGATTCAAGTCATCGACGTTCAAGAATTCCATAGATCCTCCAATGCGCGATTCGCGGTGAAAAAACGATGCAGAACTGCTGTATGTAAGCCAAACACCAGCGCGACTGGCTGTCTGGTGATGATGATTTCGGAAACCTCGTCCGATGCCTGGAATACGGGTTCAGATTGCAGGGCTTTGGCTAAACCAAACACGATCAGAGTGCTGTCAGGCGCGCTGGCAAACCAATAAGGCTGGATGTCCCTGGCGTCTATTTCGATTCCGGTCTCTTCCCACACTTCGCGCCGGGCGGCCTGCTGCCATGACTCACCGTAATCCACGAAACCGCCGGGCAGGGCCAGGCCTCCAAAGCCCGGGTGAATCGCCCTGCGGATCAGAACAACACCCCGGTTCACTGGCACCAGACAAACTGCCACTGGCAGTGGGTTACGATACGTAATATTCCCGCAGGCGGGGCAGGTGCGCGGCCAGGCCTGGTCCGGTAAAAACGGAGCGCCGCAGTAAGAACAAAAACTGTGGATCGTCTGAATAGCTTTCATGTTACTTCCATCACCAGCATAGTCATATCATCAGCCTGTTCGGCGTCCTGCTGATAAGTGCGTAAAGCTGAAAATACCCCCTGGCAGAACGCCTCAGGGTGCAGGCCTGTTTGGCTGGCGATCAGCTCGATGAACAAGGGACGCGAATAGAGCACGCGTTGTGGATTTTCAACATCGACCAAACCATCCGTATATAAAACAACCCAGTCACCTGCCTGCAATTGGATTTGTTCCTCCGAAAGCTGGAAAAATTCCGGCCCAAACAATCCTAAAGGTATGCCTTTGCCGTCAAGCTCGGTGATGGTGCCATCTCTCAACAACAGAGGCCGGTCGTGCCCGGCGCGCACATACGAGAGCTTGCGAGTTGTGCAGTCGAGCACCCCATAAAATAAAGTCACGAACATATTGGCTTTGCCCAATTCGAGCAGCACTTCATTTACATTGTTCAAAACAGCAGCGGGTGAATGAGCGCGCCGCGCTTCTGCGAGCAGCAAACTGCGCGTCAGGGTCATGAACAGCGCGGCTGGTAAGCCTTTATCAGAGACATCAGCGATGGTGATGCCCAGGTGGGTTTCGTCCAAAGAAAGGACATCATAGAAATCACCACCCACCTGCCGGGCAGGGGAATTGAGGGCGCTAAATAAATAGCCTTCTACTGTTGGAAAAGAGGTCGGGAGGACGCTTTGCTGTACCTGGCGGGCCAGCTCTAATTCTCGTTCTATTCGCTCTTTCTGCGCCAGTTCGCGCTGTGCCGCTTCCAAGGCTCTGATTTTCGCTTTCAACTGCACTACCAGGCCAGCGCGCTGCAGGGCAATCGAGGCCTGGCTGGCGAAGGTTTGAAGAAGGGCTATTTCGCCGGGCAAGAAGGCAGCTTTACTCAGGCTGTGAATCATCACCCATCCAACTGGCTCGCCTTGCGCTATCAACGGGACGCATAAACCGGCTTTGATCGCCCCTTCGGATGGTGAAAAATGAATCCCAGGTGGTGCCTGGCGGTATGGATAAGCTTGCATGCCGCCCTGGAACCCTGGTAGCAATTTCACCTCGACTCGGCCTTCCTGGATCGGAGCAGGCCAACCACTGGCTGCCAGGAGTTCGATCTCGTCAGGTGAACGGCGGTAATACAATACAGCCCTCTCCGCATGGCAGAGTTCACACACCTGCCGGCAAACTTGTGCTGCCAATTTATCCAGATCTGTGGCCTGGAGCAGTGTTTGGGCTATTGTTTGGAGCGACACGAGTGCGTGCGTGCGCTGTTCGACTACCCGGTGCGCAGCGGTGAGCTCGAGAATTTTCGCCTCTTGCTGAGCTGAAATGTGCGCCAGGGCCTGGTCGCGCTGCTTGAATAACTCGAACAAATTGAGCGTCTGGTTTGTATCGAAATCCAGCCAATCCTGGACAGCGATCGTTCCCCGCACTGCCAGGTAGGCCAGGTAGCTGCGCGCCGGCAGCAAACTGTTTTCTTCCCACGGAAGCTGGTCGAAGTCTCCCCGTTGGTAGATGTCGCAAATGGCGATATCCCCTTTGCGGCCCGTTTGTTGGCAGTCATCGCAGCTGCCGGCTGTATAAAAGGCAGGGTTTTGTATAAAGGCCAGGCTGTCAGGAAACTGGCGGATGGCATCCTGTAATCGGTCATATAAACGCCCAGATAATGGCAGTGGTTGGCGGCAGTTAGGGCAAAGCATGGGCACTCGTTGAACGCAGACTGCCCAACGCAGGCTGTTAATCCGTTCAGGGGCAACCCCCAGTTTCAAGATGTGCCGCTTGATCGCTGGTCCCGACAATACACTGTCCAATTGGGTCAGAACGCACAGCCCCTGCTGGGCGGCAGACAGGGCCATAGAAGCGCTCTGCTCTGTCAGGTTATCTATAACCAATAACCCGGGATTCTTGGCGACAGCCTGCGCGATGCGCTCGCCGTACTGCAGTTCATTCTCCACAGGAATCACGTGAACAAGCCGCTTCAGGCTCCGTTCGCGACGGATTTCATCCGGCGCAGAGGTGATGAAAATGCAAGATCCGCCATTTCTGGCCCGGAGCAAGTTCTCTAATATTGTAAAAAAGATCATCCTGCGGCCGCTGGGTAAAATTCCGCGCCCAGCGCTATTTTCTTCATTCCCGCGCGTCAATGAATATCCCTCAGGCCCGCTGACCACCAGCAAGCCTGACCTGGTCTCAAATAATTTCTCTAACAAGGCAGGAACCAGCGGATGCTGGAAAAAATCACCCAGACCCAACATGTTCAGATCAACCGTTTGTTCCAGGCGGCTGTTCGAGCAATTCATCTAACGTGGTATATAACGCCAGGCCGCGTTCACGAGCCCAATCTTCCACGCCCTGCCAGAAGGTATCGCAAATTTCCAGCAGCAACTGCGGGCTGCGCAAGTCACCGCACATGGCTGCGCCGCACAGCTCGCGATACCCGGCGGGCAAGTTGTGCAGGCAGAGCGAATCATCAAATAACTGGTAAAAACTGCGGTAGGTGTACCGCTCTGCCAAGCCCACCAGGCGCGCCCCATACAAGGCCAGTTCGATAATATAAGCCGCCAGAGGATCTGCATTGGCAAAATACACTGCATTGCGAATCTTGCCGACCATTTCATAGATCTCTCCGATGATCAGGGCCTGGATTTCACGTTCGAAAGCTGACTGGGGCTGCGATTCGACCAGTTGGCGCAGGCGGGGAAACAGACCAGAAGGATCATATACAGGCAGGATTGATAAGAAAGCCCCATGCGTGATCGGCCAGTCGCTTTCAACCCGGACCGCTTGCGCTTCCAGCGCCTCGGCGCTGAGGATATTCACTTCCGCTTTCCAGGAGCCGGTTGACCACTCATACGATGTATCGATCTCTTCGCCGTCGAGCACTACAAACATTTCGATATCAGAATAGGGTCCATCAGCCTGGCGCGCCAGGGAACCGTAAATACCGATCGCCTGTACGCGTTCCCCAAAGTAGTGCTGGAAGCGTTCAGCAATTTCCATAGCCAGTTTTTGACGTTCGACGGAAACCATCATTTGTGGACCTGACATCGTATTCATCCTTCTACCAGGCGCGTGCCGCAAGCCTGGCAAAAAAGCGCATCTGAGGTATAGCGGCTGCTGCATTTTGGGCAGACACGTGGCAAAAGTACGGGTAAGGCTGCCCCACAAGCCTGGCAAGATTCGAACTCGACAGGGTTTGCAAGGCCGCAGTACGAACACACTTTGGGATTCTGAGGCGCCAGCAATTCGCCCGCCAAAGCGCGCGACAGGCTGCAGATTTCGTTGATGGCATTCCAGATAGTTGGCGTAATATTTTCCTTTTTCAGCTCGCCGATCACGTCAGGTACCATAGCTAAGAGGGTAAGCGGGTTACCGTTGGCGGCGCGCTCAATCATCTCACCCGCATCGCCTGCCTGGTCTAACCAATTTCGACCGCGGCCCATGGTTACCAGTACGCCGCCTTCTGTGTCGGCGATATTCACACTCACCGGAGTCCCATATTTGCTCCCAATTTGAATCACCACACTGCCAGGGCTGCGATTAATCAGTGTGTGGTGCTGACGGTCGGAGAAACGGGCTGCAAGCTGGTCGGCCAGCGCCGCCGCCTGGATCGTACCGTGAAACATGCGTTGGTTATAATGGGGGGAATCTGCCATACCTTATTATCGCCTGAAGAGCAATTTTCGCAAAGACAAATTCGAGTTTTTTAAGGGATCCTCCCGTATAAACGCCGGTAAATATTGAACATCTCATAGATACCTTTGACATACCGTTTGGGTTCATCCAACCGGATCACTTCCAAAAACAAATCCGGATCATTGTGGGCAAGGTCTTTCCAGGCCGCGGCGTTGCCAGGACCGCTGTTGTAAGCCGCGATGGCGGCAAAAAGGTCTCCATCCAGGTACTGCTGGATGCTGTTGAGATAATTGATGCCCAACTTGATACTGATGAACGGCGAGTCGAGGGATTCATCCGAGTAACCGGCCGGCCAATTCATGCGGTTGACAATATCTTGCCCGGTGGCGGGCATGATTTGCATTAAGCCGCGCGCCCCAGCTGAGGACACGATGGATCGATCGAAGAAACTTTCCTGGCGCATCAAGCTCCAGATCAGGAAGGGATGCAGCCCGTAAGCGCGCGCTTCCGGGATGACCAGGCTGGAATAATATGTGCCAAAGCGAATGTGGTTGAAATACATCGGCGCAGAAAGCGAGGCAGCGTCATCCAGCCGAGCCAGCGTCAAGACCTGACGCGCGGCCAGGATCGCCGGCCGAAATGCTCCTAATTTTTCCAAGGCGCCGGCCAGGCGAAAACAGGCAGCCGCGTCGCTCTGTATCAATGTTCGCAAACTGTCGAATTCTTCGCTTGCCTGGTTATACAATCCGAGTCGCCACAATTCCTGCCCACGTTTGAAGTAGGGGTCATTCGCCAGCAGGCCCGGGCTGGATAAATCGACATCGGCAGGCAGGCTGAACGTGGTCCGCATCCACTGCAATGCCTGCTGGTATTCTGCATTGGCATCATGCCCCAGGTCGAAAGCCGGTGGGGGATCGAAAGCTGGTCTGTTGGCAACAACATCCAGAGCCCTTTCTGAATAATAACCGGTTGGATCAAGGCCGGCGGTCTGGTTCCACAGGCGGGTGGCTGTTTCAACATCACCCATTGCCTGGTAAGTTTTGGCTACCCAAAATAGAGATTGAGAAGAATCAACCACATTGGCAGCCGTTGCCTGGGCACGGCTGAAAATAGCCTGGGCAGCAGGGTAATTACCCTGGCGGTATTCGCCCAACCCGGCTTGAAAGATAGCATTGTATGCCAGCGGCGACAGGGGATAATCTGCCGGTAATCGCTCCCACAGGGCGACGGCATCCGCCAGGTCGCCGTTTCTCTCAGCAACCTGGGCAGCATCGAACAAAAACTCCGCGGCCCGGGGGTGATTTGGCACGGCATTCACAAAATCCACCAGCGTCTGGCGTGCTTCAGCATACTCATCTAAAAAAGCCCATTGGGTGTAGCCTTTCTGTTCATAGGCTCTATCTAAAACCTGGCTGGAAGGATAGTTTTGAATTACCTGGTCCCAGAACTCTAAAGCCGCGCTGGGGTTGTTCTGGGCGCGCAGGCAGAGCCCTTTGTAATAGTAAGCCCTGGCGGGGTCGTTTGGCGAGTCGCTCAAATAGCGGTCAAAAGCCGCCAATGCGACGCCGTATTCACCGGCATAGTAATCTACGATGCCGCGCAGCAGATCATCTACCGGGTAACCGGCATTGACCAGCTCTACCAGAGCCTGATAGGAGTCGTAAGCAGTGGGGTAATTCTGCACCGCGTCCAGGTAGGCAGCCTGGGCGGCAGATGGATTACCCTGCGCGGTGTAAGCCTGGGCTTTGAGGTAATCAAGCTGAGCACGGGTGTAATCCGAGCTAGTTTTATTGAAAATGTCATCATACATCACCAGCGCGGTGGCGTAGTCGCCAGTATGCGCATAGGCTCGAGCGAGCTTGATTTCCAGAGAATAATCCGTGTGCAGGCGCGGGCTGTTCACGGCTGCCTGATATTCGCCGAGCGCGGCAGCAAAGTCGCCGCTCTGTGTCAGCAAGTCACCGCGTTTTTCGTAAACATAGGCATCCAGGATTCCTGGGTGCAGCAGTAAGTAATCCATATAAGCCTGCGCCGCATCTACCGGGCGCGAAAGTTTTTCGTAGGTCTGGGCCAGGAAGAAATTTGCCTCTGCGCTGATGGGATCTTGGGGATGACTCTCTACCACCTGGCGCAAAAAGCGCAGTGCATTGTCAGTGTCGCCGCTCAGTAAATACGCCCGGCCCAGTCCGGTCAGCGCCGCGGCCTGCACGACAGGATCCGCCGCCGTGGAGGCTTTTTCGTAAGCAGCCAGAGCGGATTCTAAATCGCCTTCAAAAATTGCCTCATCTCCATCGGCGACACGCACCTGGGGGGCAATCGTCGGGGTTGGCGTCTCAGTGGGAGCAGCAGTTATTGTGGGCACGATCAAGATTGGATCTGATGCTTGCTGTGGAGTGAGAGTGGCGCTTGCGGAGAGAGCAGGCGTAGATGTTTCCGGCTGGCTGGCGATCTGGCAGGCAATGACGATTAAAGCGAAACAGATTATCAGGATAGACAACTTTTTCATAACGACTGCACTATAAATGATCATCGCGGTTGTGTCAACCGACCCGATGTGATCATTTCGATGTGAAGATGATTGTAAAGTGGTTTTAATCGCGTTATACTAAAAATGCAATCATGTCTTCAATCACTTAGACAAGATTCAGGGAGTAATCACCTTTGGCAAAGTCTAAACAAATTCGATGGGGCAGAATCTTCCAATGGATAATGAGTTTGGTGTCTTGCCTGGCTTTGCTCGCCTGCAGCCCGGCCCGCCAACCTTCTCCTACCCCGCTTTCTCCAACTGCAACAGCGCTGATCGCCACTCCGAAACCAGCAAAACCTACCATAACCCCGACACCCACCATTACCAAAACACCCTTCCCAACTCGTATTCCGACCCGCACATCTACAGGCACAATCGACGTGGACGCAACAGCCAAAGCATTCTTGGGCGGAGACTCTATCCTGGACAGCGATAAATTGAAAAAGGAATTAGCTGGTCTGGGCCTGCCAAACACAGGTGCGCTGGCCTGGTACAGTGTCGAGCCTTCGGAAGTTTTGCTAACGAAATATAATGAAACGCAATTCATCGGAGCAGCTAAAAACCTGGAGTTCGCCAATTTTATTCTTAAAGTCGACGTGACCTGGAATTCAAAAAGCGGCCTTGCCGGTTGCGGCATTATCCTCAGGGCCACTCCACCCTTATCCACTGGGCCGCAATACCAATTCTCTGCGCTGAGACTTTCCGGCGCACCTGCTTGGGATATGGAATATTGGAACAACGGAGCATATGTCGCCAGCATCACTGGAGAAGTTAAGTACAATAAGGTGATCAGTCAGTCTCAAGGTGCCACCAACACATATCATTTATTGGTGAATAAGGATAAGCTGGCGGTGATCGCCAACGGGACAAAATTGGGCGAATATACGTATGACAAGCAGTCTAAGGGAATTATTGGCTGGTTCGGTTTTCAAGAGTCTGGAGAGACAAGCTGTGTTTTTAAGAACGCCTGGATATGGCAGCTCCCTGATAAATAATCTCAATTTGACACACATTCATCCCCATGATAAACTTGGTTTGAGGAGTGAGACGCTCTCAAGAGAGGGCGTCTTTTTGTGCGCGACATTATTTGATTTGAGGCAAAACATTGAACATTGTACTCACGGGATCGGTTGCATACGATTATTTGATGACGTTTCCTGGCTTTTTTCGAGAGCATTTTCTACCAGATAAGCTCGACCAGATCAGCTTGTCTTTTCTGGTTGATTCGATGACCGTTCAACGAGGCGGAGTTGCTCCAAACATTGCCTACACTTTGGCCTTGTTGGGTGGAAAACCCCGCCTCATGGCGACGGTTGGTGAGGATTTTGAGGATTATCGTCACTGGCTGGAAAATAAGGGCATCGATACATCCCTCGCGAAAGTCATCCCTGGCGTCTTTACGGCCTCTTTTTTCGCCAATACAGATCGCTCCAACGCTCAAATCGCCAGCTTTTATCCTGGTGCAATGGCTTACGCCAGCCAGCTCTCTTTCCGGGATTGGCCAGGCGCCAAACCGGATATCGTCATGATCTCACCGAATGATCCGGCGGCTATGAACCAATATGTACAGGAATGCCGCTCGCAGGGCTTCGCCTATTTTTATGACCCCAGCCAACAAATCGTCCGCCTGGACAATGGATCCTTGCGCACAGGGGTGGAAAGCGCCAGGGCTTTGTTCGTAAATGATTATGAATTTGGCTTGATCGAAAAAGCCACCGGGATGAATACGGAGTCGGTGCTCCAACATGCAGATTTCGTGGTCATCACGCGCGGCGAGAAAGGCGCAGATATATTTTCTGCCCAGGGGAAGGTCCATATCCCAGTCTTTCAAGCCGAGCGGATTGTAGATCCAACGGGGGTGGGTGATGCCTTTCGCGGTGGTTTCTTAGCCGGTTACAGCCATGGTTGGAGCCTCGAACTCTGTGGCCAGATGGGCGCCCTGGCTGCCACTTATTGCCTGGAGCAAAAAGGCCCACAGAGCCACCATTATACACCGCAAGAATTTACGGCGCGATTTCGGAGTCGTTTTGATGACCAGGGTCAGCTTGACCAATTGGCATAGAGCGCCTGAACAACCAGCAAGTTGTCCTGAGCAGGCAAAACCTGCCCAGAATTGTTATCATTTATAAAAGGAGAAAGTAATGATAGAAGGTTATGATGTTAAGGATATCAAGCAAGCTGAGGGTGGCCGGCGGCGCATCGAATGGGCTGAACGCGACATGCCGGTGTTACGCCAAATCCGCGAGCGGTTTGCCAAAGAGCGGCCTCTGAGCGGCGTGCGCGTTTCCGCCTGTCTGCATGTGACCACAGAGACCGCCAACCTGATGCGCGCTTTGCAGGCTGGCGGCGCAGAAGTGGTGTTGACAGCCTCCAATCCCCTGTCCACGCAAGACGACGTTGCCGCTGCTTTGGTTTCGATCTTCGAAATTCCGACGTATGCGACCAAAGGCGAAGACAACCTCACCTATTACAAGCATATTGAAGCTGCCTTGAACCATAAGCCTCACATGACAATGGACGATGGCGCCGACCTAGTAGGTACTTTACACAAAAGCCGCCGCGATTTGCTTTCCAATATCATTGGCGGCACGGAGGAAACAACCACCGGAGTGATTCGCTTGCGCGCCATGTCGGCAGATGGAATGCTGAAATTTCCGGTTATCGCGGTGAATGATGCTCAAACCAAGCACTTATTTGACAACCGCTATGGCACCGGTCAGTCAACCATTGATGGTATCGTGCGGGCCACCAATGTCCTGTTGGCCGGCCGTTCCTTCGTGGTCGCCGGGTACGGCTGGTGCGGGCGTGGACTCGCTAACCGGGCGCGCGGTATGGGCGCTAATGTCATTGTGACCGAGGTTGATCCGCTGCCAGCCTTGGAAGCGGTCATGGATGGTTTCCGTGTGCTGCCGATGGAACAGGCGGCACGCGAAGGTGATATTTTTGTCACCGTGACCGGGGATTTGAACGTCATTGATGAAAATGATTTTCAGGTGATGAAAGACGGCGCCATCGTGGCAAATTCTGGGCACTTCAATGTGGAAATCAATATCCCGGCGTTGGAAAAGATGGCCGTGGAGAAACGCCTGGTGCGTCCATATGTCGATCAATATGTTTTTAGCGATGGCCGCCGGATTAATTTACTTGGCGAAGGCCGCCTGATCAACCTGGCTTCAGCCGAAGGTCATCCAGCTAGCGTGATGGATATGTCTTTCGCCAACCAGGCTTTGGCTGCCGAATACATGCTGAAAAACGCCAAGACACTAGAAAACAAAGTTTACAGCGTACCGGCGGATATTGACCGCGAAATTGCTCGCCTTAAGCTGGAGAGCATGGGCATCCACATCGATGTGCTAACTGCTGAGCAGTTTGCATATCTCAATTCTTGGGAAGAAGGCACATAAGAGTTTCCGCCCAGGCAGGCGAGTATGAATAAAGTCGAACCTGTAACGCTAACCGGCCGCTATGTCCGCCTGGAACCGCTGCGCGAAGAACACAGCGCAGGCCTGGCTGAGGTAGGCTTGGAGCAAGAAATCTGGCAGTATATGGTTTACGGCGAGATTCAAAGCGAGGCAGATATTCGCCGCTGGATCATTGATCTACTGGAACGACAGTCCAAAGGCACAGACCTGCCCTTTGTAGTTGTCGAACTGGCCAGCGGAAAAATTGTCGGTGCAACCCGATATCTAAATATCGATATTGCCAACAGCAGCCTGGAAATTGGCGGCACCTGGTACGGCAAAGCCTACCAGCGCACGGCAGTTAATTCTGAATGCAAATACCTGCTGATGCGCCATGCCTTTGAAGCGCTCCAGGTGGTTCGAGTGCAGTTCAAGACGGATTTGCGCAATGTGCGCAGCCAACGGGCAATCGAACGTCTGGGGGCCGTGAAGGAGGGCGTTCTGCGCAATCATATGACCCTGCCGGATGGATTCATACGCCACTCGGTGTTTTACAGTGTCGTACCAGATGAATGGCCTGCGATCAAAGCCAATCTTGAGCAGAAATTAGCCTGATAAAAAAGAGACCGGTTCAGCACCGGTCTCTTTTTTATCACTAATCATTCATGTAATTGGGGTCGATGGAAGCATCATCGGGGAACATACCACCGATCTCAGCCTGCTGGGCAGCTTGTTTTTTCTCGTCGCCTTCAGTGAAGCGGCCTTGGGTGAAGCCGGTGCCGGCCGGGATGAGCTTACCGATGATGACATTTTCTTTCAACCCGTACAGCGGATCTTCGGTCGAGGCAATTGCTGCACCTGCCAGCACCTTGATTGTGTGTTGGAAGGAGGAGGCCGACAAGAACGAGTCCGTGCTCAACGAAGCCTTCGTGATGCCCAGAAGCACTTCGACGAAGCGCGCTGGTCGTTTACCGGCGCCAAGCAGTTCTTCGTTGCGGCGTTTGATTTCCAGGATATCTACCAGGTCACCAGGCAGATAGGCTGTATCACCGGGGCGGGTAATTTGCACCTTCGAGAGCATCTTGCGGATAATGACTTCAAAGTGCTTATCGTTGATGTTCTGGCCTTGCGAGCGGTAAACCTTTTGCACTTCAGAGAGCAGGTACATATGGCAGGCGTCGCGCCCCTGGATCTTCAGAATGCGATGCGGATTGAGCGAGCCTTCTGTGATCGGTTGGCCAGGAGTAACGTGATCGCCTTCTTTGACCAACAGGCGGGAATTGCTGGGGATTTCGTATTCCGCGTCCTGGTGGACTTCATAGCTGATCACGACACGCACCTGGTTGCCTGCCCGACCTGGCTCAATGCGGACACGGCCCGGGTGCTGAGAGGTGATGGTGGCGGCTTCGAAGCGAGCGACAATGGCGCCAATTTCGACTGCATCTTCGTCGTGCAGTTGGATTGCCCAACCGGCTGGAACGTCATATTCGTCGCTGACCATCTCGCTGTGCTCGACGCGCACGATGCGCATGTCTGAGTAGCGGTCAGATTGAGTCACCTTGACTGCGCCGGCGATATCGGCCATGACGGCCTCGCCCTTCGGCTGGCGACGAGCTTCGAATAGCTCTTCCACACGGGGCAAACCAGTGGTGATATCGCCGCCCGCCGCCACACCGCCGGTGTGGAAGGTGCGCAGGGTGAGTTGCGTGCCAGGCTCGCCGATCGATTGGGCGGCCACAATACCGACTGCCGAACCAATTTCGGCCATTTGACCGCGCGCCAGATCCATACCGTAACACTTGGCGCAAATGCCGTGGGTGAGTTCGCAGGTGATTGGCGAACGGACAGGAACTTCGGTAATACCCGCCAGGGTGATGCGGCGGCTCAAATCGTGATCGATCATGTCATCACGCTCGGCGATTATTTCGCCGGTTTTTGGATCAATCACGCGCGCTGCCAGTAAGCGGCCGAAAATTCGGCTGCCCAGCGACTGCCCGGCGACATCGTCTTTCTTAGAAATGACAATGCCATCCGTAGTACCGCAGTCTGGTTCGTTGATGATAATATCTTGGGCAATATCCACCAGGCGCCGGGTCAGGTAACCAGCGTCGGCGGTACGCAGAGCTGTGTCAGCCAGGCCTTTGCGGGCGCCATGGGTGGAGATGAAGTATTCAAGGGCGGTCAGGCCTTCGCGGAAGTTGGAGCGGATGGGCAGCGGGATAATGCGGCCCGAAGGGTCAGCCATTAGACCACGCATACCAGCTAACTGCGCAATCGGGCCAAAACCGCCTTTCGTTGCGCCAGAATTTGCCATGGTCGCCAGGTTGCCGTGGGGATCCAGGTAGCGCTTGACGGCTGAACCAACATCGTTGGTGGTGCGCTGCCAGATGGCAATGACACGCTCATTTTGTTCCTGCTCGGTGAGCAAACCGCGGCGGAAATCGCGCGCCACCGATTCAGCTTCATTCAGGGCGCGGTTTACGATCTCGGTTTTTTCTGGCGGCACGGTGATGTCTGAAACAGCGATGCTGTAACCGGAACGGGTGGCATAGTTGAAACCGATATCTTTAATGCGGTCAGCAACGTCAGGTGTTTCCTTTTCACCACAAATTTCGTACATTTCCGCAATTAAATCTTTAATCCCACCTTTATCGAGGCTGCGGTTGACGAAGCGCATTGAGGGCGGCAGTATTTCATTGAATATGATGCGGCCGATGGTGGTTTTGATCAATCGCTTTTCGGGCTTGGGCAGGCGAGTGTTGTGTTCGTCATACCAGGAGTGAATCTGGATCGTGACATTCGATTTCACCTCAACCTGATCCAATTGGAAGCATAATATCGCTTCATCGATGCTCGAGAAAACCCGATTATCACCTTTGTGTTTGCGCGTTTCATCAGCGGTCGTCAGGTAATACACACCCAAGACCATGTCCTTCGACGGGCTGATGATAGGTTCGCCATCCGCAGGCTTGAGCAAGTTTTTCGACGAAAGCATTAAATCGCGCGCTTCTTGAACCGCTTTTTGCGAAAGTGGCACGTGTACAGCCATCTGATCACCATCAAAGTCAGCGTTGAATGCAGTGGTGACCAACGGATGGAGCTGAATGGCGCTGCCTTCGATCAGGATCGGTTCGAAAGCCTGAATGCCCAGGCGGTGCAGGGTGGGGGCGCGGTTTAACAAAACCGGGCGCTCCTTAATCACCTCTTCCAGGACTTCCCAAACTTCCGGGCGGTTGCGTTCAATAAACCGCTTGGCGCCTTTGACGTTGGCGGCGTAGTTGTGCGATACCAGGCGTGAGATTACGAACGGCCGGTAGAGTTCCAATGCCATGGTCTTGGGTAGTCCGCATTGGAAGAGTTTGAGCTTGGGGCCAACCACAATCACGGAGCGGCCCGAATAATCCACACGCTTGCCCAACAGGTTGCGGCGGAAGCGGCCTTTCTTGCCTTTGAGCATGTCGCTCAGTGACTTCAGTTCACGACGGCCGCGGCGAGAGAGCGCTTTGCCGCGCTGGGAATTATCAATCAGCGAGTCGACCGCCTCCTGGAGCATGCGCTTTTCATTGCGTACAATGACATCCGGGGCGCCCAGCTCGAGCAGGCGTTTCAGGCGGTTATTGCGATTAATCACGCGGCGGTATAAGTCGTTCAAATCAGAGGTAGCGAACCGACCTCCATCCAACTGCACCATGGGGCGCAGATCGGGAGGAATAACCGGCAAGACGGTCAAGATCATCCACTCCGGGCGATTGCCTGAGCGGCGGAAAGCTTCCACCACTTTGAGACGCTTGGTAGCTTTCTTGCGTTTCTGTTTGCTTTTGGTGGTGCGAATCTCTTGCCAAAGTTCAGTTGCCAGCTTATCCAAATCCAGGCGGCGCAGGATATCGTAAAATGCCTCGGCGCCCATGTCAGCCCGGAAAACCTGTCCCCAGCGGGTTTTCAACTCGCGGAAGCGGGTTTCTCCCATGAAAGTCAGCGGGCGAATTTCCATAAGTTCATCCCGCATCCGGCTGCTTTCATCGTGCACGGTGGTTGATTGGTCTTCCAACGCATTGCGCAGGTCTTCCATATCGCGCTCGGCCTGGGCGCGGAAAGTCTCCACGTCCATTTCGATGTGTTCGAGCTCGCGCTGCTTTTGGTCCTTAATTTCACGCTCGATCTCTTCCAGGCGATCTTTGACGATGCGCTGAACTTTGGAAAGATGCTGGTTGGTGATCGTTTCTGCGTTCTTGACAATCACAGCGCCATTTTCCGAAAAGATAACGTCTGAACGCGCCGGAGTGCCCATGCTTTCCTGCAGCAAGTGTTCCAGGCGCTGGCCCTCCTGGATAATCGGATCCAGTCGGTTGCCGATGGTTTCGTCGAATTTTTGCTCCAACTGCACCTTCAATGCAGATTGTTCGGCAAGTTTACGATCGCGTGTAGCCTTAGTCTCGGCAATTTTAGCGTTTAGGCGGCTTCCCTGTTCTCGCTCTGCGGAGACAATTTTGTCTTCTAGGCGTTTAAGCGCTTTCTGGCGCGCTTCGTCATCTACATAGGTAACAACATATTGAGCGAAGTACAAGACACGATCCAGGTTGCGGCGGGAGATATCAAGCAGTAATCCCAGGTAAGAAGGGATACGGCGGGTGTACCAGACATGCGCAACCGGGGCAGAAAGCTCGATATGCCCCATGCGTTCGCGGCGGACGGATGATCGGGTGACCTCAACGCCGCATTTATCACAGACGATGCCCTTGTAACGAATATTTTTATATTTGCCACAATAACACTGCCAATCACGGGTGGGGCCGAAAATTGCTTCGCAAAATAGACCATCCTTTTCAGGGCGTAAGCGCCTGTAGTTGATGGTTTCTGGTTTCAGTACCTCACCATATGACCAACTGCGAATGGTTTCTGGTGAAGCCAGGCTGATACGTAAGGCAGTTAACCCTTTCGTTTCCACTTGTTTGCCTCCTGGAGATTTCTACAAACAACAAAATCCAGCGCTCGAGAAAATTACCTCAAGCGCTTGACCCGTTTGCTTCAGTTCGGAATATGGAGATGCAAATGGTGCTTTGCATGCTCGATTTATATATAACAATTGGCTCACCCTTTGTAGAGCGAGATATCAAATGGACCTGCTTTTAAAAGCACGTCTTATTATTATATAACGAAATGCATTATTCAGTCAAGGGGGATCTTTCGCTTTTTACATCTATCTTCGGCTGTTGAATCGGGATTAACAGGCTGAATGTGCTGCCTTTTCCCAATTGACTTTCCACCCACACTTTGCCATGATGGCGATCGGCGATCGATTTAACAATGGCCAAACCCAAGCCGCTGCCGCTTCGTTTGCGCGCTTCGCGCTGTGCGCCGCGGAAGAAGCGTTCAAACAAACGCGGCTGGTCAATGGGCGCAATGCCAATGCCCGAATCGGAAATTGAAAAAATGATGTGGTTGGCGTCGGTGCGCGCCTGGATTTGAATTTTCCCCCCTGGGTCGGTGTACTTGATAGCGTTTTCAACCAGGTTATGCAGTGCTTGTTTGAGCAGCGCCTGGTCAGCCTGGATCGGCGGAAGGCCTTCAGAAGGCAGGATGGTCTTCATAGCGATGTGTTTCTGGTTGGCGGTTCCCTGTAATGGCTCTACCACCTGCTTGATAATATCGCTGACCTCCGCTAACTCAACCTGTAAATTGACCCCGGCTTCGATGCGGCCCAGGTCGAGTAAATTATTAACCAGGTTGGACATGATGTCAACACCTGAGATGATTTTTTGGGTGTAATTCATCTGTTGTTCGTTGAGCTGGCCGACCATGTCCAGCATGGTGGCGTAGCCTCGAATGAGAGTCAGGGGTGAGCGCAGATCGTGGCTGACGGTAGATACAAATTCGGATTTCAGCGCGTCTAACTGCTTAAAATGGGTTACGTCACGCAGTATGCATACTTTGCCCATGTTTTGTGCACCCGCCATCACTGGCGACGCAGTGGCAAGATAAATTCGCTGATCCTGGGCTGTGATTTCGATCGATTGGCTCTCTTTGAACGGTTGGCGCAGGAGATTTGCCAGTTCGGGATTTCCGATCACGGCATTCACTGCATGCCCATGGGTAGTATCTGGGTTGAGGCCCAGCGCATGCCAGGCCGCCGGATTTGCCAAAATTAGGCGATCCTGGTAATCGGTCACCAACACTGGGTCCGCAGTGGAGGCAAGGATGCTGGCCAGGCGCTGGCGGCCGATCTCAGCGTTTTGGAACAGGCGTGCATTGGCAGCCGCCAGGGTCGTTTGGCTGGCCAGGGTAGCAATGAACCGAATTTCTTCCTCGCTGAACAGGTGCAATTGATCGAAGGCAATCCATAACACTCCGAAGAAGGATTGTTCGTGGCGTAAGGCGATAGCCAACAAGGCTTCTGGACGCGCTGCTCCGATGGGAAGATTCAAAGAGCGCACCCGGCTTAAATTGTTGATGATCAATTTATCCTGGCGGAGCGCCATCTCCAAGATGGCGTCATCCAGAACGGCGAACCGCTCATTGGCTGGTCCTGCGCCAAATCGGGTGGATTGCGATGCGATGTTTTCCCCTTCGGGAAGGGCGGCTGGACCGAGGGCAATGCGGGCTGATACTGCGCCGGTGGTAAGCGCTGATTCCAACACGGGCTTTGTCGCCTGGTTGATGTTCAATGTGGATGCCACACCCTGGCCAACCAACAGCAAGCGATTCAATTCATCGATGCGGGCTTTCAAGCTGAAACGCATTTGTTCGAACGCTCTGCTTAACTGCCCAACTTCATCCACCTGGCTTTCTGAACCTTCCGTGAATACGGGCGTATCCAACTGCCCGGCAGCCATGCGGTTGGCTTGTTCGGAAAGCGTTTTGAGAGATTTAGTCACAAACCGCAGGCCAATGGAGAGAATGCCGCCGGCCACGATAAACATTGCCAGTGTGATCAGGAGCATCGGCGCCGCCATCTCCAGCGCCAGGCCCTGCGCCTGGCGGGCCGGAATTGTCAGGATCACCGACCAGGAATAGCCAGCCGATGGCTGGAAATACACCAAATCGCGGGTACCATCCGAGGCTTTATTCTCGTAAAATGTTGCCTGTTCGGGTGTTATTCCCTGGTATATTTCGTTCACGCGAGTCGGGTCGGTGTGGTACAGCACCTGTAGGTGATCGTCGAGAATTTCGCCTTCGCCATCCAGGCTGTCTAAACTGTCAAGGTTTTCCAATACAGGCTGGGTGAACGGGTTCGAGAGCAAACTGGCACGCCCAATCAGCGCACCTTTGATGGCACCGGTTTGAGCGTCGCTTACTGCCGCAATGAAGGAAACTTGCGCAGAGCGTGCACCGGTCTTGGCCGGTACTGTATATTTTTGAATCGGCACGCCTTGAAAGGCCAGATCCAGACCGGCTACTTCTGCCGGTGAAGGGGATGATGCATTGTAATCAGCCGGTGGATAGGATGCTGCAGTGGATTTATCTGGCGCGATCAAATAAAGCTCATCGAAAAATGGCACGCTCAGGCGTGCTTCCTGAAGCATCTGCGCCTGGTCGATTGAGGTCAAGCGGAACCAGCGGTCATCTTTTGCTATTTGTTGGATCAGGTTTTGCCCGGTTTCGAGGAAATAAGGCAAGGTTTGACTGGCCAATTGGGCCGAGCTGGCCATGCGGCTTTCCAACAAACGCCTGGCGGCATTGCCTGCGATCCACCAATTACCAATTAGCACAGCAATCAAGAGCAGCGCGGCCAGCGGCGCCAGGCTGTAAATGATTCGCACAAACAGGCTGCGCTCCCAAGGAGAAGGCTGGAGAGGAAGAGAAATAATTGATTTTTGAACCGCCAGCATTTTTATCAGCCAGACAAAAATGCCTGCTAGAACGAGTTCGGCCGCATTGACCAAACCCTGGGGAATTACCATCGAAAATGCGTAATCCAGGCGATTTGCCAGGCTGCCGCCAGCGTAGAACAGATTCGAATAAATAAAAATTACCCCGTAGGCGATTGCCAGGAGGCAGGCTGTAAATAAGGGATTCCTCAGCAGGCGGAACTCAAGGCTGCGGTATCTTTGATGAAAAGCTGCGTAAGCCAGGATAGCCAGCAGAGTTATTTCCAGCGGAGTAAACGGAGAATGAGTGCTCCAAAAAGAAAGAACAATGCCTGTCGCAAGGCTCACCAACACGGTTTCTGGAAGGCCCAACAAAGCTGCCGCTAACAGCCATGGCAGTGCGGCAAATGTGCTGAATAGTGGGCCAGTAGATTCGATAATGCGGCCTGGCAGCGGTAAAGAGCCAGTGTCAGGGAATCGAACGACGAAAAACAAAACCGCGAACGGTGCGGCGACGAACAGAGCGGAGAATAATATCCGCTTGGGACCTTCACTCAGCGAACTGATGTTGGTCAGCGCGGGCGGTCTACCGCCCGAGGTATTTTTATGCAGTTGGAAAAAGCGAATCAATAAGAAGAGATTGAGAAATGCCAACAATCCCCAACCGACCCAGCCAGTGATGTTTTGGGCCAGGTCAATATAAGGGGTGCCGCTAAGCAAAGTTATAACAAATTGCATAACACATTTGATGCAAGAGGTATGCCATCAATTTTTTCTACGTCAGGCCTTATTACAAACAAAATTGCATCGGAAACATTAATTAAATTATAGCATGAACGCTCATAAAAGATTGATTGTTTCCTGAGTCGATTTGGAAAGATCGTGATAATAGCCGCGCCGCTCCGGCGGCAACAAACTTGCCAGTTTATACATGACCTCATCTGTCATCAGGCGCATCTGGTCGCGCGATGGGCGCGTCAGTTGTGGTTTATATATCAATGGCCGTCCAAATTTAATCTGAACTCCTGGTTCTTGCCAGCGTTTGGTGAATGGCAAGGTAGGGAAACCTGGCGTATGGTTCAGAGCTACCGGGATCATTGGTGCGCCCGACCGGCTGGCCAGGTAAGCCACGCCTTCCTTGGCCTGGTGCATTTGTGTGCTGCGAGTTGACTCGGGCGCGATCAAGATGATTTCGCCAGCATGCAGCACGTCCAGCGCCATTTGGATGGCGCGGCGGTCAGCTTCTTCCCGGTGGACGGGAATAACATGCCATATGCGAGGCAATATTCCGATGACTGGATAACTGAACGATTCGATCTTTGCCATAGGCACGATATTCCGCCCTGGGATCACATGCATGACCACAAAGGGATCGACAAACGCAATGTGGTTAATCACCAGGATAGCTGGCCCCTGGCTGGGGATATGCTCCAAACCTTCGACAGAGCCCAGTTTCACCAGGACAGTGAAACCGATGTTCTTAAGTAGAAAGCGCAAGACCCGGCGGCGGGTTTCATACTGTTGGTGGTTGTAACGAACTGGTTTGTTCGTGTCAGAGTTGGTGGTTTTGGTTGCCATAGGATTTCAATGCGCCTCCAACAATTCCTCTGCATACACGCCGCGGTAATCGAGGGGCAGCAAAGCGGCAATGTGTTTCATCACCAGGTCCGCATTTTGCTGCAAAATTTGGCGACGTTCATCGCCGCGTCCGCCGGCAGGCGGTAGTTTGAACAATTTACCAATATGCATCTCCAGAGGCGGACGCTGAAAGCTGAAGGCTCGTCTGGCGTAATCATCGGTTGTGCCAACGATGCCCGCTGGGATAATCGGTGCGCCTGATTTCTCGGCCAGGTAAGCGACCCCCGGCTGCGCCCGGCGCATCCCCGGCGCATGGGTCCGACCGCCCTCCGGAGCGATCAGCAATGGTTTGCCAGCCTCAAGCACACTCAAAGCTTTTTCGAGTGTCTGGCGATCGAACTCACCGCGATGCACCGGGATAGCCCCGTACAAGCGGACCAGGATGTTTTGACCGGGCTTGCGCCAGATATCGACCGCGCCCATACTTTCTGGTAAGACAGGCCAATAGGAAAGGATAAAAGGGGCCTCATAGGTCGAGACATGGTTGATGGCGATGATATACGGCCCGCTGTGCGGCACGTTTTCTTCTCCGGTGATAGTTATCGGACTGAGAATTTTCATAAGCAGTCGAAAGCATCCGCGCAGCGGTGGGCGAATCAACCGGTTGAACAAAGGTACCTGGTATGGTTTGGCCATGTTGTTCTTCAAACTCCTTCAAATACCCAGACCAGGGCTTCTGCTAGCACCTGGTCAATTGATTTTCCATCGGATACTAAAACGCGGGCATCTTTGGCTGGACGCAGGGGTGAGACAGCCCGGTTAGAGTCGATTTCATCGCGTTTCAACACAGCAGCCAACAATTCCTCATAATTTGCCTGTTGGCCACGCTCGACCAATTCCTTATACCTGCGGTGGGCGCGTTCCTCAGGGGAGGCGTCCAGGTAAATCTTCAGCTCAGCCTCCGGTAAGATCACTGTACCGATGTCGCGGCCCACCATTACAATCCTGCCCCTCAGCCCCACTTTCCTTTGGGCCTCACCCAAGGCTTTTCGTACACCCGGATAAGCTGCTACCACAGAGACATTGGCTTCAACTTCTTTTGTGCGGATATCCCAGGTGACGTCCTGGTGGTTGACCAGAATATCATTGATGCGCTCGTCCGGCTTGGAAGCCGGGCGCACATCGATCTGGGTCTGCTCGGCCAAGGTGCATACAGTTGGCTCATCATCGACATCCACGTGACTATTCAGAGCCGCCCAGGTAATCGCCCGGTACATCACCCCTGTATCGAAGAAAAGGTAGCCAAGCTGGCGCGCTAACAATAGAGCCAGGGTCGTCTTGCCAGAAGCCGCCGGTCCGTCGATAGCGATGGTGCTGGGAAAACGGCGGCCTGGAGGGAGAGATCCTGCCGCTGGTTTTGACACCGGTGTGAACCTGTCGGGAAATTGAGCAGGCATGGATAAACCGTCCTGTCCTCAAGGAGTGGCTGCGGGTTGTTGGATGGCGCCGCCAGGAAAAACGTCGCCGCGCACCCATAGGATGATCTTCTGGGATATGGCCGGAGCGCTGCGAGTGTACATCCACCGCAGAGGATCTGGAGGTAACACGCCGCTCCAACCTGCCGTTACCACCCAGTCGAAATCCTGGCCGCGATAACTGGCCAGCAGAGCTGGATTATTATCTTGCTCGGAGGTCACAATCATAGCGGGAAGCTGGTTCTGGCTGAGCGTGGATTGGCTGCTAGTGTTCGGAAATTCCCGCAGCGCCCAACGCAGAGCAGGGGAGGGTGTCGTCGTAACAATGTCCAGCATTAACGCATGGCCGGTTTTCATCGATGATAACTGTTTGATCGATTGAGAAAGCAGATCCACTTGGCCGGCTGCCGTTCCTTCCGACCACAATTCAGCAGGCGAATTGGCATGGCGGATGGCCATTCCCCAAGTTGAGGATAACATCCAGACTGTCATGACGACAGCGCTGCTGTACACCAGGCTGAAGCGCATGATGTGAATATTCCAACCTGCCCCAATCAGGAAAAGCACAATACAGGCCATGATCACGATGCCAACCATCAACAGTGCCCACTGCAGAGTGGTAACATTCAGATTGATCAGGTAGAGCTGGTAATACAACCCCAAAACCAGAAAAAAACCAACCAGAGCGGTGGTGATCGGCGCAATTACCCGAAAGCGTTTGTGTTCTTCCGTCAACAGGTGATGGCCCAGCTCATAGGCCGCCAGGCTCCATAACGGAATCATGGCCCAAGCCAGCTCATTCATCTGGCGGCTGGGTGCAAGCTGAGTGACGAAGAATACTGCCCCGGCCAGGGTGAGCAGTTTCATCAAGTTAGCCTGGCTTTTACCCGCCTCTGCGGGCTCTTCGGTTGGGTAAAACCAAACCCTGGCTGCCCCGAACAAGCCGAAAACCAGGGCAGCCGGTTGGTATACCACCAGCGCCGCCGGCAAGCGCAGTAGTTCAACCCCCGATGGGGCGACCAGCCCTTGCAGGAATTCCTGCAAGCTGAGAGCAAAGCCAGCCAGCCCCTGAGGGGCACGCAGCATGCTGGTGCCCACCAGGAAAAACACAGCACCAAAAGCTATCCAATCGCTGGCATTGGAGGAATAAACTGGCGTATCCGATACCTGGCCGCCGCCAGCGAAACGCCAGGCCAGCAGGATCAATCCGAAAGTAAGCAGCCCGAAAAAGAAAGATGGGCCGGAAAGCAGCGCCAGCGCGCCGAAAATGGCCGCCCAGCGCAGGCGTTTTCCACCCAATTGACGTCCGGTATAAACCAGCGCCAGGCATACATAAGAAAAGCTGATTGCCATGATGGCGCTGCCTGCGCGGCGTGAAAGCGCCACCAGGGCGGGGTCAACTGCCAGGGCGAAAGCCAATATGATAACCGCCAAGCGGTACGGCCTGGTGCGGGGTAGAAGAGGCCGCACGAGGATAGGGAGACTGACCAGCAGGCTTCCTGCCAGTGCAGGCAGGAGGCGCGCCAGGCCGTTGGCATCTTTGAACAAGAAGAAGAATAGGGAGGTGATCAGCACATAACCCGGCTGACCGCCGATCTGCAGAGGATTTGCCTGGTGGGCGAGCTGCAGGGCCTGCAGCGCCCAACTCGCTTCAAGGTCATTTAATGGGGGCAGGCCGAGGCGGAATAGGCGGAGAAACAGGCCGATCAACAGCGCTGCTGCCAGCAGCAGATTTTCGAAGGAGAAATTTCGAGGAAATGATTCAGGCTGGGTGGGTTGGTCATTCATAAGAAAACTCACTAATTTGAATTCAAGGGACGCTGTAAATCGTGATCGAACCCTGGTTGAACACCGGCTTCAGTACAGCGTTGAATTTGCGCAGGGCGCTGTTGAGCGCACAGCTACCAGTCTGGCAGGCTTTGGCGATGTAGTCTCGTTCGGTTTGTCCAAGCACGACATACGTTACATTCCACTTGTGGAGCAGTTCGAGGGCGCGGCTGGCATTGCTGGTTGTGTAAATCGTTTGAATATCAGGTTCGCGTTTATCTTGCTCGGTATAGGTCCCGCGCCATTGGCCTTCGTGGTATGCCCAGCCCAACACGGTTGGTAAGCCGCTGAATGCGCTGATGCGGCCCTCATAATTATAAGATTTGCCCGGCGCTTCCAGGATGACCGGGATGGGATTTTGCCCGGCTGCGTTGTCTTTCAGCCACTGGATGGCTGCCCAATCGTCCTGGTTGGAGTGCGCCAGGGCGCTTTCACCGTTGATATCGGGTGTATAACGGAAGCCAGCCACGCGGCTGTTGGCAGCCAACACAGTGTATACCAATCCGAGCATTACCATCACCAGCGCGCCAACCCGGGCAATATTTCGAAAAATTCTGGTGAGCGAGTGCAAGCTGGTAGAGAAAAAGCGCTGCTCAGAGATCCACCAGACTCCGTAAACGGTTGCTGTGGCAAATAATATCCAGGCCTGGTAATAGAATTTAAAGATGGTATTCATGCGCAAACCAAAGCTGTCGCGCAAGTAGAAAAATTCGGTGAACCAGGTCAGCGCCAGCGCAGTAACCACCAGCACAAAGACAAATATATCTTGCGGTAGAACTGGTAGCCCGGAGCGTGTGCTCACCGAGCTGCCTGCCTCTGGCTCTGCCGGCAGAATCTTCGGCAGTTGGCTGAACAGCGCCCCCAGCGAGAGGGCAATTAAGCCTGCCAGCAATAAGAACATCCAGGGCTGTGTGATACGGTCAAGGATCATGGTGGCTGCCACAGATCCCCACGGAGCGCCGCCCAGCATATCTTGGACGGATTTGAGCAGAGGGCTGCTGCCGCCGAAGATCCCGCTCAATACAAGTGCCAGGGCAGCCACCAGGATCAGAGCGACACCCACGCCAGCAATGCGCAGCCACCAGGCGGCAATGGCGCGCCACCTCACGCGGTGTATAAGAACGTAAAGCAGCAAAAAAGCGCTCAATATAAAGATGAATGGCCCGAACATCACAAGGTATTGGACCAGCCGGGTGGGAGGAAAGATGTACGGGAGAATACCGCCGGCCTGTGAGCTGAAACTGGCGTAGAAGAAGATATACATCAAGATAGATGTGAACAGCCAGCCAACTGCCAGCACAACTGGTTTTATCAGGTCGTTGAGCTGAACTTCCGCCTTACCGGCGAGCTGGCCTGCCGTATACACCAGGATCGTTAGGCCAAGATAAATCGGGAAATCCCAGGTGTTGTTGAAAGCCAACCCGCCCAGGAGCAGTGCTCCGCTGAAAAACAGCAGCCAGTCGTTGTCCAGGCAAAAGGCTGCCGGATTCCACCAGGCAGGAGAGGCTGAGCCTGTTTCTGATTGGTTTGCTCTGGTCCGCAAGCGGTTTTCCAACAGATTTAAAGCAAATGCCACTGCTAGCAGCACAAACGGCAGGCCCAATACATGAGGATGGTTATCGCCTAGTAAGAAGCTAAAAAACGGAAACTCGGTAATCGGCGAGACGAATTGGCGCTGTCCGAGCAAGTTGTAATCTTGTAAGACACGCGAGCCGCGCCACCACCACCAACCCAGGTTTTCATCTGGAAGCCAGGTGTGGGTTACCGTAGCCTTAGCCAGGTCTGGGATATCCAGCCAGGCGAGCATCTCGCTGGACAGCAGGCCGCGCGACTGCAAGACTTCGAACACACCTTCCAGATTGGAAAGCAGGGTTGTGAAGAGCATCCCAAGCAAGCCAAACAGCAGGGCGCGACCAGGGACGACCGCGCCTTGGCCACTTCCGCCTTGCAAACGGCGCATTGCCAGGGTAATTAAATTGTAAGCCACGCCAAAGGCGCCCAGGGCAGTCAGAGAAAACAACATGGCATCGCTTAAGTCAAAACCAACACCTGCCGGCACCGCGGAGAGGCGGGTGAGCATTGCCATCAAGACATAGCCAAAGTAATAGTAGGAGATTGAAAATCCCGATAACCAGGGATCCAGCGGCGGGAAGGTCTGGCTGTTGAGGATCCCATTCATGAAGGCAATCTCCATGAATTTTTCCCCACCCGCGTTCATGATCTTTCCTGGGGCGTAAGCGCGCAAGCCAGCCCATACAACCAGGGCGATGAAGAACAGCGCCTCGGCTGTGATGATCAGGCGTCGGTGGTCCTTCAAGTATGCGGCAAAGGATAGCTCTGGATCGTTTTTTCCAGGATCGAATTTCCATAAAATGACCGCAGAAATCGCTGCAACCAATCCGAAGGCTGCCAGAATACCGCCGACATCGTTATATAAAAGGTTCGTTGACGCGCCCAACCACAGGAAATAACCTGCCAATAACAAGCCAAAAGATTTCGACAGCGTGTATCCCTGGTCAGGCAGCCAGCGGAAGACGCGGCGGCTTAATGGCAGTGCAAGCCAACCTATGATCTCAAGAATCAACCACCAGCGTAAGACAAACTGCATGTTTATTTCATCACCTCATAAATCGTGGTACCACGATCATGATAAACCTGGCGCCAAAGCTGGCCATCGAGCTGGGGAAATTTATCCATACCAGAGCCAGGATAGGTCACTTTTTCCAATTGGCCGACAACGATATATTTTACCTGGTAACGCTGTAAAAAGGCGCTTGCCACACTGGCCTCGCCGGTGCGATAAAACAGGTCGATATCCCTCAGACGCTGGCTTACCCAATCCCCGGGAGTCAGTGCGCGCTGCTGCTGCTGATGCCATTCCCAACCCACCACCCCAGGCAGGCC
Source organism: Chloroflexota bacterium (assembly GCA_029782365.1). Classification (GTDB taxonomy): domain Bacteria; phylum Chloroflexota; class Anaerolineae; order Anaerolineales; family UBA4823; genus CAWBUW01. The sequence continues at coordinate 35,047 of JAKOUW010000211.1, forward strand.
GGTGTAGATGGAGAAGCGTGAATACCAGCGGTACAGCCGTCCTGAGTTGGCCTCCACAATCACTGGGGAGCCCTGGATATTTTGCTGCATCCAGCGGATAGCAGCATAATCCTGACTGAGATCCATGTTGAGGCTGTTTGTGCGCTGATCATCTTCTTCAAGGTATGTGGCGTACTGCATATAGGCCATGCCATCCAGAGTCAGGGGCACATTCGCCACGAAACGATCTTTGATCTTAGCAGTGCCTCCGAGGATCGGGAATAACGATGCGGCCCCTACCAACACAAAGAAGGCGATCTGCCAGGTCAGCGACCAGCGCAGTCGCCAACTTTCCTGGGCTTCAAAAAGCCACAGCACGGCCGCTCCACAGCATACAGCCAGGATCGTCCAGGCTTGTAAGTACAGCTTGAAAACCGTATTCTGCCGGCCGATATCGCCGCTCAACACGACCATTTCAACCACCAGGGTGATTGTCAAGGCTGTGCCGATTAGGAATAGCACCAGGCGCTTGGCATCGGGCTGGTCTGCGCGCAGCAACAGCAATGCCGCCCATGCGCCCAACGGAATCACGACCAAGGCTACTCCAACCCCTCTGCCAAACAGACTGAACGGCCCGACAGGCTGGTTTTCTATTCCTGGCACTTTGATTGCCAAGAGGATGGTGAACACAACCAGAATAATGGAAAGGCCGATGACCGCTTCCCAATTGATTTTGCGCAAATGCGAGGCGGGTGTCTTGGCCATCCAATCAATGGTTTCCCAAACCAACCAGCAGAAGATAATGAACAAGAATAACCCCCAATGGGTGAAATACGAGCTCAGAGGCGTGACCGGGAAAGTCCAGGGCTGGACTTTGGTGTATGCCTGTCCGTACCATTGGGCAAATGGCTGGTACAGAGTCAACGAAAACACGGTCAGGCCCAACGCGGCGCCGCCTGCCAACAGCAAGCGGAGGCTGAATACGGGTAGGCCTTTGATCTTGTTCAAGAATGGATTGACCGCCAGTGTTTCAGCGTCCAGGGGTACATAACGCCAAATAGTGTACGCCAGGACTACCACGCCGATCAGTAAATAGGTGGGAAAATCCCAGGTATTGGTTGGCCGCAAGGCGCCGATTACCAGGCCGCCCACAAACAACGGACCCACCATCACCAGCGGGTTTTTCCAACGCGCTTTTCCCAATAAAATTCCAACTGTCCAGGCCAACCCTGCCAATGCCACTGGCAATGCAAACATGTGCGCATGCGGGTCGGCATACAAAAACGTGAAAGCAGGGAATTCTGTGATGGCATAATCGCCGTTGGGCATAACTCGACTGGGGTTCCAGTACCAATCACCGATGCCATACGGCAAGGATTGGCCCGCCAACACTTTGCCCATCCCTTGCAAGGCTGCGGACCAGCGGGTCAAGAGGCTGGCGCCTTCACCTGCCAGCGTCGGGTCCACCAGAATCTGGTAACCGCGGAAAATCATACGCAGGGTGCCCATATTGCCGAGAAATACCATCAACAACGCCGCCGCCAGGCCCGCTGTCCATGGGCTCAAGATCAGCGGGCCTGGCCTGGCCTCGCCATTCTCAGATTCTTTGGGCTTGTGTAAACTGGCAGTAACGTTGTATGCGATTGAGAATGCACCGATGGCAGTCAGTGCAAAAAAGGTGGGCAGGATCAGGTTGTAAGCTATCGAAGGGACAATGCCCAGCCATTTGACCAACACGCCGCTGAGCACAAACCCATAATAGTAATAATTCAGGTAACCGCCGGCAAACCAGGGATCATAAGGCGGAAATGTCGTGCTTTTGAGAACGGCGTTGAAATACGAGAAGTCCATCGGTTTCTCGCCGCCCTTCCAGGGATGCCACAAGTCTGGGTTGCCGAGGCGCACCAGCAAAAAAAGCAGGAAGAAGACCAGGAAGATAATTTCTATTTTCAAGAAATAGCCCCACCGTGTCCGCCATTCATCCGCCAGCTCAACGCGCTGAGTGAACGCCAGCCCAACCCCGAGCAGGAGTATTGCCGCCAACGCCAGGCTGATCGTCAAGCGATCGAAGGCCACGCCAAGCGAGCCCACGAACCACACCAGCCAGGCTAACAAGAGCAGCGCAATGATGCGAGCAATCGGGTATCCTTTATCCGGCAAACCTGGCAGCACAAGACGCACCAGCGGGTAGGTGAAAATGCCAAGCAGAAACACCGCCAAATACCAGAGAATGACACCCAAAGCCTGGAAGCGATTTTGCAGTGCATCCAGGTTGAACAGCTCTGACCAGGTGCCGCCTACTTCCTGGGTCGTCAGGCGATCGGCAGGCAGCTTCAGATCGGCCGGGTAGGAACCGGCTTTTTTCGGCGTCAGGTGAATCACCTGTGTCAGGTCGATGGCATCTAGAAATGCGTGCATTTTCTTGTTATCGTAAGCCGAAGTTTTCTGGAAAATTAACACCTTGGGGTGGTCGTAGACAGTAAAAGCCTCTTCGGCGAACTGGTCGTTGGTCGAGAAGAGACCAAGCTGGGGGTCGGATTGGAAGATTTTAACAAGCTGGAAGCCCATCTGGCCGTCAAACATGCCCGGTTTGGCGACGCTGTAACACCACTCGATCGTTTTACCCGCCGGACAACCGAGCAGAGCGCGGTAATAGGCGGTGCTCATGGGAAAACGCTCTGGCAGGCGCGGCAGGCTGCCCCACTGGCGGCTGGAAGTGATCACGATGTAATCGCTCTGGTCCAAAATTGTTTTGAACCGCTCGCGTTTATCATCATTCTCTTCCCAATACATATTAAAATTCAAACCGTTGGGGTAAATGCCGCCAAAGCCATCATAGCCATCCACACGCAGCGGCAGGCCATCATCCCATTCTCCTTCATTGGCCAACCCGGCGCCGCTGATTTGCAGGCTGCCAGGCCCTGCCAGGTTGATTGCCAGGCGATAACCGGCGCCTTTGACCAATTTGACCGGTGGGTCGAACTTCAATGTATAGCTGTCGCCCTTACCGCTGATTCCAGGCTCGAATTTGCTGGAAACCACCGCGGTTGAGCGGGTTGGGTTTTGAGGATCTTCAGCCTGCAGGTTCAAGGAGAGCGTTTTTTCGCCCGGCGCCGGCGGGGTGGCGGAAAGATTATTGATGAAAACCCCGGTCAAAATGCCGTCGGATTTTAGATCGAAAGGAATTGTGACCACTTGACCGGGAGAGAGCATGCAGGACTGGACTGCCGGCAGACGCAGCGAAGTCAGTTCGATTTGGGTTTGTTCGAACAGGATAATATCACTGCACAGGTTGATGGTTTGGGTCGCTGTCGGGTCGGAAAAAGTGAGGTAGTAAAGCCCGGGTTGGGCGATCCTGACCGGTGCGGCGAAGTTCTGCGGCACACCGCCGGTTTCAGGGACTGTTTTCAAGTCAATCGCTGTGTTAGCCAGCGCGGCGCTGCCCTGCGGCAAGGAAGATATCATCACCTGCAGACTGGAAGGGCCTGATTTTTGCGGATCGACAACGTGCCCCAGGACGATTTCGCTCACCTCTCCGGACGAATTTGCCGTAAAAGAAGCCACGTAGGCTGAGCCCGACTGGATTGTGTAGTTATATGGCATACCGAGCAGTTGGGTCTGCAGGCCGTTTTCAGTCTGAATGCGGATATTGACCGGTCCGGGGATATTCTGGTAAATCCAACGCGAAGCCTCTACCCGCGTGATAGGACGCAGGTAAATAGTCAGGAATGCAAAGGCATATACAAAGGCGGCTCCAGCGACCCCGCCTCCCACCAGCCAGGCCAGCCCACGCGCCCGCTTTTGAACCGCCAAGGCTAATCTTCCTGGCCAGCTCTGCCAGGAATTGCTCTGCAGGTTGAATCGGCGCCCCCAATCGTAAATTTCACCGACAAACCAGGCAGCAAAAATGGTCAGGGTCGGGTAGATAGGCAAAAAATAGCGCATGGTCGGGTTCAGGGTTGGTGCCTGCCAGGCAAAGTACAGCGCTGTCCAGGCCCAGGTCAGGGTGTGTGGTTTCCAGTCTCCTTTCAATATTTTCCAGCCAGCCCACAAGAAACCAATGACTGCCAGCATGCCGAGCGGCAGACCGAGGCCCCACTGCACCAGGTTGGTGAGCGCAAAAACCACCGGCATGCGCCTGGCCCACTGCAGAGCCGGCGGGAAATCGACATCTCCGGCTGCCTGGTTGCGCTGTTCCATAATGTTGGCAACCCACATCGGGTTGAGGCGCAGGCCAAAAAATCCTGGGCCGCTGAACGCATACGGTTGGAAAATACGAAATACCAGCAAACTGGTAAAAGCGCCAACCACAAGGAAGGCGAATGCTCTCGCCATCCAGGCGCTGCGGCGTTCTGCCGGAATGGATGGCAGCCGCACGAGCATGGCTGCCGGCAGAAGCAAGGCAATCACGGCGACATTGATTTTCGAAGCCACAGCTAATCCCAAGGCAACGCCGAATCCCAGGCTTAAACCCAGATAAGGATGGAAGAGTAAACTGGCGATCAATCCAGGCTGATTTGCTTCACCACCCGACTCTGCATCTGCTTCACGAAATGGCGTCATCTCCGGCACGCGCGCCTGCATCAACAGCACCGCGAAATAAAACGCCAGGAAGGCAAAGAAATTGGCAAAAGTATCCATGGTGAAGAAGTGCGCTTGCTGAATCTGCAACACCGCCGCCGCCGAGAACGCCGCGGCCAGCAGTCCCACCCGCCGGCCAAACAGCCGTTCGGCGATCAGAAAAACCATCAGTACTGTTAACAAATCCGCCATCGCAGATAACGGCCTGCCGACATCGGTCATTTCGGAAAATCCGGAATGACCGTAAATCCATTCGGTGATATAGCGCGCCATGAACATGGGCAGGGTGCCGTAAACATAAAATGTATGACCGCGGTTATGAGGATTCAGGGGAGAGCAGCCCGTATCAAAATAGCCTCCCCATGCACTGCAATCGCGGTACACGTCAGGATAAGTTTTGCGCCACTCCATGCCGCTTTGGCTAGAAGTCGGCGCAGGACCCATAGAACTGCCCTTATCGATGGGTTGGATATCCGCCCCTACCCAAATCAAGAAACGTTCATCCGGGTGTAAATACGCGTACTCACCCCAGTTGCCGCCCACGAAGCGCAAGACGGCGGCAATTACCAGGATCAAAACCAACAACAGGTCGAACAACCACCCCAGGTGAACGGTCCGGCGCACACCGCTTTGAGCAAGTGCTTTTTTCGCCTCGGAATCTTGAATGGTATTCGGATCAATGGGGGAGGAAGGTTTTGGCTCGATAATCGACATAAAAAACTTTCAATGGTCAGGGTTTTGGGGCTGACTGGCCGGGTTGGTTGAGGTCAGCCGGTACAAAATACAGCCAGAAATCTTTATTCTGCTGGCTTGAAGTGTATGTTTGCAGCCAGCCCAACGGATACAGGCTGTGTAAAACGCTCAGATCGTTTTGGTCTTGGGGATTAAGAATAAAAAGCTTGGCGCGGGGATCAGCCGCAGTGCTGTCGATCTTTTCCGGCAGCATAGCGTTGTCTCGCTCAGGATAACCGGCATTGATCATCACCAGGCGGCTGTCAACCCAAAAAGGATAAGCGACCAGCCAGGCTGTCTCGGGGCTGCCGGTCAAATTGGCGAAGCTGCGCACAACAGACCCGATTTCGGTTGTATTCCATGCCGATTGGGTATAGATGGCATCGTACTGCTTGAACACCAGGGCGTAGTTTTGCAAGCTGGCAATCAGGAACAAAGCAGTGCACAGGAAAGCGGCAGTTTGCTTACCGCCGGATTGCATGCGTTTTTCAACCGCAGTCATCAAACTGTCCAGCGCCAGGCCGACCAGTAGAAATGCTGGAATAAGCGCTCCTGCCGCACGGTCTAGACCAGGATTTTCCGCAGGGTTCGCAAGCGAAAGAACGGAAGGCAGGATTAGGATTGGAATTGCCGCCAACCAAAACAAATCCTGCCAACAGCGCTGGCGCACATAGCGCAGCGCCAGGAGAAGCGCACCCAGGTTGAACAATGCGGCAGAAATGATATCCAACGCGGGACGATGGGATATGGAAAAAAGCCACATATCACCATTGTCCCAGGCAAACAATCCCAAAGCTCGTACCAGGTTTTGGAAAAAGATCAGGAAACCGTTTCCTGCGAATGCAGGAAACGGAACTCCTACCCGGTACTGGGCTAGGATGATGAAAGCCTGGGGATTATCCATCGCGTACCTCAGCAAAGGCAGGCAAACCAGAAGCGCCATGCAGAGCATGATCAAGAAACCTGTCAGGGTTGTGGTCAGAGCTAATTTCGACCGCTGATGCACAAAGTAAAATGCGGCGCCAAACAGAAACAAGACGGGTACGATCTGGAAAGCGCTGTAACCGTTCATCCCCAGGCCGAGGCATAAGCCAGCCAGGATAAAGTTGTTCAGGTTGGCAGTTTCGGCTTTTTCGTGTTCGGGAGTGTTAAATTTCAAGCCGAGCAGAAAGAAATAAAGTGCCGGCGCCAGGAAAAACGGGTACAGGGTGAAGTTCAGCCCAGTCCGGCTGAGCGCATTTGGCCAATAGGCAATCCCTGCAAAAGCTGCGGCGATCAAACCTGCCCGCCGACTGCTCAGGTCGCGGGCCAAGAGATAAACAAATGGAAGTGTGAGCAAACCGCACAATACCGTAACCGCTTTCAGACTGATGAACGTCAGCCCGGTGTTGAACAGATTGATGAACCAGGCGGTCAGGTAATTTTGGATAAATTCGCTGCCAATATTGCGCGCAAAATAAACCGGCGTTTGACCATTTAGAATCCCATTGATATCCACCAATTTCTCTGCGTGGTCGCTGATCATTTCGGATGGCGTCACACCCAGGTTGGCTGTGCGCATATAGATAATGACGGCTGTAGTCAAGCCAAGCGCCAGAACGGCACGTGGGACTTTGATCGACCATTCTTGCCGGATCAAGCTGGCCCATCTTTCCTGCAACAGGCCAAGGCTCCCCTGTGGGATCTTCCAAAACGCGGCGGCCAGGCTGGCGATGGCCAACAGCCAGGCAGTCACGTTCAGCAAGTTGAACTTGCCGCCTCCGAACAAGGCAAAAGCCAGCGCACCGCTGGCAATTGCGACCAACACCGGGAGGGTGCGCAATGGGATATCCAGAAACAGCGGGCTTTGCTCAAATTGATCTGGCAAGCACCATTCATTCTGCCGCCAGGCGGCCAACAGCGCCCCGGCAGACAACAGGTACAACGCCGCTCCGATGAGCCAGCTCCGGTCAAGGCGCGGCTCCAAAGTGAACTGCGCAAGCAGCGCAAGCGCCAGGCTGGCGAGCGCCAGGTTCGGCAGGTGAATTGGCTCCCTGGGACGGGCAGTTTCCACTTCTCTGAGTGGAACAGAATGCAGCGCTTGAACGGGGGTTTCGCTTTCAACTGCCTCCGACGGAAAGTGTTCACCCTCCAGAGGCGGCAGCTCAAGGCGCGGGCCAGGTTTCCAAAAAGCAAACCTGGATTTGACATAATCGAGAACGCTGGGTTCCTGGTCTGGAGAGCGCTGAGACATAGATGTTCGAATTCTAATCTACTTGAGCCGGAAGGCGTATAAATAACCAAGGTGATCGTGCACAGCATTTGGGACGCTTTGCACCTGGAAACCCTGATTGGTCAGGTAAGCGGACAACTGTCGGTGCTGGCGTGGGCCAACGTTATTGTGGTATTCCATGACGATGCGCTGGATGCGCCGCAATGTTTCTACCGGCGTGTCCATCAGAATGCTGTATTCCGCCCCTTCGCAGTCTAACTTCAGCAAGTCAACGCTGGAAAAACCCAGGCGGTTCAGCGCAGTGTCCAGGCTGATACACGGCACTTCAATTGTCTGGCCGCTGTGCAAGTCAGACCTGGCGCCGCTTTGAATCATTAGAGGCTCGCCGCCTGAAATATCCAGGTTGAGCGAGCCATCGGAAGCGCCTATCGCTTCGGGAAAAAATTGCACGTGGTCCAGGTGGTTAAGCTGTAAGTTTTGCTGCAGCAGTTCGAAGGAAGCAGGGAAGGGCTCAAAAGCAGCTACCTGGCAGCCTGGCCGCCCCGCCGCGGCGAAGATCGTAAATTCACCAATCCCCCCGCCAATGTCGATGATCTTCCAACCATCCTGGATGCTTGTTCCATAGCGCTCGTAGAAGCGGTCGAGCAAAGTCTCCTTTACGCTCCATATATCCATCCGGCCGCGCACCCGAAAGACGAGCTTTAGATCTGGCAGGTGAATTTCGTGGATAGTAGGCGCAGCAGGATTGAGGAATATTTGGATCGTTTGCATTGGATGGTCAATCTTTCCCAGCAGGGTGAAGATTGAGCCAATATAATAACCGTATTTGCTGATCGGATTAGGCATGAACGGCCTCTAATTCACTTTGCGCGCTGTGTAAAATGTGCAGGTTCCAGACGGCTGAGGAACAGGCTCATCATAGAAACGCTGAACGAGGCGCCGCGTTATGGCAAAATTCCACGAGCTCTGAACCAGGTGCCAACGTCCGGTAATTTTCTTGACGAATAGGGAAGGCAGGCCGAAGATGTGTCCCCACTCCAGCACGTGCAGGGCATCTGGAGAAAAGTAATGCCAAGAACGAATAATTTCGAATCCGGCCTTTTCCAGGCGCGCCTGCCATGTCTCAGGGCTGTCCAGATGTTGGTGGCGGGCTACCCGGTCATATAAATGCGTATAGCTCTTTTGCAGGCCGCTGAACCCCAAGGAGCGAAAGAAACTGGCGCCCCACAGGTTTGGGTTGAAATTGTGATTGGGCACGCAAAAATAAAACATCCCGCCTGGTTTCATTACCCTGCCGGTTTCTAGGATGACCTGATCCAGGTGGGGGATATGTTCCAGGACCGAATTGCTTACGGCGCTGGCAAAATATCCGCTAGGAAATGGCATTCTCGCTGCGTCGGCGCGTACCAATCCCTGGTAAACACCTCGCTGGTGTGCCTCTGCCAGCGGCTCAGCCCAAGGATCAAGACCAACTTCGAGGCGTCTTTCGAAGGCGATTTCAGCAAAATCACCGTCGCCGCAGCCCAGGTCGAGCGTTGGTCCGGGGAGCTCCACATCCTGGTAAAAGCGCGCTTCGACGGCGCGCAGCATGGCGCGAAAATAGGGCAGGTCACGCAGGTGGATGCCCAAAAAGTCCTTCGAAACAGGTTTCATCGAGACTCCTGAAAAATAGATTCATACTGCAAAGCGATTGTGGCTGGCGCGAACTGCCGGGTCAGCTCAGCCAGATCCGGCAGCGGTTTCTTCTCCTCCAACAGGCTGATGACTGCCTCAGCCAATGCGTGTGCATCTGCCTTGGGGATAATCCGCCCCATGCCTGTCATTTGAACGGGCTGCCGGACGCCGGGTAAATCGGTCGCCACTACTGGCGTGCCGCATAAAATTGATTCGATCTGCACCATACCAAATGACTCCGTGCTGTTCAGGCTGGGAAGGACGGTGACATCGCACAAAGAAAGAAAAGCAGAAAATTCGGCATTCGCCAATACACTCAGGAAAACCCAACTTGCTCCCAGACGGGCAATCTCCGGCGCTAAGCGGGCGGCGTATGCTTCTTCACCGGGCACCTTCTGATAAGGACCCACGAAAAGCACGCGGGCATTTGGGTGCACTTGTTGAATGATTGGGAGAGCCTCGACCATGAACTCGACGCCTTTTTCCGTTGCCAACCGGGCTGCCATGCCGATCACGATTTCGCCAGGCTGCAGTCCGGCTTTCTGGGCCACAGCCTGGCAGTCGGCTGGAGCGGGAAGGCTGATCTCGATCGGCGGGTAAATCTGCTGGACTTTGCCTAAATAACGTTTTAAGAAAGGGGAATGTTCCGCGTAATCGCGCGTGTTTGTGGCAATGCGCTGGCTGCAGACTGCAGCAACATGGTTGGCCAACACAGCCCCTGCATTTGCCAGCCTGTTGATCCAACCTGCAGGAAGCTGTAGGTCACAATGATAGGTGGAGATCACCCTTTTGCGCAGCAGCCGCGCCATGACCGCCAATCCCGCCGCATCCAACTGCGGCAGGTGCAGATGAACCACGTCAGCTTGGCGCAGCAGCTGCCACCCAGCGACAAGAATGGCGGGCATCAGCGGCCCTTTGCCAACCCAAAAGGCGACATTCACCCGGCGAACTTGCACGCCGTCCAAAGTTTCTGCGCCGGGCAGTTGCGGATCATGGCGGGAAGTGAGCACGGTCACCTGGTGACCTTTTTGTGCCAGGGCGCGTGCCAGGCGTTCGGCATAAATCGTCAAGCCTGAGGTGTACGGTCGATAATAGGTCAGGGCTACCAGGATACGCATGATTAATCCTGGCCCAGCGAACGGCGGTACAGATTGGTGAATAGGGCTTTCAGGTTGATATTTTCCTGCCGGAGTGCGTATGCCCCAATCGCTCCGCTGAACAAATAGTTAAAGAGGTGACTGGTCACGGCGTAAGCCAGGGCTGTATCGTGGTTAGCATTCAACAGCGACAAGGCGGCGACGATCGTCGCCTCGTAAACGCCCAAAGCGCCGGGCGTGGAAGGCGCAGCATTGCCCAGAGCCAGCGACCCCAGGGTGAATATCGTCCAGGCAAAGGTCGCCTGGGGGAAGAAGGCGTGCATGAGCAGGTACACCTGCAGGATAGAGATACTCCAATTCAACAACAGCCAGGCGATGGCTTTCAGGAAAAGCGCTCCGTCCGCCAGGATGGCCAGACCCGCCAGCAGGGCAGAGAGCTGGCTCTCGACAAAGCGTTTCAGGCGCGGGGAGCGAGCCGCCAGCCGCTCAAGATATGCTTGCACCGCCTGTCGGCGGCGCGCTATCACGTATAAAAAGGCCAAACCGGCAGGGATCGCCAATCCCATCGCCAGGGCGATAGTCTTTGCTGAACCGAGATTTACCACCATCGTTAGTGATCCCAGGAAAATCACCACGGCCATGCCCAGGTCCAGGGCGCGCTCAATCACTATGGAAGGCAAAATCTGCCAGAATTGAAGCTCTGACTTACGGCTCAGCAGCCAGGCGCGGCCAATTTCGCCCATTCGGAAGGGTAGGAAATTGTTCAGCAAATATCCTTCACAAACGGTATAAAACACTTTTTGCCAGGCTGGTGAATCTAACAACAGGGTGCGCCAAAAACTGGCCCGCACCATTAACCAGGTGATGCTGGTCAGAGCAGAGAGCAGCACCCAGAAGTAATTGGCATGCAGCAGTTCGTCCAGGACGCGCAGCGGGTTGACCACCAGTAAAATAATCCCAATCGCCAGCAGGCTGAGGAGGATTCCAGGGATGAGTTTGTGCCATTCCACCCGGGCCTGCACACTCACTCTTCCTCCAGGCGCAGCACCGCCAAGAAGGCTTCCTGGGGAATTTCCACACTGCCCACCATCTTCATGCGCTTTTTTCCACGCTTTTGTTTTTCCAAGAGCTTCTTTTTGCGGGTGATATCGCCGCCGTAACATTTGGACAGCACATCTTTGCGTTGGGCCTTGATATTGGCGCGTGAGATTACCCGACCAGACGCCGAAGCCTGGATTGGCACCACAAACTGCTGAGAAGGGATCAGGTCTTTGAGCCGGGTGATCATACGTTGACCCTTGTGGTAGGCGTCTTTGCGGTGAACGATGGATGCCAATGCATCGACAGGTTCTTCGTTGACCAGGATCTCCAGGCGCACCAGGTCATCTTTGCGGTATTCTTTGAACTGGTAATCCAGCGAGGCATAACCGCGGGTTTTGCTCTTTAAATCGTCAAAAAAATCGACGATTAATTCAGACAGAGGGATTTCGAATTTTAACATCACCCGGTTCGGCGCCGGGTAATCCTGTTCTAAAAAGGCGCCGCGCCGCTTGGTGACCAAATCCATAATTGCCCCATAAAATTCCATCGGGCTGAAGATTTCGATATCCATCCAGGGCTCACGAATTTCCTCGATGTCGCCTTCGTTAGGCAGTTCCGCAGGCGAATCAATCAACAGCACTTCCCTTTCGTGCGTTAGCACTTCGTATTCCACCGATGGTGCCGTAACCAGGATATCCAGATCATATTCACGTTCGAGCCGTTCCTGGATGATCTCCATGTGGAACATCCCCAAAAAACCGCAGCGGAAGCCGAAGTTTAAAGCCTGCGAAGTCTCGGGCTCAAAAACCAATGAGGCATCGTTAAGCTGCAGTTTTTCCAGGGCCTCTTTTAAATCCTGGTAGTCTTCGTTTTCGACTGGGTAAATCCCAGCGAAAACCATGGGTTTGGGGTGGCGGTAACCCGGCAGCGGCTGGATATGGGGCGTGGAAGCCAGGGTCATTGTGTCGCCCACCCGGCATTCAACCACTGTCTTCAGGCCGGTCGCCACGTAACCCACCTCGCCCGCTACCAGGTTAGGGGTAGGGCGCAAGTCTGGCGCAAAGATACCGATTTCAATTGGTTTGATCACCGAAGCTGTGTTGAGCAAATACACATTTTCCATTGCCCGTATTGTGCCATCTACCACGCGCAAATAGGCAATCACGCCTTTGTAAGAGTCGTAATGGGTGTCAAAAATCAGCGCCCGCAGCGGAGCATCCGGATCGCCTTTGGGCGGTGGGACTTCTTTAACAATGCTTTCCAGTACCTGGTCGATATTTATTCCGGACTTGGCAGAGATGCGCAGGATTTGGTCAGCAGGAGTGCCGAGCAAAGTGCTGATATCCTGCGCCACTTCATCTGGACGGGCAGATGGCAGGTCGATTTTATTGATCACCGGGATGATTTCCAGGTCGGCTTCCAATGCCAGGTAAAGGTTGGCCAGGGTTTGGGCTTCGATGCCCTGGCTGGCATCCACGATCAGGAGCGCTCCCTCGCAAGCATTGAGAGCCCGGCTGACTTCATACCCAAAATCCACATGTCCTGGAGTGTCAATTAAGTTCAGCTCGTAAGTTTCACCGTCTTGGGCAGTATAACTCATGCGCACCGCAGAAGCTTTGATGGTGACGCCTTTTTCTCGCTCCAGATCCATTGAATCCAGCACCTGCTCAGTCATTTCCCTCTCGGAAATTGTGCCAGTCATCTGAAGCAAACGATCGGCCAGGGTGGATTTTCCGTGGTCGATATGCGCGATAATACAGAAATTACGAATTTTCGTGCTCATAACTTGTGAAGTATACCAAAACTAGCAGGGTTTTGGAGTTCAGGTCAGGGTATCACTTTTCGGATGAGCTGGTGCACATCCACTTCCACAGGCGCGCCAGGTTGAGCTGTGTTCGATTGCAGCCAGGCTAAGAATTCTCGGTTGCCTTTTGGGCCGAGCAGGGGAGAGGCCGTCAAACCCTGGACCGTCCAGCCCAGGAGTACCGCCTGACTGAGAACGCGGAACAATATTTGGGAGTGAACTTCCGCGTCGCGAATGACGCCTTTCCCACGCGCTGCTTCTTTGCGGTCGGCCTCAAACTGTGGTTTCACAAGGGCGATGACTTCACGGCCCTCGCCAGGCTGGAACCAATCGGCGATCACGGGCAGTAACGTCTTGATCGAGATGAACGAGACATCGATCGTTACCAGCGAGACCGGTTCTGAGAGTTGTTCGACACTGCGCGCGTTGACCTGTTCCATCACCACCACGCGTTTATCCTGGCGCAGCTTCCAATCCAGGATGCCCTGCCCGACATCGATGGCGTAGACGCGCCGGGCGCCAGCTTGCAGAAGGCAGTCCGTGAACCCACCGGTCGAGGCGCCGACATCAGCGCAAACCCGCCCGGTGACGGCGACGTCAAAAACAGCCAGGGCGTGCTCCAATTTTTCTCCGCCTCGCGAAACAAAGCGCGGCGGAGGCACAATTTCAATTTCTGCTGCCAGGTGCACCTGGCTGAATGGCTGCAAGATTCGCTGCCCTTGCACGCGCACCTGGCCAGCCATAACCAGGCGTTGGGCCAAATCGCGTGACAGCGCCAGCCCGCGTGCCACCAACAAATCATCCAGGCGCTCTTTGGAAGCCACAAAATCATTGTAACATGTGCGGTGTGATTTTTCATGGTAAGATATTTTGGTATGCCTCCCTTGTTGCGCGCATTGTTAAAATCAATGAGGCCAAAGCAGTGGTCAAAAAACGGCTTTCTGCTGGCCGCTTTGATTTTTGACCGACAACTGTTCACCTGGCCTTTTTTAGCGCGCTCACTGGCTGCTGTCTTGTTGTTCTGCATGCTTTCCAGCGCCATTTACATATATAACGACATTCGGGATATCGATACTGACCGTATCCACCCTGTCAAGCGGTTCAGGCCGATCGCTGCTGGGGAACTGCCGCTTTCGGTGGCGTATACGGCAGTAGTTGCCTTATTGGTGCTGGTCTTTCCCCTTGCTTTCTGGCTGTCGCCGTATTTTGCGATCTTAGGTCTGGTTTATTTGGTGTTGAACCTGGCCTACACTACCTGGTTGAAACATATTTCGATCGTTGATATTCTTGTTTTGGCCAGTTTTTATGTTCTGCGGGTCAGCGCTGGCCTGGCTATGGTGCAGGTGGCGCAGTTTTCACCCTGGTTATTCGTATTTACTACTTTCCTGGCACTTTTCATCGGCGTTGGGAAAAGGCGCGCAGAACTGTCGCTCCTGGCCGGTGATGCAAATTCCCACCGTCGCGTTTTGGCCGGGTATTCCATTCCCTTGCTCGACCAATGGATGACAATCACCTCCACTTTAAGCATTATGACGTACAGCCTGTACACCTTCTTTGGCCCTGGCCTGCCATCCAATCATGGCATGATGATGACAATTCCGTTTGTCATCTACGGGATTTTCCGATACATGTACCTGGTACTTGTCGAGCAGTGCGGCGGCTCCCCTGAAGAAGTGCTGCTGTCTGACCGACCGCTGCAGATTGCCATGGTTTTGTGGGGCGTGGCAATTATCTTGTTCTATTACGTTTTTTATAATGCCTGATTTCACAGCCACAGCCCCTGGGAAAGTTATCTTGTTCGGTGAGCACGCCGTAGTGTACGGCAAACCCGCTATTGCTGTGCCGGTAACGCAGGTGCGGGCGCGGGCCACGGTACAAGCGGCGGTGAAAGCTTTACCTGGCAGTGTGTGGATCGATGCGGCAGATATTGGATTACAAGCTGAACTCAATGCGCTCGATGGTCGTCAACCATTGGCTTTCGCCATATCCCTGGCTCAGAAGCATTTGCACTTCGCCCGCTACCCGGCCTGCAAGATCAAAATCCGTTCCAATATTCCGGTCGCCTCTGGTTTAGGTTCGGGCGCGGCGGTGTCTGTCGCCCTGCTGCGCGCTTATTCAGGCTTTTTAGGCCGCCCTCTGCCCGATGAGGTAGTCTGCGAGCTGGCTTTTGAAGTGGAAAAATTACATCACGGTACCCCATCTGGGATTGATAATACGGTTATAACCTATGCCATGCCGGTGTATTTTGTGCGAGGCCAGGCGATCCAGACGTTTCGTCCAGGCCGTCCGATCACCATTGTGATTGGGGATACAGGCATAGCCAGCCCGACGGCGGTTTCGGTGGGGGAGGTGCGCAAAGCCTGGCAGGAGGAGCCGGAGCGCTATGAAAATTATTTCGAATCAATGGCGGGTATCGTTGAATCTTCGCGCCAGATGATCGAAGCCGGTTTAATCGAGGCTTTAGGCCCTTTGATGGATGCCAACCATGGCCTGCTGCGAAAAATAGGTGTCTCTTGCCGTGAGCTCGACTGGTTGGTCGAGGCAGCCCGCCAGGCTGGGGCATGGGGCGCCAAGCTCTCCGGCGGCGGCCTGGGAGGAAACATGATCGCGCTAACGGCGGCAGAGCGCGCTGCTGAGGTCGCCAGCGCGCTGCAGCGCGCCGGTGCAGTACGCACTTTGATCACCGAGGTCAAATAAGATGAAGCACCAACCCGAGACAGGGCTAATCTTCCTCAAGCTGGGTGGTTCGCTGATCACGGATAAGACTCGCCCACAAACCCCACGCGTGGATGTGCTGGAGCGCCTTTCAGATGAGATTGCCTCGGCCCTGGCTGCCAGGCCAGGTTTACGCCTCGTTTTGGGCCACGGCTCCGGTTCATTCGGGCATGTGCCCGCCAGCCGTTTTGGCACACGCCAGGGTGTGCATACCACAGAAGAATGGCATGGGTTTGTCGAAGTGTGGCGCGTGGCGAATGACTTGAATCGTCTGGTGCTCGCTGCCTTACAGTCAGCCGGGCTGCCGGCGCTCACCTTCTCGCCTGCGGCCAGCGTGCTAACGCGCGACGGACAGATTATTGAATGGAACCTGGCGCCGTTGGCGCGCGCCCTGGACGCTGGTCTGGTACCCATTGTGTACGGCGATGCTGTTTTTGACACGGAACGCGGCGGCACGATTTTGTCCACAGAAAACTTATTTTCTTACCTCGCCCGGCAGTTTCCTCCCGTTCGGCTGCTCTTGGCTGGCATTGAAGAGGGCGTGTGGGCCGATTTTCCGAACCGGACTCAGCTCGTCACAGAGATCGATCCAGACTCAATTTCCCAGATTGCCTCCAGCCTGGGCCTTTCCGCCGCTACAGATGTCACGGGCGGTATGGCGTCGAAAGTGCAAGAAATGCTGTCGTTAGCGCAGGCCTGTCACAGCGAGGCGTTTGTTTTTTCTGGCATGGTGCCTGGTCAGGTCAGGCGCGCCTTGCTGGGCGAGCGAGTAGGGACGCGCATCGCTGCCGGTCAATCACCTTACATTGACAGGCCGCACAACCTCGATTAAACTCACCCCGTCTTACCGGAATATTTCCGGCTGGTTTGCGTTTGTATTTGTCAGGAGATGGTCATGTACACACGTGAAAAACTTGAAACGATTGAAGACCAAACCTTGGCTCCTTACGCGGCACGCAGTAAATTCAGCAAGGGCCGCGTTTACCCTGAAGATGAGCCGGAATACCGCACACGATTTCAGCGCGATCGTGACCGGATTTTGCATACAACAGCCTTCCGGCGCCTGGAATACAAAACCCAGGTTTTCATCAATTTCGAAGGCGATTATTACCGTACGCGCCTGACGCATACTTTGGAGGTCACCCAGATCGGCCGCACGCTGGCGCGCGCCTTGGGCGCTAACGAAGACCTGACGGAGACCGTCTGCTTGGCGCATGATTTAGGCCATCCTGCGTTTGGACACTCCGGCGAAACAACGTTGGCTCGCTTGATGAAAGACTTTGGCGGTTTCGACCACAACAAGCAAACCCTGCGCATTGTGACATTGTTGGAACGGCGTTATGACTCCTGGCCCGGTCTGAACCTGACCTGGGAAGTGCGCGAAGGCATTGTTAAACACGAATCCGAATATGATATTGCCGACGCGTCGGATTACAACCCTGCTTTGCGCGGTACACTGGAAGCCCAAATCGCAAATTATTCGGATGAATTGGCTTACACAGCTCACGATCTGGATGATGGCTTACGTTCGGGGATGGTTACCCCTGAGATGCTCGAGGGGGTTTCCCTGTGGGAGATTCTGTGCGAAGCTGTTGGCTGTCGTTCGACCAGGCTCGACGACCTGACCCGCCACCGCATCATCCGCAAATTGATTGGCATGGAAGTGAGCGACCTGGTTGATTATACCGACCAGCAGCTGCGAGAAAAGAGCATCCGTTCTATGGAAGAACTGCAGCGACTGCCGTATAATTTAATGAGCTTTAGTGAAGACATGCACCGCCGCAACCGTGAGTTAAAGGATTTTCTATACAACAACCTTTACCGCCACCATCGTGTCGTGCGCATGGCTGTCAAAGCAGAGCGGATTATCACAGATCTGTTCCAGGCTTATCGCAGCGAGCCATCCATCTTGCCGCCGCATATTCGCGGATTTGTGCAGGAGCGCGGCCTGGAGCGCGCTATTTGTGATTATATTGCTGGCATGACCGATCGCTTTGCCACGGAAGAACATCAAAAATTATTCGACCCGAAAACGCTGCCCTGAAGCCGGTCGCCTGGCCGTAAAATGTTTCTTGTCGCATACGAAATTTTTTGAATTACGGAGAACACTATGCCCGAGAGCCAATACCTTACACCTGATGGAGAAGCCAATCTGCGCGCTGAATTGAAACAGCTCAAGGAAGTTGAACGCCCGGCTTTAGCTGTCCGGCTGCGCGAAGCTATTCAAATGGGCGATCTCTCTGAGAACGCCGATTACAAAAAGGCAAAAGAAGACCAGGGTTTTTTGGAAGGTAAAATCCAGGAACTGGAATATATCCTGGCGCATGCCAAGATTATCGACCCCAACGCAAAACCTGTTGATCGCGTCGATGTAGGCTCCACGGTGACTGTACAAGAAGAAGGTTTGGAACCTGAAAAATTCTATATTGTAGGCGCCAAGGAAGCCGACCCACGCAACGGCCGAATTTCCAACGAATCGCCGATTGGAAAAGCCCTGCTTGGCCATAAACTAAATGAACGGGTTATTGTACAGGTTCCGAATGGGCAGTTGGTGCTCAAAATACTCAAGATTGAATGATCAATAAAAAAGGGCTCGGGAGATAAACCCGAGCCCTTCTTCGTCTGTTGGTCAGGCTTTTTGCCAGACTGCCAGCTCGATAATCAACGTGTCGAAGAAACTCTGCGGCGGTAAAGCACCTTCGCCATAATTCATATCCACAATACGGGCGGTCAGGCGCAGGGTGGCGGTTTCTAAAACGGTCTGCCCACCTGGTTCTGCCAGGAAAGGTTCGCCTTTGGTGGCCAGCTTGTTGCGCAGCCCGCTGTCATTGAACGCATGGTTGCTCATCAGCACTTTGGTAATCGTCTGAATATCATTTTTATCGAACATCCAGACTTCGAAGGCAGTCACTTTCTTGGGATCTCCAACGCCGATGGGCTCGGAAATTCCTACCCCGCATTCACCTAAGAATTCGCCAGAAGCCGAGTCGATGCTAAAGGAGTCGTCAAATAGGTCGTCTCCCACCTTATACGAGGCCATGAATTGGGCCAGAGGCGAACCAGATTCGTTGGTGGAAAAATCTGTGTATTGCGCCTGGCGGGCGGCTTCGTTGGCCTGCATGGCGGGGGTGACAGTGCGTGGACCGGTGGAGCGCTGGCGCAGTAGGAAGATTGCCAGCAGGACGCCACCCAGCAGCAAGGTCAAAACTAACAAGATAATCAATAACATCCACAAAGGCGAGCCACTCGAACGGTTTTGGCCGGATGGGCTTTGCGTTGGGTTCGCTTGCTGAGTCTGCGGAGCCATGACGGCGGCCTCGAAGGCGCGGATCACTTCCGGGGATAAGCCTTTTGGGTCGGTTTTAATGATCAACATTGCCGTGGCAGCTTTATCCGTGCCCAGGGCGTCCCAGCGCTGTTTGGCTGTGAAAACATCCGCGTTGACCTGAAATGCCTGGACAGCCATGCGCATGTAATCCACCTGGTAATCAGCCTGCAGATCGGCAGGCGCGGCATCTGTCCAGGTGACTGGCCAAAGACCCCAACCTAGCACAACCAGGCCGAATAATAAGCCAACGAAGAATGCGCCTGCCAGGGCAACTAGGACGATGGGTTTTTTGAATTGATCGAGAATAGCATCCATTTGAGACTCCCTACGAGTTGTGTAATTGGGTTTGGCCAGCTAACTTTTTGCACATATTCTTATCATATTTGTTGTATCTTATTTTAGATCATAGTCAGCATTTGTGCAACACAATTAGACACGCCGTGTTGTTGTGGGTAGGTGCAAGAAGAATGCCAGTCGCTTATTTAGAACCAGCTTCTTCTCCGACCATGATCTCATCCAAATCGAATGAGTTTTCGCATTGCATGCACTGCGCCTGGCTTCTATTCGCGATAATCAGCAAACCGGAACAGTTCGGGCAGGGAATGGCGATCGGCTGTTTCCAGGAGGTGAAATCACAATTGGGGTAGTTGGCGCAGCCGTAGAAAATCCGGTTCTTGCGAGTCTTCCGTTCCACAATGTCACCGCCATCTTTTGGGCAAGCCACGCCAATTTTTTCCAACCACGCCTCTGTGTGTCGGCAATCTGGAAAACCGGAACAACTAATAAACTTTCCATAGCGCCCCCAGCGAATGACCAGGTCTTTGCCGCATTCGGGGCAAGCCCGGCCAATCGGTTCGGGGCCGCTCTTATTTTCGGGAATGAGCTCCTCGGCCTTGGCGACTTGCACGGCGAAAGGCTGGTAGAATTCGCGTATTTTCTCAACCCACTCCGCTTCTCCGGCAGCGATCTTATCCAGGTCTTCCTCCATATGAGCGGTGAAGTCTGTATTGACAATATTGGGGAAGTGTTCGGTGATTAAATCATTCACCAAGATGCCCGTTTCTGTCGGTGATAGGCGTTTGTTCTCTCGCAAGACGTAATTACGTTCTTGCAAAGTGCTGAGAATTGGGGCATACGTCGAGGGGCGCCCGATGCCATTCTCCTCCAGCGTGCGCACCAGGGTCGCCTCTGTAAAGCGCGGCGGCGGCTGGGTGAAATGCTGTTCGGGAAATAAATTCACCATCCTTTGAGCCTGGCCTTCGCTGATTCCAACCGGGATGCGCGCTTCAGTCTCTTCTTCTGGGGCAACTTTGTCTTCGTCGGGCGTTTCTTCGTACACAATCAAGAAGCCGGGGAATTTGACGGTGGATCCAGAGGCGCGGAATAAAAATTCCTGGTCGGCCTGGCTGCCAGTGATTTCGACCGAGAGCGTGTCAAACACAGCGCTTTCCATTTGCGAAGCTACGAAGCGCTGCCAGATCAACTGGTACAGGCGGTGCTGGTCGCGGTTCAAGAATTCTTTTATCGACTGCGGTTGGCGCAGTGAACTGGTGGGACGGATTGCTTCATGCGCTTCCTGAGCGCCGCGTGTGCGCGTCTGGTATTTCGGCGCCTCAGGCGGCAAGAAAGACTGCCCGTACCGTTCGCCAATAAACGTGCGGGCTTCCGCCTGGGCCAGTTCAGACACGTTGGTTGAATCCGTGCGCATATAGGTGATCAGACCGGTCGATCCTTCACCCAGGTCGACGCCTTCGTAGAGCTGTTGGGCAAGCGCCATGGTGCGCTTGGCGGTGTAACCTAGTTTCCGCGAAGCTTCTTGCTGCAAGGTGCTGGTAGTGAAAGGAGGGGATGGTTTGCGTCGGCGCTCGCCGCGCTTGATCTTCGAGATGCTGAAAGCCGCCTGGTGTATGGCGGCCGCGATGGGCTCCACCACATCCTTACTGGTTAAAGCCGGCTCTTCTCCGTTTATACGGGCCAACTTGGCGCGGAAAGTTTCTTTGATGCCCTGCGGTTGGAAATCGGCCTCGATCGTCCAATATTCAATGGGTGTAAACAGATTAATTTCCTTCTCGCGCTCCACAATCAGGCGCAAAGCCACTGACTGAACCCGTCCAGCCGAAAGACGGCCGCGCACTTTGCGCCATAACAATGGGCTCAAGCTGTAACCAACCAGGCGGTCCAAAACCCGCCGCGCCTGTTGGGCGTTGACCAAATCCTGGTCAATTTCTCGGGGATGGGAGAAAGCATCGGCGATGGCTGGTTCGGTGATTTCATGAAAGACAACGCGCTTAGTGATCGATGGGTTTATATTGGCTGATTCCATCAAATGCCAGGCAATGGCTTCCCCCTCGCGGTCTGGGTCTGTTGCCAGGTAAATCTCAGCCGCAGATTTTGCCAGGGTTTTGATTTCTTTCACCACGGCGCGCTTTTCTTGCGGTATGCGATATTTTGGAGTGAAGTCGTGATCGACGTCAACCGAGAGCTGAGAACGCAGAAGATCGCGCACATGCCCTACCGAAGCCTTGACGGTAAATTCTTTCCCCAAGAAACGCCCCACGGTTCGGGCTTTGGTCGGTGATTCAACGATAACAAGCTTGCCTTTCCGAAACGACTGGCGGTCAGGCGCAGTCATACCGTTATGACCCTCAGTGCGTCCCATACGGAATAAAGTCGTCCCACAAACCGGGCAGGTGCCCCGTGTCGCTGGGGTGCCATTCGCAGTAAATATCGCCTTGGGTTCTTGAATTTCTCTCTTGGTTTTGCATTTCACACAGTAGGCGTCCAAAGCAAATCTCCTTCGTTGTCAGATATATTGAGGGCTGCTCTTCTTAAGCTCGGCGACCACTTGCTTGACTTTTTGCGCCTGGTCACGCGGGCAGACCATCAACACATCTCCGGTATCAACAATGATTAAATCTTGCGTGCCAATGGTGACGAACAGCCGGCTGCTGTTCTCGGCATACACCAGTGTGCCACGGCTTTCGAAAGCCAACACCTGACTCGCCTGTAATAGGTTTCCATCCGCATCTTTTGGCAAAACATCATATAAAGATTCCCAACTGCCGACATCATTCCAATCGAGCCCATCGACCGGGATCACAGCCACACGCTGGGCGTTCTCCATAATACCATAATCGATCGTCTGCACACTCAAGCGCGGCCAGGCTTCCTGGAGAGTGCGGTTTCGCTGGGGAGTATGCCAATCCTGGGCGATACGCTGTAAGCTGTCAGATAATTCGGGCATCTGGCGGGTAAATTCCTCCCAGATATCCTGGGCGCGCCAGATGAACATGCCAGAATTCCAGGAATAATCGCCGCTGGCAATATACTCATTGGCAGTTTCAAATGACGGTTTTTCGCTAAAGCGCAGCACCGAAAAGGCTGCGACATCATTGTAAACTCCTAGTTTTTGCCCACTTTGAATATAGCCGTAACCGGTGGATGGAAACACTGGTTTGACACCCAGAGTGACCAACCTGCCCTGCTGGGCGACCAGGAAAGCAGCCTGCAGGAATTTGTGAAAACGGTTGTTGTTTCCAATGAAATGATCGGCGGTTAGGATCGCGATGGTCGCTTGTGGGGCCTGGCTGCGGATTGCCACAGTCGCCAGGCCAATCGCTGAGGCAGTGCCGCGCGGCATTGGCTCGATCACATAATTGTCAATCGGAATTTCGGGTACTTGGATTTGAAATAGTTTTGCCTGTTCAGCTACCGTAACTACAAAGATATGATCGTAATCCAGCAATCCTTGCAGGCGCTTTACAGCCAATTGAAACAGGCTGGATGACCCTCCTATTGACAGAGTTTGTTTGGGACGTTCCTGTCGCGAGAGCGGCCACAAACGAGTGCCACTGCCTCCCGCCATGATTACTGCATAGTAATTCGAATTCACAATCTGGCCTTTCTATATTTTATAATCTTCGGTTGGCTCGCGAACGCCAACATAATGCATCCCGCCAACTTGGCGGATCATGCCCTTCAATTCCATCATCGCCAACGCGGCGGAGACTTTCTCGATGGGCAGGTTCGCCTGCTGTAAAATATCGTCAACATGCATCGGTTCTGATCCAAGGATTTGGAACAGCGCTGCCTCTGTCGCGTCGCCGGGCAGAGCCACGCGAGCCGCTTTGTGTTCCACTACCATGGTCATATTGAGCGACTGGATAACATCCTGGACGCTCAAAAGTGGTGCCGCGCCATCACGGATCAGCCGGTTGGTGCCAACACAATGCGGCGCGTAGATATTGCCGGGCACGGCAAACACATCTCGCCCTTGCTCGTTGGCGAAGGTGGCAGTGATCAGGGCGCCGCTGGTTTCTCCGGCTTCGATCACCACGACAGCGCGGGCCAGGCCTGAGATGATGCGGTTGCGGGGCGGGAAATTGGCCGCG
Source organism: Chloroflexota bacterium (assembly GCA_029782365.1). GTDB lineage: Bacteria > Chloroflexota > Anaerolineae > Anaerolineales > UBA4823 > CAWBUW01. The sequence goes on from JAKOUW010000211.1 coordinate 58,601, forward strand.
TCTGGCGTTGTGCCGGGAGGATAATCGCTGATGATCGCGCCCTGGGTGATGATTTCATCGGCCAGGCGCCGGTTGGAGGGTGGATATATATGATCCACCCCGCTGCCCAACACGGCCAAAGTGCGCCCACCCGCCTTCAACGCGCTTTGATGGGCAACCGTATCGACGCCCACTGCCAGTCCGCTGACCACAGTGATGCCGTTTTGTGCCAGCACGCGTCCCACTTCTTCGCCAACCTGGCGTCCATAAGGCGTTATCCGGCGGGTGCCCACCACGGCTACCGCCCATTCATCGGACGACTGCAGGCTGCCGCGCAGGTACAATACCGGCGGAGGTTGGTCGATCTCCTTCAACAGCCGAGGATATTCCGCATCGTCCCAGGTGAGCACTTGAATACCCTGGGCTTGAATGCGCTCCCAAATTTGTTCCAATGAGACCTGCCGGCGTAACTTAACCAGATTTTCGATAATTTTGGGGGAGAGACCAGCGTTCTGAAGGGCGTCTGTAGGCGCCTGCCAGGCAATAGCAGGGTCGCCAAAAAAATCGAGCAGCGCTCGAAAGCGCACAGCGCCGATGCCTTTGACCAGATTGAAACCAATCCAGTAAAGCTTTGGGTTATCCAATGTTGAGCCTCATAATCTTGCCATGGATGGTCAACGTCTTATACCATGAATTTTACTGGCAAGCAATACAAAAAGGCAACGGGGTTTGTTGTGCATAGAGATGCAGCCACAAACCCCGTTGCCTTCACTCACAAATTGTAATTTTCGTTATTCTTCGCCCAACAAACCTGGGATCAAGTGAAAAACGATCATATTATGATTCACATCAACCTGGTGGATAAATTCCATGTTCCAGGGTAAGAGCAGCTCGGCGCCTGCCGGTGAACGTAAAACCAGGACATCATTGGCGCCTGTTTCCAGCAGACTCGTCACGTTGCCGAGGATGCGGTTATTCTCATCCACCACCTGCATGCCAATTAGCTGGTGATGGTAATACTCACCATCCGGCAGAGGAGGAATATCCGCCACTTTGATAAATAGAACTTTATTGGTCAATTCGCTGACCTGCTCAGGGGAAACATAGCCAGCAAACTTCAGAATCAGCAGGTTGTCGTGCTGGCGAGCTTTCACAATGCGCAGCTCCTGGCGTTCTTCGCCTGCGTACAGGATCAACCCAGGCTTCAATCGTTCTGGAAAATCGGTCATGATTTCCAGCAGGATATCCCCTCGCACGCCATGCGGCCGGCGCAGTTTGCCGACCGCCACGAAAACCGACTCGTCGTCAGGCGGCGAGCCGGTTGGCTGGTCGTGGGCTGATGCGGCTGTCTCTCCGCTCATCGCGGATCTTCGACATCCAGGGACACCTGTTTACCCTGGCGTGCAGCAGCCACATTCAACAAGGCGCGCATAGCGTTCGCCACGCGGCCGCTTTTGCCGATTACCCGGCCCATGTCGCTTTTGGCAACGTGCAGCTTTATGATTGTTTCAGGGCCGCGGCGAATCGCGGCGACTTGCACCTGCGAGGGATCATCGACGAGCGAACGAGCGATGTATTCAATCAGTTCTTTCATCAGTTGTTATTTTGGCTGGTTTTAGGGTTGACATTGCGCGCTGCTTCAGCAGCTTTCGCTTCTGCAACTAACACATCCACAGCCTCGCCGGCTTTTAGCCGTGCGTAGCGATCGCGCAGACCAATGGTTTTGAAGATCTGTTCGACAGATTCGCTGGGCTGAGCGCCCCGGCTGATCCAGTCATAGACGCGATCTTCTTCCAGGTGGATGGTGGAAGGTGAGGTGCGCGGGTTGTAATATCCTAAAATTTCCAGGAAAGCCCCATCACGCGGGTTTTCACCGTGAATAGCCACCACGCGGTAGCTGGGTTGCCTCTTAGAGCCTACACGGCGCAGACGGATACGAACCATAGTTTTTGATACTCCTTGTACTATATGTTTTGTGTCTTTTGCCGGGTTACTCCCATAGGAAGGAGGGGTGTGGAAGGCACACACGTTCCGCTGGTTGTTCCCAAGCAGTAGCAGATGCCTGCTATCCAAACAAGCGGGGCAAACCGCGCCCGCCGCTTTTCCGAAGAGATTTAAACAGGCGCTGTGCATCGCGATATTGCTTAATCAGGCGATTCACATCCTGCACCTGGGTGCCCGATCCGGCGGCAATTCGCCGGCGGCGATTGGCGTTCAGCACATCGGGATTTCGCCGCTCCTTGACGGTCATCGAGTTGATGATCGCCTCAGTCAGTTTGAGCTGCTTTTCAGCATCTTTGGGGTCCACCTGGCGCGCCATCTGGCCCATGTTGCCTGGCAACATTTCGAGAATCTTGCCAATTGGTCCCATTTTCTTAAGTTGACGGAGTTGATCGGCAAAATCTTCCAGGCTGAAATCCCCACTCATCAATTTTTCGGCCTGTTTCATGGATGTTTGCTGCTCGTAAGCCGCCTCAGCTTTTTCAATCAGCCCGATGATGTCGCCCATGCCGAGGATACGGGAAGAGAGACGGCCTGGGTCGTACACTTCCAGCGCATCTAAAGCTTCGCCGGTGCCCAGGAACTTGATTGGCACGCCGGTAACCGAGCGGATGGAAATGGCTGCTCCTCCGCGTGCATCGCCATCCATTTTGGTCAAAATTAACCCTGAGAGGGTGATGGTATCGCGGAAGCCCTTGGCGATATTCACAGCTTCCTGCCCTACCATGGCATCCACCACCAGCAGGGTTTCGGCTGGCGGCACCTTGCGGGTGATGGCCTTTAATTCGTCCATTAGTGCGTTATCCAACTGTGAACGACCAGCGGTATCCAGGATGAGCACGGTAAAACCGCCTTTGGCGGCTTTATCGAAAGCGTTGGCTGCAAGTTGGGGGGGCAGAACGCCTGGCTCATGGTGGACAGGCACATTCAAGGTTTCACCCAGGGTTTGCAACTGTTTGACGGCTGCCGGACGGTATGGGTCTGCGGCAACCAGCATCACCCGCTCACCCTGTGCGCGCAGCAGGCGGGCCAGTTTTCCGGCTGCCGTAGTTTTGCCTGAACCTTGCAGTCCTACAAGCATCAATACGTGCGGCCGCGCTCCGGTCAAATTCAGACGCTCAGGCTCTCCCAGGGTGGCAATCAATTCTTCATTGACAATTTTGATCACCTGTTGGCCTGGGTTGAGCGCCTTGGAGACTTCCGAACCGATAGATCGTTCTCGCACGCGGGAGATAAAGTCTTTGGCAACGCCATAATTGACGTCTGCTTCTAAGAGGGCCATGCGCACTTCGCGCATCGCCGCGTCAACATCCGCCTCGGTCAATTTTCCACGGCGGCGCAGCTCTTTAAATACTTCATTCAGTCGTTCGGTCAGGTTTTCAAACACGGCCTATAATTTTAGCCTGGAAGCGTTTATTGGTCAAGGTTTGGAATTTTTGAAATTAATATTCTTCTTCCCAAATTTCATTGACCTCGCCTGCTTCATCGATCATTGCCTCAATAATTTTCTGGAATTTTTCTTTAGGGGTGCGGGCGAACTGGTCGAGATCCAGCGTCCACAGAAGCCGATATTGAAATTTGCCGTCTTCAGTTTCAGCGAGGGTCCAACTGCCGTACATGAGATCATCACTGCGGCGCATGAGCAGGGTAGAAAATTCATCAGGAATATCTGCCTGGTCATCTACGAGAGCGCTGCCAGAAACGGCAATATCGACGCGGTCTTCATTCAGGAAAAAATCGACATCCACTTCGTTATCTTTACCCAACTCAAACGAAAAGCCCGCAAATTCGTCATCCGCCGTTTCATCTGTATCCCAACCCATAAATTTGGCGTGCTCGTTGATTGCTTTCTTGAAGATTTCAACTTCGGTCATACGACACCTCTCGTTAACAAAAGATCATGCGGTATGCCATTCTAGGTCGCCTTATAGGCCTAATCAGCATCCCGAACTGCGACTTCATTTTATCAGAAAGCTCTCCACTGCGTAACTTCTTTAACTTAAGGGGGTTTTCGTGTTCTATAAACTGCTTCGCGGAGGAACAAATGGGTAAAGTTGCTATTGTGACCGATAGCACTGCGTGTATGCCGTCTGAGCTGGTCAATCAGCATCAGATGACGATTATTCCGATGATTTTAAACTGGGGGACAGAAACGTTACTGGATGGGATCGATATACAACCAGACGCCTTTTACCAACGGCTAGAAAAAGCAACTGTAATGCCCTCAACATCACAGCCTGCTCCGATCGTTTTTGAAAAAGCTTTCCGGAAATTGCTGGACCAGGGTTATGATGTGCTAGCACTGGTTCTCTCGGCGAAACTCTCCGGAACCATGGCTTCTGCGGTGCAGGCGAAAAAGGATATTGACAGTGACCGAATTGCCCTGGTGGATACCAATACGACCGCTATGGCATTGGGTTTCATCATCTTAGAGGCTTGCCGCGCAATTCAAAATGGAGCCAACCTTGAAGAGGCAGCCCAACAGGCGGAGCAAGCAAAAAAAAGGAGCGGCGTACTGCTCACAGTGGATACACTCGAGTTCCTGCATCGCGGCGGACGGATTGGCGGCGCACAGCACTTGTTGGGCACAGCCCTGAACATCAAACCTATCCTGGAAATTGATGATGGGCGTGTCGAGACAGTGGAAAAAATCCGGACGCGCTCCAAGGCGCAGGCGCGCATGATTGAGATTGCCGCCCAACGCGTGGCTGGTAAGCCGGTCCGACTGGCAGTTTTGAACGCCAACTGCGAACAAGACGCCCAAAATATCCTCGCCCAGGCTATAACGAAAATGAATGTGCTCGAGCACTATATCACTCCGGTGAGCCCGGTGCTGGGAGCGCATGTCGGCCCGGGAACGACTGGTATCACCTATTTGATCGATAACTGATCATCTCTGCATAATCGTAAGGTTTGACTCACTTCCCTGGTCTGACAACTGCAGGGCAGTGGGCCAAACCAATTTTGGGTTAAAATAGGGAGGCTAATTTTTACGAACGGAGCTTCCTCAATGACGAAGATTTATGATTCGATAGGGGTACAAATTCCAGAGGTGTACTTACCCAGGCCAGGGGTTGATCTTTCCAAATGGGCCGTGATCGCCTGCGATCAATTCACTTCCCAGCCGGAATACTGGCAGCAGGCAGAAAGACTTGTCCATGATGCTCCCTCGACATTGAACCTGATTTTTCCGGAGGTTTACCTCGAAGAGGCTGGCGCGGAGCAGCGGATTCAAAGAATTCAATCGATGATGCGCCAGTACCTTGATGAGGGAGTGCTTCAATCTGCTGAGGGAATGGTTTTCGTCGAAAGGACAATTGGTGGGAAAACGAGGCGCGGCCTCGTGCTGGCCCTCGATCTGGAGCGTTATGATTTCCACAAAGGATCTCAAAGCCTGATCAGGGCCACCGAGGGGACGATAATTGAACGCCTGCCGCCGCGCATCAAAATCCGCCAGGGCGCCCCACTCGAATTTCCGCACATCCTGGTGCTCATCGACGATCCGCACAGAACCGTGATTGAACCTCTGGCGCAGCAAAAAAGCCGCTTGCAGTCCATATACGATTTTGAGTTGATGCTGGGCAGCGGGCATCTGGCAGGTTGGTTGGTGTCTGACTCTAAAATAGAAGCACAAATCATTCAAGCGTTGACTAGACTGGCGGACCCGGCTGGCTTCGCCTCTCGCTATGGAGTGGATCCCAGCCAGCAGGTGCTGTTGTTTGCAATGGGCGATGGGAATCACTCGCTGGCAACGGCCAAGGCGATCTGGGAAAAAGTCAAGGCTGAAGCCAAAGGAAGCGCACTGCCGGCAGACCATCCCGCCCGTTTTGCATTGGTTGAAATTGAAAATGTACACGATGATGCGTTAGAGTTTGAACCGATTCACCGTGTTTTGTTTGCTGTGCGCCGAGATCCTCTGGCAGGCATCCAGGCCTTTTTTGGCGAGCGCTGTATGCTTAAGCCGGCCGGCTCTGCTGTGCAGATGGTAGCGGAGGTGAACAAGGCCATAGGTGCGAGCCAATCCATTGGGTTGGTCTCGCATCAAGGTTTCTTCGTAGCAACCATCGATCACCCGGATACCAATCTACCGGTGGGGACGCTGCAGAAATTCTTGGATCAATTTATCGAACAAGGCGGCGCAGACAAAATCGATTACGTACACGGCGAGGACGTGGTGATCAGCTTAGGCAGACAGGTCGGTAATTTTGGTTTTTATCTGCCGGCTATGTCGAAAAGCGAGTTGTTCAAAACTGTGATCCTTGACGGAGCTTTGCCGCGCAAGACATTTTCGATGGGAGAAGCGCATGAAAAGCGCTTTTATGTCGAAGGCAGAAAGATCATATAAATGGATATATTTTTTCAAGACCCCAGCGAGGTTCCTCTTCCGCCTGAACAGGTGCGAATTCGTGAATTAAAAGCCGAACCTTGGCCGGATGGACGGAGAGTGCGCATTTACCTTGAAGTGGATCCATTTCAAAAAAGACCGAGTGCCGATGTTGTCATTTTAAATCAGTTCGATGGCCTGTTAGCCGAGGTGAGCGTGGTTGAATCGATGACGCGAATCATGGAATTTAACATGCACCTGCGCGGTGGAGAGCCATCCGCCCACTGCCGAGTCTTGGCGACGCTTTACTACCAAATGCTCCCAGAAACCGAATCCAACAGGCAGACTGCCGGGCCTGAAGATTTGCCAGAAATACAACGGCAAATCGTTGATCATGGTGAAACAGGCTTCGATTTGCCAGGAACACTGTAAATGAAAAATATAACCCGTTTGTTCGGCCTCCTGCGACCGTATTGGAAACAGGTGGTCTTAGCCTTGGTTTTCCTGGCTCTGCAAGTTTACCTGCTTTTGATCATTCCCGATGTGATCGCCGGTGTGATAGACAATGGCTTGACCGGGAACAACAGCGCTTTTATCATTCAATCTGCCCTGGTTATCCTGGGGGTAGGGTTTTTGCGCGCCCTGGTGCCTTACGGTCAGCGTTATTTGAGCGAATGGATCGCAGCAAAAATTGGTTTCGACCTGCGCAACCGCCTGTTCAACCACATTCAATATCTTCCATTTGAGTATCACGACCAGGCACAGGCGGGCCAATTGATCAGCCGGTGTATCGAAGATGTGCGTTCGATCGAGCGCTTTACCGGGTTTGGCGTTTTCGACCTGGCGCGGATTGCTTTATTGGCCGTTTTTATCATCAGCCGTTTGTTGGTTGAAAGCGCCAGCCTGGCATGGATCGCTTTGTTGCCTTTGATTCCCATGTTATGGATTACTCTGGATTTTGGCAGGCAGGTCGGGGGTTATTTTCTGGCGGTGGATAACGCCCTGGGCGAGGTATCGTCGCGCCTGCAGGAAAATGTCAGCGGGGCGCAAGTCGTGCGGGCTTTTGCTCGTGAACCGTATGAAATCGAACGATTCCGGCAGGCAAACAGCAAGCTGTACCAGGCGCGCGTGCATGTGATGACTGAGTTCGGGAAAATGATGCCCTCGACGGCTTTCCTGGTGACGGCAGGCACGCTGTTGATTTTGTGGTTCGGCGGTCAATTGGTGCTGCGCGGAGAATTGACGATCGGAAAATTGGTGGCTTTTAACAGCTACGTGCTTCTACTCTCGTCACCTGTGCAGCAATTGGCCTGGTTGGTTAACCTGGCAGGTGAAGCCGCGGCCGGGCTGCAGCGCACATTCGAGATATTGGACCTGGTCCCTGCAATCCGCACGCCCCAGCAGGCGGTTTCCCTGCCTGTACTGAAGGGCGATGTGGATTTCGAGGCTGTCAGCTTTCGTTATTCAGTTGGTCGGGCCTCGGCTTTGGAGAACATCAATTTACAAGTGAAACCAAACCAGGTTGTCGCTTTGATCGGCGCTACAGGTTCAGGAAAAACCAGCCTGGTGAATTTAATTCCCCGCTTTTACGACCCAACGCATGGTGTGGTGCGAGTGGATGGCTTTGATCTCCGCAGTGTGGAACTGGTAAGCTTGCGGCGCCAGATCGGGATTGTCCTGCAGACCTCACTGCTTTTTTCGGCCACGGTGCGCGAGAATATTTCCTATGGAAATCCGAGTGCCAGCCTGGATGAAGTGATGGCGGCGGCCAAAGCCAGCCAGGCGCATGAATTTATCCTTGATCTGCCGGCGGGATACGATACCCTGGTCGGGGAGCGCGGGATGACGCTTTCTGGCGGCCAGCGCCAGAGAATTGCCATTGCCAGGGCTCTTTTGTTGAATCCGCGCATCTTGATCCTGGACGACTCGACCTCCTCGGTGGATATGCAAACCGAACGAGGAATCCAAAAGGCGCTGGAAGTGTTGATGAAAGACCGCACAACCTTTGTCATAGCCCACCGCCTCTCGACCGTCAGGAGAGCCGACCTGATCTTGGTGCTCGACCAAGGCCGCGTCGTAGAAAGGGGCACGCACCACGAACTGCTGCAGTCCCGCGGACTTTATCGGGAGATTTATGAGCTGCAGTTGCGCGATCAGGAAAAATTTCACGAAGAAATGGAAACCCTGGACACTGCTTCGGAATTGATGCCAAACCGTTCGCATTCGATGGAATAAAATCAATGGCTCAAGCAATACCAACCAATGATGATGTCTTGTTAAAAGCATATGATCCCGAGATCACGCGCAGAATCGTAAAATTTGGCTATCCCTACAAAGGGAAGATTTTGCTGGCTCTGGGTTTGATGCTGGTCGCTTCCACGGCCGCCGCCTTAGGGCCCTATTTTGTCGGCCAGGCGATCAACCTTGGATTGGAAGCTCAATCCTGGCAAACATTGCAGCAGATTATCCTATTGTATCTTGTGTCTGCCATTCTACAGGCTGTCGGCACCTATTGGCGGGTTTACATCATGGCGCGCGTCGGGAAAGCCATTATTGTCGATATGCGGATCAGCTTATTCGAGCATTTACAGCGCCTATCGCTGAGTTTCTACAACCGCTTCAGTGTTGGTCGGGTGATCACCCGGGTGGTGAACGATGTGGGGGTGCTGCGTGAATTTATCTCCTGGGCAGTCCTGGCTGTGGCGCGAGATTTGTTCACCCTGGTTTTTATTATCGGCGCGATGTTTATCATGAATGCAAACCTGTCGCTGATGACATTCACCGTGCTGCCTCTAATGATCCTGGCGACCGTCCTGTTTCGAAAAAAAGCGCGCGAAAATTACCGGAAAGTGCGCAGCGCAATCAGTTGGGTCAATTCGGTACTGGCGGAGAATATCAATGGCGTGCGCGTGGTGCAGGCATTTTCTCGACAGGAGCACAATTACGCCAATTTCCGCGATGTGGTGAATAAAAATAATATGGATACCAATATCGCCGCGGCAGTGATTGCGGCGGGTTATCCTTCTGTGATCGACTTCCTGGGCACGAGCGCGGTAGCCCTGGTTGTCTGGCTTGGCGGACTGGCGGTGATGCGCGGAACCGGATGGATCGGAGCAGTTTCTCCGGGCGTCCTGGTAGCATTTGTATTGTATATCGACCGCTTTTTTGAACCGATCCGTGATCTCAGCCAGCGGTATGACGCTCTACAATCTGCTATGGCCGCCGGCGAGCGAATTTTCGGGCTTCTGGACACGCCAATTGAGGTTCAGGATGACCCTCAAGCGGATGAAATACCGCCTATCCAGGGAAATGTCGATTTTGAACATGTCACCTTTCACTATTCCGATGACCCGGCGTTGGTGCTGAAGGATATCAATTTGTCCGTCAAAACTGGTGAAACGGTTGCCCTGGTGGGTGAGACTGGCGCGGGAAAATCCACCCTGGTTAAATTGGTCAGCCGGTTCATCGACCCCACCGATGGCGCGGTGTGCATCGATGGAAAAGATTTGCGGCGGGTGACACAGTCCAGCTTGCGCCGGCAGATGGGGATTGTGCTCCAAGATCCATTTTTGTTCAACGGCACGGTGACGGAAAACATCCAATTCGGCAATTTACAGGCCGCAGAGGCCAATGTGATTCAAGCAGCCAAAGACGTTGGCGCGCATGAGTTCATCTCCAATTTGCCCCAGGGTTACCAGACTTCCGTTGGTGAAGGCGGTATTACTCTTTCTGTTGGGCAGCGCCAGTTGATATCCTTCGCACGTGCGCTGTTGGCAGATCCAAGGATTTTAATCCTGGACGAGGCCACATCGAGCATCGATACTCAGACGGAATTGATCATCCAGCGCGCCCTGGCGCGCATTCTCGAGGATAGAACAGCCTTTGTAATTGCTCACCGCCTTTCCACCGTGATCAATGCGGACCGGATCGTGGTGATTAAGGATGGTCAGATTGTCGAACAAGGGACCCACAGCGAGCTGTTGGCTCAAGGTGGTTATTATTACGATTTATACCGCACCGGGTTCGAAGATTAAGTACTAGACGATCACATCTTCCAACACCTGGCGCAGGGCAGGGAGGTCAAGGTCTTTCTTGTCCAAAAATGCAACTGCTCCCGACTGCAATCCCTGGCGATGAAATTCTCGATCCGGATACGCGGAGATCAAAATAATCCGAGTTTGGGGACGCACAGCTTTAATCCGCCGGGCGCAGGAGATGCCATCTTCTTCTCCCAAAATAACATCGATCAAAGCCAGATGAATATCGATCAATTTTGCCAGGTGGACTGCATCGAGTATATCTTCCGCTTCATAAACGGTTGCCGCAGGCTGCAGTTTTCCAACCATGCGCTGAAGTTGTTTCCGATAACGCGAGTTGTCATCTACCACCAATACGGTCAGGTTCTTGGAATAGGCCGGGCTTGATTTTAACGCGCCCTGGGAAGCATCTTGCCCGGGCATGCCGAGTATTTGTGGGTGACGGATGATATAGTTAACGGCTTCCAGACGGCTTTGAACATCCAATTGCCGGTACAGGCGGGTCAGGTGGTTCTCGACAGTTTTTACGCTGAGGCCGGATTCTTGAGCGATCGATTGGTTATCCAGGCCTTGTTTCAGGTAATGGAGCAGTGTGCGCTGCCGATTGGTCAGGGTGGGAAGGGCGGGTGCAGCCTGGGAGGGCGCAAATAATTTGCTGATGAGTGACCCCGAAATCCAACGTTCGCCTTCCAGGACTCGCTCGAGAGCCAGCTTGAGATCATTCAAGGGTTGATCTTTAAGGTGGTAACCATGCACCCCTGCGCCGAACAGGCCCTGGACATAAAAATCATCATCGTATGCGCTGACAACCAAAATTTTGATATCCGGGTAAAGCGTTTTAATTCTTCGGATGTCTTTGATAGGATCAAATTCTGGCATGGTGACATCCATTACCAGACAGTCAACCGGATAGCTGGCAAGAGCATTGAAAATATCCGGTCCGTTGCCAACTTCGGCTGCCACTTCCAAACCCGGAATCTCTTCGATGACTTTGCGAATTCCATTGCGCACAATGGCGTGGTCATCGGCTAATAAAATCCGAACGTTGCTCATTCATTATTTATACCACCGTTGTATAATCGAAATGCCTATTCTATGAAACCGATTCTACGTGTCGAAAACCTCTCGAAGAAATTTGGCAAACTACCTGTGATCCACCAGGTGAGTTTTTCCATCCAACCTGGGGAAGTGGTTGGGCTGACTGGTAATATCGGTTCGGGCAAATCGGTGCTGGTGATGTTGTTAGCTGGTCTGTATGAGGCAGATGAAGGCGAAATCTATTTCGGCGAAGGGCAGTTGATTTGGCCATTTTCAGCCCAATCGTTGGGCATGGGGGTCATTCATCAAAAACCATCGTTAGATGATCTTTATGATGTGTCTGCAAACATCTTCTTGGGCAATGAAATTGGCTGGCCCAGGTGGCTTGGCCCGCTCAAGATTTTGGACCGCGACCGTATGCACCGAGAAGCAGCTCGCATCCTGGCGCAGTTAGGTGTGCAAATCAACTCTATTCACGAAAAAGTGACCAACCTTTCGGCGGAACAAAGGCAAATGATCGCGATTGCCAAAGTGCTGACTTACGCGCCGCGTGTGGTTATCGTCGATGAACCGACGGTGCTTCTCAGCTATCCATTTCAACAGGTTCTGTTGAATTTGATCCAAAGCTGGCGCCAGCAGGGAATCTCTGTGTTGTTCAGCAGCAATAACATGGATCACCTCTTCACGGTGACCGACCGCATTATCATTCTTAACCAGGGTCACAAAGTTGCTGATTTGCGCACGGATGAAACCAGCCGGGAGGCAGTCGTGCGCTTGCTCATTGGTTCGGCTGACTCACCCAAGTCTTACCCGACGATTTGGAGTTTTGACAGTTATGATCGGGTGCGGGAATATACCGAAAAGCTCAGTTTCCAGCAAATGCTGTTGGAGAAAGACCTGGCGGCTGAAGATTCCTTGAATCGGCAGTTAACCAGGCAATTAGCCGACCAAGTACAGGCGTTGGATAAAACCAACCTGGCCCTGCTGGAAGCCCAAGGCAGGCTGTTGATCGAACGCGAACAGGAGCGCAAACACCTGGCGAGGGAGCTGCACGACCAGATCATTCAGGATTTGTTGAGCATTAACTACGAGTTGGAGAGCATCGAGATCGACGTGGATTCCAATCCAGACCTGCCGCAAAACCTGGCAGATGTGCGCCAGGGTATTCGAGAGCTTGTCGAAAATTTAAGGCGGATTTGCAACAACTTACGCCCGCCCACGATCGACAGCCTGGGGTTGGGCGCGGCTATCCAATCGTATATCCGAGAGTGGTCGGGCCGCAGTGGGGTAGAAGCGGTGGTGGATTTGGATCCGAACCTCAGGCGGCTGCCAGAGTCGACCGAAGTTTCCATTTTTCGTATCGTACAAGAAGGTTTGAACAATGTCTGGCGGCACGCCCAGGCTTCTTCTGTTGATATAAGCCTGAAGCATACCTCGCCGCGCACGATCTTGTTAACCTTAAGAGATAATGGAAAAGGTCTGCCCGATGAAGTTGACATTGTTTCTCTGGCGGACCGGGGCCATTTTGGCCTGATGGGAATCAGCGAAAGGGTAGCGCTGTTGGGTGGAAGGTTCCGCCTGGAGAAAATTGCCGGAGGCGGCACCCAGCTTTTCGTAGAGATTCCTCATCCACGAGGCGAAGCTTCGGCAGAAACAGAGGCGGAATTTTCGTAAAATTTAGAGAAAATAGGGGAAATCCCCCTATTGAATTGGGGGAAATAATCAATACAGAAGCAATCGTTTTTGTTAAGATAAGATTACTGATCACTGCCTTAACCAGTATCGGCTTTTTCTTGTGCATGTGTGCCGATCTTGAAAAAGGCGCTTCTAAAATAAGATCACAGAACAAAATACTTGGTTCAGGAGGTGTGCTCGAATCAATCATATTAAGTTTGCCCTACTATTGAGAACAAAAGTCAATCGTTATTCCATTCCAGGAGATAGAAGAATGTTTAAGAAGAGTTCGCTCAATATTGTTATTTCCCTTTTGGTGATTGCGGCTTTCGTGCTTTCTGCATGCAACGCGGCAACCACCGAAGCGCCAGCTCCAACTGCCGCTCCCACCACCGCTGCCACGACGGCTCCAGCGGCAACTTTGGCAGTTGGCATTGTACTGCCGACGAAAGATGAACCCCGCTGGATTCAGGATGAGACGCGCTTCAAAGACGCCTTAACCAAGGCTGGTTATGATGTGCAGATCCTGTTCAGCCAGGGAGACTCAGCCAAAGAGAAAGCCAACGTCGAGGCATTGATCAGCCAGGGCATCAAAGTCCTGATCATTTGCCCGCAGGACGGGACAGCGGCGGCAGCAGCGGCTGAAGAAGCGCGCGCGGCCGGTGTGAAGGTGATCTCGTACGACCGCCTGATC
>JAKOUW010000231.1 GCA_029782365.1 Chloroflexota bacterium
AGGGCGAGGATGTCCTCGTCCGAGCCGAGAGGAAATCCTTCAATCTTACGAAACTCTGGATCCTTAAGCTTTTCGCGCAAAACACCCCGAAAATACTGGCGGCGTTCATCATCGTTTGCGAAGGTCATACCTAAGCATTCAACATGCCGCTGGTCAGTCCCAGTGGACTCTCCGGATAACCCATGCTTTTTCTCCGAATCAAACAATTCTAGCTGCTTACTCATTCACGCGCATCCTTTCCCCGCAAAGCTGTCTTTTTACAAACTCGAATGAGGAGCTCCACCGGCCGTGGGGCACAGCCCCGACAGCGTAGCACCGCGAAAGTGCTCCTATTCAAGCACAATTCGAACCTTGCTTCGCTCCTTGCCTCTAATCAGTGACTCTAGATACTCCTCAAAGCGCTTTCGCATCTCTTCTAGGGTGATGGGTGAACCGCCAGCCAACAAGGCATTCCGGAACTCGCTGATCTTGATGGTGACCCTAGTGAGTCCAGAAAGTGCTTCCTGGAGAGCAGCAACGAAATCCTGCTCCAAAGGTTCTGGTAATGTTCGGCTTTTCAAAAAGCTGTCAATGATCTCGCGGGCCTCCGGTTTGAGGAGACTCAGATTGTCTTGCGTAGTCGGATCTTCAAGGTTGTCTAGCAGCGTCTGAGTCCATTCTTCTACAATTTTGTCTAGCTCATGGTCCAAAGATTCTAGGACTGTTGCCGCTGAAGCAGACACTGATTCTGTAATAGGTCTAAACCCGCAGTGCGGACAAGTAGCAGATTTATCCAGATCATATTCTGTAAGCTCGAAACAGGTTCTCAGTTCCCCCAGCCGGTTTTGGAAGTCCACCAAACGTTGTCGGGGCATTATATCGATAGTTGCAAGCTTCTGGAGGCTCTTCAGACGCTCGTCCCGGATCAGCCTTGCTTTGCGGTCGTCATCATTCTTGCTCAAGCGAGCCTTTGTGTGTAGGGAGATGTAAGTCTGGATATAGTTGTTTTTCAGGTCCGTCAATCTCCGCTTCGCTTGTTGCCCGTACGTGGCGCTGCTTCGATTAGAAGGGTCGCAGATTCCGGTGAGCATCTCACCTCGAAGCGATTGCATTTGCCCGATCAAGACGTGATCGTCAGGCAGAACTGCCTCAGCTGTAGAGAGATACGAAGCTATGGGTTCAAGGTCGGCTACAAGCTTCTTGAGATTTTCTACCTCTCCTAGCACTTTGAGCCCATTCTGGTGAGCAGCAATATCGTCGACTTCATACCGGAGATTCTTAAGCCTGCCTGGAGTGGTGTAACCCTGCAAGGACTCAAGAAAGTCCTTGGTGGTCTCCAACGTTGAGCGCAAGTGGTGGATCTCGTCCTCGGTCAACACACTGCCGCCCCAGAAAGCTAAACCAGCCTGTATATTCTGCTGAGCCAGCACTAGGCGGTTCAAGTTCGTGTCAACAGCCTTTTGCAGCTCCTGAACCGGCTCTTCATTGCCCATGGTTACAAACTGAGCCATGCCTGGCGCAAGTCCAAACAGCTCAAACAGCGCCTTAAGTGCGGGTATGTTCCACTCCTTTGGCCGCTCAAGATGCTTAAACTGCACAAGCTCTTCAATGCCTGTGCCCGCAAGTTGGGCAAGCCCCGTGGCATCGAACTTGCCACCGGGAATAGAGAGAACTATCTCCCCAGCATAGACTAGCGATGCCAGAACCACGACCAGCCACTCAGGTTCGAGCCGATACGTTTGCGGCTCGAAATATTCCACGCCACATACATCTTGAACCAGTTCTGAGCGATTTACTACCTGTCCCTGCCCTTTGTGCTTAACTAAGTCAAGAACCCTTTCAGCATAGGGAGATGCGTATGGTTGAATCCGGTCGCCGTCAAGGAGTCTGAGAGCATCTAGAACAGCTGTCGCCTGTTTGGTCCGGACTTGTCCCGCGATAGCCCGCAATGCGTCCTGAGCAGCCTGAACGCGGTTTG
>JAKOUW010000240.1 GCA_029782365.1 Chloroflexota bacterium
CTTGCGGACTTCATCGGCGACGACGGCAAAGCCTTTGCCATGTTCGCCGGCGCGTGCGGCTTCGATGGCGGCGTTGAGGGCGAGCAGGTTGGTTTGGGAAGCGATGTCTTCGATGGTTTCGACGATAGCGCCGATCTGATCAGAGCGCTGGCCCATTTCCTGGACTTTCTGAGCGGAGAGGCCGACTTTGAGTTTGATGGATTCCATGCCCTGGATGGTTTCCTGGACGGTGATAGAGCCTTTGCGGGCGGCATCGGCAGCGGCGGCGGAGTCGCGGGTCACGGCTTGGGCGTTGCCGGAGACCTGCTGGATGGCGGAAGTGATGGTGGTGGTGATGTTGGAGGCCTTGCCGACGGCCTGCGCCTGTTCCTGGGCGCCCTTGGCAACGCCGTCGATAGCGCGGCTCATCTGTTCGACGGAACCAGCGGTGCGGGTGACAGACTCGGACTGTTGGGCGGTGCCCTTGGCGACCTGCTGAACGGTGGCGGCGATCTGGGAAGTGGCCTGGCCGGCCTGGTTGGCGGCGGAAGCCAGTTGTCCTGAAGCAGCCGTCAGGCTGTTGGCGCTCTCGGCGACCATGCTGACGGAGCGGCTCAAATTGGTGATCATTTGCACGAAGGCGGTGCCGAGTTCGTCCTTTTGAGACTTGGGAGCTACTTTGACAGTCAGGTCGTTTTCGGCGATCAAGTTGGCGGCGTTGCCGATTTCCTGCAGGTAGTTGATCAGGCTGTCGAAGGCTTTGCCGATGTTGCCGATCTCATCCTGGCGCTTGCGCACCTGGTCTTTGACGGCTTCGCTGACTTCGCGGGCCAATTCACCCACCGCCAGCCCGTTGGCGATCCCAACTACAATCCCCAGGGGGATGGTGATATTGTTTGAGATGAAAATGCCCAGTGCGATGGCAATCAAAACGCTGATGATGCTGATGACCAGGAGCAAATTTCGTGAAGAAGTGAATTGGTCTTCCGAATCTTTATACATACCCTGCGCCAAGGTCTCATTAATCGAGATGAGAGTATCCATAGCTGTCCCCAGGGCTTTGCGGGCGTTCGATGCAGTTCCGCCGTCCTTCAGACTGGTCAGAGCGGTTTCGACATTCCCCGCATCAGCATCGGAAAACACTTTTTGGATGGCGGTAAGATAGGTTCCCCAGGCCGCATCGAAATTGGCGAGTTGGGTTTTTTCGTCCTGGCTGGTAGCGTGCGGGCGGTAATCTACAAACAGATTGTTCACTTTGGTGATCGATGCATCTATTTCCGATTTGGTCTTGGCACGTTCTTCGGGAATGAGCAAGTACTTGTAAACATCTCCTCGGATGCGGTAGAGCTCTGTCGAAGCTTTCCCGATATACTCGATCGGCATAGTGTTATCGTTGAATAATGTATCAATATTGTTGTACATGGAATTTGTGCCGTTGTAGCCAATGACAGCGACAACGACCAGGATCAGCGCGATCACCATGAACCCGCCAATTAATTTAATGCCTGTTTTCAGATTGTTGAACCATGTGAACATAAGTACCCTCCCGATATTTTGCCAGGAAATCTTGATTTCTTGTGATAAAAAACGCTATTATTGTTGTAAAAAATATAATAAAAGGTATCAGTAAAATCCAAGTGAACAGGGTATAAATTTCGAGTAAATAAACCAACAGCGGAGAAGCGAGTGGATAAACTCGTTTCTCCGCTGTTGGCTGGCTTCCATGCCTAATTATTTTGTTTTTTCGCGCAGCGCCAGGTGGATATCAATTGAACCACATTCAGAGACCAGAGGAACAACCAGGCGAGTGAAATCCAGGGTGGAGATCGTGGCCCCTTTTCCTTTTAACAGCGTAGGTGGAGAAATTGTGGCTTCGTACCCGTTGCTAGCTAATTTAACGCCCGCCCGGCCGGTAATTACATTGCCCAGCTCGGCTACTCCACTTTGCGCCAGGCTATCAAAAACAGGCAGGGTTTCGCCTAATATTTTCGAGGCAAGTGTGAGGGCAGTCTTTTCGGACATGCCGTAAAATACACTGCCCCACACTTCTCCAACCAGGCTGAGAATCACAGTCACATCATCGGTGTGGTAATGGTCCTTCTCCAGGCGTAAATCTCCGCGTGAAAATGTATATCTGGTTTCTGAGAGCAGCACTTCGGATGCGGCTTCGATAAAGGGGTTTAGAAAATGCACATTCATTCAAAGCTCCTCATTAATCAGCCTGGAAATTATCTTCTCAAATGGCCTGCACGGCGCTTATTTTTCGTTTGAGCCCGGAATTGTCAGCGGTACCGGGTTTGTTTCGAGCGAGCCCACCAAGCTTTCGCGCAGCGCCAGGTGAGAAATAACCTCTCCGACATTCGTTGACATCGGAACGACAATGCGCGAGAAGTCCAATGTAGAAATGGTGACTCCTTTGCCCTCAATCAAGGTGGGCGGTGAAATGTTGGCCGAATATCCAGCCTGCGAAAGCTTAACCGTGGCACGCCCTGTGATGACATTCCCCAGTTCAGCGATACCGCTCTGGGCAAGATTGTCGAATTTACTGAATTCCTGGCCCATCACCTGTGACACCAGCGCCAGCGCTGTGGGGATGGACATGCTGTACAGCACAACACCCTGCACCTGGCCGATCAGGCTGATTAATACGGTAATATCATCAGAGGTCATGGATGATTTTTGCAGTGTAAGCGCGCCTCGATTGACTTCAACCTGGCACTCAGCCTTTAAAACTTCAACGGCAGCTTCGATAAAGGGATTGAGAAATTTAACATTCATACCTATTTCCTGTTCATAGTCAGCATCAGTTTGGCTTCCTCGACAAAGGGCAAAACTTTTTCAACCAGCTCATTCAAGCGATCAGGCTTCCAGCTGACGCGTTCAAACGCCTGGGGATCAACTTCATACTGTAAGCCATCTTTGCCTAACCCAACCCCCAACATCATCATTGCAGAATCAGCAACGTGCACAGAAGCCGCCAAAATTGCTCCTTCCGTGGCTTTGGACGGTTGGTGATGGTAGCGAATCGCATTGACCAGGGGTCCAGGCAGGCGCCAATTGACTGCGATGGCGGCACCCATTTCGGCGTGATCCACGCCGAAATGAGCGCTTTCCAAATCTTCAAAGGAATATCCTTGCCAATCAGCAGCGGTTGTATCGACGTTGCGCAGGACCATTTCAAATCCCAGCTTCCCAACATCGCACAACAGACCTGCATGATAAGCTTCTTCTGCCACCTGGTTGCCAAAACGGCCTGCAATCAAGCGCGCTCCAGCCGCTACCCCCATGGCGTGCTGCCACAATTCGCCGCGCTCCAGTCCATATCCGGGCATCGGACGTTCGAGCACGGCAGCAACAGACGCAGCCAATACCAGGCTGTGCAGTGTGCGCATTCCCAGGTAGGTGACTGCCTGTTGTACGGTGGAAGCTGGAAATTTAATGCCATAATACGCCGAGTTCGCCCAGCGCAAAACAAGGGCAGCCAGGGCCTGGTCCATAGCCAGAATACCAGCCAGGTCGCGCATATTGGTATCTGGGTCGCGAATCATTTCCAGCGCTCGCCTGGCGACAAGCGGCATGGGTGGGAGCTCACCAACCAGACTGATCAATTGTTCAACGGTATATCGAGGCATGGTTTTCACAGCCTTTCATTTGTTGGCTTTGTAGAAAGATATGCCTGCCCCGGCAAATCCCAGTTCTTGCGGTCGAGGTAAGATCTCTGTTGCTCCAACAAAAAGGTATCCTCCCGGCCGCAAAGCCTGGCTGAACCGCCGATAAAGCATATCTTTCGTCTCGGTCGTAAAATAAATGACGACATTACGGCAAATAATCAAATCCATATCGGTAGGGAAGGGGTCTGAAAGCAGGTTGTGTTCTTTAAAATCGATCTTTTTCAAGACGCTTTGTTTGACCCGGTAAGGTGGACCACCAGCGTCCAGGTATTTTGAGCGCTGCGCCGGGCTTAGATTGGCGATTTCATCGTTGTTAAATCCACCACCACTCATGGCGCGCGAAATTGCGCCTTTGTCCAAATCGGTTGCCAGGATAGTGTGGTGGCGCTGAGGCGCAATTTCGTCTAACAACATCACGATTGTGTACGGCTCTGCGCCAATTGAACAGCCAGCGCTCCAAATACGCAGTCCTGGGCTGCTGGGGCGTAACTGCAGAGCGGCACGCAGAAGCTCCGGCATCACCTGCTCGCGCAAGGCAGTCCATCTCTCTGGATCGCGAAATAAAGCGGTCACGTTGATGGTCAGGTAATCGCGAAAGCGCAGCATTTCTTTTGAATCGCTGCGCACGCGGGCAAAATAATCTGCCCAGGTTGGAGCTCCTGACCGTACCAACCACGAATCGAGCCTGCGGCGCATTTGTTCGTCTTTGTAATGATCCAAATCAATTCGCATGATTTGCTTGATCTGGCTTTTTATGGTTTGATAGAGCTGCATTTCCATAAGTAAACTTACTCCCCCGGCTAATTTGCAACAGCCTGTTGGATCGCTTTGGCGACTTCGGGCAGGGGCACTACCAGGTTTGTTACCCCGGCTTCATAAACACTGCGCGGCATACCCCAAACAACTGAACTTGACTCGGCTTCCGCGATCACATACCCTCCCATGCTGTGCACCAGGGCAGAGCCATTCGTACCGTCACTGCCCATACCTGTTAGAATGACGCTGATCGTGGACGCGCCATACCGCTGTGCAATGGAAATCATGGTGACGTCGATTGCCGGGCGAACGCCGTGCACAGTTGGGTTTTGGTTGAGCGTCACCTGGCCTTCGCGGTCCAAAACCATATGGAAGCCGCCTGGAGCGAGCAAGGCGCGGCCAATTTCAGGCCGGTCGCCAGGCGCGGCTTCTTTGACTCCGAGTTGTGAAAGGCTGTCTAATCTTTCAGCCAGGGAGCGGGTAAAACCTACCGGCATATGCTGAACGATAACCACCGCCGCTGGCAGGTTGGCCGGGAGCTGTGGGATCACCGTATTCAGCGCCCGCGGTCCGCCCGTTGATGAACCGATGACAACGATTTTATCTGTCGTGCGCATGGCGCGGACGCTGCGTCCACGAGCAGACCCGTTAGTCGATTTTTCCGCCATCTCTCCAGGGATGGCGTACACACGCGCTCGCGCTGCCCGGCGAATCTTCAAAACCACATCATCCATCACCGTATCAATATTGGCTTTGTTCGTTGGCTTAGAGACAAAATCCACGGCCCCGGCTGTCAGCGCCTGCACGGTTTCTCGAGCGCCTTCGGTGGTCAGACTGCTGAGCATAATCACCGGTCGGGGAAACTCGGCCATGATTCGGCGCAGAGTTCCCAGGCCATCCAGGCGCGGCATTTCCACATCTAAGGTGACCACATCTGGGTTGAACTTTGGAATGAGTTCCAGGGCTTCAATGCCATCGCGCGCAGAGCCAACCACCAAAAGGCCATTGGATTCATTCAGGTGCTTGGTAATTGCAAAGCGCATAAAAGCGGAATCGTCAACTACCAGCACGCGGATTGGTTGACCGGCTGGAGTAGCAAGATCTGGCGTTGACGGGGTCATTTTCATGGAATGATTATCCTAAAATTTTACTGATGGCGTTGATAACACGTTCACGCTCAAAAGGCTTGACGATAAAATCGCGCGCCCCAGATTTAATCGCTTCCAGCACAACCGATTCCTGTCCTAAAGCAGTCAGCATGATGATGCGGGCTTTTGGATCGTATGAGCGGATCGCTTTCAGAGCTGAGAGGCCATCCATTTCGGGCATCGTAATATCCATGAGCACCAGGTCGGGGTGGATGATTTTATACTGCTCCACGGCCCGGGCGCCATTTTCCGCCTCCACAATTTCATGCCCATCTCCGCTGAGCATCTTTGATATACGAACTCGTAAAAACTCTGCATCATCCACAATTAAGATTTTCGCCATTCTTATTCCTCCAAAAGAAATTTCCAGCCCGATTAAATTTCGCGCTCATTATTTCCAACTGTCCGGATGGTCATCCGTCCATCATTAACGTAAAAACGCACGGTGCGCCCTGTGTTACCGCCAACTTCATATCCCAAAACTTTCAGGTTCATTTGCGCCAATACTTTATGGGTAGCATCGATGTTGCGCGAGCCAATATCAAAAGTGTTGGTGAAGCCTGGCGCAACCAGCATATTTGCGCCCCCTGCCATGCGAACAACCATACGCGAGCGGAGAGCGCCAGCTCGGGTAAGCATATCTACCAACATAGGTATCCCGGTATCAACGTACTTTGACGCGGAGTCCCCACTGCCTGGGTGAATTGGAAGGATAGCGTGAAGCAAACCAGCTACGCGGGTCACCGGGTCATAAATGCCAATTCCCATGCAGGATCCTAAGCCATACGCAATTAATAAATCCTGCGGGTCTCGGCTCATTTTGATTTCACCCAGACCGACGGCAAGCTGGTTACCCATTGCTCCCCCGTTCTCGTTTGGCAATTGCTTCTAAGGTGTAGCGATCCGGGATCATCCAGAAATCTGTATTGACGGCCCTCCCCTGACAGCTAAATGTTGCCTGGATCATCATGACATGCTCACTGAGCTGGGCAGCAGTCGCCAGAACGATATCCAATACCGCGCCAACCATGTCCACCATCACCGCTGGGGGAGATGGACGGAGCGAAAGGCCGGTTGCTTCGGCTACAGCATTCATAAAAAATGTGCCGGTCAGATTCCCCATTTCTGCCAGCGCCGAGCGCTCGAGCGAGCCGAGCTGCTTTGTGGTGCCAGGCGGCAAGCCAATGATCATATCTGCCAGTTCGAGCGATTTTTGATAAGGAATCACCAGCATGATCTGGCCCCCCAGGTTGCCCTCGGCGCGTAAGTAGATGCCCACGGCCTCTGCTTCCGGTCCGCCCAGCAGGTTCGGAATATCAGCCAGCGGAACCAGCTTGACGCCTGGATTTTCAACTTCCAATGATTCGCCGACCATTCCAGAAAGCCCGCGAGCTGCGTTATAAATGCCAACATTGGCCATTTTATTCAGCATTTCAATGAGCCGCAGGTCAAATTTGTTGTTTGTCTGGCTCATACCACCTCCTGAGCGATTGCTTCAGCCTGTTCACTCCGTGACATGTCAAATTGGTGAAGCGAGGCCATTTTGATTAGACTTTGAATATCGAGAATAAGCGCAACCTGACCATCCCCCAAAATAGCTGCGCTGGATACACCGGGCGTTTCGCCAAACAGCAAGCCCAGCGCTTTGACCACCACATCCTGTTCACCAACCAAACGGTCAACGATCAAGCCCAACTGCGTTTTACCAGAGCGGACAACCACTACATATTCATAACGAGGCCGGCTGAGCTGCTTTTGTTTGGTTTGGTAGCCAAACACATCGGAGAGCCGCATGACTGGCAAGACGCGATCTCGCAGTTGGATCACAGGGCGGTTCTTAATTGTGTGGATTTCGCGCATCGCTACTCGCAGTGTTTCGGTGACTGTCACCAGCGGAATGGCAAAAGTGGTCAATTCGACGCTGACTAGTAAGGTCGGCACAATTGCCAGGGTCAGGGGTAAGACAATTTGAAAACGGGTACCTTGCCCCTGGCGAGTATCGACGACAATGTGGCCGTTGAGTCTTTCAATATTGTTGCGCACAATATCCATGCCCACCCCGCGGCCAGAAATATTGCTGACGATTTTGGCTGTGGAGAGGCCTGCCATGAAAATCAGGTCAATTGCATCCTCTTGCGCCATGGTTTCTGCCTCTCGAGCGCTGATAAAACCTTTATCGACAGCTTTGGCTTTCACTCGCTCGATATCAATGCCCTGGCCATCATCTTCAACGGTTAATACAATCCTGCCCTGTTCGTGGCGTGCAGTCAATAAGATGGTGCCGCGTTCTGGTTTCCCGGCAGCTCGCCGTACTTCGGGCGATTCGATGCCGTGATCCACTGCATTGCGCAGCAAATGGATCAACGGGTCATTGATCTCCTCGACAACCGAGCGATCGAGCTCGGTATCTTCGCCGCGAATCACGAGATCGATTTGTTTTTGGTTATCTCGCGCCAGGTCACGCACCAAGCGGGGAAATTTGCTGAAAACGTTCGAAATGGGCAGCATGCGGATGCCCATCACTTCTGTCTGCAGTTGGTCGGTAATGCGCCCCAGGTGAGCAACGGCTTCCCCCAATGTTTCAACATTTTCTTGACCGCGATAGCTCAATTCCAGCCTGGTCTTGATCATATTCAAGCGGTTGCGGTCTGTGATCAATTCGCCGACCAGATTCATCAATTTATCGAGGCGTTCGACGCTGGTGCGCACGGTTTTCTCTACCGGCTTACCTTTGGCAGCGCTTTTTTCTACTGCAGTCCCGGCTTCTGTGCGAGCTTTTTTCTGCTGGCTTTGATCGGCTACAATTTCGTCGAGCACTTCCTGGGTGACATAGCCAAGACGCATCAATGTTTTACCAATCAGCGCTGCCGGGCCCTGTTCTGCCGCAGATGCTTTGAGGGCTTCCTGCAACTGTTCCTGGCTGATCATACCGGCCTGTACGAGCAAATCGCCGATGCGCGGAATCTCTTCAACCACTACTGGGCTTGTCTGCTCTATGACCGTTTCCTCGATTTTTCGGCTTTCTCCGGATTCATTATTGATTAACAAACGCTCGATATCTGAAATTTGAGCAAGATAGCGCCGCGTTTCATTTATCGCTTCGGAATTTACCCCTTTCCGAGGTCGGAAGATCGCACGGAATTCATGTACTGAGGTGCCCGATTCAATCTCTGACTGGGATGGGCGCATATCCACAATGTCCCCCAGCTCTTGCAGTGCCATCATGAGCTGCAAGGCGCGGGCGGCTGGGGCGAAACAATCTGCGCTGATCATCGCCAGAATGGTGATCGACTCTGCGGATGAGGTCAGGGCCGGAGGCGCGCCGTTTCCTGGCACGATAACTTTCCTGTTTGCTTGGTCCGGCGAACTGCTGTTCGCTAAATTGGTTAAATTTTCAACCAACCCATTGATTTCGATATCGCTCGCCACTCCATCCGAAACTTCGGCACATAAAATGCGCAGCACGTCGATTGCTTCCAAACACAAATCGACCAGGTGTGGCGTCACAGCCAGGCGCCCTTTACGCACGCCGTCAAAGACCGTTTCCAGGTTATGAGTCACGCTGACCAGGCGCTTATGGCCGATCATCCCTGCTGCGCCTTTTAATGTATGCGCAGCGCGGAATAACGCCTGAAGCAGATCGGCATCGCTTTCAGCGCGTTCCAGGCGAACCAACCCTTCATCGAGGGTCTGCAGTTGCTCATCCGTTTCTGCCTGGAATATTGGCAGCTCTTCGGCGCTGATATCAAAGGCTAATTTGTTTTCTACAGACGATTTCATGCAAACCACCCGTGCTCGGTTAAACCCTTTTAAGCGTGCCTAAAACACGCCTTTCGTGTTCAAGAAATTGGAGTATCGTTTGTCTGTCCCTTGAATGTGGTTTGTGAGCCAATCTTTCAAGAATGACAGTAGCGGTAAGGCCAGGGTCGCTTTGCCTGCTCGGAACTGAGACTGGAAGTCCAAGACTTTCTCTGTCAAAGCGTCATGTTCAGCCTTATGGGCAAGATATTCGGGGTATCCGTGGATTCGAAATAATTGTTCCTCATAAGCAAAATGTGTACGAGTATAGTTGATCAATTCATCCAGAGTTTTGCCTGCTGATTCGCTGCCCTTGCCCTGGCTTACCCCATCATAAAGTTGGTTAATCAAAGCAACCAAGTTTTGGTGCTGGTTGTCAATGATTTTTATTTTGACAGAATAATTGGTGTCCCATTTGATGAGGCTCATATTGCTCCTTGGTTATAGGCAGCTTACTCATGAATCTGATTCAGGATAAGCCTGTCGTGTTTCGAAAATTTGATTATTTTTGATCTGTGCCACGAATATGATTCACCAGCCAATCTTTGATTTTGTTGCTTTTGCGGAAAAGAAGTATTCCAATTTATCAGGGCCATGTGATTTACTTCTTCAAAGAGTTAAACTTGTTGGATCTATTTTTTGACCATTCAACCTGATTTCATAATGCAAATGAGGCCCGGTCGAATTTCCGGTGTTCCCAGAATAACCTATTACCTCACCAGCGCTGACTTGCCGCCCGACTTCCACAGGAAGCTGGGATAGGTGCGCGTAATAGGTGCGATAAGCGCCGTTCTCCACGATCACCAGGTTGCCGTACCCCTCATTGTTCCAGCCAGAATAAATCACTTTACCGCTCATGGTCGATTTGATCGCCGTGCCTTCGGGGACGCCAAAATCCAGAGCTACATGCCCGGCATGCGAATTTTGAGTGATCGGACCCTCGACCGGCTTACCCTGCGGTGAGGCCGTATCGGCGGCCGTAGTCACCTGGTTGGCCAGCAGTTTTTCTAACATGGACATCATCAGAGGCGCCATCAAGCTGTTCAGATCGAGCCCGGATCCATCTGCTGAACCGCTGGTAGAGCTGAAACTGCTGAGCATCATCATCGTCATCAACTGCTTAAAATCAGGCATTTCGCTAGGGCTTTCAACCGGTTGGGCTTTGCTTAAACCCTGTAGCAAAAGGCTGGATATCGGCGAGTCTAGAAGAAAAGAATAATCATTCATCGCAAGCTCATTGTAAACAGGTCGCCAGGAAACGTCTGTAAAACGAGAGTAAATAATTTCGATAATTCTGATAAAAGGAACCGATGGTTTTTTAAAAATTAACCTGGCCTTTACGGGAACTTCAACCTTGTTTTATTGTCCAAAACAGGCAAACTAGTACCATTTGATATGCTTGCTGCGAAACGCACTTACAGGAGATCTGGATTGAATGAACACAATCATGTTTGACGAGCTAGTTGAAACGGCTAACGAAGCCGCCAGCCAGGAGAATTGGTCTAAGGCGCTGGAGTATTTAGAGAAAGCTAATCTCTGCCAGCCTGGCCAGGCCGGAGTGTTCTGTGGTATGGGCACGTGTTATCTACAGCTCAACCAGCCGGAGAACGCTTTGCAGTCTTTTCTGCAGGCGGCTGATTTGCTGCCAGAAAGTGCGGATGTGCAGTACAACCTTGGCCTGCTTTACCAATTGAGCGGAAATGAAGAAGCTGCCCTCGCGGCTTACCAACGAGCAGTCAACCTTGACAACAACCATTGGACCGCCTGGAAATCTATGGCGGTCCTGTATTTGCACAATGAAGAATGGGAGCAGGGTGTAGGTATCCTGGCGTCCATCATTCGCGCCAATCCAGAAGAAATCGATGCCAAGTTTTTGCTTGCACAGTGTTATGAACTGGGGGAAGATTATAATTCCGCGCGCCTCTTGTACGAGGCTGTTTTGAAGGAACAGCCGGAGCACCAGGAAGCCAGGGCAGCGCTGGACAGGCTGCCACTTGCTGTGCCGTCGCGCCCTTTCAACAAAGTTGCTATATACGCGCAAGCGGGCACCCCCGGAGAGCAGCGAATGCAAATGGTGGCGCGGGCTTTGACTAGCCAGGATAAGCTCGGGCACTTATTCCACTTATTTTCTATCGACCATCTGGATGAATTCGATCATTTCATTTTTTCACAACCACACCTGGCTGGAGACTCGATGAATGGTATCCTGGCATGCCTGCGGGCCAAAAAAACATACGGCATAGATATCGACGGGGATTATCTCCAAATCCCCCCAAGCCATCCGGCCTATCGCCTGTGGGGACCTGGCAATGAGCAGTTAAACACTGCGCTGGCGTTCGTTTTGAAAGAAGCCGCCTGGGTGAGTGTGCCGTCCCAAGAATTGGCTCGTCGTTTGCACGGTTTCGCACGGGATGTTCGCTTCAATCCACCCACCTGGGATCGCAGGGACCCCGAGTGGCGCATCCCGGCGCCGGCCCACACAATGCTCCAAGTTGGCTGGATCGGCACGCAAATAGAACGGCAGGATTTGCTTTCTATCCGCGAAGATTTGATGCGCTTTTTTCGTTCTAACCCAAACGCCAGGCTGATCATCGCTGGCGACCAGACTGCGTATAACCGCTTTGTCTCACTGCCTCATCAGCAACGAGAATTTAAGCCGCTGTCTTCGTGGAAAGATATCCCGCGTGTGTTGGCTCAGTTCGACATCTTATTGGTGCCCTGGCAGCAAAATGTATTTAACCTGGCGCGATCGGACCAGGCTTTGTTGGAGGCGGGCATCCGCCAAATCCCCTGGGTTGCCAGCCCGATCCCAGCTTATACCACCTGGGGCGCTGGTGGATTGATTGCATCGAATTCTGATGACTGGCTGACTGCTTTGCAGCAGTTGGCAGTATCGCCGGATTTGAGGAAACAGCTCGGCGCGGCCGGCAGAGCGCTGGCTGAAAAGCGTTAGATATTGTTCGGACAAAGGATTGCAAACTGTAAATAAATCACGAAAACCTTGCCATTTGTTTTGGTTTAAGGTGTAATAAAGCTCGCCTTGCCTGTTCTCAGGCAATATCCTGATCCTTGTAGCGCGAGTAAATCATGTGAAAAAGAAGAAGATACTTGTCACCGGCTCTTCCGGCTTGATCGGTTCGGAAGTTTGTGAGTTTTTTTGGAAGCAGGGCTTTGAAGTCCACGGGCTGGACAACAACCAGCGCGCCGTATTTTTCGGTCCGCAGGGTGATACACGGTGGAACCAGAAACGCCTGCAAGATACCCTGACGGGTTTTGTGCATCACGAACTTGACATACGTGACCGTCAGGGAGTCTTGAATCTGGCGGTGGAATTGAAACCGGATGTCGTTGTACATGCTGCGGCTCAGCCCAGCCACGACCGGGCCGCTGCCATTCCATTCGATGATTTCGATACCAATGCGGTGGGCACGTTGAATATGTTAGAAGCTGTGCGGCAAGCCTGCCCCGAATCGGCATTTATTTACACATCCACCAATAAAGTGTACGGCGATCGTCCTAACACAATTCCTTTGGTTGAGCTGGAGACTCGCTGGGAGTATGCTGATCCGCAGTATCAAAAAGGGATTCCGGAAGATTTTCCGATCGATCAATCCAAGCACTCTTTATTTGGCGCTTCAAAAGTGGCGGCAGATGTGATGGTGCAGGAATATGGTCGTTATTTTCAAATGCCCACCTGCTGCCTGCGGGGGGGCTGCCTGACCGGGCCGAACCATTCGGGGGTAGAACTGCACGGTTTCTTGAGTTACCTGGTCAAATGCAATGTGGAACAGCGAGAATATAAGGTATTTGGTTATAAGGGCAAACAGGTGCGCGATAATATCCATGCGGAAGATGTCGCTCGATTTATGTACGCATTTGCTCAGGCGCCACGTGGTGGCGAAGTGTATAACCTGGGCGGTGGAAAAGCGAATTCCTGTTCCATCTGGGAGGCCTTCCAACTGGCAGAAAAATACTCAGGTCTATCGCAAAAATATGTTTATCTCGACCAGAATCGCATTGGTGACCATATTTGTTATTACAGCGACCTGAGCAAAATGCGCACCCATTATCCTGGTTGGGATATTACGATTTCGTTAGATCGCATTGTTGAACAAATCGTTCAAAGCTGGCGGCTGCGCAAGGTTGATCCTACCCGTTGAGATGAAAATAATTGGCCTGGCCCTTTAGATATCCTTTACGCTGGTTTCATCGCGGTTTTACTGACCTTTGAGAAGACAACTGGTAAATTAGTAACAAATGTCGAAGGTTGCAGCCCCTCCCTCTCAAAGTGAATTGGAAGCGCGTAAAGCACTGGGAAAGGCGCGCCTCCAGGAAAACCGCATTGAAGATGCTTTGAGGATTTACGCCTCAATTTTAAAAGACTACCCCCAGGATATCGATTCTTGCCTGTTTATCGGCGACTGTTACCTGGCAGAAGGTGATAATGAGACGGCCTTGCTGATGTATAACCAGGCTTTGAGCATCGATGCTAACCATCCCACGATCCAGGCGCGCTTGCGCCTGGCCAAAGGAGCGGCCAACCAGGCAGAACGGCTGGGCAGCCAGGATGGCGCAATTCAGTCACAAGAAGTCGCCCGCCTGCTGCAGCGCCTGGCCGGCCGCAGCACCCCGGTCAGTGAAGCGGAAGTACAGCGGGCTGCGCGCCTGCTGGAAGAAATGATTCACCAACCTCAGCCCGCCCGTGCGGTGGCGGCGCATCTGAATGAAATCGATGAACTCCTGCCAGCGCTCTTGGAGGTTAATATCCGCCAGGCGCGCGCTGATGGTCGTCCAGATGTTGCCCAAGCGTTGGAGGCGTTGAGGGACAATATCTTGCTGCAGTTAAACGTTTTGCCTGCTGCGATTGGCGCCAGTGGTGATTTGGCGTCAGGTGCAGCGATTAATTCAGAAACCGCCGAGCCGCGAGTTTTATTCCTGACAGGCCAACCTGGTGTGGCCCCCAGTTTACGCCAGGCGGACCCGGCGCATGCCTTGGGTGAGCTTGGTTTTAACGCCGAACTGGCTGAGTATATGCCTCATGACAAGTTGATGAATTATCACTGTGTCATTTTTCGCAGCCCACACCGTGATGCCCGGCTGTTGGAAGCCCTCGCTTTTTGCTCTGCCGTGAAAGTCCCTATCATCCTGGATCTCGACCGAGATTACGAGCATATGCCGATAGAACACGCAGAATATTCCGTAGCTGGGCTCGGTGCGCTGGAGCGGTCAAAAGCCTACACCACTGCTCTACTGCTGGCAGACCGAGTCAGCGTGCCGTCTGAGGCACTGGGTGCTTCCCTGCGCAGCCGGGGATACTCTGTGCAGGTAATACCAGATGGTTGGAGCGAACAAAACCCATTGTGGCTCAAGCCATCGCCTGCGCGCCGCACTCTGCAGATCGGCTGGATGGGCGGTTCTGGGCAGGTGGAGGATGTTATGTCCATCCGCCGGGTGCTGATCCGGCTGTGTCGTGAGTTTCCTCAGGTTCGCCTGGCGATAGCCGGCGATCCCCAGGTCTACCAGCTTTTCGATAATATCCCGGATGCCAGCCGCTTGTTTTTACCCGCGGTTGCAGGGGAAGATTATCCGTATTTATTCAGCCAGATGGATATTCTGGTGGCGCCGTTGTGTAACAATCCTTTTAATCAGGCTCTCCCCGATCGGTGGCTGATGGAAACAGGCGTACGCGGCATCCCATGGGTAGCTTCGCCTATACCGGCCTTCCTGGCATGGAGAGATGGAGGATTGATCGCTAATTCTTTGGATGAGTGGCATTCGAATTTACGCCAGTTGATTATGGATAATCATCTGCGCGAATCTTTAGGCAAAATGGGCCAGCAAAAAGCCCAAGAGCGCGAAGCCAGCGTCTTAGCCAAATACTGGGCAGACCTTATAGCAAGCGTTTTGCCGAAAACATAAATCAGAAACTGCCTGGCACGGAGGCCGAATGAAGATTGTGTACGTATATGCCGATGAACAAGGGGAGTGGAATTCGAGCGAATGGCGCTGCGCTGTGCCTGCGCGCGCAATCAACCAGACAGGGCATCATCGGGCAGATTTGCTAAATTTGATTGATTTTGGCGCCAATACTCCTCTTGCTCAAACTGTTTGCGCAGATGCCGATGTGATTGTCGTCCAGCGTAAATTATACGGGCCAGTTTTGTCCGCTATGCAGCACTGGAAAGCGCGCGATAAAGTGTTAATTGCTGACTTCGATAATGCCTATCAATTTATTCCCGATACACATCCGGAGTATGCACTTTGGGCGCTTGGCATCGATAAACGCGGCGGCCTGCCTGTGAAGCTGGATCCGCCACCGCTGAAAGAATTTCAATGGGGTCTGCGGTTGGCGCATGCCGTCACTGTGCCATCCAAGCGGCTGGCTGACGATTGGCAGGCGTATGCCAATGTGCGTTACCTGCCAGATTTTATTGAAGTGCGCAATTATGAACTTGCTTGGGCGACGCCGCACGATAGCGTTATCATCGGTTGGGGTGGGGGCGCTTCTTACCGCAAAAGTTTTTTCGCCAGCGGGTTAGGCACAGCGCTACAAAATGTATGCCGGGCACGCCCACAGGCCAAGATTATGATTTGCGGCGATGCCCAAATCTTTGACCAGTTAGCAGTATCGAACGACCAAAAAATTTACCAGCCCTGGGTGCCGTACTTGGATTGGCCGCAAGTTTTGGGAAATTTCGACATCGGCCTGGCGCCCTTTGTCGGAGAGTACGATCAGCGCCGGAGCTGGCGCAAAGTGTTGGAGTATATGTTAATGAAAATTCCCTGGGTGGCATCTGAATCTCCCGCCTGCTTTGATCTGCGCGGGTATGGCTGGCGGGTGCATAACACACCGGGAGCCTGGGAGCGTGTTTTGTTGGATATGGTAGACAACCTGCCAGCGTATAAACAGGAAGCTGCTGGTGAGGCGTATTTATTTGCCCTGGGGCAAAATATCGAAGAGAATGTCGAACTGATCATCAATACATATGCTGGGATCTACGACCAGGCGTTTGTGTAAGGCGATAGAACTTTGAAAATAATTAATTTGCGTTATACTATATTGAAGGCGAGATATGCTCAAATCTTCAGGCAGTTCTCTCAATAAACCCGTTCCGGGACAAAAATCCCAGGCGATGAAATTCCGTTTGCCGGATATGATTGTGATTCCGGAGGGCAAAGCCATCCTCGGCACCGGTGATGAACAGCTTGAGTTTTTGTTGATGCGCGAAGAATGGGCTACTGAATGGTATGAGCGGGACATGTTTTTGACCGAACAGCCGCAGCACGAGATCGATTTGCCGGCTTACGAGATCGGCCGCACCCCTGTGACCAACATGGAATACCACCTGTTTGTTTGGGAAACCGGCTACCGCATTCCGCGCGGTTGGGTGGGTTTCCGCTATGCGGAGGGGGAGGGAGAATACCCCGTGGTAGGCGTTTCCCATGTGGATGCTTTAGCTTACTGCCAGTGGGTATCTAAAAAAGCCAAGCGCCAATACCGCTTACCAACCGAGCCGGAATGGGAACGCGCAGCACGCGGCAACGATGCCCGCATTTACCCCTGGGGAGATGAATTCGACCCCTGGCGCTGCAACACGGTAGAAAGCGGTAAGCGCGCGCCAACCCCGGTTGGAGCTTATTCACCTTCGGGCGACAGCCCTTTTGGCGTAGCGGATATGGCAGGCAATGTGTGGGAATGGACCACCTCGATTTTACAACCCTATCCTTATGACTCAACCGACGGCCGTGAAGATCCGAAAGGCATCAGCGTCTTTGTGATGCGCGGCGGATCTTGGTACTACAGTCACAAACTGGCGCGCTGCTCGGCGCGCGAGAGTGCTTTGGCAACCTTCCTTTCCCCGGCGCTGGGTTTTCGCCTGGCGCGCACTATCGAATCATCACCAGCCCCCACGAAATAGAGCTGATTAATCGATTCTCGTAATCAGACAGAGTCTGCTTGGCTGTGTCAGTTTTCTGCACCCAGACAAACGCTTGTATTTCGTTTTTGAATTCGCTCTTGGTAGAACCAGTATCCAATTTTTTACGTGGAATTTACGCTTGTTTCGAAAAAATTCCTCAAGTTCTAACCCAAACAGGCGATACTAACTCCAGTAACTGAACCTTAACAACTGCATACGGAAGGAGGTCAATTTCGAATATCGATTAGATCCTGACTGACTCACACAAAAAACGGCGCCATTCAACGGCTCGGATAGGCGCCAGTTCTCACCAGGGCCAAAACAAGTTCGCAAAATCAATTTCTTTTCAAAATGGGGAAGGATCCCCTAATTTTTTTCATTCAAACATGGAGGTTTGAAATGGCTACTGTAGATGTCACTCGTATTGCTTCGAATATCGGAGCTCTGAATTCACTCAATTCCTTAATGGAAGTCAACGCTAAGTTGGCAATGCACCAGACCCGCCTCTCTACCGGCAAGCGCATCAACAGCGCCGCCGATGATCCCGCCGGCTTGACCATTGCTACCAAGATGTTGGCCCGCTCAGAAGGCCTGAAAGTCACCCTGGACAATATCGGCGATGCCAAGAATATGCTCTCAGTTGCTGAGGGCGGTTTGAGCAAGATGACCGACATTATCACCCAGATGCGCAACAAGGCCGAGCAGGCTGCCTCGGATACCCTGGGCTCTTCGGAACGTGCAACAATCCAGACCCAGCTTTCGTCCTATGCCCAGCAGCTGCAGGATATTATCGATCAGACCAAGTGGAACGGCGTCAAACTGCTCGATCAATCAACCGGCCCCAAGCAGTTCCAGACCGGTGTGGATGAAGGCGAATCCACGGCCTGGACCCTGCCCAATGCTCTCGATCCTGCCACGCTGAACCTCTCGAAGGTTGTCGCAACCACCCAGGTCACCAACGGCGTAGTCGGCGCATCCTTCAATGCTGCTGGCGCGATCCAATCGGGTACCCTGAACAACATGGCTGAACTGTCCACCGGCGATTATTCGTTCGAGGTGCTCGACACAGCCACTGACGCGACGCATGGCAATTTCAACCTGGATTCGACGAGCCGGCTTGTCTCCGGTTTGAGCGGTGTGACCGGTTCGGCCTCTCCTGCTTCGGCTGACAAAATGGTCTCTGGCCACTATAAATTGACGATCGACGCTGCCACGGACGCCACACACACCAGCTACACGCTGACCAATCTCGATGACAATACCTGGGCGAACAACGGTTCGCTTTCCGTCACGAATGTCGACCTGTCGGCGACCGGCTCCAGCGGCGCTCTGACCGACGGCGGCGGCAGCACTGCCGCCAATCAGTTGGGTATTACCCTGGCCTTTACGGGCAGTGCAGCCAACCTGATTGCCGGTCAGTCAATGACCTTCGAGTTTATTGCCATGAACGAAGCCAAGATCGAATTGAACGACTCGACCGGCCAGGCAGTGCAGATCAACCGCTTGGCGGCTGATGGCACCACCAACTACGGCGCAACCTCCGCCTACAAAGCTGCTGGCGGCACTTACCAGTCCGGGCGCGGCGCCAGCATCCAACTCGCCGCTTTCGGCAGCATTTCGGCAACAACTGGCAACAAAGACGTCTTCACCTACGAACGGGCCAACAACTTCTCAGTGGACGTTTCCAGCGCTGCGAAAGCTGGCAAGTATATGACCACGGCCAATTCCGCCCTCGATACAGTCACCAGCGCTCTGTCTGACCTGGGTGCCCTGATGTCTCGTTTGACCTTCAAAGAAGACTCGATCTCGACCGCCCAAATCAACGTGGAAGCTTCTTACAACCGCATCATGAACGCCAACATGGCCGAAGAGCAGGTGAACGCCAGCAAGTATGCCATCCTGCAGCAAACGGCGATCGCGATGCTGGCGCAGGCCAACACAGCTCCCCAAAACCTTCTGACCCTCTTCCGCTAAAAATAGCAGTGCATTCCGTTCAGTTACCGTAAGCTCAAACTTTCTGGGGGGCGCTCCGGCGCCCCCCAATGAGCATCTCTGGAGAAGAAATTCTTCGCAGATCAACCCACAAGAAGGTGTACAATGTCCGTCATTTCCGAAGCCGATCTAACCCAATCTCTCAACAACCTGGCGCCCACGTTCCGCACGGCCATCAATGCAACCATCGATGCCGAGAGCCAGCCCTTGAAGAGGGTCCAGACGCAGAAAGATGAGATCAACGTTCGCAAGGGCATTTACACTGATATCAAGAAAAACATGGATGCTCTGCAAAGCGCAGTTCTGGCCCTAATTAGCACTCAGGCCAGTTTTGCGCTTAAGCTCTCCCCCTCCGCTGCTGTGATGTCTGGGAATGCGGGGGCCAGCGTGCTCAGCGCTTCGGCATCTGAAACGGCTCTCTTTGGTGAATATGATTTCGCAGTCAGCAAGTTAGCCAGGGCCCAAACCCAGGCGACCGCGGCGGCTGCCAGCCCGGATATCGCCCTGGGAAAAAGCGGTGTGTTCTGGCTCGGCGGCACAGGAACGGCGGCTGTATCAGACTTCACCCCCGGAGATTCGTTATCCGGTGTAGAAACGTCAAGCGTAGCTTCTGAGCAGCGTGAATTAGGCAGTGGATCATACAGCGTGCAAGTGCGCGAGTCATCAGGCATCCGCCAGTTTCGCCTGGTAAATGCAGACGGAAAGGCAGTGTCCATCCGCAGCAAAGATGGTTCTGGTTACACCACGAATTGGCAGGACATGGGCAATGGCAGCAGCAGTTTTGATACCGGTCGAGGCCTGACGCTGACGCTCAATTCGACAGGAACCCTGGGCAGCACATCTTTTTCTTACTCGGCCAAAGGCGCATCGATCAATATCAGCGCCTCGGACACCCAACGCACAATCGTCAATATGATCAATGGGGCTGTCCAGCCGGAAGGCCGTGATTTCAAAGCTTCTGTGGTCGGCGGTAAGCTTTTGCTGACCGGCACACAGACTGGCACCAATCACAGCCTCGTTTATCAAGACAGCGCTGGCCTGGGTTTTTCGAATGTGCAAGATGCTCAAAATGCCCTGTTTACAGTCAACGGCATGGAAATCAGCAGAAGCACCAATACGAATTTGACAGATGTAATCGAAGGCGCAACCATCAATTTGGCGTCTGACGCCGAAGGCAAGACCGCACACCTGAGCATCAGCGGCAACCTTGCCAAAGCAGCCGCTCCAGCGAATGCGTTGGTCAACGCTTTCAACGCTGCCTTTACGCACCTCACCCAGAAAATGGCAGTGACTTCATCCACTGTCGGCGATAAGACCACTTACTCGCGCGGTCCATTGGCAGGCGATCTTGGCTTCCGCAGCCTGCGCATGGATATGATGAACACGTTATCCGGTCGTATTTCCAACAGCGGCGCATTCAAAAGCCTGGCGGATATCGGCTTCAGCTTTGACAAAGACTTGAAATTGAGTGTTGATACCGCCAAGTTCACCAATGCGCTCACAACTCAAGGGCCCGATCTGACTGCTTTGCTGGATGCTGCCATGGGTAAGTTCAACCAGACATTGTCTGTGTACACGAGTTCCAGCGGCTCGCTGCAATCGTCGATGAATTCAATGGAAGAGCAAATGAAGAGCTTTGACCAGCGCATCGACAAATACAATGCGTCTCTCCTGGAGCGCAAACAGTCACTGATCAACCAGTACCAGCAAATGCAGTCCACCCTGGCAGAGTTGGGTTACCAGGCCCAGATGTTCGGTGTCTCCCTGACGGGGTCATCCTCTTCAGGGATCAATATTCTCGGTTAATCATTTCGAACAAGGATGTTCGAACTAGAAAGGAAGGAGCCAATGAACGATAGTGCCATCTCAGGTGCCGGAAAAGCAGATTTAGAGCGCTTCTACGGTCAGAGCTCTGGGCTGCCCGATCCTGCGCAACCGGCTATGTCAAAGCCGCCGGCTGACAGGGCTGTCCAGGCGGCGCAGTCGGAACAGAGAGTTCAGGATCGTTCGGCAGTTCAGGAAAAAGCTGCGAAAGCCGCCAATCCGCTGTCGGATGTCAGCCTGAAGTTCCGGGTGGATGCCAAGACCAACGAGGTCTCGATCTTAATCCTGGACCGCGCCAGCCGTAAGGTTCTGCGCACCATTCCCCCGGATGAGATGAAGCGCATGGATCCAGGCGAACTGCTTGAACTATTTACCTAACCGTCTGAAAACCGATGGGCCGGTGTCGCACGGCCCATCCAGCCTCTTGAGTCAATTGCTGCATCAAGGAATCCTGGGTAGTTGGGTTACCAATCACCGCCAGGTTATTTTGGTTTAACAAAGTCTTGGCAGGTTTATGGATTACCAAACGCAGAGCTGGAAGCCTTCAGGCTTTGGTTGAGCGTAAAAATTTTATCTCGTTTTTACGCCCGGCGTACTAAAGTTCAACCGGGTGATGCCGATACTAGGTCATACAACGTGTGAGAAAAAAATCAAACAAGGAGCAAGGGCATGTTACAGAGAGGTTATGGTTCACAAGAATATCGTCAGCAGGATGTTATGGGAGCAAGCCCCCTCCATTTAGTTGTTTTAGCATATGACCTGGCCATCACCTACTGCGAAAAAGAGGATTTCGTGCGAGCGGTCAAGGCAATCAGCTTGCTGCGAGATGCATTGAATTTTGATTATCCCGACCACGCCATGGGTCTCTTCCGCTTGTATCAATGGTGCCTCGACTGCATCCGCCAGGGCGACTACAATTCGGCGCTCACCACTTTACGCGAGCTGCGAGAAGCCTGGGCGACGGTTGAGAAGCAGCTTTCCCCAGTGATTTTGCCTCAAACTTATCAATCGACAGGAGCTTCGCAGTACAGGCAAGCCGCCTGACGAGAAAAATCCGGGTTGCGACAGCTAGGGACGTGGGGGCAAGTCCCTGGTTTTGCATTGTTCACGCAAAATTTACATCCCCTTCATTTCCTATTTACTGAACAAACAATCTGGCTGTGCTACTATTCATTCCGGAGGCAGAGAAACCGATGAGCTTCTGGAACAGTTTACGTATCAGCGCTTCAGCTCTGAATGCACAGCGTTTACGCCTGGATCTAATTTCCAATAATATTGCCAATGCAGAGACCACTCGCACGGCTAATGGCAAAGCTTATCAACGCCAGGATGTGGTATTTGCGGCGAATCCTGGCAGCACTTTCCTGCCTATGCTAATCCGCGCCCGGCAGGATGCCGCCGCCAATACTCAGATGGGCGGAGTGCGCGCGGCTGAAATTGTCACAGATACCACACCTGGATCGCGAGTGTATGACCCAACACATCCAGATGCTGACCAAGATGGTTTTGTCACTTACCCAAACGTCAACTTGGCTGTGGAAATGACCAATATGCTTTCGGCGACCCGCTCGTATGAAGCGAACCTGGCAACCCTGTCTGCCACGCGCCGCATGGCATTGCGAGCCCTGGAGATTGGCAAATAATGGAAATCAACCGCCTCACACCAACCCCTGTATCCAATATCAATAAGCTGCAGCAGGCACAGACCCCCGTAAATGCTGCCAAGCAGGTCACCCAATCTTTTGCCGATACACTGGAATCACTCAGCAGTTCGCAGCAGAATTCAGATGTTCTGATGCAAAAACTGGCTTCAGGCGAAAATGTTGACTTACACAATGTGATGATCGCGGCAGAAGAAAACGATGTGAACTTTCGGGTAGCCATTGGCATCCGCGACAGGTTGATCGATGCCTACCGCGAAGTGATGCGCATGGCCGTTTGAGTCTTAAAGGTAATCTATGTTCGCTCAATTCTTACAGCAACTTCAAAAATTTTGGAGCGGCCAATCTCGAAGCCAGCGGATTGTGCTGGTAAGCCTGATTATCGCAGCCGCCGTGTTAATCCCGATATTCATTGTTTGGGCGAGCACCCCTACCTATGCAGTTGCCTTCAGCGGTTTGAGCGAGGCAGATGCGGGCGCGATTGTCGAAAGTCTCACCACTAGCAATATTCCATACCAACTGCGCGGTACGAACACGATCCTGGTGCCCAGCAGTCAGGTGTACGATGTGCGCTTAAGCATGGCCAACCAGGGCCTGCCTTCTGGTGGGACAGTTGGTTTTGAGCTGTTCAGCGGCAATACCATTGGTATGACCGAGTTCACCCAACGAGTAAATTACCAGCGCGCCCTGGAAGGCGAATTGGAGCGCACTATCAGCAGCTTAAATGCTATCCAGGCCGTGCGTGTCCATATCGTAACGCCTGAGCGAACCCTGTTGGCCAGCGACCAGGCGCCGACAACCGCCTCGGTGACTGTGCAGGAAAAAGCCGGCCAGCACATCGATGCAACCCAGGTGCAGGCTATCACCCATTTATTGGCCAGCAGTGTTGAAGGGCTGAAACCAGAAAACGTGGTGGTGGTCGATATGAATGGCAACTTATTGGCCAGCGGTCAAGCCAGCGAGGAAAATTTGCAACTCACCAAGAGTGATGACCGCCGGATGGCAGAGACTCTGGCTTCACGAGATTTAAAAACCAAGGTGCAGGATATTCTGGATAAAGCATTGGGACCAAATAAATCGGTAGTGCAGGCCAGTGTGGTGTTGGATTGGACACAACGAGAAACGACCACCCAGGCGTTCCAGCCAACCGAATCAGCCCTGCGCAGCGTTCAGACGGTAACCGAGGTTTATACAGGCACGGCCGATAACCTGGCTGGCATCCCCGGTGCCGCCACGAACCTGCCGCAGTTGTCTAACACAGGCACGATTTCTGGCACCAGCCCGGTTTTATATGCACGCCGAGAGAATACTTCAAATTATGAGATAACCGAAGTTAACTCGAAGTCGGTCGAGACTCCGGGGCAGGTCAAACGCATTTCCCTGTCAGTGTTGGTTGACGGAGTAACCGACCAGGCTCAACTGGCGTCGATGCGCTCCGTGATTTCAGCGGCGGCCGGCATCGACACCCTGCGCGGCGACACCCTGGCGGTTGAATCGCTGACATTCGATCGCTCCTATTATGATACACAAGCCGCCCAGTTGAAGAGTGATGAACAGACTCAGCTTTATATTCAAATCGGCCTGGTCGCGGCTGGTGTGCTCCTGCTCCTGTTGATTTTGTGGTACATCATGCGGTTGCTCTCGAACCTGCGCCTGGCTTCAGCCGAAGCATGGACTCCAATTTTGAAACCTGTTTCCGAATTGACGGCGCCTACCTCGGCCGCAGCCCTGCCCTTGGGCGCAAGGTCGGCCGATTCCCTGGCGGCTGGCGATATGTTCAGCGCCACTCAAACTGGAAAGGTGGAAACTATGCCCGAACCAAAACCTCAACAGCCCGCCCGGCCTGAATTTAAACTTCCAAAAGTTGAAGTATCTCAGGCGCCGACGGCAGAGCAGGAACAAATTCAGCAGGCGATCGACCAACTGGCTGAAGACGACCCCGCCGCCCTGGCCGATGTAATCCAAATGTGGTTGAAGGAATCCTGAAATACGTATGGCTGGCAAGTCCGACATCGTCTCCCCGGGCCTGTATAAAGTTGCCGCTTTGGTGATCTCGTTGGGTGTTGATCGCTCTTCCAAGGTACTCCAATACCTGGGTGAAGCAGAACTTGAGCGCGTCATGATGGCGATCACCTCCCTCGGCTCAGTCCCCAATAATGAGCGTTACGAAGCGATGCAAGAAGCCTATACACTGGCGCTGGCCGGGTCAGCAATCATTTCTGGCGGCGTAGAATACACACGCCAGTTGCTGGCTCGTTCCGTCGGTCCGCGGCGCGGCGCTGAAATTCTGGAGCGCATTTCTGCCAGCCAACAGTTATCCTCATTTGAAATTCTGAAAAACGCCGACCCGGCACAGGCTGCCGGCCTGTTAGCGGAAGAACACCCTCAAACCATTGCACTGGTGCTTTCGTACCTGGAGGCCAAGCTGGCGGCAGACATTATGACCAATTTGCCATCCGATCTGCAAGTTGAGGTGACCTTGCGCCTAGCGAACATGGAGCGCGTTTCGCCGAACGTAGTTGATGTGGTGGAGCGCGGCTTGAAGCACAAATTATCTGGCGTGATCAGCGTTGCCGGCTTCCGCGAGACAGGTGGCGTGGCATTCTTGGTCAAAATGTTGAACCAGGTTGACCGGGGCGTTCAGAAGAGCATTTTTGACTCACTAGACCCGATCAACCACTCGCTGGTCGAAGAAATTCGCGCGAACATGTTCACCTTCGATGACCTGGTGAAATTGGAAGATCGCACCATCCAGCGCATCATGCGCGATGTCAATAAGAGTGACCTGGCCCTGGCCTTGAAAGGTGCTCCAGACAAACTGCGCGATCTGGTTTTCCGCAATCTTTCTACCAGAGCCGCCGAGACTTTACGCGAAGAAATTGAAATCCTCGGGCCGCAGCTCGCTAAGAACGTGTATGCCGCCCAGCGCAGAATCGTGGATATCGTGCGCTCGCTGGAAGAGAAAGAAGAAATAGTCATAGCTGGCGGCGGTGGTGCAGAGTATGCAGTCATTTCCTGATTCCAGGGTGCATTCCGACCAGCCGCCCAGCGTTCAAGCGTGGGATCTGGTCGATTTGAATGGAAACCCGGCGTTTGCCCCCCAGGTCGATGCCAGGGAATTTGCTCCCTTGTGGCAGGCTGAGGAATTGGCGACAGCCGAATCGCAGTTTGCTGAGCTGATCTCAGATTTAGACAACCTCGGAGATGGCGAAACACAGCCGGCGAGTATGGGATCGGGATGGGATTTACCCGATTTCAGCGCGCTGGATATTTATGGCGACAGCGAACTCGGACTCGGCGCTCGGCAGGATTACACAGTCTTGATGAAGGAGCTTTTTAAGGAACGCCAGCAAATCGCTCAAGAACGCAAGGCGGCTCAACAGGCGCTTAATGAGGCTAAACAGACGCTGCAGCAGGCCCAGGCAGAGGCCCAGTCTATCCTCTCGCAAGCCCGTTTGCAGGCCGCAGCCAAGGTTGACGAAGCGAATGTGCAGAATAACATTCTGCAGCAGTC
Source organism: Chloroflexota bacterium (assembly GCA_029782365.1). Taxonomy (GTDB): domain Bacteria; phylum Chloroflexota; class Anaerolineae; order Anaerolineales; family UBA4823; genus CAWBUW01. Next base: position 26,263 of record JAKOUW010000240.1, read on the forward strand.
CTTTAACCAAAAATTGGCCCAAATTCAAGAGCAGGTATCCGAACAGCTAAACACCGCCCGCAGTATTGCAGAAGAAGCACGCGCCTGGAGAGATAATCTGTACAGGCAGGGCGAAACGGTCATCCTGCAGTTGGTCATTCGCATTGGCCAGGCATTATTCAGCGATGGATTTGTGTTGGATCCGTCAACGCTGGGCAGGGCCTTTGCCCGTGCTTTGGTCGAAGCGAGGATGCTGGGCAATTTACGTGTCTATGTGAACCCGGCAGACGCCGCCCAATTAAGCCCCTATTGGCTCGAACAGCAGGCGACTGTGAGCGGACAAAAGATTGAATTGGTGCCTTCAGACTCGATAAAGCGCGGCGGGTGCTACATTGATGGGCAGTTTGGTGCAGTCGATGCATTGGTTGAATCACAGTTCCAATCGGTGCGTGAAGCGCTCATGGCGCACCTTCCCCCGGAAGGGAGGGAGATCGAATGAACCCCCATGATCTTCCAGACCTTTCACGCTTTCAATCTGCTTTGAGTGGCCTGCATACCGTGCGCCTTTCTGGTCGCGTGGTTCAGGTGGTCGGTCTGACGATCGAAGCCACCGGCCTGGAATGCCAGATCGGAGAAGTGTGCGAGATAAAGACCGGACAAAGCGCAGGCATCATTGCTGAAGTGGTTGGTTTTCGTGATCAGCGCGCTTTACTGATGCCGCTCGGTGATATGCAAGGTATCCAGCCGGGCAGTCCGATCCATCCGCTCAACACTGCTTTCCGGGCTCCGGTTGGACAGTCACTGCTGGGACGCGTTTTGGATGGGTTGGGGAATCCGCTGGACGATCTTGGGCCGCTGCACAATGTACACATGGCGCCGGCGTACAATACAGCGCCGCATCCTCTCAACCGCAAAGGCATCGATGAGCCCTTAATTACTGGGGTGCGCGCCATTGACAGCCTGCTTACCTGTGGAAAAGGCCAGCGTATTGGCATTTTCGCAGGCAGTGGAGTGGGAAAAAGCACCCTGATGGGCACCATTGCCCGCAGCTCACAGGCGGATGTCAGTGTGATTGCCCTGGTCGGCGAGCGCGGCCGCGAGGTGCAAGAATTCGTCAAACGTGACCTGGGAGAGGAAGGTTTAAAGCGCTCTATCGTCGTGGTGTCCACTTCTGACCAACCGGCCCTGGTACGCTTGAAAGCCGCCTGGGTGGCTACAACCATCGCAGAGTATTTCCGCGATTTGGGCCTGGACGTCATTCTGCTGATGGATTCAGTCACTCGCTTTGCTATGGCGCAGCGTGAAGTAGGTTTGGCGATCGGCGAACCGCCAGCCAGCAAGGGCTACACACCTTCAGTATTCGCCTTGCTGCCCCGCCTGTTAGAACGCGCCGGCACCAACGAGCGCGGCACCATCACCGGTTATTACACTGTCCTGGTGGAGGGCGATGATTTTAATGAGCCAATTTGCGATGCAGCGCGCAGTATTTTGGACGGGCACATCATTCTCAGCCGCCACCTTGCGGCACGCAACCATTACCCTGCGATCGATGTGCTCAACAGTGTCAGCCGTGTGATGCCGGCTGTCACACAACCTGCGCACCGCGCTGCAGCCGCCGAGGTGCGCAAGCTCCTGGCAACTTATGAACGGGCGCGCGACCTGATCAATATCGGCGCATATGTGAGCGGATCGGACCCAGAGATCGATGCAGCCATCACCGCTCTGCCCTCGCTCATGAATTTGCTGCAGCAAAAAACTAACGAATTTACACCGTTTGAAATGACGATCGATATGATGGATCAGATTGTTCACCAGGATAGGAATTGACGATGCCGCCAAAGTTCAGCCTGCAGTCAGTCTTAGATTACCGGCACAAGCTCGTCGAGTTGTTAGAGTCGGAATTAGCTCAGATTCTCTTGGCCCAGCAGAAGGCTCGCTCGTTTTTGCAAGTCTTGGAAGCATCCCAACAAGATTTGAGCGAGAAACTGGGCTTCGCCCAGCAGGGCGATATCGACCTTTTTCTCGTGACACAGCTGCGTTCGAATTTAAATGTAATCACCGATTATATCGTTCATCAAAACACGCTCCTGCAAGATTTGAATTCTAAAATAGAGGAAAAGCAGCAGGAAATTGTCAAAGCTCGCCAGGATGAAGAAGCGCTCAAGAAACTGAGCGAGCGTGAATTGGAACGTTATTTGGATGAGCAGGCCCTGCAAGAAAAACGTTACCAGGATGATGCGTATATTGCTCGGGCATTCCGCAATACGCTGAGGTATTAAACATATGGATCCTTCTTTCTTAAATAGTCAGGTTCAATCAACTATTTATCAGTTGGTTTTGCGCATGATGAATAACCTTACGCAAACATCGAAACAGGCTCCCCAGGCGTATTTTATCCATGCGGGCGATCCGGCCTCGGCGCTGCAGCAGAGCAGTTCCCTGGCTGTCCAGCCAGACGCGGCAGTATCCGATTTTGACACTCTGATCAAACAGGCCAGCCAGCGTTACCAGGTCGACCCTTCGCTGGTCAAGGCTGTGATCAAGGCGGAATCAAACTTTAATCCCAACGCGATTTCCTCGGCCGGGGCACAGGGTTTGATGCAGTTGATGCCAGGCACAGCCGCTGGGTTGGGCGTTGCCAATGCCCTCGATCCAGCCCAAAATATCGATGGCGGCGTCCACCTGCTGCGCAAACTATTGGATCGTTACGGTGGAAATATTTCTTATGCCCTGGCGGCCTATAATGCCGGGCCAGGCGCCGTGGATCGCTACGGCGGCATCCCGCCCTATCAAGAGACCCAGACTTATGTGCAGCGGGTGATGGGTTATTTTCAAGCCGAGCGTTCGTGGAGGGCTTAAAGATGGGTGATTCTTTGGTCAATGATCCGACATTTTCAGCGCTTAAGTTCGCCTTGGACGGCTTATCTCGCCAACAAGAAGTTTTAGGCCAGAATATTGCGAATGTAGATACACCGAAATACCTGGCTCAAACGGTGGATTTCCAATCCACATTGAAGCGCGCATTGGGTCAGAATAAAGTGATGCCGCTTTCAACCACGCATGCACAACATATCGCTTTCAACGACCAGCCATTTGGTATACAAACAACCTTCCGTCAGGGCGGATCGGTGCGAGCGGATGGAAATGATGTCGATATCGACGTAGAAATGGAGGCTATGACAGAAAATAATATCCAATATCAGGCTTTGACCCAAATGATCAGCAAGAAGTTTCTTTTGCTCAAAAATATTGTCTCCGGGAGGTAGACCATGATTAATTTGTGTATCCAACCTGCCCAACCGGCTCCCGCCGGGGCAGTGCAGGGACGAACTGGCAGCGATTCGCCGCCAGCGTTAAGCAAAGAAAGCCCGAAATCTTTTGAGAAAGCGCTGCGAAAAGCCCGCCGCCAGGATGTGCCTGACGACAGAGAGCAAACCCTGGCGGCGGAAAGCATGCCAGGCCAAAAGGCTGCTGCTCCTGCGGCGCAGACTGGCGAGGGAAAAGAGGCTGAAGGCCAGCCGGCTAACACTTCGTCCGCAATTACCGCTGTATCGGAAGTCAGGCCTGTGATTATTGCGGCGGTTTTGACGGCAGAGCTCTCTGAAGAGGCATCGCCGGTGAAAGACCCCGGCGACGGTGAAAAGCTGCCGCCGCTGCCAGGACAGCCAGCCAAACTGATCGCACAAGACTCGAAATTGTTTTTCGGGCAAGCTGAAGAAGCAGACGAGGTTGGAATAGAAGGCTCCACCGACCTACCAGCCGGTTTTTCTGAAGCTCTGAAAAAAGCTCAGACGGCTGTTCCGGAGGAGTTGAATGGCAATAAATCCACCGAAGAAAAAGCTGGTGGGCAGTCGCAGCCAGAAAACGAGCAGCTACCGCTGCCTGAAGGTTCTGCCAAGCCGACCCAAAGCGAAGCGCCCGTACAGGTGAAGCTCGACGCGCCAATCAAGTTCAAAGTGGAACCGGCCAAAGAGGCCATCACCGACAAAGAAATGCACGGCGCGCAAGTTTATTCGAACCTGTCCGGCTCTGCCGCAGGCACAGCCGGCGCAGCAGCCACAACCGAGCCGGCCCGCCTGGCGGAGGCTCACCAGATCCATGTTCTGCAGCAGGTCAGCGATGGCATTGCCAGTCTGGCGCGCATTGGTCAAAACACCCTGCGGCTCCAGTTGTTCCCGGAGAACCTGGGCAAGATCGATTTGCGCATGACCATTGGAAAAGATGGCCTGCAAGTCACGCTTTCAACCGATGCGCCGGTTACCGGCTCTATGCTCAGCCAGCACCTGGCAGAACTGCGCACCACATTGGCGGATGCGGGAGTGAACCTGGCTGGTTTATCTGTGAACACGGGCGATGCTGGCGGGCAGTACGCCACCAACCAACGACAGGCCGCGAATTCACAGCCTCATGTGCCTCAGCACGGCGCTCTGTCTGCTGATCAGACCCCAGAAGAAAGCGCGGACATGTGGAAGCATGATCCGAATGCCAATGTCGATTATCTTGTTTGAAAGGAGAAATAAACGTGAACATTACTTCAGCAACTCAGGCCAGTGCAGCGGCAGCCACGGCCACGAGCGCGGCGACTTCGACCAATGCCTCAGGATTGGGCGACCAGTTTATGCAGCTTCTATTGGCCCAACTGCGCAATCAGAATCCGCTGGAACCCATGAATAACACCGAATTTATGGGACAGATGACGCAGTTAAATTCGCTCCAGGAACTGCAAAAAATGAACCAGACTTTGAGCTACCTGGTCCAGCTTGTGGAAGCTCAGCCGGCTGCGCCTGCAGTGAAGGAAGCCTGATGGCCGATCCAATTAAGTTCAACCCTCTCATACCCGCCCAACCAGCGGTCAGCAGCGGCTCCACTTCTACCGCTCGCCAGGCAAATGTCAATGGTGTTTCCTTTGCGGAGACACTGGCACGCGCTCAAGATTTGAAGTTTTCGAATCATGCTCAAAAACGGCTGCAGACACGCGATATCGCTCTGTCAGATGACGGTATTGCTCGCCTGGCAGGCGCAGTGGAAAAAGCCGAAAAACGCGGCGGGCGCGAATCTTTGGTACTGATGGATGACATGGCTTTTATCGTAAACGTCAAACAGCGCCTGGTCGTAACAGCTCTGGATGCCCGCCAGCGGGGCGAAGGTGTATTTACCCAAATCGACAGCGTGGTCTTTGCTGACCCCGCTCAAAATAGTGAAGCATAAACCACAATTTTCATTCAACAGGCCGGCCCTCCTGGAGGAAGCCTGTCCCCAATCAATAGGAGACAAAAATGTTACGCTCAATGTTAACCGCTATCAGCTCACTCAATCTCAACCAGAATTTCATGGATGTGATTGCCAACAACCTGTCTAACGCCAACACGACCGGCTTTAAAGCCAGCCGCTTCTCGTTTCAGGATCAATTTACCCAATTAATCAGCGTCGGCACTTCGCCTTCGACTACCCAGGGCGGAACGAACCCCACACAGATTGGCCTGGGCGTGCGCCTGGGCAATATCTCACCTCTGTTTACACAGGGCTCTTTGCAGAGCACGGGACGCAATTCGGACCTGGCAATCGTGGGGGATGGCTTTTTTATCTACTCCAATAATGGCAAAACTTTTTATTCCCGCGATGGTATGCTTGCTATGGATTCGGATGGTTACCTGGTGCATGCGAGCTCCGGTATGAAACTCCAGGGCTGGCAGGCAACGCAAAACGGCTTGATCACTGGATTGGCAACCAACGTACCCCCTGGCAATATCCGCCTGCCTTTGGATACCACCCTGGCGCGCTCAACAGCCAATACTATTTTGTCTGGCAACCTTGACTCCACAACCGCCGCCAACGGCACCTACACCGCCACACTGGGCGTGTATGACTCGCTGGGTGTGTACCACAACCTGTCGCTCAATTTCACAAAGAAAGCCGATAACACCTGGGACTGGTCTGTATCCGGGGATGGCGCTTCGCGCACCGGCGATACAACGACGCCGATCACATTTAATTCCAGCGGCCAATATATCAATGCTGCTGGCGTCATCACCCTGCCCGGAGCAAACGGCGCCGCTACCCAGACGATCAATGTGGATTTCTCCAAGTTGACCCAGCTTTCTTCCGCTTCCAACGTGAATATGTCCGACCAGGATGGCCTGGCTGCGGGCGGCCTGTCCTCATTCCAGATTTCCGCTGGCGATGGCAAGATATACGGCCTGTATTCAAACGGGATGCAGCAGTTGATCGGCCAGGTGGCCACGGCGCGTTTTGTCAACCCAATGGGCCTGATCCACAACGGGGAAAATATGTGGCTGGCGGGCATCAACTCGGGTGAACCCAACGTTGGTGAAGCCAATACAAACGGGCGAGGAGCCATTGCCCCTTCCACCCTTGAAGGGTCCAACGTGGATATGGCGCAGGAATTTACCAATATGATCCTGGCCCAACGTGGTTTCCAGGCATCCTCGCGCATTATCACCACCTCGGATGAGATGCTGCAGGAATTGGTGAATCTGAAACGGTAATCTTAATGTTAGAAGGCGGCAGCGCCTGGCCTTCTGTCAGGGCTGCCGCCGCAAACCGGTGCAAGTATGACGATTTCCGGCCCCTCTCCTCTTCCTCCAATCCAACGCTCTGACGACGCCAACCTGGCCTTGCGTTTGAACCAGCGCATCGCGGCTGAAGTCTTGCAGGTTTCAGGCGACCGGGTGGCGTTGGTTATCGAAGGCGTGAGGGTGGTGGCACGCTTGACAGCGAACGAACAAGCCGCCATGCTCGAAGAGCACCGCCTGGCAAATTTTATCGTGCGAGATCTCTCCGGCCCGGTCGTTACCCTGCAGCTCATGCCGCAGGCTGCCCCTCAGGCGCCTATCCGGCCAGTTCCTGAGTTGATCCCCAATTTGCTGCAGGTTTCTGGAATCCCTGTCAATGAATGGACTTTGAATATTGCGCGTGCTTTGCTAAACCAGGGCCTGCCTGTCACCTTGGAGCGCGTCGCCGAGCTGCAAGATTTTCTGGCCGAAATTCAAGGTTGGGGCCAACAGCATGCCCAATACGCTGTGGCGATCAAATCTGCCGGTTTGCCGCTTACACCGGCTGCGCTTGAGCTGGTGATGCAGCAGCCTGCTTCGATCACATCTTTGATCGCGCAGTTGACGGTGCAGATCCAGGCTATGCTGCGCCGCAAACAAACGCCCGAATCGGCAGCCTTGCTGCAAGATGCCCTGACTATTTTGCAGGGGACTTTTATCCAAATGGGAGATCCTGAGGCGCTGAAGCAAGGCTTGCAGCGCGCTCTGCACATCTTGGGGCATTCGCTCGAATCATCTTTTAATAAATTGGCCCAGGCAAATCTCGACACGCCAACCCCAGGCCAATCATCGTTGCTGACTTTGGTGGCGCTGCGTCAGCAGCTTGTTGAACAGCATGAGGATGCCTCGGTCGGAGACCTGGATCGTTTTCTCGATGGTCTGCGGGCCAACCAATTTTTGAACACTCCGCCGGAGCGCGAGCCTGATAAGGGCCGCTGGTTGAACCTCGAACTGCCGCTGAGCTTGCCTGGCAGCGCGAACTCATCTCAAGCTGCCTTCACTCCTGCCCGCATCCGCATTGCCTATCCTACTGATCCTGAAAAGCAGGCGCTCGATCCAGCGAACACGCGCCTGGTGATCGGCGTAGAAATCGCTCCCGGCTCTTTCTTACAAGTTGATTTATCGGTGGTTAATCAGCGGGTGGGAGCCTATGTGCTTGCAACCAATGATGACTTGCGCGCTGCAGCAGAAGAGGAACTGCCTGCGCTGACAAGCGGTTTGGAGCAGTTGGGATATACCATCCAGTCGTCTGCTTGCCGGATAAAACCATCTGACCAAGATGTGAGCCAGCAGCCGCAGACCTTGTGGAGTTCCTTCAATGAAGTTTTTGTGGAAACCTAACGATGTACTACCGCAGAATCCGAGCCAAAGCTGGTTATGAGACTGGGCAGCGCCAAAATGCTGTGGCGCTGGGATATGACGCGGAAAAAGACTCTGCCCCGCGCGTCTTAGCCTCTGGTCAAGGGGCGGTGGCAGAGAAGATTATCGCTCTGGCTCGCCAGAATGGTATTCTGATCAAAGAAGATCCCCTGTTGGTGGCTGCCTTAGCTGTGTTAGAAGTGGACACACTCATCCCTCCTGAGCTGTATTCGGTTGTTGCTGAGGTCTTGGCGTATGTTTATCGAGTGCAGCAGCGCCAACTGCACGTCAGTGAGCCGGAGACTAAGTAGCGTCTGCCTTGTGCTCTGTTTGGATTTTATACAGGACATCGTGGTAGGCCCGCATCTCTCGTAAGATTTCGGCCTGCCGGGCTGCAATAAAGCGGGCTATCATTTGCTTGGTGTTGGTGTCTGTGTTCAGCATCACGCCTAGCCTGTAATTTCCCGATTTTCTGGCCATAATATTCACCAATGTGCCTTGGATTTTAATGCTGCTCTGATTGATGGGCAGCTTAAATTCCACAGTCACTGGCGCTTTCTTGACCAGGTCAGGGTTAAATGGAAAAGCAGTCACAATCGTTATCCCCATTCCAGAAACAGAAATATCGACAAGGGAACCGGTAAGCTTGCGACGCTCGCTGGCTAACACAATCGTTATTGGATCCTTCGGCTGGACGCGCACCGCTTCACGTGCGCCAATATTCTCAGGCGCGACGGAAAATTCACTGAGCAAAGCCATTTCTTGCACGATATCCACGGATAAAACTTTTGCGCGAATAATGGCGGGAAGCTGGTCGCTTTGAATAAAGGTGAAGCGGTCATTTTCCATGCAAACGTTCTGGTATTTGTTCACCTGAATAATGAATCCTTCTGGAATTTCTTCCACAAACCTGGCGTCGTAGCTAATTGGGATGCCCTTGTAATTATTTAACAAACGCACCAACCGCTCTGTCTTAATCAGATATTGCAGAATTTCCCGAATATCATTGGCGCCAAACATTCTCGCGAGGCTCTCCTCATTCACCAGCATATTCACATGCGCACAATTGGCGACGCTCTCAATCAATTGTGGCATAATAACCTTTCAGGACTTAACTGAAAATCATTATATCAAGCTATGTTTGTTTTTAGGTCATTGGGTTTTTAAAGCAATGGCGGCTTAAGTCCAAAAAGCCGTATCTCAAATCTCTTTACAGGTGTTCTCTTTAAAGTTATGATTTTATATGCTACATGAAAGGATCGTAAGATGGTCGATACAGAGATAAAAACAAGCCAGGAGAAGTCATTCTTCGAGCGGCCCACGGTGCAGAAGGATACAGTCGGCGGCATCCCCTTAGGGATGGAAGCTGTAGTTAATAAGTCCATCGGCATCGCGGGAGTATATGGCACCTGGGGCGAAAGTTACAGCAATGAGACTCTGCCGGCATTGGTAGAAAAACGGCTTGGTGGGCTGCTTCCGGAGGATGAAAAATTAAACCTGGCCGAATTGGGTTTTGTCAACCGGCACCATGTGAATGGATTAACGTCGGAAGAAAATCGTAAACTGGAGACTGAAATCGGGGCGCGCTTCCTGCGGGCGGCTGTCCAGGCTTGCGGCTGGATTCCCGAGGAAGTGCAGGCAGTTTTATTGGGCGTCAGCGCTCCGCTGAGCCAGGATTTTACCGAATCAATCGCCCGGCAGGCAGGTATTCCGGAGGATGCTTTAAAAGTAACCGTGCATAAAGCGTGTGATAGTTCTGTTTCCAGTTTGCACCTGGCGTTGAACCCCAACCTGGATGAAAATAAACACTTGCCTTTTAACCTGGCGGAATCTTTGCGTGGCAAAAAAATCCTCGTCGGCGGGATGGAGGGATTGAGTCGGTTCATCGAACCATCCAAAGACAGCAATGCCTTGCAGTTGTTTGGCAACGCCGTGGGGGTAATTGGCCTGATCCCCGGCCAGGCCATGCGCTTTATCGCCGGCAAGGCGCACGAGGTATTTGACGAGGAAGGTGTTTTGCAGGCACGCATGTTATACCCTCATTCCCCGCGCTCATCCGCATCTCTCGTTGATGTCAACGTAACTGGCGAACACAGCGTCTTAATTGCCGGCTTACAGCATGAGCCTGCCGATGGATCAAATATCAAAATGGCAGGCCCAATGGGAATGGTGAAACTGTTTGTGCGCAGCGGCGTACAAGTTGTCAAAGATGTTTATACTGCCTACCAGGAACGCCTCATGGAGATGGGCCGCTCGGGCAAGACGATTGCTGTCGCCATCGTCCACCATGCCAATTACAAAATCAACAAGCTCAAAGAGAAGAATTTGCTCAAAGAAGGCATTGTACTGAATATGCCCTGGCTCTTAAGCGAATTCGGCAATGTGTCTGCGGCCTCCAATATGATTGCTTTCCTGCGTGAATTGCCCCTGCTTCAGCCAGGTGACCATATTATGGTTGATGGTTTTGGTGCCGGCACCTATTATGATACATTTGTAGTTGAGCTGGGCAGCGCTCCTTAGCTCTTAACATTTGAGCCCGCTGCGTCGTTTTGGTCTAAAAGAAAAGGATTGTTTTATCCGATGACAGGATTGGTATTAGAAGGCGGCGCAGAATTTGGTGGGTTGATGGCTTTGCCCGATCGCGAAGCGCTGACTCTGGCTGGCGGGTATGACATTCCTGTGGTGATCATCCCCACTGCGGCAGCGCCTGACCGTAATCATGAGCGCGCTGGCCACAACGGCAGGCAATGGTTTGAAGCCCTGGGAGCTCGGAAGGTGCAGGTGGCTCCATTGATCGACCAAACGAGCGCGAATGAGGAGCACGTCGTAGAAATGCTGCGCGCAGCCCGTTTGATTTACTTATTGGGTGGCTTCACTCACTACCTGGCGCAGACTCTGATTGGCAGCCTGGCCTGGCAGGCCGCCCTGGAGGCACACGCAGATGGGGCGGTTTTGGTCGGTTCCAGCGCCGGAGCAATGGTCCTGGCGCAGCATTATTTTGACCCTGGCTCGAGCAAGGTGTATGCTGGTTTGGGCCTCCTGCCGCGGGCTTGCGTTTTACCGCACCACAACACGTTTGGGAAAACGTGGGCCACCAGGCTTTCCGAATTGTTGCCAGGGGATGTTTTGGTCGGCCTGGACGAACGGACAGGGATTATCAACCCGCCAGGTGAAGACTTATGGCATGTGACCGGACAGGGAACTGCAACGCTCTATTACCAAGGTAAGCCGGCGGTTTACCAGGCCGGAGCGTCGTTTAAACTTGTTTGATCAATGCTCCGGGTTGGCGCTGCGCACCAGAACACGCAAGGGTTCGACAACCCCGGTCGTTTGAGACATCAACACCAAATGCTCTAAGAGGGCAGGGGTTATTTCCATCCCTTTCGAGAACAGCAGTTTACCATCCAAGGTATGGACATCATCATTCAATACCATTCCTTGTTCTAAGGCGCTTACATTGATAACCCTCATTGTCCAGGCTTCGGGTGTGATTTTCTTCAAACTCAATGCTGTTAACATTTCGGGGTTATATACATCGGTTTTGGATTGCATTTCCATGACCGCGTCGGCGTGCGAGCAGCCGTTTTGCACCGCCTGGTCATAATCTAGAGCTACTTTGAGCAACTGCGCACCCCGTTCGATCACCTGGCGCTTGCCCGCAGGTGCGCCGGCGAAAGCACTGTATAGCCGGTTTTGGTCCTTGACCATTTCCGCAATTTGATCCAGGCGCGGGATGCTTACAAGTAATTTGTAGGCAATCATCGGATGCGAAGTGAACAGGTTTTCTTCTTCTCTTGAATGAGGCAAGTTACCAGCGAACTTTTCCAACAGGCTGGCGGGCAGCGCCACGCACCCAACTTGGGAAAGCATGGCTGCCAGGGTGAACTGCCAGCTATTGGGCAGCTTCAAATTGGCAACCAGTTCGCCAACGATGCGGCGGGCACGAACAGCCCGGCCGAAGGCGGTGGGATTGGCCAGGGAAAGGATATCGGTCAGCAGGTTCACGGTTTTACTGAGGGTTTTTTCGAGCAGCTCTCGCTCAGCAATCACCAGGCGGTATTGTTCGAAACCCGCCTGGAGGGCTTCAATGAGCACGGCGGGCGGGCAAGGCTTAGTCAGGAAGCGAAAAATTGCACCATTGTTTACTGCGTCGATGGCGTTCCCTAAATCGGCGTGGCCAGTGAGCAGGATGCGGACGCTGTCTGGTGAGACTGCTCTAGCGTTGGAAAGAAATTGGATGCCGTCCATTTCCGGCATGCGGAAATCGCTAACAATCACAGCAAACGGCTCACTGCGGGCAATCAGGTCGAGCGCTTCTTGGCCATTGTTGGCCGTATCGATTTCAAAGGCGCCGCGCAGCTGGCGGCGCAGGCCAGAAAGAATATTTGGCTCATCATCAACAAACAAAATTTTTTCGGTCATTTTCTTTCCTTTTTACTCAGCAAGCATCACTCAGGATTGGGTGAATTAGCCTGATTGACTGGCAGGCGGATGATGAAGGTGGTACCTTCCCCGATCCGGGATTCGAAACTCAGTTTTCCACCATGTTTTACCTCAACCACATTATAAGCAATTGCCAGGCCCTGGCCAGTCCCCTTGCCAACCTCTTTTGTAGTGAAAAACGGCTCGAAAATGTGCTGTCGCACATGTTCTGGTATGCCTGGACCATTGTCTTTAATCCGGATCTCTACCCAATCGTTTTCACTGCGTGTGGTGATGGTAATATTCCCTTTCTGCCCACCGCTTTTCTGAATTTTTTCACCAATGGCATGTGCGGCATTGATAATGATATTGAGAAAAACTTGGTTAATCTCACCCGGTAGACAGTAAACGCTGGGCATGTTGGGGGACAGGTCTGTTTCCACATCTGCTACGTATTTCCATTCGTTGCGCGCTACAGTGATGGTGCTTTGCAAACCCTTATTGATATTAAAAGCCGTCTTATGAGTCACACCAGGATGCGAAAATTCTTTCATCGAACGCACGATCTCGCTGACGCGCTGAATACCATCCAAAGACTGTTCGATGGCGAGTGGAATTTCTGAAATAAGGAACGGCAGATCAATTTTTTTGATTGCGGTTTCAATTTCATTTACCTGGACAGTCGTGGGGCGCCCAAGTTTAACCGCCTCTCCGAGCTGGGTGTACATATTGAAAACAACCATCAGATCTTGAAAACTGGTCTGCAGGAAATGTGCGTTATCACCAATATATTGGATGGGTGTGTTGATCTCATGAGCAATGCCTGCCGCAAGCTGGCCGATCGACTTGAGTTTCTGCCCCTGGGCGACTTGATTTTCCAACGCTTTCCGTTCGGTGATATCTGATCCGAGCAGGATGAAACCGGCAATTGAATTTTCCTGATCATAAATTGGACTGATGTTGATCCCCAGGTAACCTTCTGATCCATTGGTGCGGGCGAAGCGCATCGGGTCCAGATATTGAGGGCTGCGCTCTTTTTTGCATTTTTCAATAAAACGATCGATGGCTGCCCTGTCCCAGTTGATCGGAAGGTCTGACAGGTGTTTACCAACTGCATGATCAGAGGAGATGCCGAGGATTCTTTGGGCTGACGGGTTCCAATGTTGGATAATCTGATCGATGGTGACCACGATCAAGATTGAGGAAAGCGAGGCAATTAATTGAGCAATTTCAGCATTGGCCTGGCGCAGTGCTTCCTCATCCATTTTGTGCTGGGTGATATCACGCCCGATGCCAATCACCCCCAGGATTTCCTGGTGAGGTCCATAGTAAGGGCTTTTGCGTGTTTCCAGCGTGATTGTCTTGCCGTTGGGGCGCAGGATCTGGTTTTCGTAGATCACAGGCTCGCGATTGGTCATCACCTGGTTATCTGTAATTTGGAATTTTTCTGCCACTTCTGCGGGGTAAAAATCGTAATCGGTATGACCAACGATCGAACGCCCGCCGCTGTGCTGGCTAAATTTTTCGAACGCCAGGTTGCAGCCAATGTAACGCCCTAGTGTGTCTTTGTAAAAGATTAAATCTGGAATGGAGTTAATTAGGCTGCGCAGGAGAAGCTGTTCGCGGGCGAGCAGATCCTCCATTTTCTTTTGCGCAGTGATGTCAATCCCGGTCACAATCACACGCTCAATGGCCTGGTCTTCGCCGGTGTAAACCTGGCTTGACCAAACGATAATGCGGCGTATTCCATCTTCATCGATCAGAAACGTTTCTTTGGAATTCACTTCCAGAAATTCTCGCAGCGTGTGGATTGTTTCGGACATGGGCCGGTCGTTCACGTCGAAATAGAGCAGGTTCCAAATGATCTCACCCTGCAGTTTTTTCCTTTCAGCCGATATGCCCACTTCGAAAGCCCGGTTGTACCGTTCGATTTTTCCGTCAGAGTCCAACATTGCAACCAGTACATTGATCGTATCCATCACCATGGCAAACAAGTTGTATTCTGTTTCCAGGCGGGCCAGGGTCTGGTTTAGCTGGCGAATACGCTGACTTGTGATTTCTTGCTGCTGCTGGTAAAGCACCAGGGCGTTCTTCTCCAGAAAGGTCAGATCGTGAAATGTGTATAAATAGCCAGCCAATTCATCTTGGTGGTTATTCCAGGCGCTCACCACCACCTCGTAGCGCCGCTGTTGATCCGAAGTGATCCAATCAATCACCAGGCGCGCCTGTCCGCCGCGGATCGAATCATCGGTAAGCTGGCTCAACCCGGGTATAAATTCTTCAATCCTGTGACCTGCCGCGCGGCTGGCAGGCGTCTCCAATAATTCCACCGCCGATTGGTTGAGGGTGACGATTAACCGATCTGGGTTGAGCAGGATAATCGGATCCGGCAGGCGGTCAAACAAACTGGGGTGGAGCGCATGTTTTTCCATTTTTATTATTTCAGTGCTACAGATTCTACCTTGAATCATAAACCGGACTGCCGTTTTAGAACAGTCAGTCCGGTTTGCATATCCGTAAGTACGAACGCGATTTGAGTTATTCCAAAGCTTCTTTGGCTTTTTTGGTTTGTTTACCGCGCTCTTCTGTCTCTAAAATGCGTTTGCGAATGCGGTAGCTGAGTGGAGTCACTTCCAAAAGCTCATCTTCAGCCAGGTATTCGATGGATTCGTCCAGGCTCATCTGGCGAGGAGGGGTGAGGCGCACCGTGGCATCCGCGCGCGCCGAGCGGATATTGGTCAGGTGCTTGGTTTTGCATACATTCACGGAAATGTCGGTTGGCTTGGCGTGTTCGCCGATCACCATGCCTTCATAGACATCGACCGATGGCCCGATAAATAGTATGCCGCGCTCCTCAGCATTCTTCAAGCCATATGTCGAGGCCACGCCGTTTTCCCAGGAGACGATTGAGCCGCGCTCGCGACTTTGGATGGCGCCAGCCATTGGCAGGTAGCCGTGAAACAGGGTATTCATAATCCCCATGCCACGCGTGGCAGTGAGAAATTGGTAACGAAAACCGAGCAGGCCGCGCGTGGGAACGATATAAGCTAGGTGGACAGTGCCATCACCTGAGTCAACCATATTCATCATCTGGCCGCGCCGGCTGCCGAGCATTTCGACCACCACGCCAACTGTCTCGGGGCTGGTTTCAATATGCAGCTCTTCGAAAGGTTCGAGGATCTCGCCATTGGCGCCTTCGCGCATGATCACTTCGGGCCGGGAAACCTGGAACTCATACCCCTCACGGCGCATCGTTTCGATCAAAATCGCCAGGTGCAGCTCGCCGCGCCCGGAAATCAGGAATGTATCGGCAGTTTCGGTTTCGGCCACGCGTAGGGAAATGTTGGTGCGCAGCTCGTCGAACAGGCGCTCACGCAGCTTACGCGAGGTGCTCCACTTGCCTTCCCTGCCTGAAAATGGCGAAGTGTTGACGCCAAAGGTCATGCGCACTGTGGGTTCTTCGACTCGGATAGGCGGCAGTGAGACCGGGTTTTCGGGATCGGCCAGTGTCTCGCCAATTGAAATGCCCTCCAGGCCTGCCAGGGCAATGATCTCCCCGGCCTCGGCATGATCCACTTCAACACGATCTAATCCCTGGTGCACATACAGATAGCGGGCTCTTTCGGGCAGCACCTGTCCGTCCACGGTGAGGCGCGCCAGCGCCTGGCCCGCATTGATGCGGCCGGCAAAGATACGCCCGACCGCAGTGACACCGCGGTAATCGTCATACCCCAGGGAAGTGACCAACATTTGCAGAGGCGCCTCCAGCCAGACGCGCGGCGCGGGGATATGGCGCAGAATGGCCTGGAAAAGCGGCTGCAAATCGGGGCCCAGTTCGGGCGTCAGGCCAGCCTGGGCGGTGACGGCGTTGGTATAGATCACAGGGAAATCGGTTTGGTCATCGCTGGCTCCCAGTTCGATAAACAGGTCAAATGTGTCGTTCAAAACACGCTGCGGCTCGGCATCTTTGCGGTCAACTTTGTTGACCACAACAATGGCCTTGTGTCCCATCTCGATTGCTTTTTTCAATACGAAACGAGTTTGCGGCATCGGCCCTTCGGCGGCATCCACCAGCAGCAGCACGCCATCCACCATGTTCATAACGCGCTCCACTTCACCGCCGAAATCAGCGTGCCCGGGTGTATCCACAATGTTAATCTTTACCTGCTGCTGCGTAGCGGAATCCCACAGGCTGATGGCTGTGTTCTTGGCAAGGATGGTGATGCCGCGCTCGCGTTCCAGATCATTCGAATCCATAACCCGCTCGGCTACTTGCTGGTTGTCGCGGAAGACCCGCGCCTGCTTCAGCAGGCCGTCAACCAGGGTTGTTTTGCCATGATCGACATGCGCGATAATGGCGATATTACGTAAATCGGTTCTTTCTACTGCAGACATGTCCTACCTTCTGGTTTGCACAATTCGGGTGCGGGCAACACTCATTCGTTCACAACAGGTAGGGGCGGTTATTCACCGCCCCACACCAATCTACAGCCCGACCCTCCGTGCGGCGCTTATCTTATCAGATATTTACATTAAGTGCAAATGCCTTAGAGTTTTTTAAGACAAAATATATTGACTTTCGCCGATATTTATGTAATACTAGTGCCATGCTGTTGGAATGGTCAACACCATCCGCAGTAGCTCACATCGCTATCCCATCGACAGGAGGTGATGCCCATTATGGAAAGTAGTAGTTACAAACTCTGCGCTGCGGCATCCCTCCTTATCACTCGATAAGACTTGCCGCAGCGCGACGGAAGACCGCCCGAAAGGGCGGCCTTCTGGTTTAACCGCCCATGGCGCGCGCCAACAAAACCTCCAGCGGCAAGTCAGCCAGTGAGTTAATTACCATGTCTGCCTGGGCAAAGGACAGCCCCTTGGTCATCTGTGTGGGCACTGCTACAGTGAAAAGCCCTGCGCTGCGCGCCGCAGCCACGCCGTGCTGAGAATCTTCCAGGGCAATCGCCTGGCGCGGCTGGACGCGCAGGCAAGCCGCTGCTGCCAGGTACAGCTCTGGATCTGGCTTGGCGCGCCGGACATCATCCAGGGTCAGGATGCATTGGAAATACGTGCGAATCCCCAGTCTTTCCAGGTGCGGTGCGACCCAATCGCGCTCTGAGCTGGAAGCCAGGCCAACCTTCAACCCCAGACGGTTGGCCCCCTGCAAATAGGCCAGCACACCCGCCTGGATAGGCTGAGCTAAGACCAGGCGGGTTTCATGTTCCACCCGCTGACGTTCAATCGATGGCCAATCTGGCCGAGCGCCCAGGCGCATTTCCAGGTCACGGTGCGGCTCGAAGGGATCATCCCAGGTGCCGATGGTGTTGGCCCAGATTTCTGGCGGCAGGTCGAAGCCATACGCCTGGTAAACCCGCTGCCAGGACTGATAGATCGGCCCTTCGGTCTCCAGAATCAGGCCGTCGAAATCGAAAATTAACGCCTGGATTTTCAAAGCAGCAGTCATGGCAGGGGATTGGGCGGTATGATGCCAAATGGCGTAATTCTATCTTTTCTTTGCATACAACTGCCAAATTTTACCAGCCTTCCTTGGATTGGGGGAATGACGCAGGGCATTGCCCTGCGTCATTCCCAAATTCCCATCCACTTTGCGCAGGCGGGTAAGTGTGTGATAAAATAGGCGCGTGGGTTGCGGGTGTGGCCAAGGGGTAAGGCAACAGCCTTCCAAGCTGTTATTCGCGAGTTCGAATCTCGTCACCCGCTCTGCGATTTGTGGGCGTCAGGACAAAACTGGCGCCCACTCATGTTTCATGGCCGTTGAGCGTCTGCGACCAGAGCTGACGCATTTCTGCGTTGGTTTTGAGTAATTCATCCAGCCTGCCTTCGGCGGCGATGCGGCCGTCTTTGAGTACCAGGATACGGTCAGCGCGCCGCAGCACGGGGCGGCGGTGGCTGACCACCAGACAGGTGGCGCCTCCCTGGGCGGCGAACAAGCGGTCCCATAACAGCTTCTCGGTTTCGACATCCAACGCCGAAGACAGGTCATCAAACACCAGCAGATCTGGCTGGCGAATGAGCATGCGCGCAGCGGCCGAACGCTGCGCCTGCCCACCAGAAAGGCGCACGCCGTGCGGGCCGACCAGCGTATCCAGGCCGTGATCCAGCGCCTGCAGGTCTGGCTCCATCACCGCCAGGTGCAGGGCTTTGTGGATCTCGCGGTCGCTTTTTTCCAAACCCAACAGAATATTCTCCCGCAGGGTGGTGCTGAACAGGCGCGGCGCCTGGGGGGTATAGGCGGCGCGCGGCGGGATGAAAAAGTCTCCGGGCGCGGCCACCAACTCACCATTCCAAAGCACTTCCCCGGCTGCAGCGGGCAGCAGGCCGAGCAAGGCGCGCAGCAGAGTGGTTTTTCCAGCGCCCACCCGCCCGGTGATCACTGTCAGCGTGCCGCGCCGCAGAAGCAGGTTGATGTCCTGGATGCCGTTTTCACTGCCCGGGTAGCGGAAGGACAGCCCGCGCACTTCTAAAGTCTCCAGCCGGTCAAATGGCAGCCGGATGGGCTGGTCGACTGGAGGCGGCGTGTTGCGCAGATCCACAGGACTGTGTTCAACCAGAGCGCCGATCGGGCTGCCTTCCATCAACCGGTACATGCGTTCGACCGACACGTTGAGCTTGCGGTAGCGCACCCAAACCATGCCGGCAAAAGAAGAAAGGTCGCTCAGGCTGGTGAGCAAGTAAACGAAAAGCGAGAAATCGCCCAGGGAAAAAGCCCCTGAGCGTATATCTTGCCCAGCCAACAGCAGAATGAATCCAATTGATAAGGTGGACATATTATGATACAGCGTATCGAGGATCTGGTCGAACAACCGCTCGCGCAAAGCCAGCACTCGGCGTTCGTCATTCAGGCGATGAAACTGGCGGATGATATCTCGCTCGGCGGCGGCGACTTTGACTGCCAGCACGGCGCCAAACAGCTCGCCGATGAAGCCCGTGACGATACCGCCAGCCCGGCGGCTGGCGCGGGCATAATCTTCCACCCGGTGGGTAGCCATGATGGAAATGGCGCCGATCACCAGCAGAGGCGCCAGAGACAGCAGCGTCACTTTTATGCTGATCGCTGCCATCATCAGCAAGGCGGCGATGGTGATACCCAGGCCGACCATAATATCATTAATCCAGATGACAAAGAGCGGGATTTCGACCACATCGCTGCGAAACCGGCTGACTGCCTCTCCAGGCGAATCGGGCAGCGGCGAAGCGCCCGGCCGTCGCAGGATATACTTGAGCAGATTGCGGCGCAGCAGCAGGGCCACTTCACTGAACAGCGGCGGGTCGGCTCGCAGAAAGCCATACTCGCCCAGCATGCGCGCCAGCAAAGCGCTGACCAATATGGCCGCCACCCAACCGATGCCGATCTGATCGGCACCCTGGCCGGTCAGCATATCAAAGAAAGCGCGTAAAGCCAACCCTGGGATGATTTGATACGCAACCCGCACCGCCAGAACTGAGATGAGATCGACCAGGAAGTACGCGGGGCGAAAGCGCAGCATGCTCAGGATCACTTTCCAGGCTGGCAGGGCGGGAATTTTACCCACATCGTTTAGGGGTTGAGCCCCATCCATTGTTTTCATACCAGCACTTCCTCCAGCCCCGTTTGCAGCAGGCTGTAAAAGCGTGAATTCAGGTCGGCTGCCAGGGCCAGGCGCGAACCGCACTCCAGCACACTGCCTTTTTCCAGGATTAATATTTCGTCGGCTCGCTGCACTGTACCCAGCCGATGAGCGATGATCAGCGCCGTGCGCCCGCTGAGCAGGCGGTCAATGGCGCGTTCGATGCGCCGCTCGGTGAAGGGATCCAGGCGCGAGGAGGCCTCGTCCAGTATCACCAGGCCCGGGCTGCGCAGCAGCACACGCGTGAAAGCCAGGAGCTGCGCCTCGCCGGCTGAAAGCCCGGCACCGCCCTCTTCCAACAGGGTGTCTAAACCCTGGGGCAGGGCATTGAACCAGTCGCCCAGTTCCAGCTCGTAGATAGCAGCTTTGATGCGCTCGTCAGGGATGGACGCATCGAAAAAGGTCAAGTTTTGGCGAACCGTGGCCCGGAAGAGCTGTACATCTTGCGTGACGACCGCTACCTGGCGGCGCAAAGCGTCCAGTTTAAGCTGGCGCAAATCCACACCGTTCAGGTTCACCTGGCCTGCGAGCGGGTCGAAAAGGCGCAGGAGTAATCGGCTGAGAGTGGTTTTACCGGAACCGGTGCGCCCGAGCACTCCCAACACCGCGCCGGGCTGCAGATGAAAGCTGAGATCCTGCAGCACCGGGCTGCCGTCGCCGTCGGCATAGGCGAAAGTCACGTTCGACAGGTCGAGGCGCAGCGCCTGGCTGTTCTCCGTTGGCCCCTCGACCCGGCCAGGCAGCTCAGACAACTGCCCTTCTACCACGCTGCTCTTCATGCGCCGCAACTCGCCCAGGCGCTCAACACACGCGCCGATGGTCTGGAAGCTTTCCACCTGGCGGGTGAGCGCATTGATCGGCGTTTCCAGCAAGTTCATATAGCGGATGAACAGGTATACCGTGCCCAGCGTCACCGCGCCTGCTTTGAACAGGAAGTACCCCGAAACGATGGCCAACAGGTCGCCAATCAACAGGGCTGCGCCGATCGTGTTATGGATAATCCACCCCTTTTGATGAGCGGCATAATCCGCTCGAAAGACCTTCGCCTGGAGCAGAGCGAGCTGGCGCAGGACGAATCCCACGGCGCCATTGGCGCGGATATCTTCCGTGCCCGAAAGCTGCTCCTCGACGAAACCAAACAGCTCTGCCTCAGCCTGGCGGCGGGCTTTCTGGTGTGGAATGGCGATATCCCGCACCTGGTTGAGCAGGACCAACGAAACCAGGGCGAAGATTGTAAACGCCAGCCCGGCGCGCCACTCTTCAAAAAATAACACCGCCAGGATGCCTACCAGGAGCAGCAGGTTGCCGATCAGCGTGATGAAGAATTGGGAGAAAAAAGTAGCGAGCTCGTTGACATCGCCGTCAATGCGCTCGATTAATTCGCCGGGCGTGTGCGCATTGTGAAACGCCAGGTCCAGGTTCAGGCAGTGCTCGGCCAGCTCGGCGCGCAGGGCGTTGGTCGCCGACCAGGCAAGGTTTTCACCCTGGTATGTTAAGATCACCGAGACCATTTGCTGCACGATGGCGATGGTGATAAAAGCTACCGCGGCCAGCGCCAGCCCTGCCAGCGGCGCGCCTCCCAGGGCGGAATCGATAAAGCTGCGCATAATCTGGGGATTGACCACCTGCAGACCGATATTGGCCAGCATCAGGGCCATCAGCAAGGTGAAGCGCCAGCGCTGCGGACGCACATGCTGGTAGAGCAGATCCCAATAGGCTTGAAGGGGTATATTCATAATTCTCTCGCAAAGATTCGTTCATCAGAATAAAAAAAGCCGGTCGCAATGGATCCGCGGCCGGGCAAAGATGCATGTCAAGAAAACGGCCACGGGCTGGAGGGCGCCGTGGCCGGTGGGGTCAGTTCACAGCACGATCAACAGGCGCACTCCGAGAAGGACATGGAGAATTCCATGTGCTTCAAGCTGATCAGTTTATGGAATGTGCCTTTGATCATCAAGATGAAAACCTCTCAATCGTTGGTACAGAGAGTTTATCATAGAGCAGGGAGGGGGTCAATGGATTTTTCGCCCGGAGCTTATGTCAAGGCAAGCCAAAGGGCAATTTCTTATGATACAATAGCGACGCGTCCCATAAGGGCCCGTAGCTCAGTGGTTAGAGCGGGCGGCTCATAACCGTTTGGTCGCAGGTTCGAACCCTGCCGGGCCCACAGTTGTCCATTTTTGACCCGTACCTTAAAAAATTCGTGCTTTTGGTCATGCTGCACCATCCTCTGAGAGCAGATCACTTTCGTTCAAAATTGACTTAATCCGACGCAAAGCATCGGCGCGTTTGGAATCAACGACAACGTTAGCTGGCGCAGGATTCGGTTTTTTCACACGATTACCACCACTTAGCTTTTCAATGACCTCCCAGCTATACTGATCGCTCATCTTGCCATAATTCAGCATTGTACCCACAGTTTGCATTGCGTTATTGGCAATTGCTTCGACTTCAGCAACGTTCTCTGCCTGGTCGCGCAAGAAACGAATATGGCCGTGGCGGAACTTGTGTGGGCTTTTATATGGGATGCCAACTTTTTCAAGGAATTGGGTCAGATCACTGCGAAAACCGCTGCTGCGATATTGCCCAACCACAGGGTTGGTATCCAATTCGCCTGTAACCGATGAAATATTGGCAAACCACATGCCTGTATCAGGTAAAGTTCCACGTACTTTGGCATCCCAAGCCTGAACGATAGCTATTAATTCGGGATAAGCTGGAATATCAATCAGTATGGTGGTTGCAGATTTGCTCAATTTGGTTCGCACCCCCAGGGACGGCCACTGCTTAATTTTACGTGTGGTCAAATCTAACGCCTTAATGGGCATGGTCAAGAAAGCTGTAATGCGCATGCCCGAAAGCAACAAGAAGATACAGGCCGCGCGAATGCGCTCCTCCGATAACGTGCTTACCGGAGTGCGAGCGATTTGTAACGCATCTTCAACACTGAAGTACATATTGCCGTCTTCCTCCGGATTGGGCTTCGCCTGATTACTCTCTTTCGCCGTTACCCGTAAGTTGCGTTTTAGCCAAGTCTCTTTGATCTGGGTATATTCTTTCTCGTCCCGCAGCCAGACCAGAAAGGCCCGTACAGAAGCCAGGTTTTTGCGGATATACTCAGGAGAGAATGGCTTTTCCTTACCATCCCTGCGAGACTCTCCACTGCGCAGATAACCCTTGTAGCTTTTCGCAGCGCTGGCGCACTGCTCCAGCGGCGTTTCACTCAAGAAATCCAGGAATGTACGTAAATGTGATTCAATCGAACGAATCGAGGCATCATTCAGTTGGTCTTTCAAGTCGAGCAGGTAATCATCCAGAATTTTCTTATTGGCACGTAAAATCATAGCGAGGCACCCTCCTGATGTGCTTTCAAGTGGCTGTTCTTCCAACGATTTTCAACAAAACGGGCGAGCGTTCGCCCGCAATTCGGGCAGATTGATTGAAGAAAAACCATCCCCCCCTTCTCAATACTTTGCGGATCAGACAACGGTACTGCGCGCTTGCAGGTCAGGCAGAAAGTTTCGCCGGCTTCCAGGCGCTTTTTGGCGTACACCTGCCGGTACCAGGCCGCAAACTCCGCTCCATTGATCCACAGGTGACCGGTGTCATCCCGAGTGTGCGGGCAGCCCAGGGGCACATACACCCGATAAAACTGCCGGCGCGTGACGCCAAGCGTGTCCGCCAGTTCCGCCGGCGTATAGAGCATGTTGTACAGCTTGCGCAGGTTGATGGACTGGGCGCGGTTCAGTCGTCCGCGGCGTTGGATGGGGGTGGAGTTGTCGGTCATAGTGATTATTCTCTGATGCAATTGAGTAGAGCAAATAAACTTCCTGATCAATCAAACGCGGTAGAATACGCTACAAGGATAATTTTTTATACGCCTTACGGCGTATATTATAGAGCGTTATATGATGGGAGTCAAGAGTAGGAATTCAATGGTTAACGAAGATATTTCTCCCAAAGATACATTGAAAGAGCTTGTCCGTGAACAGGCAAAAAAGCGCGGCATAACCTTCGCCAAGATTGGAGAAGCACTGGGAATGAAGCCGGCTTATTTTTCTGATCTAATGAATGGGAGGAAGAAACGAAGCGTCGAATTTCTCAACTCTTTGGCGGATTACTTGATGCTGCCCAGAGTTGATATTTATCAAGCCGCTGGCTTGCTGGATCTTGATGAGGATGATTTAAGAGCCAACAGGGTCAAGGAGTGGTACCGCAAAGATGCTTATTTTCGGCAAGCCCTTGATCAGTGGGCGAAAATGGATGATGAGCAGCGTGATCAAATGTTTTTGTGGATTTTTTACAAAACGCTCCAAGAAACAAATCGATTACAATCACCCCCTATAAATATCGATTGGGAAAAAGCCATTAGTACAGGTGAGATCAAGCCGGATGCATTCCAGAAACTGAGCAAAAAACAACAACGAGCTGTATCGGGATTGCTACAACTGATTTTGGAGGCTGTTATGAGTAACGAAGACGATGAAAACTCCAAATCGCCGGACAATTTGAGTGATCAAAGCACCGGGAAATAACCCCGTTTTTATTTATGGCTTATCAAAAACATTGTAATAGTACGGACATAATAACACTTTCCCAGCCCTTGAAAAGTTAATCCGAATTCGTTGCTGAGATATTTCTCACAGCGACACAAAAAAGAGCCAGTCACGCACTGGCTCTTTTTTTTAATCTTTTTCTAATCGTTTGCCACGGGTTCTGCCACGCTTGGCGCGACGCCTCTTCTGGATAATTCGCCCAAAATTCAGATAACCGAGCAAATTTAATTCTCTAATCTTTTTCTAATGTTTTTTGACGGTTTCCCTTACGGTTTCCTTGACGGTCTGCTTGACGCCCATCGTGGAAAATATGTTCAACCTATTGGGTTACGGTTTGGGTGACGGTCTGGGTTACGCCCTTTATGCAGAATAGGGCTGAAAATTTCTGATTACGGTTTTGATTACGGTTTGGATTACGCGGTTATCTGAAAATATTGCACAACCAACTTTATTCTTTTTGGGAAAGGTGTTTATGTCATTCACAAACGTTAGGCAATCCAGAAGACTGCAGGGTGAATTTCTACAGCCAAATGCACAATCATATTTTGAGAGGAGGTATATTATGGACCCGAAATTTCCATCGATTCTTGACGAATTCATTGAAGCCTTTGCCGCCGCCCTGCAGCGTATCAGCACAGGAACCGAACAGCCGCCTGCTGCTGACGACGGCAGCAATGAAGATAAAATGGTATAAGCTGCTCACTGTCTTGTTTTGGAAGGATGTTGTATCCCATGCCTATTCTGCCAGACTATCCTTATTTGCTTGATGCGCTGGTACCCAAAAGCCGGCCCGTCTTCATCAATATTTATGGGCGATCAAAAATCGGTAAGACTACGATGACCCTCGGCGCAATTAAAGAGTGCGGCCGACCATTTGTGTATTGGCAGGCCCGTAAAGATAAGCCAGAGATTCTCCGCCAGGAGTTAATTCAAACCCTTATTCAACAGGTCAAACCCTCTGCAAAACCACCGCGGGGCTCTGAATGGCAAGATATCTTTGCATGGATGGATACATTGGCTGGGGAGACGCCGCTGGCGCTCATTTTGGATGATTTTCATCTCTTGCTGGAAGCGGATCCGGTGATTGCATCTGGGCTGCAGATCGCCTGGGACTTGACTTTGCAGCATACAGGCCTGGCGCTCATTCTGATTGGATCAGATATGCAGGCGATGTGGAAGATGATGACCTATTCCGAACCACTCTATGGCCGATTTACACACGTCTTCAAAATTCGGCCATATAAATTTTCTTCTTTGGACACGCTCTTCAGCTGGAGATTACCCGACTTAATTCTGACCTATGCTATCTTGGGCGGCGTACCGGCGTATTGGGATCAATTGGATCCGAAGCAGTCACTGGATTGGAATTTGCATTATCGGTTGCAAAGCGACTATTTCAAGGCCGAAGGGGAGAGATTATTGGCTCTGCTTGGCCCTGAAAAAGCTTATCGTAAAGTTTTATTTGCTCTCTCCCGCCAAACGCATACTCGCAGAGAACTGGCGGGCAAAAGCGGCTCTTTATACACAAAACTTCGCCCCATTCTTGAAAGGATGGAAGTATTTGACTACATCGAACGGCTATTACCGTTAAGTTATCCGGTCAGGCCAAGATATTTATCGGCTTTATCGCATTATCGGTTGACAGATCCTTTCTTGCGCTATTGGGCGACATTTCTTGCGCCATCAATTTACTCACCGCAGTCTGCTCCACAGCGTGTGCTGCGGTCAGACCTGGTCGCATTCGCATGGCGAACGTTTCTTCCAGATATGCTCGTTGCCTGGAAAACGATAAACAATACCAGAAAAGAGTTTATAGACCCTCGCAACCCGTGGGGAGACAAATGGTGGATTGATGATGATGTAACCGTTTTGGTGTTGGACTTTCGTAACAAAGGAGTTTTGCTCAGCGCTTGTTTTTGCTGTGATACCGCATTAGAAGCAGAAACCTTACTGGAACGCTATGAGCGCGTTGAGAAAAAATTAGGCAGGCTGATGCCCGGGGCTCAGTCAAAGTGGCTGGTGCTTGCCCAAAAAGGTTTCAGCGATCGCGCTCTGGACCTGATGAAAACCTTGAACATGGCACAGTACTGCGATGACTTTCTGATGTTGGATTTCATGTTGTATGACAGAATATAGGGCGTTGAAAATGGAGAGCACAACCCATCCCAACTGTCAGCGATTAGCAACTGGAATAACTCAATCGCCCGTGGTATATTGAACCCACAGAAAGCCCTCCCGCTTTTGACACCCCGTGAAGAGTCGCCTGGTGCGGCCTGCCGAATGGCTAGCGGGGTGGGTTTATTTCTGATTGACCCGCTGTTCTAATCGTGCTAAAATAATACCAGATAAAGCAATATTTCGAGAAAATATCTCGCAAAACACGATTATAAAGCGGAGAATATCATGCTGATTGAGTTTAGCGCCGGCAACTTCCGGTCCTTCAAAGACCCGGTGACGCTGAGTATGCTCGCCACCCGGATCAATGCGCGTGATCCCCAGATTGACCACGATAACACCTTCGATGCAGACGAGCAGTTGAAGCTGCTGACGACCGCTGCGGTGTATGGCGCCAATGCCAGCGGCAAGAGCAACCTGGTCAGCGCCCTGGCTTTCATGCGCACCTTCGTCATCAATTCTTCACGCGAGTCACAGGCGGCCGAGCCGGTGCCGGTGGAGCACTTTCGATTGAGTTCGGATACGGTTGGCAAACCATCCTTTTTCCAGGTTGTGTTCCTGGCCGGCGGTCAGAAATATCGCTACGGCTTTGAGGTCACTCGCCAGCAAGTGGTGACCGAGTGGTTGTTTGTTGCCGGCACACGCAAGGAGACGCGCTTGTTCACGCGCGACGAGCAGGGCATCCACCTGGGCCGCTCTTTCAAAGAGGGCTACCGCCTGGAGCCCAAGACACGCCCCAACGCGCTGTTTCTCTCGGTCTGCGCCCAGTTCAACGGCGAAATCGCCAACCAGGTGATGACCTGGTTCCGCAACCTGCGCACAGTTTCCGGGTTGGACGACACAGCCTATCTGGGCTTTACCCTCGACCGCTTCCAAAACCAGGCCCACCGCCAGCAGATCATTGACCTGGTGCGCTCGCTGGATGTCGGGATTGACGATATCACCAGCGAGAAGCTGCAGCGTTCCCAGGTCTTGCTGCCGCCGGAATTACCGCGCGAAATTCAAGACCTGCTGCTCAATACCCCCCAGGACTTTTATGCCATCCGGACTGCCCATAAACGATTCGACGCGTCCGGTCAGCCGGCGGGTGTGGAGA
The DNA here is from genome assembly GCA_029782365.1 of Chloroflexota bacterium. Classification (GTDB taxonomy): domain Bacteria; phylum Chloroflexota; class Anaerolineae; order Anaerolineales; family UBA4823; genus CAWBUW01. The sequence continues at coordinate 54,050 of JAKOUW010000240.1, forward strand.
TCTTCGATTTGCAGAATCAGGAGTCACACGGCACGCAAAAGCTGTTCTTCCTGGCCGGCCCACTGCTGGACACGCTCTCGATGGGGCGGGTGCTGTTTGTAGATGAACTGGAGGCGCGCCTGCATCCCCTGATCACCGCCCAGATGATCCGCCTGTTCCACTCGCACGAGACCAATCCGCGCCACGCCCAACTGGTGTTCACCACCCACGATACCAACCTGCTTTCGAACAAGCGCTTCCGCCGTGATCAGGTCTGGTTTACCGAGAAGGACGCACTGGGCGCCACCCACCTGTATGCCCTCTCCGATTTCAAAGTCCGCAATGACGCCTCCTTTGAGAGCGATTATATCCAGGGCAAGTACGGCGCCATCCCCTTCCTGGGCGACTTGAAGCGCGTTGTGCTTGAAGATGATGCACCGTGAGCCAGCGCGCCCACCTGAAAGCCAGGCAGCGCAATTATATGCAGCGGACGGTCAACCAGCGCCAGGTGCGCCAGCGCTTTCTGATTGTCTGTGAAGGCGAGAAAACCGAACCCGGCTACTTCGTCCATTTCCGTGTGCCCAAGCTGGTGGTGGATGTCCAGGGCCTGGGGTTCAACACCGTTCGCCTGGTGCAGGAGGCGATCAGACAGCGCGATGCGGCTCGGAGAAGCGGTGAGCCTTACGACCAAGTGTGGTGCGTCTTTGACCGAGATGTATTCCCTGTTGCGCATTTCAATGCCGCTCTTGATATCGCCCGGCAAAACAACATCCGGGCTGCCTACTCAAATGAGGCATTTGAGCTGTGGTACCTGCTGCACTTTATGTACTTGAATGCGGCCATCACCCGGCGCGACTATATTGATCGTCTGGGTGAATATCTGGAACATCCCTATCGCAAGAACAACCCGGACATTTACGATGCGCTACTGCCCAGGCAAGCTGCGGCGATCAAGAACGCTGCCCGCCTGCTGGCGCAATATCAGCCGGCGCGGCCTGCTGTGGACAATCCTTCGACCACGGTGCATTTGCTGGTGCAGGAGCTAAACCGGTTTCAGCAGGGGGGATGTAGGGTCTCATAAATACGGCTCTCCCGCACTTTACGTGAAAGCGATGATCATTCCCCATAATTTAATCATGGTGCGACTCGATTTCTGCCCAGTTCGTTCATGATTTACAATATCTCGCCCATTTTTTTGGGGGGGTGTCGCCAAATCATTCACGAAAACTGATACTGTTGGCGAACTGTTGGCGAACTATGCGTTGAGACGCTTTTGAGACTCTCTATACTTATACTCCAATTAACAAGCGTAAATCCTGCTCTTGTGTTTTTCTAAAGAAAGGCAATAATAGATTCAGAAAGAAGGCTCCCAATGCCTGGAATTGTTCTAACACTCCCCATTTTAGCCGGTAAGGTTGAAGCTTGGCGGCGGTTTTGCCAGGAATTAGCTGGCTCCCGACAACAATCGTACGCGATGTCGCGCCAGCGGATGGGCATCATGCGCGAACGTTTGGCGTTAGTGGAAACCGCTTTCGGATCAACCGCTATAACCACGTTGGAGGCCGCCAATGTGGCCCAAGCTTTAGGGCAGATCATCAGTTCGGAGCTCCCGTTTGATAGGTGGTATCGAGAGCAGTTGTTGAAACTGCATGGGCTCCACCTTTCCGGGTATGAGCAATTCACGCAAACTGCGCCGTCGCCACAGGATCAAGAGGTGCACTTTGAGTGGACCAGGGGAGAATCAGGGGAATCAGATGGTTAATTTCATCCAGCGCGCCGAGGGCGAACGCGAAGCGGTCATCTAGGTTGCCCAGGGCAAGGCTATTCCGTCTCATAAAGTTTGCACTACACAGGCAAAAAAGGCCGTTTTTTGCACATAGTATGGCACTGCGTCTCATATATATGAGATAATCTCACTATTTATGAGACCCTACAGGATAAGTACAAAGAAGGGGAATTTTTTCGGGACCTTACCTGGAAATCCGCTCATATAACTCACCTTGTGCGAAGCCTTGCGCCGGATAGACGTCGCATAAGATGCTGCCAGGGGTAATTAGGCCCCGAAAATAACGTCATACAATTATTGCCAGCGAGAAGTGTCGCCTGTATAATTAAAGAGTGGTTCCTGAAACTTACGACTTTTTCTTTATTGGCTGGAGAGGGGATCGAAGGATCGTATGACACCTACATCTGAAGCGTTTTCTCGTATTTTGATTGATAAGGCTCTGGCCGACAGCGGCTGGGATTTACTGAATTCACACCAGGTGCGCTTTGAGCAAAAAGCCGGCGGGCGCGCCGATTATGTCTTGCTGGATGATAAAGGCGCAACACTCTGCGTGCTGGAAGCCAAGAACCAGGACAAAGACCCCTACGATGCCAAGGAACAGGCGCGCGGTTACGCCGAAAATTTACACGCGCCCTTTGTGCTGCTCTCGAATGGGCAAGAGCATTGGTTCTGGAATTACGCCCGCGCCGACCAGCAGGATGCCTATCGCATCGAGCGACTGCCCTCGCCCGCAGACCTGGCCCGCCAGCGCCTGAAGAACATGCAGCCGCCCCGCCCGCTGTTGACCGAGAAAATCGGTTCTAACTATCTGGCGCAGTTCAAACCCGACCTCAAGCTGCGCGGCTATCAAATCCGGGCGCTGGAAGAAATCGCCAAACAGTTTGACGGCCAGAAGCGGCGCAAGTTTTTGTTGGAGATGGCCACCGGCACTGGCAAAACGCTGCTGTGTGCGGCGATGATCCGACGTTTTCTTGCCACGCGCAACGCTGAGCGGGTGCTGTTCATTGTGGATCGCATCGAGCTGGCTAAACAGACGATGGAAGATTTCAACCTGGTGTTGGGCGAATACAAACCGGTGATTTTCAAGACGGCCCGCAAATCGGGTGAGCTGCTCGGTTCCAGCGTGGTGATTGCTACCATTCAATCGCTAATGGTGGACCGCCGCTATCGCGAGGAATTCACCCCGTTTTATTTTGACCTGGTGATCAATGATGAAGCCCATCGTTCGATTTACGGCGACGCCCGCGATGTGGTGCAGTTCTTCCAGGCCACCCGCATCGGCCTGACCGCCACGCCCAAAGCCTACCTCAAGAATATTGATCTTGAAAAGTTGAGCGCCGAAGAGCCCAAAGTGTTGGAAGCGCGCCAACTGCGCGATACGTACCACTACTTTGGCTGCGAGCCGGGCAAGCCCACCTACCGTTATGACATCATTGACGCGGTCAAAGACCCGGAAGGGCCGTTCCTCTGTTTGCCCAAGATTTTCGACATCCGCTCGGATATCACCACCCAGGCCCTGGCTGAAAAAGGCTGGGCGGTGACGATCAATGAGCAGGAAGAGAGCTTCAAGGTACAGGACCTGGAGCGCAAGGTCTTCACCCCGGCGCGCAACCGCTTGATGTGCCAGGCTTTCCTGGAACATGCTCAAAAAGCGCCGGATGGCAAACTGGGCAAATCCATCATATTCGCCGTCAACCAGCGCCACGCCACAGAACTGACCAAGATCCTCAATGGCATCGAACCGGAGTCGGCCATTACCATCACCTCGCGCATCCCCGAAGCCTCAGCCCTGGCCAAAGACTTCCGCGATGGCAAGCGCAAAGAACGGATTGCTGTTTCAGTGGATATGCTCTCGACCGGCTACAACTGCCGCGACCTGCTCAACGTGGTGCTGATGCGCCCGATTTTCTCGCCGACCGAGTACATTCAAATCAAGGGCCGCGGCACCCGGCGCTACACCTTCAAGATCGGTCATACGGAATACGACAAAGAGGTCTTCTTCCTGCTCGATTTTTGCGGTGTGGCCGAGTATTTTGAGGAAAAGTACGATTACAGCCTGCCGCTCAAACTGCCGCAAGAGGGCAAGGCAGCCGCCAAACCCGGAAAAATCAATGAACCGCCAGGCGAATACCAACCCGAAGCGGACGGTAAAGGCACGGCCGGGGAAGAGCCTAAACCCGAAATTCCGGTCTGGCAGGGCCGCGACACCATCGTCTCGCAGGAAATCTACCTGGTCGGCCCGGAAGGCGAAAAAGTGGATGTGATGACCTTCCGCGGCGCGTTTGAGCGCGACCTGGCCGCCTTTGCTGGGCAGGATGCCCAGTTCCGCCAGGCCGTCGAGGCCGAAGACGACGACGCCATTGAAACCATCATGCAGGAGCGCTTCTACCACAAGCCGGAGATGTACTACTCGCCCGACAAGCTGACCATAACCTATGGCGTCCCCGCCCCCACGCCAGCCTTTGTGTATGGCGCGCTCAAGCGCCGCCCGCTGCCAAGCAAAGCCGACCTGATTGGCGACGCCGCCGACTCCATCGCCGCCCGCTTCAACCTGCGCTACAACGACCAGCGCTGGGTGCTGGCCACCCTGGGCCTGATTGCCGATGACGCCGAGTCCCGGCGGCGGTTCCTGGCTGGCGATATGCGCATTTTCGACGCTGGTCAGTTTCGCCCGCTGGGCGGCCTCCCGGCCCTGGCGCGCTTTGCCGAGCGCGAGCAGGTATTCGAGGCCATTCGCCAGTCGGCTTTTGTACGCCAGGCGTTGGCATTGGCCGCTTAAGGGTACAATACAGGCTGAATTTGATTCCTGGGAGAAGCCTGCATGACGTTAATTTCAAGCAACTTCCACTCTTCCGGCCTGCGCCAGAAGGTGGACCAACTGATGGACATTCTATGGGCCGGCGGGTTGAACAACCCAATGGACGCCATTGAACAACTCTCGTACCTGATCTTCCTGCGCCTGTTGAGCGAGAACGACGACCTGCTGGCCGGGATGGACAAGAATTACAAACGTGTCTTCTCCGGCGGCTGGGCGCGTTACCATTGGGGCAACTTTGTCACCCTGACCGGCGATGAACTGTTCAACAGCGTGCGCGAAGGCATCGAAAAGCTGCACGAACTGCCAGATATGTCCGAAACTGGGCGACTGCTTTTCAACCGTTCGACGCTCAAAATCTACGACCGCCCCACCCTGCGGGCTGTCGTCCAGGCTGTGCAGGCCCTGGATATGGAGGCCCATGAGGGGATTGATTTAAAGGGCGACATGTATGAGTACCTGCTCGGCAAACTCTCCACCTCCGGCACCAACGGCCAATTCCGCACCCCGCGCCACATCATTGACCTGATCGTACACCTGGTGGCCCCCCAGCCCGGCAAGACCTACGCCGACCCGGCCTGCGGCACGGCCGGCTTTCTCATCGCCATCCTGCGCTACCTGCTCGAAAAGCACACCAGCAAAGGCCCCAAGAGCTACCCCGGCGACCAGCTTACCCCCGCCGAATGGCAGTTCCTCGAAGAGCGCGCCTTCACCGGCTTCGACAACGACGCCAACATGGTCAAGATAGCCATCCTCAACCTCTACCTGCACGGCCTGCAAAAAGCCGCCATCCGCTTCTTCAACCCCCTGACCACCTCGCTGGCGGGCAGCTATCCGGGGCAGACCTACGATTACATTTTGGCCAACCCGCCATTTGCCGGCAAAATCCAGCAGGAAAGCATCCTGGCGGATATCAACCTCGATTCACGTAACACTGAACTGATCTTCATGAAGTGGTTTATGGATCACCTGGCCCCCGGCGGGAGCGCCGGGGTGATTGTGCCGAACGGCGTGTTGTTCGGTTCAACCAAAGCGGCCAAACGGGTGCGCGAGATTTTACTCAAAGAGCTGGATTTGCAAGCAGTGATCAACCTGCCCTCCGGTGTGTTCAAACCCTATTCCGGCGTGGGCACGGCGGCGCTGATTTTTGAAAAACCAACAGCCCCAAAGCCAGCGGGCGGCTTTGTCTGGTTCTATGACATCAGCGCCGATGGGTTTTCGCTGGATGACAAACGCACCCCAGGCGAAGCCAACGACATCCCCGATGTGCTCGCAAAATGGCCGGGCAGGGAAGAAGGCCCTCACAGCTACCGCGTCCCGCTGGAGAAGATTCTCGCCAGCGAGGATTTGAGCCTGGCATCCGGTCGCTATAAGCCCGCCGCGGCGCAGACGGCGGTGCATGATGCGCCGGGAGAGATACTACAAGAAGTGCTGGATTTAGAAAACGAAATTTTGCAAAAAACGACGAATCTACTCGCAAACATCGTTAGTTGAATGAAAAAGAAACTCGGAGCAATGGGCGAAGTTATAAAGGGTGTTTCCTTTGATAAAGGCGAATCAAGCTATTTATCATTGGATGGTTATATCCCGATTTTACGCGCTGGCAATATCACTGAGCATGGCCTCAAGTTGGACGATGATATTATATGGGTCCCCAAATCCAGAGTTTCCAGTGGCCAAATGCTCAAGCCAAATGATGTTGTAATTTGTATGTCATCAGGCAGCGCCGCAATTGTTGGCAAGAGTGCGCTCATAAGGCAAACCTGGAACGGTTCCGTTGGAGCATTCTGTGCTATTGTGAGATTTGGGAACGCTGTAAACGCGCAGTATGGAGCGTATTGGTTAAGAAGCCCAGAATTTATTCAGTGGCGTGACTCTCAAGCTAAGGGCGCCAATATCCAGAATTTACGCAAGTCAGCCCTTGAAGAACTCGAAATTTCCCTCCCCCCTCTCCCCGAACAAGAGCGCATCGTGCACCTGCTGGACGAGGCCGACGCCCTGCGCCGCCTGCGCCGCCAGGCCAATCAGCGCATGCAGGATTTTGTCCCGGCGCTGTTTCAGGAGATGTTTGGGGATCCGGCAAGAAATGAAAAGGGGTGGAAAATTGTGCCAGTGCGTTCATTTGTAAAAGGATTTCAAGCTGGCAAGAGCATTTTGACCGATGGTAAAGAAACGGAAGATACAAACTATTGGGTGCTGAAAGTTAGCGCCGTTACTTGGGGGCAATATGATGCTAAAGAAAGTAAGCCAGTACCAGTTGGGTACATTCCAGGAAAAGACCACTTTGTTCGCAAAGGCGATCTGCTTTTTAGCCGCGCGAATACTACTGAATTGGTCGGCGCAACTGTTTATGTGTTTGATACACCTGAAAATAGATTGCTCTCCGACAAACTTTGGCGCTTTGTATGGCAAGAACCTGAATGCATTGATCCCTTATTCGTTTGGTCTTTATTCCAGTCTTCTGCCCTGCGACGAGAAATAGGACAAAGAGCCACTGGAACGGGTGGATCAATGAAAAATATTTCGCAAGAAAAAGTACTTGCAATGAACTGCCCTTTTCCCCCACTTTCTCTCCAACGCAAATTTGCAACGTGCGTGCAGCAAGTGCGCTCCTTGCAAGACACCCAGCAGCGCAGCACGGAGCGGATCGAGGCGGCGTTTCAGAGCCTGCTGGCGCGGGCGTTCGCAGGGGAGTTGTAAAAATGGGTGGTTTTTGCCCGGCTATTCCCGAATGGTGGAAGAGCGATGTTTTTCGCCCGTTTTATCAAGAGTTGGTTCCCTTTGGCGACCCGGATTTCAGGGCTACGCCAGCCGCACCGCTAGAAAACCGGCAGGTTATCAACGGTGTGGAATATGTTACCTGCGCAGGCAACCGGTGGCGCGATGCCGGAATCCCAATCCAGTGGACCCCCGGCCCGATATCACAATTCCCGCTCTCAGAGCCTCATATCATGTCCGACCACTGGCATACCAGCTTTACGGTGCGAACGCATTCCGTTCACATTGATTTCGTCAGCTTCCTGCGCGGGGGGCCGAGAACCGGCTACCGTGAATATCGTGTGTATTGCGACGAAGAGGAAATCAAGCGCGGCGGCGGTTATGCCGGTTTTATCGGGGGCAACTTCACTCACCAGCGCAACTGGCCTCTGGCGGTCGAAATTGAAGACCACCTGATTTATATCAACCGTTTGCTTCAGTGGTGGCCGGAGAGCGACAATGGAAAAATCAGCGCAGAGGCGGTGTGTTCGGTCTGGGTGAGGGTCGATAATGAATACTCCTGAGCGGGTGAAACTGCCGCGCTTTCTGCAGCAGTTCTTCGATTGGTTGAGCTACGGCCACGAAATCTGGCATTATTTGCCCGCGCGCCTGTTTGGGGCGCAGGCGCGCATGGAGCCGACCAGAACTTATTACGAAGGCGAATTGGATGACTGGCAAGTGCTGGTCATCATCACCGGCCCCATCCTGGTGGGCCTGGTGGGGGCAGCCCTGACGGCCATCTTTTGGCCCGCTAACCCCTGGACGCGGGCCAAGTTAGCCGTATTTTGGGCAGGTTGGTTTTTGGCCGCCAGGGATGATTTTCGCCATGCCGTCCTGGAAATAAAACAGATGTGGCGCAGCAATACACTGGAAAAGTGATCGCGTATCAGGTCGTTTTCATTTGTTCCGATTTGAAGATTTCTCCAGTGTTTCAATCACTTTACCGGCCATGTTCATGGCTATGAATGCTGTGTTCTTGATTCCGGGGAATTCGTCATCGTAATCTGCCTGGTTGCGATAGCCCCTCAGGCGGCGGAGATTCTCAGCAATTGTTTGGTTATCTTGGCCAGGCAAGTTGCGGAACTGGCTTTTAACAAACTCGTGGTCATCCAAAGTGCCGGTGGATTTACGGCCTAGAGAATCGCGCAGGTAATTGCGCGCCAAACAGAAAGAAGCATAATAGGCGCGACTAATTGCCGATCGCAGCAAAGCTTCTTGCTGCGGCGAGTCGGCAGCCTGTTCTTTGAACTGCCCGGCCAGTGTGTAGTAATCTCGCCAGGAAAAAGTCATGGGGTAATTTACTGGGCGGTGCCTAACGTAATCAGAACCAGATCACGGATTTTAGCAGAAACATTGAACCACCATTCGACATCCATCTGGTCTAATGCTTGAAGCGCCTGGTCAGGATCATTCTGAATATCAATAGATAGAATCAGGTTCTGCACGCAGGTATCCGGATCCGTCTGAACAGAGAGCGTGAGCACATGCTCGGGAAAGTATTGGTGCAGATGCTCGGTCGCATCAACTAGAAAAGGGATCAGGAAATCATACCCGGTCAGGAAACGCCGAACTTCCTCTGGCATTTGGAGCATATAAAAGCGATTGATTTCGGTCAGAGGCGGCAGCGTACGTTCAAAGACAGTTGTTGAGCCGGGCTGAGTGTTCCAGGGAGCGGTATATGTTTTAGATGCCGTAGTCAGCGTAGGAGCGTAATCGAGTACCATATTTACTGTTCCTGCCGTTCAAAGCGTTGACGAAGATCGTCGGTCAGGCAATCTTCAAAGGCGCTCTCTAAGTGGGAGTGCGCTTGCTCAACCCAGCTTAGAGCCTGTCCGATTTCAATTGTGCCAGGAGTTGCCAGATAATAATCCAGGTCAAGAATAACTGCCTGAGCATCACCAAGTGCGCTGGATAACTGCATGCGCAGCCGGTCGCGTTCATTTTCAAACGGTATTTCGATTCCTACAATAAATGAACGGGGATTTAAAGCAGGACGAGTTTCAAAAAGCGGGCGAAAAGCAAACTGCTCCCAGCCAGCATCCAGCACACGATTGATATAGCGCAATCCAATTCGCTGTATGCTGCCAGGTTCAGCCACATTACAATAACTCTGAAAGCCTGATTTAATGTCTGGAAGAAAGGCATTCCAGGACTCGTAGGGGGCTAAATGATTGACGCTGATCAAATCGTGAGCTACCTGCACCAGGCGCGTTTTATCTACACTGAGAAACTGCGCCATATTAACTTGCTCAGTCGTGTGAGTTAATGACTGAGCACCGGAAATCAATTCCAGGTTGAAACCTTTGCGCGTCTGGCGCACTGGAAAGCTTTGACGCAAGGCTTCATAAACCAGACCCGGGATGGTCATATCCCAGGCGCTGGTTGGCTCAAAACGAAACTCACACACGGCCTCGATAATCGGGGGTGTCTTGTATCGAACTCCCACGCGCTCCTCCAGAAAGACGTTAGATGCTATACAGAAGCTCAGAACATCTTCACTAACTGATTCTATTATACCCTTACGAGGCCTTTTTTAGCGACCATCTCATTATTTACATTTCGAGCGCAAAACGATAAGATTGCGCTAGCTTATTATCGTTTGTGAGAGTAAGGGATTCCCACCATGTTCGATGACCAGACCTGGCTGATTTCCGACACCCATTTCTTCCATGTCAACATTGGCCAGTATTGCAGCCGGCCAGAAGGCTGGCAGGATTTAATCATCGAGAACTGGAACTACTTCATCCAACCAGGCGATGCCGTCTTCCACCTCGGCGACCTGGCGCTGGGCAAGAAAGAGGATACTGAAGCTCTGATGCCATTGTTGAATGGCAAACTGCACCTGCTGCGGGGCAACCATGACCGGCGCAGCCGGGCCTTTTACGAGGCTTTGGGGATCACGCTGGTCAAAGACCCCTACCACATGGAATACGCAGGGAAGCAATTGGTTTTCACACACAGGCCGATGGTCCCTTTGCCGCCTGGCCTAATCAACCTGCATGGGCATATTCACAATAATCCAACCTCGGCATTGGAAGAGCGCCATATCAACCTGAGCATCGAAGTGCGTGATTATCGTCCCTGGTGGTTAGGGGAAATCTTGGATTCGATCCATTGAGCGACAATCGCAACCGCTTATCTGTCAGCCCACTTATCGTTCCCATTGGGTAGAATTCATGTTTGGCTAAAACTGGCCAACGTGAGAGCAATTGGCGCTCTGGCCGCTATACTTGTATTGGAGGAAGAGTTATGTCAGACAAAGCTTGGGGTATTCGTTTCAACGTGGAGCCTAATTTTGCCCGTTTACAAAAGGGTCAAATACCTGAAGGCTGCCCAGATTGGTTTGGCCCGCGCCAAATCGAGCAATGGAGAGAGGCTGGCCTTATTGCATGGAATACCACTGATAAAAAGGTGGAACTTTTATCAGGGCATGCAACATTAGAATTGCTGAACCGATTGCTAGAAAAGGATAATTGGAAAATGGAAGGCGTTTCAATTACTCAACTGGTATATCGATTTGAAACCCAAATGGGGCATCGAGGCCGGCGCAAGAAGGGTGAGATTCACGAACCAAGCTCTGACAATCTAACTGATAAATCGGAACCTGTGCATGAAGAAATCATGCATTTACCGCCAGATGCGGGCACCGAACTGATTGAACTTCTGCAAAGCAACAAGCACCATATCACGAAAATGGTCGAGCAAGAAAAGGAACATCAAAATCGTGTTCTCAAACAAATTTTTGAAATGCTATTGCGGAGTCATCGTACCAATGAGGAATCTGATTTTGATTTTGCAACGCGGTCTTTTCGATGGGAATGCAAAGAAAAAGGCAGATGGGCTTGCTCATATCAACAGGCACAAGGCCGCGTTTGCCTGGATAAAACCCTCCTGTATTGGCATGCTTGTGTGCGGCGAGCACATTTTGTGGGTGGCTCGAACTATTTTACGGATCTTCAGAAGGCGGTGGAGTGGGTTGAAAAAGAACTGGTTAGCCTGGCAAATCAACCTTCCTCGCCAGAGATGGAGAAGCGCATTCGAACAGGAAAACAGATCGAGGCCGATAGAGAAAGGCTTCGGCAGAAATTGTTGGGTGGTCCCAATTGGATTGACCCTGCTTTAATTGAGCCAGCGCGCATAACTTACCAGGTTTTTATTGAATTGGATGCCAAACCAATCAACTTCAAAACTTACGAGTCAATGTGTGGAGAGACCCATCGATATGACGAGCGTTATTTGACCCCATCAAAAATGACCACTGCCCTGGGTTTAGATTTCGACCGATTTTCTGTTGATCAACCTGCTGGGGAAAATTCAGAATGGTATCGAATCGCGTCTCTGACCAAGTACTATCAGGAATTATCTGCTGCAGAACAGGCACAAAAAATCTGGGATCAAAGCCAGGTCTTGCAGCAATTCAAGGCCGGTAAAATAAGCCGGGCGCGTTATGGGTATCAGGAAGTAGAGACTGGGTATACAGTTTTTCTTGGTGCATGCGAGGGTATCGAAAAAACCTGGGAGCAACCATGTTCGCGCAAGGCTCACCTGGAATTTATGGCTCTAAACGAATCGCTTTGTTTTGCTTTGGATGTTAAGGATTTTCGCGACTATTTGGGTGTTTCTCCCGAAACAGTCAATGACCAGCAAATTTTGAGCATCATGCACATGGGACGAATAAGGTCTAAAAATATTCCCGAGGATATCAGGCGGGAAAGTAAGCTGTGGATTGCCCAGCACGATGCTCTTGCCATATAGCTTGCCTGCACATAAAATACAAATACTCAATCACTCCTCTGCACGTGAAAGTCAGCTTTTCATGCTGTGCATCCGGTAGCCGGATCTAGCTGCAGAGGGGTGGTTTTGGTTCACCTGTGGGTTTGCAAATTGTCACATCATGCGCCACTTGCAAGTTCACCCAAAACTGCGGCGTGGTGCCAAACGCCTGCGCCAGCAGCCAGGCTGTTTTGGCTTCGACGCCGCGCCTGTTATGTACAATCTCGGATACGCGGCGGACCGGAATGCCCAAATGCCTGGCCAGCGCTGCCTGAGAGATGCTCAGCGGGATCAGGAACTCGTGCAGGAGTATTTCGCCGGGGTGGGTAGGTGTGCGATTTTCTGGCATAGTTCTTTGAGTGTATCACGATTGCAACGCGAAAAATTAAAACTGTCTATGTTCTTATTCTTGTAGTGCAGTAGTGCAATTTATATTTGTACGCCAAAATACCCCCCTGTATATAGGGAAAATACCATAAAACCGCACTTTGATCCAATATATGGCGGGTATCTCTGGGCTAATTTCTTGCACTAAGTAGTGCACTACATCTTGGACAGTAGTGCAATTTTCGTCGCCGATTTTTGCACCAGCAGTGCAGGAGTAGTGCGCGAGTAGTGCAAAGTGTAGTGCGCTTAAAATACCCCTATATATAGGTTTTAATCAAGATTTCTTCTTCTATTGGCTATTTCTGGCGGGTATGTTTCACTTTTGCACTACTGCACTGCATGAGAATCGGCCTTGTTAATTTTTGCATTCTTCATGGCTACCCCCGAAAAGAATAAAAAAAGCCTGGCGCAGCTGCCAGGCTTTGGGTCAGGTCGGAAAGGATTATTCTTCCGGGGAATCTGCCTGCAGGTTGGGCTTGGGATTGGATGGCGGGTTGACCAGGGCAGCGCTGTAGATTGATTCAACCTGCTGGGCGTTCACCACCAGCACGCGCTGGTTGACGCCGCCGCAGTATACCAGTGGTTCGACCTGGCGCTTATCGGTTTGCGGCAGCAGCCCGGCTACCTGAGAGAGTTGGCGGCGCAGGGCGTCTGGCATAACGTCCAGGTTCTCATCCAGGTCGCGCCAGAAGCGCTTGGCGGCTGCCAGGCAGGTCTCTGAGCGCAGGTAAACCAGGGTTGGATCGCTGGCATCGAAGTAGCCAATCTGGTCGGCGCCCGCCGGCGGGATGTACTCGACCTTCTGGGTGCGCGGGGCCAGGTACACCTTGCGGCGTTCGAGCAGGCTGGCCAAAGCGACGAAGAACTTGCGCACCGGCGATTCATCGGCCACCCGCTCTGCCTGGCTGCTGATCATCCCCAGCAGCGCCTCACGGTTTTCTTCGGCCAAGCGACCGGCTTCAGCGCCGTCCAACAGCCCCAAATCCTGGAAGCAGCGTAGAGCCACGAGCTGAGCGGCGTTCAACACGCCAAAGGCATCCGGCAGGCGGTTCTGCAGCTTGCCTTCCTTGCGGGCAGAGTCGCTGGCGGCATCCACCATTTCGGGGAAGGAAGCGGCAACCCGTTCCCAGTTGCGGGCCAGGTATTGGACATACAGCGCCATCGCCTGCGCCAATAACCCTTGTTGGGCCAGCGGCTGCAAGGCGTTCAAGCGTTCGTTGGGCGGATCGCCGCGTTGGGCATCCGGCAGCACATCGCCGGGACGTACTTCGATGTACAACATACGGCCGACGATAGACTGGCCAAAGAGCGGGTTCTCGGCGGTCATCAGCACCAGACCGCGCGGAATGCGGGTCGTTTGCTGGCTCAGGTCGGCCATGGCCCGTCCGCGTGAGGAGCGGTTGCCGACCGACCGCACCACATAGTGCGCTTTGCGGTGCATCGAACGTGCTTCTGGGGCGCTGGTGAACTGCGGGGCGAAGTCGTCAATCACCAGCGGGGCGTCTTTGGTGGTGAACATCGCCCCTTCTAACGCGGTCGGGGTCGAAATCCAGTCAATCGGGGCGCGGTAGTCCCGGCCCTGGATAAATCCGCCGCCAAAATGCGCCAGGGCCAGGTGGGCCAGGGTACTCTTGCCAGATTGGGTGGAGCCATAGACTGACATCACACTGTTGAGCGAGCGCAGCGAAGTGAGCGGTGCGGCAAACATGGCTGCCCAGACCGGGGCAGTGACATGGCGCGGCCCGATGTGCAGCACTTCGATGCTGGCGCGCACCGCCTGCAGCATGGCTTCACGCTCTGTGGGCGGCTTCGGCAGGGTGTACAGGCTGAAATTGTTCTCACCCAGGTCCACACGCACTGATGCATCCATTCCATCGGCGGTCAACAGCCCTGAAGCCGTCAGAAAGCCGCGCTTGCCATTCATCTCGGTCCAACCTGTGTAGGTGTAAACCCGTTCCTGGATCACACTGGCCAGCGAAACTTCCTGGATGGCGCGTGCCAGCAAATGTTGTTTGCCGGGCGGCAGGTTAATGATCGGGCGCATGCCCCAGTGCCCTGGGATCCAGTCCAGGCGGGCGAAATCTCGTGCATCCACCTGCACGGTGGGTAAGGGCAGGTTGTTGGCCAGCTTACCGGAAATGGTGTAGCGCACACAAGGCGCGTGTAAGCCATCGTCTACGGCCTGTTCGTGGGTGATGTGGGCATGGAAGTTGCCCAACGGTTCGCCCATGAAGCACAACTGACCATCGCGCACATCGGCAAAGACGCTGTCCACTGGCTCGGCAGGCGCTGCACCCGGGTTGTTGACCAACGCCAGAATTTCTCGCCGGGACAGGTTGGCCGCTTTCTCCACCTGGCGCAGGTAGCGATTGCGCAGGGTGTCAGGCAGTCCAGGCAGCATGGCCGCCACATGACGCAGCTGGCTATCCAGATCAATTGGGTCGGCCTGTTTCAGCCGATCTATCTGCATCTCAATCCAAGGGATAGCTTTCTTCAGCACCTCAGCCAACTGCTCTGGACCGAAGTTGTCCAATTGCAGCAGCTCGTTGAAGTCCTTAGCCGGCAGGCTGGCTACCACCAGGGTTAGCGGGCCAACCTGGCCACACAGACGCTCTGCTGCAATCTGCCACTTAGCCTGGGCTTTTTCTTTGTCCAGCCGGGTTGCGCCGGGCTTGAGGTCATCCCGATCCAGTGCCAGGTACACCCGTCGTTTGGCCTGAAGGCGAGGCAGATCGCTATCTGGCAGTTTGCCCAGCCCGCACAAGGCAACCGCCGAGCGTCCCCACTGGCGCAGCGTTTCGGCATCCATCTGGCCTTCGACAATCACCAACTCGTTATCGCCAGGAACTAGCGCCCAATACAACTGGCGGTCGCCGGGTAGGTTGCGGCTTTTGTCGTTGCGATCGGGCATCTGCTCCGGCAGCGTGATTGCCCGGGCCGAGAAGTACACGGCATGGCCGCCCACCTGGTGGGGGATGACGATGTAGCCATCGGGCGAGGCCTGCTTGCCTTCGCTGTTGGCGGTAAAGTCCTGTCCATCTCGGCGCAGCACGCCCAGTTCGTAGGCCAGGGCCAGGTCAAAATTGCGCTGGTGCAGGTGGCGCAGCAGCCCAGGGCCGCTGTCGCTGAAGCCCCACCCGGCTTTGAGGATGATTTCCGGCGTCAGGCCCCGGCCTCGCAAGTATGCCTGTGCGCCTTCATGTTCCGCCAGGCATGCGCTGAAGTAGCGCGTCGCCTCATCCATCACATCGCTGCGCTTGCGACGCTCGACTTCCCTTTGTGCAGCTTCAGGGGTAAAGCCAATGTCATGCAGATCTACCCCGGTGAACTCAGCCAGGAATTTCACCGCTTCCAGGAAATCCATGCCTTTCCAGCGAATGACAAAATCCAGGGCATTGCCGCCGGCATTGCAGTTACTGTAGCAGCGCCAGTGATGCAGCCCGTCATCGCCCTCATAAACAGCAAAGGCGGTGCGGTTATCGCCGCCGTGTAACGGGCATGCGCCGCGCAGTTCATGGCCGGAGCGGTGCAGCTTGCCGCCGGCTTTTCCCACCAGGTCTTCCAGTTGGACGCGCTCGAGTAAGCGGCGCGTATCCAAGCGCGTAAGCGGCATGGTATAATGAGCGCCAGAAGACGATGCTTGCCCAGCATCTTGACCACCAGCCGCCGGTTGCCCTCCGGCGGCGATTGTTTTTTCTGACATGTTGCGTTCCTCCGTGTAATGAGATGAATAGGTTACTTACTGCGCGGTTGTGATTCAATCCAGTTCTGAACAGCCTGGGCGCTATGACATAACGCCTGATACAAACTGAAGATCAGTTCACGGTGGCGAGAAGAGAGCGTGGTCAGTTGATTTAGCCGGACATTACCATCCCCATTCCAGAAATCCATCGCCGTTTCAACAATCAAGCGTTCACCATGCGATAACTTTCCACGACTCTGGTAAAGTTGCAGAAACTGATCGGTCATTTTGCCATTTTCAAAGAGCGTTGTGCCCCTGAAAATTCCTGTCGCATCCAGAAAGGCTTGGATGGCAGCGGCTTGTAATTGGTCATCCCAAAACATACCTACCGCCTTCCGCCGCTGCGTTCGGCCAAACCGTCTACCGCCTTCTCCAGATCGCTCAGGTTGGGCGTGATATAGATGCGGGTGGTGTTCAGGCTGGCATGGCCGAGCAAGGCAGCCACTTTTTCCAGGCCGGTGCCACTGTCCACCAGGTTCTTGGCAAAGCTGTGCCTTAACATATGCGGGGTCAGGTTTTCCAGCCCGGCTTCCTGGCCCAGGCGCAGGATGGCTCGCTGAACCGAGCGGCTGCTCAGCGCGCCGTTGGGTTCGGTTTCCACCGGCACCCAGATGTACTCGCCGCTCTCTTTGGGGCGGGCAGCCAGCCAGTCTTGCAGCGCCTTGCGGGCGTCAGCATTCAAGGGGATCGACCGCTGCTTGCCGCCCTTGCCCTGCTGGACGATGACCTGGCCTTTGCGGTCCGAAAGCTGGACATCGTTCAGGCGCAGGTCGAGCGCTTCTTGCAAGCGCAGCCCAGTATGCAGGAGGAAGATGACAAGGGAGGCATCCCGCTGGCGGGCGACCCAGCGGCGGGGGAAGCGCAGGCGGGAGAGCTGCACATCTTTTTCAATTGCCCGCTGCAGGGCGTACTGCTGTTTCTTGTCCAGGTACTTCGGCCCGGGAGACACCTGGGGCACATGGCGCACATCCTGGGTGGGGTCCTGGCTGATCAGCCCTTGCTGCACTGCCCAACCCATGAAAGCGGTCAGGGCGGCGAAGCGGCGATTGACCGTGCTGGCCTTGCGCCGTTCGTTGATCAGCAGATACTGGCGGTACTCGCGCAGGTCGGTGGGTGTGACCGCTTCGGGGCGGAAGGGTTCGTTGTTGGTCTGCTCGAACCAGCGCGCACACAGGCCAATGTCGGTCAGGTAGCCGTTAATCGTCAGTTCGGCCATATCCTGAGCGGTCAGGTGCTGCTTGAAGGCGTCTAACAGTTGGTTATCCATGAAATTCTGCTCCTATCGAAAGATGAAAATGAAGTTGCGCTGCTAAAAGGATTCACTGGCGGCCCAACCCGCCTTCCGCCCCTTTGCCACGGCGCATAGCACCTTGCTGCTGGGGTCGGGGCGGGCCGAATAGGGCCCAATGGCCCAATTCGGGGGCCTTTGTGGCAGGCCTAAGGGCCAGCCATCTGAGCGCCGGAATGAGAAGAAAGCGTTTCAATCTTGCCGAGCCGGTCCCAGCGCTGGATGAACAGCAAGCGGTTTTGGCTGTGGTGGGAAAGCGAACTCAAGGTTTTCAAATCACTGGCTTTACCTGGCAAGCCGAGGTGGATGGCATCGGAAACAATGCGTGCTCGCTGTTGTGGCGTTTTGGCGACCACGGCCACAAACCCTTGTAGATCGACCTGATTGCGCCATTTCTGGAACTTTTCGCGGTGGTATCCCGCTTCAACTTCGACGTAGGTCAGGCGTTCGCCGGATTTGGTGATGCTGGCGTCGGGCCGGCTGCGGTTGTCGTCATCGTCAATATCCGGCAGAATGTTGACCTGGTAGCCGCGCAGTCTGGCCTCACGAGCAAAAGCCAACACCACACCGGTATGGTCTACTTGTTTCAGTCCATCGTGGTAAGCGATTAGACGGTACCAGTCGGATAGCCTGGCTTTCCAGCCGTAACGGTCGCATACAGCCTGACCGAGGAGGCTCAGTCGTGCCACTCCCAGACCGTTACGCGCCAGGTACGGCAGCGTATCGTAAACCGCCAGATCCAGTTCTGGCAGGTAGGTTTGAAACACTCGCCGGACAGCGAAAGAGCGTGTGTTGTCCAGGCCGGTGAATTCGGCCATAGCCGCTCCCAACTCATTGACTGTGCTCCAGCCGGTCATGCACATCAAGTACAGCGCTTTGTGGATGGCGGGCCAGCGGCGGGGATTGTTCTTATTCAAGTAACCATAGCCGCTTGGGGGTGGGGCAGATTGGTAATGGGTCCAGTCCATGCGCTTATCTCCTGCGCAAATATCCGATTGCGCTAAATAGAATATATATAGGGAGTGGCCTAATGGCACACATACGGGATTTGTGGGCGGGCATATATGCGCAACCTCACCTGGGACGCCAATCTTTGAGCAGGTCGGCGGCGCTTTTCTCGGCGGGCAGCGGTTCTGGCTCGCCATTAAGCAGGCGCAGATAACGTTCCGGGATGGGCGGGAGGGTCAGGCGCTGGTCAAAGCGCAGTGCACGCGTCGGGTGGCGCGCCCATTCCAGGCTGATCCTGCCTTCGGCGAGCTGGTGCAGGCCGATTACCGTCAGGAATGCCACCAGATTGGAGAGCGGCACACTGGGCGACTGGTTGGCCAGCAGCTTGAGCACCGCTTCCAGGGTCGGATCCAGGTCCAGCACTACCCGGTTGCGGGCGGCCTGGCGGGCGCTCTCTTTGGCCTGGCGTTCGCCATCGTCTTTTGGGGTTTGACTCATGCTATTTGCGTCTCCTTTGCGGCATGTAACACGGCGGCGGGCGTGTTACACATCCATTCCCAGGTCGGCCCAGTCCAGTGGGGTGTCGTCAAGGGTGTCCTCGGTGACAGCGTGAACCGGCTGCACGCCACTGCGCATGGACTCGCGGATGATGGCCGCCAGCGCGCCCTTAGGGGCCGAGCGGATGATGGCGATCAGATCGTCATCCCGGCCGGGCTGGAGCGTCAGGCGCACCGTCACCACCAGGTTACCGCTCGAGCGGAGCTGAATTGCTGACATAACTGCCCCACTTCCACAGCCCCAGCACATTGCTGGTGACCTGGTTATCCGCCCAGTGAACCGCTGCGCCTTTGGAGATCAGCGCCAGCTTGAGCAGGTCGCCCAGCACCAGCGAACCGCCGCCGGTCGGGATAACAGTGGTAAAGCGGCGCAGGTTGGGCCAGGTCTTTTCAATCGCTGAGAGCACCTCGCCCAGCCACAGGTCAAGCTGAGTGGAAGTCGGGCGAATGCGCCCGGAGCGCAGCCCGGCGTCCAGTTCTTCCAGGTCGTGACCATTGCCGCCGATCATCTCCAGCAGCCGGCGCACGCCCACCTTGTCGCCGCCGACAAAGCGGGGCAGCACTTTGCCATCGCAGATGGCGTACAGGTCGAGCGTGCCCAGCCCCAGGTCGCAAACCGCCACTTCCGCCTGGCGTCCGCCCTTGCGCGGGCGCAGGGTCTCATCCAGCAGCCAGTCGGCATAGGCGCCCACCGGCTGGGCCAGGATTTTCAGGCGGTTGATTTCCAGGCAGTAGGCCTTGCCATTAACGGTGTATTCATGGGTACCCTTGTAGGCGCGCAGTCCGTCAATCACCGGTTGGGCCTGGGTTGAGTCTTGCAGCAGCGGCACCGGCAGGCCGATCACCACCTGGTCAACGGTATAGATGCCAGGGGTGAGCAGTTTGGAGAGCGTGCCGAAAAACAAGGCCCGCCGTTCGATGGAGGCCAGGGCGGTGTAATCCCGACTGCTGAGCATCGAGCCCAGGTTCCAGGATCCATGTCCGGTGCCGAAGAGGTGTTCCCCGATCTGCACGCTGGTAGCTTGCGCCGCCGATTTCATGCCGATCGAAGCCAGGCCGATTTGCTGCGGCCGGGAGACAGCGGATTGCTCGACGGCGACTTTGCCGTCCACCGCAACCTTGGTGTTGCCATTGCCAGGATCAAATGCGATGATCATCAGAAGGTTTCCTTTCAGTTTTGGTTTGGTTGGTCTAAATTGGGCGAAGTTCGGCTAACTTCGCCTGAATGCGCTAAATTCGGTACTTCGGGCAAACCAGCCATTTCGACCAGCGCCGGCGTAATCCGGCGGCCCAGGCGGCGCGGCGGGCGTTGGGTCGTGTCGTACTGGATCGTGGTCAGCAGGCCGCGCTCGGCCCAGCCTTTGGCCTTCTCCACCACCCTTTCGGCGTCAATGCCCAGGTGGCCGGCAATTTCCTGGATGTTGAACCAGCCGTTGAGTTCGACCGCCGTCTGCACCATGCGGGTTTCCTCACTGCTCAACAGGCGCAAGCGAGGTGTGTCGCCATGCTGTCCAGGGTTGGGCAGTGTGACGGTGAATGCCTGCACTTCGAGCAGCTCGGCGCCTTCGTTGATCAGGAAGCGACCCGGCAGCTTGGGCAGGCGCTCGGCGCCGGTGTAGCCCAGGGCGATCTTGGAGTCGGTGTGGCTGACCACTGAGAAGCAGATGCGGGTGGGCAGGTTGGCGCGCAGTTGACCCTTCATCACTTCAGCGTCCGGGCGCTGGATGCCTACCACCGGATGCACACCGTAGGAACGCGCCAGGCGCACCAAACGAACGAGCAGATCAGCGGTCTCGCCGGAGAGGTCGGCAGCTTCGTCAATGAACAGCACCAGAGGCAGCAGCTTCGCTTCACTGCGGGCGTTGTACTCGGCCAGGTTGGTCGCCCCGGCAGCGGCATACAGTTTGGCGCGCTGGGCAATCTCCTGCTGAAGCCGTTCCAGCGCCTGAAGCAGGGTCTTATCGTCTTCCAAGGCATCGCCGCTCTCCACCACGGTCACATGCGGCAAGGAGCGATAGCGCCCGAACTCGTTGCCGCTCTTGCGATCCCACAGCAGCAGTTTAGCCTGGCCGCCGTGTACCAGTGCCTGGATCCAGGCGTGCATCAGGCGGGTCTTGCCTTTGCCGCGTGGACCGGCGATCACCGCTGCATCCAGGGCGGTCAGGTCGCGCCATTCAGGGCCCTGGCGGCTCATGCCCAGCGGCACGTGCAGCGGGGTGGGCTGTTGCGCCAGATCGAGCGGCAGGGATTGCAGGTTGCCCGGTCGTTTGGTCTCAGCCATCGGCCAGTAGCTGATTTGCAGGTAGAGCGGGCGCAGCCGGGAGAAGACCACCAGGCGGCCCTGCAGCGTCTCGCGCAGGTGCTCGACGAACTCGACCGGCAAGCTCGGGCCAATCACGCCGGCGTTGAAGATCAGCAGGGTGCGGTCCGGCAGCGGCACAACCACGAAAATTACCTGGCGGCTGCCAGAGACATCGTTAATGGCGTGCAGATGGTGTTTGAGCAGGCGCAGGGTGCGCTCGGCGATCATCTCGGCTACGTTCAGGCGATAGTCCAGGCTCAGAGATTTCTCCATACCTGGTTGAAGAACTGCCGGCATCCGCGCAGGTTGGGTGAGCGCAGAGGGCTGGGACGGATTCGAGAAGCGCAGCACGCTTTGCAGACGGTTCTTGAGCAGATCAGTCAACATGGTTAGCCTCCCGCCATTCGGCGTCCAGAATTTCCTGAGTGTTGGGATCGGGCAGCGCCGCTTTCTCTTGCAGCGGCAGCAATCGAAAACCCTTATTGGGCGCTGGTTGTCCGGCCTTGAGCGCCTGGCGGGTCATGGTCTGACGGTTGACCGGCTGCGCATCACCTTTACCTGCCTGAGCGGATAGCAGCAGTTCGCTGGCTTGAGCGCGGGCGAGTACACCGTCTTCAGCCTGGATCGGCGAGAGCACCGGGCCGGTTGGTTCCAGTTTGACCACCGGGCCGGTGTTGCGGCTCATATCCACCACGGCGAAGCCGCCGTCATCGGTGCGAAATGTGAAGTACGGCTTGCCGTCCGGTCCCCAGCGCACCACGCCCAACTGGGTCAGGAATACGGGCCAGAACTTGTACACCAGCCAGGCGAAGAACAGCGCCAGGATGATAGCCCCGATGATCCAGGCCCAGGCTTTGAAGTGAGCCGTCTGGCGCTCGGTCTCTGCTTGAAGCTGGATGCGCTCGACCGCGGCGGTCTGCTCGGCAATCACAATGTTGATCGCCGACTGCGTAGCCGTGGCGGCCATGGCCACATTGGCGGCTTCCATCGTAGCGGTGCCGGCAGCGCTGAGCTGCATAGCTGTAGCCGTGAACGCCTGGGCAGTCTGTGAGATGGACAGGTCAAAAGCGGCGCGGGTAGCCGTTGCCCCCTGCACGACTGCCGTTGCTGTCTGGCGTTCGCTTACAGCCACAGCAGTAGCCTGATCAGATCGGGCAGTGGCAGTTGATGCCGCTGCCTGCGTCACCTGGAAAGCCTGCTCGGTCTGGCGGGCGCTTTGTGCGGTGGCTTCAGCGGCGATGGCGGTTGAGGCATCCAGGGTGATCTGGGCGATGGCTGCCTGCAGAGCGATAGCAGCGCGGGCATCGGCAGTGCCGGTGGCTGCTACCGCAGCCGTGGCGGTCTGGTAGGTTGGCGCAATCGTCCGGGTGGGCGTGAGGGTGATCGCCGGGGTAGGCAGCAGGTCACTGCTCGCCGCGCCGGCGCAACTGGTCAACACCAGCAAGGCGACCAGGCTAAACAAGAGCAGGCTGAGCAGGGTTTGTTTCATCACGGCGATTTCTCCAACCCGGTGCGGTTAGCGGTTGTCATAACCCCAGCCGCTGAACAGCGGGTCCAGGGTGTCGTCTTCGGCCAACGCCATCTCTTCCGGCTGTTGGATGACAATGATCGGCTGAGCGGCCGGCTGTGGCTGGTAGTAGGGCGGCAGGGCAGGATACTGTACCTGTTGATAGGGCAGTGGATAGGCAGCCGGGCGCGGCGCGACCTGGCGTCCCCAGTAGGCGTTTGGCCCCGATTTCCAGGCTCCCTGGACGGGCTGGGCTGCCGGTGCTGGCTTGCGCAAGATCGCTTGCAGCTTGCCGTACCCGGCGCCAATGGTGATGCCGGCGAACAACATGGCCACAAACAGCACACCGTTCAGGCACTTGTCCACGAAGTTGGTGGCAGCCTGGGCAGCGTTGGCCTGCGCCTGGTAGCTGTTGGCCTGGGCCTGCACCAGGTTGGCGCGGGCGGCGGTAAAGCCCAGCGCCAGAAAACCTATCAGGATGGCAGCAAGTAAGGTGAATCCAAACCCAAGAGCGAGCTTCGACATCTGGTTCCTCCGTTTGGCGGCAGCAATTAGCTGGTTACAGTGAGTGCGCCAGGTCAGCGCGCAAAAGCACCCGGAAAATACAGTTTTCGGGGTACAATTGGGGGCAGAATAAGCGAATAAGCCCGCTTGGGCTGCTCAAAAGTGCAGTTATTTGGTTCGGGTCGTTAAAATTATGCCTTGCTGAGTTTGGATTTAGTGCCGTTTGGTCACAGGTTCGAACCCTGTCGGGCCCACTAGGACAACTACATTTGTGCGAAAATTGTTTGACCATACACTTATCAAATCCGCTGAGCGTTGCTCATGTAATAGGAAAATCTGCAGAATTTAGAAAAACCAAAGCCCGATCAAAATTTTCGAGCTTTCTGCCTGTCATTGAGCCAATCCGTTGTGCCATTTTCATGAAGGACAATTCTGCAAAATGCAACCCTTAGATCTCAAATCGCTATTTACGCCCTTTCCTGTACTCTTTACACCTCATCTTGAATTGCGTGCGCTGCGCCAGGGTGATTTGGCGGATTTATACGCATACGCATCGGATCCTGAGATCGATCGCTACACTCCTTGGGTCCACTACCAATCGCTGGCAGAGGCCCAGGTTGATTTAAATGGCTTTCTTGCGGAGTATGAGCGCGATGGATTGGGCGCCTGGGGGATTGAACATCAGGCTGACAAGCGCTTGATCGGGATCATCAATATCAGCCCTCCACATCCTCGCAATCGACGCACAGAACTGGGGTTTACCATTGCCCGGGCATACTGGGGACGGGGATATGCCTCGGAGGCGGCAAGGGCTGTGATCAATTTCGCATTCGATAAAATGAAGTTGGTACGGGTGGAAGCAGTGTGCCTGGCAGAGAATCAGGCGTCGGCCCGGGCATTGGTGAAAGCCGGGATGCAGTATGAGGGATTGCTGCATCATTACCAGATTTGGCGGGAAGAACCCCGCGATCTGCAAATGTTTGCCGTCACGGCGGCGAGTTCTCCTGGGGATTCGGAATTATAATCATTCTCGTTCTCGTCCATACGAAAATCAACCCGTTTGGAAAGCATCACCTTGGGAGTTAATTTCAAACCGCGGCCAAAAAACTTTGTTTTGTTTTGCCATGCCCGGACAGGCAGCATTATGTTCGGCTGGCTGTTGGCTTCGCCCTCGCGGATGGATTGGAAGGATGAGACATTTATCACCGATAAAAAATTGCACTTTTGGCCTGGCAAAATTACCCGGGCTGTCTGAGGTAAGCGCCGCATGGAGGTAAGATCCAATCCTCACCCGAACAAATTCATTCTGTTTTGCAATCCGCGGACAGGCAGCAGCCTGTTTGGATCTCTCTTAAGCACTCATCCCAAAATTTACTGGGCAAAAGAACGGTTTAAGGCCGGTTTTTGGAAAGGGTATAAGAAATGGCTGTGGCCTATTGCGCGTTATTTTCCAGCCTTGTTCCTGGAAATATTTGCCGCTCGTCACAATCCATTGATATACGGCTGTAAGTTATTACCTTACCAGGTAGTTGACGTCGGCTCTGCATTGCGCCAGCTTCATGCTCGCGGCTGGTTGATCTTGTATTTGCGCAGACAAAATATGTTTCAGTTGACTCTCTCGTATCTGGTTTCCACGGAACAGAAACACTGGCGCACCTACCAAGACAGTGCTCGGCCGAGCACAAAACAGCTCACAATCAATCCGGCCATTTTCCTGGCTGAGCTTGAAAGGCAAACGCATTTCCTGAATTTGCAGAATACGATTGCGCGCACATTTCCGCATCTTGATTTTGTTTATGAAAATGATCTTGTAGATGCCGCGCGCTGGCCTGAGACGGCCGGGAAGGTGTTCGACGCCCTGGGGTTGGAAAGGCTTATCCCCACGACATCGATTGTTAAAACCTGGGAAAAACCCTACCCGGAATTTGTTCTCAATTACTGTGAACTGGTGCAAGCGGTGCGCAGCAGCCCGCTGGCGCAGTACGCTTCGGCAGAAGATTAACATCCTTCTCCTCTCATCTCGTCGATCCAGAACCTTGGGTGCTATAATGATTCTGTACGGCGTTTTGTGGAAGGAGTGATCCATGTCAAAAACCCTCTCGACCGTGCTTTCATTTTTGGTTCTTCTCGGCCTGTTCATTCCCTCGGGGCGGGCAGCCGCCCCAGCAAATCCCTTCGATTCGACGCTATCTTCATACCCGGCCCGCATCCAGGTGGCCGGCCATATTGGCGGGACTGCCCGCCAGGTGGCGCTGAACAACGGCCTTGCCTACGTGGCAAACAACGCCAGCCTGGCGGTGTATGACATCTCCGACCCGGCCCACCCGCAGCTTGTTGGCGAGATGCTTTACCCGGCGGTGGTTGAGATCGACCAGATCGAGATCGCCGGCAGCCTGGTCTTCCTGGCCTGCCGCGGCAACGGCCTGCTGGTGCTGGATATCAGCGACCCATTCCACCCGGCGCTGGTCAAGTTCTGGCCGGATTATTTCATTGAATCGCTGGCAGTCAGCGGCAGCTACCTGTATGCGAGCACTTACAACGATCTGCTGACGGTTGACATTTCCCACCCCGTTTCGCTGAAGGTGATCACCATCACTCAAAATGTAAACGCCTTTCAACTGCTGGTGACAGGCGGTTACCTGCTGGCCAGTGACTCGAGCAACGGCCTGCGGGTGTACAGCCTGGCCGACCCCGCCAACCCCCGCCTGGAGACCATTTTCCCCATCCAGCCGTACAACGGGGCGCAGTTTATGCGCCTGAGCGGCAGCCGACTGTTCATTTCCGCCTCTGGCACAATCCACATCCTGGAGCTCAGCGACCCGGCCCACCCGCAGGACCTGGGTTCATGGCCTGGGACCGGTGAATGGATGGGCCTTCTTGGCGTAGAAGGTAACACGCTCTACCTGATCGACGGTTATAACACCCTCCACATCCTGGACGCCAGCGCTCCGACCAGCATCCAGGAACTCGGCCACTATTCCTCTCTCCAGCAGGCGGGCATGATCGGCGGCCAGGATGGCCTGGTATTTGCCAGCCCAGGGCTGGCACTCTACACTGCCTATAACCAGGGCCTGCGCCTGTTGGACACCTCTAACCCGGCTGCGGTGCATGAGATCGGGACCGCCGAACCCCCCGCTCAACTGGCTGCCACCGTCCTGGAAGGCGGATTGGCTTACAGCCTGGATTATGAAAACGGCTTGAAGGTGCTCGATATCAGCCAGCCTGCAGCGCCGCGCCTGCTAGGCACAAGCCGCCTGGATGCTTCCTGGCCCAGGGATATCGTCATTTACGGCGGTTATGCCTTCATCTCGGCGCTGCACTACGGCCTGGAGGTAGTTTGGCTCGCCGACCCGGCTCACCCACAGGTTGTCGCTTCTTACCAGGACAGCGTGGGCTGCGGCCGCCTGCAGTTGTCCGGTCATTATTTGCTTGCTGCGGGCTGCGCGCCGGCGCAGACGGACAGCATACTGTTTTTATGGGATATCAGCGATCCACTGCATCCCCAACAGACCGGCCAGTTCCAGGCCAGCAGCCCGATCTATGACATTGCGCTGCAGGGCAGCACAGTCTTCCTGGATGCTTATGATCTGGTGGCGGTGGATATCAGCACACCGGCTGCGCCGCACGAAATTGGACGCCTGCCAGGCCAGGGTTATACCGAACACCTGGCGGTGTTGGATAATATTGCTTACCTGGGCATAGAAAGTTTTATCCAGCGAGCAGATGTCTCCGACCCGGCGCACATGCGCTGGCTGCGCCCGATCACGCCTGACCCCACGATCAACTATGTTTATGTACGCCAACTGCTGGCGCTGCCTGAAGAGCGCCTGTTGGCAATTACGATGGCGACCGAAGTGCAGCTCTGGGATGTTGCCAATCCGCTGCACCCCAGGCAGGTCGGGCTGTTTGCCCGCAATGGCTGGATGAACTCGCTGATGCGGCAGGGCAGCCGCCTCTATCTCAACGACATCGCCGGCCTGACCATCCTGGATGTGAGCGGCGATATCGCCGGGCGCTTCGCTGCCCCCGATGGTTCGCCGGCGCCGGGCGTAACGATCCGAGACAGCGCCGGCCTGACGACGACCAGCGCGCTGGATGGCAGCTTCTCCTTCAGCGGCCTGGGTTTAGGCGTTTACACCATCACCCCCACCCTGCCTGGATTTGTAATTCAACCGCCGGCCAGTAAGATCGCTGTGCCCTCGTTCGCTGCCCAAAACCAGGCGTTCACTGTCCTGCCGCAGCCGTTGAGCACAGCTTTGCAGTCCGGCGTGGCCGCCACCCTGGTTTACACCGGTGTGCAGGGCGCCGCGAGCCGCCTCGCATTCCCGCCTGAGGCTGTGACCCAGACCCTGACTGCTGTGCTCACTCCTACCCTGCTCACAGGCTTTCCGCCCGGCAGCGGGCCGGGAGGGCAGGCCTTCCAACTGGGCGTGTATGACCTCGCCGGCCTGCCCCAATCCGATTTTCGCTTCACCGCCCCGCTCACCCTGACCCTGGGATATTCCGACGCCGATATACGCTTGCTGGATGAAAGCACCTTGCATCTGCTGCGCTGGGATGGCTCAGCCTGGGCTGCCCCGGCCTGCCCTCTGGCTGCTTCCCCGCAGCGCGACCTGGTTCGCAACCTACTCATCACTGCCGTTTGCCAGGCAGGCCGCTACGGCCTGTTTGGCAGCACGCATACGATTTACTTTCCAGTTATGCTGAATGGGGAGCCGTAGGCGGGCGAAACCATATAATTTTGACGGCGCCCTGTCGATTTATTTCAGCTCTGAAGGATTGCAAATATCGAGTAAAATCGCCTTATGCCTTCTGATCAACTTAACGTATTTGGCGAACCTTTGGAGCCTTGTTCCCTTGATCCACTGACTGGATTTTACCGCACGGGCTGCTGCGAATCTGGACCGGAGGACTTTGGCCGGCACATGGTGTGCGTGATCGCCACTGCCGACTTCCTGGCATTCAGCAAAGAGCGCGGCAATGACCTGAGCACACCTGCGCCTCAATATGGTTTTTCAGGGTTAAAACCCGGTGACCGCTGGTGCTTGTGCGTAGACCGCTGGGTGGAGGCGCTGCAGGCCGGGAAGGCGCCCTGGGTCGTGCTGCGCGCCACCCATCAGGGAGCGCTGGAGACCGTCGCATTGTCTATCCTGATGCGCTATTCTGCCGAAGCTCGCGCCAATTAGTAAATACGGCTTTTTTCCCAAATTCACTCGCATTTTTTGCTTGACCAATCTTGCAGCCTGGTGTATAATTAACTCAACTTAATTGATTTGAGTGTTTAATTATCATGCTGGTGAAACCATTTTCTGATGTTCTTTACGAGTGGGCCGAGGTGTTCATGCACCGCTCGATCCGCGATTTTCGCCGTTTTATGGAAGAGAATGAACTCTCTCCCTCGCAGGTCAATGCCTTGATGCGCCTGCATTACGGCGGCCAATGCGGCGTTTCTGAGATCGCCGGCAATCTTGGCATCACCAACGCTGCCGCCAGCCAGATGGTCGAGCGCATGGTGCAGGCTGGCTTGCTGCTGCGCGTCGAAGATACGAACGACCGCCGGGTAAAGACGCTTTCGCTCAGCGAGAGTGGCCGCCAGTTGGTGGAGCGCAGCATCGACGCCCGCAAGTGCTGGATGGAATCGCTGACGCGTGAACTCACGCCCGAGCAGCAGGAAATGATCGCCCAGTCATTGATTATGCTGACCGAAGCTGCCCGCCGCACAACCGACGAGCGCTGATCCAATCCAAACCACGCCTGCGCGGCGCAGATTACGCTTGCGCATCTGGTTTGTTGTTTATTTGCAAAAGAAAGGAAGCATCCATTGAACCAATCCAATATTTCCCGCGCCGGGGGGCGCCCGGGCAGTATGGGCGGCGGCCCGAAAGTCCAGCGAGAGACGATCTGGCGCGCACTGCAGTACCTGACCCGCTACCGCATCCAGGCAGTTCTTCCCTACCTGTTCTTATTGATCGCCACTCTTTCGCAGCTGGCCGTGCCGCGCATGGTGCGCAATGTCATCGACGCGGTCACCAACGGTGTGACTGCCAAGGCGCTGCTGGACAAACTTCCTGCGATCCCGGCTTTATTCATGAGCCAGGCGCTGCCCAAGATACTCGATTTCCTGAAACTGCCATCTGACTGGACCCTCGACCAGCTCAACACTCACCTGCACAGCCAGGCGGATGGCGCGCCGAATGCCATTCTGACAGCAGGCATCGCCATCGTGGTTTTTGCCGCCTTGCGTGGTTTATTTGCTTTCTTGCAGACCTTCTGGGGCGAGCGCAACTCACAAAGCGTGGCATTCGATTTGCGCAACGAACTGTACGCAAAAATCCAGCGCCTATCATTTTCTTACCATGATCAGAACCAGACCGGGCAGCTTATGATCCGCGCCACGGATGATGTCGAGAAGGTGCGCCTGTTCCTCGGCCAGGGTCTGCTGCAGTTGGTGGGCGCAATCGTCCTGTTGACCGGAACTTTGATCTTGCTGTTTACCACCAATTCCCAATTGGCATGGTCTGCGCTGTGGATCCTGCCAGTGGCGTTGATTCTGTTCATGATTTTTGGTATCGTCACCCAGCCGCTGTTCGCCAAGGTGCAGCAAAAGCTTTCGAAACTCAACACGGTCTTGCAGGAGAACGTCGCTGGCATCAAGGTGGTCAAAGCTTTCACGCGCGAACGCTCTGAGCAGGTCAAGTTCCGTGATGCAGCGAATGAGGTGATGGATCAGCAGATATTCATCTCACGTTTGTTCACTTTCCTGTTCCCGCTCACTTTCCTGGTGGCTAACCTGGGCCAGGCCTCGGTGCTTTACGTTGGAGGGCAGGAGATCATTCGCGGCACCCTGACTCTGGGAGAATGGCAGGAGTTCAGCCTGTACCTGATTTACCTGTTCTTCCCGATTGCTCAGTTCGGATTTATCATCACCCAGTTCGGACAGGCAGCCGCCTCTGCCCAGCGCATCTTTGAAATCCTGGATGCCAAAAGCGATGTCACTGACAAACCGGAAGCTATCACACTGCCGCCGGTGGAAGGGCATGTCAAATTCGAAAATGTAACTTTCCGCTATGTGGGCGGCGGCGCACCAGCGCTGCAGGGCGTCAACATCGAAGCCGCGCCGGGCGAAACCATTGCTTTGTTAGGCGCTACTGGCTCTGGCAAAACTTCGATCATCAACCTGCTGCCGCGCTTTTATGACCCAAGCGAAGGACGCATTACGATCGACGGGCATGACTTACGCGATGTCACGCTGGACAGCCTGCGCTCGCAGATCGGGATTGTTTTGCAAGAGACAACTTTGTTCAGCGGCACAATTCGCGACAATATTGCCTTTGGCAAGCCCGACGCCACCCAAGAAGAGGTTGAAGAAGCGGCCCGGGCGGCGGCCGCGCACGAGTTCATCCTGGAATTTCCGGAAGGCTATAACACGCCGGTCGGCGAGCGTGGCGCCACTTTGAGCGGTGGCCAGAAACAGCGCATCGCTATTGCACGCGCCCTTTTACTCAGCCCGCGCATCCTTGTATTAGACGATTCGACCAGCGCAGTTGACTTTGCCACGGAAATGCACATTCGCGATGCGTTGGATAAGCTGATGAAAGGCCGCACGTCATTTGTGATTGCTCAACGCATTTCAACTGTGATGAATGCTGACCAGATCCTGGTGCTGGACAAGGGCAAGGTTGTGGCACACGGCAAACATGCCGACCTGCTCGAAGAGAGCGAAATTTACGCTGAAATCTACACCTCTCAGCTCATTGGAGATGACGCCCAGCATTCTGAGGCTGAGACGCGCATCGTGGCGTCATAATTGCAGTTTTATTGGAGGAATTTATACTATGTTTGGTGGTCCTTCTCAAATGTTCCGGCAGGAGACAAGCAAGCCCAAGAAAACGGGCGAAACTCTGCGCCGGTTTAGCAAATACCTGGCTCCCTGGTGGCTGGCCCTGACTTTGGCGCTGATTTTTGTGGTCATCTCTACCTGGGCGCAAGTCACCAACCCCGAACTGACAGGCCAGTTGGTCGATTGTTATCTGACGCCGACTGCCGCCAGCGCCTTCGGCGGCAGCGCAGCCTCCTTTCTTGGCACTGAGCAAACCGCAGCTCAAAATAACTGTTGGCTCTCGGAAGGTAAGCAGCCCGAGGGTTATACCCAGACGCTCATCAAGACGGTTTTCCTGTCGGGCGGTTATCAAGCCCCCTCAGACAGCCTGACCCAGGATGAACGCATTTCCGGCCTGGTGCGCCTTATCTGGCTGATTGTTGTTCTATATGTGGCAGGCGCCGTGCTGACTGGCATGACCTTTTTCTCCGTGACCTGGGCTGGGCAGCATGTGCTGCGTGATCTGCGTATCGAGGTTTTTCAGCATCTGCATAACCTGCACATGGGTTATTACGCCGAACACGAAGCTGGCGACCTGATGAGCCGCATCACCAACGATACAGAAACCATCGGCCAGGCGCTGAACTTTGCCCTGGTCAACGTGATCAGCGGCGCGCTGCTTCTGGTATGGATTGCCTACAACATGCTGACCAAAAGCGTGCCATTTGCCCTGCTCAGCATGGCGGTGGCGCCGGTGATGGCGGTCGTTACCGTGTGGTTTTCTTCCCAGGCGCGCAAAGCTTTCCGCCGCACGCGCCAGTCGATCGGTTCGGTCAACGCCGAGCTGCAGGAATCGATCTCGGCGGTGAGAGAAGTGCAGGCTTTCAACCGCGCCGAAGAGAATATCGAACAATTCCGCACGCTGAACGCCGCCAACCGCGATGCAAATGTGCGCGCCGTCACGTTTACCAGCGCGCTGGCGCCTGCCCTGGAAGCTCTGGGCTATGTTGCTTTGATGATCGTCACCACGGTCGGCGGCACACTTCTGCTTAATGGTGGGAGCATCATGGGTACCACCGTCTCGCTCGGCCTGGTGATCACTTTCCTGGGCTATGTGCAGCGCTTCAACCAACCGATCCAGCAGATCGCTGTTCTGTGGACCAACGTGCAGAGCGCCCTGGCGGGTGTGGAACGCATCTTTAGCCTGCTGGATGAGCAGCCAGCCATCGTGAACGCCTCGGATGCCATTGAAATGCCCACGATCCAGGGAAAGGTGGAGCTCAAAAATGTGGCCGCCGAATATGTCAAAGGCCAGCAGGTGCTGTGCCATGTCAACTTCACCGCCGAACCCGGGCAAACAATCGCCATCGTTGGTCCGACGGGCGCCGGCAAGACCACGATCATCAATTTGCTACCGCGCTTCTATGATGTCACCGAAGGCGCCCTGCTGATTGACGGCATCGATGTGCGCCACGTGACTACCGACTCTCTGCGCAAGCAGATTGGCATTGTCTTGCAAGATACTTTCCTGTTCAGCACCACAGTGATGGAAAACATTCGCTTTGGGAAACCGGATGCTACCGATGAACAGGTGCTCGCGGCTGCCCAACTGGCGCACGCCGACACCTTTATCGATCGCCTGCCCGACAAGTACAACACACTGCTCGGGGAGCGCGGCAGCGGTCTCTCGCAGGGACAGCGCCAGCTCCTGGCGATCGCCCGGGCGGCACTGGCGGACCCGCGCATCTTGATCCTGGATGAAGCGACCTCCAGCGTGGATACCCGCACCGAACGCCTGATCCAGAAGGCGCTGGAAAAGCTGCTCAAGGGCCGCACAAGCTTTGTGATCGCCCACCGTTTGAGCACCATTCGTAACGCTGACATGGTCCTGGTGGTGAATGACGGCGAGATCATCGAGCGCGGCAGGCATGAAGAGCTGTTGGCGCAAAAAGGATTCTATTACGATCTGTATATGAGCCAGTTCAAGCGCGACCCAAGCTTTGTCGATATCTCGAACAACGGCTCCAAACCGCTGGCAGCCGAAGCGGCGCCAGCCAGCTAATCACTATAAACGGTGGACATGCCTTGTCCACCGTTTATTTTTTAAGCAGATGAGCTGCGCTGGCTTTGAACGTGGCGCTGACGGGCACTCCCTGCGCCAGGCCCAACTCTTGGGCTGACAGGCGCGTGACCAAAGCCGTCAAAGGAAAACCGCAGTCAACCGTTACCCGCAGCAGCGCTCCCTGGGGCGACAGCCGTTTTACAATGCCCTGCAATTGATTGCGGGCGCTGGAGCGCAGCGCGCTGGCGACCGGCCAGAGAGTGATATCTTCCGGCCGTAAGCATACCAAAACAGCTTGCCCGAGCTGAGCATCGCCTGTGGTTTCGATCATGGCTTTTCCATTGACTTTGACCGTCACCAAACCATCCTGGGTGCGGGTCACGACGGCCGGGATAATCGTTTCGATACCCACGAAAGCCGCCACATCCGGGTCGGCCGGGGTGTTAAACACATCCTGGGGCGAGCCGGTCTGCCGCAAGCGACCGCCGATCAGCACAGCGATTCGCTGCCCGAACCGCAGGGCCTCATCGAGATCGTGGGTGATAAAGATTGTGGTAGCCTGAGCGGATTGTAAGATAGTCTGCAGCTCGTCGAGCAGGCGCAAACGCGTCGGTGCATCCAGGGCGCTGAAAGGTTCATCCAGCATCAGCAGTTCTGGCTCGAGGGCGAAGGCGCGCGCCAGGCTGACACGTTGAGCCTCGCCGCCGGAGAGCTGGCGGGCGGAGCGGCTGCTCAAATTTAATATGCCCAGGCGCTCCAACCAGCCGTTTACTCGCTGCCGAATATGTGCTTCGGGCAGGCCGCGGAATCGCAAACCAGCCGCCACGTTGTAGTATACATTGGTATCCAGCAGCAACGGCTCCTGCAGCACCAGCCCCAGGCGGCGGCGGTATGCCAGGTCGTTTTGTTGGAGCGCAGGCTGGCCGTTCAGCCAGATCTCCCCGCTGTCCAGGGTGATCAGGCGGCTGAGGGCCAGCAGGAGAGTGCTTTTACCAGCGCCGTTTGGGCCGATCACCGCCAGCATCTCACCGGGTTGGATATTCAGCGTATCCACCGCCAGCACCTGGCGGCCGCCGCGGCTGGCGCGCAGGTTGTGCACCTCCAGGTGGGCGCTCATCGGCGTGCGCCCCGCTGTTGGATCCAGGTCAGCGCCAGGTTAACCAGGAAGGCTAACAGCAGCAGGATCGCACTGAGAGCGATGGCTTGTGTGAACTCGCCCTTGCTGGTTTCCAGCACAATCGCCGTGGTCAAAACACGCGTCTGGTAGCGAATATTGCCGCCCACCATCATCGAGGCGCCGACTTCGGAGATCACGCTGCCAAAACCTGCCATCAGCGCCGCCAGCAGAGGCAGGCGCGCTTCGCGCCACAGCGCCCAGATCATCTGCAGACGCGAGGCTCCCAGGCCGAGCAGTTGCGTTTGCAGGCGAGGATTTAACTGCTGCAGAGCGGCGACTGTCAGACCGGTGACGACCGGCGCAGCAATCACGATCTGGGCGATGATAATGGCGCTGGGGGTATAGATCAGGCGCAGGTCGCCCAATGGGCCGCTGCGCCACAGCAACATTGAAACCAGCAGGCCGACCACGACCGGCGGCAGAGCCATGCCGGTATTGACCACGCTGAGCAGAAAACTGCGCCCGCGAAAGCGGCCCAGCGCCAGCCAAGTTCCCAGCGGCAGGCCGATGAATAAACTGATGCCGGTCGCCAGGCCAGAGACGCGCAGCGAGAAAAGGGTGATATCCCAGACTTCGGGATCGCCGCCCAGCAGCAGTTGAATAGTTTGGACGAGGCCTTGCCAGAGTGTGGACATAAAAATGTAAGGCGGGTGGGCGCCACACAATTTAGCGTATTTTTTTACTTCAAGCCCAGGTCGGCGTCCGTTTTGTCGCCGTCCCAGAAAAACAGAGGCTGACCGTATTTGTCGGCGCCAAATGTGCTGATGAGCTGTTTGCCCTGCTCAGAGAGCACGTAATCAGCGAAAGCCCTGGCGCCAGCGCTGTTCACCTTCGGCCACTTGGCAGTGCTGACGGTGATGACATGGTAGATATTCAACAGGGCATTATTGCCCTCCACCAGGATTTCCAGGTTCAGGTTAGCTTTGTTTGCCAGGAATGTCGCCCGGTCGGTCAGCGTGTAACCACCTTTTTCAGAAGCGACGGTCAGCGTGGCCCCCATGCCCTGCCCGGTTTCGATATACCAGGCGGCCTTGTTTCCTTTGGGGTCAAAGCCGGCATTCTTCCAGAAATCCAGCTCCTTGGTGCTGGTGCCTGAGGCGTCGCCGCGGGCAATGAAGGTAGCGCCAGCAGCAGCGATCTTCTTGAAGGCATCGGCTGGCCCGGCGCCTTTGATCCCCGCCGGATCATTCGCCGGCCCGACGAGGATGAAGTCGTTGTGCATCACCAGCTTGCGATCATCGCCGAAACCATTAGCCATATAAGTTTTTTCTGCGGCAGGTGAGTGAACCAGAAGCACATCGGCATTGCCATCCTGGCCAAGCTTCAGCGCCGCTCCGCTGCCGACTGCGATCACTTTAACCGTGTACCGGGTTTGCTTTTCGAAGGCCGGCACCAATACATCGAGCAGGCCCGAATCTTGCGTGCTGGTGGTGGTGGCCAGGATCAACTGGGGATTGGCCGGTGCAGGCAGAGGGGCGGCCGTGGGCGCGGCGGTAGGAGCTGGCTGCGCGACAGTCGCTGCGGGCGCGCAACCAGCCATCAAAACCGATAAAATCCAAAGTTTTGATAACAGGCGTAATCTCATGCTCATTTCCTTTTAAAAAAAATGATTGGTTTTACAAGAATCGGGAATGTGTATATTGTAAGTATACAACAATACAAATAATAATAGAAGCAGGTTGGGTTGTCAAGTTCGGCGAGAGGTATTTGGCGTATCTCGTGCGCTTGCTTCGTGCTAGAATAAGCGAATAGCCGAAAACATGTTTGGGTAACAAGCATACAAGGCCAAGTGAGGCAGCATGGAAGAGCAATTTCTTTATCGCCAGATTGCGATCGCGTTTCGACAGCAAATCATGCAAGGCGAACTGCGCCCCGGGCAGCGTCTGCCGCCGATGCGCGCCCTGATGAAGGATTGGAACTGCACTCTGTCTACTGCCCAGCGCGCTTACCAGGAATTGGCCCGCCAGGGCCTGGTGATCAGCCGCCCGGGCCAGGGGACGCATGTGAACGAGCGATTGGCGGCGAAATCGGACACGCCTCTGCGCCGGGCATCGTTGATCCACCGCGCTGAGACGTTTCTTTTGGAAGTGTTGACCGCGGGCTATACGCCCAGCGATGTGGAAGATGCCGTGCGCGTGGCGCTTGACCACTGGCGAGAGGTGGCACAAGAACCTGATCCGGCGGCGCCGGGCATTCTGCGCTTCGAGGGCAGTCATGACCTGGCGGTCGCCTGGATAGCCGGTCATTTGCCCGCCATCGTACCTGGCTGGACGCTGAATCTGACCTACAGCGGAAGCCTGGCGGGGCTGATTTCCCTGGCTGGCGGCCATGCTGACCTGGCGGGCAGCCATTTGTGGGATGCCGAAACCAGAACTTACAATGCTCCTTTTGTGCAGCGGATTTTACCGGGCCGCCGGGTGGCGCTTGTTACACTGGCCCACCGCCGGTTGGGCCTGGTTTTGCCGCCTGGCAACCCGGCACATATCCTCAAGCTGGCTGACCTGACGAAACCTGGCCTGCGCTTCGCCAACCGCCAGCCGGGCTCTGGCACACGCGTCTGGCTGGAAATCCAGCTTCAACGCCTGGGAATTGAACCTGCCATGATCAACGGTTACCATAATGTATACCTGACGCATTCGGAAGTCGCCCGTGTGATCGCGGAAGGAGCGGCGGATGTCGGATTGGCCTTTGAAGGCGCAGCAGCATCCTTCGGTCTCGACTTTATTCCCTTGACAAACGAGCGCTATGACCTGGTGATCCCGGCCGAAACGATGACCCAGCCGGCGATACAACTTTTAATCAACTGGTTGTCAAGCCAGGCCGGGCGCCAGGCGCTCTCGGCCCTTCCCGGTTACGAGACCAGCGAAACCGGCAGCCTGGCGTGGATTGGATGATTACGAAATGAGTTCTAAACTCTGCCCGAAAATAATTCTCGAAGGCACTCGCCTGACCTTCAAGACCGAAATCGCCTTTGCTCTGAACGAGCACCCGCGCATCGTCGGCCCGCGCCGCTACCGTTATCATTCGCCGCTCATTTCAGCCGAATGGTGTGCTTTCACCAACTTTCCATGGGGGCGCGGCCTGATCAATTTTGAGCCTCAAGAAGAAGCGCTGGCGATGGAGACTTACCACACCTGGGCGCGGTTGTTTGAACTGCAGCAGTATTATTCCTGGATAATTGACCGGTTTCATATCTCGACACGCGCCTACCAATGGATGACCTACCAGCGCGATTACGATTTCCGCTGGTTGGAGCAGCGCCTGGCGCCGTTGGGGTTCCGGCTTGTTTTTTTGAACCGCAGTGCCGAATCGTTTGCGGCGGCGCGCTTGGAACGTTTGAAAGTCTCAGGCAACCCTCACCAGTATGACGATCTGAACCGCTTTATGGATGAGCAGAAGCTGATGCGCCGCCTGGTTGGTGAATCAGCGCTTCAGCGCCTGGAAGTCGATATCTCGAACAACGATATCAGCCAGGCAGTTGAAACCATCGCCGATTGGCTGGAACAGACAGGCGGCCTTTACATATAATCAGTTATCCCTGGCAATTCATACCGGGTTAAGAAAGGATTGTTGATTATGGAATTAACCACATTGTCTATTCAGAAACCAGAGGAGATCAATTTCATCCTCGGACAGTCACATTTTATTAAAACGGTTGAAGATCTGCATGAAGCGCTGGTCGGGGCTGTGCCGGGGATCAAATTTGGCCTGGCTTTTTGCGAAGCTTCGGGTAAATGCCTGGTGCGTTGGACGGGCACAGACCCGGGGATGATCGAACTGGCGCGGCAGAACGCCATGGCGATTGGGGCCGGGCACAGCTTTATTTTGTTCTTGGGACCTGGTTTCTATCCGATCAATGTGCTCAACCTGGTCAAGAATCTTCCGGAAGTTTGCCGGATCTACTGCGCCACTGCCAACCCGGTGCAGGTGCTGATCGCCCAAACGGAACAGGGCCGCGGCATATTGGGTGTGGTGGATGGTTTCAGCCCGCAAGGGATAGAGGGCGAGGAGGACATCGCCTGGCGCAAGGGATTCCTGCGCATGATTGGTTATAAGTTTTAACCGTTCAGTCGTTTTAAATAGTGCGCTAAATTCTGCCGGGTGATGATCGTCAGGGTATCCGGTACGTGCAGCGGATCGAACCAACCGATCTGGGCACATTTTTCGGGCTCTAAAATGCGTGGCGCGCCGGCTGTGATCTTGCAAAGATAGGTGGGCGACACCCAGTGTTGGCCTTCATCTGGCAGGATATGGTCAACCACATCAAGCAATTCGCCCACCTCCAGCATGATGCCGAATTCTTCGCACATCTCACGCTGGAGAGCCTGGGCTAGCGTTTCGCCAAACTCCACGCTGCCTCCGGGAAATTCCCACAGGCCGCGCTCATTCTTGGCTTTCGGCCCACGCTGCGCCAAAAAGACCTGGCCTTTTTCACCTACGATGAGTGCGCCAACCCCCACGCCAATGTAATCGGTGCCGCGCTTCATGAGGCCATCCGGCTGACGATAAAATCGGCTGCGGCCGCCGCGCTGTTGGGCTGCGGGGAAGGGGTGTGTTTTTGCAGTAACACCTCTAAGCGGGGCAGCCAATCGCCTGCGGCGAGTTCTGCTGCGCCGATTTCGAAGCCGCCGACCGAACGTCGAATAAAGCGGCTGATGACCGCACTTTCGCGAAAAGTTGGCCTGTCGATATAGACAAAGGGGATCCCGGCGCCTGCGGCTTCGGCCACAGAACTGTAACCGGTTTTGCCGACAAGCGCCGTGGCGTTTTGCAGTAGATTGGGATAGTAAAACCCGGCTGGCAGGATCATACGGTCGTCTCCAATTTTAAAATTTGACTGTTGCCCCATGAAAATATAGTAAAAATCGCTAAACGCAGGCAGGCTGGCAAACAAATCCGGGCTGTTTTCACTGCCGCTGATCCCGATGACCACCAGGCGTTTTCCGTCCGGGATTCCGAGCACATGGCGAATATCGGCGGCTCGCCCGTCAGGCGGTCGGCTCATTGGGCCGACCTGCAGATCGGCCTCGCTGTCCGGCTGGCACAGTGGTTCGGTTTGAATATGGTAGCTGGCCTGCTTAAAAATTTTTTCCAGGTAATCAATATAGGGTGCCAGGCGCGGCTCAGCTGGCAGGTAACCAGAGTAAATCCAATCCCAGGTGAAATTCTCTACCAACACAGATGGGATGCCAGCCGCCCTTGCGACTGCGATGCCCACGGGTGCGATATCGCAGACCACCAGCGCACAACCTGCCTCTTTCACCTGGCAGGCAAGCTGTGCAACCAGGCTGCCGCGAAACGGCACCAGCGCCTCTAGGCGCTGCAGTGTCTCAGGAAGGTTTTCGTGCAGCGGGTCAGATTGAACCAGTCCGACATCGTAAGAACCACGATGGTGGTTGATAGCTTCGGTCAGGGATTCATGAAACAACCAGGTGGGCGCCATGCTGAAAACATCGAAATGCATGTTCGGTCGTATAGCCTGGATAGCCTGCATCAAAGCGCTGGCGCGGGTGGCGTGACCAAATCCGTGTGGAGTGATAAAAAAGGCAATGGATGGCAAGATCAGCGGCCTTTTTGGATAGCATTCAATGCAATCCGATCCACCAGACCAGGTGCGATCAGCAGAAGCCATTGCCCCACTTTACCGCGCAGGCCAAGAATTTCATCGCGTTTGCGCCGGGCTGCTGCGTTGATAATCAGGCTGGCGCATTCCTCTGTGGTCATAATTTTATCTTCGTGCACCGGGCTGGCGCCAATCGGTTTGCCATCTTTGCCAAAAGCGCGCCCGCGCGCCTCTGACCGGACAAAATCTGGGTAAACCGAGGTGACGGTTACCCCGCTGTCTGCCAGCTCGATGCGCAGCGAATCAAAGAAACCGACCATGGCGTGTTTGCTGGCCGCGTAGCCGCTGCGGGTTGGCACGCCGGCTTTGCCGGTCAGGCTGGAAATTTGCACAATCCGGCCGCGGCTTTTCTTCAAATGTGGCAGGGCAGCGTGCGTGCAGTATACGCTGCCAAAATAATTGGTTTCCATGATTGTATGTAAGGGTTCCAATGTCTGCAGTTCATCGAAACGCGCCCACATCGTGACCCCGGCGTTGTTAATCAGCGTGTCGACGCGCCGAAATTCTTGCACCGCCCCATCCACCAACTTTTGACAGTCAGCCTGGCTGGTGACATCTGTTGTGACGTACATGCAGCGCCCACCAAGCTGCCGGCATTCGTCTGCCAGGCTTTTTAATTCATCGGTGCGACGGGCGGCCAGGGCCAGCCATGCACCTTGCGCTGCCAGCTTCAAGGCCACGGCGCGGCCGATGCCGCTCGAGGCGCCGGTCAGCACAACAACATTTTCTTTAAAAGCATTTTCGGGCATCGTTAACCTCCAATGAGATCGGTGTGATCGCGCAAGTTCATTATCTGGTTTTGCAGATAACCTGCCAGTTCGGCGACAGCAGGGGTCAGGGCAAATCGTTCAATGGATTGATCTTCATATGCGTTCAGCGCAAATTGGATTGCGGCATGATATGTCGCGGGCAGGTGATCCAACGCCCATATTCCTCCTTCTGCTTTTGACAGCACCCCGCCGCCTTGTAGAAAAGCCAGGGTGCGGCATCCATTCAGCACAGAATACACCGCATGGCTGTGCACAGCGGGCAGGCCGAATTGGGGACTCAATACATCCCCCAGGATAGAGTCTAAGTAGTCGCCAGGCGGCACTTCAGGAAAAGCATCGATTGTGGCCAGACCCACCAGGCAGATGCCGCGCTGGTTGGTGACCGTGATATGCGCTGCCAGGTCTGGGTCAACACCTGTCTCACCCTGCCAATTACGCCATTCGCCGCTGGATACAGCGCAGATATAATCATCTCTCCAGGCTTCGCTGTAATGAAATTCGTACGGTGCAGGATGCCTCCAGGGAAATAACTGTCCCCAGGTTAAGAAACTGATTTCGATTGGAAAAGGCCGGCCGGAAATCTCGAGCAGCAGCTCTGCTATCTCCCGCCGGGCTGGCGGGGAGATGCCTTCGCCAATCCGCACCAGCAGGTCGATATCGCTGCGCTGGGGATTGAAACAACCCATCGCCAGCGAGCCATGCAGATAGATTCCCACCAGGTTGCGCTCCAGGTTGGCTTGCAAAGCTTCCAATAAACCACTCATCTGGGCCTGCCCGGAAGCCAGCAGATTTTTCCATGCGTAAAATGGCATGCGCTGTATTGTAGACGGGTGTTTTGGGCGCGTCAAGCACTCACTTTTCCTGGCGGAAATTGCCAGCCATGCGGGAAGGATTATGAAAATATGACAGTTAATCAAAATTAATATGACCTATATAACTAGGAAAGTAGAGATAGAAGCGCTAAACTAGATAGTTGGAGTACAAAATACAATATCTAAACGTAGTATGAACGTATCTTTCTCTTGCATGGAGTAATGTATGACCAAACAAATGATCAATGTTGACGGCAATGAGGCCACTGCATATATCGCCCACAAGGTGAGTGAAGTCATTGCCATTTACCCGATCACGCCATCCTCATCGATGGGTGAGCTGGCCGATGAGTGGTCGGCCAAGAAAATCCCCAACCTGTGGGGAACCGTACCTTCGGTGATTGAAATGCAGTCCGAGGGCGGCGCGGCTGGCGCGGTGCACGGAGCGCTGCAAGCGGGTGCGCTCACCACAACCTTCACCGCCTCTCAAGGGCTGCTGCTGATGATCCCGAATATGTACAAGATCGCCGGCGAGCTGACCTCTACCGTATTCCACATCGCTGCCCGTTCCCTGGCGGCCCACGCGCTATCCATCTTCGGTGATCACCAGGATGTGATGGCGGTGCGCGGCACTGGCTGGGCGCTGCTCTGCTCGCATTCCGTGCAGGAAGCCCATGATCTGGCGCTGGTTTCGCATGCAGCTACCCTGGAAGCCCGCCTGCCGTTCTTGCATTTCTTCGATGGTTTCCGCACCTCAGCGGAGGTCAACAAGATTGTCCAACTCAGTGATGATGAAATACGCGGCATGATCGATGAAAAATTGGTGCATGCTCACCGCTCTCGGGCGCTGTCACCAGACCATCCTTTCATCCGCGGCACAGCTCAGAATCCGGATGTCTATTTCCAGGGGCGCGAGGCCGCCAACTCGTATTACCTGGCGTGCCCCGAAATCGTCCAGAAGACGATGGACAAATTCTACCAACTGACCGGACGGCGTTATAACCTGTTCGACTATGAAGGCGCCGCCGATGCCGAAAAGGTAATTGTCGTCATGGGCTCAGGCGCCGAGACTGCCGCCGAAACTGCCTTGTATCTCAACCAAAGAGGCGAAAAAGTTGGCGTGCTGAAAGTTCGGTTATACCGGCCTTTCTCGATTGAGCATTTCATCGCCGCCTTGCCTAAGACGGTTAAGACGATTGCTGTGCTCGACCGCACCAAAGAATCCGGAGCTGCCGGAGAACCGCTTTATATGGATGTGGTAGCAGCGATGGAAGAAGGCTGGACGAGCGCACAGCCGCGTATCATAGGCGGGCGTTACGGCCTGTCTTCGAAGGAATTCACCCCGGCTATGGTCAAAGCGGTGTTTGACGAAATGGGCAAAGCCGAACCGAAGAACCACTTCACGATCGGCATCCATGATGATGTCACCCACACCAGCCTGGATTTTGACCCGTCATTCAGCGTTGAAAGCCCGCAGACAGTGCGCTGTGTGTTCTACGGCCTGGGCGCCGACGGCACGGTGGGCGCCAACAAGAATTCCATTAAGATCATTGGCGAGGAAACCGAGAATTATACCCAGGGCTACTTCGTGTACGACTCCAAGAAATCCGGTACGATGACCACTTCGCACCTGCGCTTCGGACCCAAACCGATCCGCTCGCCTTACTTGATTGACCAGGCGCAGTTCGTAGCGCTGCACCAGTTCAATTTCCTGGAAAAATATGACGTTCTCAAATCGGCGATGCCCGGCGGTGTGTTCCTGCTCAACAGCATTTACCCAGCCGACCAGGTTTGGGGCTATCTGCCGCGCGAAGTCCAGGAGTCAATCATCGCCAAGAAACTGCGCTTCTACGTGATCGATGCTTATGAAGTAGCCAAGAAAACCGGCATGGGCGGCCGCATCAACACCATTATGCAGACCTGCTTCTTCGCCATCAGCGGTGTCCTGCCGCGCGAACAGGCGATTGCCGAGATCAAGAAAAGCATTAAGAAAACCTATGGTAAGCGCGGCCAGGCCGTTATCGACCAAAATTACGAAGCAGTCAACCATACGTTGGCTAATTTGTATGAAGTTGCTGTGCCGCAGACAGCCGACAGCACGATCACCCGCCGCCCGGCAGTGCCAGCCAATGCCCCGGTTTTTGTCAAGGATGTGCTGGCGCAAATGATATCCGGCCGCGGCGACGATCTGCCGGTCAGCGCCCTGCCGGTGGATGGCACCTATCCTTCCGCCACTACCCGCTGGGAAAAGCGGAATATTGCGCTGGAAATCCCGGTTTGGGAGCCAGACCTGTGCATCCAGTGTGGTAAATGCGTGTTTGTCTGCCCGCACGCGGTCATCCGGCACAAAGTGTTCGAACCCGGTGTGCTGGCCTCTGCGCCGGCAACTTACAAATCTATGGACGCCAAATTCAAGGAATTCCCGGGCATGAAATACACCGTCCAGGTAGCCCCGGAAGATTGTACCGGCTGCGGCCTGTGCGTGGAAGTGTGCCCGGCCAAGGACAAGACGCAGGTCGGACGCAAAGCATTGAACATGGCCGACCAACTGCCGCTGCGTGAGCCAGAAGCCAAGAACTGGGACTTCTTCTTTAACTTGCCAGAAGTGGACCGCACGGCCATGAGCCCCCGGACGATTAAAAATTCGCAGCTTCTTGAGCCGCTGTTTGAATTCTCCGGTGCCTGCTCTGGTTGCGGCGAAACACCCTATGTTAAGCTGCTTTCCCAGCTTTTAGGTGACCGGGTCATGGTGGCCAATGCCACTGGATGCTCGTCCATTTACGGCGGCAACCTGCCCACGACTCCCTGGGCGATCAACAAAGAGGGCCGCGGCCCAGCCTGGTCGAACTCGCTGTTCGAAGATAACGCGGAATTCGGCCTGGGGATGCGCCTGACCCTGGATAAACAGGGCGAATATGTGCGCGAACTGCTGCCTCAGTTAGCCGCATCGGCAGGTGAGGAGTTGGTGAATGAGCTGCTGTCCGCCGACCAGA
Organism: Chloroflexota bacterium; assembly: GCA_029782365.1. Classification (GTDB taxonomy): domain Bacteria; phylum Chloroflexota; class Anaerolineae; order Anaerolineales; family UBA4823; genus CAWBUW01. The sequence goes on from JAKOUW010000240.1 coordinate 98,651, forward strand.
GCTCTGAGCTGGGCATCAAACAGCAGCGCGAGCGAGTAGCTGTGTTGAAACAGCGCCTGCAGGGAGTTGATGACCCGCGCGCCCGGGATGTTATCAGCCTGGCCGATGTCCTGGTGCGCAAGAGCGTCTGGATTGTCGGCGGCGATGGATGGGCGTACGACATCGGTTACGGCGGCTTGGATCATGTCCTGGCCTCCGGTCGCAATGTGAAGGTGTTGGTGCTAGATACCGAAGTGTATTCCAACACCGGCGGCCAATCATCGAAATCGACCCCGCGCGCCGCGGTTGCCAAGTTCGCCGCGCAAGGCAAAGGCCTGCCGAAAAAAGACCTGGGTCTGATTGCCATGGCTTACGGCTATGTGTACGTAGCGCGTGTCGCCATGGGCGGCAGCGACCAGCAAACCCTGACTGCATTCCTGGAAGCCGACGCGTATGACGGTCCGGCCCTGATCATTGCCTACAGCCACTGCATTGCGCACGGCATCGATATGCGCAAAGGGCTTGAACAACAGCGCCTGGCTGTGCAATCGGGCTTCTGGCCGCTCTACCGTTTCAATCCCACCCTGGCTGCGGATGGCAAAAATCCGCTGCAAATCGATTCGCGCGATCCATCCGTGCCATTAGAACAGTACGTGTACAACGAAACCCGCTATCGTATGTTGCTGCAGTCGGATGAACAACGCGCTGAAGCCCTGCTGAAGCAAGCCCAACATGATGTCAAATCTCGTTGGACGTATTATAAGCAAATGGCCGCCATGCACTATGATGGCGACAACCAGGAATCATAGCACACAGGAGTATGCAGATATGGTTGACCTGACGACTACGTATCTCGGACTGAAATTAAAAAATCCCCTGGTGGCTTCACCATCGCCGTTGGCAGAGAAGGTTGATAATGTAAAGAAAATGGAAGAGGCCGGTCTGGCGGCGGTGGTCATGTACTCGTTATTCGAGGAACAGATTATCCATGAAAGCTTGGAACTCGACCATTACCTCAGCCAGGGAACCGAATCCTTTGTTGAAGCGCAGAGCTACCTGCCTGACACAGGAAAATTCCGCCTGACCCCTGATCTTTATATCGAACACCTGGCGAAAGTGAAAAAAGCCGTGCACATCCCGGTAATCGGCAGCCTGAACGGCGTGTCGAGCGGCGGCTGGACACGCTATGCCCATGACATGCAAGAAGCCGGCGCCGACGCTCTGGAACTAAATATTTATTTCCTGCCGAACGACCTGGCTTTGACAGCCTCTGAACTGGAAGAAACCTATGCAAACCTTGTGGCAGATGTGTGCAGCAGAGTCTCCATTCCTGTGGCAGTGAAGCTAAGTCCGTTTTTTACCGCCTTGCCGAACATGGCCTCTCACCTGGTAAAGGCTGGGGCCAAAGGCCTGGTGTTGTTCAACCGTTTTTACCAACCCGACTTTGACCTGGAAACGTTGGAGGTGGTGCCTAACCTGGTGTTGAGCACATCCAACGAACTACGCCTGCCGCTGCGGTGGATCGCCATGCTGTATGGGAAAATCCAGGTTGATTTCGCTTTAACCGGCGGTGTGCACAGCGGATTGGATGCAATCAAAGCCTTCATGGCTGGAGCAAGCGTTGCGATGACCACCTCCGCGCTGCTGAAAAATGGCATTGGTAAGGCCAGCAGTATGCTTGATGAAATCACAGCCTGGATGGTGGAACACGAATATCAGTCCGTCCAGCAAATGAAAGGCAGCATGTGCCAGCGTTCGGTGGCTGAACCGGCCGCATTTGAACGGGCAAACTACATGAAGGTATTGAACTCCTTCAAACTTTTACCCTGATCGAACAAAAGAGCTTGGGCGCCTGCTCAAGCTCTTTTGATAAAAAAGCGCACAACAGAATGACATGTTGTGCGCTTTGCATTGGTGCTTTGACCAGGTATAGAGATTGTTATACTGGTTCTTCAGGGAATTCGTAAGGCGTTCCACGGTGGCGGAAAACGATTCGACCGCGAGTGAGATCGTAGGGCGACATTTCCACGCGCACCCGGTCTCCCAGTAAGATGCGGATGTAATACTTGCGCATTTTTCCGGAGAGGTATGCCAGCACTTCATGGCCTGTCTCGAGCTTCACCCGGAACTGCGTCCCGGGAAGAGCCTCGACAACCGTGCCTTCTACCTGAATTTTATCTTCCTCTTTCGCCATGCACTTCTCCTCTATACTTGGTGGCGATCAGCCGCTCCAGATTTATTCTTCAAAATCTTTCTGGCGGCGGCGGCCGCGGCGGATCGCTTTTTTCTTCTGAATGCGGCGCAGCTCGCTTTTCGAGACGAACCAGCGCTTGCGACGCACGGTGCTCAAAATGCCACTCTTGGCAATTTTCTTACGAAAACGCTTGAGCAGTTGATCCTGCGATTCATTGGGGCGCAAGGTAACTGTAGGCACTTCTTTCACCTCCTTTCTCTATCAGCGATCAGCGGCGGCAAAAAAACCGGCTGGGTTGTCATAGGCCTCAGCCGGTTTTTATAAATACCACCGAGAAACACGTCGAATGCTCAATTTGGTCTATATTGATCTCCATTCAACCTGATATACAAAGACAGCCTGAGACAACCAGGAAGATTTTATCGCAAAGCATTTGTTTTGTCAAATCGGCGTTTGATTGTGCTGTATTGAACTAGGAGCGGATGCGCCTTAAGAAATCCGGCGTGTTCAGGCTGCGCTCAAGCAGATAAGTGAAATAATACTGCATCAACTGTTCCAACTCGTGATCCGTGTTGTCAGATACCACCAGGCGCCGGGCTTCTGCGTAGCTGGAGCGCTGGCAGTGACGCAGCACTCGCAGTGCCTGGGTGGTCACCAGGTGAGCCTCTGGCGCTTGGCGCCCGCAGTTTGGGCAGAGCACGCCGCCTGCCAGCGCGGAAAAAAACTGATCCTGAGGCTTAATCTCTTCACCGCACCTGGCGCATTGAAATAGCTGCGGGCGAAAGCCGAGCAGGTCGAGCAGGTGAATTTCATAATACCTCACAGCAAATGACGGCTCCGCCTCTTGGGAGATGCGTGCCAGCGAAGTGTAAATGAGGTCGAACAAAACGGTATTCTCACCCTCTTCGTATGTGAACCGATCCAACAGCTCGACGATATAAGCCGCGTAGCCGATTCGCATCAGGTTTTCGCGCAGACTGCTGAAGGTCTCCTGGGCCTCAGCCTGGGTGATGATGGGCAGATCTTTGCCCTCGGCAATCTGCAAAGTTACCCGGGTAAACGGCTCTAAATGCCCGGCTTTGCGTGAGCGCATTTTCCGGATGCCTTTGGCTACCGCACGCAATTTACCCTGTTCACGGGTAAACAGCCAGAGCAAGCGGTCGGCTTCGCCCCAATCCTGGTGGCGCAGAACGATCGCATCGAGGCGTTGTGTGCGAAAGCCGCTGGTAGGCATGCTACGATTTTACTCAAATATCGAATTTTTTGTTGACGTTCTTCTTACCTTGTAGTACAATCTTTCGGCTCTGGACGTTGTACCCTTCGTCTGAGCGTATTCTAAGGAACGAGCGAAAGGGCTTGAGAAATGAAAGTTTTGCTTTTGAAAGATGTTTATAAATTGGGAAGAGCTGGTGATGTTAAGCGCGTGGCCGATGGCTTCGGGCGCAATTACCTGCTTCCCCAGGGCCTGGCAGTTCTGGCTACCGCTGGCGCCATCAAACAGTCTGAGCATATTCGTACCAAGGCGAACGAACAACGCTCCTTGCTGAACAAAGAGATGGATGTCATCGCCAAGCGTGTCGATGGCACATATGTCACCTTCAGCGCCCGGGCCAGTGAAACAGGTAAGCTGTATGGTTCCATCACCACCCAGATGATCGCTGAAGCGCTTAGCAGCAAGACGGGTGTGGAAATCAGCCGCCGCCAGATCGACAGCCAACCAGTGCGCGTGTTGGGTACCTATAAGGTGACTGTGCGCCTGACTGTCGACCTGATTCCGCATGTGATCGTCATTGTGCACCGCGAAGGCGAACAGCCCGTGCTGCCTGAAACCGCAGCCACTGCGGCAGCGTAATTTGCTGCCTCCCATGGAAACAAATCTGCGGGCGCGAATCGCCCGCAGATTTGTTTTATAATACCAGCTATGGAATTAACACCGGGTCAGCAACTGCGCCAGGCGCGTGAAGCGCGCGGGATCCCTTTGGCTCAAGCCGCCACCGCGACACGCATCCGGCCGCAGTACCTGGAAGCACTGGAACAGGACAATTTCGATCACTTGCCCTCGCTTACTCAGGGACGCGGATTGCTGCGCTCTTATGCACAGTACCTCCAACTGGATGCTGAAACGCTGCTGCGCGATATGACCGGAGCCGTGCGGCCTGCACCCGTCGCGCCTGCTGCAGAACCACCAGTCTCAGATATGTTAAACCAGGCGCAAAGCATATTTCGCGAGATCGGAGACCAACTTCGCCGGCAGCGTGAATTGATCGGGCTCTCCCTGGAGGATGTCGCCCGGTCAACCCACCTGCGTTCCCATCACTTACAGGCCATTGAGGCTGGCAAAATCGATGAATTGCCATCACCTGTCCAGGGGCGCGGCATGATCAGCAATTATGCCAATTTCTTGGGTTTTGACAGCGAAAAAGTCTTACTGCGCTTCGCTGATGGACTGCAGGCGGGCCTGGCAGCGCGCCAGGGGCCGCGCACTGCACTGCCGAAGGAGAGTAAGCCCATCAGACCGCCTTGGATGTTGACTTTGTTTTCGCCTGATATTCTGGTGGCGGCGGTGTTTTTACTGTTTCTGTTCATTTTTGTTAGCTGGGCAATACTGCGCGTAGCCGATTTCAACGGCCAGCAAAAGGTGAGCCAGACAGCTCCCTCCGTTGCGCAGGTGTTGGCTCAATCCACTTCCACGCCTCCCCGCGCTGATCCTGGCAGTGCGATCAGCACCGGCACGCCGCCTGCCGCTGCATCAACGCCTGCGCTACCGGCGGATACTGCCGCCGTCCAGGCCAGTCCCTCAATTCTGCCGCCGACCCTGAATCCTTCGGCGGTCCAGGTGTATGTGGCTGTGCGCCAACGCGCCTGGATGCGCGTGACGGTGGACGGCAAAGAAGCTTTTGACGGGCGCGTTGTGCCTGGAGGGGCTTATTTATACTCCGGCGATCAACGGGTTGAGATTTTGACAGGTAATGGGGCGGCGCTGCAGTTATTTTATAACCGGGTGGACCTGGGGCCTATGGGTATTTTGGGGCAAGTAGTCGAACGGATTTTTACTCCAGAGGGCATGCTGACCCCCACGCCTACTGCAACTTTGACCGGACAGCCAACGGCTACCAACACGCCTGCACCGACTCAAACTCCAACACCAACCCCGTCTCCTACGCTGAAACCATAACAGGAGCAAGCCCGCATGCAGTCATCTTATGTCCTTGTCAATGGCCAGCGTTATCATTATTATCATGCCAACCTTTCTCAGGGGAAACGCCCGGCGCTTTTGCTGCACGGCCTGGCTTCGAACGGGAGAATATGGGAAAAAACCGTTCCATTCCTGGAACAAGGCGGGCTCGCCATGTATGCCCCCGATTTGCGTGGTCATGGCTTGAGCGACCAGGCTGAAGATGGCTATGATTTTGATACTATCCTGCAAGACCTGGCGGCGTTTACGAATTTGTGCGATATCGGCCGGCCAGTTATCGTCGGCCATTCTTGGGGTGCCATGCTGGCAGTCGAGTACGCTGCGCGCTTTGCCATAGGCCCGCGCGCTCCTTCAGCGGTAGTGTTGGTGGACGGCGGAGTGATCCAACTTGACGATTTCCCTGGGGCTACCTGGGAAACGACCCGCGAGCGGCTGACCCCGCCTCGCCTGGCTGGTATGCAATTGACCGCTTTCATGGAGCGGCTTGCTGCGCCAGGTCGACTCTGGCAGCCTGATGATCAAGATAAGGAGATTATCCTCGCGAATTTTGAGGTCAACGAGAACGAGGAAATTGCGCCACATCTGAAATTTGACCACCATATGCAAATTGTAGAAGCCATGTGGAATTTCCCGACATATGAGCGGTTTTCCAAGCTGTACTGCCCCGCATTGGCGTTGCCTTGCCGCCCGGCAGCTCCCGCGGGAGAGGGAGAAAGGGATTTCCTGGCTTTCAAGTCACGAGGCATCGAACGGATTCAACAGGTAAATCCGCATGTCAAAGTGCATTGGATGGAAGACAGCATCCACGATGTACCTCTGCAGCACCCACAGCAGTTAGTCGAAGCGATTCTGAATTTCTTGGCGGATGTGAAATAATGTACCGGTTGCGGCCGGCCAATCATCAGGATGAGGCGATTATCCGGCGGATGATCCGCCAGGCGAAAATCAATCCTATGGGCCTGGATTGGCGCCGTTTTGTGCTGGCTGTCACCGAGACAGATGAGATTGTTGGCTGCGGCCAGCTCAAACCGCACCCGGATGGTTCGATCGAGCTGGCCTCCATCGCCGTGATCCCCGCGCACCAGCGGCGCGGCGTTGCCCGCATGATCATTGAACACTTGATTGCCCGCCAGCCGCCGCCGCTGTATTTAATGTGTCGGTCGGTACTGCGGCCGTTTTACGAACAGTTTGGCTTCCGGGTTTTACAAGAAGCAGAAATGCCGCCATATTTCAAGCGTCTGGTTCGTCTCTTCAAGCCGTTCGCCCGCCTGGCGCCAAAAACAGAAGGGCCATTGATCATGCGGCGCACAGGCTGACCGTTGCGGTCGGCCTGTGCGATTTGGTTTCATGCGAACAAAGACTCATAGGCCTGTGCAGAATCGATCAGGCTTTCTTGTTCCTGGGCGGAGAGAGGTGTGAAGGCTTCACAGGCTTGCAGAACAAGGGGCAGGAGATTGATATCTCCTGCTGTGCAAATCCCGCTGACATCTTGCGAAAGGGCAAAGTTTACCGCCGCCTGGATTTGATCTGCCTGGCTGAACGGTTCATACCAGGTTGTGTGGCTGTGAACTTCCTGTTTCCAAGGCCCTTTGGTGATCGACTTGATCACCATAGTGCCCACATTGCGCCGCCGGCATTCGGCGAGCAGCCGCTCGCTGTTCTGGCGATAGAGCGGATTGGCATAGAGGACAAAATTGAGCGGAAACAGCACCGAATCAAAGTCGAAGCGGCGCAGGGCTTCCAGGTATATGGCCGGCGCATCGATGCCGTGTCCGGTAATGCCAATATATTTCAGAAGACCTTGCTGGCGGGCTTCTAAAACGGCTTCGAGAGCGCCGCCAGGATTAAAGATCTCGTCCAGTTCAGCCATCTGAGTCACCGCATGAAACTGGTATAGATCAAAATGGTCGAGTTGGAGCAGTTTGAGGGATCGCCGCAGTTCGGCGGCCGCGCCAGCGCGGCTGCGTTGCATTGTTTTGCAGCCGACAAAGAATTTTCCTGGGTAGTGCGCCAGAATCGGCCCCATCCTGGCTTCAGCTTCGCCGTATGATGGGGCGACATCAATATGATTAACCCCCGCACCAAGCACTTTTTCAAATGTCTCCTCGGCGCGAGCAGGCGAGATCTGCCAGAATGCCGCTGCCCCAAAGATAGCGATTGTGCTGGCATGGCCGGTGCGGCCAAAGGGACGTGTTTGCATGGCTTACTCCTTGAAAGTGGAAGGCGATAATTTGTAGGTCAGGTTCAAGGCAGGTCGAACCGCGGCGCCGGGTTTGGGAGGCACTTTGCTCATGGCATATTCAGCCAGAGCGGTGATCGTCAGGCTGGGATTTACTCCCGGATTACCAGGCATGATCGAGCCATCGACGACATATAACCCGGGGTAATTGTGTACTTGGCAATCCAGACCGATCACGCCTTCATTCGCATCGATACCGAACGGCACACCGCCCAGGATGTGAGCTGTAATCGGGATTTTAAACAGGCTTTCGTTAATTGAACCTGCGGGAATACCGTTGGTTTTTCCGGCAAAGGCGCGCGATACCTGGTGACCGATTGGAAGCATGATAGGGATAGCATTGTTTTTGTCAACAGCAGATACAAGACCCTTTGACCATAACGTAAACAAGCTGCGTCCCAGGTGCATCTGGATGTGATTATCCACGGTCTGCATCACCAGCAAAATTGTGGTGCGGCGCGCCCAGCCGGGGCGCAGATGGGTGATGGCAAAATCCAGCGGACGGGTGATAATTTGCGCCACGGTCTTGACAAAGCGCATTGGCACCGAATCGTCTTTCTCCACCAGCGGCCCGCTGAGGAAACGAATCAGCGAAGATCCGGCAGGATAGCGCACCGGTTCGATCGAGGTCACTTCGTCGGCGTTGAAGATCGAGGTGATTGCAACGCCTTTGGAATAATCTGTATCCAGGCGTCGAGCTGTGGATCCTAGCAAAGACTCGCTGTTCGTGCGCACCATATCTCCCAGGCGTTTCGAGATACCGGGCAGTGAACGGGTGATATCACGGCAGCGAAATAAAATCCGCATGGTGCCCAGCGCCCCGGCAGAGAAGATGACATTGCGAGTGCGCACGGTTTTCTTCGCCTTGGGCAACCAGTTGGTGGTGCTGTGGTATTCTACTTCATAACGCGCGCCGTCTGGTTGGTTGGGCGGCAGCGGGCGCACATCGCTGACTTGAGATTCGGCCCGCACCTCAGCTCCCCATTTTTCTGCAAAATACAGGTAGTTCTTAACGAGAGTGTTCTTGGCATTGTACCGGCAGCCCACCATACAGCCCCCGCACTGATTGCAGGCATTGCGCCTTGGACCTTCACCGCCGAAGTAGGGGTCTTCATATTCCTGACCTTCTGTGCCGGGTTCTCCGAAGAAAGTGCCAACCGGGGTCGGCCGGAAAGTGGCGTCGGTGCCCAGTTCGGCGGCAATTTCCTTGATCACCTGGTCTGCAGGCCACAGACGCGGGTTTGTCGTCACACCCAGCATGCGGCAGGCTGTTTCGTAATGGGGCATGAGCTCTTTTTTCCAATCGGCCAGGTGTTTCCAGGCAGGGTTTTCGAAAAGCCTGTCATTGGGCACCATCAGTACGTTGGCATATCCCAGGCTGCCCCCACCGACGCCGCTGCCGTGCAAGGCTAAGACATGCCGGAAAAAGCTGAACTGCAAAATGCCAAAAAAACGCATTTTGGGCATCCAGAGATATTTGAACACATTCCAGTTTGTTTTGGCAAAATCGTTGTCACGAAAACGCTTGCCGCGCTCCAGCACCAGGACGGAATAACCTTTTTCTGTCAGGCGCATGGCGGAAACACTGCCGCCAAATCCTGAGCCGACGATCACAAAATCAAAAATATCAGACATATTCTCCCGACTTTCAAGATTCCAATTCAACAGCCATTGTTACTGCCTCGGCGCCTCCCAGGCAAAGACCTGCAACACCGCGCTGCAGACCGCGCTCCTTGAGGGCGTAAATCAGGGTAGCCAGCAAGCGCGCTCCGCTGGCACCAATGGGATGTCCCAGGGCAATTGCACCACCGTTGACATTCACTTTTGACCAATCCCAACCCAACTCTGCCAGGGCTTTGCCGTTTGCCAGCACCTGTGCGGCAAAGGCTTCGTTCAACTCAATCAAATCCACCTGCTGCAGCGACCAACCGGTTTTTTTCAGCAAAACCGGGATGGCATGAGCAGGCGCATCGAAAAGATATTTCGGCGCTACTGCTGCCTGGGCATAGCCAACGATGCGCGCCAGGGGTTTTCGCCTTTTGGCCTGGGCCCAGGCCCGGCTGCTGACGACCAGGGCGGCCGCGCCATCATTTAAACCCGGTGCGTTGCCCGCCGTCACTTTGCCATCTTTGGCGAAGGCAGGTTTTAACTTCGCCAGCGACTCCAGGCTGGTATCGCGGCGCGGCGACTCATCGGCGGTGAACAAAGTCACTTCACCTTTTTTCCCCGGTATTTCAATGGAAACGATTTCAGCCTGGAAGCGACCTGCTTCTTGCGCAGCGACCGCTTTTTGGTGGCTGGCCAGGGCAAACTCATCCATCGCCTGACGGGAAATATCGAACTCCGCGGCGATAAACTCGGCCGCATTGCCCATGCCCCAATTTTCAAATGGATCCCACAGGCCATCGTTCAGCAAGGCATCAGTGAGCTGGGCATGCCCATAACGCAGCGCGCCACTGCGCCCGTCGACCAGGTAAGGCGCCCGGCTCATGTTTTCCATACCGCCAGCGACGAACAATTCTCCATCCCCGGCACGCACTGCCTGGGCAGCCAGCATGGCGGCTTTCAGGCCTGAACCGCAGACTTTGTTGAGCGTGGTAGCTGAGACGCTGGGTGGCAGCCCGGCAAAAATGGCTGCCTGCCGGGCTGGAGCCTGGCCCAAGCCTGCACTGACCACATTGCCCATCAGCACCTCCTGGATTTCCGCCGGGTTTTCAATGCCAGCGCGCTCAACGGCGGCTTTGATCACCAAAGCTCCTAAACGCGGGGCGGCAAGACCGCTGAGCGCACCCTGGAATTTCCCAAAAGGCGTGCGAACAGCGCTCAAGATCACAGGCTCTTGCGCATGGTTTGCCATGAAAAACTCTCCTTCTTTGGATCGGTTTTGATTACTTCTTCAGGTTGTCCCAGGCAGCTTTTAACCGCAGATAACTATCTTCCAAAGCTTCTGGGAGCACACGCGTCATGCTCAGTGTGGACATGAAATTGGTGTCGCCGTTCCAACGCGGCACGATGTGCATATGAATATGTTCGGCAATTCCTGCACCGCCAGCGCTGCCAATGTTGAAACCCAGGTTGAACCCCTGCGGCTGGTAAACATCATGAATGATTTTCAACGCCAGGTTCGTCAGCTCCATTATCTCGGCGCGGCCGGCCGGGTCGAGGCCATCCAGGGTATTGGTGTGCAGGTATGGCACGACCATCAGATGCCCGCTGGTGTAGGGAAAGCGGTTCAAGATTACATAAGCTAAGGAACTGCGAAACAGCACCAGGTTTTCAGGGCCATCAGCCTGTTCTGGAGCCACGCAAAACACACAACCAGGATCTTTTTTTGTGCTTTGGATGTATGCCATTCGCCAGGGAGACCAGAGGTATTCCAAGATGCCGCTCCATCAGGGCAGCGCCAGTGTGTAATGGAGAAATAACTGCTGGCCAGACCGCTGCTCTCTAGTAGTATTTTAGCAAAGAATCCAAGAATTCGGAATAGGCGCGGGGGCAGGATGATAAAAAGTTGACAGGCTGCCATAACCGGGGTATGCTTTATTTTCATGACACAGAGCTCAATGTTTCCACCTGCCGCAGTATCAGTCAGTGAATTGACCGGTTATGTGCGTTCAATCCTGGAAGGCGATGATGGGCTGCAAGATATTTGGGTGCGCGGCGAAGTTTCTAATTTTTCGCGCCCCGCATCAGGTCATCTCTACTTCACATTGAAAGACCAGGGTGCGTCTTTACGATGTGTGATGTGGCGCAGTTCTGCTGCACGGCAGTCGTTTTTGCCAGGCGATGGGGCGGCAATCCTGGTGCACGGTGCAATCGGTGTTTATGAAGCTGGCGGCCAATACCAGTTGTACGCCGATGCAATCCGCCCGGCAGGCGAGGGAGCTTTATACCAGGAATTCATGCGCCTGAAAGCCCGTTTGGAGGCGCAGGGCTTGTTTGCCACAGAGCGCAAGAGACCAATTCCGGTCCGCCCCAGCCGCATCGGCATCGTCACATCGGCGACAGGCGCTGCCTTGCGCGATATGCTGAAAACCATCGGTCGGCGGTATCCGCTGGTGGAGGTTGTTTTGGCCCCTTGTGCTGTGCAGGGCGATGAGGCTCCAGCCGGGATTGTAGCGGCGCTCCAGGCTTTAAACAACCTGGATCCCAGACCAGACACAATACTTTTGGCGCGCGGCGGCGGTTCGATTGAAGATTTATGGGCATTTAACGATGAGCGCGTGGCGAATGCCATTTTTGCTTCGACCTCGCCAGTGATCAGCGGCGTGGGGCACGAAACCGATTTTACTATAGCCGATTTTGTGGCTGACCTGCGCGCCCCAACACCGACTGCTGCTGCCGAGCTGGCAACACCTGACCATGCTGAACTGCGCCAGGCATTAGCCGATCGTTCTGCACGCCTGCAGCGCGCCAGCCAGGCAGTCATCCTTGGTTTACGCCGGGAGCTATCTGAAGTGCAACACCGCTTTGTTTCCCGTTCGCCAGCCACCCGCTTGCGCTCCGAAAAACAATACCTGGATGAATTTACCGCTCGCCTGGTGCGTTCGGCAGGTTACCGACTGGGTTTGCAACGCTCGGATCTGGCCAGCCTGGCTGCACGCTTGCTGACATTGAATCCACTGCATGTTTTACAGCGCGGGTATGTGATGGTCAGCCGGCCAGATGGTCGTTTTATCTCGCATGCCAGCGAGGTGGCGCCAGGCGATTTATTGCAACTTCAGTTCCAGGATGGCGAACAGTCGGTGCAGGTATTAGATAACGGTTTTTCACCTTTAGGAGACGAATAGGTGGATCCCTCCAGCGTCAATGTGGATGATAACGAATTTTCTGCTTTGTTGGAATCGATGGAGCAAAAAATCCTGGCGGCGCGCGCCAGCTTTGCCGACCAGGCTTTCAGCATTGGCTGCAGCGCTTTGCTGGTGCCGATGGGATTGGTTTTTGGTTTGTTATTCCTTTTTGGGGTGCGCAGTTGGGCAGGCATGGCAATTGTCGCCGTGATGGAGATCATCTCAGCTTTAATCCTGGCGGTTTTTTTTGCTACCCGTTCCCAATTAGCAGCCGGGAAGCGCGAGTTCGAAGCCAATGTTCTTCCTCAGTTGAACGCGTATGCTGCTGATCATCACCTGTCCATCGAGCAGGTGAAAAGTATGGCGGCTATAAAATTAGCGCCCGATTCCTACCTCGGGGCGTATATTCAAGCTTTGTCCGGGAGTGAATAAATGTCTGGTGAGACACCTGTTGAAAAAATGACCTACGAAGAAGCTTTTTCAGCCTTGGAAAATGTAGTGACTGCGTTGGAAATTGAGCAGCACCCACTCGATCAAATATTGGCATTGTATGAGCGCGGCCAGCGTTTGGCGCAGCGCTGCACTGAATTGTTGGACAAGGCAGAACTGCAGGTAAGACAGATCACACAGGATGGCCTGGTTCCGTTTGACCCAACGGCTTAATGCCATGCATTATATTCAAGAAATTTTTAGCAACCACATCATTCTTCCTGCACTGATCGGGTGGGCTATCGCTCAGATTGTTAAAGTGCCGTTGGAGTATATCCATACCCGGCGTTGGGATTGGTCACTCTTGTTGCGCACCGGTGGTATGCCCAGCTCGCACAGCGCCCTGGTCGCTGGTATAGCGCATGGAGTGGGTTTGCACGAAGGATTTGATTCGACGATTTTCGCAATTGCTTTCACCCTGGCCGCGGTGGTAATTTACGACGCAACCGGTATCCGCCGGCAAGCGGGTAAGCATGCACGCCTTTTGAACGCAATGATTGCCGATCTGACGGCTGGCCACCCGCTGAAAGAAGAGCAGCTTTTGGAATTGTTGGGACACACGCCCCTGGAGGCATTGGGTGGATTACTCTTGGGGATCGCAGCGGCTCAATTGGGCTGGATTATCTGGCATTAGGCCTGGCTTGGGAAGTTAGGCAGCGGCACCACTTTATCTCCCTGCTCAATCACCTCTGCCAACAGTTTCCCGCTGGAAAATTCTTGTAGATCGTTTTGAAAACCGGCCAGCTCTCCGGCTGGAAACTGCGCTGAAAGCGTCACTTCCACAGCAAAATCTTGATCGATTATTTCTCCTTGGTGGCGCGAAATCATCAGGCGGGTTTGGTCGAAATGGCTGTAAGGCAAACCCAGCATGACGGTGACCACCGGTATTTTTTCGGCGCGCCGCACCAGCCCCAGCGCAGCGCGCACCGAGTCGCTGTACGCCCTTACCAGGCCGCCAGTGCCCAATTTTGTGCCGCCGAAGTAGCGGGTGATGACGACGGCTGTATTGCTCAGGCCGCTGCCTTGCAAAACCGCCAGGGCAGGCCTGCCAGCCGTGCCGGAGGGCTCGCCGTCATCCGAGCAGTGCGTTATCACAGAATTTCCACAGCCCACCAGGTAAACTGGCACATTGTGTGTTGCATCGTTGAATTCATGGCGGATCCGGTCGATGAATTGGCGCGCTTCCTCGACGCTGAAGGCAGGCGCCAGGCTGGCAATGAATCGTGAATTAGCGATCAGCAGATCGGCACGCACTGCCTCCAGCGGGATAATGCAGGGCACGACGCCGCCTTTACCACTCGCTGAGCAGGGCCGCCACCAAAGCTGCGCGTTGGGGCAGGCTGGCAACCAGGGCATGTTCGTGCACTGCATGGGCGCCGTCGCCGTCAGCTCCCAGGCCGTCCAGCGTCGGCGTGAAAACTGAAGTAAAGTTGCCATCCGAAGCCCCACCAGCGCTGCCTTCATGCAAGGTCATGCCTTGCCTGGAGGCGATTGCCTTGGCTTTTTCAAAGGCGGCAGCCATGCGCGCGTCGCGCACCATGGGCGGACGGTTCAAACTGCCGGTGACGTGCAGCCGGGTGCCGTCAAGCGTGGGGGCCAGGTTGTGGATCGCCGTTTCGATCCGTTGGCCTTCTTCGTGGGCGGTGATGCGAAAATCGATTTCGATTTCACAGTCCGCCGGCACGACATTGCTGGCTGTGCCGCCTTTGATGACGCCCACATTGACCGTTGTACCTTTATCGTAGTTCGTCAGTTTTTGCAGAGCGAGAATCTGGTGCGCCATTTCTTCGATGGCATTGCGTCCCTTTTGATGATCGGCCCCAGCGTGAGCGGCGCGCCCCTCGACGCGCAAGGAGTATTCACCTACGCCTTTGCGCGCAGTTTTGATGACGCCGCCCGGCATGGATGGTTCGAGCACCAGGACGAGCTGGCTTTCTTGGGCTAATTTCTCGATCATGGCGCGCGATGCGACGCTGCCTATCTCTTCGTCAGCAGTACAGAGAATCTGGACTGGTCCGGCGGTTTGGACACCCAGATCCTGCAGACCGTTCAGGGCATTCAAGGCAATCACAATCCCGGCTTTCATGTCGTACACGCCCGGTCCGTATAACTTGCCATTCTCTTGCCGCACCGGCTGGTTATTCAGCGTGCCGATCGGCCAGACTGTGTCCATATGGCATAAGACGGTGATCGGAGGGTTGGTCATTCCCGCATTCCACCTGCCAAGGACCATGTCGCCGGCTGTTGAACTGGCAAAGCGTGTGGTTTGAGCGCCGCTTGCGATGAACATTTCCATCACCTGGCTGCTCATACGGTCAACTGCCGCCTTGTCGTGCGAGGGCGACTCGATCTTGACCAGTTCTACCAGTTGATCCACCATACCGTTTTCGCGCGCTTTGAAATATTGGGTCAGTTCCGTCATGTGTTCACCTTTTTCGTTGAATGAGTTTTTATACAACTGGGTTTGTCACAGTGGGCTTAAAAGCCAGGTTCATTTGCCAGGCAGCCTGCGAATCTGGCCGGTCGATTTGCCAGGCTCCTGCAGTGGGCAGTGGATTGCGGTGGTCAAAAATCCGCAGGTTGTTCAGAATCTTTTCCTGCATACCCAGGCCGAGGAGCAGCGCGCCAATTGGCCCGCCGTGGGTCACCAAAGCAACCGGGTGATCTTCCTGGCTTTCTGCAGCCGCCTGCTCGAACAAAGGCTGGATGCGCTGCAAGACGCTCTGCGGCGTGTCGCCTGGCTGCCATTCGATCAACGCCTGGTGGATGATGACCGGCGCAGCAGCAATTTCCGCGGAGATTTCGGCGGTGCGGATGCAGCGCTCTAATGGGCTGGAGTAGATGCGGCTTACACCTGCCTGGCATAGGAAAGCACCTAAAGCCACAGCTTCGAGGCGCCCTTCAGGCGTCAGCGGCGGGCCAGGTGGAAGATGGTACGCCAGGTCGGAGCGAGTCCAATCTGGGGCGGCGTGACGAGCAAGATATATTTTTTGCGCGGGCATGTGGTTATCCATTCCAGGCATAGGCTTTGAGCGTCCTGACCGCGTTCAGGGTAACGATGCCTCGATATTCTAATTCGCAGGCTGGGCTGACAGCTCCCCAAGACAAAGGCCAGCCGCCGTCTTCTTGTTGGCGTTCAGCCAGCGCATGTAGATGCTTTTGGATGATTTCATCATTGTACAAGGAACTGCACAGGCTGCCAGGCGTTGGCGCCCAGTCGAGGGGCTTGAAGACATACCCGCTGTCTGCAGGGTTTAATGCAGTGTGTTCTAAAATTGTGTTTGCCAGGCGCGAAAAGGCTTGAGCGGCACGTGCGCGTTCCCCGGTGTTTTCAAGGAATAAAACGATGCACAACAGATCATGGTCGCCGGGTTCTTCAAGCGAATCAATAATCTGCCAGCAGAAGCCACTGGCTCGTTTGAGCCAGGAATGGTTTACATGGTGCTTGTGCAGCAAGCCTGCCAGGCTAGCGGTAGGGTTGATGGAAGCCGGAGGAAATTCATCTGCAGTGTTCCACCAGGGTGCGCGGGGCGCATCAGCCACGGTGGGTAAGACGAACGGCACGCCACCCTGAGGGGTTGTGATTGACTCTAGATAGTCGCATACCTGGTCAGCCAGTGTGAGATCCATGCCGATTTGATCCAGGCAGCGCAACGCAAACTCCTGGTCGATCGGTTGGCTGGAAGCAGTGCGCTTATCGGGCTCGAGGGCATTCCCGAAACCGCCATCTGGGTTTTGATAGGCGCGCAAAGCAGCCAACGCTGCCTGAGCGCTTCCGCCAGCAAAATTGTATTCAAAGAGTTTTCTTTCCAGTAATCGGCCGTTGGCCAATAAAAAAGTATAGGCCCGAGCAAGAATTTTGTCGAACATAACTGCCTCCATCTCCGCAATTTTACCTTCTTTTTCAAAGAAGCTTTGATTTGGTCGATGATTACCTTGACAAATCACTCATTGAGGGTATAATCCATCCTGATTAGTCAATATTGACTAATCAGGATGGATTATGTCTAACGAATTATTGTTACTCGGATTACTTCGCAGCCACCAAATGCACGGTTACCAATTGAGTGAATTTCTCACCCGCAATCTGTCAACGTGCACGGACCTGAAAAAGCCCACTGCCTATTTCTTGTTAGGGAAAATGGCGGAGCAGGGTTGGATCGCAGAAGAGCAAACTCAGGAAGGCAACCGGCCGCCTCGGCGGGTTTACCACCTGACAACCCTGGGGGAGGCAAATTTCCAGCGGCTGTTGCGCGAAAACCTGGCCGCTTTTGAGCCGGTGACCATGCGCGGCGATGCCGGCCTGGCATTTCTGGATTTTTTACCCCCAGGTGAAGCGGCAGAACTGCTCATGGTACGGCGGGGCGGGCTGGCACAGGCATTGGAACAAGCGCGCTCCGCACCGCACCATGCAGGCAGCCTGGGATTGGTTTTAGAACATCAAGTACTGCACCTGCAAGCAGAGCTGGCCTGGGTTGAGCAGGTTATTGCCGGCCTGCAGCGTGAAGCGTCAACTACTCAGAACAAATAATTAATCAGGAGAATTGCATTATGACAGCACCCGCTGAGACAACTTTGGAAGAAAAACTGGATTTTAAGAAGATACTGCCCATTTTTGTGGTTGTATTGGTGGATTTATTGGGAATGACGGTGATCATCCCGTTGATGCCGATGTACGCGGTCAGTTTTCAATCAACGGCCTTTATGATCGGCATTTTAGGCGCGGTGTACCCGATCATGCAGTTTATTGGCGCGCCTGTGTTAGGCCGGTTATCCGATCGCTATGGACGCAAACCCATTCTGCTGGTCAGCCAGATCGGCACGCTGATTGGTTTTATCGTCTTAGGCATGGCGAACAGTCTGTGGATGTTATTCCTTTCTCGTTTGATCGATGGAATTTCCGGCGCAAATATCTCCACAGCGCAGGCTGCCATCACGGATAGCACAACAGAAAAAAACCGTACCCAAGGATTGGGTTTGATGGGCGCGGCGTTTGGCCTGGGTTTCGTAATTGGCCCGGTGATCGCGGCAGTATCCCTGATGATCAGCAAGGATAATTATCACGTGCCGGCCTGGGTGGCAGCCGCTTTTTCATTAATTTCAATTTTGCTAACCTATTTTTGGCTTCCTGAGACCCTGCCGGCAGAGCGGCGCAATGCCTCGGCAAATAAGAAGGGTGGCTTTACTCTGTCGGCTGTTTTTAATGCACTGGTCCACCCGCAAATTGGCTTGTTGCTGGTGATTTTGTTTGCCCAACAAATTGCTTTTGGCGGCTTTGAACAGCTTCTGTCACTGTTTACATTGAACCGTTTAGGGTTAAATGCCAGCGGCAATGCCATCATCTTTGTTTATGTGGGCATTATTGTGGTCATCGTGCAGGGAGGCATGATCGGTCCCTGGAGCCGAAAATTTGGTGATCGTAAACTGGTCTTTTTCGGGCTGGCTGCCTTAGCAGTCGGGTTGATTTTAACAGCCCTGGCCCCTGCGGTGCCGATGCCAGGTTATTCCAAGGCCAAGCTGCAAGCAGAGCTAACCGCCAGCGGCAGTTTCCGCACACACGAGAATCCTACTACTCAATCGATCCAGGTATCCATTCCAAATGATGATCACAACGGCTGGTCGGGTCTGGCCTGGATCTTAGTCGCTATGATTCCGACCTCGATTGGAGGGGGCATTCTTCAGCCGAGCATAAACAGCCTGATCACCAAACGAGTTGATAAAAGTGAAATTGGCGGAATATTGGGCATTTCCGCCGCCCTGCTGAGTGGAGCCAACGCCATTGCCCCGGTTTTGTTTGGTGCAATTTTTCAGGGGCTGGGTTCGACCATGCCTTTCTTGACTGGCGGTTTTATGCTGGCAGTTCTGCTTGGACTGGCTTACAACCTGGTCAAGCCGGGCAGTGAAGAAACTGCCCCGGTTGGACTGGCGCGCAGCGGCAGCCACTAGGGGTTTGCGGATACATACTGCAGTGCGTACTGCGCATCGGCATAGTTGGGCCTGTACTGCAGGGCTTCTTTAAAGGCGTTAATTGCTTCAACACTGCGCCCCAGGCGGTACAGCGCCCAGCCTTTCCACAGCAGTGCCTCTTCAGAGTTCGGCGTGCGTTTCAATGCCGCATCTGCCAAGGCGAGAAGATCCTCATTGTGGTTTGTATGGAAGTAGGCAAAGAAAGGCCCAAATTGGTAGCGCAGCATGCGCTGCGGCAGCCCAATTTGCAAGGCCTTGGTATAGGCGTCGAAAGCTTCATCATAGCGGTCGAAATAAACCAGGTTTGAGCCGATATTAAACCAGGCGAAAGCATCATTGGGATCGGTGTTGGCTTCCGCTTGAGCGGCATTCAGCGCATTTTGACGATTGGTCGCCGGATCCCAATCGGCGCCGAGTATCGACTGCAGCTTGCTTTGGTCCGTTGGCAAAAATAACAAAATATATACACGGTTGAAAGTGCGCCATTTTTTATCCAATTCGGCGAATGGCACGCTTTTGTTTGCTCCGTAGAAGCTGTCTTGCCCCAAGAAAGTCTGGCTTGCGTTATCATAACCGGTCAGCAAGAAATAGTGTGCTCCCCAATGATCGTCGTTTGGCCAGCCGGCTTCAGGAAAAACGAAGCTTTCTTCGATCATCACCGGGAACCCATTGGCGATGAGCTGCTTCAACAAGTCAATGGTTCCTCCGACCCGAAACTCTGAATTTAACCAGCCGGCATTGTTGCGGGCGAAATAAACCAACTCCTCCACGTTCACATTGCGGTCAGCGGTGGAGGGCTTGATCTGGTCGGAAACATCAGACTGGGTGCCTTTCCAACCATAATAATGCAAATACATGGTCAGTGTAGCTGGGCCGCAGTCGTTTGCTGTTTGTTTTACATATTCTGGTGCTGGTAAGGCGACCTGGTCTGGTAAGGCTGTGGGTGTAAAGGTGTTGGTGGCGGTTGGTGCTTCAGTCGGTGGATCCAATGGAGTTGGTGTTGAGGTTGGGGTTAAGGTGGGTGTTGGGGAAGGGGCTGTGGTTTCGCTGGGGTGAGGCAGTGGGGTGGGCAGCGGTTCGACCGGGTCTACCATGCCTCTCCAATATGTGAGGGCGCGGTCGATTCGCCAGTCCAGCCGACTTTGGATATCGGGAATCTGGTACAATAGCCATCCTGCTAATAAGATGATTGGCACAGCTATCAGAAAGGTAAGAACAAGTTTACGGTTGCGCATGGCTCGAATTGTAACACCAAAGATTTGTTATAATATTGGATATGAAATATCATATTTGGACTGAAGGCTGCCAGATGAATGTGGCTGATTCGCAGCGGGTCGCTTCTGCGTTGGAGCGGCTGGGCTACGAGATGACACGCACACCTGAGGAAGCCAATGTAATTGTGATGAACACGTGCGTAGTGCGGCAGAGCGCAGAAGATAAGGCGTATGGTCGCCTCTCGACGCTCCGTCCGTTGAAAGATCAGCGCCCTGACCTTGTGATTAACCTGATGGGCTGCCTGGTGGGTGTACGTGGTCATGATATGTTGAAACGTCGCTTTCCCTATGTAGACGTTTTTTCTCCGCCTTCAGATCCCGAACCGCTGGTGGCATTTTTAACCCAGGGTGAAACTCGCCAGCTAGAGCTGGAAGAGACACAGCGCCGCTTCGAAATCATGGACAACAGCACGGATGAAAGTCTACTGCTGCCGGCGTACGAACGCGGCAGGCTGGTCGCTGCTCACGTGCCGGTTGTTTTGGGTTGCTCACATGCCTGTACGTTTTGCATCATTCCATACCGCCGAGGTGTGGAACGCAGCCGCTTGGTCGGCGATATCCTGATTGAGGTGCGCTCTTTGGTGGCGCAGGGTGTCAAAGAAATCACCTTTTTGGGCCAGATTGTCGACCGGTACGGCAAAGATGTTCCAGATGGGCCGAACCTGGCCGCCCTGTTGCGATTGACCCATGAGATTGAAGGTTTGGAGCGCATTCGCTTCCTGACTTCTCATCCGAATTGGATGACGGATGAACTAATGGAGAGTGTGGCAGAGCTGCCGAAGGTCATGCCGCATATCGAAGTGCCGGTTCAGGCTGGCGACGATGAAGTGCTTGAGAATATGAAACGCGGTTACACGTCAGATGATTACCGCCGCTTAATTGAAAAGATCCGGCGCAAGATCGACAAACCCGGTTTGGGAGTTTCGATTGCGACGGATATTATCGTGGGCTTCCCGGGGGAAACAGACGCTCAGTTCCGGCACACCTATGATTTATTGGCGGAACTGAAGCTGGATGTCGCACACCTGGCGCGCTATTCAACCCGCCCTGGAACGGTCGCTTCACGGCGGATGGTAGATGATGTCTCCGAAGTGGAAAAGATGAATCGATTCCGCACCCTCGAACAGCTCCAGGAGCAAATTGTGGCGGAGATCAACAGCCGTTACCTGGGCGCAACAGTAAAAGTGTTGTTTGAGGAAAAGGTCAAAGACCGCTGGAAAGGCCGCACAGAGACCAATAAATTGGTGTTTGTGGAAACTGCCCAGGATCTGCGCGGCCAGGTGCGTCCGGTGCGTATCACCTGGATTGGCCCGTGGTCGATGATTGGCTCACTGGAAAATGAACGCC
Organism: Chloroflexota bacterium; assembly: GCA_029782365.1. Lineage (GTDB taxonomy): Bacteria > Chloroflexota > Anaerolineae > Anaerolineales > UBA4823 > CAWBUW01. Next base: position 120,126 of record JAKOUW010000240.1, read on the forward strand.
CGCAAACAATCTCTCTCGATGTTTTGACAGTTTGAACCACGCACACCCGCCGGGCAAACTGCCTGGCAGGTAGGATGCATTCGATCGGGCCATTTACAAAACTTGAGATTTTTGATGGCTTGTTTTGACATTTGGGGAACTAATTCTGTGGTTTAATCGTTATAAGCTGTGAACCTGATCTATTCAGGCTATAGCTTCACCTGGAGAGTTTGATATGAAATCCTCAATGAAATTTGCTTTTGTTGTTTTGAGTCTTTTTTTAGCTGTCAGCGTGCTGAGCGCATGCAGCTTGAGAAACCAGGCAACGCCAACTACGGAACAAAACCCTGGCTTGATTTATACCGCCGCGGCTCAAACTGTCGCAGCTCAATTGACCCAGGCAGCGGTGGGCACACCGGTGGTCTTCCCCTCGGCAACGGCAGCGCAGGTGCAGCCCTCGCCGACTGCGCAGGTTGTGGTTGTTCAACCTTCGGCGACCCAAATCCCGACCAATACGCCGGTTCCCCCCACGCCAGTGCCTCCCACCCCAACCCAGGTGCCAGTACCGTGTGATCGCGCTTCCTTTGTCAAGGATGTATCCTACGTCGATGACAGCGTTATCGCCCCGGGAACGAATTTTGTCAAAACCTGGCGGCTGAAGAACACCGGAACCTGCACCTGGAACTCAAGCTACTCTTTGATATTCGTGAGCGGCGATTCTATGGGCGCTCCAGCTTCTCAGCAGCTCACCACCGCCACAGTGGCACCGGGCGATTCGATTGATGTCTCGGTCAACCTGGTTTCCCCAACCACAGCCAAGACATACCAGGGCTTCTTCCAACTTCGCAATGGTTCTGGTGTAAACTTTGGCATTGGGTTGGATGCAAAATCTTCGTTTTGGGTCAAGGTGAAAGTCAGCACACCGCCCACACCAACCTTTACCGCTACCGTTCAACCCACTCTCACCCCCACGCCTTCGGCAGCTTTGCAGTACGACCTGGTGGCGAAGGGTCCAGACGCGACCTGGAGTACCAGCAGCAACCCGACGCTGCCATGGGGTGATCCATCTGAAGATAAACTCGGTATGGCAGTCTCTGCGAATGGTGAGAAAATGGAAGATGGTTATTCCTATGCCAAGGAACTGGTCACCTTACCAGTGGCAGTGGATAGTGGGTATATTCGCGGCGTATATCCCGAATACACCGTTCAAGCTGGAGATCACTTCCGCACAGCCATCGGTCTGTCTGCAAACTGCTCGAACATAAAATACCGTTACCAGCTTAAGTACATTGAGAGCGGCACGGAAACACTGCTCGGTGAGTGGCTGAAAGGCTGTGACCGCACTTTGATCTTTATCGACAAAGATTTGAGCGGCCTGGTTGGAAAAGCAGTGAACTTCGTTCTGATTGTATCTCGCGAACCTGGCAACCTAACTCTTAACCTGACCTATTGGGTGTTCCCTCGCGTTGAACATTAGCTCGATCCGCTTGTGGATATAACTTTGTGGGGTACAGCCGGAAGTTTCCTGGCTGTACCCCACATACCATTTGTGTAGGAGAATTTGATAGAATGAATCGCATGAAAATTGTTTCAATCCTGGCCGGGGTGGCGCTCTTGTCTGCCGCCTGCCAGGGGGCTACGCCCTCACTGGCACCGACCACAAACCCGGCAGTAGTTTTGACGGCGGCTGCACAAACAGCGGCTGTGCGTCTGACGCAGTTAGTGGCTTTAACACCCAGCGCTTCGCCCACTTCCACCACGCCCACGCCAGACCTGGCGCAAACCGCGGCTGTCGCCACAGTAGCCGCACAATTAACCGGCACGGCTTCTGCTGCAACGCACACTCCCACTCCGACCATGACACCCACCTCTCTGGCAGTAGGTGCTTTCGAGCGCGCCGAATTTGTCACAGATGTGACTGTGAAAGATGGAGCAGTTTTTGCTCCCGGCGCCTCATTTAAGAAAACGTGGCGGATCAAGAATGCAGGCACGACAACCTGGAACTCCCAATACGCGCTCGTCTTTGTTCAAGGCGATCGAATGGGAGCTCCCGACCTGGTGCATCTAACAACAACGGTCGCGCCGGGCGCAACGATTGACATCTCCGTCGACCTTGTGGCGCCTACACCGTCCAAGTCATACAGGGGTTATTGGCGAATGATCAATGCGGCTGGCAAATTTTTCGATGATTCGGTCTATGTAGATATTGTCGTTTCATCAACAACTGTTACCCCCAGCCCAACGGGCGCATCAGGCACAGGCACCCCGACTTTGACCCCCACAACTGCAGGATTTACGATCAGCAATGCCACGATGATCGTCGATACGCAGACATACTCTGGCACCTGCCCGCATACGCTCACATTCACCGCCCGCTTCACAGCCAGCCAGCCCGGGCAGGTTACTTACAGCTTGAAGGCTGATTCCTCTACCCCCGGTTTCACCTTCAACTTGCCTGCCGCAACGACCATGAGCGCCATCGCCGGGGAAAATGTGCTCCAATTTTACCTGGAGATGCAGAGCACAGTCACCGGTTGGGTTGCCTTGAATATCACTGCGCCAGTCAATCTCACTTCTACCCAGGCGAATTTTACATTGATCTGTAAGCCCTGAGCAAACGAGGCGCATGGAATCAGGCGGTAGAAATTTGTTAACCCAGGCGGTCAAGGCGGAAGCCCTGCGCCTGGGTTTTCTATTGGTCGGCGTGACGACGCCTGACCCGCCGGCTCATTTTGGTCTTTTCCAGACCTGGCTGCAGGCAGACCGGCATGGAGAAATGGCTTACCTTGCCAGCCAAAAGTCCTTGGAGCGCCGGGCTGACCCGCGCCAGATTCTGCCGGAGTGCAAATCAATCTTAGTCCTGGCTGTCCCTTACCAGCCAGCCCGACCACCGGCTGCTGCCAGCGAGCCATTTTCAGGGCTGGTGGCGGCTTATGCCTGGGGCCAGGATTATCATGATGTACTGGCAGGGCGCCTTCAGGCCCTGGTGCATTTTATCGAAGCCAGGCTTGGAAGACCGGTTCCTAACCGCTGGTACACCGACAGCGGGCCTCTGTTGGAGCGCGAACTGGCGCAGCGCGCCGGCTTGGGGTGGATTGGCAAGAACTCCTGCCTGATCCACCCGCGTCACGGATCGTATTTTTTGTTGGCGGAAATATTGCTCGGGGTAGAGCTGGACTGCGAGGCGGCGGATAATGGGGTCGCGGCCGACCACTGCGGCACATGCCGCCGGTGCATCGAAGCCTGTCCGACGGATTGCATCCTGCCTGACCGGACGATCGACGCGCCACGCTGCATTTCATACCTGACGATTGAATTAAGAGGACCCATCCCGACAGAACTGCGTAAACCGATTGGGAACTGGGCTTTCGGCTGTGATATCTGCCAGCAAGTCTGCCCCTGGAATCGCTTTGCCAGCTCAGCGGGTGACGCCGCTTTTGTCCCATCTGGCGCTGGAAAGACCATCGACCTGCTCGCTGTGCTGGCTTTGTCTCCTGAGCAGTTCAACCAACGCTTCAAAGGTTCACCGGTCAAACGCGCCCGCCGGCGCGGCTTTTTGCGCAACGCGGCAGTGGCGCTGGCCAATCAGGCAGAAGGCACTCAAGATGAGGCGGTGATTGCCGCGCTTGGAAAATGCCTGGCGGACCGCGAACCGCTGGCGCGCCAACACGCTGCCTGGGCGCTCGGCCGGGTAGGCGGCGCACAGGCGCGCAGCCTCCTGGAACAAGCTCTTCCAATTGAAACTGAGGAAGCTGTGCACTCGGAAATTCGGGCTGCGCTGGAGCGTTTGGCTTGAAAGCCGGGCTGCTGACGGCTTGCCTGTGCCTGTTCCTGGCTGCTTGTTCGCCTGTTACGCCGGTAGCTGGGACTGTAACCCCTGGCCTGTCCAGCGCGGCTCAAGATATCACGCCAACACCTTTCCAGCCGCTCCCTCCGACTGCCACCGAACTGCCCAGTTCAACACCAACCGCAACACCCACTCCAACGATCACGCCAACTCCGACAGAAACGCCTACCCCTACTCCGGAACCGCACATCACGCTCGTATTCACCGGTGTGATCGTCCCGGCGCGCTGCGTGCAGGCAGGTATTGATGCGCGCGGCAATGCTGATTACATTTTTTCGGAAGTCAGCGGCGTACTCCAGAGCGCAGACCTGGCGATTGGCACGTTGAATGCCACGATGAGCGATTACCCCCCCCACACGGGTTGTATCCAAACGTATGTCCTGGTGGGCAGCGCCAGCAACGCTGACGCACTCCAGCGGGCAGGTTTTGACGCCATGAGTGTGGCGACCAACCACATCAAAAACTGCGGGCTGATGGACTGCGGCGACCGGGCATTTTTCGATACCCTGGATAACCTCAAGCGGGTGGGTATTCAGGCCGTAGGAGCAGGCGCGAACCTGGCCGAAGCCCTGCAGCCGTTAGTGTTGACCGTCCAGGGCGTCCGCTTCGGCTTTGTCTCATTAGGGATGGTGGAACCTTCGGCTTTTGCCGGCGCAGATTCGCCGGGAATCGCTGTGCTTGACGATGATAATTTGCGCTCGGCGATCGAAACCGCGCGCCAGCAGTCGGATGTCGTCATTGCTATGCCGCATTGGGGCCCGGAGGACAGCTCAATCCCCAATGAATGGCAAACTCATTATGCGCAGGTGGCTGTCGAGGCAGGCGCAGATGTGGTGGTGGGTAACCACACGCATGTTGTACAGGCTTACCAGGAGATGAACGGTATTCCTGTGTTTTATGGATTGGGCAATTTTGTCTTCGACCAAACCTGGGATCTTGGTCACCAACAGGGAGTCATTTTGCGCCTGGCCTTTGAGGGGCAGCATTACAGCGGGTATGAGTTTATCCCTACCCATGTGGACGGCGATGGCATGGTGCACCTGGCAGGGCAAGACGAGGCGACCCAGATCCTGGATAGAATCCAACAGGCCAGTGAAGCGATTAGATAGGCGTGGGGTGCGTTACTTCACCGTGCTGTGATAAGCAATCGATCCTGCCAACAAACCGGCAACGACCAATGCTGTAACCGGCGCCGCTGGTAGACGCAGTTTGAGCGTGCGGCCAGCGCCCAATCGGGTGGATTGGTTTTCAATCTTTTGCTGGCGGTGAGCGTTTGCTCCCAAAGCAACAGCAGCGGGTATCGCGGCGCAAAACATGCACATAATTATCTCCTAACGCGTGGCTTGAATAAAATCAGCCAGCAGTCCATAAGCGGTTGTGCTGGGCCCTGGGTCGGCTTCAATTATTGAAAGTTTCTCAAGCACATCGGTCTCAAATTCCACGATGCTGGTCGTGCCATCGACTGTGTACAGGGGGGAAGTGCGCCCCACCTTTTCGGGGGCGACGCGTGCCTGGATTTCGCCAGCCTCATTGCGCCGGGCAGCGCAAACCAGTTTCCAGCGCTCGCCTTCTTTTAAGGCTGCCTGGGCAATCGCGGGTGTGATAGCACGGATACCGGTGCGCTTAACCTGCTGCGGCTGAAACGGAGTATCCATCAATACGGTCACCAGCGCTGCAATTTTAACGGCCGCATCCCAGCCGTCGATATCACCCGCTGGATCGGTTTCAGCAATTCCGATGGACTGCGCGTACCGCACCGCCTCATCGAAAGATTCGCCGTTTTCCATGCGGCTGAGAATGAGATTGGTGGTGGAGTTCAGAATACCGCGGAACGCCACCAGGCGGGCGGCAGGCAAGGCGCCCCGAAACAAGGAGAAGATTGGCGCGCCGTCCATCACGGTCGATTCGAAGAAAAAGCGTTTGCCATGCGTTTGAGCCAGGGCGCGCAGCTCGTGATAGGCATGCACGACCGGTCCTTTGTTGGCTGTGATGGCGTGCATTCCGCTGAGTAAAGCGGCCCGCAGGTGATCGATCGCGGGCTGGCCGGTCTTGTAATTGACCGGTGTATTCTCAAACAACACATCCGCCGGGCACGAACGGATGAAGGCGGTCATCTCCTGAGGAAAGGATCGGGTGGAAAGCTGGTTTAACGAGCCGCCGGATTCCAAAATTTGCAGCGCCTGTTGAGAGTCAATGCCTTGAGGGTTGATAGCTGCGCCATGGCGGCCGCTGGCAATGGCGGTGACGCTGAATGTGAGACTATACTGCGATGCCAGCTCGGTTTTTTTGCGTTCGAGCAGGCGGACAAAGGCGCGTCCAACATTGCCAAAGCCAACCAGAGCGAGGCGATAATGAGTCATTCCATTCCCTCAAGGCTGATCACAGCGGCGGCCAGGGATACGGCCGGTGATCTTCTTCTGGATTGGGAAAGCTGCAGCTCTGTAAAAGAGCGCGCACCCTGGCCGCTAAGGCTTTGATTTCGCCGCGCCCCAAGTGCTCCGAGATTGCCTCCCAAAATGCAGTATTGGGTGACAGGGCTTGTTGTAAAGTGTGTAAGTCATCCAGAATATTTTCAGGGATGGGCTCGCCGGCAAAATCCCAAATGACCGTACGCAGTTTATCCTCGATGTGAAAGCAAATGCCATGGTCGATCAGCCAGACATCTTTATTGCTGTCGATCATAATATGACCACCTTTACGATCGGCGTTATTCGCGATCATATCGAAAACGGCCACCGGGCGCAGGCGCTGGCGATCTTCCAGGCTGAAAGTGAAGTAGTGATATTCCGGATCGTGTTCGATGTAGCGTTGAACAGAGCCCGGCCCAACCGGGCCTCGCCGCCGGTAGACGGTCTCGGGCACCAGCTTCCAACCCAGCGCCTCGCTCAGCAGGTAAGCGGCCACTTCGCGGTGCGCCAGGCTGGCGGGAGGAAAATCCCACAGGGGACGCTCGCCGCGTGTTGGTTTGTAAACACCTTTGACCACCTGGCCTTCATGTTCCACTTCAACCAGGAAAGTATAGTTCGAACCCCACAGAAACTTCCCTTTGATGGTAAGTTCTCCGTGCTCCAAAGTATTGAGAATGTCAGGATCTGCGGCAAATGCCATTTTGGCTGGTGCGCGGTGCCCGTTACTGTTTGTGCCCGTTTTTCTTGGGGCAAAAATGCCCGGCGGGGTCAATTGGCTCGCCGCACTGCGGGCAGGTTGGCCGGCCGCGCGCCACCAGTTCAATTCCCCAGCGCGCCATGGCTCGCAGTTGTGAGCGTGAGCACCAAAAACGAACCACGTTGGTCTCACTCGATTCTGCGCCTTCAGTGACTACCTCGCGGGCAACCAAAACTACCAGGTCGGTGTCGGCATCATAACCCAGCCCGATCTCGCCAACCCGAAACAAGGGGTCTACCGGTGGATGGATTCGCATACGGTCTTCGGTATAATCGGCCGAGGCATCCTCAAGATCAGGAAAGCGGTTTTGCAGCTCTGCCAGGAACTGCTCGATGCCGACAGCCAAAGACTGCACCTGGATTTTCTCGACAATCAGGGTGATCGTGCGCTCTTTTTGCCAGCCCTGCAAATAAAAAATACGCTTACCGGGTTGGCCGATCGCGTCTGTTGTAATGTGGTTTACCGGTTTAAGGTCGATTTCGTCGGGCATAACAGCCTCCGATGGTTAGTATACCAGAAATAGCTTGAAATCAACCATTGGCTGGTGGAGCGTTTGGCTCAACTGTGTAATTCAGAGAGTGCAAATGGCAGCCCGCATCACTGTAAAACAAGGCAGTGATCGAGCCGGGTGAGACGCCCAGGCGCTGGAAATTGTCCAACGGTAAACCGATAAAATAAGCCACTGCCAGTTTAATCGGATCGGCATGGGCGATCACCGCAACCATATCTTTCGGATCGTGCTGGTGGACAATCTCTTCCAGCTCAGCGCAGAAACGGCGCTGACATTCCGCAAAAGATTCTCCACCTGGAAAACGCCATAAGGAAGGCGCAGACTGTACCAGCTTCCAGCTTTTCTGGCGCCCGAGCTTTTTGAGTGATTGGTCCTGCCATTCACCGTAGTCAGTTTCCTGCAGGCCGGGACGCAAAATCACTTCCAGGCCGCGTTTTTCAGCCAGCGGTTGGGCAGTTTCGATGGCCCTCTCCAATGGACTGCTGTAAACCGCTTTCAGCGGCGCATCTTTCAGGCGCTCGGCAACCGCCTGGGCTTGCTGGCGGCCCTTCTCATTCAAATGGATGTCTGGTAAGCGGCCGGCCAACTTGCCTTTCTTGACGTAATCGTTTTCGCCATGGCGGATGAGCAGGATTAATGGCATAGAGGTTTATTCATCGGGCGTATCGCCGCCGGTAAAAGTCGTTTTGTGTTTGTGCTTGATATTCGCAATAGCGTCCATATCCAACTCGGGCATCTGGCGTGTCTGGGTAATGTTCAATGCCTGGCGTTGAGCGGCGCGCCAGCGCTCGAGGCGGTCAACCACCTGCACTTCGTAACCCTGGCTGGAAGGGTTGTAAAAATAGGTACCCAACAAAGGCTTAGGCAAATACTGCTGAGGCAAGAAATGATCAGGATCTTCATGTGGATACTGGTAGCCTTTGCCATGACCAAGAGCCTCGGCATCACGGTTGTTATCCTGCAGGTGCTGCGGCACGCTGATTTTGCCTTCGTCTTCTAATAACTTAAAGGCAGAAAAATAGCCGCCAGCGCTGTTCGATTTTGGCGCGGTAGAAAGATATAATGTCGCCTCGACGATGGGGTAGATGCCTTCAGGAAGCCCCAAATATTCAAAAGCCTGGGCAGCGGCGTTAGCGACCACCACACCTTGCGGGTCAGCCAGGCCGATGTCTTCGCCGGACAAAATGAGCAGGCGGCGCAAGATGAAGCGCGGATCCTCGCCAGCGTAGAGCATTTTCGCCAGCCAATACAGGGCGGCATCTGGGTCCGAGCCGCGCACCGATTTGATAAACGCGGAGATGGTGTCGTAGTGAGCATCGCCGTCTTTGTCGTACAGCACAGCCCGGCGTTGGATCGATTCCTGAGCCACACCTAGAGTGACATGGATTACGTTGTTGGCATCCGGAAGGGTGGATTCAACCGCCAACTCTAAGGCGTTGAGAGCGTTGCGGGCATCCCCGGTGGCGACGCGGATAATGTGTTCAAAGGCATCCTCATCCACAACCACCCGGCGCTGGCCAAAACCACGTTCCGGGTCGCGGATCGCATTTTCCAGGATGCGCCGCATGCTCTCATTTTTGATCAGGCTGAGCTGGAAAACGCGCGAGCGAGAGACCAGCGCGCCGATCACATCGAAATAAGGATTCTCTGTCGTAGCGCCAATCAACGTAATCGTGCCATTCTCGACATGCGGCAGCAGGGCATCCTGCTGGGCGCGATTCCAGCGATGCACCTCATCCACGAACAGGATGGTCTTTTGACTATAAAGCTTGCGCCGCTCCAGCGCCTTCTCAATCACCTCGCGCAGATCAGCCTTGCCCGCCAGAACTGCGGAGAGCGTCTCGAAGTGCGACTTGGTGGTATTGGCGATCACCTGGGCAAGGGTCGTTTTGCCCGTTCCGGGAGGACCCCAGAGAATAATGGAGGGGAACATACGGTCTGCTTCGATAGCGCGGCGCAAGAGTTTGCCTTCTCCGAGGATGTGTTCCTGTCCGATGTACTCGTCCAGCGTGCGCGGGCGCATGCGGGCGGCCAGCGGTGCTTCGCTGCGCATGCGGTCGTTCATGGCGTGGGTGAAAAGGTCCATGCACACATTATAACGTGCTGAAGCAGATTCATTCATCGTTGCTTTGTGAAACCGCTTAACTGACCGAATGGTACACCGTTTACTTGCGGATTGACCGTATCTGAAAAGCCTCTGAAAATGATACAATCTTGCCATGCATGAAGTGCCCCTTTTGATCAACATAACCCTGGCTCTGATCGTAGCCTTCCTGGGCGGAGTGCTCCCTCGGCGCATTGGTTTGCCGACGATCGTCGGCTATCTGTTGGCTGGTATTGTCATTGGCCCCTTCACCCCAGGCTTTGTCGGTGATATTGCCACCATTCAGCAGTTGGCCGAACTTGGAGTGATCTTTCTGATGTTTGGTGTGGGTCTGCATTTCTCATTCCAGGATCTCTGGCGGGTGCGTGATATTGCTATCCCTGGAGCACTGATCCAGACGGCGCTGGCCTCCCTGCTGGGTTTTGGCTTGAGTCAGTTATGGGGCTGGAGCACACTGGCGGGGATTGTCCTGGGCCTGGCAATCTCGGTAGCCAGCACGGTGGTGCTGTTGCGCGGGCTGATGGATAATTCACTGTTGAACACAACGCACGGGCAGGCAGCGGTGGGCTGGCTGGTGATGGAAGATATAGTTTCAGTCTTGCTCCTGGTATTGATGCCCCTACTGACCAGCAGCAATGGCGTATTTGACTGGCAGAGTCTGGCAGCAACGCTACTAAAGCGGCATCCTTTGTGGCGGTTATGTTCTTCGCCGGGGCGCGCCTGATCCCATGGTTGTTGGAACGGGTGGCGCAGACGCGCTCGCGCGAGCTGTTCATCCTGGCTATCCTGGCCATCACGTTGGGTACGGCGATGGGCGCTGCAGAGCTTTTCGGTGTTTCGCTGGCGCTGGGGGCGTTTGTGGCCGGAGCGATCATCAGCCAATCGCACCTCAGTCACCAGGTGGGGGCCGATGTGTTTGCCTTTCGCGAGGCTTTTTCGGTGCTGTTCTTTGTCTCGGTGGGCATGCTGGTCAACCCGGCTTTCCTCTGGCAGAACCTGGGGCAGGTGGCTTTGCTCACCACGCTGGTAGTCCTGGGAAAATCGCTGATTGTCATTCTATTAGGGCTGTTGTTTCCACGCCCTGCCAAGACTTTCTTGGTAGTGGCAGTTGGTTTGAGCCAAATTGGCGAATTCTCTTTCATCCTGGGCCAGGGTGGCCTCTCGCTGGGTTTATTGGAGGCACACCAGTATTCTTTGATCTTGGCCGCATCTCTGTTTTCAATCACCCTCAACCCGTTCATGTTCAAGTTGCTGCCCGTGCTAGAAAAATGGCTTCGCTCGGCTCCTGGCTTCTGGCGACAGTTGGATGCCAGCGGTGCCATTCCAGAAATTCGGGAAGAGCAGTTAGCTAACCATGTTGTCATCATTGGGTATGGACGGGTGGGCAAACATTTGGTGGATGTGCTTGAAAAGTTGTCTATCCCGCTGTTGGTCATTGAGGCCGACGCTGAACGCACCGCCAGCTTGAATCAGCGTAAAATCGCCACATTGTATGGCGATGCCAGCAATTCTGAGGTGCTCCAGCATGCCCGCCTGGAACAAGCCAGTGCTCTGGTAACCACCGTGCCCGATGAAACCGCTGCGGCTATGATCGTGATAGCCACGCGACAAATCGCTCCCGAGCTCCCAATTATTGTACGCGCCGCCAGTGAAAAAGGCGTGCGCCATCTGCAATCCCTGGGCGCCGATCACATCATTCACCCCGAACTGGAAGGTGGCCTAGAGATTGTTCACCACACCCTGCTCAGCCTTGGCTTCCCGCTGCGCGAAGTGTACCAATACACCGAATCTATCCGCCATGATCATTACGATTTTGATCTCACATCTGCCGATGAACATGCATCGCTGCATGAGCTTTTGTACGCGGTGAAAGGGGTGGAAATCACCTGGGTAGAGATCGGTGAGGCCAGCCCGCTGGTGGGGCTATCCCTGGCCGAAGCCAATATCCGCTCGAAAACGGGAGCATCGGTTGTGGCTTTGGTGCGCAAAAATCATCTGACGGCGAACCCCAAATCCAGCACTGTATTTGAGGCCGAGGATGTGTTGGGTCTGATCGGTGAGACCGACCAGATTGAGTCAGTGCAAAAATGGGCTGGACAATTGTTTGATATGTTAAATTAAGTGATTCTCGAACATCCTTCATGTATGTTTTAGATAGTAAAGGAGATTGTATGGGTCATATTCAAGGAAGTACCGGCGAAATCCACGAGCTCGCGCGCTATGAAGTGCGCCCAGAAGCTCTCGAACAGTGCCTGGCTGCCATCCACGAGTTTGTGGCTCATGTCCGGGCGAACGAACCGGGTGCGCTGCGCTATGAGGTCTGGCAGGAATCGGCGCACCCGACGCGCTTTGTGCACATCTTCGTTTGGAAGGATGAAGAGGCCAATCGTATTCACGGTGAATCGGAGGCAGTCAAGAAATTTGCGGGTATTCTCTATCCGAACTGCCTGGCGCCCGTGGAGTTCGTCGAGTACAGGCAGGTTGATGCCAATGCCGCCTTCCGGCGCATTTAGCTCTGGTTAAAAAAACCTGGCGAATACATTGTGGAACCCCTGCGGGAAATTGTTGCACCCCCCAAAGGGTCATCCCCTGGCTGCGCACGGTTGTGTCGATCTGTCTCGAAGCAGCAAAAATGGCGCTGGCCAAACTTGAACCCTGAAAAAACAGTCATATAATATCTCTCATGGTTGATCAATCCAGGAGGTAGGCGTGCCGCTTGATGTCTGGTCACTCTATGGACTGATGCTGAGAAGCCGCCTGTTCGAAGAGGCTATTGCCCAACTCTGGCATGCCGGCCTGATCTCCGGTGAAATGCATCTTGGAACGGGAGAAGAAGCGACCATCGCCGGTGTCGTGGCCCACTTGCGTGAAGGCGATGCCATGGCTTTGGACCATCGCGGCAGCGCGGCAATGCTGATGCGCGGCATAGACCCGGTCTTGATCTTGCGCGAATTGCTCGGCGATGCAGGGGGATTGTGCGCGGGAATGGGCGGGCACATGCACTTGTTTGCGAAAGAGTATCTGGCAGCTTCATCAGGGATTGTGGGGGCAGAGGGGCCAATGGCGGCCGGATTTGCTCTTTCAGCCCAATATGTACGTCCTGGCTCTGTTGCGGTGGCTTTCTTTGGCGACGGCGCTATGAATCAAGGCATGCTGATGGAATCCATGAACCTGGCCTCGGTCTGGAAATTGCCGGTCTTGTTCGTCTGCAAGGACGATGGTTGGGCCATTACCACCCAATCCGATCAAGTGACTGCAGGAGATTTGAACAAGCGAGCGCAGGGATTGGGCATCCCGGCTGTCGAAGTGGATGGGCGCGATGTGTGCGCGGTGTGGGAGGCCGCCGGCAAAGCTATGGAAAGCGCTCGTTCAGGCTACGGCCCGACCTTTCTGCATGCCCGCTGTGTACATTTCGAAGGCCACTTTTTGGGCTTTCAATTGATAAAGGTTGTGCGCGCTCCACTCCGGGAAATGCCCCGAATCGCTGGCCCGCTCACTCAGTCGTTTTTGCAGCCCGGCGGAGCGTCTCTGCAAGAGCGCCTGGCAGGTCTGAAAGCAATTTCGGCTGCGCTTCTCTCGACGGTGCGCGATCCACGCCGAGACCCGGCCAATGATCCGCTGACGCGGGCGCGCCTCTTGCTTCAGGCTGAGCCGCTGCATTTACAAGAGCTGGAAGAACAAATTGAGAAAGAGATAACAAGTATCCTGGCAGCGGCAATGGTGGGGCTGCACTCATGAAAACGATGTTTTTTACGCAGGCGGTTGACGACGCACTTGCCCAGGCTATGTCAGTTGATCCGCGCATCATTCTTTTGGGCGAGGATGTCCCCTTGCTGCGGCGCAACCTGCTGGCGCGATTCGGCTCCAAACGCGTGCGCGGCACGCCAATCAGCGAAAGCGCTTTCCTGGGAGCCGGTGTGGCTGCCGCCATGTCTGGACTGCGCCCCGTGATTGAAATGTATATGGTGGATTTTCTTGGAGTCTGCATGGATGCCCTGCTCAACCAGGCTGCTAAGGTCAAGGCCTTTTCAGGCGGAAAATGGACCGCGCCTGTGGTGGTGCGTGCACCTTGCGGCGGCGGTTATGGGGATGGGGGCCAGCACGAACAATCTTTATGGGGCTGGCTGGCGCACATCCCCGGCCTGACGGTCATTGTGCCTTCCACGCCGGCCGACGCTGGCGGCTTGATGACCGCGGCACTGCAGTTTGATGAGCCGGTCGTCTTTCTCGAACCGAAACTGCTCTCAGAATCGTGGCTGGAATTTCTGGGGTCGGGTGGGCGACGTACAGTTCAGTATGATATCCCCAAGGAAGGAGCACAGGGGCCAGTGCCAGACAGGTGGCAGCCGCTTCCGATTGGCAAAGCGGTTATTCGGCGCCAGGGCAGCGATATCACCCTCGCCAGCCTCGGCGTCAGTGTGCATCGTGCTCTGCAAGCCGCCGAGGATCTGCGCCAGGCTGGGATATCCGCAGAGGTGCTCGATTTACGGTTTGTTTCGCCGCTCGATCGAACCACTCTGTGCGAAAGTGTCTCGAAAACTGGCCGGCTGCTGGTAGTTGACGAAGATTATGAGGGTTTTGGCCTTTCCGGTGAAGCGGCGGCGATCTTGTTGGAGGCAGGCGTCTCGTTTCGATACGCCCGCGTTTGTACGCAGACGACAATCCCCTATGCCCGCTGCCTGGAAGACCAGACTTTGCCCAACGTGGAACGCATTTGTTTGAAAGCCAAAGAGCTCTCATCGGGCGTTCCCAATTCATCTGAGTGAGCTTATGGCGTATGGCGGCGCATCCCGTGTCTGGTCATTGAAGCTGTTGCGAGACGATTTGAGCGCCCGTTGCAGGAGTGCGAAACCGCCTTGCGCCTTGTGTGTTTTATTGGAAGGAGTGAGCTTATATGGACTGGAAGTATATCCACTTCCATCAACAGGCTGTCTTCACCGCCGCGCGCCAGAGCATCCTGGACGCGGCCCGACCTGTCATGGCCGAATCGCTCGGGCTGATTGAAGAGACCGACGAAGGTTTTTCAGTACGGGGGCGCAGCGCGTGGCACAACGCAATTGCCAATTTCCGCATTTCGGAGATTTCAGAGGGAACGCAGGTGGCCGTCGAGCTGATCGTAGAAAGAGTCGGCGGCTGGCGAGATTACATGCTGGTAGACATCGGCGGTTATTACGATGGCCAGATACGCCGGTGGCTGGCGGACATTGGCAGGCAGCTTGGGCAGCAACCGGTCTCTATGAGCAGGCCCTCCGCCGGTCATGGCTGCCTGGTTGGCTGCCTGGTGTATCTCTTCGTGGGGGCCGGGTTGGCATTTTGCGCTATACCGCTCGATCGCGCCTTATTCCAGCAAACTCCCTCTTCAAACCTGGGGCCTTTCACCATCCTGGCATCTATTTTGGGCCTCTCCGCCGGTTTAATCGCATTTCTTGCGGTGAGATATCCGGAAGCCCCGGTTTGGAAAGCGATCCGAGAGCGATTGAGAAGATTCCCGTGAAAATCGAAGCGCAAAAGTGAGGTGCTCGAGTGATCAAAACTGTTATTTCAATCGTTGTTGGCGCTGGATTGGGAATCATTGGTTCCCAGTATCTTTTTGTCGGATCTGCGCTCAGCCTGATCCCTTGGGGAATCGGTGGGCTGGTGATTGGTGCCTGGAGCGATAACAGGCGAGCCTCCATCCTCAATGGCTTTTGCTACGGTTTTATTCTTGCGTTCGTTTTTATGGTCGCCGGCTATACGGGCACAGCATCTTTGTTAAGCCGCCTGCCGTTTTTTGCTTTGTTGGGCCTGTTTGGCGCTGTTTGTGGTCTGATACTCGGAATCCTCGGACATTTTTTTAGATTTGGAATCCAGGCAATGAGGAAGTAGGATTTGCCGGGCATCTGTGCAAAAAGAATGGTCTGCCTATCCAACAGCCTGACGCACGGAAATATTCGAGCGGCCAGCGTAGAGAATGCCCTGGTTAGAAAATGGTCAGACAGTTGGTTGCAAAACTAACATGAATTTCTATTGCAAAAGTCAAACGAGAGAGGAAATATGAAACCGTTCGCTTTTTGTAAGTCCACATTCTTTTTACTGCTTGTGCTGAGCATGATGCAATTTGCGTGCAGTTTCGGTTCACCATCGCCCAATCCTGCCCCTCAGCAATCCAATGACAGCTCACCTGTTCCGAATCCATCCAATGCCGAACAAATTGTCGTCAGCGGTGCAGTCAGTAAAACCTTCCCACCAGTGAGAGTCAATATAGGGAAGTTCGGAGCTGATAAAATTCGGCTTTACATGTATGAAGAAACACCCAAGGATTTGAGCAGGGTGGGCGACGCTCTGACGATAGATTTCCCGGCGAATTTTCAGCCAGGTACTTATGCTTTCGATAATTCCATCGATAACACCTCGCTCAGCCAGTATGCAATCTATACCACAACCGCCGCGGATGGGACTCCTGCTGCTTATAAGAGTATCAAAGGCACGTTGAATCTTACGGCTGTTGGTTCCGCGTTCAGCGGTCAATTTGCCATCACAATGGCAGACCAGTCCAATGTATCGAAAATGATTGACGTGAGCGGCTCCTTCACGGATTTACCGATTAATCCGTGATCCGGTCAAGCCCGGCGGGATAAGGCCGACGATCGAATTTGCCTGCCACCAGACTCCTGATCGCAGGCAAATTCGACGTGCTGAACGCTGAGGCAAAATCGCAAGAAGTGAAGATCCATCTGCTAAACCCGCCATGTCAGGGTTGCCTGGTTGAGAGCATTCACTTCTTGCGGAGTCAAAGAAAACTGCAGCGTTTCAGCGTTGTTCAATGCCTGTTTCCCATTCTTCGCCCCAGGGATTGGCAGCACGATGGGATTTTCAATCAGCCAGCGCAGAGCCACCTGGCTGGGGGATTTTGAATACTTTTCGCCTATTGATCTTAGCAATTCAATTACCGGCTGGATGGCTTGCAAGGCTTTGCCGTTATACTGAGGCAGAATGCGCCGGAAGAATCCGCCTGGGCGGTTTTGCGCTGAATACTTACCGGTCAACATACCGCCTGCCAGGGGGGAATAGGCGATCAGTGTGACGCCCAATTCGCGGCAGGCATCCAGGACGCCATTGATCTCGGGTTGGCGTTTCAAAAGGGAGTATTCGACCTGGTTGGATGCCAGTGGAATACCCCTCCTGGCAAGCGCGGCGTGCGCCTGGCGCATTTGCTCGGCCGAATAATTGCTCACCCCAACTGCCTTCACCTTCCCGGCTTCGACCGCATCGGCAACCACATTCATCAGACTCGGAATCGAAATGCGTGCATTGGGGAAATGGTGCTGGTATAAATCAATAGACTCACGTTCCAACCGGTGCAAAGTCATTCCCAATTCCTTCGTAAAATCTTCGATACGAAATGAAAAGCCGGATGGGTATTTGGTGGCAATCAGGATATCTTTGCCGCGCGCCAGCTCGCCCAGGCGTTGTTCCGCCGCCCCCATGCTGTACATGGCGGCAGTATCGAATAAATTCACGCCGGCCGCGAGGCTCAATTCGAGGGCGCGTTTCTCCTCCTCGATTCCGTCCGCGCCTCCATAGGCGGTCTTGGCTGGGTGCAAACGTGCAAAGCCTTTCGGGTCACCCCAGGTCATTGCTCCGACGCCCAGCCGGGGCACATGCAAACTGCTTCTTCCCAATGTGTTTGCGTGTTCCAAGGCGACCCTCCTCACTTCATGATTTTGATATTGAACATGCCCGTGCCAAGCGCGCCCAACAGTCTGACCCATAGAGGGAGATACATCTCGGTGCCGCGCGCAGTGGAGATATCGCCCAGATCCACAATGTGAATCCAGCCAAAGCTCTTCAAAATTTCAACCACCTGCGCCTTGGCCGAGGCGTCATTTCCGCTGATGAACATGTGGTGATCGCCATTGGCTGTCTGGCCTGGGTAGATCATTATATTTGCCGTGACAGTGTTCAGTGTTTTGACGACTTTTACCTGCGGGAAAGCCCGTTGAATCTGCTCGCCCAATGAATCTGTATTGCTGATTAGCAAAGTGGGCGGCATACCGCGCGAAAAATCGAGCGGATTTGAAATATCAACCAGCACCTTGCCATTCAAATTGGCTTCTCCCGCCAACTTCAACGCTTCGAGCGATATCGCGCCTTTCGTGGCATTAAACACGATTTCACCAAAAGCTGCCGATTCCGCAAATGTGCCGACCTTGACTGCTGCATCTTTCGATGCCAACTTGTCTTCACTCTTCAACGGATCGCGCGTCCCGATCATCACATCGTGACCCAATTCCGCCAGGCGGCTGCTGATGGCCAGCCCAACCATGCCCGTACCCAGTACACTTGCCTTCATCGATTTTTCTCCTTGTAAAATTTTTAATAATATGCTACGATACAGATCTGTATCGTCTTGTTTGATTATACGATACAGATCTGTATCGTGTCAAGGGAAGAATTTATGAAAAAAGATCTAAATCGCAAAGACAAGGTTTTTCAAACTGCTGCGCGCCTCTTTTATCAAAACGGCTACCGTTCGATCGGCGTGGATACCCTCGCTGCTGAATCGGGCATCGGCAAAATGACCCTCTACCGTCATTACCCTTCCAAAGATGAACTGATCGTTGCCTATCTCAAGGCGAGTGATGAATTATTCTGGAAGAGTTTTGATCAAATCACAGAATCTGCGCCTACCGGGCGCGAAAAACTGCTGGCATTCTTTCAGTCTTTGCAGGATTATGTCTTGACACCCGCCTGTTATGGGTGTCCATTCCTCAACGTGGCAACCGAATACCCGGACATCCATTACGCCGGCCATCAAGTGGCGATCGACCATAAGCAGTCTGTCCGGGCGCGCTTCCGCCAATTGGCGCAGGAAACAGGCGCGAAAAAGCCAGATATTTTGGCCGACCAACTTTTTTTGTTGATGGATGGCGCGTACATGGCAGCGCGCATGTTTGGAACCCAGAATCCGGCCGCCCACCTTGCCGATGCTGCTCAATCGTTGATTGATTCGGCGAGCAAATAAACGCTTTCGACTCCTAATTTGATATACTTTACCCATGAACCTTGAATTTCGCGGAGAAATATTATTCTGGCATGGCCCTGCCCCTTTTTACTTTGTGGCCGTCCCAGAGCAGCAGAGCCTCGATTTGAAGGCCATCTCGAGCCTGGTCACGTATGGTTGGGGAGTGATTCCGGTCCATGTGCAGATCGGTAAAACCCAGTGGAAGACTTCGTTGTTCCCCAAAGATGGCCGTTACCTGGTCCCGATCAAAGCAAATGTGCGCAAAGCGGAAGAGCTCGAAGATGGCGACAGCGTGACGGTGCGCCTGGAAGTCCGTTTGTAAATACAGGCGAAGAATTCGGCCATAGATTTCAAGCAATTCCCCGGGCGCAATCATATTATTTTCGAAAAAAACTGAGAGGAATTAACGGGTTACTGCCAGGATTGGATTGCCATGCCGGGGTAATCCAATATAGTATAATCCTCTATAGTTTATCTTTTTGCTGAGCTTTTACAGGTGAAGGGAGTGTCTATGGCAGAAAACAAAACGAAGGCAACCGAAGCAAGTGTGGAAGATTACATCTCTGCGATCACCGACGAGACCCGGCGCAAAGACTGCGAAGTGTTGGTCAGGGTGATGTCTAATGCCACACGAGAGCAGCCCAAGATGTGGGGAACGAGTATTGTTGGGTTTGGCAGCTATCATTATAAGTATGAAAGCGGAAGAGAAGGCGATTCCTGCCTGGCAGGGTTTTCCTCTCGCAAAGGTGATATCAGCGTTTACGGCTTGTTGAATTTCCCTGGGCGTGAAGAGCTGATGGCAAAACTTGGAAAATACAAACAAGGTGTAGGCTGCCTGTATATCCGCAGGCTCAGTGATGTCAACCTGGATATACTAGAACAATTAATGTCTGCCGCCGTTGACGAGAGAAAGCGCCACTACACTTGAAAGCCATCTTGTGCAATCGATATGGAGCTCCAGCCGAGGTGCTGGAGCTCCAGGAAATCGAAAAGCCAAAACCGGCGGATAATCAGGTCCTGGTTAAGGTTTACGCCGCTTCCCTCAACAAAAAAGACCTGGCTCCAATCAGAGGAAATTGGATCGCTCGCCTGCTGGGCACCGGGCTCAGGAAACCCAAATATCCGTATTTGGGATCGGATATTGCCGGCAAGGTTGAGGAGATTGGCACAAATGTGATCGAGTTCCGCCCCGGCGACCTGGTGTTTGGGGCAGCCTCGATCGGTTTCGCCGAGTATGTTTGTGCGCGCCAGGATTTGTTGTTCATGAAACCGCCCAATGTGTCCTTCGAAGAAGCATCGGCTGTGCCGGTAGCAGCGATCAGCGCCTTGCAGGGTTTGCGCAAAGGCCAGATTCGGGCAGGGCAGAAAGTGTTGATTTATGGCGCCTCGGGCGGAGTGGGCATGTTGGCAGTGCAAATAGCCAAATCTTTTGAGACCGAAGTCACTGCTCTGTGCAGCACAGCGAATGTGGATAATGCACGCCGGCTGGGAGCCGATCATGTCGTGGATTACACACAGGATGATTTCACCGAACATGGTCTGGTTTATGACCTGATTCTCGCCGTTAATGGGCAGCGCTCGCTTTTCGATTATCGAAATGCGTTGAGCCCTCAGGGTTATTGCATTGTGGTTGGCGGCGCTATCCTCCAGGTTTTCCAGGCGTTGGTGTTTGGTCCCCTGCTTTCTAAACAAGGGGGCAGGCAGATCAAGTTCATGGGAATCGCCAGGCTTAATCATGATGATTTGTCATTTCTCGCCGGGCTGTTGGGAGCTGGAAAAATCAAACCTTTGATCGAGCGCCAATTTCCCTTGGAAAAGACGGCGGAGGCGCTGCTCTACCTGGAAGAAGGACATGCCCGGGCAAAAATCGTGATCACGATGCCACACGCATAATATTCCATAAGGAGATGTTGGATGAAAGTCAGCGCCATGGTGCAAAATCGCGCCGGTCAGCATAAGGTCATTTTGCGCACCAATCATAATGTGCACTCCATCGTGATTCCTCCCAAAACGACCGGCTTTGGCTCCAGCGCCAACGGCGGAGAACTATTGTTCCTGGCGTTAGCCACCTGTTACTGCAACGATATCTATCGCGAAGCCGGAAAAAGAGGCATCCAGGTAGAGCAGGTTGAGGTAGAGGTGGAAGGCGACTTCGGTGCGGAAGGTGAGCCTGCCTCCAATGTCACTTACCGGGCAAAGGTCACTGCTCAGGCCAGCGCCGAAGAAATCCGGGCGTTGATGTCCCATACTGACACGGTAGCAGAAATCCAGAATACGCTCAGAGCGGGAGTATCCGTTACTCTTCGCGGTTTAGAAGCCGATCCGTTACGGCCGGGCGGTGAATAACGCACACCCATTCAGGAGAATAAACCATGTCAACCATGCCTCAAGACAAAGCAGAATTAATCAATGCCATCGAATCTGAGTGGCGCCAATTAATACAAGTGGCTGACTCGCTCAGCGATCAACAAATGACCACACCCGATGCTGGCGGCTGGTCGCCAAAGGACAATCTCGCTCACCTGGCCGAATGGATGGATATTCTTATGGGCTATCACATGGACAGACTGCCAGCCCACCAGGTGCTCGGAGTGCCAGAGCAGGTCACCAGGGGATGGAAAATGGAAGTGATCAATCCAATCTTATATGAACGAAATAAAGACACCAGTCGCGGTGATGTGATGCAAAAGATTTCCCGAACTTATGAAAAGCTGTTGGCCAGGCTGGAAAGCACCCCCTTCGAGCGCTTGATGTAGCCGCGCTTTGAGAATGACTCTCAACAGAGACCCTTGCTGCTGTGGGTTCTGGGAGATACGACAGAACACTTCGAGGAGCACCGCCTGACCATTCAAAAAAGCCTGGCGTAACTGGGATAGGCTGAAGAGGTGGGGTGAAGGCTGCAGGTGAAACATCAAGTGATGCTCCGGCAGGGCACTCCAGGCAAAGCTGGAAAGTTGATTCCGGCCTGGATCGGCAGGTAAATTTGGATCGATATGGTATACTTTCAAATACGAATTGGGAAGGATTTCACCTTATGATCAATAATGCTCCGAAACCCACTACAATCGATGAATATATCGCCGGTTTTCCGAAAGAAATTCAAGAAATTTTGGAAAGCGTGCGCGCTACAATTCGCGCGGCAGCACCCGAGGCGCAGGAGACCATCAATTATCAAATGCCAACATTCACTTTAAACGGCAACCTGGTGCATTTTGCGGCATTTAAGCACCATATCGGCTTCTATCCCACGCCAAGGGGTATTGACGAATTTACCGAGGAACTTTCCAGGTATAAAGGAGCCAAAGGCTCCGTGCAGTTTCCACTTGACCAACCAATGCCGTTGGATTTAATTCGCAGGATCGTGCTGTTCCGAGTGCAGGATAACCTAAAAAAAGCGGACGCTAAGAAAAAACGGAAAACTGCATAGCATATCGCTGAGGCAAGCAGGTTGATGGTCCGCCTGCTTGCGAATCGATTGCATTGAAGGCCTTGAAACGGGAAGGAGGCTGTTGTGTCCATCAATCATAATGGCCTGGTTGGTCAATGGGTAGGGATCAACAAGCTCATGTTCGAAGGCGCCGAACATGAGTCGAAGTCAACAGCCTCCGTCAGTTTTGTCGCTCAAAGGCAGTTCCAGTCCATCGCTTATACCTGGGAATACCAGAATAAACAACAAGATGGGTTGATTCTCTTCCAAGCTCAAAATGTGGCTGATTCGCCTGCTTGTTGGCTGGATTCTTGGCATATGAGCAATGCGGTGATGGCCTGCAAAATAGCGAAAGGAAAATTTAACTCGATTACACTGTTGGGCTCATATGCCGCGCCGCCAGGTCCCGATTGGGGGTGGCGAATTGAAATCGAGCAGGATGAGGCTCCGGCGTTTGAAATTCGCATGTTCAACATTACTCCAGAAGGCCAGGAATATCCGGCAGTCATCGCCCATTACGAACGCAATTCTGATACCAAAAGCCCATGATCAATTTCTTTTGGGAACTCGTTCCATAGAAATCCAGGCAGATCAAAAGATTTGGCAAATCCTGTGCCCGTTAGCAGTTGGGTTGTCCTTTTTTACGGAGCAGTATACGTATGCTCTTTCGCGCTTGCTTACATAAAGAGAGGTACTTTCCCGTTTTCTGAGAGCGCTGCCGTTGTTGGGATCATCGGCATCGGATTTACGGGTCTGGTCTTTTTAGCCACTTTATTTATTGGCTCAACTCCAATCACAATACATCCATCAGCTTCCGAGCTCTTCTTCACCATCGGCTATCTCGTTTTGACTGCGGCAGTTCTGCTCAGGCGATCTGCGACAAGACGCCAGCCAGGTCAATTTTGGCAAGAAAAATTCACTACCCTGACCTTCAAATTGAGTTTGTTCGTACTCATTCCTCTGGCGAGTTTGAAGATCATCTGGCAGATACGTTGGAGCGATTTAGGATTTACACCAGGCGACCTGCCAGGTCAATTACTGGCTGCTTTGGTGCTGATGATCCTCTTTGGCGGCTTCAACCTGGCGGCTGGCAGCGCGGCTGGACCAATTCGCAGGCGCCAATTTTCAAGAAAACAAGTGCTGCAGGGCCTGGCAACAGCCTTTTGTTGGAATATCCTCGAAACCGGCCTGGTGGAAGAGTTTTTTTTTCGTGCCTTTGTGCAAACGATGCTGATCAACGCGCTGGGCTCTGCGTTGGCTGGCATCTGCCTGGTTTCCTTGCTGTTTGGCTTGGCCCATGCGCCTGGGATCTATCTGCGCAAAGGTGATGAACGCGGGCCGCTGGGGGAATCTCCAACGTTGATCAACTCCATTCTGTATTCTGTCGTTGTTTTAAGCACGACAGGCTGGTTTTCCGGATTGCTGTATTGGAGAACGCAAAGCCTGGTGGCGCCTATCCTGGTGCACGCCGCCATCGATGCAGTGGCACATACGGTTGAATTTATCGAAGGGGCAGCAGTTTCCAAATGAATATTCATCCAATCCAGGACAGTATGTGATAAAATGCACAAGTTGTTTTTCTGGCGGTCTATACCTGGGCCTTTCCCAGGATAACTCTTTATTTTGTGAGGTTTGATATGAACGATTTTCTCCCTGCTTTCGACCCAATGCATGATGTTTTACATTACGAAAAGCGGACTCTTGACGCTATCTTTGCCCCCAAGAATGTGGCTATCATCGGCGCAACGGAAACGCCCAATACCGTCGGGCGCACCGTGTTGTGGAATCTGATCAGCAATCCTTTCGGAGGCGCTGTATTTCCGGTAAACCCCAAGCGTCCCAGCGTTTTGGGGGTAAAAGCGTATCCGAATGTCGCGGCTCTGCCGGAAAAAGTTGACCTGGCAGTAATTACCACCCCCGCCGCAACCGTGCCGGGGATCATTAAAGAATGTGTTGATCAAGGCGTTCCCGGCGCGATCATCATCTCGGCCGGTTTTAAAGAAACCGGGCCCGAAGGCGTGGAATTGGAACGCCAGATTATGGAGACGGCGCGCGGCCGGATGCGGATTATCGGACCGAACTGCCTGGGTGTGATGAGCCCCATCAGTGGGTTGAACGCCACCTTTGCCAGCGGCATGGCCCGCCCGGGCAGCGTCGGATTTATCAGCCAAAGCGGCGCGCTGTGCACCGCTGTGTTGGATTGGAGCCAGCAAGAAAATGTCGGCTTCAGCGCCTTTGTTTCGATCGGCTCGATGTTGGATGTTGGCTGGGGGGATCTCATTTATTACCTGGGAGATGATTCCCGCACGGAAAGCATTGTGATCTATATGGAAACCATTGGCGACGCGCGCGGTTTCTTGTCCGCGGCGCGTGAAGTTGCCTTGACCAAGCCGATCATTGTCATCAAGCCGGGCCGCACCGCCGGCGCTGCCAAGGCGGCGGCTTCGCATACCGGCTCACTGACCGGCAGCGATGAAGTGCTCGAAGTAGCTTTCCGTCGCAGTGGCGTGCTGCGCGTGAACAGCATCGCCGAGCTGTTCTACATGGCGAATGTTTTGGCCAAGCAGCCGCGCCCCAAAGGCGGCCGGCTGACTATCCTGACCAATGCCGGAGGCCCGGGCGTGTTGGCAACCGATGCTCTGATCACCGGCGGAGGCGAACTGGCTGAGCTTTCGCCAGAAACGATGCAGTCTTATAATAGCTTGCTGCCCTCCGCCTGGAGTCATAACAACCCGGTCGATATCCTGGGAGACGCCAGCCCCGAGCGCTATGCCAAAGCGCTCGAAATCGCGGCCAACGACCCCAATTCAGATGGCATGCTGGTGATTCTAACCCCCCAGGCGATGACCGATCCGACAGCCACTGCTGAACAACTTAAGCCCTACGCCCAAAGCCTGGGAAAGCCCGTGCTGGCGAGCTGGATGGGCGGTAAAGATGTCAGCCGAGGTGAAAACATCCTCAGTCAGGCTAACATTCCCACCTTCCCCTATCCGGATACAGCGGCGCGCATGTTCGACTATATGGCTTATTACAGCGATATCCTCAGCCGCCTGTACGATACACCCGCCCTGCCCGACAGCGCCAACGGCGGCGATCCAGACCGCGGCCTGGCCAGTGAGATGATCAACAAGGTGCGCGCCTCCGGTCGCACGATTTTGACGGAATTCGAATCCAAGCAACTGCTTTCAGCTTACCGCATTCCCACCGTGGAAACCCGGATCGCCCTCAATGAAACCGAAGCGGAAGCGATCGCCAGCCAGATCGGCTACCCGGTAGTGCTCAAGCTGCATTCCGAAACGATCACGCACAAGACGGATGTGGGCGGCGTGCAGCTCAATCTGGCAGATGGCGCTGCTGTGCGCAGTGCGTTTCTCTCCATCCGCTCTTCTGTCACTGACAAAGTTGGCGCCGAACATTTCCTGGGGGTGACTGTGCAGCCTATGTCGAAGCTTGAGGGGTATGAGCTTATACTGGGCAGCAGCATCGATCCCCAGTTTGGCCCGGTTGTCTTGTTCGGTATGGGTGGGCAGCTTGTTGAGGTGTTTAAGGACCGCGCGCTGGCCCTGCCGCCGCTAAATTCCACGCTGGCGCGCCGTATGATGGAACGGACGAATATCTATACCGCCTTGAAAGGTGTGCGCGGCCGCAAAGCCGTTGATCTGGATGAATTGGAGCAGCTCCTGGTACGCTTCAGCCAGTTGATTGTAGAGCAACCCTGGATCAAGGAGTTGGATATCAACCCCTTGCTGGCTTCATCTGACCATTTGTTGGCTCTCGACGCCAGAGTTGTCCTGTATGAGGGCGACTTCAACGAGAAGAACCTGCCAAAGCTGGCAATTCGCCCATACCCGTCACAATACACCTGGCAGGTCACCACCCGCACTGGTATGAAGTTGACCATCCGGCCAATCAAGGCGGAAGACGAGCCCAACCTGGTAAAGTTCCATGAAACTCTTTCTGACCGCACGGTTTATATGCGTTTTCTCTCTCCTTTAGAGATCGGCAAGCGAGCCGCCCACGCCCGGTTGGCGCGCATCTGCCACTGTGATTACGATCGTGAGCTGACGCTCGTGGCAATTGACCGGGATGATAACGGTGAAGAGCGCATCCTGGGCGCCTGCCGTATGAGCAAACTGCACGGTGAAAATGTAGCCCGTTTTAGCGTGCTGGTCAGTGACCTGAGCCAGGGCGCCGGCGTAGGCAGCGAGCTGCTGCAGAAACAAATCATCGTTGCTCAGAATGAGAAATTGGCTCGCCTGGAGGCCATTACGACTGCTGATAATACCGCCATGCGCAAACTGCTGGGGCGGCTGGGTTTCCTCATTAAAGAGTCCGATGCCGGGAAGATGATCAAGGCAGAGCTGGCGCTCGTATGACGGCAAAGAACAAATAATAAGCGGACTGGCGCACCGAGTCCTTGTGCGCCAGTCCGCTTATTTTACGTGGCGCAATATCAGGCGGCTGCCTTTCTGAAAAGCCAAATGGTCAGCGCAAAGAAAGCCAGGGCGTAGGCTAACAAGACCAGCATGGGGACAATGGTTGATTCAAATCCCAGGCCACGAATTAAAATGTTCTGGTAACCGGCCATGGCCCAGGCGGAGGGCATTAATTTCCCAATGGCGGCAAATGCGCCGCTGCTGGCTTCGAGGGGAAACCAGGTGCCGCCCAGGGCTGAGAAGACGAACATCGCCAGGAGTGAGAACAATACAACCTGTGAATCGTTTTTTGCCAGTAAGCCGATCAAGAGGCCCGTGGCCGCGATCCACAATCCCAGGCCTATGGACACAGCCAGCGTCCCCAAGATTTCATGGGCATAATTTACACCGAGCGCCAATTGTCCGAATACCACCAGCAGCAGTTCTTGCATCAAAACCAGGCAGAACAATGCCAGCGCATGCCCGGCAACCACCTGGAAAACCGGCATCGAAGTTGTTCTCATGCGCTGCAAGGTGGACAGCTTGCGCTCTTGCACCAGGACTTGACCGGATGTCACCAGCCCAAAAATGGCGAACTGCACCAGAATGCCCGGAGAGGCCTGATTGTAAGGGTTGTCGCCATACCAGGATTTCTGAGGTTCGGCCACGGCGATTTCCAGTTTGATCAGCCTGGAAGTGTCAGTCGCTGCCCAGGCTTGCATGGCGTTTTCGAAGGCGGGTTGGAATTCCGCTTGCGATCCCAACGATTCTCCCACCAGACGCCCAATTTCAACAGAACTCATTAACTGCGTCACTGCGACGCGCACCGCCTGGAACAGGGACTGCCCCTGCAGCGTGTTGGTATCGCCAATCAGGGTCAATTGGGGAGGCGCGCCAGCGCCTGGTGAACTGAAGCCGGCGGGCACGACGAGCGTTCCGGCGACAACGCTTTTACGAACGGCATCTGCGGCAGCTTCGGGGGGCAATTCAACCAGTTTTAACGATGAGGAGCGCGCCAGTACGGTTTGCAGCTGCTCGCTCAACAGACCACCTGGTTCCTGGTTGACCCATCCGAGCGAAATGCGCTGGTCAGGCGAGGCGCTTTGCGAGCCGCTTTTGTAAGCGAATCCCATGAACAGGGTGAAAAGCACCGGCATGAGCACCAGGAACAGCAACGATTTCCGATCCCGCAGGATTTGGGTCAGATCTTTCATGAGCAGGTCAAAGATTCTCATATACTTATTTCCTCTGGGTAAGATGCAGCTTACCTTATGAATTATGCAAATCGTTTGCGGAACAAAGCCGCGCCGATAGCAAACATGACACAGCCCATCACCAACAAGACCAGGCAGGACACCAACAGCTCGCTGGGTGGCTGACCGGCCAGTGAGAGCTTCCAGGCTTTCAGCACCCAGCCCTGGGGTGTGAAGCTGCCGATGGCGTTAAAGGAGTCGGGCATGACAATGTTCGTAGTGAAGAGGCCGCTGACCATTCCCAGCACCGACAGCGCGCCGCCAAAGACCGGGCCAGCCTGGCGGCTGGTTTTGATGAAAGCAACCAGCAAAACGCCTAAACCCACCGCGGCGACTATCTGACCGAGCAGCGCCAGGGCTACCGACCCGGGTTCGCCCCACTGGATGCCGAAAATTAATCTCCCGGCAACCAACAAAATGATCCCTTGCAGGAAAACCGTGAGCAGTACAGCCAGGAATTTACCCATCAAGATCGCAGCCCGGCCAGTCGGAGTGATGAACAGGCGCGCCAGCGTGCCTTCTTCGGATTCTTGCAGGATCGTCATCATCGAATTGGCTCCGGTGAAGAACGAGAAGAAAATTATTTGACCTGCCATCACCAATCCCATCATCGTTTGCAGGGTGCTGCTCGTTTCGCTGCCAGCCGATAACGAGGTGACTACCAGGGCAGCTTTCTCGGGTGCATGGAACATGGCGCGTTGGAAATCGGCATACCATTGACTGAACTGGTTGAACAAAGACGAAATGCTGGTTGGGTCGATGCTCCTGCCGGCGGCTGCCATGCGGGCTTGCATCACCTGGTAAGCTACTCCGCCGCCGGCAACGCCGTCGAGCAGGGAGGCGATCATATCACGGACAATCGTCGGTCCTATCTTCAAGGTGGGATCCTGTAAAATGGTGACGGGTATGCGGTTCTCTCCGGCCAGGTATTGCGCCGTGAAGGCCGCCGGGATGATCACGGCTACCCCGATTTCTTGTTTGTCCAGCGCCATCCGCGCCGCAGCTTCGTTTGCATAATCACTGGCGGCAATCCAGTTCTTGACGCTTGTGTCGAAAAACATGCTGCGGATACTTGCTCCCAGGGTGGTAGTCAGCGGCGCTCCAGCTGGCAGTTCATCGGCGTTCACCACCCCGACTTTGATCGAGGTCATGCTCACGTCACTACTTTTCATGCTGCCAAAGGCAAAGTAAATTAAGAAAGTGATCAAAAGAGGCGCGATCAATGTCATGCCGACCAGGAACATGCTGCGCGCCGATCTCTTCAAGTCTTTAATAGCAATGTCTATTATTTTCATAAATGCTCCGTAATTGAAACGAAAGCGCTGGATTTCTCGATACAATCAGTCGCGCAGAGCCCGGCCTGTCAGGTGCAAGAAAACCATTTCCAGGTTCGGCTCGCGAATATCCACAGAGGTGATACGCACTCCATACTGCATGGCATTGTCGAATAAACGCGGTAAAACCCGGTTTGAATCGTCCACCAACAGGGCGATTCTTCCATCTTGGGCGTCAATGCCCGAAACACCCTCAACGGCTTTCCATGCATTCAGTAATTGTTCTGCTTCTGTGTTAATTGTCAGGTCGATACGTGTTTGCTCGCCGACCAACTTGATTAAATCGTCATGGGTACCCCAGGCGATCACCCTGCCTTTATCCATGATGGCAATGTGATGGGAGAGCTCAGCGGCCTCTTCCATGTAATGTGTGGTATAGAGCACAGTCATGCCCTGTTTGTTCAATTCTTTAACATTGTCCAGGATATGACGGCGTGATTGAGGATCGATCCCCACCGTCGGTTCATCCATGATCACTACCTGCGGTTGGTGCAGTAATGCTGCGCCGATGTTGACGCGCCGTTTCATGCCGCCCGAAAACTTGCCGACCAGGTCTTTTTGGCGATCTGCCAGCCCGATGACCTGGAGCACGTCATCAACACGGGTTTTGAGCGAAATCCCGCGCAGGCCGTACATCTTGCCCCAAAAATCCAGGTTCTCGCGCGCTGAGAGATCGGGATACAGGGCGATATCCTGAGGCACGACGCCCAGGCAGGCTTTGGCGGCGGTGGCTTCTCGGGTCACCGAATGTCCCATGATAAATGCCTCGCCCTCCGTCGGGCTCAACAGGCCGGCGAGCATGGATATAGTGGTCGATTTCCCCGCGCCGTTGGGGCCGAGCAAACTGAGCACCTCACCTTCAGCCGCCTGAAATGTTGCGCTCTGCACAGCAGTAAACTCGTCAAAGGATTTCTTGAGCTGATTGACTTCAATTGCATTCATATGCTATTCCTCATGACCAAAAATATTCTTGTTGGATTGCTTATTTTGTCCCGGGTTACCTAGGAACTCCACAGAAATCAGCGGCAGACCCAGGTCACGCAGGTGACACAAGAGCCCAAACAACGCTGGCTGGTCTGGCACAGCCCCAACCAATTCTGTGACGGGGGTTTTATTATGGAAGGTCATATTGATCTGCAGATCTCCCATAAAATCTGACCAATGATCGTGCACACGCCCTAGGATGCGGATACGATATGCGGCAGGCTGCGTTAAGGTAGGGAAATGGTTCATTCAATAACCTCATCTTTCGCTACCTTTATAGCACCCTGACAGGGTTAACTGCAACGGGCGAACGGATTAAAGAATAGGATTAATTTTTTTAGGTGCAAAAATCCGGTTTTTATGCCAGAACATTATGCGATTAACCCTAATTCCTTTGCCCGGTTGGCGGCTTGCAGACGGCTGTGCACTTCTAATTTCAGAAAGATATTTTGGGTGTGCGCTTTCAGAGTGTTGGGAGAAAGATACAGCTGGCGGGCAATCTCAGGGTTCGACAAGCCCTTGGCGATCAGCCGCAGCACTTCTAACTCTCTTTCGGAAAGCTGTTCTTGCAAATCGTTTTCTCCGGCGGGAGAAGCGGGGGAAGAGCTAAACCCTGCTAGGATTTTCTGAATGTATGCCTGGAAGCGCGCTTCAAGCTCTTTATGTTTTGCAACGGCCTCGAGCAATTTCTGCATTGCTTCACCCTCGACCAGGAAAGTGCTAAGATAGCCTTCTGATTCGCCCAGACGCAGAGCTTCAACCAGCATATCGGGCAGGCCTCTGGCGGCTGACAATGCAACCTTGGCCTGGATGAGTATATGAACCCGTCCCCTCTCCTGAGCATATATCATGATTCGGCTTAATACATTGTACGCTTCCTCAAAGCGATGCGCCGAGACTAGCAGGCGGGCGATCGTCAGCAGCACGAATTCATTGGTTGGATTGACCTCCAGGTCAAGCTCTGCACGATGCGCCGCCAGCCAGCCGGAGGCAGCTTCGGATCCTTTCCAAAGGGCGGCAATAGACTGCAGCGCCAGTTCCATGCCAGGCAGGGGCGGTTTTTCCAACCTTGCCAGTATATCCAGGGCGGCTTTCATGTCGCCTGTTCTTCGCTTGATCCATGCTTCTCCCAGAGTCATTGGAATGATGCCCTCCCACAGATTCCAAAGGCGGGCATGCTGGAGACCTGCGTGAAAATATTGGTTGGCGATTTCCAATTGATTCCATTCATAATAAATCTGGCCTAATACAGCACATGTGACTGCAGTGAAAGGTGAAACAGGCAGGCCAAAATTCGGGTTCTCCGCCAACGCCTGCTCGCAAGTTTGCCGGGCAGCGCTTAACCGACCCTGTATGACTTGAATATTGGCCAGGTGAGCGGCTGCCAGGTGGAATAAATTGGCGTTCTTCTCCTGGCGGCTCAAGGGAATCGTTTCAGAAAGAGCCTGGCTGGCTAATGAGAGGTCACCGGTTGCTTCTGCATGTGTGCCGATGTTGAAGGCGAGCACGGGTTTTAAGCTCTCCACAGAATTCAGCAGGCAAACCTGGCTGGATGGCATGGTGTTTAGCTGCGCTCTTATGGCGAGAATATGATTAAGCTGTTCTGCTGGAGGACGTGTCGCCGGTAACTGCAGACGGATGATCAAAACCTCTAGCAGAGCGGCCCGCTGCGCAATCGTCAGTGATGGATCTTGTAGAGCGGCTTCGGCAGGCAGGCCGAAATGCGCTTCGATGGATTCTAACCAGAGAGATATTTCAGCGTATCGATTAGACGCCAGGCCAGCCCACGCCGCGGTGATGCAGACAAAAGGGGAATCTCGGCGCAGTTCGGGAGAAAGCAAGTTGGCGCTTTCAAAAAATTGGGGGAGTTCACCGCTGGCAAAGAACCGTCCAGCGTTGCGTTCTAACAGCCCGAGAACGGCTCGCTCATCGGAGATAGCATTGGCATGGTGGATCGCAGAGGCAATATCTCCCCGCGTCTCATACCAAGTCAGCGCTGTGCGGTGGAAATGAACAATTTCCTCCGCTGAATACGTTTCACGCAGGCGTTGGCGCAGTAACTCCGCAAAAAGGTGGTGGTAACGGAACCACTCACGGTGATTGTCCAGCGGCAGTATAAAAAGATTGGCAAGCTCGAGCGTATTCAGCATAGCCCGGCTGTCCTGCCGTCCAGTAACGGCATCGCAGAGCGGCGCAGTCAGGCGATCGAGAATGGATGTTTGCAGTAAGAAGTGCTGGATTTCCACCAATTGGCGCTGCAAGACTTCTTCGACCAGGTAATCGGCAATGTGGTGATCATCGCCGCTGAAAGCTGTCACGAAATGGTGCGGATCAGCCTCAGTTTGCATGGACAGCGCGGCCATCTGCAAGCCGGCGACCCAGCCTTCCGTGCGCTGGCTGAGCAGGAGGATATCAGCCTCTGACAACCCTAACCGCATTGTCTGGTTGAGAAACGCATTCGTTTCTAGCGCCGAAAAACGCAGATCAGCGGCGCGAATTTCCATCAATTGTCCCCGCCCACGCCGCCGGGCCAGGTTCAAAGGCGGGTCGGAGCGTGTGATGATGACCAGGAACATTTGCGGCGGGCGGTGATCGAGCAGAAAATTCAGGCTGTCTTGAATGGCAGGCAGTTTAATGCTGTGATAATCGTCCAGCACCAGGATGAATTCTTTATTCAGCGTGGCGATATCGTTTACTAGGCCAGTGATAATTTGTTCGATAACCGGCGTTTGCGAAGCGTACAGCGCTGGTCGCAGTTCTTTGCCAATGCTGTTATCAATGGTTGCCAGGGCGGCGTCCATATAGCGCCAGAAGCGCAGCAGGTCATTGTCATTTTCATCCAGCGCCAGCCAGGCAAACGGTAAACCGCTGGCGTTGGCGCAGTTCGCCACCAGGGTTGTTTTTCCGAATCCTGCTGGAGCAGATACCAGTATACAGGCATCCCTTTGCTGGCGCGCCTGGTTGAATTTTTCCAACAGGGGTAAACGCTCCACCTGGTTGGCGCGCAGATGGGGTGGAAACAATTTGGTTTTCAGCAGGCCTTCAAACATACCAAAATTATATATCCAGTTTTATTTGTGGTGTGGACGCCCGCAGTGCCTTCATGATAAGATTGATGAGGCTCTGCCCAGAAAAATCATATATGCCTGGATTGTGAGAATGGACGAGATAAGGCTTGGAATTGCCAGACCAAAAGAAAACAAAATCCTGCCTCGACCAACCCATGCCAGGATAGAACAGGTTTATTGGTTACAATGAATATTTGCACCCAATGCGGCGCCCGGCTGCCGGAAAGCGAATCATGCGCTGACCGTTTTAGCGCCAGCCAGCTGATGGAAATCGAACAACCAGCTTATTATGCTGTCCATCACCTCAGCGTGCCATGTTATTACCTCCAGCATAACCTTTACTCGCGTCAGGGCTGGTTGGCAGCCAGGGAGCTGTTGAGCCGCTTTGTTTATCAAAACCTTAAGCCTGAAGAAGCCCGCCGCCAGGGACGCCGAGAAGCAGACAGTGGTAAGCGAAATTGGAGTTTTACGAAAGGCGAAAAACTGGCTGGCGTCGAGAAAATCCGTTGGCGTTTCAGCATTGCTGATATCAGCCTGGAGAGCGCCGATAAATATTGCGCCGATATCAGGCAGTGGGCAGTATCTATCCTGGCAGATTCTGATGCATTGGTCAGTTCATTGTGAAATAACGAAGATAACGTTAAGTCAGGCAGTTCGAAGGAGAGATTACACGATG
This sequence comes from Chloroflexota bacterium, assembly GCA_029782365.1. GTDB lineage: Bacteria > Chloroflexota > Anaerolineae > Anaerolineales > UBA4823 > CAWBUW01. Next base: position 153,893 of record JAKOUW010000240.1, read on the forward strand.
TTTCAGAAGATACCTCCTGCTATCCTTAACCGGATGCACTTTTTAGAGCAACTGGACGCACAAGATCGAAGTGACGGCACGCCTTTCCTGCAGCGTTTACGCCAGATTCCTCCGGAAACCGGCCAATTCCTGGCTTTGATGGCAGCCGGCGCTCCGCAAGGGGCCTGTTTGGAGGTCGGGACAAGCGCCGGTTATTCCACATTGTGGTTGTCGCTGGCCTGCCGGGCGACTAACCGCACGATTACGACATTTGAGATTCTGCCGAATAAAGTAAGCCTGGCCAGGCAGACTTTTCACGCGGCACAGGTAGAAGACACGGTTCGCCTGGTGGAAGGGGATGCGCGCATACACCTGGCTGGCTTTGACGAGATTGCATTTTGTTTTTTGGATGCAGAAAAAGATATTTACGGTTCATGTTATGAATTGGTTGTTCCGCGCCTGGTAAAAGGCGGCTGGTTGTTAGCTGACAATGCAATCAGCCACATAGAGGATCTGAAGAGCATGGTGGATAGAGCTTTATCGGATGAGCGCGTCGATGCCCTGGTTGTTCCCATCGGCAAAGGCGTGCTGGTCTGCCGCCGCGTATAGGATTGTAGGCATTCATGATTATCTTAGAAACACCTCGCCTGTTCTTCCGCCGTCTTGAGATAGCTGACCTGGATGCTTTGTTCGCCCTTTACAGCGATCCTGAGGTGCGGCGTTATTTTCCCGAGGGCACATTATCGTATGCAGAAACGAAGGAAGAATTGGAATGGTTTTTGAATGGGCATCCCAGCCATGCGGAGCTTGGCCTGTGGGCCACGATTCACAAAGAATCCGGTCAGTTTATCGGGCGCTGCGGTTTGCTGCCGTGGACGATCGATGGCGTTTTCGAAGTGGAAGTGGCTTATATGCTGTCCAAAGAATTTTGGGGGCAGGGGTTGGGCACAGAAGCGGCCCGGAGCATCCGGGACTATGGCTTTTACCAATTAGGTTACAACCGCTTGATCTGCCTGATTGACAAAAATAACCAGGCTTCGTTAAGAGTTGCCCAAAATATCGGGATGCAGTTTGAGAAGGAAGGATATGATGACAAGGGGCCGTATGTCCTGTACGCCTGTACAAAACCTGCGAAAATAAATGAATACACTGCACAATAAATCTATCCTGATCACTGGCGCCAGCACTGGTATCGGCAACCACCTGGCGCGTTACCTGGCCGAACGAGGCTATGTGGTTTTCGCCGGAGCGCGTAAAGAAAGCGACCTGGCCGAGCTGGCGCATATCGACGGCGTTACACCTGTTCTATTGGATGTAACGAACCCAAAGCAAATCCAGGATGCTTGTGACCTGGTTACTCACATGGGAGGCGGGTTGTACGGCCTGGTGAACAACGCCGGCATCGGCGAGCTGGGACTGCTGGACGCCTGGACCGACGAAGAAATGCAGCATATTTTTAATGTGAATGTCTTTGGACCGCACCGGGTGACGAATGCATTTGTGCGTCTCCTGATCGAATCGCATGGACGGATCGTCAATATTGGATCCCAGGGAGGCATGATCACCAATAAATATTACGGCCCCTATACCATGACCAAACATGCCCTGGAAGCGTACACCACCGCGCTGAATCTGGAGCTCCAACCCTACGGTGTTTGGGTGAGCATTGTACAGCCAGGAGGGGTGATCACCAACATTGGGGCCAATTCATTCCCCGGTACCCTGGCGCGTTTTGAGTGTACCCGCCCGCCGTTTGATCAGGAAGCCAGGCAAGTCTTGGAGAGCTTCAGCCAACCCGCCTCGGATGAGCCGGAAGGTCCTGAATCGGAAACCAACCGAAAACCATCTTCGCCGGAGATTGTCTCCATCGCCGTGTATGATGCCTTGTTCTCTTCCCACCCCAGACTGCGTTACCTGGTGGGCACGCGCTGGGAAGGCAACCGCGTATTAAACGCGCTGTTGTCTCGCCTGCTGGATGAAAATGATAACCCACAGCACGGTTATTCGCGCGACGAACTGGTCAAGATGCTGGATCACCAAATCGCCATGCGCGAACAAAGCAGACCCTAGGAGGAACATGAAATCAACCGTCGAACAAATTCGCCAGCGCTTCGACCAGGATGTTGAGCGTTTTTCAAGCCTGGAGACCGGGCACACGGCTTTTGTTGATTCGCTGTTGATGCTCGATTTGATTACCAAAGCAGCGGCGGCTGTCACACCTCACGCCCGGCATTTACTGGATATTGGCTGCGGCGCGGGAAATTACTCGCTCAAGATGCTGCAGTACCTGCCGGACCTGGATGTCACGTTGGTCGATCTCAGCCAACCGATGCTCACCCGCGCCCAACAGCGTGTGCAGGCGGCTACGGCGGGAAAAGTGGCGCCTGTCCAGGCAGATATACGTGAGCTGCAGATCGATGATAATCAGGTTGATATCATATTGGCAGGCGCAGTCTTTCACCATCTGCGCGGCGAGCTCGAATGGCAATCTGTTTTTGCCAGGTGTTTCCAGATTCTCCGCATTGGCGGTTCTTTGTGGATTGCTGACATGGTAGATCATTCCCCTGCCGTTTTGCAGGCTTTAATGTATCAGCGTTATGGCGATTACCTGGTTCAATTGCGAGACGAAGCCTACCGGGATCATGTCTACACTTATATCGAGCAGGAAGATACGCCTCGTTCGCTGCTCTTTCAAGTGGATCTGCTGCGGCAGGTTGGTTTTGGCGGTGTTGAAATCCTGCACAAAAACGCTTGTTTTGCTGCCTTTGGGGCAATAAAAACTTGAAAGAGCTGTGGATCAGACTGCAGGGAGTTGGATTGTAAAGGTGGCCCCTTTGCCAGCGCCTGCGCTGGCGGCGCTGATTTTACCCCCATGCAGCTCCACAATGGCTTTGGCGATCGCCAGGCCCAGGCCGCTTTCGTCGCCCTGGCGGGATTCATCCCCTCGGTAAAAGCGGTCGAAAACATGCGGCAGAATATCCGGCAGGATCCCAGCGCCGTTATCCTGCACGCTCAAGAAAACCTGGCCCTGCTGCGACCTGGCTGCCAGTCGGATTTCGCCGTTGTCTGGCGTGTAGCGTAAGGCGTTGCTGACCAGGTTCCCGAGCACCTGCGTGATTCTTTCGGAATCAACCGCGATGGCCGCGACTTCAGCAGCAATATCCACGATTAAGCGAATATTCCGCTGAGCAGCCTGGTGCTCGAAGGCAGTTGCGACAGACTGCAGCAATTCTACGGGTTGGGCTCGCTGCCGCTGAATAGCCAGCTCGCCGGCATCAGCGAGTGAGAGTGTGCGCAAATCATCGACCAGGCGCTGCAGCATGCGCGCCTCGCCGTACAGCGTATCAAAGCGTTCAGGCGTTGGGCGCAGTTTGCCATCGCGTAGAGCCTCCAGGTAACCGGAAATCACCGTCAGCGGGGTGCGCAGATCGTGGGCGATATCGGCAGTCATCTGGCGGCGCAGCGCGTTGGCACGCTCCAGGTCGGCGCTCATCTGGTTGAAGGTGCTGGTCAGCTCCCCTAATTCGTCCTGCGAGCGCACAACAACCCGTTGTTTTAGCTGTCCTTTGGCCATGGCGTGCGCCGCAGTGGTCAGTTCACGCACCGGTTTTGTAATGGTGCGCGCCAACAGCGCACCCAATCCCACTGCTATCATCGCCGCGCCCAACGCCGCGTAAACCAAAGCCCAGTTGGTTTTAACCAGGAACTGTTGTTCTAATGCATCCCGCACAGGTGGGCTGCCGGTGTGGATGACGGTGCCCACGCGCTGATTGTTGATGGTAATGGCGATCCCCTGGTTGATGTCTCGTCCCGAGACTACATCACCCAGCCGGTAGCGGCCGCCTGTCATAACAATCTGATTGTTTCCGTCTGCCAGTGCCAGCACAGGCGGCGGGCCGCCGTTATCCCTGGCATGGATCGCTCTGCCTTCCTGCCAGCTTTGAGCGATCCCATTCCAGGTGCCGTTGACAGCATAATAATTCTCGGCAAAAGAGACGAATTCGGCTTCAGCGCGGTCAACCAGGAACTGATCGAACTGGCTGCCGGTCGAAAACCAGACAAAAGATGCCACCAACAACACGCCCGCCAGGCTGACGATCAAAAACGCCAGGGTAAGCTTAACGGATAGCGAACGCATCGCCAAACCTCTACTCTGCCCGAAAACGGTAACCAACGCCGAATACAGTTTCGATGTATTGCGGCTTACTGGCATTCGGTTCAATTTTTGTGCGCAAGTTTCGCACGTGTACATCAATTGTGCGCGCCACGCCTTCAAACGTGGTGCCTTGCAATTTTTCCAGCAGATCAAGGCGCGAAAAAACCCGGCCGGGCGAGGCCATCAGGAGTGCCAGTAAATCAAATTCGGACGGAGTGAGCGAAACCGGCCGGCCAGCGACGCGCACATCATGATTAGTGATATCTACTGTGATCTCGCCAGCGCGCAGGAGGGATTGGCCTTGTTTTTCCCGCTGACTGCGCCGCAGCACGGCATTGATGCGCGCGACCAGCTCGCGCATGCCGAACGGCTTGGTGACGTAATCATCAGCGCCCAGTTCCAACCCCAGAACTTTGTCCGATTCTTCCAGCTTTGCTGTAATCATAATGATCGGTGTATCATGATCCTTGCGATACAGCTTCAAGAATTCATAACCGCCCATCTCCGGCATCATAATATCCAGTAGAATGAGATCGGGTTTTTCCTGGATGGCCGCAGACAGCGCCTGGCGTCCATTTTCTGCTACTGCCACCCGAAAATTTTCCTCAACCAGGTAGTCGCGCACCAGATTGCGCATGCTGGCTTTATCATCGACAACCAGGATTGTTTTTGGCATGATCATATTGTACCTTCTGTTCCATCCAAAATGAGTTCATTTGACCGCCTCATGGCGCAGCAGCGCCTTCACAATTGTAAAGAACAGCTGGCTGCAGCGGCCCGCCAATCTGTGGGCTTTGCGACATGGGTATTTGCCCAATTTTGACCGGGACGCAGTTTTGCGTGACCCAGCGGCCAATTTCGGGTTTGCGGGCGGTTAGGTCATTCCCGCCCAGGATAAATTTAATTTTTCCGCCGGCTACCCACTGCTTGAGGTGGTCCAGGGTTATCACATTATCTCCCCCATTAAACCCTCCAAACGTTAGCACAGGCCGTTTGGTAGCCAGGATAAATGGCGCGGCGCTGTGGGAATCCAGGGTAGCCACCAGGTAGCTTTCTGGCTGCGTGTTAGCCAGCAGGTAAGCTATCAAAGCGTTGCTGTTCATTTGACCTGGAGCAATGGACGGTTGGCCGATGCCAGGGTTGGAATCCGGACCAGCGTTGGGTAATGCTGTATTTGGATTGGGGTTAAAAGTGGTCAGCATTGCCAGCGTGAATGGCCCGGTGACCAGGCTTGTACACAGCAAGACGGCGGCGGCGTACTTTCTCCATCCCAATAATGGGGGGCAGGCCAACAAGATAATGCCAGCCAGCCAAGTCAGGCAAATCAGCGTAGTCGGGAGCAGCGCGTACTGGGGATATTCCCATAGTGTGATGCAGGCATACAGCGCGGTGACGGCTGATATGACCAGAATCAGAACTAAACCGCCGCGGTGGTGGTCTGCCAGCGCATTCCAAAATCCCCAGGCCACGCCAGCTGCCAGGGCTGCGATGGCTGGGCCGAGCATGATCAGGTAGTACGTATGCCACAATCCGCTGGTGATGCTGAAATATGCCAGCATTGGCAGCAACCAGGCAGCCCAAAACACGAAAGCAATCTGTTGGTCGCGGTTGAGGTTTGCCCATCTTAGTAATAAAGCCAGCACGGGCAAACCCAGGAGGATCGCTGGCAAGAGCCAGCTGGCTTCTTCAGCCAACGGCCGGGTAAAGAGCCGCAGTAAACCCGGTTGACCGACTTCGTCCAGACGGCTGCCGCCTGGCGCTTGAAAGCCAGGGCCTCCATCATTGTCTCTTGCTCCCGGCGGTAGGAATTGTCCTGCGGGGCGCGGCGGGGGGGCACCGGGATTAAGTCCGCCATCCATTCCCTGCGCTTGAACAGGCCGGCCTGGCCCCGATTGACCCAAGCCAAAACGCTCCAGTCCGTTATGCCCAATTACCAACTCGAGCATGGAGTTGTCTGTGCTGCTGCCCGCAAAAGGTCGCTCGGCAGGGGGAGTCAGGTCGAACAGTGCGATCCAGGCAAATGAAAGTATAAACAGCGTTACCCCGGCGACTGCCAGGTGGACGAATTTTTTCCACAGGGCTTGTGGGGCAAATAGCAGGTAAATGCCAAAGAATGCTGGCAAAACCATGTAAGCCTGCAGCATTTTGATATTGAATCCAACCGCTACCAGGACAGCCCCAAGGAAAAAATAACGAAAACGGCTGGTTTCAATTGATTTAATCACTGCCCAGGCAGCCAGCAGTAAGACAAACACCAGGGTTCCATCCATGGTGTTGTTGCGTTCTGTAGCAATCGTCACCGGCATGACAGCCAGCGCCAGGGCCGCCGCCACAGCGGGCCAGTTTCCGAAGGCGCGCTTGACCAGGCTGAAAAGCAGAGGTATCGACAGGACGCCCACCAGAGCCTGGGGCAGCGCCAGCGAAAAGCCATTGACGCCCAGGAAATAAGCTGACAATGCCTGCAGCCAGAACCCTACGGGAGGCTTGTCCACAGAGACCGATCCTCCCGGCTCGAAAGCAGCATAGAAAAAATTATGCCAGGAAGTCAACATGCTCTGAACGGTAGCAGCGTAGTAGGTGTTGCCAATATCGCTGGCACCCAAATGGTAAAAGCGCATGAAACCGCCCAGGAGAATAATGCCAACCAGGGCGATCCATACAACCAAAGCTTTGGATGAACGTAGAGATTTAGAAGGTGGATCGCTGAGCATGCCAACAGGATACGCGAAAATTGTTAAGAAATTGTTCAGAAAATGTTGCCATCTGGTTGGTTTTGATTGTAACATTTATTGCCGGAGGGATCTGCGAGCTGGAACGGTCGCCGTGATGCTCAGAGCGATTGCATAAGACCCTGCCTGGCCGCCGCAATCTCCTTAGAAATAACTTGAATTGGGAAAAGAAATATACTATAGTAGAACAGATGACATACTCTTACCAGATTCAAGGGGTTACCCTGCGCACGGGCGATATCCTGTGCAATACTGATGGCCAATCGGAGATTTTGGCGGGCGAATTCTGGCGCCTGTTAGGCCGGCTGCTGCCGGGAGTAGTCGATCATATCGTGCTGTACCTGGGTCCAGAGGGCCGGTGCATTGAAGCCGGCCCCTTGGGTGTGATCACCTTCGATGTTCAGAATCATACCTGGGATGCCCAAAAAATGATGCCGGCGCGCGGCATGTTGGTCGATTCGCTTTACGGCATTGCTCGCCCCCTGGAAGCCCTGGCACTGGCGCCAGATAAAGAAGAACAGGTTCGTCAGGATATCGCCAGGTACTGCCTGGCGCAGGTTGGCAAGCCCTACAACTTGAATTTTTTCAATTGCGAAACCGAAGATGGATTTTACTGCAGCCAGTTGGCGTATAAAGCATTTCAGCGCCACGGCATTAATTTAAACACGAATGTTGGCATCATCAACCTGCCAGGTACAAATCAAATCATTTTTCCCCAGGAAATTTGGGACGCCTGCCCGAACCGCCAGTTGTTTCCACGCATTTTAAAGGGCAGCCAGCCGTAAATTTGAATATGATAGAATAAGTCAAGATAATTGCGGTGTTTTGTTTCTGGATCGATACCTGAAATTGCAAAAGGAGACTGGCGATGTACCAGACCAATAACCTGTACCAAAACGACCCTGCCTGGAAAAATATTCCTCTGGGCTTCTCCACAGATGGTGGCACGATCGGCACGTGGGGCTGTTTGTTGACTTCTTTGACCATGCTGGTAAACGGGCTGGGATACAATGAAACACCGCCTACCGTCAACGACAAAATGAAACAGGCGAACGGCTTCCAAGGGGCGATGATCATCCCATCCGCCCTGCCTGCAGTCTTCCCTAAAGTAATTTTTAAACGATTTATCAACAGCGAACATTCAATCCCGCCGATCGATCAAATCGATGCTGCCCTCAGCGCCGGCAAGCCGGTGGTAGTAGAAGTGGATTGGTCAGCTGCCAGTGGCATCCAGACACATTGGGTGCTTTTGAAAGACAAGGTTGGGGGCGATTACTCGATCTATGATCCATACTGTTACCCGGGAGACGCCCCAGGTAAAGATGTCTTCCTGACTCAACGCTATAAATTCAGCGGATCAGGCCTGCAGTCCTCGGTCTTGGCAGTTTTCTTCTTCGATTCCGCCACAATGCCGGTCCCCCCTCCCATCAAACCGCTGCCCGCAAATGCGGTGACCGTTTATGTGGCAGAGGATGGATTGGCACTGCGGGCAGCAGGCGCTGTGGACGGCCCGCTGCTGAAACGCCTGGCAGTCGGCTCGGCGCTGACCAGCCTGGAAACATCTGAGGCCACGAATGCAAAACTTGGACAGCAGGGCCAATGGTTAAATGTGCAGGATGCCTCCGACGTCCAGGGTTATATGGCTGCCTGGTATCTGTCTGCTTCGCCAGCGCCGGTTACGCCGCCGCCACCGCCTCCATCCACAGGAGGCAGTTTGAATTTACTGCCGCTGGTGGATGGCCTGGCCCTACGTTCTCAGCCGGTCGTCTCTGACTCGACGCTGATCAAACGCCTGCCTTTGAACACTTTGTTGGCAGTGAAAGAACCTGTTGACCAGGCAGCACCGAAAATTGGCACACAGGGCATGTGGATTTACGTGAGTGATCCTCTCAACGCCGAAGGCTTTGTGGCTGGTTGGTATGTCAAGCGTGCTGATGCAGTTCCCTCAGGGGGACCGCCAAACCCACCGTCCAGTAGCGTGACTGTTAAAACAATTTCCGATCAGCTCGCCCTGCGCAGCCAACCGCTCATCCTCGACAGTACGCTGATCAAACGGCTGCCTTTGGGCAGCTACCTCACACTGGTCAACCCTGGCGAGGCGGTCAAGATCGGAGTCAGCGGCCAATGGCTGAATGTGAACGATTCTACCGGCACAACCGGCTTTGTGGCCGCCTGGTATGTCTCGCGTTAGCAACAGAGATGTGCGTTCTGGGCGTTACTATTTAGGCGTCGATGTTGGCGGCTCCAAAACTCATGCGTTGGTGGTGAACGAGGATGGCGAGGCGCTGGGCTTTGGGGCTGGCGGGCCGGGCAACCAGCAGGGCGTGGGTTATGAAGGACTCACCAGTATTTTATGTCAGGTGATCGGCCAGGCGCTGCAGCAGAGCGACCTGGAGATCAACCAATTGAGCGGCGCCGGATTGGGCATTGCAGGATACGATTGGGATTGCCAACTGCAGGCTCATCTCGATGCCATTGCCCCTTTAAAATTGGACTGCCCGGTGCGGATTGTGAATGATGCCGTTATCGGCTTGCTGGCAGGCGCCAGCCAGGGTTGGGGGATATGCCTCGTGTCGGGCACGGGTAATAACTGCCGCGGGCGCGACCGCCAGGGTAGAGAAGGCCGTGTCACCGGCGAGGGTGGGCTGTTTGGTGAATATGGGGGCGGTGGCGACCTGGTTGCGCGGGCCATTGCCTGCATCAGTCACCAATGGACGCGGCGCGGTCGGCCAACAGCCCTGACCGAGTTGTTCATGCAGCGCGCCGGGGCGCGGGATATTTACGATTTGATAGAAGGGATCGATCTGCATCGCTATATTCCAGATGCCAGTTGGGCTTTATTGGTGCTCCAAGCCGCCCGAGAGGGCGACCTGGCGGCCAAAGAGATTGTAGTCTGGAATGCGCATGAAGTCGCAGAACTGGGATGCAGTGTGATTCGCCAGCTCGAACTCCAAGCGGAAGAATTCGAGGTGGTGCTGGCAGGCAGTGTATTTAAAGCCGGGTCCTTGTATATCCAACCATTGCAGGAGAGGATTCTGGAACTGGCGCCTAAAGCTCGCTTCGTGCCGCTCAGAGTGCCGCCCGTGGTTGGCGGAGCGTTGCTGGCGATGGAACAGCGTTTTGGTATACAGGTTTATCATCGCCGCCAGCGCTTGCTCCAATCGACGTCGGCGTTGATAAGCGAACTGCAGAAGATTGCGGGCAGAGCGTAAATGAATTGGCGGTTCTTGAGACCGGGAGAAATACGATGAGCGAATCATTAGAATGTTCTGTGCTTTTGAGAGCGACTCCCCAGCAGGTATACCGGGCCTGGCTAGATGGAGCCGCTCACAGTGCTTTCACAGGCAGCCTGGCCGAGATCGATGCGCATTCCGGCGGTCTTTTTACCGCCTGGGATGGCTACATATCAGGTAAAAACGTTTTGCTGGAGCCCTATGCCCGGATTTTGCAAACCTGGCGAACCAGTGAATTCCCCCAGCTTGCACCGGACTCTTTTCTCGAAGTGCTGTTGGAAGATGTTGGGGGCAGTACCCTGGTGACACTGCATCACACACAAATTCCAGATGGGCAATCTGGCCAGTATCTGGAAGGCTGGCAAGAATATTATTTTAAGCCCATGCAGGAATATTTCGACAGCCTGCGCGATGATCTGTGAAACCTAATCGCAGTAGATGATCCTCAGCCCTGTCTCTTATTTCGGGGTTGCATAAATTTTGCTTCAACTGGCATTGTGGGCTATAATTTTTATAACAGTTGAGGCCCATATGATCATCATAACCGAAGAATTCATCAAAATCGTCCTGGCGCTGTTCGTCGGGGGTGTTATCGGGTTGGAGCGGGAATATCGCGAAAAGGCCGCGGGATTTCGTACAATGATTTTGATCTGCCTCGGCTCGGCGATCTATACAATAATTTCAATCCGGATTTCGGGTCCGGGAAATGATCCCGGCCGCATTGCCGCTCAAATCGTCAGCGGGATCGGATTTTTAGGCGCTGGCGTCATCATGCGCGAAAGTGGTCACACGGTCGGCATCACCACGGCCGCGTCGATCTGGTTCGTGGCGGCGTTGGGGATGGGCTTGGGCAGTGGAGAATACCTCCTTGTAGGGATCTCGGTCCTGCTGGCGTTGGCTGTTTTGATCCTCTTTCCTAGATTTGAGGCCTGGATCAATATCCGCCACATCGAGCGTACGTATAAAATTCGTTTAACGCTGGAAATTTTGAAAATAGATAAGATAGATACTTTCGTGCGGCGCAGCGGCCTGACTGTGCATGCATTTCGCAAGACCAAAGTGGATAACATGGCGGTTTGCACCTGGGCAACCAGCGGCCCGACGGCTGCGCATGCCAGGGTTGTGGATGGCTTGCTCACCGATCCCGATGTGAGAGAATTCGATTTTTAGGGGAAAAATTGCACCCGGCGGGCCAGGTTTTGCAGTATCGTTACCGATTGGATAGCGTCCTTGGACAAGGCGGTATGGGTATCGTTTATCGCGCTTTCGACTCGACCTTGCAGCGCCCGGTGGCAGTGAAGATTATTGTCGATTCGGCACTTTCTGATTCCAACCGTTCCATTTTGCTGAACGAAGCCCAATCAGCGGCCAAACTGAACCATCCGAATATTGTCACGATTTACGATGTCGTGGAAAGCACGGATGAGCAGGGGAATCGTTTGGACTTCATTGTCATGGAATACGTACAGGGGAAAACATTGCACGAACAACCGCCTGAGAATGAAGTGGAAAAATTTACCATCATCCAGCAGGTGTGTCTGGCGCTGGAGCATGCGCACAAACGCGGCGTTATTCACCGGGATTTGAAACCCGAAAACATCATGTTGGTTGGCAAGCAGGTCAAATTGATGGATTTTGGCCAGGCACGGTCTCAACAAGCAGGAAATGACCAGCCTGAAGAATACCTGGCAGGCTCGCCAGCATATATTTCCCCTGAGCAGGTCCAGGGGCGGCCTCCAGACGCACGCAGTGACTTGTATAGTTTGGGCGTTGTCATGTACGAACTGTTTACAGGAGTGCTGCCATTCGGTGGGAAAAGCCTGATCGACATGCTCTCCGCTCATCTTTATGAAGAACCCCAGCCGCCGGCCAAACTGCAGCCTGGAATCTCGCTCGAGGTACAGAATATCATCCTGAAGTTGTTGGAGAAGACCCCGGAACAACGGTTCCAATCGGCTGCTGAGCTCCTGGCAGCCTGGGATGAGGTGGAAAAGGCAGCTACAAACCTACCTCTGCGCCACAACCTGCCTGCAGAATTGACTTCGTTCATTGGCCGACAGGCTGAGCTGAGCCAGATCAAGGATCTGCTGGCGGGCGTCTACCGCCTGGTTTCTCTGACTGGCTCTGGCGGGGTCGGTAAAACTCGTCTGGCTTTGCGCGCCGCCTGGGAGCAGTTGCAAAACTTTCCGGATGGGGTATGGCTGGTTGAACTGGCTTCATTATCGGATGCCGAGCTGCTGCCCCAGGCTGTGATCAGCGCCTTGGGCTTGCGAGTGGATATTGGCATTTCGCCTCAAGCGGCGCTCGTCGCTTTCCTGCGGCAGCGCCGCTTGCTGCTGGTTTTGGACAACTGTGAGCACCTGATCCACGCGGCCATTCAACTGGTGGAAGACTTACTGCGCCAGTGTCCGTCGATGAAAATCATCGTCAGCAGCCGCGAGGCTTTGGGAGTTGCAGGCGAAGCTGTCTTTCAGGTGCCTTCGTTGGCTGTGCCCGCGCCCGACCCAAAAAGAGATCTGCCAGGGATGAGCGCCATTGAGCTTCTGCAATTCGATGCAGTTCGCCTCTTCACAGAACGCGCCGTGGAGGCGCTCCCCGAATTTGAACTCACTGACCAAAATAAGAGCGCGGTGGTGAATATATGCCAGCGCCTGGATGGCATTCCCCTGGCCCTGGAACTGGCGGCGGCGCGGGTGAGGGTGTTGGATGTTTTCCAAATTGCCGGCCGTCTGGATGATCGTTTTCGGCTGCTCACCGGCGGCCGTCGTGGCGCCTTGCCGCGCCAGCAAACACTGCGCGCACTGATCGATTGGAGCTACGATCTGCTCGATGCAGCGGAAAAAGCCGCGCTGCAGAGGCTGTCGGTTTTTTCAGGCGGCTGGGTATTGGGGGCTGCTGAAGCGGTCTGCATTGACCAATCCCCTCCGGCAGGCCAGGCTGGAGCGGATTTTGTGGATTTACTGACACAGTTGGTGAATAAATCCCTGGTCATGCAGCGCCGCGGCCCGGCTGGCGAGCCTCGCTATTACCTCCTCGAAACGATCCGCCAATATGCCCGCGATAAATTGCTGGATGCGGGGTTTATGGTCGAAACGCGCGCCTGTCATTTCAATTATTATTACCACTTTACGCTCAGCGCTCAGGATAACTTGAGAGGCGCGCTCCAGTTTGAGTGGCTGCAGCGGGTAAACGATGAGCTGGATAATTTGCGGGCCGCCCTGGATTGGGCCTTGACGAATGATCCCGAGGCTGGTGTGAAAATGGCCTTCCACCTTCGCCGCTATTGGAGCAACCAGGTGCCCTCGACCGACGGGCGTGAGTGGCTGGGGCGTTTGCTGGACACGCCAGCCATGCGCAAACCCAGCTTGACTCGAGTCTTTGGCCTGGTGGAATATGCATTCCTCAGCTCCTATCATGCTGAGCTGGTTCTGGCGAAGACGCTGGCCGATGAAGCCCTGCAAATTGCCCACCAGTTGAATGACACTTTGGGGATCGCCCTGGCTCTGCATGCGGTTGGGTATGTCTTATGTTCGCAGGGTTATACGGAGCTGGGTGGAGCGCATTTTCTGGAATCGCTGTCATTTTACATGCGCCTGGGCAACAAAGTGGGCATGGCCGATGTGTTGTTTTCTCTTGGCACGCTGGCAGATGCCAACCATTTCAGCCAGGCCACCGAAGACCTGGAAAAAGCTCTGGCGCTGGCAAGGGAACGGAATGACCTGAGTTTGGTGATTGCCTGTCTCGACAGCCTGGGCATGGCGGCTTTCCGGGCAGAAGAATACGAAACGGCTCGCCAGCGCTTGACTGAAGCGCTCTCTCTGCTCCATCAACATAACCTGCCAGAGCAGATGGCTGATGTGACACTGCACTATTTGGGTGAATTGGAGCTGTACACCGGCAATTATGACCAAGCCCAGGAATACATGGAGCGCGTCATGATTCTATTGAAAAATCAGGGCCAGGGTTTGTGGATTTACTGGGCGACCGTTAAATTAGGTTATGTGTATCTGCGCAAGGGAGACCTCTCGAAAGCTGCCGCCAGTTTTGCAGAATGTCTGGCCAACTTTTTATCCCTGGGAGTGAAAATTGGGGTGGTATTTACCGTTGAAGGAATCGCCAGCCTGGCTGTGTTAGAGCACGAATACCAGCGTGCGATGACCCTGTACACCTGGGCGAACATGACCCGACAGGAGCTGGGAGACCGGCGTCCTCCAGATGAACAACGGGCGGTTGGGAGCGATATAGATAAAATTCGCGCTCGCCTGGACACATTTGCGCAGGCGCAGGCGCACACTCACGGCACCCGCCTGAGTTTTGAACAGGCGATCGATTATGCTTTACAGGTATTGAAACAATTTCAGTCGCCCGTCTGAGTCCGCGCTGGCAGCTCATTCAGGTTATCCAGGCGCAGCACAGGTACCAGGCCGCTAAACGCTTCTTCGGGTAGATTGATCTCGATGTCTTCACCACGCTGTGTCCAAAGCAGCGGTTCTGCGCGTCCCAATAAATGGATGACGCCAGCAGGTGCCAGGCAAACTCCCGGTATGGTAAGCTGCGCATTTGCAGCTTGCATCAGGTGAACATATAAAGTTGTATTTCGAGCAGTATAAAAAACTTTTCTGCCGTCCGGAAGGTTATCGCCCGGCCGCTTCCAGGGTTGTGTATCGAAGATTGCCTCACCGTTTTTGGCTAACCAATCTCCCACGCCCAACAAGGCCATGCGTTGAGGTTCAGGGATGCTGCCATCGGCGCGCGGACCAACATTGAGGAGCAAATTCCCATTCTTGCTGGCAATTTCCACCAATAAAGGTACAAGCTGGGCCGCGGTAAGATACTGCCCTTCGGTTTCGACCTGATTGTAGCCAAATGAATTACCAATTCCCCGGCAGGCCTCCCATTTTTTGGGATTTATTTCGTTAAATTCTGTGTATTCTGTGGTGATAAAATCGCAGTGTGCAACCAACGATTTTGGCGCGCCCCCCGTGGTCAGGCTGCGCCGTACCAGCCAGTTAAGCGCGGCGCGCCCCAAGCGATTGTTCATCCAACGTGGCACCTGCATCCAGCGGTCATTGATCACCCCTTGCGGCATCTGGTTGTAGAAATAAGCGAACAACTTGTTGCAGTCGTAGCCGGGTGGGCTGCCGATATCACTCCACAAGACTTCGGCCTGGTAGAGATCGATCAACTCGCGCCAATGCCCATCAATATACTGCAGGTACCCCGGAGCAGAGGGGCAGTCGGTGGCCATTTCTGCAAAACTTTGAATTGGCTGGGGCGTGTAGGACCAATCCAGCAGGCTGGAATAATAATATCCCATGTGCAGACCTTTACGGCGCACTGCCTGCCTTAGCTCACCGACGATATCCCTGGCCGATTGAAAATGCGGCAGGTTCGGATTGGTAAAACGGCTGGGCCAGAGCAAAAAGCCGTCATGATGTTTGGTGACCAGCACCACATAGCGCGCACCTGCCTGGTGGAATAATTCTGCCCACTCTTCAGGATTCCAATGGGAAGCCTGAAGGTTGAATTCGGATGCCAAGTCGGGATATTTGAGCATACCGTATTTTTGCCGGTGATGCCGCTCGACCGGGCTGTCAGGGATGCGCAGGCTGTTCCAATACCATTCTGCATAGGGCTGGTTGGCAAACACATAACTTTGAGGGTGCTTTTGGAACATCATCTGGATGTCATCGGGGGAAGTGGGCGCGTAGGCCGGCACACTGTACAACCCCCAATGGATGAAAATACCGAACTTAGCCGAGGCATACCAATTGGGCAGGGGGTGGCTGCGCAGGGATTCGAGGCTTTCATTGTATTGCATAAGTGGTATCTTCAGTATAGCACCAATCCGCTGTCGGCTGGCGCACTAAAGGTATCCAGCAGAAACCGAGCCGCGAAAACATTCCGTTAATAAGCCCGGAATTGGTCTATAATCTAGCTGTGGTGAGCAATATAACTTTCTAAGGATTTCCAATGAACACAGCCTACCTGATCATCGATTTACAAAATGATTATTTTCCGGGTGGAAAAATGGAATTGGATGGAGCTGAGGCCGCCGGGCAAACCGCCGGGCAACTGCTGGCCTTTTTTCGCCAGAGCGGCCTGCCTACGGTGCACATCCAACACCTTTCGGTTCGCCCTGGAGCAACATTTTTTCTGCCAGGCACCCCAGGAGTGGAAATTCATCCAAGTGTTGCACCCCGACCTGGCGAAGTGATCATTCAAAAAAATTTCCCCAACAGTTTCCGCGCGACGGGCTTGCTGGCGCATTTACAGCAGAACGATATCCAGCGATTGGTCGTGGCAGGGATGATGACTCACATGTGCCTGGATGCCACCGTGCGGGCAGCCGCAGACAACGGCTTTGAATGTTGGGTGGCGCAGGATGCCTGCGCCACGCGCACATTGAAGTTTGGCGAACGCAGCGTTCCAGCACCGGATGTGCATGCGGCTTTCCTGGCGGCGCTCAACGGCACATATGCCAGGGTGCAGCCGGGCGCTGAGATCCTGGCTGGCCTGAAAGCAGCCCAAGGATAAGCCGCTATGTTTTCAGCGAAGACGATGGATGTTCTTTACAAAACCAGCAGCTTTTTGTTCATTGCCGGTGCAATCATCGGTCTGTTATTCGTGGGCATGGTTTCCTGGAGCAATTTAGAAGCCTCCTTCTACGCTTCTGGCCTGGCGGCAGATGAATCGCTCAGCACACTGCGCTGCCCGATTTTCATCACGCAGAATGAGCAGGCTGAGATTTCCGCCTCGGTGACAAACCCAACGGACCAGCCCTTAAAAGTGGTGATGATTTCCACAGTCAGCCAGGGGATGGTCAGCCTGGTTGATTCGGAGCGCCATCTCCTCACCCTGGCTGCTAACGAAACTCAATCGATCCAGGCCCCGATCAGTGCGGCAGATGCAGCCTGGCAGTATTTTGTGATGGCGCGTGTCGAGCGGATTGGCTCTGGCCCGCTGCGCTCGGCTGCTGGTTCGTGCGGCGTGTTTGTGCTCTCAATACCGTTCGGCAATGGGAATGTTATTGCCGGTACAATGATAGCCGCCAGCCTGCTGTGTATGGCGCTTGGCGCCTGGCTGTGGTTGCGCGCCCACCAACCTCTCAGCGGGCGTCCTTTGTTCACCATGAATGGTATGCTGTTGTTAGCCGGTATCATTACGATCGGGATTGTAGTCAGCCTGCTGGGTTTATGGATGGCTGGCATTTTGATAATCGCCGTCTCCATTCTGCTCGGCCTGGCGGTGACTACGTACAACTTGAGCAACGTTTAAAAAATGAAGCTTTGCTAATTCATGGGCTGATTTCGAGGTGAAACACTGTGACTCAAGCCAATCCTCCTTCGCTGATTCCCCTACCGCTCGAATATAAAGCAGCGCCCGGCGCCTTTACACTCACTCCAGCCACCGCTATTGCGATCGCGCCTGCCAGCGCTGAACTGGCGGCGATCGCTGAATACCTGGCAGCCAGGCTGCGCCTGGTAACTGGTTTTGCTTTGCCCGTGCACGTATCAGCAGAGCCTATGCAGAATAATGATATAACCCTGAGCACGCTGCCAGATTCGTCCTTTGACAAGGCAGAATACCGGCTTTCGGTCACCGCCCACTCCGTCAATCTACAGGCTGTTTCTCCAACTGGTCTATTCTATGCCGTACAAACTCTGAGACAGCTTTTGCCGCCCACGGTAGAAGCCAATTCTCTGCAAAATGAAACCTGGAGCATTCCTGCCTGCGAAGTGCGCGATGCGCCTCGCTTCGCCTGGCGTGGTTTCATGCTGGATGTCGCCAGACACTTTTTCCCCCCAGCCGATATTAAACGGTGCATTGATTTGCTGGCCCTGTATAAATGCAATTATTTACACCTGCACCTAACCGATGACCAGGGTTGGCGCATTATGATCGAATCCTGGCCAAAGCTTGCCGAGGTGGGCGGTTTGAGCGCGGTGGGCGGCGGGGCAGGCGGTTTTTATTCCCAGGCCGAATATGCCGACCTGGTGGAGTATGCCCGCAAACAATATATCACTCTGGTTCCCGAGATTGAAACGCCAGGTCATATCAACGCGGCCCTGGTGGGTTATCCAGAGCTGAGCATCAACGATGCGGCACCCGGATTGTACACCGGCACTCAGGTCGGTTTCAGCTCCTTGGCGGTGGGTAAAGAAATCACCTATAAATTTCTGGAAGATGTGATCGGAGAGCTGGCGGCGCTGACTCCCGGCCCATTTTTTCATTTTGGAGGAGATGAAGCTGATTCCACTGTAAAGGCAGATTATCTGGTGTTTGTCGAACGGATCCAGCAGATTTGCCAGAAGCATGGCAAACGGGCGATCGGTTGGAATGAAATTGTCCAGGCGGATTTGCTGCCGGGCACGGTTGTGCAGTTTTGGCGGCCGGGTGAAATGGAGAAAGCGGTGCAAGCCGGGGTGCAGTTTATTCTATCGCCTGCCTGGTACACCTACCTGGATATGAAGTATGATGAAAGCACCCGGCTGGGTTTGAATTGGGCCGGTTTTCTCGAGATTCGCAATGTGTATGATTGGAATCCCGGAAGCCAAATTCCCGGATTGAGCGAGGAGAGCATTCTGGGCGTGGAAGCGCCGCTGTGGACGGAAACTGTGAGCACGCTGAAAGACATTGAGTATATGGCTTTTCCCCGACTTCCCGCACTTGCAGAGGTCGGTTGGAGCGCCCAAATGCTGCGCGATTGGGAAAATTTCCGCCTGCGATTGGCCGATCAGGGCGCCCGCATGCAAATGCTGGGCATCAATTTTTACCAATCCCCTCAAATCCCCTGGAAGACTGCAGCAGGTTAGTGTGTCTGTGACGCAGTCAGCAAAGAGAAAAACTCTTTCAAGACGCTCAGGCCAGCCGGATACAGGTTTGCACCTGCGTTCGCTGAGCCTCCGCCAACCGATTGGGCAGGCTGGGCAAGAATTTCCTTTCACATTGCAAATTATTCAAAATTTATCCACCCTGACATTCGATGCACCGGTGACGTTCCTGGTTGGAGAAAATGGCTCAGGCAAATCGACATTGCTGGAGGCCCTGGCCTGCGCGGCAGATTTGCCGGCAGTTGGCAGCGAGGGGGTGCAGCGCGACGAGACTCTGGAATCTGCTCGCAAGCTGGCTGCTCATTTGCGCCTGGCCTGGGGGAAGCGCACTCATCGTGGATTCTTCCTGCGGGCGGAGGATTTTTTCGGTTACGCGCGGCGTTTGGCCCAGATCAAGATCGAGCTGGAGAAAGACCTGAACACCGTCGATGAGGATTACAAAGACCGGTCGAACTATGCCGCTGATCTGGCCAGAATGCCGTACCGCCGCGAGCTTTATGACCTGAGACAACGCTACGGAAACGGTCTGGATCAAGTCTCTCACGGCGAGGCTTTCCTGGCCTTGTTTCAAACGCGCTTTGTGCCTGACGGTCTCTACCTGTTGGATGAACCAGAAGCTCCTCTCTCGCCCTTGCGCCAACTGGCGTTGATTGCGGCGATGAAGCATATGGTGGAGGAAAAAGGCCAGTTCATCGTGGCTACCCATTCTCCAATCCTGATGGCTTACCCGGGAGCTGTCATTTTGTGCCTGGATGGGAACACGATCCGCCCGGTTTCTTATAACGAGCTGGAGCATGTACTTTTCATGCGCGAATTTTTGAATAATCCGGAAGCGTTTTTGCGCCACCTGTAAAGTCTATTTGTGACTTTTTTCTAGCCACCTGACAGTTTCCTCACAATTAGGTGCATAAGGGAAGTCAAATAAGCCAATCATTGGCGAGGCACCTTTCGATGAAGCGTAAACCAATTTGAAAGATACTCGAATCCCGGCGCTCCTTAATTCGTGATTCGGAAGCCGATCGAGAAGCAGCCACCAGGCAATGCTTGTGGCAATGGCGGGAACAACCGCAAAACCGATTACAACCGGAAAAAGGTCAGATAGCGTAAAAAGATCAAACAATCCAACCATCCCCCAGGCGAGACCAAAGACGAGAACCCACCACCAGGCGTGCTGTACCCGTTTACGCAATAACCACCATTGCGGTAATGCGACCGTCGTGCCGAGGACCATCATTCCGAGCACGATCCTGACCGTACTGCTGCCAGGGATCAACAGCCTGCTGAAGATAGAAAGCCAAACAAAAGGCATCAACCAACCCAGAAATGTCGCCGAAATCCACCATCCCAAGTGTGGTAAATAGCGACGAAGCACAATGTACTGCAGGATACCGGTCAACAAACCTATGATTGGGAACAACAGTATAAAGATTAGGGAATCATCTTCTCCGGTAACCCGGTCCATGATGGCAAAGGTGATATACCATGCCATGATGACAGCGCTGGCATTCAGCGCAACCCATCCGCAGTAAAAAAACCAGCCGGGCTTTTTATTGGCGATCATCATCATCTCCTTTCGAAACCTGAGATCGTGCCAGCGCTCCTGGATGATCGAAGACACGAGTCCTGTAATTTCATGGACAACAGCGCAAGGCCACTGCCCTGTCTGTTCCGCGTCACGTAAGCGGCTCAAAATAACCGCCTGAATTTCGGAGTAGAACTCATGACGAAACCTGGGTGGGTAGAGCTTCAACAATGATTCAATAAAGCGCAGAACCAGGCTTCGAATAGGCCTCTCGAAATTGTTCATCTTCACTGCCTTTCGTTCAGGCTTGTTCTTGTGAGGTGAACCATACTTTGCAGGCGTTTGGTTTCAAGCTGAAAAATCTGACGGCCAAGGTCGCTGAGCCTATAGAGTTTCCGTTCCCGCCTTTCCTGGTTTGGATTTTCGTCCTCCAACCGCTCGATCCAGCCATCCTCCAGCATGCGCCGGAGCGCTGTATATAAGGTGCCAGCAGCCAGAACGACTCTGCCCGTGCTCATTAACTCCACATCTTTGATGATGCCATAGCCATGTTTGGGGGTTGTCGCAAGACTAAGAAGTATGAAAAATGAAGTTTCGGTAAGAGGCAAATAATCTTGTGCTTCCATCCGCACTCCTTATGTAGTCGAGCTATATATCGTATAACTACATATTAGTTGTTTTTCGGATAAAAGTCAAGTATGCAATCCATCTAATTATTATCATTAGTGGAACACTAGCGGCGCGACACTTCAACAAAAGAATAGTTGATCTGCAGGCCATATATGTTCCTTTCTCTAATCCCAAACTGTCAGGGGGATAGTTTCTTCATTGGTAAACAGCGGCGCGCTGCTGCTCTCCGATCGATTCCGACTGCAGCTTCCTTTCCGCAAAACCAGCGGTTATTTTTTCCTGGTGAGTCTTGGGATGTTAGCTACCTTAATCAGCCGCGTACTCGACCATGCCCGTACCAATTTCTCAAATCCTTGGCTTTGGGTGCCCACCGCCGTAGGTGTTTTGGGAATAGTCGTAGCCTTCCTGATTGCACTAGTTGATCGGCCGATAGGCGCCGATGTGTGGATCTACATCGGTATCATGCTGCTCATCATCCTGGTAGGAAGCGTGGGCATGCTGCTGCACATATTAACGAACCTGGGGACATCCAATACGGTCATTGGAGAACGCTTCCTGCGTGGCGCGCCAATCCTGGCGCCGCTGCTGTTTGCAGATATTGCCACCCTGGGCCTGCTCGTCTTGTTGGATCCCCATGAACAGCCGGGCAGAACTGAGCAAGAAGGAGCGCAGGAAGAAACAAGGTAGAAAACATCAGGAAGAGTATTCATACCTGTGCCGGCTGCGATTCCACAATCTGCATAGGTGTGAATTTATGCGCTGATGTGCCCCTTTCAGCAGTACAAATTGACGTTAAAATAGATCATCGCATTAGCAGAAATCTTAGCCAAGGAGTATTCAATGGAACTGACAGGCGTGTATGCACCGGTGGTAACACCATTTGATGATGATGAGGAAATCAATTACCCGGCGTTAGGCCGGCTAATAGACTTCGTTCTGCAGAATGGGGCATCAGGGCTTGTGCCAGGCGGCACCACCGGCGAGGTGTACGCCCTCAGCGAGTCGGAGCGCCTTGACCTGTTTTCCTATTTTAAAGAACGCTCAACCGGGCGAGCCCAGCTTGTCGCCGGCATCAATGCTGGCGCTACGCGTGATGTACTGCGCTTTGCTCGCAGCGCGGTCGAAATGGGTTACCACGCATTGATGGCGGCTGTGCCGCCGTATTCACGCCCGAACCAGCGCGAACTGCTGGCGCATTACCGCGCAATTGCCGAGGCAGTCGATATCCCGATTATCTTGTACAATTTCCCCTGGCGGGCTGGCACGGAGGTGGGTTATGAAGTGCTGGATGGCCTGCTGAGTTATCCGCATGTGATTGGCATCAAAGAAGCCAGCGGCGACATGACACGTGTGTATGAAATGCGCATGCGCTACAACGGCCGCTACCAGGTCATTTGCGGCTCTGACGACCAGGCTTTGGATTATTTCCTGTGGGGCTGCAAATGCTGGATCGGAGGCGCGGCATCCTGTGCCCCGCGCCAGCATGTGCGGGTTTTGGAAGCTGCCCTGTCAGGCGATTTTCTACAGGCCAGAACTTTAATGGAAAATCTGCAGCCTTTGCTGCGCAATGTGGAAAGCGGCAGTTATACGCAGAAAGTTAAGCTGGGCTGCGAGCTGGCCGGCTACCCGGCCGGGAAGCCGCGGCAGCCGCTCCTGCCACTGCCCGAAGACGAGCGCTCGGAGTTCGCGCGGGTCTTTGCCCTGGCTCAGGCGATTGCCTGAACAAGCTTGAGGAGCAGTCTATGAAGCGTATTCCTTATCTTGATTCACATACGGGCGGCGAGCCAACCCGCCTGGTAGAGCGCGGCGCGCCCGACCTGGGTGCAGGCAGCGTGGCCGACCAACTGGCGCGCCTGAAAAAGGATTTCGACACCTTCCGTTCACTGGTGCTGAACGAGCCGCGCGGCTCGGATGTGCTGGTAGGCGCGTTGCTGGTGCCGCCCGCTGACCCCACCTGCCAGTTCGGTGTGATTTATTTTAACAATGTGGGTTACCTGGGGATGTGTGGGCATGGCACCATCGGCGTCATGGCTTCGTTAGCTTACCAGGGACGCATAGGGCCGGGCGTGTACCGTCTGGAAACGCCCGTTGGCGTGGTGGAAACGACGCTGCACCCATCTGCTGCTGGCTATCCTAACCGGGTTTCTGTACGCAATGTCCCGGCTTATCGCTACCGGGCGCATGTGCCGGTGGTGGTCAGGGGGCGGTCGATTCATGGAGACGTGGCCTGGGGGGGTAATTGGTTCTTTTTGGTGCACGATCATGGGCTGGCGGTGAGCATGCAGAATCTGGAACAACTGACCGATTATGCCTGGGAAGTGCGCCAACAGCTCACCATCCAGGAAATTCTAGGCGCTGGCGGCGCAGAAATTGATCATGTGGAGTTGTTTGCCTCGGCGGACCAGGCGGACAGCCAGAGTTTTGTGCTTTGCCCTGGCAAAGCGTATGATCGGTCTCCATGCGGCACAGGCACCAGCGCCAAGCTGGCCTGTCTTTTCGAGGATGGGCGAATCAGCGAGGGACAAATCTGGCGCCAGCAGAGCGTTGTCGGAAGTATTTTTGAGGGCAGCGTGCAGCGCGTGGCGGGAAAAATTATCCCCACCATCACCGGCGAAGCCTGGATGATGGCGGAGGGCGAATTGTTGCTTGATGAGCGTGATCCATTTCATGATGGCATCCGCGTATAAGGAAAAATGATGGCTAAAAAAGTAGATGTTCTGATCATTGGGGGTGGTTCGATTGGCCTGCATGCCGCCTACTACTTGCTCAAGGCAGGGCGGAGCGTGACGGTGATTGACCAGGCTCAAGTCGCTGCAGGCAGTTCCTCAGGCAACGCCGGGCATATTGTTCCCAGCCATATCGTTCCGCTGGCTGCTCCTGGCATCATCACCACAGCAATCAAGTGGATGTTAGATCCGGCGCGCAGCCCCTTTGGCATGCGCATCAGCCTGGACCCGGCTTACTTGAGCTGGCTCCTACAATTCGCCGCGGCCTGCAGTGAACAAAACGTGCAGCGGGCTATCCCGCCCTTGAAATCGCTTGGTCTGCTGAGTGCTCGGAATTTTGCAGATTTAATCGCCGCTGAGCAGTTCGATTGTCATTATCACCAGACAGGCTTGCTGTTTTTATATAAAACCGAGTCTGCCTGGCAAAGCGGCAGGCATGAAGCGGAACTGCTGCACCAGCACGGCTTACCGGCAGAAGTTTTAGATAAACCCGCTGTTCACCAGCGCGAACCTGCGGCGCTGGAGGACGTGATTGGCGGTGTACACTTCACCGGTGACGCTTCGCTCAACCCTGCGCAGTATTTACAGCTCCTGGCGCAGCGCGTCCGGCAGATGGGCGCAAACTTACAGGAAAATTCACCCGTCACCGGTTACGAATTGGCGAACGGTAAAATTCGCGCGGTTCGGAGCATTTTGGAGGATTACGAACCCGCTGAGGTTGTGCTGGCAGCAGGCGCCTGGTCTCCGCTTGCTGCGCGCGGCCTGGGTTTGCATCTTCCTGTGCAGGCAGCCCGCGGTTATTCACTGACCATGCAGGCGATAGCGACAATGCCTGCCCAGGCGCTGCTATTGGGCGAGCGCCGCGTGGCAGTGACTCCAATGGGCGAGCGGCTGCGCTTCACTGGCCGGTTGGAGTTGAGCGGATTAAATACTTCTGTGAACCAGCGGCACATCGCCGGCATTGAGCGGGCTGTGCGCGAATATATCCGTGTGGATGAGCAGTTGACGATCACCGAGACATGGGCTGGTCTGCGCCCGACAACGCCGGATGGCATGCCAATCGTGGGGCGTTCAAACCGCTGGTCAAACCTGATCCTGGCGACCGGTCACGCGATGCTGGGATTATCCCTCGGGCCGGGCACCGGGCAGGTGGTGACTGAGCTGGTCAAGGGGCAGCCGCCGACTTTTGATCTTGGCCCTTTTCGAGCTGAACGGTTCGGCTGATATTTTGAGATTTTAATCTAGGTTAGGCGATTTTCTAATCTTTCTAGGCGTTTTTAATTAGAACATTTGTGCTATAATTTGGGCAGGAAAAAATATTATGTCCCGCTCAAAACGCACAATGCCTCAACCTTATATGCAGCCCATTCAGATCATGATCCTGCGCGCCGCGCTGGTAATGACAGTTGTGTTGACAATTACCTGCCTGGCGCTTGCCAGCCAGTTTGACCTGGCGCGCGGCGGTTCGGCTGCACAGGCGCTTCCAACCCAGCAGCCTGCTGCGGAAGATACAGCCCCCGCCCCTGCCCCTGCTCCGGAAAACTCTTCTTCGCCCGAAGGCGATTGCCAGGTCAGCCAGCGCTTCCCAGAAGCTGTGCGGCAGTGGTGTGATCAGATTACCCGCTCGGCTACTACCTACGGCCTGCCGCCAAATCTGGTGGCTGCCGTGGTGTGGTTTGAATCGGGCGGCAACCCAACAGCATACTCACACAGCGGCGCCACCGGTTTAATGCAGGTCATGCCCCGCGACGGACTGGCTGCCAGTTTCCAATGCGCGAATGGGCCTTGTTTTGCCAACCGGCCCAGCCGCGCCGAGCTTGAAGACCCGGCTTTTAACATAGAATATGGAGCGCGCATGCTGGCAAACTTATACGAACGCACTCAGAACTGGCGGGATGCTCTGTATTCTTATGGGCCGATTGATGTGGGATACACCTATGCCGATCGGGTGCTGGCTATCTTTACCAGTTACAGTGGTGATTAGCGACCTTCCCGCTCACGCATGGCACGTACAGCATACGCTAAACCGCCAGCTGTCGCCAGACCCAGCCCAATCGCTGCTTCGAAGCCCAGACGAAAAGTGAAATCGCGCGCCACCAGCATCGCCAGCAAACCGCCGCTGATGACACCCGCCAACAACAGGAGATGGCGGCCTGGCAGCCAGGTTGGGTACCCGCCATCGGCCCAGCGCAATTTGCGCAGCAGCGATGCCAGGTCCCAGGCAGCCAACGCCAGGCAAATTGCCAGGGGGTTCTCCCATCCGAGCGGGTGGTTGACCGCCGCGATGGCGATGCACACCACCAGGCCAAGAAAGCCCAGGTTACCCAGCCATTCTCTCCAAATGATGCCTCCAAGCAAAGCCAGACTGCTTGCCAGGATCAATGCTCTCCACTGCCACAGGGCGGCGCTGTCGTAACCAGTCCAGACAATTGCCAGGGCGGCAAACAGGCAAAGGGCGAATGCGAAGGATGCCAGCCTCATACACTGCCCATCCAAAAACGCCCGGCGCCGCGCGTAATGCGCTGGATCGCCTGGTCGAATGGAATGTTGGTATCCCAATCTAATACCTGAATACCCGCCTGGCGCAGAGGCTGCAGAAGGAGCAAACGCTCCAGGCGGGTGACGCGAATTGCCATCTGTGTTTCCGGCGTATCTGGCAAACAGCTTGCTTCGTAAGCTACCGGGTTAGGGCTGACAACCAGCAGAGCGTAACGCCTGGAGCGCAGCTGCAGCAAGGTTTCCAGGTCCTGTTCCAACAGTGGGCTTACCAGGACGAGCTGCGATCCAGGCGGTACAAACCGCGCCGGTAAATATTCCAATCGATCCACCTGGCTGTCGCCCGGCGAAGCTTGGGAAAGCGCATTCATAATACGCTCACGCTGCATTTTGCCATAGCCCGGGTACGTCCAACTGACATACTTCCCATAATGCACCAGGCCAACCCGGTTACCGTCATTGATCAGTGCTTCCGCCAGCGAGGCGGTTGCCGTGACGGCATGTTCGAACAGACTTTTGCCGGTGGTCACCAGGTAACTTTCATAGCGGGCATCCAAGATAATGCCAACATCAGCGGTGCTTTCTTGCTGGTATTCGTTGGTGAAGAGCGCTTGCTCGCTGCGGGCGCTGGCGCGCCAGTTAATCCAGCGCAGTTCATCGCCAGGTTGATAATCGCGCAGGCCATAAAAGGTTATACCAGGTCCGCCGCGTCGGGCAGGTATTGAGCCGTTAAAACCATGTGTGCGCGGCGGGCGGATGGGGATGCGGTCCAGGCGCAGACTTTCAGGCAAAACGGCGATGGTATCTTCTTGCTGAAAATGCAGATGGCGGGGCACCAGGCTGTACACGTCGCTGTAGTGTAGATCAAAAGCAGGAAAGAGATAGATGCCCCGCTGGGCGCGCACGCTGTAGTGCAGTTCCAGGCTGCCTGCCGTCGATAATCTCTCGAAAAGGTGTGTTTTGCCATCAATCAACTGTAAGCCGGCTGGCAGAGGCTCTTCAAGCCACACCTGATCGAGAGCCTCGCCCAGATTTTCTATCTTGATTGTCACTTCCACCAGCGAACCGGCCAATACTCGGCGGCTGCTGATCGCTCGAGAGATTTTGACTCGGGCGTCCCAGGCGCTTGAAACAAGGCTGGCCAGAAAATAGACAGCCAGTGGAACAGCCAGGATGAGCAATTCTGCCCTCACAGTCGCCAGGCCAGCCATTGCCAGCCCAAAGATCAGGATGCCGAGGATGACCAGGCGGCTCACGCCGTTTTGCCATCCATCTCAGGAAGAACAGGGACCGGCACAGTGCGCAAAATGCTTTCTATGACTTCTCCTGCCACCCGCTGTTTCATCCAAAATTCTGGCTGGAGCATCAGACGGTGGATAAAAACCGGTTGGACGAATGCTTTGATGTCAT
This sequence comes from Chloroflexota bacterium, assembly GCA_029782365.1. Classification (GTDB taxonomy): domain Bacteria; phylum Chloroflexota; class Anaerolineae; order Anaerolineales; family UBA4823; genus CAWBUW01. Next base: position 181,608 of record JAKOUW010000240.1, read on the forward strand.
CTGGCAGCACAAAATCGCGACCGCCGATGGCGGCCTGAGCGCGCGCCAGCTTCATCAGACCAAGCGAGGCGCGTGGGCTGGCGCCAACCGCCACCCGCCGGTCTTTGCGCGTTTCGCTCACCAGGGCGACGATATAACGCTCTAAGTCTGTGTGAATCTGCACTCCTTCAATGGCCTGGCGCATGGCGAGCAAATCTCCCTGGCCGATGATCTCCTGCAGGATGACTTCTTCAACCTGCCGCTGGCGCCGGCGCTGCAAAATTTCTTGTTCTTCCTCTCGGCTTGGGTAGCCCACGGAGAGCTTGACCAAAAACCGGTCTAACTGCGCCTCCGGCAAAGGAAACGTCCCTTCATATTCGATTGGGTTTTGGGTGGCGATCACCACAAAAGGCTGCGGCAGGCTGAAAGTTTCTCCCTCCAGAGAGACCTGGTTTTCCTGCATGGCTTCCAGCAAAGCCGACTGTGTTCTTGGAGAGGCGCGGTTGATTTCATCTGCCAGCAAGATATGGGTAAACACCGGCCCCTGGCGTAAATCAAACTGGCTGGTGGAACGGTTATAAACGTATCCACCAGTTATGTCAGCCGGCAACAAATCGGGCGTGAATTGGATACGTTTGAATTCTAAGCCGAGTGTATGCGCAAAACTGCGCGCAATGAGTGTTTTACCGAGGCCGGGATAGTCTTCGAGCAAAATATGCCCTCCTGCCAGGGCGGCCGCCAGGATCTGCTGTAGGACATGGCGTTTACCGACCACAGCCCGGTCAATCTCATTCAAGACCTGCTGGCTGATCTTGGCGACGGTCGAAATATCCAGGGTCATGATTTACCTCCATTTGATCCTCTAAAAATTCCAGGGTGCGCAGAATTTCTCTGTCGTCTTTCGGTTCCTCGAAACGCTCTGGCCTGACCAACGCGCTAAGCCAGCCGAAGCGTTCTTCATCCATGTCCCCCCACATTGACAGGCCGCGCTGCAAATAGGGCGCTAAATCTAAGGGGATGTCGATTAAACCATCGCGGATAGCACTGCGCACCACGTGGATGGGGGCATGATAGCGTTCCGCCAGTATTTTCGCAGAGAGTTCGGTCAATTCATGGTTGATATGATGGCGAAAATATGGGCGGTGGCGTTGGTTGAGCCAGCGCACCAACAAGATGACTCGCCGGTGCAGGCGATATGTCTTCTCTTCGTTTTCTTCAGGGGAGATATCATAAGGTCGGATCAGGCTGGTCGCGGCCATCAGCAGCATCATGATCAGCAATAATCCCCAGATTGCCCAGGAGGGAGTGTATTTGTAGATCTGCTCAATCGCCCAGGCCAGGTATATCAGCGGATATGCCAGCAGGCTGCGCACACTGTTGTAAAGGATCCAAGCTAACAGCAGAGTGCCCAGGCAGGCAGCCGCCAGCCCCAAAAGATGGCGCTTTCTCATGCAGTTGTCCGGCAGGCCTGGACAATGGCCTCCAGGCAAGTGACTGCCTGTCTGTTTTGCTCTTCCGAAGGCAGGTGAGCGCTGTAACGAGCGAACTCGAACAAATGAGTAAGCTGTTCGACAGATTGGGAAGGCAAACCGGCTCTCTCCAACACCTGGATGAATTCGCTGGCCGTCAAGTATTCGGGTTTAGGCAGGGCACGTTCGATGGCGGCGATTTCCACCATTTGCTGGTAGCACCTTAGGATCGTCTCTTTTAGGGCTTTCCCCTGGCGCAAATCCGCCAGGGCTTGCGAGGCGCTGACCGCCAGGTCTTTTGCAATCGTCGGCCGAGGTATGTTATTCTTCCAATGCTTCCAGGCTCGAAAACCAAGCCAGATCACCAGGGCTGCTACAGCCAAGCTCAAGGCCCAACTCAGCCATACAGGGCTGGTCTCAGGGGGCACCGGCAGAGCATTTGTGCCTACCGTTCGGCCGTTCATAACCTCTGCAGTCAACTCTTTCATCAGCTCTGGCGCCTGCAAGACCAGGGTGCGCCCCACTATGGCCAACACGATGGCCAACAGCCCTAATTGCAGAGCCTGGGCGCTAAGGTATTTTCGGCCTTGTGGCGAAAGCATCAAGAATAAAATAGCCAGCGGCAGTAAAATGACTGTCACCCACAACAATAAAATTAAAAATTGTTCCAGGCCAGGGATGAGTAAGTTTCCACTCGGGATTTGAGACGGTCGAACGCCGGGCAAGGGCAGGCTGTCGTGAAAGCGTATGCGTGCAATCCCCGCAGCGAGCAAAATGAGGGCGATGGTGCCGCTTCCTGCACAGAAAATGGTGAACAGTTTGCGCTGTGGCAGATTCATGGTCGTTTCCCATTATACTTTTTAACTCACCGAATTGTTCACGATTTCTCAAGTGCAGGTAAAATACATGCTATCCAATTACAAGAGGAAGCTTATGCCAGATTCTAATCAAACCTACTCTATTTCGAAATATCCGGATGTGCCGGCCATCAACCGGCAGTTAGAGGCCCTGATTGCCCAGCCGCTGCGCCCAATACGCCGAGAGCGCATGAAGGCCTACCTGGAGTATTTCGAAACTCTTTGTAGGCGGTCGAAAGCTCTGACGAGCGAGGCTAAGAAATATATTCCAGGCGGTGTACAACACAACCTGGCATTTAATTTTCCGTTTCCCATTTCCATCGAACGCGCTGAAGGGGCATACTTGTGGGATTCGGACGGTAATCAATACATCGACTTCCTGCAGGCGGGGGGGCCAACGGTGCTTGGCAGCAATTACCCACCTGTTCGTGACTGTGTGATTGAGCTTCTGCAAACCTGCGGCCCAGTCACCGGGCTGTTCCATGAATATGAGCTCAAGCTGGCCCAACTGGTCACTCGCTGTATGCCCGCGGTAGAAATGGTGCGGTTCCTTGGTTCGGGCACCGAAAGCGTCATGGCGGCAGTGCGAGCAGCGCGCGCCTTCACCAAAAAAGCCAAAGTGATCAAGGTGGGAGGCGCTTATCACGGTTGGAGTGATTCGATGATCTATGGCCTGCACATACCTGGAACGGGTCGATTAGAGGCCAAAGGTATTCCGTGGGGCGCCACATTCAACACCCAGGAAATCTTTCCGCATTCGTTGGGCGCTTTGCGCTCGCAGTTGATTCTCAACCTGGCCCTGGGCGGCACGGCTGCGGTGATTGTGGAGCCGCTCGGCCCGGAATCGGGTACACGCCCGGCTCCATTTGACTTCAACCAAAAAGTACGTGCGCTGTGTGATGAATTTGGCGCCTTGCTGATATTCGACGAGGTGGTCACCGGTTTCCGCCTGGGCATGGGTGGCGCGCAAGGTTATTTTGGCATCAAGCCCGACTTAACCGTGTTTGGCAAGTGCATCACCGGCGGCTATCCGATGGCAGGGGGAGTGGGCGGCAGGGAGGAAGTCATGATGCGCTTCGCAGCTGGTATCGGCGGTACAGGTGAGCGCGCTTATATAGGCGGGACGCTTTCTGCCAATCCGCTTTCCTGCGTGGCGGGCTACCACGCTTTGGTCGAGATGGAACGCACAAACGCCGCTGTTTTAGCCGGCCAGGCAGGAGACCGCCTCACCAGCGGCCTGCAGAGCCTGATCAGAAAATATAATCTCCCGTTTGTGGCCTACAACCAGGGTTCAATCGTCCACCTGGAAACCTCGGGTGTGATGCTGCTTGATTTCCGCCATCCGCTGCGCCTGGCGAAAGAATTAAAGCCCCGCCGGCATATGATGGAGGAAATGGGTGCGGCTTACATGGCCAGCGGGCTGGTCACCCTGGCTGGCAGCCGTATGTACACCAGCATGGCTGACACCCCCCCAGTGATCGACGCTGCCCTTGACCGTTTTGAAAGAGTTTTCCAAAATATCGAGGGCGTTTCACCGTCTTGATTTAATAGAATATTTGTGCTATAAATAACTCAGAAGACAGGAGGTGCGTATGCAGCGCTTTTATATTGAAGGGTTGTTTATCAGCAGGCAAAAAATCAAAAAAGGCCAAAAAAGCGGGCGGGGCTCCAAGGCGGATGTCGAGCCATTTGCCCAAACTTTTTGGGCAGAAAACGCCGCTGAAGCGCTGCAGCAAGCAAATGAAGCCATTGCAGGTGGACAATGGCTTGATGGGCCGCGCATCAGTGACTTGAGTGAAGAAGACCGCATGCGCCAAATGGGCGCGCCTCAGTTACCTGGCTTTGGCTTGCAGGTAGAACCGAAGCTGCGCCGCAAGTCTGGTAGACGTTAAATTTCTTTATATCTGCCCATAAAGTCATTCCAGCTGAGGCGCAGCAGACCCGGGAGGAGCTGCGCCACGGTTTTGCGTCCATCGGGATTTTTTGTGCCTTTCCGAACCCAACCCACCGGCACTTCCGTCACTCTATATCCCAACCTGCCCGCCAGATACAATGCCTCAAGGTTCGGCGAGATGGTTTTATCTTTCAAATTCGTAAATAAGCGCGCCACCAGCCTGCCGGAATACAGGCGAAAGCCAGAATCGGGATCCTGAATTGAATTTTTTAGGAACAAGCTCAGAAAACGGCGGCGTAATTCTGCCAAAAGATTCCTCCCCAGCGTTTGAAGACGAGAGCGTTTGGCGGGCGGATCCTGGCGAGAGCCAATTGCGATATCGAACTCGCCTTCCAGGCGGGGCAGCAGGCGCTTGGCTTCTTCGATGGGTGTCGAATCATGGATATTTTCATACAGCACCAAGCCGCCGCGTGCCGCCAACATGCCCTTTTGAACCGCAGCATACGGACTTTCGGCGTCAAGGATGGTCAAATTTGCATATTTCAAGTCTTTGATTAACTGGATTGTCTTATCGCTCGAACGGCTGTCGCAAACGATCAACTCCCATTCATAACGCAATCCGCACATAAATGAAGCGATCCTGTCAATGATATGCAGGATATGCGTCTGGTCGTTATGCGTGTTGATGACAACAGACAGCTCGGGCAGGCCTTGCAGGCGGTTGCGTTTCCAGTTTTCATATTTTTTATACGACATTTCTTACTCTCCGGCAGAGTATTGCGCGCTTAAAGCCTGGTTGCCGAACGCAGCGACACACCCACCCCCGGTGCTTGGGGCAGTTCGAGCTGCGCCTGGTGATATTGCACACCTTCATATAAATCGTTGCTGATCAGAAGTGGTCCATCCAGATCGATGTAATCGCACAAGGGCGCCAAGTGAGCTGCCGCCGTCACTCCAACCGAGGTCTCGATCATACACGAAAGCATAATCTGCAATCCATGGGCACGAGCTGTATGGATGCAGCGCAGTGCTTCGCGCAGGCCACCGCATTTCATAAGCTTGACCACCACGCCATCCAAACCGCCAGCCATCTCCGCAACATCGCGGCTGGTGCGCACCGATTCATCTGCAAAAATGGGCGTTTCGATACCTTGCCGCCGCAGTTGTTCTTTCAGCCAGAAATACCCCTGGCGGTCTTGCACCGGCAGGGGCTGTTCAATTAATTCAATATCATAGGCAGCCAGACGGGGAATGATTTCCAGCGCCTGTTCGCGACTCCATGCAGCATTGGCATCCACACGCAAGCGAGCAGAAGTGGCCCTACTGATCGCCCTGACGATGGTCTCATCTTGATCTGTGCCAACTTTGATTTTGATGATTGGATAGCCTGAGTGTTGGGCGCGCTCGGCCATGATTTGAGGGTCATCGATGGCGATGGTAAACGAGGTAAGAGGCAGCGGCAAGGACTGCAAGCCAAACAGGCGGTAAAGCGGCTGTCCGAGCAGCTTGCCAAAGAGGTCATGCAGAGCGATATCCACGGCAGCGCGGGCAGCCTGAGGGCCGTGCGGCAAGCTGGCCAGTGTTCGTTCCAGAGCGAAGAGATCATCATCCAGCCTGGGTAAACTGCGGAGATAATCCGCTAGGCTGGCCTGGGTATCCCCATAATAAAAAACGGCCGCTGCTTCGCCCAGACCTGTCAGCCCCTGGCATTCTAACAAAGCGATCACATTGTGGCGCTGGTTGCTGGCGCCGTGTGCGACACGAAATGTCGTGCGCAGGTTTAAATCAACCAACTGCAATTTCAGTTCCACACCGGCCTCCGTGCGCCGCAATAATTTTCTTTCAACCAGGCGCGATACAGCGGGCTGTGCTCATCAAATGAATTGTAACCAACGCCCCATTGAGCGCCGTTGGCGTGGATAAACTCATCGCCGCCCACTGAGATTGCCACGTGAGTAATGCGGCGCTGGTGCTCGTCTGCCATACCATCTCTTTCTTCACCAAAAAACAGCAGATCGCCAGGCTGCAGCGCTCCCTCCACGGCTGGCAGGTGCGCATATTGCATATCGGCATCGCGCGGCAGGCTTACACCCAAGAATGCCCAAAAAGTCCCCGCCAGGCCGGAACAATCAAATCCAAACGGCGTGCGGCCTCCCCACAGGTAAGGCGTGCCTACCAAACTCCGGATGCAGTCCAGGGCCTGCAGGATTTGCGCAGCGGATGGTTTGCCAGGCACCATTTCTTGCACGTCACTGGCTTCCACCCACCAGGTTCGGCCATCTGGCAAGTACAGCGCCTTCCGGCTGGCCTGAATCTGGCCTCCGACCAGGCGGGCTGCGAATGGTAAGCGGCTGCAAATTTGGTGACCGTCTGCCTGAGTATACGCAGACGCCAGCCCGGCGCAAACAACCACATTGCATTCGCTCTGGTATGCTTTGACTTCATCGGCCCTGCATATATAAAGGCTGTTGGTATGTGTCCATCCCAGGTAGCCGTCATGGACGACTTGGATATATGACCAATCCTCCTGCTGGTCGAGCACGCGCACCGCTTCACCGATGCGTACCTGGCTGCAGCGCTCGGCAAAGAGCGTCGGATGGTGGCGCACATCATCTACACTGCGGCAGACCAGCGCCCAGGGTGTCTCTGCTCTCACGAGCACCTGGATTCTATCTTGCTCCCCAGCGGTTGGTGCTGACTGGCGAGCGGCCAGGCGTTGTTCTTCTACGAGCACACGGCCTGTGAGCTGTTCGTTCTCGCAGCTCACATCGAAGACCGTCAGGCGGCTATCCGAGTAATGTTCTCGCTTGAGCCGGTAAAGGGTGTCATTCACTTCATCCCCACGGCGTTTGAGAAAATCTAACACTGTATCGACCCACTCGAACAGTTTCTCGTCATGCACGCTGTGACCGGCGTCAGCCGGCAGCCAACTTTCGGCAAATGGTATCCAGCGAGCGATGAACTGCGCATGCTGGCTGGGGGCATTGACCTGATCTTTTGCTCCTTGTATCGCCAGCACAGGGCGCTGCACCTCTTCCAGCTCTTGCGGCGTGTAATTAGGCTCACTCAACAGCTCTTTCAGGGTGAGGCGCAGCAAATCCTTCCAATAACCGCTGCCATGCTCCGCATCGTGCAGAGCGATCATTTCCGCCATCCAGGCAGGATCCTCAATGGCGATGCGTTGGGGGTCAAAGATGGGCGGCTCGCGCTGGAGCAAATCTGGGCTGATCCAGGCATTGGCGGCCATCGGAATGCAGGTTTGCACTACTTCCGGATACTCCATCAGCGTCACCAGTACCACATTGCCACCATTGCTGTGTCCGACCAGGTGGGCGCGCTCGAAACCCAGCGTGCGGATTAATTCGCTGGTGTCTGACGCCAGCTCTTTAAATGAATAGGAAAGATCGGGATTGCTGCTTTTGCCGTGTCCGCGACAGTCAGGTACGATCACGAAATACTGCCGCGCCAACAGCGGTGCGACCAGGTGCCAGCAAGAACTGCCCGTTTGGGTGGAACCATGAATTAACACCACCGGAGGACGTTCGGTCTGCCGAATACCGAATGTTTCGTAGTAAAGGTTAGCATGATTCACTGTGATGAACGGCATTGCATTCTCCAACCAAAGAAACCCGGCGTATTTGTTTTTAAGTTTATCATCAAACCGGGTAGGCGGAGCGGTATAACTCAATCCAAAACGCGCCCTGGCGGCAAAATTCCAGCGTCTCCTTGATTGCGCCGATGCTGGGGCGCAGATCGACAGCCGGATCTTCGATCGCATAAAGCAAAGTTGTCGCCCGCAGGCGGCGCGGTTCATAATCGATAAAGGCCGCTTCCAGAGCGTCAGCCAGGTTCAGCGCGTCCTCCAGCAGTACCAGGCGAGGAGTGACCGGCCGACCAGCCGATCTTTCATCGTCGCCTTCTGTCAGGTAGCCAGGCAGGTAATCGCCCAAGGAGGATTCTATGGATACCCAATGACCTGGCAGAACTGCACCCAGAGAGTTCCACCCATAAGCTACAGCCAGGTCAAGGACGCCCAGCCAGGTGGAGTGAGTGAGGATCAGGGTAACTTGCGGATTGCGTTGGTTGTGGAGTAAAACTGGCATAATGACACCGATAAAACAAAGAGTTCCTCCGCTTACATCGCAATCAGCGCGATGGCGGCGATGCACAATGCAACCCCAACCCACTGCTTCAGGTGAATAGGCTCTTTCAAGACTGCCCCAGATAAAAACACGGTCACCGCGGGATAAAGGGAAGTCAATACCACGGCGACATCCAGGCGAGTATATTGGTTCGCCAGCATGTAGGTGGCATTACCGGTCACATCCAGAATCCCGGTGGCCAATGCCTGGGGCACCTGAAGGGGTGAAGGTAGGATCTCTTTGCGCAGCTTAAGCACACCAAAGACGACAACAATCGCCACCGCGCGCCCAACTGCCAGGGAGGCGAACACACCTTCACTTTTCACCCTGGCCATAAAAATAAAGAATAAGCCAAATGCGATGCCAGCCAACAGACCCAACCGGAGACTGGTTTTCGATATTTCCGGGCTTAGCTGTGATACTGCCGTCACCAGCCAGATGCCTGGCAGGGCGATGATAAAGCCGATCAGCGGCGCTGGAGCAGGCCAGCCGGAGGTCAGGATTGCCAGCAAAACCGGGATTGCCCCGCCGATAACGCCTGCCACCGGCGAGACAATAGCTGCTCCGCCCCTTGCCAACCCATCATATAAGAACGCCAGCCCAACGATGCCGATCAGGTTGCCAAGAATGCACCAAAAAACTGAAGCCATGTCAGGCGATGGTTCGCGGCTTGCAAAGGAAAGCAAGCCCATGGTCAGCATGCCGACAATCTCAGAAATAAACAGCACCTGGTAAGGGCTGTAATGGCGCGCTCCCAGCCCGCCGAAAAAATCAGCGCTGCCATAAGCTACCGACGATCCTATAGCCAGAAAAATGCCAATCAGCGGGAGGGACAAAGTTTCACTCCAGTAAAAAATGTATTTGCCGAGTATAACCGAAAATGAGTGTGATAAACTTACATATCTTTTTTCACCAAACAGGGTTTTCTTGGTTACGTAGAGTTTACTGGGAAAGAGGGCATCCTATGGATCTTGAGAATACGTATATCTTGTCAGTGGACTTAGGCACTTCCGGTTGCAAAACCGCACTGATCAGCGCCAGCGGGCGCATGTTGGATTGGGAGTTCGAGCCGGTGCAATTGTACTTGCTGTCCGGCGCAGGGGCAGAACAAGCTCCCGATGATTGGTGGAAAGCTTTCATGAAGACCGCAAAGGCTGTGGTCGCGCGCAGCCGCATTCCCAGATCCCAAATTGCCGCCGTGTGCTGCTCCACTCAAGGCGAGAGCACAGTGGCGGTGGATGAAAAAGGCCAGCCGTTGATGAACGCCGTGCTCTGGCTGGATATGCGTGGGGCGCGCCACCTGGATCAGATAACCAGGGGCTTGATCAATGTAGCCGGGTATGATTTATTTAAGATGATCCGCTGGATCAACCGGACTGGCGGCGCGCCTACCCTATCGGGTAAAGATCCAGCCGCCCACATGCTGTTTATCCGCGATGCGTTTCCCGATGTTTACGCGAAGACCTATAAGTTTCTGAATGTATTGGATTTTATGAATTTACGCCTGACAGGCCGCTTCGTCGCCACGCCCGACTCGATCCTCACCTGCTGGGTCACAGATAACCGGGATCCGACCAATGTGCATTACGACCCGGACTTACTGCGCGACTGCGGCATTGCAGCAGACAAATTTCCTGAAATCGTTCCTTGTCATACAGTGATTGGCACCCTTCTAGAAGGGGTAGCCGCCGAATTGGGTCTCTCGCCCGACACAAAAGTGGTGGCGGGCGCGGTCGATGTCAGCGCGGCTGGGGTTGGTTCTGGAGCAATTGAAGATTACGATGCTCATTTGTACGTAGGCACATCCTCCTGGATTGCTGCCCACCTGCCCTTTAAGAAAACGGATCTTTTCCATACCATCGCTTCTGTGCCATGCGCCTTGCCCACGCGTTATTTGATGATCATCCAACAGTCCACAGCAGGCGGTAACCTGGGCTTTTTGCGCGACAAGATTCTTTACCACAAGGATGAATTGATCCAGGAAGCGCATGTCAGCGACGTTTATAAAGTGATGGACAATATTGCTGAACGGGTGCCGGCAGGCAGCAACGGTGTAATGTACACACCCTGGTTGTACGGCGAGCGGGCGCCAATCGAAGATCGGCACGTGCGCGCCGGACTGTTCAATCTATCTCTGCACAATTCTCGCGCCGATATCATTCGCGCCTTTTTGGAAGGCGTCGCATTGAATGTGCGTTGGGTGATGAAGCCGGCGGAAGATTTCATGGGCCGCAAAATAACACAACTGCATGTTGTGGGCGGCGGCGGGTCTTCAAACCTGTGGTGCCAGATCTTCGCCGATGTGTTGGGCGTGCCGATCATTCAGGTGCGCGATTCGATCCAGACCAACGCGCGCGGCAGTGCATATATTGCAGGGGTTGGGTTGGGGCTAATGAAATACAGCGATATTCCCCACATGCTGGATATAAAAGCCCGTTACGAGCCCAACCCGGAGCACCGCGCCGTGTATGATCGCTGTTTCCAGGAATTTGAACAGACCTACAAAGCAATGAAAGGCATCTACAAGCGCCTGAACCCATAAGCCAAATCAACCCCATTGCCCACACCCTCTCCCCCCAGCTGGAAAAGCCCTGGGGAGGAGGCGTTAATTGATCTCAGCACTCACCAAAGGCTGTTATTGCCCTACCAGACCGGCTCGGCAGGCAAAGCGCGGTTTCCAATTTGGGCATATAATTACAAATGCGATTGTCTATAAATATAGAAAGCGCAGCTCTGCCTGGCATATGCCAGGCGGGGTCTTCATTTCAAGGAGAAAACTTCATGCAACAAGAAATAAAGCAACAGATTGAACGCCTGCGCGCCGCTGGCGCTACCTATGTGGACGCCCGCTGGTATCCATTCGAGGAACAAAATTACCTGATGATGTGGAACGGCAACTTGAAAAACACCACATCAACCCGCGAGAGCGGCATAGGAGTGCGCGTTCTATATAAAGGCGCCTGGGGTTTTTCTGCATCCTCAGATTTGGGCGACCTGGCAGCCTTGTTTGACAAGGCCTTGGATAACGCCCGGGTAGCCGCTGAAAGGGTAACATTCCCGATCCGCCTGGCAGAGAAAGATGCCATCCAGGCCAGCTTTACCAGCCCTTCGCGCCTCAATCCATTTGAAGTCCCCCTGGCAGATAAAGTGGCGTTCTTGAAAGCAATGGATCAAAAATTAGATCAGCCAGGTGTGTTTCAGCGCCGCAGTGAATTGACTTTTATGCGCAAAAAGATCGTATTCATTGATTCCGAAGGCAGTGAGATCGAGAAATTGATCACCGAGGTGTTCTCCACCCTGGCAGTCACTGGCGTCGATAACCAGGGCGTCTCGCATGAACGTAAATTTCATTTGAATCGCCGCGGCGACAGTCGAGGCTGGGAGTCGATCGACCAGCAGGCTTTTGGCGAACAGGCCGATCGCATCACCAGCGAGCTGGGCCAGGTGTTGGCGGCGGCGGATTGCCCCAAAGAAGACCGCTCGGTGATTTTGCTGCCCGGCATCATGTTTTTACAGACACACGAGACCATCGGGCATGCCCTGGAACTGGACCGCATCTTGGGATATGAGCTGGCTTTTGCTGGCGGATCCTTTGTTACTTTGAATGATTTTGGCAGTCTTCGTTACGGCTCAGAGAAATTAACTGCCCGCGCAGATGCAACTTTGAGCAACACTCCGGGAAGTTTTGGTTATGATGACGACGGCGTGCCAGCGCAGAACGTGGTTTTGATCGATAAGGGCATATTGGTCGGGGCGATTACCGGACGCCAGATGGTGGAAGAAGCCAATGCGAAAGCTCGCAAGCAAATTTTCCAAGGCAGCGGTGGCGCAAACCGCGCCACAGCATTCTACCGTGTCCCGATCGAGCGTATGACCAACATAAATATTGATCCAGGCCGGGACGGCACTTTGGATGAAATTGTCAGCAAGACAGAGAAGGGAATTGTTTTGGACGGAGAACGCAGTTGGTCGATCGGTTCCAACCGAGAGCAGTTCCATTTTGCCTGCGAGATTGGCTGGCTGGTAGATGATGGCAAGATCAGCGGCGTGGTTAAGAATCCCACGTACAAAGGAGCCACACTCAAATTCTGGAATTCCCTGTCGGCAGTTGGCGATGAGTCAACCTGGAAAGTGGAATATGTGGACAACTGCGGCAAAGGCCAGCCGAACCAGATCATGCAGTTGGGGCATGGTGTGCCCGTTTGCCGTTTTGACCAGGTAAGGATTGGAGAATAACATGAAAGATCGCATCCTGAATACATTGAGTGATTTGCGCTCATACGCAGTATCGAAAGGTTACGAGGTAGCCTTGTTCTATCATGAAGAAGACAGCTACCTGATGCGTTTTGCCAACTCGGCAATTTCATTGAACACAAATGAACATCTGATCCGCCTGGAAATTACCGCATATGCCGGTCGACGGCGCGCCAGCTTTGAAATGATCACCGACCTGGAGAAAACGGCAGATATGCGGCAGGCGATTGACACAGCGGCGGAAATGGCGCAGCATGCCCACCCTCTTTCATATGATCCGACGGTGCCCGTGCTGCAAGAGAGCGTCGCCGATGATCGTTGGTATGATTCAGACCTGGCGCATCTCAGCAACCAGGATAGATTGAATTTCTTCAACCAAGCAGCCTCTGGTCTGGAAAGCGAGGATGTCAAGCTTTCGGGGGTCTTTTCCTGTGGCCAGGCGACGATTGCTACCATTAACACGCGTTCGCCTCACACGCAGTATTTCAAACTCTCAGATGCGCAAGTGACTGCTGTTTTGTCCCATGCCAAACTGAAATGGGAAGTTCAAGCCGAGCAATCGGCCCAACAAAAGAGCGATTTAGACGCCGCCCAGGTCCACCAGGAGCTGAAGTTCTTATTGGATCACTACCAGAAAGACCCATCTCTACAGCTCCCACTTGGTAATTACGATGTTGTTTTTGGCCCATCGGCTGTCGCAGACATGCTCAGCATAATGAATTGGATCGGTTTCAATGGGGGATCACAAAAGCGAGGTTTTTCATTTTTGAATGAGAACCAGATTGGGCAGAAGGTTTTCTCTGAGCAGTTCACCCTGATCGATGACCCCACCCGGCGAGAAACATACCCCTTTGGATATGATTTAACTGGCATGAAACGCAAGCCGTTCCCTTTGTTTACGAAAGGCGCGTTCCAGGGGTTTACCTGGTACCAGGATGATGCGGATGAATTTGGCGCCACGCCTACCGGTCATAATGTCATGCACAAGAGCCTGTGCCTGGCAGGCGGCAGCGGTCAACCGGCTTCGGTGGAAGAACTGGTAACCGCGCCGCGCCAGAAGGACATTTTGTATATCCCGTTCCTGCATTACATGAATATTGTCAACCCCTCCAAAGCAATCTTTACAGCCAGTTCGCGGTTTGGGGCCTTATATCTGAAGCAAGATGGATCGGTCATGGTGCCTTACAACGTGCGGGTGACCCAGAGCTTGTTAGACGTGTTTGGGGACAAAGTGGAATGGATGTCTGCCGCTACCATCCCATACAACACCTCCAGCAGTTACGGCGCGCGCAACCCGACCGCGGTTGTTGTGCCTGCGTTGGCCTATGTGCGTGACCTGGAAATTTCACATTCCAACGCCTCTTACTAGTTAGACGATGAAGGAGTGTGTTTTGAGCGGACACTCAAAACACACTCCTTATTTAACTTCGGCTTGATAAACCCTGACGTAATCGACGAGGAACTGCTGGGGGAAAGTCGTCGTTTCATCGGGATATCCTGGCCAATAACCGCCGATAGCCAGATTCACCAGCAAGAAAAAGGGATGATCATACACCCATTTTCTGCCTGCTGGCAGGCTTTTGGGAGTTACCTGGAAATATTGCTCTCCATCGACATACCAGCGTATGGCTTCTGGCTCCCATTCGACGGCGAAAACATGAAAATCGTCTTTGAATGCACCGCTGGCCAGTGTGTAGTCTTTGCCGATGCCATCTGCGCCGGAGTAGCCTGGGCCGTGGATGGTGCCATGGATGGTGGATGGCTCTCTGCCGATATTTTCCATGATATCAATTTCACCGCTTACAGGCCAGGAAACACTGTCGATATTGCTGCCCAGCATCCAGAAGGCCGGCCAAACGCCCTGTCCATATGGCATTTGCAGGCGCGCTTCAACCTTACCGTAGGTGAACTCGAAAACACCCCTGGTCAGCAAGCGAGCTGAAGTATATTTGCAAGCGCCGTACCAACAATTTATTGAAGCCTCCGGCTGTTTGGAGGTTTCTAATGCTTGAATCATCAGAGCGCCTTTTCCATCCAACGAAGCATTTTGGGGTCGATCGGTATAGTATTCCCATTCCTGGTTGCCCCAACCTTCTCCGCCCAGGTCATAGCGCCATTTTTGCGGGTCTGGCAGCGAACCAACCGGCCCGTCGAATTCATCATTCCAGATTAGTTTCCATTGATTCATACCGGTTTTTTCCTCCGCGGCCGTCGGTAGGGGTGGGAGAACAGTGGCGGTTTTCACAAATGTGGGTGTAAACGCAGGCGATGGCGCGATGGGAGACTGGCAGCCAAAAAGAGCGGGGGTGAGCAAGCCAAGAACTGCCAGCAGTGGCAGAGCGTTTTGAATGGGTGCGAAAATCCTGGTGAGTGGTGGGATCATATTCGCACTTAAACTTCAATCAGTTTGCGGGCTTCAGCGAGTTGGGCGAGCACAGCCTCTTCCGCTGTGCCCCCGATTTCCTTGCGGCGGTTTACTGCCCGGTTGAAGTCGAATACTTCCCTCACATCACTGCTAAAATGAGCGCTGATGGCCTGGTACTCGGCCAGGGGAAGCCGGTCCAGAGGTATGTTTAAACCCTGGGAGCGTCGAACAATCTGGCCTACCAGATGATGAGCCTGGCGGAACGGCACCCCGCGCTGCACAAGATAATCGGCCAGGTCAGTCGCCAGCATGGCCGGGTCGAGGGCTGCCTGCATCCCCTGGGGTTTGGCCTTAAGAGAGCCCAGCAGCCCGGCCATCACCGGCAGCATCAGACGCAGATTATCGGCAGCCTGGAAGACAGGGCTTTTATCCTCTTGTAGATCTTTATCATAAGCGGAAGGTGTGCTTTTAATCGTCGCCAGCAAGCCGGTCAGCAGGCCGATCAACATGCCGGCTTTGCCCCGCGTCAGCTCCAGGGGGTCGGGATTTTTCTTCTGCGGCATCAGGCTAGAGCCCGTAGAATAAGCGTCTGATAATTCGATGAAACCGAACTCGGCGGTTGAGAAGATAATCAGCATCTCGGCCAGGCGAGAGAGGTGCACACCCACCAGCGCTGCGCTGAATAAGAATTCGGCGGCGAAATCGCGGTCGCTGACAGCGTCCAGGCTGTTTGGGCTGGGATGCTCAAAACCCAGGCTGTCCGCCAGGGCTGAGCGGTTGACGGCAAATGGCACACCTGCCAGGGCGCCGCTGCCCAGCGGCAGCCAGGCGGTACGCTGGCGAAGCTCCGCCAACCGCTGGCAGTCACGCTGTAAGGGCCAGAAGTGACTCAGCCACCAGTGGCTGAGTAAGATCGGTTGGGCGCGCTGCAGGTGCGTATAGCCGGGCAGGATCAAACCAAGGTCCGAAACTGCTCGCGCTACCAGCGCGCGCTGGACAACTTTCAGGTCTGCAGAAACATTATCTACAGCCTGGAGCACCCACAGGCGAAAATCTGTAGCCACCTGATCATTGCGGCTGCGGCCCGTATGCAGCTTGCCGGCTGCCGCTCCGACCAGCTCACCCAGGCGGCGCTCGACCGCGGTGTGAATATCTTCATCTCCTGGATGGAATGCAAGGCTACCTGCGCTCAGCTCTTCCCCCACTTTTTCCAGGCCGGCGCATAAATCCTCGACTTCTTCCGCTGTCAGGATGCCGGCCTGTCCAATCGCCTTCGCCCAGGCGATGGAGCCGCGCACATCCATCTCACCCAGGCGAAAATCGAACGGTAGAGAGTTGTTAAACTCCGCTGCCAGTTCGTTTTGGTTTTCAGAAAACCGGCCGCCCCACAGCTTTTTACTGGATGCCTGTTCCATAAATTTAGTCGCGTTTAAAGTGCGAATAGTCTGGTGAGTCGAAATGCGCGCCGGCGGAAATATCGCGGAATGCGGCCACTTTTAATGGCAGCCCAAACAATGTGATAAACCCTTCTGCATCTGATTGGTCATATACATTGTCTTTCCCGAAAGTGGCGAAATCCTCACGATACAGGCTGTACGGGCTCTTACGACCGGTTACAATGATATTCCCTTTGTAGAGCTTCAGGCGAACTGAGCCGCTGACATACTGCTGGCTTTTGTCGAAGAAAGCATCCAGGGCAATGCGCAGTGGGGTGAACCACTGCCCGTTGTACACCAGCTCAGCATAGCGCTGGGCGACGACATCTTTATAATGGAGAGTCTCGCGATCCAGGCAGATCGATTCCAACTCGCGATGCGCGGCGAGTAAGATTGCGCCGCCGGGAGTTTCGTAAACGCCGTGTGATTTCATCCCAACCAGGCGGTTCTCAACCAGGTCAACCCGGCCGATGCCATGTTTGCCGCCCAACTCATTGAGCGCGCCGACCAACTGGGCCGGCGAAAACGCCGCGCCGTCCAGCTTGACCGGATAGCCCTGTTCGAATTCGAGCTCGATCTCCTGGGGTTTGTCAGGTGCATCCTCGGGAGAAACGCTCATCTGATACATGATTTCTTCGGGTTCGTTCCAGGGATCCTCTAACAAGCCGCCTTCATGTGACAGGTGCCACAGGTTGCGATCACGGCTGTAGATGGATTTCAGTGTACTGCTGACGGGCACATTGTGCGCGGCTGCAAAAGCGAGAGCATCTTCGCGCGAGCGGATGTTCCATTCGCGCCATGGCGCAATCACTTTTAAGCGGGGGTCGAGTGCCATGAAGGTCAGCTCGAAACGCACCTGGTCATTGCCTTTACCAGTGCAGCCATGCGCCACAGCATCCGCGCCTTCCTGGTGGGCTACCAGCACCTGGTGCATGGCGATTAATGGACGGGCGATTGATGTGCCGAGCATGTATTTGCGTTCATAGATGGCGCCGGAGCGCAGGAGTGGGAAGAGATAATCACGGGCGAATTCTTCACGCAAATCTTTGATCACCAGTTTGCTGGCGCCGCTGGCCTTGGCTTTGGCTTCCAGGCCGCTTGTTTCTTCGCCCTGGCCAATATCAGCAGTGAAGCAGATCACTTCACAGCCGTAATTCTCTACTAGCCAGGGAACAATCACTGAGGTATCCAGACCGCCAGAATAGGCCAGGACTGCCTTTTTGATAGAGGGTTTTGCTGCACTTGTCATTCTCTTTTCTCCTTCAGGTAAAAAATAAAGCCCTCCCATTTGTGGGAGGGCTTGTTATTCAATCAATAGCCTGCAAAGGTCTGGTGAACCCTGGGCGTGCTCCTGGCGTACTATAATATACACCAAACAGCCGACCCTCCCATGCGGAGAGCGGTGTTCAGCGTACGACGGGAACGAGCCTGGATGTGAAGTTGCAAGCCTGTTTTCATTAGGGCTGAATATTACCAGAGACAGCAGGGATTGTCAACAAAATGGTTCCCGCTGTCTTGAATGATCCGGTGTGTTTCACAGGGCCCGCGGGGACGCTCTTTGGTCAGAAGAGCCTGAAGATACTCCATGCTATAATTTTTTAAGTCCTTCAAAATGGCCTTTGAGGAGCAGTGGATGAAAAACTCACTGTTAAAGTGTAGATACCTATTTTTTGCATGGGTAATTGCAGCCTGCTCTCTAGTTGTACCTCAACGTAATACGCCTGTTACCACACTTCCAAACCAGTCTAACACGCAAATCGTTGAACAATCCACGGCGATTACGAAGACCATTCCCATTGAACCCACAAGAACCCCGATGCCAGAATTAGCGGCCTCGCCGACGTTGACGCCGACCCCGCGGCCTTCGAACACACCTACGCCCACGCCAACCATTGTCTTACCGGTAGGTCTACTGACGCCTCTGCCGATGCAGCGTGTTCCGCTCGTTTCACTCACGCTGCCAATGATTGCGCAGATTGCCCGCTGGGGAGATGGCGGGGTGGCTGACATGGCTTATTCTCTAGATGGCAGCCTGCTGGCAGTGGGCACAGAAATTGGGTTGTACCTTTACCAGGCGCAATCGTTGGAACTGGTGTATTTCATCCCCACTCCTCGCCCGGTCGAGAAAGTTGCTTTTTCACGCGATGGTTCTCAAATAGCTTTTGTGGCAGGCGGTATTCGAACGATCCGCGCCTCTGATGGACAGTTGCTGTGGCATCAACCGCTCAGCCTGTCTGCAGCCGGCCTGGGGTATTCACCTGAAATGCCCGTAGTTTCAGTCTTGGTGCGTGACAGCGAAGAGCTCTATCTTTATTCCTGGCAGGTCACAGACGGCACGCCCATGGATAGGGTCTGGATTCACGAATTGTATGGAACCGGACTGGCGCTTTCTCCGCAAGTTAATGTAGCTGCAGATTGGGCGCTCGGCAAGTATTCCAACCAGATTCGCGTCTGGAATCTCCCCGAGGGGCAGCAGGTGCGCAAATGGGACCTGGGGATGAGCGAGCGGATCGAACGCCTGGTGATTGCGCCGGATGGACGCTCCCTGGTAACAGTGTCTTACGGCGTTGCCGGATCCACCTGGGTTGACCCACGTTTCTTGCAAGTTCGCGATATTAAGACAGGCGCATTGAAACTGTCCATGCGCTTGAATATCCCGCCTGTCAACCAACCGCCCTGGGCGCTGGCCTTCAACCAGCCCTCCGAATCCTATGATGGAAGTTTTTCAAGCCAATTGGCGCTTTCCTTTACTCAACTAACCCGCATTATTGATATCAACAATGGAAAGACAATCGCCGATTTCACCAATAATTTGCAGACTTCAAGCCTGGCTCTGGTTTTCTCGCCAGATGGGTCGCAGTTAGCTACCGGCGCAGTCGAGGTTTGGGATACCCAGGCGAAAGCGCGCCTTGCTTATCACAATCATGGGCAAATCAGTTTGTTCAGCCTTGCGCATGACAGCCAGGCTGTCGCTTATCCATATCGATCAGGTCTAATCGTTCGCAGCCTGCAAGATGGTTCGATCGAGCCTGGATTAGCTCCAATCAGCAGCACAGTGGCTTTATCGAATACACTCACGGCGCTTGCTCCATCTTCGGCCGCCGGATTCACGAGCACACTTCAGGCTTCGCTCGAAAATCTGAAAGGAATGGTCATTTCCCTGGATATATCGCCAGACAACACGCGCCTGGCAGCCGGTACAGATCAAGGGACGATTTATCTGTGGGATACTTTTGGCTGGCGGTTGGTCAAGGTGATTCCATCCGAAGATTCTCCGGTTATTTCGCTCAGTTTTTCAAATGACAGCACCTGGTTGGCGACTTCGACATTGTCAGGCCATCTGCGTCTGTTCGGTGCAAGCGATGGGACGCTGAAACGCTCCTGGCGATCATCCAATAACGGCATCGCGGGGGTTGCGTTTTCCCCTGATGGCAGTCTGATGGAGTCTAATATTAAAGACTTGAATTTCTGGCAGGTTCCGCAAATGAGGTTATTGCGGAGTTTGCATGGCATTGATGCCAGCTCGGGTAATTACGCCTTTAGCCCAAACGGTGGATTGGTTGCATTGAACACAGATGGGGTTAACATATTGGATACCCATACTGGAATGGGTAACAAGTGCCGGCTCAACCAAAACAGCTTGCCATTTTCTGAAGATTTCACGCTGGATGCCAAATATTTGCTCACCAGTTGGTCTGATGGGATGATTTACGCAATTGATCCTGCTTCCTGCCAGACGATCTTTGAATTCGATCATGCCATCCCTGGTGTACTGCATATCACAGCCGACCACACCCTGGTGGTGATGGCCTCCGCTGGTACAATCGAAATATGGGGCCTGCCCAGGCCATAAGGAACAATAATAAATTGGAAGCCAAATCACCATGACAACGATCACTGGGCTGGATGTTCAAGAAAACACTCGTCCGACCAGTACGCTCAGCCGGGTGTTTTCCTATGCGGTTTTTAAAGCGGCAGCGCTGGTCGTAACCGTTGCTGTTGGACTTTTCTTAACCATATTGGTGTTGAATTTCGGGGGATATGTTGATCAAATTAAGGCGGCCTATATTGAAGAAGCAATCGGCGCAAGGATTCAAGGGGGCTGGCTGAACGAGGTTCCTGAACCTGACCGCACAAACCAGATCGATCAAGCTCGTGCAGCGATGCGCGAAGCGGCAGGTCTCAATAAACCATTTTTACAGCGTTGTTTCATTTGGTTGGTTGAGTCGATGACCCTGAGTCTCGGTAACGGTGGAATGGTTGTGGGCACGCAATATTATCATGGGGAAATTGTCCCCCTGGTGCTCCAACGGCTGCCCTACACCCTGCTCCTGGTGGGCCTGGGCAATTTATTGGTTTTTGTCTTCAGTATTACCCTGGCACTGGTCATTTCCCGCCGGTACAGCGGTTGGCTGGATAAAGCAGTCACTTTATTAACCCCACTTTTTGCGGCTCCAACCTGGATTCATGGCATTATTCTGACATTTTTCCTGGCCGGGCAACTGCATCTTCTGCCATTCCCCAAGAACCTCGGTGCACCAATTGCCGGAGAAGAGGATAAGTATTTCCGTTTGTTATTCAACTACCTGGCGCTACCGGTGATTGCCGTGACAACGAGCAAGCTTTTTCAAAGTGTGTACACGTGGCGCACTTTTTTTCTGATCTATTCCGAAGAGAGTTATGTAGAGCTGGCCAGGGCTAAGGGTTTACCTACTGGCGTATTGGAAAGACGCTATATCTTGCGGCCGAGCCTGCCTTATGTGATCACCAATTTTGCAATGTTAATGCTCAGCATATGGCAAGAAGCCATAGCGCTTGAACTGCTGTTTTTTTGGCCTGGCGTGGCGATCATGTTTATCCAATCGGTGCGCAGCCTGACCACATCGCTCACGATGGGAATCGTGGTGGTTTTCGCTTATTTACTGGCTATCACGATTTTTGTATTGGATGTGATCTACGCCCTGGTAGATCCGAGAATTAAATTGGGCGGTTCTCGCCCGCTGCTGCACGAGGCGCGCCGGCCCCAAAAATTGATTGAGCGCTTGAAGATCTGGTGGGAGAGCTGGCACCAACCTGCGCCTGTGAAAGTCGCACCGGGCAATTTTGGCTTCGCTGGCCAGCGCTCGGAAACCAATAAACAACCAGCATCCGTAAAATCTGAAACCGCCCACAGCAGGTTCAAAACAGGAATCGATTCGCTGTGGTTTGAATTACTGCGCAATCCCTCGGCTATTGTCGGACTGGTAATTGTCATGCTAATCATCATCGCATCGTTGTATACCGTGATCGCTGTGCCGCCCAATGACGCCATGCTGCTGTGGCGTTCGCAGGGCGATGATCCCTACCGCAGCACCTGGTATCGAAATCCACAACTTGTCCCACCAGCCTGGACGAATTTTTTTCGTACGGAAAAGTTACCTGAGACAATTATCTTGGACAGTTGGAGTGGCGGGTCGTCTCGCCAGGATCGCGATACAGGCAGCGGTACGATGCAGCGCGAGCTGATTTATACATTCAAATTTCCATATGATGAGGCTCCCCAGGATATCGTGTTGTATGTGATTGCTCAGTACAAAGAGAAATATCCTTTTATCACCATGACCTGGATTACCCCAGACGGACGAGAAATCGATCTTGGTGGGCGGGCAATACCCACGCAAACATCTTTTTACCTGTCACGTGACGAACGTTTAAAGAAGAAATTCAAAGGCGATATATTAAAAACGCTGTTTGCCGACCCGGCCGGTGATGGCACGCAGGTTTTGCGAGGTACGTATAAGCTAAAACTGATCGCCATGACTTTTGAAACTGGCTCTCAGGTTGAAGCTCAGTTCATCAGTTATGGGAAAGTTTATGGTTTGGCAGGAACGGATAATTCTCGCAGAGATTTGCTGTTAGCTTTGATGTGGGGGATGCCGATTGCCCTGGCGTTTGGCGTTTTTGGCGCGCTGTTCACCAACATCCTGGCGATGCTAATTTCCGCCTTTGGGGTGTGGTTTGGCGGCTGGTTGGATGGAATTATTCAACGGATCACCGAAGTCAACCTGATCATCCCCACATTGCCAATCGCCATTATGATTTATGTCTTGTATTCAAAGAGTATCTGGATCGTATTGGGAGTTGTCGTGCTCCTGAACATCTTTGGCAGCACGATCAAAACCTACCGGGCGACATTTCTGCAGATAAAGGATGCTTCTTATGTTGAGGCCGCACGAGCGTATGGGGCAAGCGATTGGAGGATGGTCAGCCGGTATTTACTGCCGCGCATTTTTCAAACATTAATACCTCAACTGGTCATTATGGTACCAGGCTATGTATACTACGAGGCGACCCTGGCTTTCTTAGGCGTGAGCGATCCTTATTTGCCTACCTGGGGCAAAGTGATCGCAGAAGCTTTGAACGGCCAGGCCCTGCAAAATGCTCCGCACTGGATTTTGGAGCCGATCGCTTTGCTGGTGATCACCTCGATGGCTTTTGCCTTATTCGGGTTTGCGCTTGACCGGATTTTGAACCCGACGCTGCGTACAAAATAAAGATACACATCGCGCTTCGCTCACTAATCTCGAACGGCCTGGCGCTGGCGGGCAATGACAGCGAAGAACTCCATAATCACTTTCAACCCGGCAAACACGCTGGCTTCGGAAGGATCGATGGGGGGGGCAATCTCAACGACATCCAGCCCAACCAAAGGTAGCCCTTCGAGCGTTTTCAGCAGTGTAAGCAGTTGGCGCATGGTCATCCCACCGGCATCGGGAATGCCGGTTCCTGGTGCAGATGACGGATCGAGGCAGTCGATATCCAGCGAAATATGCACGGCATCACAGGGCTGGAAAAGACCGCGCACCCGGGCGGCGACAGCCTGGATGCCCTGGGTCTCGATCTCTGGCATGGAAAAAACATGCATTTGGCCATTTTCGATCAGGTCAATTTCCTGGTCTTCCCACGAGCGCAGGCCGACGAGACAAACATCATCTTGCTTTATGCCATAATCCAGGCCGCGGCGCAGAACACAGGCGTGCGACAGGCGTGAGCCATCGAAAAAATCGCACAAGTCGGGATGGGCATCTACCCACAGTACCCCCAGCCGTTTCGATGCAAAACGCTGGCGTTGGCCGGCAAAGATCGGGATGGTAACCGAGTGGTCGCCGCCCAGGATGATTGGGATATTGGGCAGGTGAGCAATGCGCTGTTGGATTTTTTCAAAATCCTGCTCTGGCTGGGCAATGTGGATATCCCCCAAATCGCATACACTGATACTGTGCAGGCGAGTGCGATCTTCGCTAAATGGAGTCAGGTGGCGTGACCAATACCGCAGCCGCTCTGGGGCAAGTGCAGCGCCTTTCCGGGCGCAAGCCAGCCCATCGAAAGGAATGCCGATCACCGAAAAATCGGTATCTTCCGGTCCAGCATCCGGGCGAAGCAAGTCGCCCCACAATCCATGGTTGCCTTCCAGGGTCATCGCAGGCTCCTTATGAGGAAAAAACTTCATTCGGGTGGCAGGTATTATACTGTGAAAGAGTTTACAATTTTCGAAAGCTCAAGGTAAGTTTGGTAAAATAACCTCGCCATGTCGAGAACAATTTCGGTCGGGAAAATCATCGAGTTATGTCAAACGAGACTTGTTTACGCATTGTAACGTACAATATCGGGGGTGGGCGTGATGAATTCCCCGCTTCTGCTCCAGCGATTTTGGCGGTCATCCAACAGCTTGCACCAGATATCCTGGGGTTGCAAGAATGTACGGAATGGATCGACGCCAACCATCGCTTGTACAGTTTCCGTGAGCAGGTGGATCAGGTATTAGGCTTTAAGCAGCCGGGCTTTTTGGGCAAAACAATTTCATTGCGCGAGCACTTTCATGCCACAAAATCGATCATGGTGGCAAGTGTTTATCGCGATTGGCAAGATTGGCTCTTCGGAAATGCCTTGTGTTCGCGCTTCCCATTTTCACGGTTGAGCGATAGCAGTATCTCAGGAAGCCCATATAACCTGCCTTTGTATAAGCCATCCTTGTATGAAGGCAACCGTGATACCGACCCGCGTTGGGCAATCCTGGCTCGGGTGAACTGCGGTCAATTCTCGCCGTTTGTCGTGAACACACACCTGACCACCCTGGTGGGGGAACGGGGCAATGGCAGCAATGTTATCCCTGGAAAACTTGATCAGGCTCAGGCGATGCGCCTGGAACAGACGCGTAAACTCCTGGCACTCTTGAAGCCTAAGATTGACGAACATGAGACGATCATTTTGATGGGTGATTTTAATGCCTGGTATGGTGAACAATGTATAGCCTCCGTACTCCTGGACAGCGGTTTTCTCCGCCTGCTCCCTGGCCAAGAAAAGCCCACTCACCCGAAAGTGTCCACGCCTGTGGACCACATATTTATTTATCCTGCCGAATCTGTTATCCAGTATAACTGTTGGGTGGATGATTCGCCGGCGGCGCGGGCGGCCTCCGATCATCTGCCGGTAGCCGCCGATATTGTGATAAAAGGAAATTAATCCATGTCTTCCAAGAAACCCGAATATTTTGGCACCGATGGGGTGCGAGGTACGGTGGGAAAATTCCCATTGGTGCCTGATTTTGTGGTCAGGTTGGGCTTGTCAACTGGAATCGTGATGAAAAAAGGCCGTTCCAGGATAACCATCCTGGTTGGGCGCGACACGCGCCATTCTGGTCAGATGCTGCAAAGCGCGTTAACTGCGGGCTTGCTGGCGGCGGGAGCGACCGTGATCGACCTGGGGATCATCCCAACGCCTGGCGTCGCCTTCCTGGTTAATAAGATGGGCGCCCAGGCAGGAGTTGTGATTTCTGCATCGCATAACCCGGTGGAACAAAATGGGGTCAAAATCATCAATGCGGCCGGGTCGAAATTGTCGGCAGAGGACGAAGTTGAAATAGAGCGGCTCGCCAACCAGGCGCAGGCTGAGAATCTGATTGGCAGTATAGTGTTTGGGCGCTGCCTGGATGGGGCCGGCTACCGTGAGATTTACATCAAAGATTTGCTGGATGAGCACCCAGGCCTGGATCTTAGTAAGCTGACCATTGCCTTGGATTGCGCAAACGGCGCTGCTTCAAGCTATGCCCCGCAGTGCTTTGCCAGCCTGGGCGCGCGCCTGGTGACCATAAATGCCGCTCCAACTGGCTTGAATATCAACAACCAGGCAGGTTCAGAACAGGTGCGCAAACACCCTCAAGAGCTGTTCGGTTTGATCAAGCGCTCCGGGGCCAGTTTCGGGATTGCTTTTGATGGCGACGCCGACCGGGCGGTTTTCCTGGATGAGCGCGGTGAGTTGGTAGATGGCGACCACACTATTGCCATACTGGCCGATTTTTTGCTGCGGCAAGATAAGTTATTAGGCAATACAATCGTGGCTACCAATATGCGCAACCAGGGCCTGGTTGATTTTGTGAAAGAACGCGGTTTGAGTTTCATCGAAACAAAAGTGGGCGATAAATATGTCACTGAAAAGCTGGTGGATTTAACCAAAATGTACCCCATGGAGAGAAAGTTTGGATTGGGTGGTGAGCAGGCCGGGCACATTATCCTGTACGATGCAGAACACAACACGGGTGATGGCGTCCGCACAGCGCTTTGGATAGCACGGGCGTTTGTCGAAAACCAGTCGGTTTCTTTCTCCGGCCTGGCCAACTGCATACGCAAAACCCCGCAAGTCATTGCCTCGGCGCACGTTCACAACCGCCCGCCTTTGGAATCAATTTCAGAATTGGAGCAAATTAAACGCAATTTGCCCCACACACTGCCTGGCCTGCAGCGCATAGAACTGCGCTATTCGGGCACTGAACTGCTTTTCAGGGCTATGCTCGAAGGCGGGCAGGCGAACACCGAGCAAGAGCTGGCTGAGGCAGCCTGGCAAATGTGCCGTGCGGTGCAGAAAGCCGCCGGGCACACAGCCCAAGACCCGGCCTCCATTGAAATGTTGAATGTCAGCCGCGGCGGATTGCTCTACCCAACTTTGCAAGAATAGGAAAGCAGATGAATCAACTAAATGAGATCGTCAGTCAATTCGTCAAAACGAACCGAGCCCAGGTAGCAGCCAACCGGCCCGAAGAATGGCAGCCAGCTTTGCAGAATCTGGGCGAGGTATTGGATCAAATTGAAACCGTTGTGAAACCAATCTCACAAGCCGGGCAGGCGACCGACAACGCCCGGTTGTTCAGCATGCTGTTGACAACGATGGCAGAAACGGGCCAATACCGCCACGAGCAGTTCTTACCTGCCAGCCAGGAGGATGATTCAAAACGAACTGTCATTGACCAGACTTTGCTTCCGCAGGCTGGCAAATTGCGTCAGAAAGCGATCGGGATTGCCAAACAATATTTGCAGACCGAGCTGTTCAACCCCTTACACCACGATATTGTTGAAGAAATTTTTCCTCTATTAGATACAATGGATCCAGACCTCGATCCACAACGCTTCATGCCGTTCAGGGTGATCCAGGTCGGTAATATCGTGGAAAGGTTGTACGGATTCCGTGTGCGCATCACAGATAGTGTTTTGATCGGCACGGATCGCCAGGCTGGCTTGCTGCGTGAAATTTATGATCGCAAATATCTGCGCTTTGGCACGTCGGGGGTGCGCGGGCGCTGGCAGTACGATTTTACCGAGACGCGCGCCAAGCAGGTTACTCAGGCTGTCTGCGAATTCTTAAAAGCACAGAACATTCCCGCTTACGTGGGTGCTGAAGACCTGAGTGGTAAGCGCATTGTCATCGGATATGACAGCCGCAAAAATGCCCGCGTGGTTGCGGATTGGGTCATGCAGGTTTGCCTGGCAAACGGCTTTGTGGTGGATATCGCCAATCGCGACACTCCCACCCCGGCTTTGGTTTATTACCTGACAGATTATTTGCCTCCAGAGGAAGTGGCTGGCTTGATCAACTGCACCGCCAGTCACAACCCGCCCGAATGGCAGGGAATTAAGTTTAATCCACGCCTGGGTTACCCGGCGCCTACCAATGTCACAGATTTCATTGCTTTTCGCATCAACGAAATGCAGCTGCTTAACCAGGGCGCGCAAACGATAGCCCTGGAGAATGTGGAAGAGCGCGGCGTGGTGCGCGGCTTCGATCCAATCACCGACTATACACATTGGATTTTCAGCAACGGCCAGGGAAATGGGCGCATCCCAATCGACTTTGAAGCGATCCGCGCTTTTTTTGCTGATAAATTTGTCATTATCGATGAAATGCACGGGGCGGGCCGCGGTTATTTGACCAGACTGTTGGGAGAGATCGGCGTGCGCCATACGGTTCTGCACGCCCAGCGCGATCCGAACATTCCCGGGCTGGATTATGCCAACCCGGAAGAGCCTTTTAATCATGAGCTCGTCGAGGCGGTGCGCGAGAGCGGCGCCTTTATGGGGATGGGGTTGGATACGGACGCCGACCGATATGGAGTGGTGGACCAGGGTGGCAAGTACATTCGCCCAAACCAGATTCTACCGATGTTAGTGCGCTACCTGGGCGTAGAACGCAAACTGAACGGACGGGTGATTGCAACGCAAACAGGTTCGCCTCTGAATGAGGTGCTGGCGGGGATGATCCCTGGCAATGAAGCATATTATCCGGCGCCCGGCGCTGTTCCGCCTTATATTCGCCATCCCTTCTACCGCTTAAGAGTGGGGAGCAAAGAAGGTCGGGCGCAGAAGTTTTCGTTCCTGGTGCCAGTTGGGATCAAATATATTGAAGAGATCCGGCGCGTCGACCCGGCTTATGGAGGACAAAAGAAGCTGCCGGACAACTGGCGCGATGTTTTGCTGATCGGGGGCGAAGAGAGCTCTGGTCTGACTTCTCGCGGGCATGTCACCGATAAGGATGGCATGTGGGCAAACCTGTTGATCATGGATATGCTCGCTTATTACGCCAAGAAAACCAGCGGGCGGGTGGCCACCTTAGCCGCCATTTGGGATGAAACGGTCAACCTGCCTGGCTGCTGGCGTTCCTACGGCGGCAAGGAGCTGGATGGCTCGAACACCGGCAGGGTAGATATCGACGCTGTGTTAGAAGCCAAGGAAGCGTTTATTGATTATTTTCTGAACTATACCGCTGGCGGCGTCAGTGAATTTGCCGACCTGGAGATTGTCTACTTGGGAGGCACTCGCTATGACATTGCGGAAATCCAGCTCCGGGATGCCTCAGGCAATGACCAACATTTTCTGCGAGTGCGCGCCTCCGGCACTGAGCCGATCAACCGGGTGTACCTGGAAAGCAGCGATCCGGTCATCGCTCAGCGCCTGATGCACAGTGCACTGAGCGTGTTGGAGAAATTGTCCATCGAGCAGGCTCACCTGGCTGCCAGCCGATGGAGACTGGTAGATGTCCTATGTCAAACACGCCCTGGCCAGGCGCTCGCTCAGTCAGTGAAATTAGTGATCATTGAACGCGGCTGGCAAGCTTCTGAAATCATCGCCATGATCCACACCATGCTGCCAACCCTGGAAAACCGCACTCGCAAAATTGCGCTGGCCTGGGTAAAACTGCTTGTAGAATAAAAAAATGCAAGGAGATTGGCTTTTTTTCTCGCCATTTTCCTCGCATTTCAGGCGGTTGGTTGATCCGCCGGTCAGCCAACCACCAGTTTCTTCAAGTGATTGATCAGGCCGTTGGTTGATGCATCGTGCGTGGTGATCGGAGCAGGTGTTTTCAGCTCAGGCAAGATGGCTTTTGCCAGCTGTTTACCAAGCTCGACGCCCATCTGGTCGAAGGAATTAATATCCCAAACAGCGCCCTGGGTGAAGATTTTGTGCTCATATAGGGCAATCAACCTGCCGAGGATGCGCGGGGTGAGCTGCGGATATACAAATGAATTGGTAGGGCGGTTGCCGGAAAATACTTTGGACGGGACCAACCTTTCCAGTTCGGCGCCTTTGTAACCCGCGGCAACCAGCTCCAGGCGGGCTTCCTCGGCAGTCTTGCCTTTCATTAAAGCTTCAGTCTGGGCCAGGAAATTGGATAACAAGATCGCGTGATGGTCGCCCAACGGATTGTGGCTGTGGGCCGCGGCCAGGAAATCACATGGGATCAGCTTGGTTCCTTGGTGGATTAATTGGTAGAAAGCATGCTGGCCATTTGTGCCAGGCTGACCCCAAATGATCGGCCCTGTGCTGTATTCTACCCACTCGCCCTGGCGAGTGACCGACTTGCCATTGCTTTCCATATCGCCCTGCTGGAAATAGCTTGCAAAATGGGCCAGGTACTGGTCGTAAGGTAAAATGGCGTGGGATTGAGCGTTGAAGAAATTGTTATACCACAACCCCAACAGACCCATGATAACTGGAATATTGTGTTCGAAGGGAGCTGTGCGAAAATGTTCGTCAATTTCATGTGCACCACTCAGGAGCTCTTCAAACGCTCCCATGCCCAGAAAAAGGGCAATTGACAGGCCGATGGCAGACCAAAGCGAATAACGCCCGCCGACCCAATCCCAAAACTCGAACATGTTCGCCGGATCAATGCCGAATTGGGCCACAGCCTGTACGTTGGTGGACATGGCAACAAAATGGTGGGCGATGGCGCGCTCGTCTTTGGCTGATGCCAGAAACCAGGCTCGAGCGGAATGAGCATTGGTCATGGTCTCCTGTGTAGTGAAAGTCTTCGAAGCCACCAGAAACAGGACGGTTTCCGGGTTGACCTGCTTTAGCGTTTCCACCAGGTCGGTGCTGTCAACATTGGAGACAAAATGCACATGCAGGCCGGGCTGTCCATATGGTTTCAGAGCTTCACACACCATTTTGGGACCCAGGTCTGAGCCGCCGATCCCGATATTCACAATATCTGTGATGCGTTTACCCGTGTAACCAAGCCAGGATCCTGAGCGGACTGCCTCGCTGAAGCTGCGGATGTGCGCCAGGACGCGGTTGACTTCTGGCATGACATCCTGGCCATCCACCAAAGTTGGGCGGTTGGAGCGGTTGCGCAGGGCAATATGCAGAACAGCGCGGTTCTCGGTGATATTGTATTTTTCACCACGAAACATGGCGGCAATTTTTGCTTCCAGGTTTGCTGTTTTTGCCAGATCAAATAGCAAAGACATCGTTTTTTGAGTGACCAGGTTCTTTGAGTAATCAAATAAGATATCGTTCACCTGCAGAGAGAAGCGTGTGAAGCGCTGTGGATCATCGGCGAAAAGCTTGCGCATGTGCGTTTCAGCGATCTCTGTCTGGTGGTCGGCTAATGCCTGCCAGGCCTGTGAATGATTAATTAATGTCATGGTTTGCTCCTTCGAAGGAACCCTTGGTTCTATTTGTTGGCGAAATACTGGTTGTAGAGGTCATCCTTAACATAAATCAGACCAAAATCGTTACGCAAAACAATATGATAACCTGCAATGGTTTCATTGTTTGCATCGCGATAAAATTGTTGATTGCGGGCGAAAAGTTCAGGGTCGATTCCTGTGACATTTGGGTTCAGGTAGTCGCGGATTCGCTGTTCTTGTAGGAGCAGCACATCGAATTGGTTTTGCTGGATGAAGTTATATTCTAGAAGATCGTAGGATGTTAATGGTATCCAGCCGGTTTTCGGCGGCAGGTATACTCGATAGTCATTGTAAATATTCAGTTTCTGTCCATCGAGCGGCTTGAGAGTTTCGACAATCTGGTCAGCGAAAGCGATCGAGGGCTCAGTTTGTTCCCGGTAAAGGTGATCGAAGTAATTCTTTACGCCATCTCCAGCGAAAATAACAAATTGAATGACCACTACCAATAAAGCCGCTGCCTGCAGCCAGTGGTTTTTTAAGTTCTTTAAAAATTTTGGCCAACTTTCAGGCAGCAATAAGGCTACACTGGAGAATAAGGGAATTGCCGCAGGCAAAAAGTATTGATATTTGAAGTGGGTCAATACAAAGACCGTAAAGCTAATTGGAACCAGCCAGGCCAAGATCAAGCCAAAAACCAGCCGCTGGGAGCTTCGCACGGCACCCCACACCGAAACTGCCACAATAATCAGCAGAAAAATGACTTCTCCATAGTATTGGTGGACCAGTGGCCAGGCTGCCAGCAGTCCTTTTTCATAAACCACGCCGTAGCCATTCGAAAGCATGAAAGATTGTTTCACCATGGTATCGTAATACGAAGTGCGCGCCCAACCCGATACCAAGAACGGACTGCCGATGAAATACGCTGCGGCCATTACGCCGATAAACGCCAGAGACATGCCGACCAGCTTCTTGAAAGTGGCCTTCCTTTGGATTACACCCGCCAGCAGTGTCAGACCGACTGCCAGGAAAAAATAGACGCCAATGATCTTGGTGGCGGCAGCCAATCCACAGGCTGCCGCGGCAAACAAGAAATTTTTTCCGAAATTCAAATTATCTCGCACCAAAAAAAAGATGGTGAATACAGAGAATAACATGGCCAGGCTGTCTGGGTGCCACCAAAAATTATTTTGAAAGACCGCCGGCACGCTGAACAAGAAAACAAACAGGACAATTGAGCGATAAGTACGGAACCTGTCCTGAATGTAGCAGAGTAAAATCAGGGCTATGAGCATTGGCAGAACGCTGACCAACTGGCGGAGGATCAGCATAACCAGGGGCATATCATTTAGGCTGTCCAGCCATTTCAACGGCAAGATCAGCAAAGAGGAGGCCGCAAAATAGGGGAAACCGTAATAGTAATAATCGTAGAAAATGAAAGATTTAAGCGTTTGTCGCAGAGAATCCACCGGCGGGGAGATCATCTTGAACACAGAAGGCAGCGGCGCAGCCTCGTCCGGCTCGAACACGTTGAGCATGGCGAGATTCTTCGAGCCGACAGCATTGGGCCAGATGAAGAGGATAAAAAAGACAACCGCCAGGGCAATGACGATCAAAAAGTTTCTTTTTTGTTGAGGGGTCATAAATTTATTCTAATGTATTCCGAAAGAAATTGATGCTTTCGGTTTGCGTAGCGTATAATTGACTTGTGATTGAGTGCAAATCATTGTTTGCCCAGGAGTTTTTATGGTATCAGCGATTGTTCTTATCGAATGCCAGAAAGGCATGATTAATAAAACGGCAGAAGTGCTGGCCGATATATCCGGGATAACTGAGGTGTATTCTGTAGCCGGGCGGGTTGACCTGGCAGCGATCATTCGCGTTCCCGATAATGAGGGGTTGGCAGAGATCGTCACCAACAAAATGCTCACCATCCCAGGTATTGTGCGCACCGAAACCCTGATCGCCTTTCGCGTTTTTTCGAAACACGATCTAGAACGCATGTTTTCGATCGGCCTGGAATCGTAACAATTCCAACCGGATATCGCCTAGTGATACTGTGGCAGCCAACTGCCGTGTGCAGCAATTAAATCATCAACCAGATCCCAAATCTGATCCAATGACAGCTCGGCTGCCGTGTGTGGGTCGAGCATGGCTGCATGGTAGATATGCTCGCGCTTGCCTGTCAAGGCGGCTTCCACTGTCAGCGCCTGGACATTGATGTTGGTTTGAATCAATGCGGCCAGATGCGGCGGCAGGCTGCCAATGTGCACCGGCTGAATGCCGTTTTTATCCACCAGACAAGGAACTTCCACGCAGCTTTGGCGCGGCAGGTTGTCGATTAAGCCATTGTTCATCACGTTACCGTATATGGTGCGCGGTTGGCCGGTTTCCATGCTGTGGATAATGTAGGCGCCATATTCATTGGTGCGGAATGTGACCAGTTCTTCATCACTTTCAAAGTAGGCGCGCATATCTTGCCATCCTGTGATCTGGTTTTCACAGCGCCTGATATATTCATCCAGAGGAATGTCGAATTTTTCGATTAATTCTGGCCGGTCACGCTTGATAAACCAGGGTGTATATTCGCTAAAATGCTCGCTCGATTCTGTGACGAAATAGCCCAGGCGCTCGAGCATTTCATAGCGCACGCGGTTGAACTGCGGCACGCGCCCATCTTTAACCACCTGATGGATGAGCGGGTACAAATCCTCGCTGTTCCGTTCAAATTTCAGATAAAAGGCCATGTGGTTAATGCCAGCGCACACATAATTGATCTCTTCGACAGGTGTATCGATATCACCCGCTAACTCGCCGGCCGTCCCCTGCACACTGTGGCACAAGCCAACTGCCCGAATATGGGTAGCGCGGTTTACTGCCCAGGTATTCATCGCCATTGGGTTTACATAGTTGATGAATAAGGCGTCCGGGCAAAGTTTTTCCATATCATGACAGATATCGACCAACACCGGGATGGTACGCAGGCCGCGCATGATGCCGCCGATTCCGAGCGTATCTGCAATTGTCTGGCGCAAGCCGTATTTCTTGGGAATTTCGAAATCGATCACCGTCCCCGGTTTATAACCGGCTACCTGGATAGCGCAAATGACATAATCCGCTCCATCCAAAGCTTTTAGGCGGTCAGTGGTCGCGTTGATTTGCGGTTTGGCCTCCCAGGCTTTTGCCAGTTTACGCGCCACAACCTCAGATGTGCCCAATCTTTCCTGGTCAATATCCATCAGGCAGATTTCTGACTGCGCCAGCTCGGGAAAGCTGAGCACATCGCTGATCAAGTTCTTCGCAAAAACAGTGCTGCCAGCACCGATCAATGTGATTTTAGCCATTTTTATTTTCCTTTCTGCAATATCAATTATATGATATTCCCCCGATAAAATCATTGCCACATGTCTCTTTCTGCACTAAAATTGCTTTGGACACTCTCTGACAGCCGCTCTGGCTGCATCTTGCCTGTTTCTATTGAAGAGAAGGATATATGAAGAAAAGTGAAATGATTTCTCGCTGGCTCCTATTGGCTGTCCTGGTTGTCGCGCTGTTAGGTGTTTTGCAAGCGGCGCGCGGGGCAGACAATACTCCGAATCCCACCCAAGTTGTGGTTGCGGGCACCATTCAATCTAAACTGGGATGCTCAGGAGACTGGCAGCCCGAATGTGCCAAGTCTGGACTGACATATGATGCCGCCAGCGATGTTTGGATTGGAACATACGACCTCAAAAAAGGCGATTATGAGTATAAAGTGGCTTTGAACGGCAATTGGACTGAAAATTACGGCTCCAATGCTGTGAAAGATGGCCCCAATATCAAGCTCTCCGTTCCGGCCGACGGCAAAGTGACTTTTATTTATGACCATAAAACACACTGGATTGCTGACAACGTCAATTATGTGATTGCAGGCGTTGTCGGCAATTTCCAAAAGGCGCTGGGCTGCGCTGAGGACAACCAAACCGCCTGCCTGCGCGCCTGGCTGCAAGATCCTGCCTCATCTGGCATATACCTTTTCACCACGAACAAGCTTGCTGCAGGTGATTACACCGCCTCTGTAGCTGAAAACCAATCGACAGACCAGGTGTATGGCGCAGGTGGAACCAAGGGGGGTAACCCGGTCGCCTTTAAAGTCAACAAAGACAAAGAAGTGGTCACTTTCAGGTATGATGCTAAAACCCACCAGCTGACCATCGTGGCTGGTAAAAAGGTGCCAACCCCTACCCCCAATGTGCCCAAACCAGGCCTGGTGGTGGTACCTGGGACGATTCAATCTAAGTTGGGCTGTGCTGGCGACTGGCAGCCGGACTGCAAAAAGACTGAGTTGGCATATGACCCGGCGGCCGATTTGTTCCACGCCACTTTTAAAATCCCGGCTGGCGATTACGAATACAAAATTGCCCTGGAAGGCAATTGGACAGTTAACTACGGCTTGAACGGCATACCTGGCGGCCCTAACATCCCGTTGAAATTGGCTGCCGAAACCGAAGTCACTTTCATTTTTGACTACCGTTCACATGCAATCGTGGACAGTGTCAATTCATCCCTGGTGATTCTGGCGGGCAGTTTCCAGAAATTGTTGGGCTGCCAGCAAGATTTCGATCCGAGCTGTCTTGGCTCAATGATGCTGGATGGCAATGCCGATGGAATTTACGTGTTTTCTACAACCAAACTACCTGCAGGAAAATATGAGGCCAAGGTGGCAATTAACAACAGCCTGACCGAAGGCTATGGAGCCAACGGCGAGAAGAACGGGCAGAATATTGCGTTTGAAGTTCCTGCCGATGGGCAGGAAATGTATTTCGGCTTTGATTCGTCTACGCACGAGCTGGTGATCAGCTCCGAAGGCACCCCCAAAGGTGATCTTCACAAGGCCAAGGGTTATTGGATTCTGAAAGACACATTTGCCTGGAAACCCGCAGAAGACCCTGCAGATACCACCTTTGCATTATATTACTCTCCAGATGCCAGCCTGGCGCTCCAACCGGGGAAAATTGTCGGTGGGCAGACCCTCCCTCTCACAATTGTCAAGGATGGCCTCGACTCCTCTGTCAAGGCGGCCCACCCCAATATTGCAGATTACCTGGCTTTTAAGATGAACCCAGCCGACCTGGCCAAGATCCCCGATATCTTAAAAGGGCAATTTGCCATCGTGCAACTGGATGCGGATGGTAAAGTCGCCGATGCCAGCGGTCTTCAAATTGCCGGTGTGCTCGATGATCTGTATTCGTATAACGGCCCGTTGGGTGTAAGCTACGATTCTGGCTTGCCGACGCTGCGCGTTTGGGCGCCAACAGCCCGATCGGTTACCTTACATCTGTATCCAGATGCCACATCTGCCACAGACACGACCGTCCCGATGACCTATGATGCCGCCTCGGGTGTGTGGAGCGCTGCAGGGAGCGCCGATTGGTCCAACCAATACTATCTTTATGAAGTCGAAGTATATGTTCCTTCCACCGGAAAAGTGGTCAAGAACCTGGTGACAGACCCGTATTCAATCAGCCTGTCCATGAACGGCCTGCGCAGCCAGGTTGTCAACCTGGAAGAAGCTGCTCTGAAACCGCAAGGCTGGGACAGCGTGGTAAAACCGCCCCTGGCGGCTCCAGAAGACAGCGTTATCTATGAACTGCATATTCGCGATTTCAGCATTAACGACCAAACTGTTCCTGAAAGTGAGCGCGGCACATACCTGGCATTTAGCGAAACCAATTCGAACGGTATGAAGCATCTCAAGGAACTGGCGGATGCTGGCCTGACGCATATCCACCTGCTGCCGGCCTTCGACATCGCCAGCGTCAACGAAGATAAGTCCACTTGGCAAACTGTGGACCAGGCCAAGCTTGCCGCGGCTGCGCCGAATTCGGATGAGCAGAAAAAGGCTGTGGCAGCCATCAAAGACCAGGATGGCTTCAACTGGGGTTATGATCCGCTGCACTACTCGACGCCTGACGGCAGTTACGCCACCGATCCAAATGGCTCCAAGCGTATTTACGAGTTTCGCCAAATGGTACAGGCGCTCAACCAGACCAACCTGCGGGTAGTCATGGATGTGGTCTACAACCATACCAATGCCAGCGGCCAGAATCCGAACTCGGTTTTAGATAAAGTCGTGCCAGGTTATTACCACCGGCTGAACGCCGATGGTCTGGTGGAAACCAGCACCTGCTGTCAGAACACGGCCACAGAAAACCGCATGATGGAAAAACTGATGATCGATTCGCTGGTCATTTGGGCGAAAGAATATAAGGTTGACGGCTTCCGCTTCGACCTGATGGGCCATCACATGGTTTCCAACATGGTCAACGTGCGCCAAGCGCTGGACAGCCTGACCATGGAGAAAGATGGAGTGGATGGCTCCAAGATCATCGTGTATGGCGAGGGCTGGGATTTTGGTGAAGTCGCTAAGAATGCTCGTGGATTGAACGCCTCGCAGCTCAACCTGGCTGGCACAGGTATTGGCTCTTTCAATGACCGCCTGCGCGATGCTGTGCGCGGCGGCAGTCCCTTCTCCGCGGTTTATGTCCAGGGCTTTACCACCGGCTTAGCGGATGACCCGAACGGCCTGGATACCGAATCACTGCCTGCCCAGGAGAACCGTTTGCTGCGCTATGAAGACTTAATTCGCCTCAGCCTGGCTGGAAACTTGAAGAATTTCCAGCTCACTTTGGGGAATGACCGCAAGACCCCTGGCTCTAAAGTGGATTACAACGGCACGCCTGCTGGTTATACGGCCGACCCACAGGAGAACGTGGCGTATATCTCGGCGCATGATAACGAAACTATTTTTGACGCCATCCAGTACAAAGCGGCGATATCCGATTCTATTCAAGAACGCGTGCGTATGAATAACCAGGGCCTCAGCCTGGTTATGTTTACGCAGGGCATGCCTTTCTTCCATGCCGGTGATGACCTTCTGCGCTCGAAATCCCTGGATGGTAACTCTTATAACTCGGGGGACTGGTTCAATAAACTGGATTTCTCTTTCCAGAGCGATAATTGGGGCGTAGGCTTGCCCGATTTCCACACGGATATCAGTGCAATGCAATCTGCGCTGCTGGGGAACCCGGCTTTAAAACCCTCGCCAGCGGATATTGATTTTGCCCGCAAATATTTCCTGGAACTGCTGCGTATTCGTAAATCATCGCCGTTATTCCGCATGCAGACTGCTGACTTGATCAACCAGAAATTGACTTTCTTGAATGTCGGCGTCAATCAACAATCAGGCCTGATTCTGATGTTGATCGATGATACGGCTGGCAGCCGGATCGACCCGAATTACGCCAAGGTTCTGGTCGCTTTCAACGCGCTAAGTAAGCCGATCACATACAGCGACCCGGCGCTGAAAGGTGTTGCTTTCGAACTTCACCCGCTCCAGGCGAATTCCGTCGATACGCGAGTGAAAGACAGTTCATTTGACTCAACCCAGGGAGCCATCACCGTCCCAGGTCGAACGACAGTTGTGTACGTTGTGAACCAGCCCGCCCCGCTGCCCACGGCGACAGCCACCCCGTCCTCCGCAGCCGAGCAAGCACCCGGCGGCACCGCTTACCCCGCGCCGACGACCGGAGTGATGGAGGCGCCTACATCATACCCGGCGCCTGCTGCTACGGCAGTCACCCCGGCATCAGCGCCGACGGAAGCCCCGGCCCAAACCGGTGGAACTCCCTGGGTGTTGGTTGGGATCGGGGCAGCCTTTGTGATCGCGGCTGGCGCTTTGGTGTTGCTGCTGCGTTCGCGCCGCGGACAATAATTTTCGAAACTAAATCGTTCAAACAATTAGGAGGAGGCGCCGGTAGTGTAAAAACACCGGCGCCTCCTCCTGGTATTAACCCGCGTTGTCATATCGCCAAAAAAACTAATCTTGAATGGTGGGTCGAATTAACCCACAGCTCGAAAAAGGGTTAATTTAGGACTAATCAGGTCTAAATTCGTTGACTTCGCGAGAGTTTTCCTTATAATTCTCATATATTTCCAGTCTGATTTTAATACAAAGGATTCAATCATGAACCTCATGCGCTCAATACACAACACAAGACAGCAAATCCAATGTATTTGGATGGAATTTATTTGCTCAGCCCAGGAAGCCAGAATATCTGCTGCCCGCTCTTTGCCCGCCATTCGTTTTACCAAGAAACAGGTTTTAATGTATTTAATGATCGCAGTGGTGGGTGGGATGTTCCTGGGTGTTGGTGGGTTTGCATTCGCGGCTCACCAGGAAGAAAATGATAGCTTCTGTGCCTCGTGCCATACCCAGCCTGAATCTACGTACTATGAACGATCTCTTAACGCGGCTGTGGATTTGGCGACAGCCCACAAGCAGAAGGAAGTCCGCTGTATTGACTGTCATTCTGGAGAAGGAATCCAGGGACGGGTTACCGCTGAGATAATGGGAGCGCAAAATGCCTTTAAGTGGTACTCCGGCACCGCAGTTCAACCGGCTCCACTTCTTTACACAGTGGATAACTCGCACTGCATAAAATGCCATGCGGAAGTGTTGACAGAAAATCACGATCCATCCATCAAGAGCAAATTGTTCGGCCCCAAAGGCCACTATCATACTTATCTGACTCAATGGAAAGATACGGATCAACAGTCGGGCAACTGTGTCTCATGCCATTATGGTCATGAGCTGGGCAGCACAGCCAAAACGACCTGGGTAGCTTCCAACTCAATCGGTAAGCAGTGCGATTCATGTCATAAGGCTTTGGGCAGGGAATAAAGCCCAAGCCAATTCAAAGAAAGGAGCTTGATAATTCATCCTCTGGATTAAACGCGCCTTGCCACAATTTAAAAAATTAAATTCTATTTTTAGGAGTTTATCGATGGAAAATTTTCGTAAAAAATTCGAGCAGTTTATCAAGAACTTCAAACCACGTATGAAAACGTTGGTGAAAGATCAGCGTTTCTGGTTCGGTTCAATCAGCATTGTCGTGTTGGTGGTGGTTCTCAGCCGGTTTACAGCGATGAACGCCACGCCGTCAGCCCAACAAGCTGCGCCAACCGCTGGTCAGACGGCTGAAGTACAACCCACGCATACCAGCCCGGTGCCTACTAATACAAACCCAGCCCCTACTGACACTACCGCGCCCACTGCAGAGACAAAGCCCACTTCGACCACCGCAGCCCCGGCAGCTTCCACCCTGGTTGGGGATATGATCCGGGGTGGAAAATTGTACGACAATTGGTGGACAGAGACGGATCAAGATGCTCCAACTGAGAATCAGCCATTGTGGAAGACCCAGACGACCAATACGCGCAAAGGCTCCAGCACCTGGCGCTGCGCGGAATGCCACGGCTGGGACTACAAAGGCGTGAATGGCTCCTATGCCACTGGATCTCATAAGACGGGTTTTGTCGGCGTTTTGCAGGATAAAGGCAAATCTCCGGAAGAAATCCTGGCAGCGCTCAAAGGGAAGACCAACCCGGATCATGATTTTTCCACTGTTTTGGAAGAACAGGATTTGATCGACCTGGCGCTGTTCATTTCGCAGGGCACCATGGATGTCAGCACTGTGTTGAATGATGACGGTTCTCCCAAGGGCAATGCTGCTGATGGCAAGCAAAAATTTGATGACGTTTGCAGCGCCTGCCATGGCCCGAACGGCACCGCCATCGACTTTGCTGCTGGTTCCAAGATTGAATACCTGGCTGACCCTGGCAATTCCAATCCCTTCCAGTTTGTGCATCGTATGCGCGTGGGTGTGGCTGTTTGGCCTATGCCCTCGGCGATTGAAAATAAATTCACCGATCAAGACCTGGCGAACGTGCTGGCTTATGTTCGCACACTGCCGCACGAAGCCAATGCAAGCGGTGGAGGCCAACTGTATGACAAATGGTACACTGTTTTGGGCGTCAACACACCGACCGAAAACAACCCATTGTGGGCCAAACAAACCACCAATACTCGCAAAGGCACATCCACCTGGAGCTGCCGCGAATGCCACGGTGTCGATTATTTAGGGGCCGCAGGCGAATATGCCAGTGGTTCTCATAAGACGGGCTTCCCGGGTGTCATGGCAGCCCAAGCCAAGTCCGAGCAGGAAATCACCGATATCCTGACCGGCAAAGTGGACCCTGACCACGACTACTCGAAGTTATTGGACGAAGCTTCAATCAAGGCTC
Source organism: Chloroflexota bacterium (assembly GCA_029782365.1). Classification (GTDB taxonomy): domain Bacteria; phylum Chloroflexota; class Anaerolineae; order Anaerolineales; family UBA4823; genus CAWBUW01. Next base: position 222,344 of record JAKOUW010000240.1, read on the forward strand.
TGGTTCATTTCTTCCAGAAAGAAATGGTGGATTTCTCTTCCTTGATTACAGCAGATGGCAAAGTTAAAGGCGACCTGGAGCACGGAAAAACTTTGTTCAATGCCACATGTGCAAAATGTCATGGGGAAGATGGCAAGGCGATCAACTTCCATGCCGGGCAGGATACGCCCGAATACGTGGGTACCGTGGCGGCCGGTGAGGCAAGCGTGCTCTTACATCGTGTGATGTTTGGCGTCCCCGGTTTCCCGATGTCTGCTGGGATTGACATGGGCTTTTCGATGACTGATATTGCCGATGTCTCGGCTTATGCCCAGACTCTGCCAACGAAATAACAAATAGCAACTGAATTAGAATTTTGGGCCGCCCAGATCCCGGGCGGCCCTTTTTATCGCACACGCGGCGCAATGGCCATCGCTTTGAGAACATCTAACTGCCCGATGTGATATGCTTCATGCCAGTGAAAACCACGGATATGCGCCAGGCGGGTTTTTTCACCACGATAGTTCTTGAAAACTTCCGCCAGGTTTTTATCCGAAATTTTTCCCAGTGTTTCAAACAGCAGCACCTGGCTTTCGTCCAGGTATATGAGCAATGTTTCGAACGCAACTGCCTCGCTGCCAGGTCGAATTGGGGATGTGCCTGTCTGGTAAAGCGCCCGAATTTCCTCCTGCCAGCCGGCCGAGACACCCAGCGTCTCCAGCACATGGCTGCGGTTGGCGATTATATGTCCCATAACCCAATTGAGGCAGTTGGCATCAAAAGGCGGCTGGACCAGGCTTTGTTCGTGGGTGAGGCCATCCACAATGCTGTGAATTACCATATTGTGAAATCCATATTCCGAAGCCCAATACCTGGCTTGTTCGCTCCCCATCCCTTAGGTTCTCCTCACAGAAAATCTTATCTCAAATCATGTCTAGATCATTGTACCGCAGTTAATCCTCCAGGCACAACTGCTTCCTCACCGCCAGGCATGGTTTCACGAAGTCGAAAGCCATGTTTGGGCGTGCATCCTCATCCCCTCTTTGATTGTCAAGGTAACATGTTTAAGACTTGATGGTTTTACATCACAATGGATAATGAAAACCTACTTTCAAGTCAGCCCTGCCATCACCGAGCAACTACCTGAGATATAATTAATTCCATGCAACGTTCATGGATGCGCAGCCTGGTATTGTTATGCCTCACGGCCATTTTCCTACACGGACCGGCTGCTGCGGCTGGCAGCAAATCAGTAGAAATACCCCTCGACCAACCCTTGCGTTTTGAACATTTTTCCTTGGAAGATGGCCTGTCTCAAAACTCTGTCCTGGCGCTTCTGCAGGATCGGCAGGGTTTTCTGTGGATCGGCACCCAGGACGGCCTGAATCGTTATGATGGCGCCGGCTTTACCATTTTCAAGCATGAGACGCAGAACCCGAACAGCCTGAGTATGAGCTCGGTGATTTCGATTTTCGAAGATAAAGCTGGGATCTTGTGGTTTGGCACCTGGGGAGGCGGTTTGAACCGTTATGACCCCATTTCAGGTCAGTTTACACGGTTTCAACATTCCGATGCTCAGCCCACCAGCCTGGCAAATGACCTTGTTACTGCGGTTGCAGAAGATCACCAGGGCCGGCTGTGGGTGGCCACTTGCGGCGGAGGCCTGGATTTGCTCGACCGGCAGACCAACCAGTTCAGCCACCACCGCGCTGACCCAAATAACGCTGCCAGCCTGAGCAGCGATTACGTATCGACAATCTTTATCGATAATGCCGGTAGTTTATGGCTCGGCAGTGGTTGTTTCAGCAATGCCGGAGCCGGCGTAGTCCATTTTGACCCATCCAATGGGCAGGCTTTAAGCAGGTATTCTGCCTCCAACTCCCCCAATTCGCTTAGCAGTAATCATATTTTTTCGATTGTGCAGGACGGTTCTGGTTTCTTATGGCTGGCAACCGGCGGTTATGGTTTGCAGGGCGCGGGTTTAGATCGCCTGGATCCTCAAAGCGGCTCGATTGTAGCTTATCACCACTCGCCCAGCGAACCATCCAGTCTGGCCAGCGATGATTTACTTGGCTTGCTGATCGACGCTTCGAATGTGCTGTGGATCGGCACCTGGGGGGGCGGGTTAGATGCGATCGATTTGAACACCATGACTGCCGGGCAGGCAGTCCGCTTCAGCCACCACCGTAAAAACACTTACCTGCCGAACAGCCTGGGATCAGACATCGTTTGGTCGCTCGTGCAGGACCGCTCAGGCATCATGTGGATTGGCACCGTCAATGCAGGATTGGATAAATTAAACCCTCAGGTCCAGCGCTTTGCTTTGTATCGTAATGATCCGGCTGATGCCCACAGCCTGGCTCAGAATGCAGTCGGACCCATTCTCGAAGACAGGCAGGGGCGGATTTGGATCGGCACCCTCGGGGCCGGGTTGGAAGGCTTCGACCGGCAAAGCGGCGCCTTTTTGCACTATGCTCAACCGCCAAGCGACCCGCTCAGCCAGCAGAAAAATACATTTCTCGGATTGTACCAGGATCATTCCGGCCTCATTTGGACGGCCACCCTGGCCGGCCTGGCGCGCTTTGACCCGCTTTCTGGTCATTTCCAATATCTAAGAAACGATCCAGCCGATCCTCAAAGTCTGGTCAATGACAACGTGGCTGGCGTTGTGGAAGACCAGTCCGGACGGATGTGGGTGGGCACCTTAGGCGGGTTGGACTGGTTGGATACGACCAGCCAGCATTTTGTGCATATGCGGATTCCTGAATTGGCCTCGGTTTTCTCGATCCACTTAGATCGCCAGGGATTTCTGTGGGTGGGCAGTTGGGGGCAAGGTCTCTTCAGGATAGATCTGCAGCGTGTGGTGGCAGATACCGTGGATTACACCCAGTTCCTTCATGATGACGCCAGGCCGGAAAGCCTGGCAGATAATGCGGTGTTTCACATCTTTGAAGACCGTTCCGGCGTCTTGTGGCTAGGCACGCAAGGCGGGCTGGACCGGTTCAATCCCGACAGCCAATCTTTCAGCCACTTTCAGGAAAAGGATGGGTTAGCAAACAACACCGTCTTATGCATATTAGAAGATCGTCAGAACGAGTTGTGGATCAGCACCAACAGCGGCCTTTCGCGTTTTACCCCGGCCAGCGGCAGTTTTCGGAACTATTATTCCAGTGATGGCTTGCAAAGCAATGAGTTTGACTCTGGTTCCTGCGCAATTTCACAATCGGGTGAAATGTACTTTGGCGGCCAACAGGGTTTAAATATTTTCAAACCTGAAACGATCACCGATAATTTCACGCCGCCACCGGTGGCTATCACCAGTTTCAAAGTCTTCAACCAGCCTGTCAAAGTTGACCTGGCCGGCGGAAAAACCATTAACCTGGCGTATACAGACAATTTTATTTCTTTTGAATTTGCCGCCCTGGATTTCCATGCCCCGGAAAAGAACCGCTATGCGTATAAACTGGAAGGTTTTGACCGTGATTGGGTGGAAGCTGGCAGTCGCAATTATGCCAGCTATACCAACCTGGCCGGCGGGAATTACACCTTCAGGGTGCGGGCTGCAAACAACGACGGTGTGTGGAACGAAACCGGCGCTTCTCTGGCTCTGCATATCTCTCCACCGATTTGGTTAGAATGGTGGTTCTTGCTGGGGATGGGCGTGGCGCTGATTGCGGTGGCAAGCGGCGGCATGGTTTGGCGTGTGAACAACCTGCGCACACAGGCCAGCCAATTGGAAGCTTTAATCCAACAGCGCACACTAGAACTGCGCCAGGCTAACGCGGCCTTATCTTTAGAAATCGAGCAGCGCAAACGAGCCGAGGCAGCCCTGGCCGAACGGGCAGCCAGCAAGCTGGAAGAATCAGAGGCGCGTTTCCGGGCGATGTTCGATAACGCCGCCGTCGGCATGGCGTTGATGACCCTCGATCAGAAGATTTTGCAGATCAACCAGACGGCCGAGCGCATTACCGGTTATTCTGAAGAGGAGATGCGCCAAATTAACCCCAGCAGCCTGGCGACAGAAGAAGATCGCCAGTTGGACCGCACGCTGTTTACCGAGCTGGTTGCCGGGCAGCGCAACGAATACCAGGTAGAAAAACACTACGTACACAAAAGCGGCAGGGTATTTTGGGGGAGGGTCACCTATACCCTGGTGCGCGGCGCGCAGGGCCAGCCTGAATACCTGATCGGGTTGATTGAGGATATCGACGAAGCCAAACGGTCGCAAGAAAGGCTGGCCGAACAGGAAGCTCGCTACCGCCGCACACTGGAACAGCGCGTGGCAGAACGCACCTCCGAACTGCGCCAAGCCAATGCACAGCTCGAAGCTGCCATCGAGCAAACCATGCGCGCCGAAGCCGCCCTGGCACAAAAGGCCGCCGATGAGGCCGTGGTAGCCGAGCGCAACCGGCTGGCGCGCGACCTGCACGACGCGGTCACACAGACGCTCTTTTCTGCCAGCCTGATTGCCGAAGTCATCCCGCAGTTATGGGATATCAACGCCGCTGAGGCGCAGAAGCGATTGTCTGAGCTGCGTGAGTTGACACGCGGCGCCCTGGCAGAGATGCGCACCCTGCTGCTAGAACTGCGGCCTTCCGCCCTCACAGATACCGCCTTGCCCGACCTGCTGCGTCAGCTCACCGAGGCTTTGATCGGCCGCAGCCGGTTGCCCATCCAACTGACGATCGATGGCGAGTGTAAAATGCCGCCGAATGTGCAGGTGGCATTTTACCGCATTGCCCAGGAAGCTCTGAACAACGTAGCCAAGTATGCCAAAGCCAGCCTGGTGGCGGTCAACCTGCGCATGGATGAATGCCCGGCGGAAGGGGAGCATGTGTCAGAGGCGGTCTCAGCGCGCCTCTCGATCACCGACAATGGCGGCGGCTTTGACCTGTCATCTGTGCCGCCCAACCATCACGGGCTGCGAATTATGCGCGAGCGCGCGGAAGGGATTGGCGCCCGCCTCTCCATTTACAGCGAACCTGGCGAGGGAACACAGGTGACGGTGGTCTGGCAGCGTTCAATTTGAGTCGTGCCAGGTTCGGAAATTAACGCCCAAAAAATCCTGGATCTGCCGGTGTGTGCGTTCCCAATCTACGTGCTCGACCAGGCAGGTGTGCATCGGCAGGCGCGGCAGCAGGCTCATTTCGAGCGCCTGACGCATTTCATAGAATTTTACTAATCCTACTGCGCCAGAAAGCCCGTGCGCCAGGCCGTATCCTTGCTCCGTATGGTAGTGGATTACAAAATCCAGCCACTCCGGCGGGCGCTCGGCGGCCACATGCTGCAGAGCCTGGCTGGCGGAAGGCGGCAGCAGGTAAATCAGGAGCGGATTCAACGCCTGGATCGCAGCTGCAATTTCCAGGATGAAGCTGCTTGCCTGCTGTGCGCCGGCGTTATTCCGCCCGATAAGCATCGTCAGGGGATTTTGCAGGAAACAACATTCGAATAGATATACCTTTTTGTCCTGCAGGGCGTTTTGCACAAATGCCCGCCAGCGCTGCAGGACCAGCGGCTGGAATACCTCCAGGGGCTGTTCGTAAAGATCATAGCGTTGAAGAGCGGCGAATAATTGGTCCGGCGCCTGGTTCTTAAAGTCCCTTTGGAGTTTATGGTAGCTGACCAGGTAACTTTCGCCTTGCACATCCACCTGCCCGGCCAGCCAGGCTGCTTGACCGGGAAAACGCGCCTGGAGGGCAGCCAACTGCTGTGCATCCAGGCGGGCGACGGATTCGAAATCGGCGGGGTGGTCAAGATCGCCTTCCAGATACAGTGCTGTCGCCAGCCCCTGCTTCTCAAGCCAACCGCTGGCGAATCGCGCCACGCTGGTCTTGCCGGAACCAGGGATGCCTTCGACGATCACCAGGCGGGGCGTCTTTCCCGGCGTGAAGTTCAGGCTGTTCATAACTCCTGTTGTTCGAAAGCTCCGATGCTGGTGATCAGTGCCAGCAGGGCGAGAACAACGCTGGAGGCAACAGCCCCGGCGGCTGGCGTTTGATTGGCGGAACTGGCCAGGCTGGAACCGAATCCCACGGCGCCGCCCGCCGCCAGCGAACCGAGCTGGCTGGCCCAGCCGGCTAATGCGCCGGGCATCAGGCTGGCAATCTGGGGGATAGAGGATGTCACCATCAAAACGACAATTCCGCCCAATGCAATGCCAGCAGCCGCGCCGGTTGTTCTGCCCAACACACTGCCCAGCAGGGTGAGCGCCACATAAGGCAGCAGCCAGAAAACCAGCGCCAGGTTGAGCAAGCTGAACATGCCAAAATCCAGGCTGCCAAACAGCACCAGGGTGTAAAAATAAGCGCCGGTCAACGCCAGGAGAAAGCCCATCAGGTAGATGATCAACTGTGCGCTGAACTTGCTCAATACAAACGCCGAGCGAGTCATGGGCTTGCTCAAGATCATGCTGGCGGTGCCGCGCTCTTTTTCGCCAGCCACTTCACCCATGCCCAGGAGCAGCGCCAGGATGAAACCGAACTGCGTCAGGTTTTTGATGTACTGCACCATGGCATCGGCCGCGGTGGGCGTGGGCACGAGATTGGCGAACTGCTCTGCCCCGGGAATGGCTTTGAGCATTTGAGGGGTGAAATAGGCAATCAGCGGCGAGCCCAGGCCGAACAATCCAAACACTGCGGCGATGATCAGCACACGGCGGGTGCGCACCTGCTGCAGCATCTCTTTGCGCAGGGCAGTCCAAAATACGGACAGTTCACGCCGCATTGTGGTCACGGAGCTCTGCTGTCCAGAGCGTTGAAATTCCAGCCGGCTGACCCAGGCCAGCCAGGCAAAGCCTGGCAGAGCGATTAACACAAAGGCGCCTTCGATCAGCCAGGGAGTCCAGTTCGCTTGAGCCGCATACACTGCGCCGGCGTCGATGACCGCATGGTAGGCGATCGCCAGCACAACATAGCCGGCGTTGCGCTTTTGGAAAGCGCGCAGACCCATTAAGGAAAGGAACAGGTGAACGCCCATGGCAAGAGTGCGTTCCAACAGAGCAATCAAAGCCGTGCTCGGATCTGTCATCAGAGCAATTTGATGCTGGACGCTTTGCAGCTGGACCGCGTTCAAACCCAATTTGCCCAGGTCAGAGCCTTGCAGCGGCAGTACGACTGCGATGGTCGCTGCCGTCATTACGCCGCCGAAGATCATCGATTCCAGCCCGCCATGGCCCAGCCCCACCATCAGCCCGTCTTTGTCTGCCAGGCTGTGCGCCGCGCCGCGCCGCAGGCGCAAGAGGACGGCATAGCCGGCGGCGCGCGCCAGTTCTTCGCACAATCCGGCAGTCAGGCCGCCGACCAGGGCCATTTGCCAGATGGGGGGTTTGACATCCAGGCTGGCGCTGGGCAGTATGCCGATTTTGCCAAGCCAATCATTCAATGGCAGGTGCACCGCCTGGGAGGCGGCAAACGTGGCGACACCCAGGCAGAACAACAGCCAGGGTACAGCCAGGCGCCGGCGCAGGGCAGCAGCCAGGATGATGGGTAGAAAAATCATGAGAATAATTGATATAGTGTAAAGGATGTACAACATAGCGGCTCCGCTTCAGGCGCTGATCTGCAAGAAAATTTCTTCCAGGGTGGGGCGCACCCATTCGATGCGATTTAAAGCCAGGTCGTGCTGCACCAGCAGGGGCAGCAGGGCATGTTTACCCTGCTCAACATTGAGCACAGCCACCCTCAGCGTGTTTTGATCCGTGTTAACGCCGCCCACCCACGGCTGCTGCTTGAGAGTCTCGATCAAAGCTTCCGGCAGAGGATGGTGGTTGGGTTCAAATTCCAGCTCGACAGCGCTGACGGCGTAGCGTTCCAGAAGCTCATCGCGCCCCGAGACCAGCACCAGCTCGCCGCTGCGGATGATGGCGACGGTATCGCACACGCGTTCAATATCCGCCAGAATGTGGCTGGAGAGCATGACGGTTACCTGGCCGCGCAGGCGTGTGATCAGGTCGAGCACTTCGTAGCGCCCGGCCGGGTCGAGGGCGCTGGTGGGTTCGTCGAGCAGCAGCACTGGCGGCCGGTGCACCAGGGCCTGGGCGATCCCCATACGCTGGATCATGCCTCCTGAAAAGCCGCTGATGCGCCGGCGGGCAGCTTTTTCCAGGCCGACGAGCTCAAGCACTTCGCCAGTGCGCTGGCGAGCGTCTTTATCGCCCATTTCGAACAGGCGTGTGCAGTAAGCCAGGTATTCCAGCGGCGTCATCCAATTGTAAAAGGCCGGGCTCTGCGGCAGATAGCCGAACATGCGCCGCGCCCGGCTGTCGGCGGCGGTGGTTTCCACGCCGCCAATCCACGCCTGGCCGCGCGTTGGGTGGGCCAGGCCGGTCAGCATACGAATCGTTGTCGTTTTGCCGGCTCCGTTGCGTCCCAAGAAACCAAAGATCGAGCCGTAGGGCACCGCCAGGTTCAGGCTATCGACAGCCTTCACATCCCCGTAATAGCGCGTCAAATCGCGGCTGGAGATCGCTGCCTCGGTCTGGCTGGCCGGCGCGCTTGGTGGGGCAGTCAGCGGCTGCATGCTCATTCTTCCTTGCGGGCAACGATGAAATAAACGATCGGGCCGAGGATTTCGCCCAGCACGATAATTGCCACCCACAACCATTTGGATCCCTTAATCCGCTCTGCAGGTTGGCGGTATAGATCGACAAGGGCGTAAATTTGCATTCCAAGCTGGATGATCACGATCGGAATCAGCAGAGGCAGTATTTTGGTGAGATCAAGATTATTCATCATTTATATCCTTAGGCTGTTGGATTTATTAGAAGGTGACACTTGTACCTTCATCATCTTAGTCTACCACTATCTAATCTCAGGAGTACTGACCGGCAGCACAAAACTGGCCTGTCCAAGTGGATAGGCCAGTTCGCTGAATCAATTGAAAGTTTCAGACTGTTGTTTCAAGCGTTTGTTCAAAATCGCGCTGCACAGAGTGCAACCGGCGGTAGAGGCCGTTCTCCAACTGCAGCAGCTCGGCATGCGTGCCCTTTTCGCGAATTGCTTTGTCTTCAAGCACCACGATCTGATCCGCGTTGCGCACCGTGGATAAACGGTGCGCGATAATGATCGTGGTACGGCCCTTCATCAGCCGCTCGAGAGCCTGCTGGATCAGCAGTTCGGTTTCGGTATCAACGGACGAAGTTGCTTCGTCCAAAATCAGGATAGGCGCGTCTTTCAGCACGGCGCGAGCGATCGAGAGACGCTGCTTCTGCCCGCCGGACAGCTTGACGCCGCGCTCGCCGATCAGCGTGTCGTAGCCGTCCGGCAGTTGGGTGATGAACTCATGGGCGTTGGCGGCCTGGGCAGCGGCAACCATCTCGGCTTCACTGGCATCCGGCCGTCCAAACAGCAGATTTTCCCGCACTGTGCCGTAAAACAGGAAAACGTCTTGCAGCACGATGCTGATTTGTTGGCGCAGGCTGTCCAGGGTGTAGGTCAAGATATCGCGCCCGTCCAGGCTGATCACGCCGCTGGTCGGGTCATAAAAGCGCGGGATCAGGCTGACCAGGGTTGATTTGCCCACACCGGTCGGGCCGACCAGGGCCACCACCGAATGAGCTGGGATGTGGATATTGATATTCTCCAGAACCGGGCTGTCTGGAATGTAAGCAAAACTGACATCCTGCAGGCTGATCTCGCCGCGTGCCTGGCCGGGAAAAGCCAGGGCGCCGGGTGTATTGTGCGGCTCTTCGCTCTCGGCGATCAGGTCTGCCACGCGGTCGGCTCCAGCCAGGGAGCCCTGCACGGCCTCCCAGGCGCCGCTCAGGGCGCGCACGGGTGTGTAAAACATCTCCAGGTACAGGAAAAAAGCTACCAGGTCAGCGACCGGCAGGGTGCCTTTCAGCGCCAACTGCCCACCGAAATAAATCACAATCAAGGTGCCCAACGAGGAGGTGAAATCGACAAATGGCTGGAAAGTCGCCATCAATTTAAGCGCATTCAGCAGTGATTTGCGGTAGTTGTCGATGCGCGTGTGAATGCGCTGGGCTTCGTCGTTTTCGCGGGTGAAAGCCTTGATCTCGCGGATGCCTGCCAGGTTGTCGTTCAGGGTGGCATTTAGGTCGCCCAGGTCTTTTTGGCGGCGGCGGAAGGCGGGGCGGACATAGCGCGCATAAACCCGCAGTGATAGGATCACGAATGGAATGGGAATCACGCTCAACAATGTGAGCTGCCAGTTCAGCGCTAACAGCACCGCAGTGACCGCAATGAAGGTAATGACATTGACCACCACATCCGGAATGGCGTGAGCGATCAACTGCTCGAACAGGTCGGTGTCGTTGACCACGTTCGACATCAACTGTCCGACCTGCTTGTCTTCATAAAAGCGCAGGGAAAGGCGCTGCATGTGCTCATAAATATAGGTGCGCACATCAGCCACCACGCCCCAACCGGCCAGGTGAGCCAGGTAGGAACGCAAGAACTGCATCACGGCGCGCGCCAGGTAAACGAGCAGAACCACCACCGCCAGTTGCGTCACGAACGGCATGTCATCCAACGACGCACCAGGGCCTGTGATGGTGCCAACCAGGGTCTTGATAATCCACGGAATTAATAACTGCACGCCGACCAAGACCAGCATGCTGATGGTGGTGATGGTCAGCGCTAATTTATACTTTTTGGCATAAGTAAAGATCAACTGGAAGGGTTTCAAAATAAACCTCGATCGGTAAATGATGGATCTGGGCCGGGGATGGATTGCACGAGCCCCTTTCGATCATTATAACCATCTCCTGGTAGTCATTTGTCCTCAAGATTGCCGCCAAAATACACATTTCAGGCTACAATTCAAATGCAACTGCGTGCTGATGCTGGTGTCATCTGCTGGGATCACTTTATGCAAAACTCGATCAAACTACGTTCTTTAACTGCAAGTGACTGCTCCATAGTCTCTGATCATTTCGCCGCCCAGGGCTGGAAAAAGCCGCTCGAACAGTATCAGCGTTATTGGCAAGAAAGCCTGGGAGGCAAGCGAGATGTGATCCTGGCTGAATTGAACGGCTTATTTGCGGGCTACGTGACGGTGGTCTGGCAGTCAGATTATCCTCCATTTCGCCAGGCTGGCATACCGGAGATCGTTGATTTCAATGTGCTGATCAAATTCCGCCGCATGGGAATTGGTACAGCTCTGATGGATGAAGCAGAGCGGCGTATTGCGCTCCGCTCCCCGTCAGCGGGGCTGGGAGTGTGCCTGCCTGCAGATTATGGTCCTGCGCAAGCGCTGTACGCCCGGCGCGGATATGTGCCGGATGGGCACGGTGTTTATTATCAGGGTCGTTACCCGGCCTGTGGAGAGACCGTGCGTTTGGATGATGACCTGGCGCTGTATATGATCCGCCAGCTGGAGCTGGATCGGTAAACGGTGCGATAGAGGATGTATGTACAATCATGAACCGGCCGGCTACAACTGTCCCTTCTGCCGCATTGTCAAAGAGGCTGGAGCCCTGCCGCCGGAGCTCGCTGCAAGCGATGTGATCAACCAATCCGGGCTGGTAACAGCGTTTTTGGCCCTGGGACGCTGGACGCATAATCCGGTGGATGTGCTGGTCGTTCCGAACGCCCATTTTGAGAACCTGTATGACCTGCCGGTGGAGCTGGCCGGACCGCTGCTCAGCCTGACGCGCGCCGTAGCCGTAGCTCTGAAACAGGTTTATCAATGCGATGGAGTCTCAACGCGCCAGCACAATGAGCCGTCCGGAGACCAGGAGGTCTGGCATTATCATGTTCATATCACCCCGCGCTTTGCCCGGGACGACTTTTATCGCAGTTCCAAAGTGAATTTTCCGGAAACTGATCGCCTGGAACATGCCGGCCGGCTGAGGGCGAAGCTTTCCGTGGAGGAAATATAAAATGAAAACGATTGGCCTGATCGGCGGCATGAGCTGGGAATCATCCAGCGAATATTACAAGATCATCAATGAAACGATTAAAGCCAGGTTGGGCGGTCTGCATTCCGCGCAAAGCCTGATGTATTCGGTGGATTTCGCCGAGCTTGAGATCCTGCAGCGCCAGGGGAAATGGCAGGAAGCTGGCCAGATGATGGCCGAGGCGGCCCAACGCCTGGAGCGCGGCGGCGCCGATTTCATTGTGCTGTGTACGAATACCATGCACAAAGCGGTTGATGAAATCCGGGCGACCACCCATATCCCCTTACTGCATATCGTTGATCCTACCGCCCGCCAGATTGAGGCGGCCGGTTTGACATGTGTCGGCCTGCTGGGCACGCGCTATACCATGGAAGAGTCTTTCTACATCGGGCGGTTAACCCAAAATTTTAACCTGCAGGTATTAATACCCGCTGCTGAGGAGCGCGAGATGGTGAACCGCGTGATTTTTGAGGAATTGGTGTTGGGCGATATCCGGCCGGCCTCGCGCCAAAGCTACCTGGAGATCATCGAGCGGCTGGTGCAGCGCGGCGCCCAGGGGGTGATCCTGGGCTGCACCGAGATTGGCTTGCTGGTGAAAGATGGCGACTGCGCCGTGCCGCTCTTCGACACCACCCGGCTGCACGCCGAAGCGGCCGTCGATTATGCTTTGAAGGATTGATAGGGAGTGTTCTCCGCATAGAAAGGATTTGTTATGTCGCCTGTTGTTGCTGTGATCTTACTGCTGTTCGCCGCCGTGCTGGCCTGGTTTATCTACAGCCTGGTGTGGGGCAAGCCATGGGTGATCAACCACCTATACATGCGCCTGTTTATCCAGCTCGCTTTCGACAGCCCCGAGCTTTTGACCATGCTGGGGTTGTTGGAGAAGTTCGGCTGGCACCGGCACAATGCGCAGCTGGCAGATATCTCTGAAGCGCATGAGATCAAGACGTTCGCGCGCCTGCGCCGCGGGCTGAGCCTTTTGCGCAGTTACGACCGCCGGCGGCAGAACGGGATTCAACTGCTGTCCACCGATATCCTGGATTATTTTTTGGATGACATGCTGCGCGGTGAACCCTACCGCCATCACGGCTACCTGCTCAACCAGATGTTTGGCCTGCAGTCTGAACTGCCAAACCTGATGACCACCCTGCATCCAGTCACCAGCCCGGTGGATGCGCGCAATTATGTCAAACGCCTGGCGAAATTTGGCGTCAAGTTCGACCAGGCGCTTGAAAGGCTGAAAATCAGCGAACAAAAAGGCATCCTGCCGCCGCGCTTTGTCATCCAGCGCGTGCTGGACGAGATGACTGCTTTCATCGGCCAGCCGGCCGAAACGAACCCTCTCTACACTGTGTTCCAGGAAAAGCTGGGCAAGCTCAAGCTGAATGACACTGCCCGGGCAGATTTGCTGAACAAAGCGAAAAACGAGATCATTCACACCGTTTACCCCGCTTACCAGAAATTGATCAACTACTTCGGACCGCTAGAAGAGAAAGCCACCGACGACGACGGCGTGTGGAAGCTGCCAGACGGAGAGGCGTATTACGCCTACTGCCTGCGCAACAACACCACCACTGACCTGTCCCCCGAAGAGGTCCACCAGACCGGCCTGCAGGAAGTGGCGCGCATCGAACAGGAAATGCAGGCTATCCTGGACGGATTGGGGTTCCCGGGTGAGCCCTATCCACCGCAAAAGCTGCGCGAGTTCGCCAGCCAGGAGCGCTTTTTATTCCCTAACACAGCGGAAGGCCGCGCTGCTGCCCTGGCAGAGTACAAGGCGATCCTCGACCATGTGGCGAACAGCCTGGACTCCGTTTTTGATTTGCGCCCCAAGGCCGGCTTGAAGGTGGAGCGCGTCCCGGAGTTTCGTGAAAAGACCTCGGCCGGCGCCTATTACCAGATGCCCGATATGGGCGGAGGCCGGCCGGGCATTTTCTTTGCCAACCTGCGCGATATGAAAGAAGTGGCGAAATTTGGCATGAAGACACTCTCGTACCACGAGGGCATCCCCGGACATCATTTCCAGCTGGCCATCGCCCAGGAGCTGCGCGGCGTGCCGTTCTTCCGCCGCCTGGTGCCGTTTACCGCCTACGCTGAGGGTTGGGCGCTGTACGCCGAGAAGCTGTGCCGCGAGATCGGCCTGTACAAAGACGATCCATACAGCGAGCTGGGCTGCCTGGACAGCGAGCTTTTCCGGGCGGTGCGCCTGGTGGTCGATACCGGCATTCACTACAAGCGCTGGACGCGCCAGCAGGCCATCGATTACATGTGCCAGCACACCGGCTCAGAGCTGGCGAGCATCGTCAGCGAGGTGGAACGCTATATCGTCATGCCGGGCCAGGCCTGCGCCTACAAGGTAGGCGAGCTAAAAATCCTGGCTCTGCGCGCCAAAGCTCGCCAGGCGCTGGGCAGCCGCTTCAGCCTGCGGGAGTTTCACAATGTGGTCTTGAAAAACGGCAGCACGCCCCTCTCCATCCTGGAGCGCATTGTGGAAGAGTACATCGCCGCGCATGGATGAACTGCGGGCCATCTGCGCCCGCCTGACCGGCAATGAGCTGGTGGCAGCGGAATGCGCTCAATTGACTGGCGGCCTGCCCGACGCCGACGGTGTGGCGGTCTGCAGGCGGGTAGATGGTGTGCCGCGCGCCGCTTTCGTGCGCGCCGGCCTGCGCTGTTACGCTGAAGCGGCCACGCTGGCCGGGCTGGCAGAGCAAATAGGCCGCGCGGCATTCGAAGCAGAAGGTTTCCACATCGATTTTCTGCCTCTCGCCGCAGGCAGCGCCATCTCCAAACAGCAGGCAGTGGTCAGCGCCGCAGACGCCATCCAGACGTACCCCGATCTGCGCCGGCCGCGTCACCGTTTTCTGGTGGTGGCCCAGGAGAACCGCCTGTGGTTTGGCGAAATCCTCAGCGAGTGTGCGCACACCTACAATCAGCACGATGCCAAGCCTTTCCGCACCTCCAGCTCTCTGCCATCGCGGCTGGCGCGCGCCCTGGTCAACCTGGTCTGCCCGCCGCCCGGCGGCGCCGGGTTTACGATTCTCGACCCCTTCTGCGGCAGCGGCTCGATCTTGCTCGAGGCGCAGGCGGTGGGCGCGGCTGCCCTGGGGATGGATCGCAATTTTAAGATGACCGGCATGAGCCGCCGCAACCTGGCCCATTTCGGCTACCAGGGCACGGTGATTTCTGGCGACGCCCTGGACTGCACTCTGCAGGCGGACGCCGTTGTCACCGACCTGCCCTACGGCCGCCTGCTGCAAGACCCCCTGGCCGAAAGCAACCGCGCCGCCCTGCAGGCCGCGCTGGCCCGCCTGGTGCGCCTCGCCCCGCTGGCGGTTTATCTATCCGAGCAGGACATCTCGCCCCTGCTGACCGAGGCGGGCTACGGCGACATCCGCGTGTGGCGGGTGCGCAAACATGCCCACATGAGCCGCTTTGTCCACCAGGCACGTTCTTTGGCATTATAATCCAGGTAGCGCACAGACTGTGCGCTGATTGCCATGCCAGGAGCGTCCATGAAAAAGATCTTCGTCATTCTGTTCGCTGCGATTTTACTGGCTGCCTGCAGCGATAAAGGCGGTTCGGCCGATGTGCAGTCGAACTGCAGCGGGTACGACCGCACCGGCGACTGCGAGGTGACCATCACCAACCTGACCGAAGCGTATTACCGGTACACGATTGACGACCAGGACTTCTGGGAGGGGGGCAGCGTCACCTTCAACCTGACAGCCACAGTGCAAACCGGTAAGGTCGAGATCTGGCTGAAGGACCCGGAGCTGAAAAAGATCAGCACAACTGCCGAGCCCGGGCAGACAGCTTTGTTGTCGGGCAGGGCCTGGCAGGACACGTTGGGCGATAAGCACTCTTTTTATATTTATGTCCAGCCGCTCACCCCGCAAGATTCACCCAAGGCGGAAAACATCCAGATGAAGATCCATTATGATATGCCCTGAACCGGCATTGACCAGGTGAAACGCCGTGGATACCCTCGAATCGCTGATTGACCCTCACAACCCGCAGTTCGCGCTCAACGCCGAGCACCAGCGCGGCCTGGCGGCTGATTTGCATGAAAAGCTGGCCCAGGTGCGCCAGGGCGGCGGCCCACGCGCCCAGGAGCGCCACCAGAGCCAGGGAAAGCTGTTCGTGCGCGAGCGCATCCGCCTGCTGCTCGACCCCGGCTCGCCGTTCCTGGAGCTCTCGCCGCTGGCCGCCTATGGCATGTACGACCACCAGGCGCCCTGTGCCGGCATCGTCACCGGCATCGGGCGGGTGGAGGGCCGCGAGGTATTGATCGTGGCCAACGATGCCACGGTCAAAGGCGGCTCGTATTTCCCGCTGACCGTCAAAAAGCACCTGCGCGCCCAGCAAATTGCCGAAGAAAACTACCTGCCATGCATCTACCTGGTCGATTCGGGCGGGGCTTTCCTGCCGCTGCAGGATGAGGTATTCCCGGATGTGGGCCATTTTGGGCGCATCTTCTACAACCAGGCGCGTATGAGCAGCCTGGGCATCCCGCAGATTGCGGCGGTGATGGGCTCGTGCACCGCCGGCGGGGCGTATGTGCCCGCCATGAGCGACGAGGCCGTGATCGTCAAAGGCACCGGCACCATCTTCCTGGGCGGGCCGCCGCTGGTCAAGGCCGCCACCGGCGAAGATGTCAGCGCGGAAGAGCTGGGCGGGGCGGATGTGCACACCCGCCTGTCAGGCGTGGCCGACCACTACGCCGAAGACGATGCGCATGCCCTGGAGATCGTGCGCAGCCTGGTCGCTGGCCTGCCCCGGCGGCGCTCCAACCGTCCCAGCCTGCTGGAGGCGCTGGATGTGACCCCGCCCGAAGATCCGCTCTACCCCGCCGAGGAGCTTTACGGCATCCTGCCGAGCACCTTCCGCGAGGCCTACGATGTGCGCGAGCTGATCGCCCGCCTGGTGGACGGCAGCCGCTTCCGCGAATTCAAGACGCGTTATGCCCCCACCCTGGTATGCGGCTTTGCCCGCCTGCACGGTTATCCCGTCGGCATCCTGGGCAACAACGGCGTGCTGTTCCGCGAGAGCGCCTTGAAGGGCACGCATTTCATCGAACTGTGCGAACAGCGCGGCATCCCCCTGCTGTTCCTGCAGAACATCACCGGCTTCATGGTCGGCAAGGAATACGAAGCGGGCGGCATCGCCAAAGACGGCGCCAAGATGGTGCATGCCGTGGCCAACGCCACGGTGCCCAAGCTGACGGTGGTGGTGGGCGGCTCGTTTGGGGCGGGCAACTACGCCATGGCCGGGCGGGCTTACGGCCCGCGTTTCCTGTGGATGTGGCCGAACGCCCGCATCAGCGTGATGGGCGGCGAGCAGGCTGCCAATGTCCTGCTGACCGTCAAGCAGGAACAGCTTGCCCGCCAGAGCAAGCCCCAGCTCACCGCAGACGAAGCCGAGGCCTTTATGCGCCCCACCCTGCAGGAGTACGAACACGCCGGGCACCCCTATTATTCATCCGCCCGCCTGTGGGACGATGGGGTGATCGACCCGCTCGAGACCCGCCAGACGCTGGCGCTGGCGCTCTCGGTGGTCTTGAACGCGCCACGCCCGGCGGGCGGCTTCGGCGTGTTCCGCATGTAGGCCGGCGTGTTCCAGAAGATCCTGGTCGCCAACCGAGGGGAGATCGCCGTGCGCATCCTGCGCGCCTGCCGCGAGCTGGGTATCCGGGGGGTGGCGGTCTACTCCGAGGCCGACGCCCATGCGCTGCACGTGCGCCTGGCGGATGAAGCCGTGGAGATCGGCCCGGCGCCGGCGCGCCAGTCGTATTTATCCAGCGACAGGCTGATTGAAGCGGCCCAGCAGTGCGGCGCGCAGGCCATCCATCCTGGCTACGGCTTCCTCTCCGAGAATGCCGCCTTTACCCAGGCGGTGCGGGAGGCCGGGCTGGTGTTCATCGGCCCGCCGCCCGCCGCCATCCGCGCCATGGGCGACAAGGCCGCAGCGCGGGAGCGCATGCAGGCGGCCGGTGTGCCGGTTGTGCCCGGCTACCAGGGAACGGATGACGACCAATCGCTGGAGCAGGCTGCCGCGCAGATCGGCTACCCCGTGCTGGCCAAGGCTGCCGCCGGCGGCGGCGGGCGCGGCATGCGCGTCGTCTGGCAGGCGGAACAGCTGCACGAGAGCCTGGATTCCGCCCGCCGCGAGGCGCTCTCGGCCTTCGGCGACCAGCGTTTGATCCTGGAGAAGTACCTGCCCGGCGCGCATCATGTCGAGTTCCAGGTGCTGGGCGACCAGCACGGCAACTTGCTGCACCTGTTCGAACGCGAATGCTCGGTCCAGCGCCGCCACCAGAAGATCATCGAGGAGAGCCCCTCGCCGCTTTTGGATGAAGACCTGCGCCAGCGCATGGGCGCTGACGCCGTGCAGGCAGCCCGGGCCGCCGGCTACACCAACGCCGGTACGGTCGAGTTCATCATCGACCCGGCCAGCCGGGCGTATTACTTCCTGGAGATGAACACCCGCCTGCAGGTCGAGCACCCGGTCACCGAGCTGGTGAGCGGGCTGGACCTGGTGCAGTGGCAGGTGCGCATCGCGGCCGGCGAGGTTTTGCCTTTTCGGCAGGCTGATCTGCAGCCGCGCGGCCACGCCGTCGAGTGCCGCCTGTACGCCGAGGATGCGGCGCGAGGCTTTTTGCCGGGCGCCGGCAAGCTGCTGCTGTGGCAGGCGCCGGAAGGGCCGGGCATCCGCCTGGATGCCGGCTATGCCGCCGGCGATGAGGTCAGCATCCATTACGATGCCCTGCTCGCCAAGCTGGTCTGCTCGGCTGCCGACCGTGCCAGCGCCATCCGCCGGGCGCAGGCCGCGCTGGAGCAGCTGGCTGTGCTGGGCGTGGTCACCAACCAGGCTTTTTTACTGGCCCTGCTCGCCAGCCCGGAGTTTGCCGCCGGGCAGGTGAACACCACCTGGGTGGACGAACACCTGCCCGCCTGGCAGTCCCTGGCGCAGCCTGCCCTGCCGCTGGCCGTATTGGCCGCAGCCGCCCTATCCGTGCTGGATGCCTCTGCCGGGCAGGCCGCGCCGCCTGCCACTGCAGACCCTTTTTCGCCGTGGGCGGGAAGCCTGCCCGCCCACCGGCCAGCGCCAGCCAGGCCCATTGTGCAGACTGCCGGGCGCATGGAATATGCCTGCCAGTATGGAGCAGCGCCGCAGCGCATCAGCCTGGAGCGCGCCGGTTCGGCGTGGCAGGCAGAGAAAGATGGGCAGCGCACACTGTTGGCGGTGGTGGATCACCGGGCGGGTGTTATCATACTCAGCCTGGAGGGGCGGCAGGAAACTGTCTTTTGGGCAGCGGATGGCGAGCGCCTGTGGACCGCCTGCCGCGGCCAGGTGTACCTGCTCGAAAAACCGGCGGTGGACGCCCGCCGCGCCGGGCGCAGCCGCGCGGCCAGCGGGGTTGGGGCTGCAGCCGCGGCCGGCGAGGTGCTGCGCGCCCCGCTGCCCGCCCAGGTGCGCGCCATCCAGGCCCAGCCGGGCCAGGCCTGTGAGCGCGGCCAGACGCTTTTGGTGCTGGAAGCCATGAAAATGGAAATCCGCATCCAGGCCCCGGCCGCCGGCCGCGTGGCGCGCCTGCTGGTCGAGATCGGTCAGCAGGTCAACCGTGATCAGCCGCTGGTGGAGATCGAAACGGATTAGCGGTTGGCGCTCTGTGCCGCAGCGTGCGCAGCAGCGGCAAACTGCTGGCCGGCGGCATCCTCACCCAGGCCGATGAAGGCAGAAGCCTGTTCCGCAGAACCAGCGAACAGCCCGCTCACCGTCAGGCCGCTGTCGCTCATCAAGCTGGAAGCAAACTTCGAAACCTGGATGTCGCGCCAGCGGGCGGCCATCACTGCTGTGCCGTACTTTGCCCCGCTGCGCGCCCAAAACAGCCAGGCTGGCGTGATGAGCGCCGCGGTGTAGTGCACTGGGTCTGGATCGGATGAACCAAATGAGGCGAAAAAGCCTTTCTTTTTCTTCTCCGAGGTGGTTTCACAGCACAGGCTGACCTGCAGTTCCAGATCGTTCATCTCATGCTGCTGCCAGTAGACGCGCACGGCCTGCGCCAGCTCGGGCCTGAGCTGATTCAAACTGCAAATCCTGCTGCTGCGGTTGTAATCTCCCATAAAGTTCTCCTAATGCCCGGCTGGCGGAGCTGACTGCATCGAACCGCGCCCTTCCCACTTACCCGGCCAGCCGGGGAAGAACAGGCTCATCACCAGCGCGACCACCGAGGCGTAGAACGTGAGCAGGTAAGCGGCTTCGAAACCGTTTATATTTTCCGTGCAGGCGCGCTGCAGGCCGGCCAGGAGGTTGGCGCGCGCCGCGGCGGCCTGCTGGCTGCCCAGGCCGGCAAGCTGTTCCTGGGCGCCAGGCGGCAGGTTATCTTCCGGCCTGACGCCGGGCGTCTCGCACACGCCGAAAGCCGGGCCGCTGGCGGTCTGCGCCTCCTGCGCCCGCGACAATTGGGCCTGCACCTGCGGCGAGACGGCTGAGCTGATCACCGTAGCCAGGATGGCGACCGAGATGGCCTGCACCACGAAGCGCGTGCTGTTCAGAAGCGAGGAGCCGCGCGGCAGCATAGGCACGGCAATGCTGCTCAGGGCGGTGGTAAAGGTGGTTTGCAGGGTCAGGCCGACCGCCAGGCCGCGCAGCGCCAGCAGAAAAACGATCCAGTTGAGCGGCGTGCTGCCTTCGATCTGCGCCAACTGCCAGGTGTTCACGCATAAGATGGCGAAGCCGACCACCACATTGAGGCGCGGCCCGATGCGGTCGAACAGCCAGCCGGCGAGCGGCGTGGCGACCGCCGAGGTGGCTGCCACCGCCAGCAGGATCACGCCCGTTTCCAGGGCTGTGCGGCCGCGGAAGGCCTGCAGATAGACCGGCATCATAAACTCGGCGCCGAACAACGCCACGGTGGCTACATAGCCGACCAGGGTGGCATTCAGGAAAGTGCGGTTGCCGAACAGGCTCAGGTTGAGCATTGGTTCTTTGGCCACTTTGATCTCCACGTAGGCGGAGATCACGACGAAGACCAGCCCGGTCAGCAGGGCGGTCACCGTCAGCGGGTCCGACCAGCCGTTGGTTTCCACGGCGGTGGCGGCGTAGAGCAGGGAGCCAAAACCGATCACGGCCGTTGCCAGACCCAGCGGGTCGAAGATCGGGCGGCGGTCGATGCGGTGATCGGGCAGGAAACCGGTGCCAAGCAAAACGCCGATCACGCCGATCGGCACATTGACAAAGAAAATCGCCCGCCAGATCTGTAAGTCCACCAGCCAGCCGCCCAGGATCGGACCCAGCGCCGGGGCCGCCACCAGCGCCAGGCCGAAGATGCCCAGCGCCGTGCCCTGCTCTTTGGGTGGAAAAGCCCGGTAAAGCTGGGCCGGCCCCAGCGGCTGAGCCAGCCCGCCGCCGAAGCCCTGCAGGGCGCGGGCGGCTACCAGCAGGCCCAGGGAAGGCGCCAGGCCGCACAGCAGTGAGCCGAATGTGAAGAGCGCCAGTCCCAGCAGGTAGATGCGCTTGATGCCGAAGCGGTCGGCCAGGAAACCGGAGATTGGCGTGGTCACCCCCAGCGCCAGCACATAAACGCTGAGCACCCACTGCGCCTCGGCCAGGCTGGCGTTGAATTCGCGGCGCAGGGTGGGGAAAGCGATGTTGACGATGGTGGAATCCAGGATGATCATGAAAATGCCGAACATCACGGTGATCAGCACGCGCCACTTGGATTCCAGGGTGCGCGGCGCGCCTGCGGGGGAAGAGATCTGGCTCATCGCAGGCCGCCTAGCGGGAATACGTCGGCGACCTGGCGTGCCTGGCGCTGGCGCGAATGCGCCAGGCAGTGGGTGTGAAGCGTGAATCTGCCAGCCAATCCAGGGCGGGGAGCGCGCCGCGGCAGATCTCCAGCCGGTCGCCGGGCGTGAACGGGTAGAGGCGGGTCAGGCCGGCCAGGCGTGCGTTGAAATATTTGCCTGCGGACAGGTAGACCGGTCCCTGCCAGTCTTCCTCCTGTTCGGCCTGCGGGGGCCGGGCCGCGGCCATGGCGGCCGAGAGCAGCGGGCTGCCGGCGCGGGCCAGGCTCAAGCGTGGCGGCGGGGCGGTCTGCAAATCGATGCGCGCCGGCCGGTAGGGCGTGCGAAAAATTTGCCGTTCGACCCAGGCAAAGGCCGCCGACGAGTTGAAGGCTGACGCCAGGAAGAAGCCGGCCGGGCCGGCGGGCGGCGCGGCGGCAACCGTGATGGTCAGCTCGCGAAAGGGCCAGCCGTAATAGCTCGCCGCCGTGGCGCCGACCAGCAGGCTGGCCTGCCCCTGTACGGCGCTGGGAGCAAGGCCGTGCGCCTGCAGGCGTTCTTGCCAGAAAGCCAGGTCCGCCAGGCCCTGCAGGGCGACTTCGTGCACATTGGCGATATCAGCGGCGTACGCGCTGGCCTTGCCAGCAGAAGGTTGGGTAGAGGTGACCATGATCCGTCCGGATGAAAAGAATTCTTAAATGAAAGAGATGACGGTAAGCATCAGCGCCGCCTGCACAGCGCTCGCCGCCAGGAAGAATACCAATCCGGGTAGCAGATTTTTATGCTCGGCCAATCCGGCTGCCAGCCCGCTGAGCGCCAGCAGGAGGGCGACCGGCAGGTAGAAAAAACCCACCGACCAGGCGCCCAGCAGGCAGAAACCGGTCAGCGCGCCGGCGCAGGCCCAGGCCAGGTTGTTTTTGAAGGCCAGCCTGCCCAGCATGCCGGCCAGGGGCAGGGTCGCCAGGATGTCCGTCTCGAGCAGATACAGCCCGGGCAAGGGCCACATGGACTGGTTTTGGGCGATGCCTCGCCACACGATATAGGTAGTGACCAGGCAGACCAGGGCGCCGGCCGCGGCGAGCGCCAGGGCCGGCCAGGGCTGTGTGCGTTTGTTCGGATTGGGGTCAAGCATGGCTCCTCCACCGGGCGGGCTGAAGAATAAACACCGCATTCGGGCGATTATACCCCGAATGCGCCTGCGCGCCGCTGAAAACGAGCGTTGGGGGAAGCAATTTGCCGGCAGGTAAGCGCACGACTGTACATGCCGGAAAAAGCAAAAAGACATGACAAATGTCACTTGAAACCGAAAAAAAAAAAAAAATGTACAATGAAAAGAAAGAAAATTGCCATAAAAATCCGCCCAGGGAGGAAAATCATGCAGCGCCAGATTCGTTTCCTCATCTTCATCGCCATTCTTTTGAACAGCCTCAACCTGCCGCCGTCTGTCCGGCCTGCTGAGGCAGCGGCGGAGCCGACCGCCATCGTCCAACCCAGCGAAACCCCTACCGGCACCCCCTCCGCCACACCGACAGCGACGCCCACGGCCTCGGTGACGATCACCCCCACCCTGGCAGTCGAGACGACGCCCACGCCCGCCCCGGCGCCCACCCAACCCGCAGCGCCGTCGCTGAGCCTGAGCGCCAGCCCGGCTTTCGTGGCGCCCGGCGGGGGGTTGAGCCTGGCCTGGAATATCACCGGTCTGCCCGACCTGGCAGGCGCCTGGCTGGAAATCCACCTGCCCCCGGGTCTCAGCCCGCAAGACGCCCTGCTGGACGGGTACGACCCCCTGAGCGGCCGCCTGCAGGTCAAGAGCCTGGCCTCTCCCAGCGGGCAGATCGACCTCCTGGCAGAGAAAGATGCCGGGGGAGCGCTGCTCATCGAGGCAGCCCTCTACCTCCAAGACCAGGAACTGGCGCGCGCCACCCTGAGCCTGGCTGCGGCAGACCAGACTTTGCTGGGAGCGGCGGGCGGAACGGCCTTCGGGATGGACGGCGCTGTCAGCGTATCCATCCCGGCGCAGGCGGCTGCCGGGATGAGCGACCTCAGCCCGCTGGCCGTGAGCATCCGCCCGCCATCGTCCAAAGCCAACGCCGGGTATTACCTGAGCGCGCAGCCATTCGAAATCGTGGCCGAGCTGCAGGGCGGCGGCAAAGACGGCGCGCCGCTGGCGGTGACGCATTTCACCCAACCCATCACCATCACCGTCACCTATGCGGCGGGTGAAATCCAGGGCGACGAGAGCGCCCTGGCCCTGTTCTATTACGATGAAAAGCTGCAAAGCTGGGTGGCCCTGCCCTCCCAGGTGGACACCCGGCAGCACACGCTGAGCGCCCGCTCCGATCACCTGACCCTGTTCGACTACCAGGCGCAGAACTGGGAAGCTGTCCGCCTGCCGTCGCTGGCCGGCTTCCAGGTGTCTGCGTTTACCGGATCGGCCAGCTACAGCTACGCCTTCAGCCTGCCGGCTGGGCCGGGCGGCTTACAGCCCAGCCTGTCGCTGAGCTACAACAGCCAATCCGCCGACAGCGCCACCCCGCGCACCCAGGCCTCCTTCGTCGGGCTGGGCTGGAACATGGAAGTGAGCTCCATCCAGCGCTCGCAGCACGGCACGCGCGACTACTACGGCAGCGGCGACTGCCAGGACGACCGGGATTACAAAGCCAATGACGCCAACTACCCGGGCACGGACGGCGATGACACCTTCAGCCTGAACGCAGGCGGGCAGAGCATGCAGCTCCTGCGCATCCCCGACACGGATAACAACGTCGACACCATCGACTACCGCAGCGCCGAAGAGTCGTTCTGGCGCATCCGGCGCTACCACCGCCATGCGCATCCCGACGCCTACGATTGGGATGATTCCTATTGGAAAGTGTGGGACAAGAGCGGCAACGTGTACGTCTTCGGCAGCGAGGCTGCCTTCCAGCCCAACACCTACCGCGGCCACGAGCTCTACCCCACTTACCGCAGCGCCTGCGCTTCCGGGTACGTCCAGATGCAAACCTGGCAGTGGATGCTGCTGCAGCAGTACAACGTTTACGGGCAGCCGCTCAATTACTACTACCAGGAAGATGTCGAAACGCGCAACTACGGCAACCTGGGATACGACGCCCGCACCAGCCTGGCAGTCTACCCGGCGTATATCTACTACCCGGGCAACCTGTACTACGTCCAATTCGTCAACGAAGCGCGCAGCGATTACGACAGCGCCTGGTACAACAACCGCTATTCGTACGTCTTCTACCAGCGGCAGCGCCTGCAAAAAGTGCAGGTGTGGCAAAACCCGAACGGCGTGGTGAACGACGGCGACGAGCGGCTGGTGCGTGAATACCGCTTTGGCTACCAGAACCTGTTCCCGAACAACCCCTGGCCGGCGGGCGGATACAGCTACACCCTGCAGAGCATCAGCGAATACGGTCAGGATGGCGCCAACCATCTGCCGGCAGTCACATTTACTTATGCCGACGGACTGCACCTGACGCGCGGCGAGAACGGCTACGGCGGGCAGGCCAACTTCAGCTACGAAAGCGACCCCTGGTACGAGCTGGAGGGCAGCGAGCCGTTGAATTGGAACCTGTATCCTGGCTTTCAAGGCTTTGGCCCGGGCGAAGCCTACCTGTCAATTTGGACTTCCACCTTCAGCAGCCTGAGCAGCTACTTCCAGCCAGGGGGCGAATACCGCCTGGAGGCCTATGTGCAGGGGACGGGGCAGGTCAAAGTGGGGCTGGACAGCGGTGTGAGCCTGCATCTGTACGGCGACCTGGTCAGCGTGAGCATGACCCAATACTACACCGTCACCAGCTACCTCAAAGCGCCGCTGGATGCCAGGCAGGTCTCGCCGCTGGTGTACTGCACGCAGACCTGCCGCCTGTACCGCTACAAAGTCACGCCGCTGCTCAGCCGCTACCGGGTGGCGGGGCGCAGCCTGGTGGACACCACCCAGAGCCCCAACCCCACTTCCAGCTACTCCTACGCCTACGACGACGGCGCCACGAACGACGCCGTTCATTCGCAGGCGGCGGCAGGCACCAGCCCGGACGAGCGCTACAACCCGGCCTACGCCGAATACCGCGGCAGCGCCATGGCGGAAGAAAGCGGGCCAGACGGGCTGACCAGCGCCACGTTTTATTACCAGGACGACAACCGGCGCGGGCGGGCGGCGGCCAGCCTGCTGAGCAAACGCTCGGACAGCGAGCCCTTCAACAGTGCGGCGTGGAGCAGCTACAGCGCCGGCTGGGGTTACGTTGGGCAGCAGCCGCTGGGCGAGCGGGTGACCGGCGACATCGCCTTGAAGATCAGCAGTGTGGACGCTGCGTGGACCAGCCTGTACCGGCCGGTCAAGACGCTGAACGATGGAGAAGCCGTGCTGGCGCAGTTCCGCCTGGGGCAGGGGGCCAGCGGCCAGGCTACCCTGGCGGTGGAGAGCGGCGCGGGCAGCGGCTACCGGCGCTTCGGCGTCAGCCTGTACAACGATGGGAAATTGTACGGCAGCTACTGCCAGGGGACAAGCTGTTATCCCACCGACCGCCTGCTGTTCTCGAACAGTGCGCTGCAGAGAGACGCCTGGTATGTGCTGTTGATCCTGCTGAACGGCAGCGGGCAGCCCTACCAGGCGCTGGTGTGGCAGCGCGACAACCCCAACTACCTGGCGCGCTACCAGCGCAGCATGGAGCAAAACCTGAGCTGGTCGCTGCTGGCGCAAGCCAAGAGCTTGAACCTGTGGCTGGATGCCTACAGCGAGAACCAGGTGCGCACCCTGAGCCTGAGCGCCTTCAGCGCCAGCGTATATTACGACGGCTTTGCCGGGGGAGCCATCCCCGACCTGGCGCCGCTGCACCCCCTGGCCGCCGGCAAACCGGATTACAAAGACCAGAGCGTGAGCTGGACGCGGCCGATCTCCACCACCAGCCTGGCCTTCGACGGGGTGTACTGGCAGCAAAAGCGGTCACGGATGTATTACGAAGCGAGCAGACAGGGAGGCGCGCAGTACGGCAGCCTGACCGACAGCCTGGACGAGAGCTGGGACGGGCAGCATTGGGTGGATTACCGCCTGCAGAGCACCCAATACTTCCCCAGCCCCAACCCGCTGACCAACAGCGTGTACCTGGTGGGTCTGCCAGCCATGCAGACCAGCTACGCCTGCGGCGCCAACGCGACCAACGGCGCCTGCCAGAGCAGCCAGGTAACCGCCACACTGACCAGCGCTCACTGGTACCTGTACGATGGGTCCGCCAGCTACACCACGGCGCCGGCCGTGGGCAAGCTGACCGGCGAGCGCAGCCTGCTGAGCTGCCTCAACCCGGCCTGTGCGCCAGGCGACCAGCGCTTCCAGGACGTGAGCTACACCAACGACCAGTGGGGCAACCGCACGGCGGTCACCACCTACACGGACGAAGGCGCCTACAACCAGCTTGCTTACCTCAACCCGCAAACCAGCCAGACCATCTTCGACGCCGTCTACCACACCTATCCACTGCAGAGCACCAACGCCCTGGGACAGGCGAGCTACACGAAGTACGACTACCGGTTGGGCGCGCCGCTGGTGTACACCGCCACCACCGGGGCTGCCAGCTCGGGCAGCTACGACAACTATGGGCGGCTGACCCGCACCTACCGGCCGGGAGACATCGGCGCCACGCCAGCCATGAGCATGACCTACCATGACGAGCCGGCGCGCTTCTGGACGGAAGCCTGGCAGAAGATCGACAGCAGCCAATACCTGAAAGTGCGCAAATATTACGATGGGCTGGGGCGGCTGCTGGAGACGCAGACCTACAGCGGCACGCAAAGCGGCGCTTCAGTGTACATCCTGGTGGACACGGTGTACGATGCCGCCGGGAGAGTGGTCAGGCAAAGCGTGCCGTACCTGCGCAGCGGGGGCGTTTTCCAGCCGGACAGCAGCCAGCCGGGGGTGGAGAGCCAGTATGACGAATTTGGGCGGCTGTGGAAGAAGATCGGGACGGACGGGGCGACGATTGTCTACACCTACAGCCTGACCCAGACCATTGTCAGCGACGCCAACGGCCAGCAGACACGCAGCACGCAGGATATCTGGGGGCGGACGAGCGAAGTGCACCCGCCGAGCGGGCCGTGGACGGCGTATGTGTATGACGCCGCCAACCGCATGACCGATGTGTACCAGAAAGACGGCGTGAGCGGCAGCCTGCTGGGAACGACCCACCTGGTATATGACCTGGCGGGGCGCAAGCTGAACGTGAACGACCCGGATCTGGGCTACTGGCAGTACGGCTACGATGCGCTGGGCAACCTCAAGACGCAGACCGACGCCCGGCTGTGCGTAACCAGCCTGAGCTACGACC